>NZ_CP114035.2:3424622-4868183 GCF_026898135.2 Pseudomonas fortuita
GGTCGTCGATCAGGTGCGTGGTGGCATCGAAGGCGAACAGGTTGTCGACCGTCGCCGCCATCTCGAAGGCCCCCTTGTAGCCGTGGCGCTTGACCCCGTCGATCCACTTGGGGTTGAGCGCGCGGGCGCGTATTACCCGGTTCAGCTCTTCCTTCAGGGTACGGATGCGGGGACGGTCTGCCTGGCTGTGGTCGCCGTGGTAGCTGGCCACCGGCGCCCCGGACAAGGTTTCCGACGCTGCCAGCATGCCGCCCTGGAACTGGTAGTAGTCGTTTGAGTCGAGCAGGTCGTGCTCGTGGTTGTCCTGGTTCTGCAGCACCGCCTGCACCTTGGCCAGGCGCTGGGCGAACTGGGCGCGGGCCGGGGTGCCGTCGTCGGTGCCGCCGTAGGCGTAGCCGCCGTGGTTCAGGTAGACCTCGGCCAGGTCGTCGCGGCTGTGCCACAGGCGCCCGTCGATGGCGTTCTGCACCCCGGCGCCATACGCACCAGGTTTGGCGCCGAACACCCGCCAGCCCGCCTGCCGCGCGGCCTGCTCGGCGTCCAGCCCTTGCGCCAGCAGCGCGGCACGCTCGCTGCGTACCCGGGCGGCCAAGGGGTTGAGGTCGTCAGGCTCGTCCAGCGCGGCCACCGCCTGCACGGCGGCATCGAACAGACGGATAAGGTTGCCGAAGGCGTCGCGGAAAAAGCCGGAAACGCGCAAGGTCACATCCACCCGCGGGCGGTCGAGCAGGCTCAGCGGCAGTATTTCAAAATCGTCAACGCGCTGGCTGCCGGTGGCCCATACCGGCCGCACGCCCATCAGCGCCATGGCCTGGGCGATGTCGTCGCCGCCAGTACGCATGGTGGCCGTACCCCACACCGAGAGGCCAAGCTGGCGCAGGTGATCGCCGTGGTCCTGCAGGTGGCGTTCAAGGATCAGGCTGGCCGAGGCGAAACCCAGGCGCCAGGCCGTGGTGGTGGGCAGGTTGCGCACGTCCACGGTATAGAAGTTGCGGCCGGTGGGCAGCACGTCGAGGCGGCCACGGCTGGGCGCACCGCTGGGGCCGGCAGGCACGAATCGCCCGGCCAGCGCCGCCAGCAGGCCGTTCATTTCAGCGGCGCCGCAGGCATCCAGGCTGGGCGCCACCGCTTCGCGCAAGGCCTGCACCACGTCATGCACCGGCTGCCATTCGCTCGGTTCAGGCAGCTGCAGGGTGCCGCCCAGCGCTTGCTCGATCACCTGCTGCGCCAAAAGCTCAAGGCGCTCGCGGGTATCGCCACAGGTGCGCCAGGGTTCACTGCTCATGGCCAGAAGCTGCTCAGGGCGTGCGCCCTGCCAGGGCAAGCCAAGCTCACAATCGAGCGGGTCAAAGCCTGGCACCAATGCCTTGGCCAAGGCGCGCAGCAGGCTGGCATTACCACCACGACCGTCGCCCCGCTCAACCCGCAGCAGGGCCAGCAGCGTATCCAGGCGCAGCCGCCCCTCTGGTGACTGGCCAAACACATGCAGGCCATCGCGAATCTGCGATTCCTTCAGGTCGCACAGGTAAGTGTCCAGGCGCGGCAGCCAGACGGCGGCATCATCCAGCTGCCCTTCCAACTGCAGCTCGCGGTCGATGTGGTTGACCTTGACCAGCTCGAGGATGTCGCGCTGCAACTCGCGGGCACGCCGCGGATCGAGTAGCTGCGCTTCGTAGAACTCGTCGGCCAGCTGCTCCAGGTGGCGCAACGGGCCGTAGGTTTCGGCACGGGTCAGCGGCGGCATCAAGTGGTCGATGATCACCGCCTGGGTACGGCGCTTGGCCTGGGCGCCCTCGCCCGGGTCGTTGACAATGAACGGGTAGATGTTCGGCAGCGGGCCAAGCAGCGCGTCCGGCCAGCACTGCGCCGACAAGCCGACGCCCTTGCCGGGCAGCCATTCGAGGTTGCCGTGCTTGCCGACATGGATCACCGCGTCGGCGGCGAACGCGTGGCGCAGCCAGAAGTGGAACGCCAGGTAGCCGTGCGGCGGCACCAGGTCGGGGTCGTGATACACCGCGCTGGGGTCTACCTGGTAGCCCCGGGCGGGCTGGATGCCGACGAAGGTCAGCCCAAAGCGCAAGCCGGCCACCATCAGCCGGCCGCTGCGGTACATCGGGTCCTGCTCGGGCGGCCCCCAGCGCTCCAGCACTGCCTGGCGATTGGCCTCGGGCAAGCGCTCGAAGGCGGCCTGGTAGTCGGCCAGGCTCAGGCTCTGGGCGCAAGGGCGCTGGTCCAGGTGGTCAAGGTCGTTGGTCACGCCGCCGAGCAGCTGGTGGATCAGTTGCGTGCCGCTGCCCGGCAAATCGGCCAGCGGATAGCCTTCGGCCTGCAGCGCTTTGAGAATGTTGAGTGCAGCAGCGGGCGTATCCAGGCCGACGCCGTTACCGATGCGGCCATCCCGGGTCGGGTAGTTGGCCATCACCAGGGCCACGCGCTTCCCGGCATTGGGCAGGCGCGCCAGCTCGACCCAGCGCCGGGCCAGCTCGGCGACAAAGTCCATACGCTCGGGGTGGGCGCGGTAGCACACCACGTCGGACTGGCTGCGCTCGCTGCGCCAGGCCATGTCCTTGAAACTGACCGGGCGGGTGATGATGCGCCCGTCCAGTTCGGGCAAGGCGATGTGCATGGCCAGGTCGCGCGCACCCAGCCCCTGTTCGCTGGCTTCCCAGCCGGGCTGGTTGTCCTGCGCGCAGATGGCCTGCAGCACCGGAATGTCACGGCGGAACGGGCGCAGGTTGGGCCGTTCGGGGCTGGACAGGGCAAAACCGGTGGTATTGACCAGCACTTCGGCACCGACTTCGTCCAGCCAGGCTTCGACCTGCTCCAGGCAGGCGCTTTCCTTTAGGCTGGCCACGGCAATCGGCAACGGGTTCAAGCCAGCAGCTTGCAGGCGCTGGCAGAACACGTCGATGAACGCGGTGTTGGCCGCCTGCAAGTGGGAGCGGTAGAACAGTAGCGGCGCCACCGGGCAATCCGGGTGCCAGTGCGGGTACCAGTCTTCCAGTGCCACACTGCCCTTGGCCGGGTGATACACAGCGGTGCGCGGCAAGGGCTGCGGCTCGTCCCAGGCATAATCGCGGCCCAGCCACTGGTTGGCCAGGCAGTTGTAAAGGTTGATGGCATTGGCCTTGCCACCCTGGCGCAAGTAGTGCCAGAGGCGCTCGGCCTGGTCGCCCGTGACGGTGCCCAAGCGGGTCAGCTCCGGGTCAGGGCGATCATCGCCTGGTACCAGAATCAGTTGCACGCCCCGGGCAGCCAGCTCGACCAGTTGCTCGACGCCATAGCGCCAGTAACCGACGCCGCCGTGCAGCGACACCAGGATGACCTTGGCGTGGCGCAGCACCTGGTCGACATACAGGTCGACCGAAGCGTGGTTCTGCACCTGCATCGGGTTGGCCAGGCGCAGGCTGGGGAAATCCTCAGGCAGTTGCTCGGCCGTATCGGCGAGCAACGCCAGGTGCGAATCGCCGCTGCAGAGAATCACCAGTTCGGCGGGTGTCTGGCCAAGGTCGGCAATACTGTCGTCCGGCACGAAGCCGCCGGGCTGGGTCCGCAGCAGGTGCACGGGTCAGGCGCCCAAGGCCTGGCGCAGGCGCGCTTCCAGCTGGGCAGCGTCGAGTTCCTGGCCGATCAACACCAGGCGGGTGATGCGCGGCTCGTCGGCACGCCAGGCGCGGTCGAAGTGTTTGTCGAAACGGGTCCCCACGCCTTGCACCAGCAGGCGCATCGGTTTGCCCGGGATGGCAGCGAAGCCTTTGGCGCGCAGGATGCCGAACTCCACCACCAGCTGGGTCAAGGCGTCGAGCAACAGGCTTTCGTCAGCCTCCGGCAGGTCGATGGAAATGGAGTCGAAGGCGTCGTGGTCGTGGTCGTCATGATCGTCGCCATCGTGGTGCGAATCGTGGTGGGTACGGCGGCCATCGATGTGCGCCTCGGACTCGGCGCCCACACCCAGCAGCACCTCCAGCGGCAGCTTGCCACTGCTGGCCTCTACCACCTTGACTGCCGGCGGCAGTTCTTCGGCCACTTCGGCGCGCACCTTGGCCAGGCCTTCGGCGTCGATCAAGTCGGCCTTGTTCAATACCACCAGGTCGGCGCTAGCCAGCTGATCGGCGAACAGTTCGTGCAGCGGCGATTCGTGGTCCAGGTTAGGGTCGAGCTTGCGCTGGGCATCGACCTGGTCCGGGTAGGCGGCGAAGGTGCCGGCAGCCACGGCCGGGCTATCGACCACGGTGATGACCGCGTCGACGGTGCAGGCGTTGCGGATTTCCGGCCACTGGAAGGCTTGCACCAGCGGTTTGGGCAGGGCCAGGCCACTGGTTTCGATCAGGATGTGGTCCAGGTCGCCACGGCGTGCCACCAGCTCGCGCATGACCGGGAAGAACTCCTCCTGTACGGTGCAGCACAGGCAGCCGTTGGCCAGTTCATAGACGCGGCCGCTGGCTTCTTCTTCGGTGCAGCCGATGCTGCACTGCTTGAGGATTTCGCCGTCGATACCCAGTTCGCCGAATTCGTTGACGATGACCGCAATGCGACGGCCCTGGGCGTTGTCGAGCATGTGGCGCAGCAAGGTGGTCTTGCCCGAGCCGAGGAAGCCGGTGACGATGGTAACGGGGAGCTTGGCCAGTGTTTTCATGTCGCATTGCCCTTGGCAGAATGGCGCGGGCATGCAGGACGACAGCCGCGGACCAGGCCGGCCGGGCTTGTTCGCCACCGGATCACCCCGCCCGGTTGAAAGTCGAAAACGTTGCGAGGCAGGTCTCCTGGCTTGCACCGTTCCAGCTCCCCGTTCAGTTGAACGGCGGGCTGGCGGGATGACGCCTTCCCGCGCATTGGCGCAGTGGCTGTGTCGATCCGTTGTCAGTGCTTACAGTTGCGGGGGCAGCCGCGGCTTGTACCGCGTTCCCGTCTTAGCTTCGGCCTGGCCGAAGAACCTCGAAGTGGCAAGGCTACGCAGTGGCTGGCGGGTGGTCAACCATTGCTGCGGGGCTTGCCGACAACTCTTGGCGGCACTGCGGTACAGTGGCGACTTTGCCCACTGTCAAGGACGCCCCATGCTCCTCGCCCCCGCCATCCCGGTACTGCGCATCTTCTCGGTCGACAAGGCCAGGGAGTTCTACATGGATTTTCTCGGTTTCAGCCTGGACTGGGAGCACCGCTTCAGCCCGAACCTGCCGTTGTACATGCAGATTCACCGCGATGGCCTGATCCTGCACCTTACCGAGCACCATGGCGATGCCTGCCCCGGCTCTACAGTGTTTGCCCGCCTCGACGACCTGCGGGCGCTGGAGCATGAACTGCAAGGCAAACAGTACGGTTACGCCCGGCCCGAAGCCGAGCGCCTGGACTGGGGCCTGCAGATGCAGGTGTGCGACCCGTTCGGCAACCGCCTGCGCTTCTGCCAGCAGATCGATGACGAGGCCAACCTGTGAAGGCGCTGGGCAAACGCGAAATGGCCCGCCTGGAGCGGGAGCTGGTAGCGTGCCTGACGGACGCTTGTGAAACCGCCAAGGCAGAAATCGTCGGGTTCACCTGGCTCACCCATCGCCTGGACCCTGAGAACTTTCCGGCCAGCCTGCGTATTACTTGGGTGTTTGAACAAGAGGCCGAGAAAGTCGCTGCAGTGGCGGGTGAAGCAAAGGCACGCATGCTGGCGCTGACCCGTCAGGCGTTGGACCACGCCGGCATACAACTGGATCACCCGGCCTGGCATGTACGGTTTGACAGCGAAGAGGCCTGCAAACAGAGCCACGGAGGCGACTGGGCCAAGCGCTTGACGGGGCGCTGAGCCCAGGGCCAGACAAGATCGGGCGCCGCTCGCGCGGCGCATCGCCAGTGCAGGAAACCCATACACGGCGGGCGGTACTTTACCCGCCCCCAACGGGCCGTTAGGCTACGCACTCCCCCAGTACGAGGTATTCGTCCAATGCGCCATTAATGCCGCCGTCCATTCGACGGCCAGTCTTCAGCCTCCGGTTTGCTCCGGAGATGTCGCGGCATTTGTGGAGTTGTGCATGACGAACACGTCGATCCTGACGCTGGACAGCGTCTCTTTGGCCTTGCCTGATGGCCGGCTACTGTTTACCGACCTCAACGAAACCTTCGACCAACGGCGTACCGGCCTGGTCGGGCGCAATGGCGTGGGCAAGAGCCTGCTAGGGCAGGTTCTGGCCGGCCAGCGTGCACCGAGCAGCGGCCAGTGCCGGCGCCTTGGGCCTGTCCATCTGCTGAATCAGCAGGTAATCGAGCGCAGCGCCACGCTTGCCGACCTGGCCCAGGTGGGGTCGGTGGTTGCGGCGCTGGAGCGCATCGAGCAAGGCAGCATCAACCCCCAGGATTTCGACACCGTCGGCGAGCGCTGGGATATCCGCGAGCAACTGCAGATGCACCTGCAACGCAACGGCCTGAGTCACCTTGACTGGCGCCAGCCCGCACGCAGCCTGAGCGGCGGCCAGGCTATGCGCGTGGCGCTGGCAGGCGCATGGCTCAGCGGTGCCGACTACCTGATACTCGACGAACCGAGCAACCACCTGGACAGCGACGCCCGTGCCCAATTGCTGAGCATGATCGAGGCCTGGGACCGAGGTTTGCTGGTGATCAGCCACGACCGCAGCCTGCTGGCGCACATGGCGCGCATTGTCGAACTGTCGAGCCTGGGGTTACAGGCCTATGGCGGCAACTACGGCTTCTATGCAGCACAAAAAGCCAGCCAGGTGGCGCAGGCCCAGCAGCAACTTGCCCGGCTCAAGCAGCAGCAACAACGCCAAGCCCGTGAACTGCAGCGCCAGCGCGAAGACCTGGAACGCCATCAGGCCCGGGCCGGGCGTCAAGCCAGGCATGCCAACCAGGCCAAGATCCTGGTCGACCGCCAGCAGGAGCGCAGCCAGGCCACGGCGGGCAAGCAGCACCGCGACCATAGCGACGCGCGGCAAGCATTGCTGGGCAAAGTGCATGACGCCGCCCGCGAGGTCGAGCAAGCCACTGCGATTACCTTGCATGCTCCCACGCCCCAGCGTCATGCGGGCCGCGAAGTGTTGGCGTTGCAGGCACTTCGCTTGCCCCATGGCACCCGCAAACCGCTTGACCTGCGCTTGTGCCTGGGCCAGCGGATGGGCCTGGTCGGCGCCAACGGCAGTGGCAAGTCCACGCTGCTAAGGCTGCTGAACGGGCAATTACCGGCATCACCACACACTTTGCGCCGCCGTGGCGAAACCGCCCTGCTCGACCAGCACTGCAGTACCTTGGCAGGCCACAGCAGCGTGCTCGAACACCTGCGCAGGGCCAACCCGGTGCTGGCCCTGGGCGAGTTGCGCAGCCGCCTGGCACAACTGGGCCTGGATGCGGCCCGGGTCGAGTTGCCCAGCAGCCTGCTCAGCGGCGGCGAGCGGATGAAGGCAGCACTTGCTGCCGTGCTGTACCGCGAGCGGCCACTCGACCTGCTGTTGCTGGACGAGCCCGGCAACCACCTGGACTTGCCGTCACTGGCAGCCCTGGAGCGCATGCTCGGGCAGTTTCGCGGGGCGCTGATGGTGGCGTCCCATGATGCGGTTTTGCTGGAAAACCTGGCACTGGATGAGTACCTGCGGTTGTAGAAACCGAAAAAAAAGCATCGCAGGCTATCAATTCGTGACTGGCCGTTCCCGATCCGCGACGGATGTATTATGGTGACGTGGTGCGCATATAACAGCAGCCCGAGCGATCGGGCACTTGCAAGACAATGAGGGTGTCATGAGCAACGAAAGCATTAACTGGGACAAGCTGGGTTTCGACTACATCAAAACCGACAAACGCTACCTGTCCGTATGGCGCAATGGCGAGTGGGACAAAGGCACCCTGACCGACGACAACGTGCTGCACATCAGTGAAGGCTCCACGGCCCTGCACTACGGCCAGCAATGCTTCGAAGGCCTGAAGGCCTACCGTTGCAAGGACGGCTCGATCAACCTGTTCCGCCCGGACCAGAACGCCGCCCGCATGCAGCGCAGCTGCGCCCGCCTGCTGATGCCGCATGTGCCGACCGATGTGTTCATCGAAGCGTGCAAGCAAGTGGTCAAGGCCAACGAAAAGTTCGTACCACCGCACGGCAAAGGCGCCCTGTACCTGCGCCCGTTCGTGATCGGCACCGGTGACAACATTGGCGTGCGCACCGCCCCCGAGTTCATCTTCTCGGTCTTCGCCATTCCGGTTGGCTCGTACTTCAAGGGCGGCATGAAGCCGCACAACTTCCAGATTTCCAGCTTTGACCGCGCCGCCCCACAAGGCACCGGCGCCGCCAAGGTCGGCGGCAACTACGCTGCCAGCCTGCAGCCGGGCGCTGAGGCCAAGAAGGCCAACTTCGCCGACGCCATCTACCTCGATCCGTTGACCCATACCAAGATCGAAGAAGTGGGTTCGGCCAACTTCTTCGGCATTACCGCCAACAACGAGTTCGTTACCCCGAAATCGGCCTCGGTACTGCCAGGCATCACCCGCCTGTCGCTGATGGAACTGGCGCAATCGCGTCTGGGCCTGACCGTGATTGAAGGCGACGTCGAAATCAGCAAGCTGGACCGCTTCATCGAAGCCGGCGCTTGCGGTACCGCTGCGGTGATCACCCCGATCGGCGGTATCGAGTACAACGGCAAGCTGCACGTGTTCCACGACCTGGAAAAAGTCGGCCCGGTTACCCAGAAGCTCTACAACGAGCTGACCGGCATCCAGAGCGGCGATGTTGAAGCGCCGGCAGGCTGGATCGTCAAGGTGGCCTGAGCTGTATCAGCTGTATAAGAACGGGGCATGCCAGCAATGGCATGCCCCGTTTTTGTTGGATGACTCACGGTCCCTGTGGGAGAGGGTTTACCCGCGGAGCAGGCACCGCGGTGGTTGGCACCGGCTATGCCGGTGTTCGCGGCTAAAAGCCGCTCCTACAGGGTCTACAGGGAACGCGCGAGGCGGCGCTGCATCAGCAGGTGCCGGGCTTTATCGAACGCCCAGTTGTACAACACGGTGTAGGGCAGAATAATCACGAAAAAGCCCAGCTCTACCATGAACGCCTGCAGCAGCGAGATATCCAGCATCCATGCCGCCACCGGCAGGCACCACACTACCAGCCCAGCCTCGAAGCCCAGGCCGTGCACGAAGCGCCCACTGGCCTTCCAGTTGATGCGTTCGGTCTGCACCCAGCGGTCGATCAGCGCGTTGTAGACCATGTTCCAGAGCATGGCGATAACCGACAGGGTTACCGCCAAGGCACCCGCAGTCGCCAGCGATTTGCCCATCACCCAGGACAACAGCGGTGCACACAGCAGCACCGCGAATGCTTCGTAGCCCACGGCGTGCACCAGGCGTTCGGTAAAAGAGACCGTTTTCATTGCAAAATCCATCCATTGCGTGATTCGTGGTTCCCATGTTCTTTGATATAACTGATACTCGCGACATAGCTACCATCGGTTTTATCAATACCATGCGCTACTCGCCCGAAGCTCTGGTCGCCTTTGTCGAAGCCGCATCGCTGGGTTCGTTCTCTGCTGCAGCGCGCAAATTGCGCAAAAGCCAATCCACCGTCAGCATCGCCATCGCCAATTTCGAGGCTGACGTAGGCTGCCCCCTGTTCGACCGTGGCGGCCGCCACCCCACGCTGAACGAAGCGGGCCGGCAGGTGCTGAGCCATGTCGAAGCGATCCTGGACGCCAGCGCCCAGCTTGATGCCCTGGCGGTCAGGTTGGCGCAGAACGTCGAGGCGCTGGTCTCGGTGGTGATGTCGGACAGCTATAGCGTCACCTTCCAGGGTGCGGTGATGGCACGCTTCGCCCAGCACTACCCGTACACAGAACTGCGCTGCGGCCCGGCCGAAGACGCCGATGTGATCGAAATGATCCAGCAGGGCCTGGCCCAGGTCGGCATCCTTGCGACGCAGCCCAGCTACCCCGCCGACGTTGCCGTAGCCCGCTTGCCCGAGCAGGCGGAGTTCGGTGTGTATGTGGCCGGCGGCCACCCGCTGGCGGGCCTGGAAACGGTGCAAGCGCAACACCTTGAAAACGCACGGCAGCTGTACATCAAGACCTATGCCCCCAGCCTGCACCAAGGCCGCGGCCAGGCCTGGTCGGCACCGGATTACCTCACTCTGCTGGAGTTTGCCGTGCGCGGATTCGGCTGGGCCGAACTGCCCAGGGCGCTGGTGACACGGTTTGGCAACGAGCTGGTGGAGTTGCAGATAGCGGGTTACCCGCGCCGGGTGGACATGGATGTAGCCTGGTCGAGCCGGCGGGCGCTGGGGCCGGCAGGGCAATGGCTGGTACGCCAGATGCTGGGGCAATAGGCCTCTTCCACGTTCTGGATTCGGGGTCCTGGCCCAGGGTAGCGAGCAGCGGCGGGAAGGCGCCCAGCGCTTGCACGCTCGGGTCCCGGTTTTGGCACTGATGCTTGCGTCAATAATGACTATCGAACAAGGCGATTTCTACTGAGCGGCCCACCTCACTAACCTGGCTCCATCGATTCGAACCTGGCGAATCCCCTGCATCCCGGAGCTGCTCGATGACTACCAAGGCCCGCTTCTTCCTCGCTGTCCTGGCCACAACCTGCATGGCTGTACTGGCTGGCTGTGCCAACCACCCTGAGCTGCGCGCGTACAGCGCCGAAGAAACCCGCCAACTGCAACTGGAAGCGTTGCAGCGCCGCGGTCTGTCCCTGGACGATTACGAGCAGCAACGGCGGGTGGTCCAGCGTGCCGGCAACCTGCCAGTGGTGACCGAAGTTGCCGATGCAGACCGTTCGACCAAAGGCTGAGTCGGCCACGCTACGGTTCCCTCCTTGAACCTGCGCAGGTATGCTCTACCGCTCAACCGCAAGCCTTCCAGGACGGAGACCATGACCAGGCCCTTTCTGTTGCTGAGTGCTGCATTGCTATTCAGCCCAGTGCTGCTGGCCCAGCAGATAAAACGCGAACTGGGCGACTTCGACTTCACCCTCGGCACCACACCCTCGCGCAGCATGGCCCAAGGCCTTATTTCACCCAGTGCCGTCGGTGCATTCCACGGTGGGCTCGACTTCAACCATGCCAGTGGCTGGTACCTGGGCCAGTACGCCCCCAGCATGGGCGTTACCCCCAACTCGACCCTGCGCCTGGACAGCTACCTGGGCTACAAGCACCATTTCGACAGCAGCCTGGGTTATGAAGTGGGGTTGATCCATTACAGCCAGCCGACTATCGCAGGCCCCGACAGTTATGCCCTGTACGGCGGCATCTCGGTGCTGGGCAACCGCTTCGGCGGCGCGTTGCGCGACAACCCCGGCAACCGCACCGGGACCTTGTTCGCCGACTTTGGCCAACTGCCGCTGTTCGATGTCGACCTCACCGTCAAGCTCGCCCATCATCGCCTGGGCACGCCGTTCACCATTGGCGACGGCAGCCAGGTAAATGGCTTTTCTGACTGGTCGCTTGAGCTGTCGCGACCCTGGCTTGGTATCGACCTTAACCTGATCTACAGCAACTCCAGCCTCAGTGGCGGCAGTTGCGATGCGTATTCGGGCATCAATACCTATTGCGACAGCGTGGTCACGCTCAAGGCGCAGCGCAGTTTCTTCTAGCGCCTCAATGTCCTGACCACAGCCTCCGGCGCTAAAGCGCTGCCACAGCTTCGATTTCCACCAACATGCCATCCAGCGCCAGGCGCGGTACCGGGATCAGTGTGCAGGTCGGTTTCATGTGTGGGCCCCAGGCCCTGTCGGCTTCGGCCACCCATTGGCGCAAGCGCGCTTCGGAGTGCTCGACAATGAGCAGGGTCAGCTTGAATACCTGGGCCAGGCTGGCGCCTCTGGACGCCAGGGCCAGCTCAACGTTCGCCAGCGCCTGACGGGCCTGTTCGGCAAACAATGGCGATAACCGGCCGTTGCTGTCCTCCCCGCCCTGGCCGGCGATGAACAGCAGGCGGCTGCCAGCGCGCACTTCGGCGACATGGGAATAGGCATTGCCACTGGGGTCGTACAGGCCCTCAGGGTTGCCAAGCTGGAATGCGGTTGTTTGGGTCATGACAAGGCCTCACTCGGTTGAAAGAGCGGAGCAGTATCGGACCTTGAGTTAACTTGAGGTCAAGGGCGCAGAGCGCGCCCTGCGCCTGACGCTGGCGCGGTCATTTTTCCTGCAGCACTGCCCTGCCCTTCACCGCCCGCGGCCCACGCCAGGCCCAGAACAACAACCCAGGGAAGGGTGCGTAGACCACGAATACGACCCACAGCATCTTGCGCTCGGCGCGCCGATCACTGCCGATGATGTGCCAGATGGCCCAGATTTCCAGCAGGATGACCAAGGCTGCGATGATGATCCAGATCGTTCCTGTTTCCATAACCACTCTCCCGTTTGGCATGTAATGCGTTGGGTTGCTAGTCGCGCTGAGGGTTCAGATTGATTTGATCACGGGCTCTGTGGGCGCGAGCGCTTCCTGCGAAGCAGGCTGCACAGTGGATGGCACGGGCTTCGCCCGTTTTCGCGGTCCCACAATGACCACGATAGCCTATAGATTTACGAGGTGAATGCCCTCAATGCTGCGCAGCCTTCTCCAGCGCCGCCTTCAACGCTGCGGCATCGGCAAAAGACTGCTGGCTCACCAGCACGCCCTGCTGCAGTTGCAACCACTGCACCTGGCCATCCTGCCCGGAATAACGGCTGGCCACGCGCCCGTCCCGGTCGAGCAGCACCCGGTAGGTGTAATCGCGCATGGCGGGGATGGCGAACAGCTTGCTGATCAGCGCCGGCATGCGCTGGATATCGGCAACAAATACGGCATCGCGCGCCTCGAGGTAGCCCTTGGGCTGCTGGGCCAGCGCCGCCTTGACCAACTTGGCACCGTCCATGTCGCGGGCCACCAGCAGAATGTGCGTGCTGTTATCGAGGCTGTAGGCTTGATCATGCTGGTCGAGCAGCGTCCATGGGGCCAGCTTCTCGCCCGGCTCCAGGGCATTGGCCAGCAGTGGAAGCAGGCTGAACAACAGGGCAATGGCGTACTTCATCTAGGGCGTCCTCAGTGGCAGTGGGCAGCATGGCGGCAATGGGCCAAGGCAGACAGGTTGCCTGAACACGACCTGAAATACGACACGCCCACCCGGGACATTGTCTTTCCCCCGGCCACCGGCCACACTCTGGGACCAGCCAGGAAGCGGAGTCCAGAGTGCCCACGCCACGACAGTTCAGCAAGAAGACCAGCACCAGCAACATGCTGCGGCTCAAA
Source organism: Pseudomonas fortuita (assembly GCF_026898135.2). Lineage (NCBI taxonomy): Bacteria > Pseudomonadati > Pseudomonadota > Gammaproteobacteria > Pseudomonadales > Pseudomonadaceae > Pseudomonas > Pseudomonas fortuita. Next base: position 3,437,825 of record NZ_CP114035.2, read on the forward strand.
ACCAGCAGCGCCAATGCCCAGGCGCCTTACCGGGTCGACTTCGTCCTGCTCGAACACTTCTCGATGGCCAGCTTCACCGTTGCCATGGACGTGCTGGTCACGGCTAACCTGCTACGCGCCGACAGTTTTCAATTCACCCCACTGTCGATGGAGGGCGACCGGGTAACCAGCGACCTGGGGTTGGAGCTGGTCGCCACCGAGCTGTCCGCCGGGGCGCTGAAGGCGCTGGACCTGCTGGTGATCTGTGGCGGCTTGCGCACGCCTCTGAAGTACCCTGAACTCGACCGCCTGCTGGACGACTGCGCCGCCCACGGCATGGCCCTGGGCGGCCTGTGGAACGGTGCCTGGTTTCTTGGCCGCGCCGGGGTGCTGGACGACTATGGCTGCAGTATCCACCCCGAGCAGCGCGCCAGCCTGTCGGAGCGCAGCCCGCAAACACGCATCACGCCGGCCAGTTTCACCCTCGACCGCGACCGCCTCAGCGCCGCCAGCCCCAATGGCGCCATGGAGCTGATGCTGGGCTTGGTGCGCCGGCTGTATGGTGACGGGCTGGCCGAAGGCGTGGAGGAAATCCTGTCGTTCTCCGGGGCTCGCTACCGCCAGGTTGGCCCGGGGGCGAAGAAATCCATGAGCCTGCACCTGCGCACCATCGTCGAGCTGATGGAAAACAACCTGGAAGAAACCCTCAGCCTGGATCAGCTGGCCGCCTACAGCGGGCGCTCGCGCCGGCAGATCGACCGCCTGTTCCAGGCTCAGTTGGGCACCTCGCCACGGCGCTACTACATGGAGTTGCGCATCACCAAAAGCCGCCGGCTGCTGCAGTATTCGGACCTGTCGGTGATGGACGTTGCAGTGGCCTGCGGGTTTGTTTCCGTGTCGCACTTCAGCAAGTGCTATGCGGCATATTTCGGCTACCCGCCGTCGCGCGAGCAACGGCTGGGCGAGTAAACGGCGTTCAGGCGCGGATATAGCGCAATACTGCGTCACAAATCATGGCTTTGTGGCGCAGCTTGACCTGGTCATCAGACAGGTCAATCTGGAAGATCTCGCCAAAGGTGTGGCGGTTGGACACCCGGTAGAAACAGAACGAGCTCATCAGCATGTGCAGGTCGATAACCTCGATACCGGTGCGGAACACACCTTCCTGCACGCCACGGTGCAGTGTGTTGCCCAGGGCCTCGAGCACCAGGCTGCTCATTTCACGGATCGCCGGCGACTGCTTGACGTACTCGCCGTAATGGATGTTTTCGGTGCAGATGATCCGCACGAAATCGACGTTGCGGTCATGGTGATCGAAGGTGAACTCCACCAGCCGGCGGATCGCCTGCTCAGCCGGCAACGACTCCAGGTCCAGGCTCTGCTCGGTCTTGCGGATATCGCCGTACAGCTTCACCAGGCACTCGCAGTACAGCTGCTCCTTGCTGCCGAAGTAGTAGTAGATCATGCGCTTGGAGGTAGCGGTACGCTCGGCGATGGCGTCGACACGTGCGCCGGCCAGCCCTTGCTGGACAAACTCGTTGATGGCCGCCTGGAGGATGTCCTCGCGCGTTTTCTCGGGGTTGTTCTTGCGCGTTTTGCGCGCCCCCCCGGTTTCAGGCTGGCCAAGGCTCACTACGGAATCACTCATACCCACTCACAGGCTACTTATTGGAATAGCAGGGATTATCCGTGAGCGCGGCCATGCAGGGAAGCACGCTGTTGGTCGAGTAGCCATAATGCATCGCGGCTGGCCGGCCTTGATATTGCGCCCTGCAACCCGCTAGCCTGCCTGCCCCTGCCATGGATGGACCCTGCCTCATGCAACCACGCGATCTCGCCGCCTACCTGTTCCTGGCCATAGCCTGGGGCTTTTCGTTCCTGGTGTTGCTCAAGGTGGTGCATGCCTTTGGCTGGGTGGGCGCGGTCAGCCTGCGGGCACTGATTGCCAGCGGCACCCTGGCGCTCCTGGCAGCCCTGCTAGGCCGCCCAATGCGCCTGCGCCCGCTGCTGGTACCCTTGCTGGTGGTGGGGGCGACCACGGTGGCCGGGCAACTGATCGGCATGTCGTACGCCACCCCACGCATCGGCACCGCGATGGCAGCTATTTTTGTCGCCACCATTCCGCTGTTCTCGATGCTGATCGGGCGGATCTGGGGCCTGGAGAAAATCACCCTGCAAGGCCTGGCCGGGCTGCTGCTGGGCATTGCCGGCATCGCCATCCTGGTCGGTTTTCCGGCCCGGCCGATTGATGACGACTTCATCCACGGCTGCATAGCGTCGCTGCTGGGCGCCATCAGCGCCGCCTACGGCAGCAATTACGCCAGCCTGCACCTGCGCGGCCAGGACCCGTGGACGGTCACCGGCGGCGCGTTCCTGGCTGGCGGGTTGATGACCCTGCCGCTGTTGCTGGTAGTTCCCGTGCCCAGCGTGCCACAGGCAAGCGACTGGCTTTACCTGTTGATTAGCGGCGCAGTGATGAGCGCGACCACCTACGTACTGTACTTTGGCCTGGTGGCACGTATCGGTGCCACCCGCGCCATCAGCGTGGAGTTCGTGGTCACCCTGGTGGCAGTGCTGGTCGGCGCGGTGTTCCTCAATGAAGCCCTGAGCCTGTTGCAGGCAGCGGGAGGCCTGGTAATTCTGCTTGGTTGCATGCTGGTGCTGGGCCTGCTGCCAGGGCGCGTGCGGCGCCTGCCCAGCTAGCGCCGGCTCAGTCGCGCTGGGCGGTGTCGTGCGTCGGTGGCGGCGTCAGGTGCAGCACGCGGTTACGCCCGCCTTCGGCCAACAGGTAGCCGCCCTTGCCGTCCGCCACGATCGACTGCGGCGCCTTGAGGAAGGTCAGCATGGTGTGCTGGACGCCGTCAGCGTCGATGAGCAACAAGCGTGCGCGGTGGGTGTTGTCTTCGCTGACCCACAGGCCACGCGGGTCACAGAACAGAAAGGTAGGGTTGCGCAACCCCTCGGCCACAACCGGGTCCTGGCCATCGTCGGACAGGGCGCGAACCTTGCCATTGGCTTTTTCGGTGTACAGCAAGCGGCCGTCGTTACAGCGGGCAAGGCCTTCGGTTTCGGTCAGGCCGGAACGCAGCACTTCAAGCTGGCCGCTGGCCCAGTCATAACGCATCAAGCGGCCATTGCCCTTGCGGTCTTCGATGGCATACAGGTGTTCGCCGTCGTTCCACAGCCCCTGCACGCTTTCACCGTCGAACAGGTGGGTAACCTGACCATGGCGGGCCAGGCTCACCGGCGCCTGACCGCCTTCCTGGCTGAACACCCAACCGCCTTGTGCCGCGACCATGCCGTCGGGCTTCGACAGGCTGTCGATAACCACTACGCGGTCGCCTGTCGCGGTGATCTTGAGGATGCTGCCTCGGCCATCATCCAGTTCGCGGCTGACCAGCAGGCTGCCATCCGCTTGCGGCAACAACGATGCGGCCTTGGCCACATCACGATGCAGCACCTGGACATCCCAACCAGCGGCAGCCTGGACCGGGTAGAAACTCTGCCAGGCGAAAAAACCCAAGGTGGCGGCGAGCAAACCGGTAGTGGCAGTCAGGGCGATGCGGGCGCTGCGTTGGCGCAGGAATTGCGGCATGTAGGGCTCCTCGGAATGCCGGGGATGCTAGCAAGCGAATGTGAAAAAAATGTCGAAAGCATGCAAATCGTTACAAAACAAAAGGATATAAAAATAACAAAACAATCTAACGAAACGGAATATAAAAATTGAAAGCCAAACGCCATCTCCTTAGGCTGGGCCCATCGTTTACCACCCGGTCTGAAGGAGCATCCCCATGCCAATCCGTGCCTTTTCCCCCCTGCGCCGCCTGTTGATTGGCGGCCTGCTGGCCAGTGTCGCCAGTGCCCTGCTGCCGTGGTCCGAAGCCCTGGCCGACGACGCCAAGACCCTTCGCATCGGTTACCAAAAGTTCAACAGCATCAACATTCTCAAAGGCAGCGGCGCCCTGGAAAAGGCCCTGGCCCCGCAAGGCGTGAAGGTGAGCTGGCACGAGTTTGCCGCCGGCCCACAGCTGCTCGAGGCCTTGAGCACGGGCGCCATCGACCTCGGCCACGCCGCCGACGCACCGTCGGTGTTCGCCCAGGCCGCCGGCAAACCGGTGGTGTACCTGGCCGCCGAACAGCCCTACCCACGCGGCATCGGCCTGGTGGTACGCGAGCAGGACCACCTGACTGGCGTGCAGGACCTGAAAGGCAAACGCGTGGCCACCGGCCGTGGCTGGAATGCCCAGTACCTGCTGGCTGTCGCCCTGCAACAGGCTGGCCTGAGTTACCAGGACATCACCCCCGCCTACGTCAACAATGCCGCCGATGCCGTGGCCGCCTTGCAGTCGGGAAGCGTGCAGGCCGTGACCCTGTGGGACCCGTTCCTCGCCGCTGCAGAAAGCCAGCCAGGCCTGAAAAACCTGCGTGACGGCAGCGGCCTGTCCAACAACCGCACCTTCTACCTGTCCACCGCCAGCTACGCCGACCAGCACCGTGCGCTGCTGAAAACCTTCTTTACCGAACTGGGCAAAGTCAGCCAGTGGGCCAACGCCAAACCCGCAGAGGTTGCCGCACTGCTGGCCCCGCAGCTGGGCATCAACGCCAATGTGCTTGAAGTGGCCAGCGAGCGCCGTAACTACAACGCCGTGGCCATCACCCCGCAGATCGTCGCCGAGCAACAGAAACTCGCTGACACCTTCCAGGGCCTGGGCCTGATTCCACACAAGCTGCAGGTGGCCGACGCGGTCTACCCGGCTTCCGTATTGCCTTGAGTGGAGCGCAACTGACATGCCCCGCCCGATCCGCTTCAATGCGTTCAGCATGAACGCCGCCAGCCACCAGTCCCCCGGCCTGTGGCGCCACCCACGCAACACCAGCGTCGCCTTCAACCGCCTGAGCTACTGGACCGACCTGGCCCGCCTGCTGGAGCGCGGCCTGTTCGACGCCCTGTTCATTGCCGATGTGCTGGGTATTTACGACGTGTACCAAGGCGGCCCTGAGGCCGCCCTGCGCGGTGGCGTGCAAGTGCCGGTCAACGACCCGCTGCTGCTGGTGCCGGCCATGGCCGGGGTCACCGAGCACCTGGGGTTTGGCGTGACCTTCTCGCTCACCTACGAGCACCCCTACCCGTTCGCCCGGCGCATGTCCACACTTGACCACCTGAGTAACGGCCGGGTCGGCTGGAACATCGTCACCGGCTACCTCGACAGCGCTGCACGCAACCTCGGCCTGGCGCGCCAGCTGGGCCACGATCAGCGCTACGACCTGGCCGAGGAGTACCTGCAGGTGCTCTACAAGCTGTGGGAAAAGAGCTGGGACGATGACGCGGTGCTGCTGGAGCGCGACAGCGGGCGCTACATCGAGCCAACCCGGGTACACCCGATCAACCACGTGGGCGAGCACTTCCAGGTGCCCGGCATGCACCTGTGTCAGCCGTCACCGCAACGCACGCCGGTACTGTTCCAGGCCGGCGCTTCGGCACGCGGCCAGCAGTTTGCCGCGCGCCACGCCGAATGCGTGTTCATCAGCGGCCCAACCCCTACAGTGTTGCGCCGCTACGCCGATGGCATTCGCCAGGCCAGCGAAGCCGCCGGTCGAGGTCGTGATGAAGTGCTGATCTATGCCCAGGCATTGCTGATTGTCGCCCCTACCCGGGCAGAAGCCGAGGCGCGGTTCGCCGAATACCGTCGCTATGTCGACCTGGACGCGGCCTTGGCGCTGCTGTCGGGCTGGACCGGCATCGACTTTGCCGGCCTCGACCCTGATGCGCCGATCGAATACGTCGAAAATGACGCCGGGCGCGCTGCCCTGGCCGCGTTTACCGCCGCTGACCCGAACCGCCGCTGGACCGTGCGCGAGGCTGCCGAGTTCGTTGGCCTCGGTGGTCGCGGCCCGGTACTGGCAGGTTCTGCCAGCGAGGTGGCCGACCAGCTGGAAAGCTGGCTGGACCAGACCGGCATCGACGGTTTCAACCTGACCTACGCCGTGCAGCCGGATGACCTGGCCAACGTGGTCGAGTTGCTGGTGCCCGAGCTGCAACGCCGCGGCCGCTACCCTTCGAGTTACACCGAAGGGACCTTGCGCCAAAAATTGTTCGGTCAAGGCGATCGACTGCCGGAAGCCCACGCCGGGCGCCAGGTCGACATTCAGCGATCAAATACCGGGTATTCCAACATTTAATTTGTGGATGGCACGCGCTCGACCCTATTCTGTGGCCACATCCCCTGCGCCGCACCGGCCGGTGCGGTTCACGGCATGGGGAGAGAACAACAAGTCGAGATTGTCCATGTCGAACCATTCGTACTTCGCCCCCCACGGTGGGCACCCGGCTCAAACCGAGCTGCTGACTGACCGTGCCATGTTCACCGAAGCCTATGCCGTCATCCCCAAGGGCGTGATGCGTGACATCGTCACCAGCCACCTGCCGTTCTGGGACAAGATGCGCATGTGGGTCATCGCCCGCCCGCTGACCGGTTTTGCCGAAACCTTCTCGCAGTACATCGTCGAGCTGGCCCCGGAAGGCGGCAGCGAGCGCCCCGAGCTGGACGCTAACGCCGAAGCCGTGGTGTTCATCGTCGAAGGCGAACTGGACATCACCGTGGAAGGCAAGCACCACACCCTGATACCCGGCGGCTATGCCTTCCTGGCGCCAGGCGCCGAGTGGAGCCTGCGCAACAACAGCAAGTCCAACGTCACCTTCCACTGGCTGCGCAAGCATTACCAGAAAGTCGAGGGCCTGGACGTACCGGAATCGTTCGTCACCCACCGCGACAACGCCACCGTCATCGAGATGCCGGGCACCGAAGGCCGCTGGAAAACCACCCGTTTTGTCGACATGGCCGACATGCGCCACGACATGCACGTGAACATCGTCACCTTCCAGCCGGGCGGCGTTATTCCGTTCGCTGAAACCCACGTGATGGAACATGGCCTGTACGTGCTGGAAGGCAAGGCGGTGTACCGCCTGAACCAGGACTGGGTTGAAGTGGAAGCCGGCGACTTCATGTGGCTGCGCGCCTTCTGCCCGCAAGCCTGCTACGCCGGCGGCCCTGGCAACTTCAGCTACCTGCTGTACAAGGACGTTAACCGTCACGTGCACCTGACGCTGAACCCTAAGCGCTAAGCCCAGGCTGATGCCCGCAAGCCCGCCAACCTGGCGGGCTTTCTGTTTGCCGCGCATACTCAAACACCCATCCCCCGCGCGGTACCGGCCATGAACCGCTGCCTGCTGCTCACTGCCCTGCTGCTGTGTACCCCTGCCCCGGCCGCCGATGAGTGGAACCTGGCCTATGACCGCGAAGGCATTCGCGTGTACCTGAGCAGCGCGCATGACACGCCCTACCAGCAATTTCGTGGTGTAAGTACCATGAAAGCCAGCGTGCGCACCCTCACCGACCTGCAAGAGAACCTGCGGGTAGCCTGCAAATGGCTATACGCCTGTGACCAGATGCGTTTGCTGGAAGTGGATGGCGCCAATACCTGGGTGTACCTGACCACCAACCTGCCGTGGCCGACGATGCCGCGGGACATTGTGCTGAAAGTCACCAGCGAACGCCTGGACGACGGCACCCTGCTGCGGCGCCTGAGCGCCGAGCCTGACAGGATTCCCAAGGTTGACGGCCTGATCCGGGTGCAGCATCTGCGCGGTGAGTGGCGCATGAAACCCCTGGGCGAGCGCGAGACGGAGGTGACCTACCAGTTGCAGGCCGACCCTGCCGGCGATGTGCCCGGCTGGCTGGCCAACCGGTTTGTGGTGGATGCGCCGGTGGTAACGTTGCGTACGTTGCGGGCGGTTGCTGAACGCCAGCCCTGAAGAATGCTGGATCTACCTGTCCTGGCCGCTGTAGCAGATCGCCAGCCCTTTTGGACTGCTGTGGGAGCGGGCTTGTCCCGCGAAGGCAACCCTGCGGTGCCTGGCACCGGCTTTGCCGGTGTTCGCGGGGCCAGCCCGCTCCCACAGAGCACCCGCTAAATCAACGAATCAGCAGTAGCGCTCTGCGGTTGGGCAGAGGCCTTGGTCCTGCGCCGATAGGCCAGCAACAGGCCCGCATACCACAGCGGCATCACGTACAACGCCGTGCGGGTGTCCGGTTCCAGCACCAGCAGGCACAGCACGAAAATCAGGAATAGCTGCGCCAGCGCGGCGGTGACCTTGCCGCCCGGCAGCTTGAACCTGGACTGCTCATGGGCCTGCGGGTTCTGTCGGCGGTAAGCAAAGTAGGACAGCAGGATCAGCGACCAGGTAACGATGATCATTACCGCAGAAATGGTCGACACCAGGGTGAACACGGTCATCACTTCCGGGATCACGAACAGCAGCGTCAACGCAATCGCCATGCACACCCCGGAGAATACCAGCGCCCGCACTGGCGTACCCGACCCGGACAGGCGCCCGAACGCCTTCGGGGCCTGTTGTTGATGCGACAGGCCATAGAGCATGCGCGAGCCCGAGTAAACGCCACTGTTGGCCGACGATGCCGCGGAGGTCAGCACTACGAAGTTGATGATGCCAGCAGCAGCGGGCAACCCGCCAAGCAGGAACAATTCAACGAAGGGGCTGCGGTTGGCTGGCACATTGGCCCAGGACACCACACTGATGATGCACACCAGCGAACAGATGTAGAAAAGCAGGATACGCACGGGGATGGTGTTGATCGCCTTGGGCAGGGTCTTTTCGGGGTCTTTGGCCTCTGCCGCTGCGGTGCCGATCAGCTCGGTGCCGACGAAGGAGAAAATGGCGATCTGGAACCCGGCGAGGAAGCCAAGGATGCCATGCGGCATGACCACGCCGGGGGCCACCAGGTGGCTGAACGATGCCGTCACCCCGCCCGGCGAGGTATAGGAGGTGGCGACCATCACCAGGCCGGTTACCACCAGCAGCACGATGGCGACGATCTTGATCAGGCCGAACCAGAACTCCACTTCACCAAAGGCCTTCACCGCCAGCATGTTCAGGCCCAGCAACAGGAACATGGTGCCGAAAGCCGGTAGCCAGGTAGGCACATCGGGGTACCAGTACTGCACGAACCCTGCGACCACCACCACGTCGCCCACCGCCGCCACCACCCAGCTGAGCCAGTACGACCAGCTGAGAATGTAACCGGCCCGCGGCCCCAGGTAGTTGTGCACCAGGTCAGCGAACGATTCCATCTGCAGGTTGGCCAGCAGCATCTCGCCCATGGCGCGCATGATGCAGAACACAAAAAAACCGATGATGGCGTAGACGAGGATGATCGAAGTGCCAGACAGCGCAATGATCTTGCCCGAGCCCATAAACAACCCGGTACCAATGGCACCACTGATCGAAATAAGCTGTATGTGTCGGTTTTCCAGCCGTCGCTTGAGCACTCGGCCCTCTTGCGGAGCAGCGCTTTGCGCATTGCACGTTTGATGCATAGTCGACCTCTTATTCTTTTTTGGTAAAACTTCAGCGCCCCGCGCCGCACCATGTAATTGGCACTAAGGTGCAGGTTCCCTGTCATTGAAAATGATAAAAGCGCAGGTAATAACGAAAACGGACACTCACGCCCGGTGCAACTTAGCTGCGGGCTTTTTTATTGTTTGAAACGCACCCTGGGTGGTGCGCCTTGTACCGTTGCACGAAAACAGTTTCATTCTGCCAGTGGCCCGGGCCAAGCGGAACGCTACAGAATGCGCACAGCCAAAGGGATTTTTTGCACTGTGGAAAGCCTGGGTGACAGTTTGCGCAATGCGCCTGTCAAAAGGCCTGACCCCGCGGTCACATCTTGTAGGTGGAGAGCAGGATGCTGGTCTCGGTATTCTCGATGTGCGGAATGGAGCGAATGGTATTCAGCGCCCGGTCGAACGCTTCAAGGGTGTCTGCGCGCAGCTCTGCCATCAGGTCCCAACGGCCATTGGTGGTGTGGATGGCGACCACGTTGGGGTGCCCACGCAGCGCGTGCTTGACCTCTGCAGCGTGGTGGCCGCTGATGCCTATGCTGGTAATTGCCCGCACGCCCTGGTCCAGCGCATCGGAGCGCAAACGTACCGTGTAGCCAATGATCACGCCCTGCTCTTCGAGCCGGGTGATGCGGTTTTGCACCGTTGCCCTGGCCACCTTGAGTTTTTTTGCCAAGGTCAGCACGGGAGTGCGTGCATTGTCCCGCAACAGCGCAATCAGTTCCCGATCGATAGTGTCCATATGCCTGCCAAATAATCAGATTGCTACTTTGGGGTGGCAGATTGTCTAGAAAGTTGGCGAAACTGGCAACCTGCATTCTTCCTGTTGACGCCACCTTTCATCAAAATGTTCGAGCCGGCGACACTTCGATAATCCTAAGCGCTCACCCTGCAATATCCAGGGCGCCGCGCACAATAACAAGGTGCAAGAGCATGACGTATTTCATTGATGTTCCAACCATGTCGGACTTGGTGCACGACATCGGCGTAGCGCCGTTCATAGGTGAACTGGCTGCGGCCATGCGTGAAGACTTCAAACGCTGGCAGGAGTTTGATAAATCCGCACGGGTTGCCAGCCACTCGGAAGTGGGTGTGATCGAGCTGATGCCGGTCGCCGACAACAGCCGCTACGCCTTCAAATACGTCAACGGGCACCCGGCCAACACTGCACGTGACCTGCATACCGTGATGGCCTTCGGCGTACTGGCCGATGTCGACACCGGCTACCCGGTGCTGCTGTCCGAACTGACCATTGCCACCGCCCTGCGCACTGCGGCCACCTCGCTGATGGCAGCCCAGGCACTGGCCCGACCGAACTCGCGCAAGATGGCGCTGATCGGCAACGGCGCGCAAAGCGAATTCCAGGCGCTGGCGTTCCACAAGCACTTGGGCATCGAAGAAATCGTCGCCTATGACACCGACCCGCTGGCCACCGCCAAGCTGATTGCCAACCTCAAGGAATACAGCGGCCTCACCATTCGCCGGGCCGGCTCGGTGGCCGAAGCGGTAAAAGGCGTGGACATCATCACCACGGTCACTGCCGACAAGGCCTACGCCACCATCATCACCCCCGACATGCTCGAACCTGGCATGCACCTGAATGCCGTGGGGGGCGACTGCCCGGGCAAGACCGAACTGCACGCCGATGTGCTGCGCAACGCCCGGGTGTTCGTCGAGTACGAGCCGCAAACCCGTATCGAAGGTGACATTCAGCAGCTGCCCGCTGACTTCCCGGTGGTTGACCTGTGGCGTGTGCTGCGCGGCGAGACCGAGGGGCGCCAGAGCGACCGCCAGGTCACCGTATTCGACTCGGTGGGCTTCGCCCTGGAGGATTACACCGTACTACGTTACGTACTACAGCAGGCCGAAAAGCGCGGCATGGGCACGAAGATCGACCTGGTGCCATGGGTGGAAGATGACCCGAAAGACCTGTTCAGCCACACCCGCGGCCGTGCTGCCAAAAGCCGTATCCGACGCGTTGCCTAACCCTGCACTCAACCCGGTATTTCTCATGGCATTTCCAACGCGTTCGATTCAAGCACCTGCAGCAGTGGTCATGGTCAGGCCACATGCGTTCACCCCCAACCCGGAAACCGCAGCCGACAACTCGTTCCAGCGCAGCAGCCCCGGCCTCGCCGCACAGGCGCTCGCCGAGGTTGCCCGCGATGAAGTCACGCAGGCCGCCGGTCGCCTTGAGGCCGAAGGCGTGCGGGTACACCTGTTCGATGATTTCGGCGAACACAACACCCCGGACTCGGTGTTCCCCAATAACTGGTTCTCTACCCACCCCGGTGGACACATCGCAATCTACTCGATGTATTCGCGCAACCGCCGCCGCGAGCGGCGCGCGGATGTGATCGAGATGCTCAAACATGAGTACCGCGTGCAAGATGTCATCGATTATTCAGGGCTGGAGCAAGACGAACTGTTTCTTGAAGGGACCGGCGCCATGGTCTTCGACCACCTGTCGCGGGTGGCTTACACCGCACGTTCCAACCGCGCCGACCCGATCGCCCTCGAGCGCTTCAGCACGCACTTCAACTTCGAGCCGATGGTGTTCGACACGGCCGACGAGCAAGGCACGCCGATCTACCACACCAACGTACTGATGTGCGTGGCGACCGAATTTGCACTGGTGGGTTTTGGCACGTTCACCAACAAGGCGCGGGCCGAGGAAGTGCGCATGCGGCTGATCGAATCGGGCCGCGACGTTATTGACCTGAGTAACCAGCAGATCAGCCAGTTTGCCGGCAATGCCATCGAGCTGTCCGGGCGTGACGGGCGAATCCTGGCACTGTCACGCAAGGCCTTCGACAGCCTGACCGGTGAGCAACGCCAGCGCATCGAGCGCTCGGCGCGGCTGGTGCCGCTGGACGTGCCGACCATTGAGATGGCCGGCGGCTCAGTGCGCTGCATGATCGCCGGCATTCATCTGTCGCCACGCCTCGCTGCGGCCTGCGCCTGACCCATCAACCGTCGGCCGACTCGATCTTCTGTGGGAGCGGCCCTGCCGGGGCGCCCCACAAAGACCGCGTCAGTTCGTCAGGCCGGCTCAGATCCCACCGCCCGCCAGCAGTTGTGTCATGACCTCGGCCAACGCCTTGACCATCACATCCGCCGTCGGCCGGTGGACGATGACGATTTCATAGCTGTCGACCTCCGGTAGCCCCTGCCCTGCCCCCAGCACCCGGTGCTCGCCCGTAGCCGCCCTTGGTGGCAGCAGGCTGATGCCCATGCCATCGGCAACTGCCGCCTGGATACCGCTGAGGCTGGAACTGGTGAAACTGATGCGCCAGCGCCGGCCCATGCTTTCGATCGCGTTGATCATGTCTTCGCGGTACAGGCCGCGCGGCGGGAAGGTCACCAGCGGGATCGGGTCCAGCTCAAAGGCGGGGGTGCGCGCACTGTCGATCCATTGCAGGCGCTCGGGCCAGCAAGCCACGCCCTCCCGGGTGTTGCGCCGCTGCTTGAGCAGCACCAGGTCCAGTTCACCGTTGTCGTAGGCCTGGCTGAGGTCGCGGCACAGGCCGCTGGTCACTTCCAGTTTCACTTGCGGGTGCAGCCGGCTGAACGCCGACAGCGCATTGGTGGTGCGCCCGCCAACGAAGTCCTCGGGCACGCCCAGGCGTACGGTGGTGCCCACCATCGCCCCGGCCAGGGCTTCGAGCATCTGGTCATTCAGCGCCAGCATGTGCCGGGCGTAGCCGAGCAAGGTCTGCCCGGCGTCGGTCGGTAGCACATCGCGGTTACCCCGCACCAACAGGCGATGCCCGACCATGTCCTCCAGGCGGCGCACCTTTTGGCTGATGGTCGACTGGGTCGAGTGCAGGCGCGCCGCCGCCGTGGTGAAGCTGCCGCAATCGGCCACCACCACGATGGCGCGTAGCAGGTCGAGGTCGAACAGGGCTCTATTCGATTTCACGCTGATAGACATGTTGGTATTCAACTGCTGAATGGCAAGACTGCGTTCTATCACGGCTAGTCGCCAAGGGCCACACCTTCACGCCGAGGGTCGGCGCCACCGGACCAGCCATCGCCGCTGCGCTGGATGATCTGCATGCCACTGGTCATGGTCATCGGCGTGACCTCATGGCCCCAGGCTGCCAATTGGCGGATCAGCGATGGGCTGGCGAGCCCCGCTTCCACTTCGGTGCCGGCATTGCGGCTGCCGAAGTTGGGCAAGCCGGCCGCCTGCTGCGGGTCGAGCTGCCAATCCAGCAAGCCGATCAGCGCCTTGTTCACGTAGCCAATGATCTGCGAGCCCCCTGGCGAACCAAGGCTGGCCACAAGCTCGCCAGAGGCCCGCGAAAACACCAGCGTTGGCGCCATCGCCGACAGTGGCCGCTTGCCCGGCTGCACCCGGTTGGCCACAGGCTTGCCGTGCTCCTGAGGGATGAACGAGAAGTCCGTCAGGTGGTTGTTGAGCAGGAAGCCCTTGACCATCAGGTGCGAACCGAACGCGGCCTCCACCGAGGTGGTCATGGCCAGTGCCTGGCCGCTGTCATCCACTGCGCTGAGGTGCGAGGTGGAAATGCGCAAAGGCGAGCGATCGGGCGCCAGGGCCAGGTCGGCGCCTGACGGTTGGCCCGGGCGAGCGCGCTTCATGCTGTATGCCCCAATCTGTGCTGCCCGGCGGGCCAGGTAGGTGGCGTCGGTCAGGGCCTTGACCGGGACCGGCACATAATCGCTGTCGGCCAGGTACTGAGCGCGGTCGGCATAGGCTAGGCGCTCGGCTTCGGCGATCAGGTGCACGGCCATCGGCGATGCCTCCAGGCCTGCCGGGGACGCGTTCGCCAGCGGCCGCAACGCCGCCAGATCGCGTTGTGGCGTGGTGCGCTGCACGGCTTCAAGCATGCCCAGCGTCTGCAACACCGTCACCCCGCCCGACGACGGCGGCGGCATGCCGCAGATGCGCCAGGCCTTGTAAGGGCCACACACCGGCTCGCGCTCCTTGGCACCGTACCGCTCGAGGTCTTGCAACGACAAATAACCGGCATTGGCATGGCTGCGCACCTTGGCCACGATGGCCGCGGCGATTTCACCGGTGTAGAACGCCTGGGGACCGTGCGCGGCAATTTGCTCGAGCGTTTGCGCAAGTTCGGGGTTGCGCAACGTTGTACCCACTGGCAGCGGCTTGCCTTTTTTATCCAGGAAGTAGCGAGCCATGGCCGGTGAATGGGCAATATACGGGTCACCGGCCACCAGGGTGTGAAGGCGCTCGGATACCGGGAAACCGCTACGTGCCAACGCAATGGCCGGGGCAAAGAGTTGCTGCCAAGGCAGCTTGCCGTGCTGCTCGTGAGCCAGCTTCAGCGCGCGCAAAACCCCGGGCACCCCCACTGAACGCCCGCCGATCTGTGCCGACCTGAAGGGCATCGGTGAACCATCGGCTTGCAAGAACAGCTTTTCCGTTACCTGCGACGGGGCTGCCTCGCGGCCGTCGAAAGCCTGCACGCGCTTCCCGTCCCAGTAGAGGATAAAGGCCCCACCCCCAATGCCACTGGATTGCGGCTCGACCAAGGTCAGCACCATCTGCATGGCGATGGCGGCGTCAATGGCACTGCCACCGGCACGCAACATCGCCCGCCCCGCTTCACTGGCCAGCGGGTTGGCGGCGGCGGCCATATGCCGGTTGGCGTGCACCGGCTGCAGGCCAGTGCGGTAGCCGGAGGCCCGTTCGGGTGGCGCGGGCAACACGTGATCGGCACAGGCCCACCCACTGGCGATCGCCAGGCACAGCGCGCTCATCACCGGTGCGGAGAACTTCATCGTTTTGCTTCCTGCCTTGTCTATTCAGCAGACCACTGTCGGTCATGCGCAAACTTAACTTCAAGACTTGGTGCGATTTTTCTAGGATGCAGGCAGGCCAATCCGGAGCACACCCCATGCGTAGACCCGTCGCAGCCATGCTGTTTGCCCTGTTCACCAGCCTTGCCGCCCACGCCGAGAACACCACCATGGACTACCGCCTGCACACCGCCGCCCGCCACAACGACGTGCACACCCTGCAACAGTTGCTGGCGCAAGGTGCCCAACTGGAAAGCCGTGATGAGCAAGGGCGCACTGCCCTGCTGGTGGCCACCCACGCCAACCAGGTGGCGGCGGCGCAAGCGCTGATCCAGGCCGGTGCCGATGTGAACGCCGAGGACAATATTGCTGACAGCCCTTACCTGTATGCTGGCGCCCGGGGCCTGAACGATATACTGCGGCTGACCCTGAGCCACGGTGCCGACCTCAAGAGCACCAACCGATACGGGGGAACTGCGTTGATACCGGCGGCCGAGCGTGGGCATGTAGAAACAGTGCAGATGCTGATCGATGCCGGGGTGGACGTGAACCACTTGAACCGGCTGCACTGGACCGCGCTCATGGAGGCAGTGATTCTGGGGGATGGCGGACCGCGGCATGTGGAGATTGTGCGCCGGCTGCTGGCGGCAGGTGCGGACCGGCAGATTGCCGACCAGGAGGGGGTCACCGCGCTGGAGCATGCGCGCCAGCGAGGGTATCGGGAGATGGAGGCGCTGCTGGCCCAGTAGGCAAGGTTTGCAGGGCACGGGCTTCGCCCGTGATCGCCGGCAAGCCAGCTCCCACATTGGCCGCATCGTATTCAAGTCATGTGCAGTACCTGTGGGAGCTGGCTTGCCGGCGATGGGGCCAGGACAGGCAGCACAGAAACTCAGACGACTTCTTCGTACGGCAGCCCCACATAGTTCTCGGCAATGTTCAGCAAGCCCGCCGCGGAGTTCAGGAAGTACTCGCGGTCAGCCTCCTGCATCTTCTGGTCCCAGGCATCCTTTTGGCTGCCGAAGTCATGCAGCAGCTGGGTCATGAACCAGCTGAAACGCTCGCCCTTCCACACCCGGCGCAAGGCCAGCGGCGAATACTGTTGAAGCAGGTCGATACGCCCTTCGCGGTACACCTTGACCAGAATGCGGTAGAGGTAGTTGACGTCCGAAGCTGCCAGGTTCAGGCCTTTGGCACCGGTGGGTGGGACGATGTGCGCAGCGTCTCCCACCAGGAACAGGTGGCCGTACTGCATGGGTTCGACCACCAGGCTGCGCAGCGGCGCAATACTTTTTTCCAGGGCTGGGCCGGTCACCAGATCCGCCGCTACGTCAGCGGGCAGGCGGGCTTTCAGTTCGTCCCAGAAACGCTCGTCAGACCACGCCTCGACACGGTCCTGCAGAGGTACCTGCAGGTAGTAGCGGCTGCGTGTTTGCGAGCGTTGGCTGCACAACGCGAAGCCACGCGCATGGTGGGCATAAATCAACTCGTGATTGACCGGCGGTGTGTCCGACAGCAGGCCCAGCCAGCCAAACGGGTAAACGCGTTCGTATTGCTTCAGCACGCCCTCGGGGATGCTTTGCCGGGAGACACCATGGAAGCCGTCACAGCCGGCGATATAGTCGCAGTCCACCCGGTGCACGCGGCCATCTTTTTCGTAGGTCAGATACGGCTTCTCGCCCTTCAACTCATGCGGCTGGACATTGCTGGCAGCATAGATGATCGGCGCGCCGCTGGCTTCGCGGGCCTGCATCAGGTCACGGGTGACTTCGGTCTGGCCATACACCATCACCGTCTTGCCACCGGTCAAGGCCTTGAGGTCCAGGCGTTGACGGCGCCCGCCAACCAATAGCTCGACCCCTTCGTGCACCAGGCCTTCACGGTCCATGCGTTCGGCCACACCGGCTTCGCGCAGCAGGTCGACAGTGCCTTGCTCCAGCACACCGGCGCGGATGCGGCCAAGGACGTACTCGGGCGTCTGGCGTTCGACGATGACGTTATCGATACCGGCCTTGTGCAGCAGTTGGCCCAGCAGCAGGCCAGACGGACCTGCACCAATAATTGCAACCTGAGTTTTCATTGTTGTTGTCTCTTTTCGGACGATGCCGGCCCTGGACTGGCAGTGGGGCGGCATCTGCTGTTAGGGTTTGCCTTTGCATTTTTACTGGCAAAAACTGCCAATTAACTGTGCTATTCCATGAATAACCTGCACTTTTACAAAAATCGTTCGATTAACGGACAGGCCAGCCTGCATGAAATCCACCCTCCCCGGCGTCCCCTTGTTCAAGCTCTATGGCGAAAACCAGGCCTGGCCCGGCACCGACTTGCTGCACTGCGAGTCGATCCCGGCGCGTAGCCGCCTGCACCACTGGGAGATCAAGCCGCACCAGCATGCCGAGCTGTTCCAGCTGCTGTACGTACAGCGCGGTCAGGCCCTGGTGGAGATCGAAGGCGTGCGCAGCGCCATCGGTGAGCCAGCGATCCAGGTGGTGCCGCCAATGACCGTGCATGGCTTTCGCTTCAGTGCCGATATCCAGGGGTATGTGCTGACCTTTGGCACCGCACTGGTGGCAAACCTGGAACAACGCCTGGGCATGCCGCTGACGGTGCTGGCAAAACCTGGGTGTTACCCGCTCGGCCAGGACCGCGTGCACCTGCGCAGCCTGATCGGCACCTTGCAGCAGGAGTACCAGGGCAATGCCCCGGCACGGGCAGCCTTGCTGGAGGCGCTGGTAACCACGTTGATGGTGTGGATCAGCCGCCGCCCGCAACCTGGGCAGGCGCCCCGCAATCGGGATGAGCGTGACCGCCAGTTGCTGGGGCAGTACTTGCGACTGGTGGAGGCGCATTACCGCGAGCACCTGTCGATGGAGGACTTCGCCGCGCGACTGAATATTCCGAGCCTGCAACTGAACCAGTTGTGCCGGGCGCTGAGTGGGCAGACTGCGCTGCAGGTGCTGCACCAGCGTTTGTTGCTGGAGGCGCGTCGCAACCTGATTTACACGCGGATGAGTATCGGGCAGCTGTCGGACAGCCTGGGGTTCACCGACCCGACATACTTTGCCCGCTGGTTCAAGCGCTTGAGTGGGCAGACGCCCAATGGATATCGTCGGTCGGTGCAGCCGGAATGAAATGGGGTTACCTGCAGCGGCCTCTTCGCGGCCGGTGCAGGCCACACACATTTTCAGCCCTTGCTTGACGTATACGTAAACCTCCAGTCAGGATAAACGCATACCCCACGCCGAGCCCCAGCATGAGCACCCAGACCTACAGCATCTCCGACCTGTCCCGCGAGCTGGACATCACCACCCGCGCCATCCGCTTCTACGAGGAGCAGGGCCTGCTGAGCCCCGAGCGCCGAGGCCTGGAACGTATCTACACGGCTCGCGACAAGGTCAGCCTGAAGCTCATCCTGCGCGGCAAGCGCATCGGCTTTTCGCTGGCCGAGTGCCGCGAGCTGATCGAACTGTACGACCCCACCAGCGGCAACCTCAAGCAGCTCAACAGCATGCTGGCGAAAATCGCCGAACGGCGCGCACAGCTGGAACAGCAGATGCTCGACATTCACCAGATGCAACTGGAGCTGGACACCGCCCAGGAGCGCTGTGAGCAAGCCCTGGCCGCCACCCTGAACAACAAAGACAACCGCTGAACACCACAGGAAACCCGCCATGCCCTTGCCCAAAGAAGTCCGTCTGGTCGAAGTAGGCCCCCGCGACGGTTTGCAGAACGAAGCCCAGCCCATCAGCGTTGCCGACAAGGTGCGCCTGGTGGACGACCTCACCGAGGCGGGCCTGGCCTATATCGAGGTGGGCAGTTTCGTCTCGCCCAAGTGGGTGCCACAGATGGCCGGCTCTGCCGAGGTGTTCGCCGGTATTGAGCAACGCCCCGGCGTTACCTATGCGGCACTGGCGCCAAACCTGCGCGGCTTCGAGGACGCCCTGGCGGCCGGGGTGAAGGAAGTGGCGGTGTTCGCAGCCGCCTCCGAGGCGTTCTCGCAGCGCAACATCAATTGCTCGATCGGCGACAGCCTCAAGCGCTTCGAACCGATCATGGAGGCCGCGCACAACCACGGTGTGCGCGTGCGCGGCTATGTGTCGTGCGTACTCGGTTGCCCCTATGAGGGCAAGGTCAGCGCCGAACAGGTGGCCCCGGTAGCCCGCGCCCTGCATGACATGGGCTGTTACGAGGTCTCGCTGGGCGACACCATTGGCACCGGTACCGCCGGCGATACCCGCCGCCTGTTCGAGGTGGTATCCGCCCAGGTGCCGCGCGAGCAACTTGCCGGGCACTTTCATGATACCTATGGCCAGGCGTTGGCCAACGTCTATGCCAGCCTGCTCGAAGGTATCAGCGTGTTCGACAGCTCGGTGGCCGGGCTGGGTGGGTGCCCATACGCCAAAGGCGCTACCGGCAACATCGCCACGGAAGATGTGGTGTACCTGCTCCAGGGGTTGGGCATTGCCACCGGTATCGACCTGGACCGGTTGATCGCCGCCGGTCAGCGCATCAGCAGTGTGCTTGGCCGTGGCAATGGGTCGCGGGTAGCGCGGGCGCGCAGCGCGCATTGAGTCACACGGGTGTCACATACGTGTGGGTGAAGTGTTACCGCCCCCACGTTTCACAGCAAAAAATCGGGTAACAGGGAAACAAATCGACAAAATTTCAGGCAGCCTGATTTTGCCAAAAATTGCCAAACGCTTGATTTTAAAGGATTTAAAAAAGTTGGCACGCACCCTGCTATATCTTTCGTACAAGAACAAAAAAAATGTGACACCCAATAAAAACAACAGGTAACGGCTCTGACATAACAAGAACAACACGGCAGAGGCGTAGCAAGCAGATCTTTTTGGAGTCGACACGCTTTTCAGGGGTACACCCCGCGGTCTGGCACAGAACAATAAAACTACCTCGAGGTAGCTACAGCCAGGTTCGGATCAGCCATGATGAAAGCAGGTCAGCGCTCAAAAAAATACGTTTGCTCTTGACCCCGCATGGGGGTCGCACGCAACACCAAGGCAGGCTTACAAAAACAACAAAAAGCCAGCCTCAATAATAAAAAGAGCAAGCAGCAACGCTTTGGGGGGAGCTTCGGCTCCCCTTAGTGCTTCCCACCCTACTCCTCCTCCTTTTGCTTTTCCTCCCCCTGTCCTTCTACCTTTTCTACCAGCATGGGCATCGTGCCCAATACCAGCAGGGCCAGTACCGTGCTGATCAACGCCGTGGCTTCGCGCCCCATGCCGGCAGCGGTACCAATGGCTGCAGTCATCCATAGCCCTGCGGCAGTAGTCAGGCCTTTCACATGGCTGGTGTCCTGGCCGTTTCCTTTGAGAATGGTACCCGCGCCCAGAAAACCGATACCGGCGACGATGCCCTGGATCACCCTGCTCAGCGCCTGCTCATCAGCCCCGGCCATGCTGGGCGCCAGCACGAACAGGGCCGCACCCAGCGAAACCAGCATGTGGGTGCGCACGCCGGCAGACTTGCCTTTGTGTTCACGTTCAAATCCCAGCACAGCGCCAAGCACTGCCGCCATAAGCAGCCGCACGAGGATTCGCGTCACTTCGCGCTCATCGGTGACATCGGCGAACTCGGCCTGGATTGCTTGCCAGATGACGTCCATCACAGTTGTCCCCATGCTGACCATTGTATGGCCAGGTCCGGCCTTTTCGCTGGCGTGCCCGCGAAAAGGCCGGCCTGCCGTATGCAAGGGTTGACCTCAGCACACAGGGCAAAGTGCCGCTCAGCCTGTTGATGCAGCAACCAGCACCTCATTGCGGTCCACCCTGTACAACCCGAGGAGGACTGCACCATGCCCGTTGAAATCGATGAAACCAGTCGCCGCTGCACGCTGATCGGCGAAAACGTGCGTATCGAGGGTGATGGCCCTGATGTCGAAATCTTCACCGACGAAAATCTGCGCATGTCAGTGGCCCTGCTCGCAGGCCAACGCGTGCCCATTACCGAATCCGAAGCCGATGCACTGACTGTGGCAGGTGCGGTGGATAGCCGCAGGCATCTGAAGACCAGTGTGCCAGGCTCTGTGATCTAGGGCCTGGCGGGGCCTACCGGATAATCTGATACGGTTTTTATCGCAAAATCTGAGCCTGTGCTGATAACAGCCTCAGGGCCATAGTGCTCATGCCTGATCGAGGCCTGATGAGCACCGAGCCATGAACACTAGAATCCCTTTCACAGAGATCGCCGACGCCCCAGCCAGCTCACGACAGCGAAGCGCCGACAAGGGTATCCACACCCGCAGCTTCACCGGGCTTTACCGCACCCTGCGTATCGGCTTTGCCGGCGCACTGTTCGTGCTGTTTTTCGGCACGGCCTGGCTGAACTGGAATGGCCGCCAAGCCGTCCTGTGGGATTTGGCCGAGAGCAAATTCCACATTTTTGGCGCCACATTCTGGCCACAGGACTTCATCCTGTTGTCAGCGCTGCTGATTATCTGCGCCTTCGGCCTGTTCGCCATCACGGTGTATGCCGGCCGCGTGTGGTGCGGCTACAGCTGCCCGCAGAGCACCTGGACCTGGCTGTTCATGTGGTGCGAAAAGGTTACTGAGGGCGACCGCAACCAGCGCATAAAGCTTGCCGCCGCGCCCTGGAGCCTGAACAAACTGGCGCGCCGCACGCTGAAGCACAGCCTGTGGCTGGCTATCGGTGTAGCCACCGGGCTGACCTTCGTCGGCTACTTCACGCCAATCCGCCCATTGGCCGCAGAACTGTTCACTTTGCAACTGGGCGGCGTGGCACTGTTCTGGGTGCTGTTCTTTACCGCAGCGACCTACATCAACGCAGGCCTGCTGCGCGAAGCGGTGTGCCTGCACATGTGCCCATATGCGCGCTTCCAGGCCGTGATGTTCGACAAGGACACCCTGGCGGTCGCCTACGACCCGCGCCGTGGTGAAGCCCGTGGGCCGCGCAAGAAAGGCAGTGACGTAGGCGCCCAAGGCCTGGGTGACTGCGTCGACTGCACGCTGTGCGTGCAAGTGTGCCCCACCGGCATCGATATTCGCGATGGCTTGCAAATGGCCTGCATCGGATGCGCAGCGTGCATAGACGCCTGCGACGGTGTGATGGACAAGATGGGTTACGCCCGCGGCTTGATCGGTTACAAGTCCGAACACGGTCTGCAGGGCGGCACCACACACTGGCTGCGCCCGCGCCTGCTGGGCTACGTCGCAGCGCTCGCGGTGATGATCGCAGCGCTGGTGGTGGCCTTGCAGATGCGCCCGATGGTTTCGCTGGACGTCATCAAGGACCGTGGCCTGTTCCGTGAAAATGCCCAGGGCCAGATCGAGAACATCTACCTGCTCAAGGTCATCAACAAGACCGGGCGCACCCAGCACTATGCGCTGCGCCTGCTGGACGCTGACGGTTTCACCTTGCAGGGCAATACCACATTGGTGATCCCGGCTGGCGAAATGAGCGAGCTGCCGGTATCCGTGGCGATGCTGGCCGAGCGCCCGGCCAGCAGCTCGCAAACATTGAGCTTCGAAATCAGCGAGCGCGACGACCCCGCCATCCGCAGTGTGGCGCAAAGCCGCTTCGTCGCACCGATGAACCGTTGATCCCTTACACTGACGCCACCTTGCCTGCCAGGCTTCGACAGAAGGCCAGAATGAAACGCTACGAACGCTTTGCCGACGACATTGCCGAACTGATCCGCTCCGGGGTACTGGGCCCGGGCCAACGCGTGCCTTCGGTACGCTACGCCAGCCAGACCCACGGGGTCAGCCCGTCCACGGTGTTCCAGGCTTATTACCTGCTGGAGCGGCGCGGGCTGATCCGTGCCCGGCCGCGCTCAGGCTATTTCGTCAACGCCCACGCACCGCGCCAGTTCAGCGAGCCGCAAGCGTTGCAGCCGGTCAGCGAGTCCACTGACGTTGACGTCAGCGCACTGGTGTTCTCGATACTCGACTCGATCAAGGACCCCAACACCATACCGTTCGGCTCAGCCTTCCCCAGCCCCGAACTGTTCCCGCTGCAGCGCCTGTCGCGCTCACTGGCCAGCGCCAGCCGCAGCATGGACCCGCGCATGGTGGTGACCGACCTGTCGCCCGGCAACCCGCAGCTGCGCCGGCAAATTGCCCTGCGCTACATGGTCGGTGGGCTGATGCTGCCAATGGAAGAGCTGCTGATCACCAACGGTGCACTGGAAGCCTTGAACTTGTGCCTGCAGGCCGTTACCCAGCCGGGCGACCTGGTAGCCATCGAGGCCCCCGCCTTCTATGCCTGCCTGCAAGTGCTGGAGCGGCTCAAACTCAAGGCTGTGGAAATCCCCGTGCACCCGCGCGAAGGCATGGACCTGGGGGCACTGGCGCAGACGCTGGAAAAGCACCCGGTAAAAGCCGTCTGGTGCATGACCAACTTCCAGAACCCGGTAGGCGCGAGCATGCCGGAGGCAAAGAAGCAGGCGCTGGTGGAACTGCTGGCGCGGCACCAGGTGCCGTTGATCGAAGACGACGTGTACGCCGAGCTGTACTACTCGCAGCAGGCGCCCAAGCCGGCCAAGGCCTTCGACACCCAGGGCCTGGTGATGCATTGCGGCTCGTTCGCCAAAAGCCTGGCCCCCGGTTACCGCATCGGCTGGGTGGCGGCCGGTCGCTTCGCGCAGAAGATCGAACGGCTGAAACTGATGACCTCGCTGTGCGCCTCGATGCCGGCCCAGGCAGCGATAGCCGACTACCTGCAGCACGGCGGCTACGACCGCCACCTGCGCAAACTGCGCTACGCCCTGGAAGGCCAGCAGGCCAACATGCTGGCGGCCATCTCCCGCCACTTCCCGGCGCAGACGCGGGTCAGCCAGCCCTCAGGAGGCTACTTCCTGTGGCTGGAACTGCCCGAGCAGATGGACGCCCTCAAGCTGTTCCACATGGCCCTGGCACAAGGTATCAGCATCGCCCCGGGGCCGATCTTTTCGCCCACCCGCCGCTTCGGCAACTGCATCCGTCTTAACTATGGCAGCCCCTGGCATGACGGGGCCGAACGGGCCATGGAAACGCTCGGGCGGATCATTCGCTCGTTCTGAAGGAAAGCTGTCGAAGGCCAGCTATAGTTGTCGGACTCGCAGGCAGGATAGCCAGCATGCCCCAAGACAACACCCCAGCTTGCATAGAGCAACTACAACAAAAACTACTCGAACTGGAGACGCAGAATGCCGAGCTGCGCCTCAAGGCGGCCTGTTATGAGGTCATGACTGGCCACATGCATCAAGGTTTCTGCGTGCTCGAAATGCTCGAGAACAGTGACGGAGAGCTGTACGACTACCGTTACATCCTTGCCAACGACGCCTCTATGCAGCACACCGCCCACCCCAAGCAGTTGGGCCAGACGGCACGTGAAACGATCCCGGACGAAATTGGAACCTGGCTTCCGCGGTTTGCCGAAGTGGCGCGCTCAGGGCAGCCCCTGCAGTTCGAAGCGCGGCTGGCGGTGACCGACCGCTGGCTAAAGCTGTCGGTGTATCCCCTGGAGCCCGCCAGCCAGAAACGAGTAGCGGTAGTCTTTACCGGGGTGCCGGCCGAACAGGTAACCCTCGATAACCTGCAAGCACTTAACCAGGAACTGTCGAACAGGGTCGACAAGGAGCAAGCCAACAGCAAGCTGCTTGGCGAGCTGGTCGACCACAGCCTGGCCAATGTGTTTGCTGCGGACCGCAGCTTCAGGCTGCTGGCGATCAACCGCACCGCACAGGAAACGTTCAAGCGCCTGCGCGGTTTCGTACCCAAGGTCGGCGACTACATTCCGCAATTCCTGTCAGGCCAGCAGGACATCAAGCGTCAGCTTGACCCCTTATGGCCACGCGTACTGGCGGGCGAGGCATTCGTCCAGACAATCGCCCTTGGGAACTCACAAGCATTGCGCCACTACGAAATCCGCTACAACCCCTTGCGTGATGCTCAGCAGCAAATCCAGGGGGGGTACCTGTTTGCATACGACATCACAGAACGCGTCGCAGAGCACGAGCGGCTGCGAGAGATCGAAAACGCTTTGCGCCAATCCCAGAAGATGGAAGCCATCGGCCAGCTGACCGGGGGGATAGCGCATGATTTCAACAATTTGCTGGGTAGCATCCTCGCCGCCCTGGAAGTGGCCACCGAACGCCAGGCACAACAGCGCTACCCGGAAGCTACACGGCTACTTGCCATCGCCCGACAGGACTCCAAGCGTGCTGCCTCTATGGTTCAACGCCTGCTGGCATTCGCACGCCAGCAAATCCTGATTCCGCAAACTACAGATGTGCATCAACTGGTGGCCGGTATGCACGATCTGATCAAGCGCTCGCTGCATGAAGACATCCACTTCGTTGACCAGACACTGGCCGACCAATGGCTGATAGCGATCGACCCTCCGCAACTGGAAAGTGCTTTGCTCAACCTGTGCATCAACGCCCGCGATGCCATGCCGCTGGGTGGCGAATTAGCTATCTGTTGCGCGAACACCCCATTGAATCAGGCACAGGCCCGGGTACTGGACCTCCCTGCGGGTGACTACTTGCAGATTCGTATCAGCGATAATGGCATTGGCATGACCGACGACACGGCTCAACGCGCGCTGGAGCCATTCTTCACTACCAAACCATTGGGTCAGGGCTCAGGCCTTGGGTTGTCGATCGTCTACGGCTTCATCCGCCAGTCCGGCGGGCAGTTGCAGATCAATAGTGCGCCTGGGCATGGCACGCGTATTGACCTTTATCTCCCCAGGAAAAGCGCGGCAATAGTAACTCCGCCTGAGCCCCATCAACCCACGCCTGCCAAAACGGAATGCACACCTCGCCTGATCATGCTCATGGAGGACCAGGTAAACCTGCGCCTGGTGATCGAAGAAGTGCTGCAAGAACTCGGGCACGATGTGCGCACGTTCGTCGATGGACGCAGCGCACTGGCTGCCTGCCAAGAGGGCTTGCGGCCTGACCTGCTGGTGACCGATATCGAGCTGCCAGGCGACATCGACGGCCGGCAATTGGCCGCAGCGCTTCCCGAGGAGGTGCCAGTGCTCTACATCACCGGCTACAGCGAAGACCAGGCAGATGTCAAACCATCAAAGCACTCTAGCGTGCTGTGCAAGCCATTCAGCCTGGCGCTGCTCAGCGAGCAAATCGAAAACCTGCTGGCAAACCTGCATCCGCCGCAATGAACAGCTGTACGTTCAAGGGCCAGCCACAGTACAGTCTGTCTGATACTTTTCTGGAATGTCGCCATGCACCACCGCGACCTGTCCGGCCTGCGCCGGGAAATCGAGGCCTTGCGTCAGCATAACGCGCAGCTGGAAGCACAGCTTCGGCAACAGCAGGATCAAGACCACAGCGTCTACCGCTTTCTGTTCGACACGATGGACGAGGGGTTCTGCATCATCGAATTCTTCGATGGCCCACATGGGCCTCTGAGTGACTATATACACGTCATGGCCAACGCGGCCTACGCCAAGCACGCCGGCATCCCCGACGTGGTCGGGCAGAAACTGCGCGAGATGGTGCCCGATGAGGCCGATGACTGGGTGGCCCGCTATGGCGCTGTACTTCGCACGGGCGAACCGCTGCACTTCGAGCAGGAACTGGTCGCCACCGGCCATGTGCTGTCAGTGACTACTTTCCGCGTAGAGCCTGCTGAGAAACGCCAGGTAGCGGTGTTGTTCAAGGATGTCACCGAACGCCGGCGTGCAGAGCAGGCCCTGCAGCGCCTTAACGAACAGCTGGAACAGCGGGTGAATGCCGCACTGGCCGAACGACGCTTGTTTGCCGAATTGGTCGATCACAGCGTGGTCAATGTGCATGTGGTGGACAAGAATCTGCGCTGGCTGGCTGTCAACCGCCAGGCCAGGCATGACTTCCACCTGCTGTACGGGAGAACACCGGAAATCGGCGACTACCTGCCCGGGCTGTTCGAAGATGGAAGCGCTGGCCAGACGCCTATCCTGCCAATGTGGCAGCGCGCCCTGGCAGGCGAGCAGTTCATCGAGATTGGCATCTTCGGCAAGCCCCCCATGCTGCGCCACTACGAATTGCGCTTCAACGCGTTGCACGACCAAAAAGGCGAGATTCTAGGCGCGTTTCTGTTCGCTTATGACATCAGTGACCGGGTACAAGAGCAGGAACGCCTGGCCAAGGCCGAAGAAGCACTGCGCCAGGCACAGAAGATGGAAGCCGTAGGCCAGCTCAGTGGCGGCATCGCCCATGACTTCAACAATTTGCTGGGCAGCATCCTTGGCGCCCAGGAGCTGATGCGCCAACGCCTGGACCAGTCACGCTTCGACGCCCTGGAGCCCTTGCTGAAGCTGTCCAGCGGCTCGGCGCAGCGGGCCTCTTCACTGGTGCACCGGCTGCTGGCATTCTCTCGCCAGCAGACCCTGCAACCCTGCTCCACGCAGGTGACCACGTTGGTGGCCGGTATGGAAGAGCTTCTGCGCCGCACCATCGGCCCGGCCATTACCCTGAGCAGCCGCTTCGCCAGCCCGTTGTGGCCTACCTTCATTGATCCGCCCCAACTGGAAAGCGCCCTGCTCAACATCTGCATCAACGCTCGCGATGCCATGCCCGCAGGTGGGGTGATCGACATCATTGGCGACAACCTGCTGCTTGACGACGAGCAGGCCCTGGCTTTGCAACTGCCAGCCGGCGAGTATGTGCGGCTGAGCATCGTCGACAACGGTAAAGGCATGTCGGCTGAAGTGGCGGAGCGCGCAGTCGACCCGTTCTTCACCACCAAGCCGATGGGCCAGGGCAGCGGCCTGGGTCTGTCCATGACCTACGGCTTCGTGCGTCAGTCGGGTGGGCAATTACGCGTGCTGTCGGTGCTTGGCGAGGGCACCCGCATCGAGCTGCTGCTACCCCGACACCCCGAGCAGCCCCAGGCGCCAGCCGAAAAACTGCAGCACCCGCCTTTGCAAGCAAGCAGCGCGGCTGCACGGCGCATTCTGTTGATTGAAGACCAGACCGCCTTGCGCTTGGTGGTCGGCGAAGTGCTGGAAGAGCTGGGCTATCGGGTGGACGCCTTCGAGAATGGTCCGACCGCCCTCGCCCACCTGCAAAGCGGCGAACGGCCAGACCTGCTGCTGAGCGATATCGGACTGCCGGGTGGCCTGAATGGCCGCCAGGTGGCCGAACGCTGCCGTGAGCGCTACCCAGACCTCAAGGTGCTGTTCATCACCGGCTACGATGAGAGCGCCGCGCTCAGCGACGGCCAGCTGTTGCACGGTACGTTGGTGCTGACCAAGCCGTTCGAGCTCGAAGTACTCGCCGAGCGGGTACGCGAGCTGCTGGAGGATTGACGGGCGCGTTCAGCGCCCGCCGCTCAGGTCGATGAAACTGCCGGTGGAGTAGGAGGCTTTGTCCGAGAGCAGCCAGAGGATGGCTTCGGCCACTTCCTCGGGGCGTCCGCCGCGCCCCATGGGCAAACCCGGCTCAAGCTTGCTGACCCGGTCGGGGTCGCCGGACAAGGCATGGAACCCTGTGTGGATGTAACCTGGGCGTACGCCATTGACCCGCACGCCCTCGCCTGCCACTTCTTTGGCCAGGCCGATGGTGAAGGTGTCGAGCGCGCCCTTGGAGGCGGCATAGTCGACATATTCGTTGGGCGAGCCCAGGCGCGCAGCCATCGATGACACGTTGACAATGGCCCCGCCCTGCCCGCCATGCCGGTGTGCCATGCGCAGCAAAGCGTGCTTGGCGCAGAGCATGGGGCCGACGACGTTGGTTTTCATGATCTTCAGCAGGCGGAACTCGGACATGGCCTCGACGCGGCTCTGCTGGCCGATGGTGCCGGCGTTGTTGACCAACGCGGTGACCCGGCCGAGCTCTTCGTCGACGCGCTGAAACAGGTGGATGATCTCATCCTCGACGCTGACGTCGGCCCGCACGGCGATAGCCTCGGCGCCCAGGGCGCGGACCTGGCCGAGGAGGGTTTCGGCGGCCTGGTCGTCGGCGTGGTAGTTGATGCAGATGCGGTAGCCCTGGCGGGCCGCCAACAGCGCCGTGGCGGCACCGATACCGCGGCTGCCGCCGGTGATGACGATGACGTTCTCCATGATTTTGCCAATCGCTTGGGGAAGGGACCGTCGACAATAGGCGAAACGGAGCAGTATGTGAATAGAGGGGCCACCCAGTGCCTGACTTGAGAGATTGGGCGTGGCGGATATCCAGCGCCGCCCGCGCGGCGCATCGCGAGCTCCGCTCGCTCCTACGTTTGCTTCGGGCCAATTATTCCGGTGGGATTTGTACGCGAACGCCTTGGCGCATAGCTCGATATCGTGCCGTACAAACAAGGCGGTCGCGCGCGACGGGTACAGGCATTACTGGCCCGAAACAAACGTAGGAGCGAGCGCAGCTCGCGATGCGCCGCGCGGGCGGCGCTCGATATCCGCCCCACCCTACATCCCGAGCCATTCACCTCGTCGCCTTAATGCCCCGCCGATGCCGGCCCGGCCTTGGCAGTGAAGGGTGGTTTGGCGAACCACACCAGCAGGATCAACCCGGCAAACACCCAGGTCATCAAGGTGAAGTAGTCCACCGTCGACATCATGTAAGCCTGCCCATTCAGTATCTGCTCCAGCTGCGCATAACTCTGCGGGCTGGCCCCACCCAACTGCTCAAGCGTATGCC
This sequence comes from Pseudomonas fortuita, assembly GCF_026898135.2. Classification (NCBI taxonomy): domain Bacteria; kingdom Pseudomonadati; phylum Pseudomonadota; class Gammaproteobacteria; order Pseudomonadales; family Pseudomonadaceae; genus Pseudomonas; species Pseudomonas fortuita. Next base: position 3,467,613 of record NZ_CP114035.2, read on the forward strand.
GCGTCGCCGGGTCGAACTGGCTGATGTTTTCGCTGAGATAAGCATGATGCTGGTCCGCCCGGCGAATCCAGATCCAGGTCGTCAACGACGCGGCAAAGCTCCCGCCCAAGGTCCGCAGGAAGGTCGCCAGCCCCGAGCCATCGGCAATCTGGTGCGGCGGCAGGTCGGACAGCAGGATGCTCAAGGTCGGCATGAAGAACAACGCCACACCAATGCCCATGAACAGCTGCACCAAGGCCACATGCTGGAAGTCCACCTCGCTGGTGAACCCGGCACGCATGTAGCAACTGGTGCCGATCGCCAGGAACGCCAGCCCTGCCAGTACACGCAGGTCGAAGCGGTGCGCATATTTGCCCACGAACGGCGACATGATCACCGGCAGCAAGCCGATCGGTGCCACCGCCAGGCCCGCCCACGTCGCGGTATAACCCATTTGCGTCTGCAACCATTGCGGCAGGATCAGGTTGATACCGAAGAACCCTGCATAGCCCCCGACCAGCACGATGGTGCCGACACGGAAGTTGCGGTGCACGAACAGGCGCAGGTTGACTACCGGGTGGCGGTCGGTCAGTTCCCAAATCACGAAGACTGCGAGGAACACCACCGAAATCAAGCTGCCGATAATGATGAACGACGATTCGAACCAGTCCAGGTCGTTGCCTTTGTCGAGTACCACCTGCAAAGCCCCGACACCGATAATCAGCGTCAGCAAGCCGATGTAGTCCATCGGCTGGCGGCTGGTGACCACCGGCCGGGTGCGCATCTGCTGGCGCACCACGGCGGCGGCGAACAGGCCGATGGGCACGTTGATGAAGAAGATCCACGGCCAGCTGTAACTGTCGGTGATCCAGCCCCCCAGGATCGGCCCGGCAATCGGCGCCACCACCGTGACCATCGCCAGCAGTGCCAGGGCCATGCCCCGTTTTGCAGGGGGGTAGACGGCAATCAGCAAGGTCTGGGTCATCGGGTACAGGGGCCCGGCGACCACGCCCTGCAATATCCGGAAACCGACCAGCTCCGGCATCGACTGGGCGATACCGCACAGGAACGAGGCCAGCACGAACAACAGCGTGGCCCAGATGAACAGTTTCACCTCGCCAAACCGTCGGCTGAGCCAGCCCGTCAATGGCAAGGCGATGGCGTTGCTCACCGCGAACGAGGTAATCACCCAGGTGCCCTGCTCGTAACTCACCCCCAGGTTGCCGGATATGGTCGGCAGCGCCACGTTGGCAATGGTGGTGTCGAGCACCTGCATGAACGTCGCCAGCGACAACCCGATGGTGGTCAACAGCAGGCTGGGCGGCGTGAACTGGGCAGCGGCGTTGTTGCTCATCGCTGGGCCGTCTTGCCGGGTGCGCTGTTTTCGTGGATCAACCGGGCGATCAGGTTGTCAGCCTCGACCAGCTGACGGTCATACACCTGGGTGGTGTAGCTGGCCTGCTGTGGGGGCTGCTGGGCCAGGGCCGGCCCGCTCTGGTCATGCAAGTCGACTTCCACCACGGTGGACAGGCCAATACGCAGTGGGTGGTCCTTGAGCTGATCGGGGCTCAGGTGAATACGCACGGGCACGCGCTGGACGATCTTGATCCAGTTGCCAGTGGCGTTCTGTGCCGGCAGCAGCGCGAAGGCACTGCCGGTACCGGCGCCAAGGCTATCGACCGTGCCGCTGTACTTGACCTCGCTGCCGTACAGGTCGGCGGTGATCTGCACCGGCTGGCCAATACGCATCTCACGCAGCTGGGTTTCCTTGAAATTGGCGTCGATCCACACCTGGTCCAGCGGGATTACCGCCATGGTCGCAGTGCCAGGCTGCAGGCGCTGGCCCAGCTGCACGGTACGTTTGGCGACGTAGCCAGTGACAGGTGCTACCAAGGTGGTACGGGCGTGGTCGAGGTAGGCCTGGCGCAGATCGGCGGCGGCTGCCATGACCTCCGGGTGCGAGGACACCACCGTGTCGTCGACCAGCGCGCTGCTGGTGCTGAGCTGCTGACGTGCGCTGTTTACAGCGGCCAGGGCCACACTCAGGTCATCGCGAGCATGGGACAGTTCTTCCGCAGCAATTGCACCGCTGTCGGCCAGCACCTTGCGCCGGTTGAAGTCCTGCTGGGCTTTGCGCAGTTCGGCCTGGCGGGTTTCCAGCTGGGCCTTGAGCGAGTCGACATTGCTGTACAGCCCGCGCACCTGGCGCACGCTGCGTGCCAACTTGGCTTCGGCAGACTGCAGGGCCACCTCGCTGTCGGCGGGGTCGAATTGCAGCAATACCTGGCCGGCATGAACCAGGTCGCCGTCATCGGCACCAATGCTGGTGACGGTGCCGGTGACCAGCGGGGTGATCTCCACCACGTTGCCGTTGACGTAGGCATCGTCGGTGCTTTCGTGCCAGCGCCCGACCAGGCTGTACCAGGCCCAGGTGCCGGCACCGGCAAGCATCAGCAAGAGCAGCAGGCCCAGCAGCCAGGCCTTGCGCTTGCGCGACTGCTCGGGCGCTGCGGGGGAAGTCGGGGTGTCTGCGGGAGTGGCCATGACAGTACCTTGGAGAATTCGTTACAGGGTTCAACGTTCGCCGAAACGGCGGATCGTCAACGGGTCGCCAGCAGCGAGCAGGACCTTGGCCAGCAAGCCTTCCAGGTTCTTCAGCTCTTCTGGGGCCAGCGCGCCGCACAATTCGTTCATGGCGGCAGCGCCGATTTCTGGCAAGCGGTCCGCCAGGCGCTGGCCATCAGTGGTGAGCGCCAGGCGCACCAGCCGGCGGTCCTCGGCGCAGCGGTTGCGCACAATCAGCTCCTTCTGCTCGAGCCGGTCGAGCATGCGGGTCATCGAACCGCTGTCCAGGCCCAGGTAGCGGCACAGCTCGGCCGGGGTATCCACCTGGTACTGGGTGACGATGATCAGCACCTTGAACTGCGCGGCAGTGACGCCCTCTGACTCGAGGTGCCAGTCGAGAATGCGGTCCTTCAGGATTGCCGCGCGGCCCAGCAGCATGCCGATGGCGCAGGTCTGGAAATTTTCGGGGGAGAAATGGGCCATCGAGGCTGCTCTGACAATTGTGTAGAAATATTACTGCCTAGGCAGTGAATGTCAAAGCTTTGATTAGCCAGCTATGTAAAATTTCATATTTTCGGGCTGTCACACTGCCCCCTGTAGGAGCGGCCTTGTGCCGCGATGGGCCGCAAAGCGGCCCCAAAAATCTCTGCCCTGGCACAAAACTGGGGGCCGCTTCGCGCCCCATCGCGGCACAAGGCCGCTCCCACAAGTGCTTAACGCGCCCGCAGGCCCAGCGCCTCCACGGCCCCGCAGGCAACCGCCATGCCAACCAGCTCCGCCAGGCTGGCCGCCTGCAAGCGCTTCATCACCCGCCCGCGGTACAGTTCCACGGTCTTCACGCTAACCCCCAGCCGCTCGGCAATTTCACGGTTGCTCAAGCCCTGGGCCAACGGCACGAACACGTCACGCTCACGTGGCGTCAGGCCGTCGATCCGCGCCTGCACCATGGCCAGCGCCTGGTCGCCCTGCCGCGCCCGCCCGGCGTGCTCCAGCGCAGCTTGCACGCTGTCGAGCAGCAGCTGGTCGTTATAGGGCTTTTCGATGAAATCACAGGCGCCGGCCTTGAATGCCCGCACCACAATCGGCACATCGGCATGGCCGCTGACGAAGATCACCGGCAGCGCCAGGCCGCGCTCGCGCATCGCCTGCTGCACCGCCAACCCGCCCAGCCCCGGCATACGCACATCCAGCAGCACACAGGCGGGCCCATCGTCGACACAGGCATCGAGAAACGCTTGCCCACTGGCGAACGGCAGGGCTTGCAGGCCCACCGACTGCAACAGCCAGACGGTCGAGTCGCGCATCCCCTGGTCGTCATCGACCACATACACTTTCGCTTGCACCACGCCTCCCCTTATCCCCTGCTGACTGCCAGCCGGCAGCACAGTACCAGACCGCCATTGTCACCCGCCCGCGCCCACAGGCTGCCGCCAAAGCCTTCGATCAGGCTGCGGCTCATGCTCAAACCCAGGCCCAAACCGTCAGCCTTGCTGGTAGTGAACGGCGTGAAGATGTCATCCAGGCGCTCGGGCGCCACACCTGCGCCCTGGTCCGACACTTCGACCAGCACACCGTCGCCGTCGCGCACTGCGCCGAGCAGGATACGTGACGGCTGTTCGCCGTGCAGTTCGCGGTTGGCATCGATGGCATTGCGCAACAGGTTGAGCAGCACTTGCTCCAGCAACACCTGGTCGGCATACACCGAGGGCATTTGCGCGCTCATGCGCAGTTCCACCAGCACCTGGTCACGCGCGGCTTCCCACGCACACAGCCGCATGGCTTCCCCAGCCACTTCTGCCACGTCCACCGCCTGCAGCCGCCGTGGTCCTTTGCGCAGGAAGGCGCGCAGGCGGCGAATCACTTCGGCGGCATGGGTGGCCTGCTCGCGGATGCGCTGCAGGCCCTGCCCTACCCGCTCGCGGGCCTGTGGATCACGCTCCAGGCCTTGCAGGTAACGTTGACTGGCGTTGGCATAGTTGACCACCGCAGCCAGTGGCTGATTGATCTCGTGGGCAATGCCTGAAGCCAGCTCGCCGAGGGTGGCCAACCGTGCACTGTGCGCCAGGCTTTCCTGGGCTTCAATGCGCAAGGTGATGTCGCGGGACACACTGACCACCTCCACCACCGAGCCGGTGTAGGTTTCGCGGATGGCCCGGCTGGCAATTTCAAACCAGCGATAGCCGCCAGAGGCCTGGCGCACCCGGCAGGTCATGGTGTGATAGCCATCCTGGTCCAGGGCAGCGGCCGCCTGGCGCAGCACCTGGCGGCGCTCACGCGGGTGCAACAGGGTATGCACGGCGATGCCACGCAATTGCTCGGGCCACAGGCCGAGCAGGCGAAACGCTGCCGGCGAGGCATCCAGAAAACGGCCATCCGGGCTGTGCCGGGAGATCAGGTCGGTGGTGTTTTCAATGATCAGCCGGTACAAGCGCCGGGCGCGGCTGGCTTCCCGTGCGCCTTGGCGCTCTTCGCTGGCGTCGCGACAGCGCCCGAGCACCTGCTGGCCCTGGTCATCCGGAATGAATGACCACAGCACGGTGCGCGCCCCCACTTGCACCTCGACGTCGGCAATCGCCCGATGCTGGCGCAGGCACGCACGCACCAGGGCGGCACAGTTGGCCGGCAGCCAACTGGCCAGCGCCGGGCCTTCGTCAACCCACGCTTGCAGCGCCGCATTGAGTGCCAGTGGCTTGGCGTCGGCTGCCAGCAAAAGGCTGGGTTGTGGGTCCTTGGCAAGCAAGGGGTAAGCAGTCTGGTCCATGGTAGGCGGTTCGTTGTTATAGTAGTTTTACTATATTGCTATAGTCGATATTCCTATTACCATAGCGACTCGCGTAAAACTGCGACAGAAGGAGCGGCCCACCGTCCGCCTCCCTGCACCCTGAACAGAGCTAACAATCAGCCATCGGGGGGCCAAGCGCACAAGCAGCGCCTGCCTCCCTTACAGGATTACCGCATGTCGATCTATGCCCAGGGCCTGATGCCCGCTGCCGTCAACCATGTCGCCCTCACCCCGCTCAGTTTCATCGAACGCACCGCTGCCGTGTACGGCAATTACCCCGCGGTGATCCACGGTGCCATCCGCCGCAACTGGCAAGAAACCTACCAACGCTGCAGGCGCCTGGCCAGCGCCCTTGCGGGCCGTGGCATAGGCCGTGGCGACACGGTGGCGGTGATGCTGCCCAACACCCCGGCGATGCTCGAAGCGCACTTCGGTGTGCCCATGACCGGCGCCGTGCTCAACACCCTGAACGTGCGCCTGGACGCCGAGGCCATCGCCTTCATGCTGCAGCATGGTGAAGCCAAGGTGCTGATTACCGACCGCGAGTTCCATGCGGTGATCGAAGCCGCCCTGGCGTTGCTCGAACACCCGCCCCTGGTGGTGGATGTGGATGACCCGGAGTACGGCGAAGGCCGTGCGGTCAGCGCGCTGGACTATGAAGCCCTGCTCGCCGAAGGCGACCCGCAATTCGCCTGGGAATGGCCGGATGACGAGTGGCAGGCCATTTCGCTCAACTACACCTCCGGCACCACCGGCAACCCCAAGGGCGTGGTCTACCACCACCGCGGCGCCTACCTGAACGCGCTGGGCAACCAGATGACCTGGGCCATGGGCCACCGCCCGGTGTACCTGTGGACCTTGCCCATGTTCCACTGCAACGGCTGGTGCTACCCCTGGACCATCACCGCCCTGGCCGGCACCCACGTGTTCCTGCGCCGGGTCGACCCGCAGAAGATCCTGAACCTGATCCGCGAACACCGGGTCACCCACCTGTGCGGCGCCCCGATTGTGCTCAACGCCCTGGTCAACATGCCCGAGGCCGCCAAAGCCGCCATCGAGCACCCGGTACAGGCCATGGTCGCCGGCGCCGCGCCACCGGCCAAGGTCATTGGCGCCGTGGAAGAGATGGGCATCCACGTCACCCACACCTACGGCCTGACCGAAGTCTACGGCCCGGTGACCGTGTGTGCCTGGCATGATGAGTGGAACGAACTGGCGCTGGAAGAGCGTGCGCGGATCAAGTCACGTCAGGGCGTGCGCTACCCGACCCTGGACGGGTTGATGGTGGCCGACCCGCAGACACTCGAGCCGGTGGCACGCGATGGCAATACGCTTGGCGAGATCTTCATGCGCGGCAACACCGTGATGAAGGGTTACCTGAAAAACCCCGAAGCCACCGCCGAAGCGTTCCGTGATGGCTGGTTCCACACCGGTGACCTGGCCGTGTGGCATGCCGACGGCTATGTCGAGATCAAGGACCGCCTCAAGGACATCATCATTTCCGGTGGCGAGAACATCTCCACCATTGAAGTCGAGGACGCCCTGTACAAACACCCGGCGGTGCTTGAAGCCGCCGTGGTGGCGCGCCCGGATGAAAAGTGGGGAGAAACCCCGTGCGCGTTCATTGCCCTGAAGCCAGGCCGGGAGGACACCCGCGAAGCCGACATCACCGGCTGGTGCCGCGAGCACCTGGCCGGTTTCAAGGTGCCGAAGACCGTGGTGTTTGGCGAGTTGCCCAAGACCTCCACCGGCAAGATCCAGAAGTACGTACTGCGCGACCGGGCCAAAGCCCTCTGAAGCCGTAACGGCCTCGACGTTTCCCTGCAGGAGCAGCCTTGTGCTGCGAAGAGGCCCTCACCGGCGAAGACTACCTTCAGCCATGCCGGCCCTTTCGCAGCACAAGGCTGCTCCTGCACGGGTACGGCGCAATTTTCACAGATATCGTCTTCACTTCAAGAGCCCCTGATGACTACTTACTCCGCCCCGCTGCGCGACATGCGCTTCGTCCTGCATGACGTGTTCAACGCCCCGGCCCTGTGGGCCCGCCTGCCCGCCCTGGCCGAGCGCATCGATGCCGACACCGCCGATGCGATCCTGGAAGAAGCCGCCAAAGTCACTGGCCAGCTGATCGCCCCGCTCAGCCGTAACGGCGACGAGCAAGGTGTGCGCTTCGCCGCCGGCCAGGTCACCACGCCAGACGGTTTTCGCCAAGCCTGGCAAACCTACCGCGAAGGCGGCTGGGTCGGCCTGGGCGGCAACCCGGCATTTGGCGGCATGGGCATGCCGAAAATGCTAGGGGTGCTGTTCGAAGAAATGCTCTATGCCGCCGACTGCAGCTTCAGCCTGTATTCGGCGTTGAGCGCTGGTAGCTGCCTGGCCATCGATGCCCACGCCAGCGAGACGCTCAAGGCCATTTACCTGCCGCCACTTTACGAAGGCCGCTGGGCCGGCACCATGTGCCTGACCGAGCCCCACGCGGGCACCGACCTGGGGCTGATCCGCAGCCGGGCCGAACCCCAGGCCGACGGCAGCTATCGCATCAGCGGCAACAAGATTTTCATCACCGGTGGCGAGCAGGACCTGACCGAGAACATCATCCACCTGGTACTGGCCAAGTTGCCGGATGCGCCCGCCGGCGCCAAAGGCATCTCGCTGTTCCTTGTACCGAAATACCTGATCGAGGCCGATGGCAGCCTGGGCGCGCGCAACGCCGCACACTGCGGTTCGATCGAGCACAAGATGGGCATCAAGGCTTCATCCACCTGCGTGATGAACTTCGACGATGCCAAGGGTTACCTGGTGGGCGAACCGCACAAAGGCCTGGCGGCGATGTTCACCATGATGAACTACGAGCGCCTGTCCATCGGCATCCAGGGCCTCGGTTGCGCCGAAGCGTCTTACCAGAGCGCCGCCCGTTATGCCAACGAACGCCTGCAAAGCCGTGCCGCCACCGGCCCTAAAGCGCAGGACAAGGCTGCCGACCCGATCATCCACCATGGCGATGTACGGCGCATGCTGCTGACCATGCGCACCCTCACCGAAGGTGGCCGGGCGTTTGCCGCCTACGTCGGCCAGCAACTGGACCTGGCGCGTTACGCCGAAGACGCCGGTGAACGTGAGCACGCCCAGCGCCTGGTGGCGCTGTTGACGCCAGTGGCCAAGGCCTTCTTCACCGACAACGGCCTGGAAAGCTGCGTGCTCGGCCAGCAGGTATACGGTGGCCATGGCTACATCCGCGAATGGGGGCAGGAGCAACGGGTGCGTGATGTGCGCATTGCGCAAATCTATGAAGGCACCAACGGTATCCAGGCACTCGACCTGCTGGGGCGCAAGGTGCTGGGCGACGGTGGCCAGGCGCTGGCCAGCTTTGCCGCCGAAGTACGTGCGTTCAGTGTTGATGCACCGCTGCACCGCGAGGCTTTGCAAGCGAGCCTGGCGCGACTGGAGGCCACCAGCGCCTGGCTGCAGGCGCGAGCAGGCGATGATGCCAACCTGGTCAGCGCGGTAGCGGTTGAATACCTGCAACTGTTCGGGCTGACGGCGTATGCCTATATGTGGGCGCGGATGGCGGCGGTGGCCTTGGCCAAACGTGACGAGGATGACGCGTTTCATGGTGCCAAGCTTGCGTGTGCGGCGTTCTTCTTCCAGCGCGTGCTGCCGCGTGGTCTGGGGCTGGAAGCCAGTATCAGGGCGGGCAGCAGCAGCCTTTATGGGCTGGAGCCGGCGCAGTTCTGAAGCCTGCGCATTACCCGTGGGAGCGGGCATGCCCGCGAAGCAGGCCACGCGGTGCATGGCACGGGCTTCGCCCGTGTTCGCGGGGCAAGCCCGCTCCCACAGTGATCGCGCAAGCTTTGTGATTTCGTACAACACAGTTGCCCCACAAGAGGTGCGCGATTACTTGTGGGAGCGGCCTTTTGTCGCGATGGGCTGCAAGGCAGCCCCATGGATTTCCGCCTCCCTGGCGGCACGCGAAGGGTTCTCAAACGCTGAAAAACCGTTGCAAATCCGATGAAAAACCGTCACAACTGATAGTCATTCGCCATTACGTTGGTTCTCGGGAGCCCTCTAGCAAGGGTAGAATATGCAAAATCCGGAGCCGCAATGAACCACGACCGCCTCAACACCAGCCCTGACGATGCCATCACCGACGCCGCCGCGCACTGGTGCATGCGCCTGCACGCTGAAGACTGCACGGCGGGCGAGCGCGAGGCGTTTGCCCGCTGGCTGGCGGCGGACCCGCGGCATGCCGAGGAATACCAGGCAATGCTGGAAATCTGGCAAACCGCCGACCTGTTGCCACGCAACGCCACCGTCGTCGACTTCAACCCGGCCACCCGTCTACCCGCACGCCCGCGCAATTGGCGTCCGCTGGCATCTGCTGCCGCCATCGCCCTGGCCGTGCTGCCGCTGGCCGGCTGGGTGGGCTGGGAACAAGGCTGGCTGCCCAACCACTACCAGCACTTCGAAGCCGGCGACCGCATGCAGACCATAGAGTTGAGCGACGGCAGCACGGTACAGCTCAACCTCCACACCGAGCTTACCTACCTCAACTACAAGGACCAGCGCCAGGTCACGCTCAAGCGCGGCGAGGCGTTCTTCAAGGTGCAGCACGACAGCAACCACCCGTTCATCGTGCATGCCGGCAATGGCCAGACCCGCGTCACTGGCACCCAGTTCAACGTGTGGAAGTACCAGGACCAGGTCAAGGTCACCCTGGTGGAAGGCTCGGTACTGGTATCCAGCGACGGCAACGCCGGTGGCTACCGCCTGGGCCCGGGGATGCAGGCCAGCTACCACAAGGGCGATTTCGAGCCGCAGCTGGAGCAGAGCAATGACTACAGCAACAGCCTTGCCTGGCGCAGTGGCAAGCTGGTGCTCGACAACCTGAGCCTGGAGCAAGCGCTGCCAGTGATCAACCGCTACCTCGACGCGCCGCTGCAGCTGGCCGATGCCAGCACCGGCCGCATCCGCATCAGCGGTATCTACAACACCCGCGAGGTCGCCCGCCTGGTCAACAACCTGCCCAAGGTGCTGCCGATTTACCTGACCCGCAGCAAGGACGGCAGCACCGTGCTCAACCGCATCTCACCGCCGCCCAACAAGGGCTGACACCCTCCCCTTACAGCGTCATCGCTGCCAACCACCCAAACGCCAGCAATGGCAGGTTGTAGTGGATGAAGGTCGGTACCACGGTGTCCCAGATATGGTGGTGCTGACCATCTACGTTCAGGCCCGAGGTCGGCCCCAAAGTCGAGTCAGAGGCCGGCGAGCCTGCGTCCCCCAAAGCGCCAGCAGTACCGACGATGCACACGGTGGCCAGCGGGTCGAACCCCAGTTGCACGCACAGCGGCACAAAGATCGCGGCCAGGATTGGCACCGTGGAGAACGACGAGCCGATGCCCATGGTCACCAGCAGCCCGACCAGCAACATCATCAGGGCACCGATGCCCTTGCTGTGGTCGATCCACCGGGCGGAGGTTTCCACCAGGCTCTGCACCTCACCGGTGGCCTTCATGACGTCAGCAAAACCCGAGGCGGCAATCATGATGAAGCCGATCATGGCCATCATCTTCATGCCTTCGGTAAACAGGCCGTCAGTGTCCTTCCATTTGACGATGCCTGACAGCGAGAAAATCAGAAAACCGACCATGGCGCCGATGATCATCGAGTCCAGCAGCAACTGGACGATGAACGCGGCGGCGATTGCCAGCCCGGCCACCAGCAGTGTCAGCGGGTTGTACTGCACGCTCACCTGCTCCACCTGCTCAATGCGCGCCAGATCGTAGTCACGCTTCTTGCGGTAGCTGATAAACACCGCCAGGAGCAGGCCGACCAGCATGCCAGCAGCGGGGATGGCCATGGCGTGGGTGACGTTGACACCGCTCACGTCGACACCGGCGCGCGCGACGTTGGCCAGCAGGATTTCATTGAGGAATATGTTGCCGAAGCCCACTGGCAAGAACATGTACGGGGTAATCAGGCCGAAGGTGATCACGCAGGCGATCAGCCGGCGGTCGATGCGCAGGCGGGTCAGTACATACAACAACGGCGGCACCAGCAGCGGAATGAACGCAATGTGGATGGGCAGGATGTTCTGCGACGACACCGCCACCACCAGCATCAGGCCGATCATCAGCCATTTGACCTTGCCGCCATTGGTGTGCCCCTGGCGATCGATCATGGCCAGTGCACGGTCAGCCAAGGCATGGGCCAGGCCCGACTTGGCAATGGCCACGGCAAAAGCGCCCAGCAGAGCGTAGGACAAGGCAACCGTGGCACCACCGCCCAAGCCACCGTTGAACGCCTTTAACGTGCCCTCGATGCCCAGGCCGCCCACCAGCCCACCGACCAGGGCACCGATGATCAGGGCGATGACCACGTGCACGCGGGACAGGCTGAGTATCAGCATGATGCCGACCGCGGCGATCACTGCATTCATGGTTGGCTTACCTCATTACGACAGAAAAAAGCGCGCACTCTGAAGCAGTAGGCTGCAGATGTCAAAAGCGCCATGTTGCGGCACATTACGCAGCGGGGCAGGATTTAAATTGAATGTTTGAATAAAGAAAAAACGCTAGGGGCCGATAACGTGTTGCGCTGGGGGTGCCTGACCCAGCCTCAAAGTCAAAACCCTTAGAGCCCGGAAAAGGGATCCGCCCCATGCCTTTGCGCCAACTTTCCATTCAGTGGAAGATCACCCTGCTCGCCGGCCTCTGCCTGGCCGGCATCGTCACCTTGCTCGTCGGCCTGTCGTTATATCGCATGGACCACAGCTCGGACCTGGTCAAGGCCAGCAGCATGCAGATGCTGACCGAAGCGGCGCAATCGCGCATCGAGTCACAGGGTGAGGTGCAGGCGCTGAACATCCGTCGTCAGTTCATGGACGCCTACCAGTACGGCGCTGGGTTCGCCCGCCAAGTGCTGTTCCTGCGCGAACAGGCAGAAAAGCGCTACCTTGACGCCTTTGACCTGCGCGAAGACATGACACGCCAAGTGCGCACCGCCCTGCAGGCCAACCCCGACCTGCTCGGCCTGTCGCTGGTGTTCGAGCCCAACGCGCTGGACAACAAAGACAGCCTGTTCGCCGGCAAGGCGGAGCTTGGCAGCAACGAAACCGGGCGCTTTGCCCTGTACTGGTCGCAGCCGCGCCCCGGCCAGCTGACCGCCATGGCGCTGCCTGAACAGGACATGGCCAACACCGAGATCGGCCCCAGCGGCCAGCCCGCCAACACCTGGTGGGTCTGCCCGCGTACCACTGGCAAGGTGTGCGTGGTAGAGCCCTACTTCTATGACATCAATGGCCAGCAAGTGCTGATGACCAGCATCGTCTTCCCGCTGGTGGTCAACGGCAAGACCCTTGCCACGCTGTCCATCGACATCAACCTCAACAGCCTGCAGGCCCTGAGCCAGGAGGCCAGCCGCAGCCTGTACGAGGGCCGCACCACGGTCGGTATCCTCAGCCCGGTCGGCCTGCTGGCAGGCTATAGCGCCGATGCCAGCAAGCTGGCCCAGCGCTTCGACCAGGTAGACAAGGCCAAGGGCGCCGAGCTGGTACGCAAGCTGGCCGATGGCAAGATGACCATCCTGCACGACCAGCAGCGCCTGAAGGTGATGGCCGCGTTCCGGCCGATCCCCGACGCGCAACCCTGGGGCGTGCTGCTGGATGTGCCGGAAAACGCACTGACCGGGCCTGCCGAAAAACTGAAGCAGGAACTGGACGCGCTCAACACCAGCGGTACCCTGCTGGAGCTGGGCCTGGGGCTGGCGGCAGCCATTGCCGGCCTGCTGATGGTGTGGTTGATGGCCCGCGGCGTTACCCGGCCGATCCTCGGCGTAGCCGCAATGCTCAAGGACATTGCCAGCGGCGAAGGCGACCTGACCCGCCGCCTGACTTATCAGAAGCAGGACGAACTGGGCGAACTGGCCGGCTGGTTCAACCGGTTCCTAGACAAGCTGCAGCCAACCATCGCCGAGGTCAAACGCTCGGTGCAGGCTGCCCGTGGCACCGCCGACCAGTCTTCGGCAATTGCCACGCAAACCAGCGCCGGCATGGAGCAGCAATACCGCCAGGTTGACCAGGTGGCCACGGCCTCGCACGAAATGAGCGCTACCGCCCAGGACGTGGCACGCAGCGCTTCCCAGGCCGCCCAGGCCGCCCGCGATGCCGACCAGGCCACCCGCGAAGGCCTGGCAGTCATCGACCGCACCACCCAACGCATCGATGCCCTGGCCGCCGACATGAGCAACGCCATGGCCGAAGTCGAAGGCCTGGCGCAGAACAGCGAGAAGATCGGTTCGGTGCTGGAAGTGATCCGCTCGATTGCCGAACAGACCAACCTGCTGGCGCTGAACGCCGCCATCGAGGCCGCCCGCGCGGGTGAAGCCGGCCGTGGCTTTGCCGTGGTTGCCGATGAAGTACGCAACCTGGCCCGACGCACCCAGGAGTCGGTAGAAGAAACCCGCCAGGTGATCGAGGCCTTGCAGGACGGCACCCGCGAAGTGGTCGGTGCCATGGACAACAGCCACCGTCAGGCCCAGGGCGGGGTCGAACAGGTTGGCCAGGCCGTGACTGCGTTGCAGCGTATCGGCCAGGCGGTGACGGTCATTACCGACATGAACCTGCAAATAGCCTCGGCCGCCGAGGAGCAAAGCGCGGTGGCCGAAGAGATCAACAGCAACGTGGCAACGATCCGCGATGTCACCGAATCGCTGTCGGGGCAGGCCAACGAGTCGGCGCGTGTCAGCCAGTCCTTGAACAGCCTCGCCAACCAGCAGCAGGCGCTGATGGACCAGTTCCGCGTTTGAGGTAAACGGGGCCGCCCCAAGCAGCCCTGCCCTGCGCCAACACCTCGTCGTCTACACTTGCCCCCACCCCCAAGGCGCGGTAAACGACGAGGTCTGGATGAACAAGTTTTCAACGCTGCTGGCCGGCTTGTTGCTGGCCGTAGGCCTGGCCAGCACCGACAGTGCTGTATCGGCAGAGCAACCCTCCCCCATCCACTTTGGTGCCATAAGCTGGGAAAGCGGCGCCCTCACCACCGAAATTCTGCGGCTGATTGCGGAGCGCGGCTATGGCTACGCCACCGACACCCTGCCCGGCAGCACCGTCAGCATGGAAGTGGCCTTGGCCCGCAACGACCTCCAGGTGATCGCCGAAGAGTGGGCCGGGCGCAGCCCTGCGTGGGTCAAGGCGGAACAGGAAGGCCAGGTTTTCGCACTGGGCAACACGGTCAAAAATGCAGAAGAAGGCTGGTGGGTCCCCGCGTACGTGATCGAGGGCGACGCTGTTCGAAAGCTGAAGCCTTTGGCGCCCGAACTGCGCAGCGTCGATGACCTCAAGCACTACCCACAGGTATTTCGTGACCCCGAGTCACCCGACAAGGGCCGTTTTTTGAACAGCCCCAGCGGCTGGACATCGGAAACGGTCAACAGCCAGAAACTCAAGGCGTATGGCCTGGATGAGCTGTACACGAACTTTCGCAGTGGCTCCGGTGCGGCGATGGACGCCGAAATCGCCTCCGCCATCCGCCGTGGCCAGCCGGTGCTGTTCTACTACTGGAACCCGACCCCGCTGATGGGGCGATACAAACTCATCCGCTTGCAAGAACCACCGTTCGATGCCCAGGCCTGGGCCACCCTGACAGATGCCGGCAACCCTAACCCAAAGGGCAGCCGCTCACTGCCGGCGAAACTGTCCATCGGCGTATCCAAGGCCTTCCGTGATGGCTACCCGGACCTGGTGACGGTGTTCGAGCAGGTCGACCTGCCGATCGATCGGCTCAACAAGGCGCTGGCCGTCATGAGTGAAAAGCGCACGCCACCGCGCGAGGCCGCACTCGCCTTCCTGCGTGACAATCGCGATGTGTGGAAAGCCTGGCTGCCCGCAGACGTCGCCGACAAGGTCGAGGGCAGCCTGTGAGCAATGGCTTTCCCCAAGCGCTGCAGTTTTCTTTCGCTGAAAGCGTAAACAGGCTGGTCGACTGGCTGGTACTCAATTACGGCGATCAGTTGCGCGCGGTTTCAGACCAGCTGCTGCAACTGCTGGTCGGCCTGGAGAACCTGCTGCGCCTGCTGCCCTGGTGGCTGTTGTTGCTGCTGGTTGGCCTGCTTGCCTGGCACGCCAGCCGCAGCCTGCTGCGCAGCGCGGTACTGGTGGCGCTGCTGGCGCTGATTGGCATGCTCGGGCTGTGGGACAAGCTGCTGCAAACCTTGGCCTTGGTACTGGTGAGCACCGGTTTGTGCGTGCTGGTGGGCGTGCCGCTGGGCATACTGCTCGCGTCCCGGCCACTGGCCAGGCGGCTACTGTTACCCGTGCTGGATGTGATGCAGACGCTGCCGGCCTTCGTTTACCTGATCCCGGTGCTGATGCTGTTCGGCCTGGGCAAGGTCCCTGCCGTGTTCGCCACGCTGATCTACGCCCTGCCGCCACTGGTGCGGCTGACCGAACTGGGCCTGAGCCAGATCGACCCTTCGCTGCTGCAGGCCGCGCACGGCCTGGGGGCCAGCCGCTGGCAGCGGTTACGGCGCATTGCGCTGCCACTGGCGCTGCCAAGCATCATGGCTGGGCTCAACCAGTCGGTAATGATGGCCTTGTCGATGGTGGTGGTGGCATCGATGATCGGTGCCCGCGGTTTGGGTGAGGATGTGCTGGCGGGAATCCAGACCCTGAACGTCGGCCAGGGTGTGGAGGCCGGCCTGGCGATCGTCGCCTTGGCCATGGTGATCGACCGGATCAGCCAAGCGTATGGGCGTATTGCGCGCTGAACAAGGTTGCCTGTCGCGGCCCTGGCTTGCCGGCGACAGGGCCGGGCCTGACAATACTGCCTTGTCAGCTTGTAACCGGACCGCTTCCGCATGTCTCTCAAAGCCCTGCGCACCCTGGTAACCATCGCCCGCCACGGCACCTTTGCCCGCGCAGCCGACTTGCTCAGCCTTACCCCTTCGGCGGTGAGCCTGCACATCAAAACCCTTGAAGACGAGTTAAAGGTCCCCCTGTTCGACCGCAGCCGCAGGCAGGTGGTGCTGACCGAAGCAGGCCAACTGGCAGTCGCCCGCGCCGAGAGCATTCTGGCTGCCTACGACGAACTGGCCGACGCCCTGGCCAGCGGCCCGAGCCCGCGCGGCCGCCTGCGCCTGGGCGCGATCCACACCGTACTGGCGCGGCGCCTGCCCAAGGCGCTGGTGTGGATCAAGGCCCACTACCCGCAGCTGCATATCAGCGTGGCCTCGGGCATGTCGGCGGAGCTGGCACGTCGGGTGGAGGACGGTGAACTGGACGCGGCCATCACCACTGAGCCCGTCAGCCCGTACCCACAGAGCCTGGATTTCACACCACTGTTCGAGGACCGCTTCTGGGCCATTGCCAGCCCCGAATTGGCCGGGTACAGCGTACCGGAGCTGCTCGCCAGTCAACCATTCCTGCGCTTCGACAAGCGTGCCTGGGCCGGGCGGCAGATCGAGCAGGAACTGCGTCGCCAGCATTTGCAGGTGAGCGAGCAGATGGAACTGGACAGCCAGGAGGCCCTGGCCAGCATGGCCGTCATGGGCCTGGGTGTGGCGATCATTCCCATGGCAGACGACGACCTGAACCGCTTGCCGCCAGCCACCTGCCTGCCGTTTGGCGAACCGCAACTGACCCGGCGTGTGGTGTTGCTGGAACATGAGAAAAGCCAACGGCGGCATTTGAGTGCGGTGTTGAAGACTGCGCTTGAAGCTTGAGAATGCAGGGGCTGCTTTGCAGCCCAATCGCGACGCAAGGCCGCTCCCACAGGGTCCGTGCTGCACTCAACCCTGTGGGAGCGGCCTTGCGTCGCGATTGGGGCGCAAAGCGCCCCCCTGCGAAACATGCATTTATTCTCAACAGTCAGTGCAGAAAACAACGTTTTTACAAACCATTTCGCACCCGTAGTCTGTGCCCGTACCCGACCACGGAATGTCGACCATGCTCCACTTGCTGCTGACCACCCTGCTACCCATCATCCTGCTGATTACCCTGGGTACCTTCCTGCGCCTGCGCGGCTTTCTGGCCGAAAGCTTCTGGCCCGGCGCTGAGCGCCTGAGCTACTACGTACTGCTACCTTCGCTGTTCCTGCACGGCCTGGCCACCGCCAACCTCGACGGCGTACCGGTGATGGGCATGGTCGGTGTGCTGATGCTCTCGACCTTGGCCGGCGCCGTGCTGCTGGTGATGTACCAAGGCGCGATCAACCACGATGGCGCTGACTTTACCTCGGTCTTCCAGGGCGGTATCCGCTTCAACAACTACATCGGTGCCACCCTGGCCGCCGGCCTCTACGGCAGCGCCGGCATCGCCCTTGCAGCGGTGGCCAATGCCGCCATCGTGCCCTTGGTCAACCTGCTCTGCGTGCTGGTGTTCGCCCGTTTCAGCGCCCGCCACAGTTCACCGACCACGGTGCTACGGGCAATCTTCGCCAACCCGTTGATCGTCGGCTGTGCCAGCGGCCTGCTGCTGCGGGTGACGGGCCTGGGCTTGCCGCCAGGCATCGAACCCACCGTCAAGGCGCTGGGCCAGGCGGCGCTACCGATGGGGCTGTTGTGTGTGGGCGCAGCGCTGGGTGGGGCCAGCCTGGGCCAGCAGGTGCGCCCGCTGATGGCAGCGTCGGCGTTCAAATTCCTGGTCATGCCCTTGACCACCTGGGGGCTGTGCCGCGTGCTGGGCCTGAGTGGCCAGGCCGCGGTGGTGGCGGTGCTGTTCCAGGCCCTACCCACTGCCTCGTCCTCCTATGTAATGGCCAGGCAGATGGGTGGCAACGCCCCCCTTATGGCCACGATCATTGCCCTGCAGACCGTAGCTGCCGCGGCCACCCTGCCTTTGGTATTAATGCTTACGCTTGGCTAGACTGGCAATCAGCCCCCCTTTCGGAAGCACTGCCATGCGCGCTACCTGGATAGTGATTGGCTTGACCTTGGCCCTGATCGCAGGCCCCTTGCATGCGGCCGACACGGCTAAGGCCGCAGTGGCCGAAGGCAAGGCCGAAGTGCTGGAAGAAAAGGTGGCCAACGATGCACCACCTCCGAAAAAAACGGAAAAACTGACCTCAAGCGAAGCCCAGGCAGTCGACCCGGCCGGCCAGGCGCCGCTGGACGACAGCCTCACCTGCCTGGCACGCACCATCTACTGGGAAGCCAAGGGCGCCGATGCGCAAGACATGTCAGCCGTGGCCAGTGTTGTGATCAATCGCCTGGGCCATGATGGCTTCCCCGATACCATCTGCGGCGTGGTCAAGCAGGGCGTGGAAACCAAGGCCTGCCAGTTTTCCTGGTGGTGCGACGGGCGCCCTGACCAGGTCGAGGAAGCGCAACGCTACGCTGTGGCCAAAGAAATTGCACGCAAGGCGCTCAACCAGCAATTGAAAGACCCTACCGGCGGTGCGCTGTACTTCCACGACCGCACGGTGCACCCCGACTGGGCCAAGGCTTACCGCAAGACTGCGCAGACCTCGCACTTCCTGTTCTACAGGCCGAACCAGGCGTTGGCCCGGTGATGCGTACACAGCCGAACGCGCTAGCTCGATACGAATGATTAGCAACTCATCGCACTTTTCCGACGACCATTGGTCTACTCCCTCTTATGCCGCCAGCAGCGATTGCCGGCGCCGTCATTGCTTTACACCCGCTAGGGCCAAAAGCCCCAGGCTTGTGTAGGATGAGCAGCGCATACCACGACGCTGCCAGTCATAGGGAGATCCACATGCGCGTCCTGTCATCCGTTGCCGCCTTGTCGCTGGGCTTGGTCATGTCGACCGGGGCACTGGCTGTCACCGGCGAAGAGGCGCAACTGATCGAGTCGATCAATGTCTACCGCAGCAAGGCCCAGCCCTGCGGTGGTGAGGCGTCGCTGGAGCTGCCCCCGCTCAACAGCGACACCCGCCTGGCGTTGTCGCCAGAGGGCACCCGCGACCTGCAGCAGGCCATGACCCGCGCCGCCTACCCCATGGTCAATGTCCAGGCCATCAGCCTGTCGGGGCCACGCGATGCACGTGCGGCCATGCGTGCCATCGAAGAAAGCTTCTGCCAAGTGGTGCTCGACCCGCAGTTCGTCGATATCGGCGTCAGCCAGGAGGGCCGCGACTGGCGCATCGTGCTGGCCCGGCCGCTGCTCAGTGGCCGCCTGGGCGACTGGCAGGCCGAGGGGCAGAAGGTATTGCAAGAAATCAACGCGGCGCGCAAGGTACCGCGCCAATGCGGCGGCCAGCCGTTCGCCGCAGCCCCCGCGTTGAGCTGGAGCACAGTGCTGGCCGGGGTGGCTGCCAACCACACGCGGGCCATGGCCAACCAGAACTTCTTCGACCACATCGACAAGGATGGCCGCACGCCCGGTGACCGGGCCGAGCTGGCAGGCTACCTTTACCAGCAAGTCGGGGAAAATATCGCAGCCGGGCGTGACACCGCGCACAAGGTGGTTGATGGCTGGCTGGAGAGCCCGGGGCATTGCGCCACGCTGATGAACCCGGAATTCCGTGAGCTGGGTGCCGCCTATGCCGTGGACCCGAAAAGCGATGCCGGGATCTACTGGACCGGCTTGTTCGGCACACCGCAGTGAATGCTGCGCCGGGTTTCAGCCTGGATGATTGGCTGTCCGCAACGCCACGGCCGTGCAGCCAAACCGCCGCCGGACGCATTTACCCAGGTAACTGGCATCGCCCAGCCCCACCTCATCGGCAATCTGCGCCAGGCTGTGGCTGGAGTTGAGCAAGCGCCAGCGCGCCTGCTGCAGGCGCATTTCCAGCCACCAGGCCTTGGCGCTCATGCCGTGGCTGGCCTGGAACTGCCGGTCCAGCTGGCGCCGGCTGATACCCAGTTCAGCAGCCAGTTGCTCCACCGCCAGTGGGTTGCCCAAATGGTGGCGCATCAGGGCTTGTGCCCGCTGTACCTGGCGCCCCTGGCCCACGCCCGGCTCCAGCGAGCGCAAGGCATGACGGCTGTCGCGGGTTTCGTCCACCAGCATGTCGGCCAGCCCTTTAAGCGCCCGGGTTCGCCCACAGGACAGTGACAACAGTGCCACTGCCAGGTCAATGGCCGCCGTGCCGCCAGCGCAGGTGATACGGCCTGCATCTATGCAATACAGTTGATCGCGCAGCACCTGCACCTGTGGGAACGCTGCTCGGAACTCGGCTTCGTGACGCCAGTGCACGACCACCTTGTGCCCCCTGAGCAAACCGCACGCAGCCAACAGGAAGGCGCCATTGTCGACCCCCACCAACTTGACCCCGGCTTTGCCGGCTTGCCTTAGCAAGGCTTGGTAGTGCGGCGCCAATGCAGCCGTTGCCATGGCGTTGCGCCCGCCGAACACCACCAGATAGTCGAAACTGGCCAGATCGAGCTGGTCGGCCCTCGCCTCGACCTGCACCACCGCACCGCTGCTCGACGGCACCGGGTCGAGGGTGAGCCCTGCCACGCTCCAGCTGCAATAGCGCTGCTGGCTGTAGTCTTCGTCGTCGGCGCTGAAACGCAATTTGTCGAGAAAACCACCGAATGGCAGCAGGGCAAAATCCGGTAACGGCAGGATTAGCAGGCGGATATCAGGCAGCATGGCATTGCGTCCAGAAACGACTATTCAATGTCCAGATCATACCCTTGCTGATGGGGCTGTGCGCCTTAGACTGCCAGCCTCCCAGTCACCAAGGTTACAAGCACCATGGCACTCGACACCTGGCTCATCTACCTGCTGGCCAGCATCGGCCTGTCACTGACACCCGGACCGAACAGCCTGCTGGCCCTGACCCATGGCGCCCTGTATGGTGCCCGCCGCACGTTGTTTACCATTGTTGGCGGCGTGTTCGGTTTCAGCGCGCTGATCGCCTTGGCCATGTTTGGCCTGAGCGCCTTGCTGCAGACGTCGGCCGCCGTGTTGAGCGTGCTCAAATGGGTGGGCGGCGCCTACCTGGTCTGGCTGGGTATCCAGCTGTGGCGTAGCCCTGGTTTGCACCTGGAGTTGACCGACCGCAGTGCACGCCTTGGCAATGCAGGTTTGTTCCGCCAAGGCTTGTTGTCGGCCATGGCCAACCCCAAGGTGCTGCTGTTCTATGGCGCCTTCCTGCCGCAGTTCATCGACCCGCAGCGCGGGCTGATGCTGCAGTTCGTGGTGATGGCGGCGACCTTTGCCAGCGTCGAGTTTCTGGTCGAGTACCTGCTGGCGCGCCTGGCGTTTCGCATCCGGCCGTGGCTGGCCAAGGGGGGTAAAGGTTTCAACCGCTGCTGCGGCAGCCTGTTTGCCGTGATTGGCGTGGCGCTGCCGCTTGCTCGATAGCCCCTGAAAATGGCGGCTGCCCTTTCATAGAGCAGAACATGACTCATTGACTTTGCAGGCGCGCTGTGGGAGCGGGCTTGCCCCGCGAACACCGGCAAAGCCGGTGCCATGCACCGCGGGGCCCCCTTCGCGGGACAAGCCCGCTCCCACAAAGTGGACTGCCCCCCACAAGGACCGCACACCGTTCATGCCCGGGGCGCCTTGGCCAGAAAGGTGATCAATGCCACACCCGGCAATCCCGCCCCCACCAGCGCGATGCCCTGCCAACCAAACTGGGAAAACAGCGCACTGGCCACTGCCGACCCCAGCGCCCCGCCCACGAAGATGCTGGTCATGTACACCGCATTCAGCCGCCCGCGGCTCGCCGGGTCCAGTGCATACACTTCGCGCTGGCCGATGACCATGTTCATCTGCACCGCAAAGTCCAGCAGCACGCCAGTCAGGCCCAGGCCGATCACGCTGTAGCCCGGCACCGTCAACCCGAGCAACAACGCCGCCGGCGCCAGCAGCAGCGCAAGCAGCGAGCCGGCCCGCGCATGCCCGGCGTCTGCCAGGCGGCCAGCCAAGGGGGCGGCAACGGCACCCACCGCGCCCACGAGGGCGAACACGGCAATCTGGGTCTGCGAAAGGCCATGCTCACCCGCCAGCGCCATTGGCACCGCGGTCCAGTAAAGGCTGAATGCCGCGAACATCAGTGCCTGGTACAACGAGCGCTGACGCAGCAGCGGATAGCGGCGCAACAATGTGAGCAACGACAGCATCAATCCGGCATAGCTGGCTTTGTGCTCGGGTCGCCGCTGCGGCAGGGTCAGGGCCAGCAGCAAAATGATCGCCAGCATCACCCCGGCTGCGCCAATGAACACCGCGCGCCAGCCGAAATGGTCGGCCACCAGGCTGGACAACGGCCGCGCCAGCAGGATACCCAGCAGCAACCCGCCCATGATGTTACCGACTACCCGACCACGCTGCTGCTCCGGCGCCAGGTGCGCCGCCAGCGGAATGAGCATTTGCACCGCCACCGAACTGAAGCCGATCAACAAGGCATAGCCCAGAAAAAGCAGGCCCTGGCCGCTGCTGCTGGTCCCCGCCAGCAGCAGGCTGACACAGGCCAGCACAGCAGTGGCGACCATCAGGCGGCGGTTTTCCAGCAGGTCAGCCAGCGGGACCAGCAACAGCAGGCCCAAGGCATAACCCAGCTGGGTCAGTGAAACGATCAGGCTGGCATGCTCGGTGGACAGCCCCAGGTCCGGAGCGATCAAACCGACGATGGGCTGGGCGTAGTAGATGTTGGCGACGATCGCGCCGCAGCAGAACGCCAGCAGCACTACCAGCGCACGGCTGAGGCCGGTGGTTGCGGGCTGCCCGGCGGCAAGGGAGGGATTCATGCGAGGTTCCTGGACAAGGGATGGAATATGCCGGCTACCTTAACCAGCCGTGCCAGTGCCGAGAATCCGGTTGTAGCGCAACGCGCTTTTGCGCACCGCGCAACGCTAGTTATGCTGACCTGACAAACTTTCGCAAAAATCGATGAATGCTTTCACCCGCCGCGAACCACGGTGGTTGGGCAAGTAAAGGGCATTGATGTTGTCATTGGCCGTGCCAGGGCTGGCTCGCCAGTCAGGGAACAGCCGCAGCAGGCGCCCGGCCAGCACATCCTCGCGCACCAGCCAGTCGGCCAGCAGCGCGATGCCACTGCCCGCCAGTGCAGTTTCGCGCAACATGTCGGCGTTGGCGCTGCGCAACGGCCCGGTAACGTCCAGTTCCAGGCTGTCCTGACCTCTCACCAGGCGCCAGGGCCGCGCTTTTTGCCCGTAACGAAAGCGCAGGCAGGCATGCTCAAGCAGCTGCCGGGGGTGCTGCAGGGTGTCGCGCCCGGCCAGGTAAGCCGGGCTGGCCACCAACCAACGCTCGAAGCGCCCGAGCTGGCGACAGACCAGTTCGTCGTTGGGCGAGGGGTCGCCCAGGCGAATCGACAAGTCGTAACGCCCGTCCAGCAGGTCATCCAGGCGGTCGCTGAGATCGATGTCCAGCTCAAGCGCAGGGTGTCGCGCCAGAAACGCCCCCAGGTGCGGCGCGATCACCCGCCTGCCGAACTCCACCGGCAGGCACAGGCGCAATACGCCGACAGGCTGCTCGCCACGGTCGGCAACACTGGCATCGGCCTCGTCCAAGGCTTCGAAAATACCCCGCGCACGCTCATAGTAGCGGGCGCCAGCTTCGGTCAGGCTGACCTGGCGAGTCGAGCGGTTGAGCAACGTGGCGCCCAGCGCCGTTTCCAGGGCGTCGACCAGCCGCGTTACCGACGAAGTGGCCAGCCCAAGCCTGCGCGCAGCGGCAGAAAAGCCCTGTGCATCAACGGTGGCCACGAACATCTTCATCGCCAGGAATTTGTCCATTTGCTGCCTGTTTTCCAAATCTCAGCAAGTTCTTACAAACAGCCGAGCGGGTCAAGACGCATGATGGCTGGCCACTTTTGTACTCGACCAAAGTATGAATGCAGATTGCAGAGCCAGCTTTAACCACCCGTTTAATGCTTTTTTCGTCACCTGATCTAAACTTTTAACGACATCATCGCACGTTCAGCCCTGCGACAATCAGCCTCATTAAATTATGTACCAACTTGTTAATTAGCAAGCTAAGGGCTTAGACTGCGCGCATTCCACCTGCTGAGATCCCTGGCATGAACGAAACTCCGCGCGCTTCTGGCGCCACAAACATTATCCTGATCGGCCTGGGCGTGATCATCGCCCTGCTCGGCCTCCTCCTGGCTGCTGGCGGCATCAAGCTGGCCGGCCTGGGCGGTTCGTTGTACTTCCTGATCGGCGGACTGGCCATGGCCATCGCCGGTGTCCTTATCGCCTGCCGCAAGAAGACCGGCGCCTGGCTGTACGCGGCGTTCCTGATCGGTACCGCGATCTGGGCGCTGATCGACACTGGCCTGGTGTTCTGGCCACTGTTCTCGCGCCTGTTCATGTTTGCCGCGATCGGCATGGTGGTGGCACTGGTCTACCCGCTGCTGGCCCGTGCCAACGGCGCCAGTGCCGGCCGTGGTGCCTACGGCATTGCCGGGGTGATGGCCGTGGCACTGGTGATTGCCGTTGGCAACATGTTTGTTGCCCACCCAAGCGTCGCCCCAACCGGCAAAGGGCCGGGCATGACCCCGGTCGAAGCTGGCAAAGAGCAGAAGGACTGGGCCCACTACGGCAACACCGAAGGTGGCAGCCGCTTCGCCGCGCTGGATCAGATCAACCGCGACAACGTGAACAAGCTGAAGGTGGCCTGGACCTACCACACCGGTGACGTGGCCATCAGCGATGGCAACGGTGCCGAAGACCAGCTGACCCCGTTGCAGATCGGCAACAAGGTGTTCATCTGCACCCCGCACAACAACTTGATCGCCCTTGATGCCGACACCGGCAAAGAGCTGTGGAAGAACGAAATCAACGCCCAGTCCAAGGTCTGGCAGCGTTGCCGTGGCATGGCCTACTTCGACGCCACTGCCGCCATTGCCCAGCCGACCCAGCCGAACAGCTCGCCGGTCGCCGGCGGGAGCGTGCCGGCCGGTGCCAACTGCCAGCGTCGCCTGCTGACCAACACCATCGATGGCCGCCTGATTGCCGTCGACGCCGACAACGGCGAGTTCTGCCAGGGCTTCGGCAACAACGGCCAGGTCAATCTGATGACCGGCCTGGGCAATGTGCCGGATTCCTATTACCAACTGTCCTCCGCACCGCTGATGGCCGGTACCACCGTGGTGGTCGGCGGCCGTGTTGCCGACAACGTCCAGACCGACATGCCAGGCGGCGTGATCCGTGGTTTCGACGTGATCACCGGTGAGATGCGCTGGGCCTTCGACCCGGGCAACCCGGAAGACCGCCAGGCACCGCAGGGCGACAGCACCTACGTGCGCAGCACCCCGAACAGTTGGGCACCGATGTCCTACGACCCGGCGATGAACACCGTGTTCCTGCCAATGGGTTCGTCGTCCACCGACATCTACGGTGTAGAGCGCAGCAAGCTGGACCACACCTACGGCGCTTCGGTGCTGGCCCTGGACGCCACCACCGGCAACCAGAAATGGGTGTTCCAGACCGTGCACAACGACCTGTGGGACTTTGACCTGCCGATGCAGCCAAGCCTGATCGACTTCACCAAGGACGACGGCCAGTCGGTACCTGCGGTGGTGATCGGCACCAAGGCCGGGCAGATCTACGTGCTTGATCGCGCCACCGGCAAGCCGCTGACCCAGGTCGACGAAGTACCGGTCAAGCCAAGCAACATCCCGAACGAACCTTACTCCCCAACCCAGCCGAAGTCTGTGGGCATGCCGCAGATCGGCGCGCAAACCCTGACCGAGTCGGACATGTGGGGCGCCACCCCGTATGACCAGCTGCTGTGCCGTATCGACTTCAAGAAAATGCGCTACGACGGCCTGTACACCGCACCGGGCACCGACCTGTCGCTGAGCTTCCCGGGTTCGCTGGGTGGCATGAACTGGGGCAGCATTTCTACCGACCCGGTACACGGCTTCATCTTCGTCAACGACATGCGCCTGGGCCTGTGGATCCAGATGATTCCGTCGCAGAACAAAGGCGGTGCGGCGTCCGGTGGCGAAGCGCTGAACACCGGCATGGGCGCAGTTCCGCTCAAGGGCACCCCGTATGCGGTGAACAAGAACCGCTTCCTGTCGGTAGCCGGCATTCCGTGCCAGGCACCACCGTTCGGCACCCTGACCGCCATCGACATGAAGACCCGCCAGGTGGCCTGGCAAGTACCGGTTGGCACCGTTGAAGACACCGGCCCGCTCGGTATCCGCATGCACCTGCCGATCAAGATCGGCCTGCCAACCTTGGGCGGTACCTTGTCGACCCAAGGCGGCCTGGTGTTCATCGCCGGCACCCAGGACTTCTACCTGCGCGCCTACGACAGCAGCAACGGTAACGAAATCTGGAAGGCTCGCCTGCCAGTGGGCAGCCAGGGCGGCCCGATGACCTACGTTTCGCCGAAAACCGGCAA
This sequence comes from Pseudomonas fortuita, assembly GCF_026898135.2. Classification (NCBI taxonomy): domain Bacteria; kingdom Pseudomonadati; phylum Pseudomonadota; class Gammaproteobacteria; order Pseudomonadales; family Pseudomonadaceae; genus Pseudomonas; species Pseudomonas fortuita. The sequence continues at coordinate 3,494,225 of NZ_CP114035.2, forward strand.
GCAGTATGTGGTAATCACTGCTGGCGGTGCGCGCCAGTCGACTGACCGCGGCGACTACGTGATTTCTTACGCCTTGCCGTAAGCCCGCGTCGCTCCCTTCGCGGTGAACCCGCTCCCACGAGGTCAGCACTGGCCACGCGGGAGCGGGTTCATCTGTGAATGGCCCCTGAATAACAACCGAGACACAGCAATGCCATCCGCAATTCGCATGACCCCTACCCTGCTGCTGGCCTTGGCGAGCACCACTGCCCTGGCCGACGGCGACCTGATGACCCGCAGCACCCTGACCGGTGACTGGGGTGGCCTGCGTCACCAGCTTGAAGACGACGGCGTCAAGTTCACCGGCGACTACAGTGGCGAAACCGCCTACAACGCCCACGGCGGCCTGCACCGCTCGGCGCGCTATTCGCAGAACCTGAAGCTGGGCGTGCAGTTCGACCTGTCGAAACTGTACGGCCTGGACAACGGTGGCAAGGTCCAGCTGACCATCAACGACCGCCGCGGTAACAGTGCCTCGGAAGACCTGGTAGGCAACCGCCTGCCGATCCAGGAAAACTTCGGTGGCCTGTACACCCGCCTGACCGAGCTGAGCTACGAGCGCACCCTGTTCACCCCGGCGCTCAACGTCAAGCTGGGCTACATGGCCATGGGTAACGACCTGGGCGGCCTGGACAGCGGCATCCTGTGCAACTTCATGAACGCCGGCTTTTGCGGCCACCCGCTGAACATGTCCGGCGGCAGTGGCTGGACCAACTACCCCAACGCACACCTGGGCGTGCGGGTGAAATACGACCTGTCGCCGGCCTGGCAACTGCGCGTGGCGGCGTTCAACGTCGACCCTGAGAGCAACGGCAACTCGAGCCGGGCCTGGCATCTGGGCCCCAAGCACACCACTGGCACCGTAGTACCGGTGGAGCTGGTGTACAAGCTGCAGGGTGAACTGCCCGGCGAATACAAGCTGGGCTACTACTACGACAGCTCCGATGTGAAACGCATCGGCAGCGATGACGAAGTAGCCGGCCGTGGCGGCCACTACCTGTTGATCGACCAGGCGGTGTGGAACGACCAACGCTCGCCAGGCCGCAGCCTGCACGCCTTCGGCCAGTACTCGGCATCCAGCAAGGCCGCCTCGCCGTTCACCAAGTGGTATGGCGCCGGCGTGGTGCTGTACAAGCCGTTCGAAGGCCGCCCGAAGGATACCGTGGCGCTGGGTTACGGCCGTGCCGTGCCCAACCCGCGTAGCCGCGATGTGCTGGAAGATGCCGCCTTTGACGCGGGCCAGCAGTTCCCCGACATCGACAGCGCCGAGCAGTTGATCGAACTGAGCTATGGCTACCAGGCAACGCCGTGGCTGAACTTGCGCCCGGATGTGCAGTACATCATCGAGCCGGGGGCGTTCTCGGGGAAGAAGATCGACAACGCGTTGGTGGTTGGCCTGCAGGTCAAGGCCAGTTTCTAACCTGAAGCAGACACCGATCCCTGCAGGAGCGGCCTTGCGTCGCGATGGGCCGCTCCTGCATACGTTCTTACCCTGTCAGACGGCAGCCTGCCGAAGGTAATCCACCAACCTCAGCAGCATGGCATCACACCCGCGCAACTGCTCGACACTGACGAATTCGTCCGGTTTGTGACCTTGGTCCATGCTGCCTGGGCCACACACGACGGTGGGGATACCCGCCTGGTCGAACAACCCGCCCTCGGTGCCAAACGCCACGGTACCGAAATCTTCCGAGCCACTGAGCAACGCCACCAACCGTGCCGCTTCGCTATCAGCCGAGGTCGCCAGCCCGGGATACGCGCTCAACGCTTGCAGGCGAATGTCACTGGCCGCATTGACCTTGCGCATGCGCGGCAGCAGCTCGGCCTCTGCATAGGTCTGCAACTGGTCAGCCACTGCCTGCGCCTCGAACCCCGGTAGCGCGCGCACTTCGAAATCGAACTCACACTCTGCCGGCACGATATTCAGCGCCCTGCCCCCTTTGATCACCCCGGTCTGCACCGTGGAGAACGGTGGGTCGAAGCGCGCGTCGTGATGCGCGGGCAATGCCAGCGCCTCACCGATGTCACCCAACTTGCCGATCAGCTTCGCCGCAAACTCGATGGCATTCACCCCATACGGGGCATACGCCGAGTGGCAGGCCGCACCTTGCACCTGGCAGCGCATCGCCAGTTTGCCTTTGTGCCCCAGCACCGGCTTCAGCTCGGTAGGCTCGCCAATCAGGCACAGGCGTGGCTTGTGCGGGCGCTGCTCAAGCGCGGCCAGCATCGAGCGCACCCCCAGGCAACCCACCTCCTCGTCATAGGAAAATGCCAGGTGTACCGGCAGGTGCAACGGCTGGGCAAGAAACGCGGGCACGGCTGCCAGCACCGAGGCGATGAAGCCTTTCATGTCGGCCGTACCGCGGCCATACAGGCGCCCGCCACGTTCGCTCAGGACAAACGGCTCGACGGTCCAGGCCTGGCCGTCAACCGGCACCACATCGGTGTGCCCTGACAGCACCACGCCGCCAGCATTCAGGGGGCCGATGGTGGCAAACAGGTTGGCTTTGGTGCCCTCGGGGTTATGGAACAGTTCGCTTTCCACCCCCAGCTCGGCCAGGTAATCACGGATAAAGCCGATCAGCTCAAGGTTGGAGTCGCGGCTGACCGTGGCAAAGCCGACCAGCCGGGCCAACAGCGCGCGGCTGGCAAAATCACTCATCGCCAGGCACCCCATAGGAGGGTGCGGCTGTCGGGTTCAACGCACGGGTAACGTAATCCTGCATCTGCGGGCGGTACGCTTGCCACAGGCCATCGAGCACACCGATCGGGTCGGTATCGGCCCAGTCCACGCGCAGGTCCACCAATGGCCAGGTGAGCTCGCCAGCCACCTTCAACGCCGCCGAGTGCACCGGGCCGGCTTCGCCACCAGCGGCCATCGCCGCATGCATGGCAGCCAGCAAGCGGTCGGCCAGGTGCCCGCCGGCCTGCTCGAAGGCCACTACCATCGCTTCAATCACCTGGGTCGAGGACAACAGGTTACCCGCCGCCGCGCATTGCTCACCGGCCACGGCATGGTGCGTGCCCAAAGCCTCACGCCCGGTGAACAGCGCCACTTGACCATGGCTGTCGATCACCGTGACCTGGCGGTATTCGCTCCAGCCATTGGCGCTCAGTACCCGGTCCAGCGCAGCGCCGGGCGGCAACTGGCCCTGCTCCAGGGCATCGAGAATCTGCGGGCCCAGCGCCGGCAAGGTGATGTTCTGGGTGGAAACAGCGCCAACACCCGCACGTACCCAGGGGCAACGGGCGCCCACAGCGATGCTCGACGAACTGATGGCGATGCCGACCTGGCCGGTTTCCTGGCAGCGGCCGATGATGGAGAAGGTCATGGTATAGCTCCTGTTGTCCTGTGCGATGCAGGGCATTCTGGGCGCAACCTTCTAGACCACGAAACCAACATTTTCCGAGGGGTTAGGCAGGAAAAAACTGTGCTGTGGCTGAGGTCGCGCGGCGCTCGATTCCTGCACCCCCCATAAACCAGGACATGCACTGGGCCAACACACACTACACGCCACAAAATCCAAGGCCTTCGCCGTTTTATCGGCAAGCACCAGCTAAATACTATTTTCGCCATTCGTGCAGCATCCCTAGTCTGGCTCCAGGCAACGGCGGTCCTCCAAACCGACCTTACAAAAACCGCCTGAACAAGGGCTCGGACATGACACTGAACAACCTCGAAATCGATACGCTCGTCGTCGGCGCCGGTCAGGCCGGCGTGGCCATGAGCGAACACCTGAACAAGCTTGGCGTGCCGCACCTGGTGCTGGAGCGCAACCGCATCGCCGAGGCCTGGCGTACAGGCCGCTGGGACTCGCTGGTGGCCAACGGCCCGGTCTGGCACGACCGCTTCCCGGGCCTGGAATTCAACCTCGACGCCGACGCTTTCGCAGGCAAGGACCAGGTGGCCGACTACTTCGAGCAGTACGTACGCAAGTACAACTTGCCAGTGCGCACCGGCATCGAAGTGAAGCGCGTGGTGCGCAACAGCGACCGCCCAGGCTTCACCATCGAAACCAATGAAGGGGTGATTCGCGCCAACCGTGTGGTCGCCGCCACGGGTCCGTTCCAGAAACCGGTGATCCCGGCCATCGCACCGAAAGACAGCAACCTGCACCAGATCCACTCCGCCGCCTACTTCAACCCCGAGCAGTTGCCTGAGGGCGCTGTGCTGGTGGTCGGTGCAGGCTCCTCCGGCGTGCAGATTGCCGAAGAACTGATGCGCGCAGGCCGCCAGGTGTACCTGTCGGTCGGTGCCCACGACCGCCCGCCACGGGCCTACCGCAACCGCGATTTCTGCTGGTGGCTGGGTGTGCTGGGTGAGTGGGACGCAGAAATCGCCAAGCCCGGTCGCGAGCACGTGACCATCGCCGTCAGCGGCGCCCGCGGCGGCCACACCGTGGACTTCCGCGCCCTCGCCCATCAAGGCATGACCCTGGTCGGCCTTACCCAGTCGTTCGAAAACGGCGTGGCGCGCTTCCAGGACAACCTGGTCGAGAACATCAACCGCGGCGATGAAAACTACCTGGCCCTGCTGGATGCCGCCGATGCCTACATCGAAAGCAACAGCCTGGATCTGCCTGAAGAACCCGAAGCCCGCACACGCCTGGCCGACCCAGCCTGCATGAGCAACCCGCTGCGCGAACTGGACCTGGCCAACGCCGGCGTTACCAGCATCATCTGGGCCACTGGTTACGGCGTGGACTTCAGCTGGCTGCAGGTGGACACCTTCGATGCCAACGGCAAGCCCCAGCATCAGCGCGGCGTGGGCCGCGAACCTGGTGTGTACTTCCTGGGCCTGCCGTGGTTGTCGCGCCGTGGCTCTTCGTTCATCTGGGGCGTGTGGCACGACGCCAAGCACGTCGCCGGCCACATTGCCACGCAACGCACCTACCTGGCCTACCGCGACCGCGAACAGCGCGAGGCGGATGAGCAGCAAGCCAACACGATCAGCAACGTCAGCACCTTCGGAGCCCACTGATGCCTACCCATACTCGCATCCGCATGTTCAACACCAAGGAAACTTACCCCAACCAGACCCTGGACAACGACCTGTGCCAGGCCGTGCGGGCCGGCAATACCATCTACGTGCGCGGTCAGGTCGGTACCGACTTCGAAGGCAAACTGGTGGGCCTGGGTAACCCTCAGGCACAGACCGAGCAAGCCATGAAGAACGTCAAGCAATTGCTTGAAGAAGCAGGCTCCGACCTGTCACACATCGTCAAGACCACCACCTATATCACCGACCCACGTTTCCGCGAGCCGGTGTACAAGGAAGTGGGCAAGTGGCTGAAGGGCGTATTCCCGATCTCCACCGGGCTGGTGGTTGCCGGGTTGGCCCAGGCCGAGTGGCTGATGGAGATCGACGTGATTGCCGTGGTACCGGATCAGGAGTGACCGGCAACCTGCACAGCGGGTGACAGTTGTCGCCTGCCGTGCAGCCAGGCGTGGGTTACCTGTGCTGCCGCTTGCAGCCGATGCTCGGGGGGCAAGCCGGCGCACGGTACCTCCACACTGATGTCCACGTCCCCCGGCAACGCCGCCAGCAACGCTGCCAGCGGCAGTTGCCCTTGGCCCGGCAGCAAACGGCCTTCGCGCGCCTCGGGGATGATCAGCGCTTCTGCGGGCGCCAGCATCGGTGCATCGCACAGTTGCACCGCACGCAGCAAACGCGGGTCGACTGCGGCGATGTCGGCCACCTGGCCACCGGAGCGGAACAGGTGCAACGCATCCACCAGCACGCCACTGTTGGCCTGCCCCGCCCCCGTCACCACCGCACAAGCCTGCTGCACGGTCGCCACCGGGCGCCAGCGCATGAACTCAAGGTCCACACGCAGGCCATGGTCCCGCGCCATTTCACACAGCGCTGCAAAGTTCCCGGTCAGCCGCGCAACATCCTCGTCGTCGCCGGACACTGTCAGGCTCAACGCGCCCAGTTCGGCACCGGCGGCCAACAGCGCCTGGTAATCGGCAACCCGGGTTTGCGCCGTCAACGACACGAACTCGATGTCCCTCACACGTACGCCTTCCCCTGCCAGCACCGCCCGCAGCTCACGCATTGCCTGGCTACCGGCGGCAACCGGGTAGGCCAACGCACCCGCCATTACCGGGTGCAGGCGCAGCCCCACCGCACTGAATCCGGCGTGGCGCGCCTCGCGTACCAGCCGCGCCGGCGCCAGCTCCAGCGCCGTCAGGTGCGCCACGCCCAGGCCAGTCAATAGGTCGCCCTCCCACCACTGAGGTCGAATACAAAACCGGTGGTAAAGCTGCACTCGGGCCCGGCAATCCAGCTGACCATGTTGGCGATCTCCTCGGCCTTGAGGAAGCGCCCCATGGGGATCTTGGCCTTGCTCGCGGCGATGTGTTCCGCCGTCATCTCGGCCATCAGCGGCGTCTCGACCATGGCCGGTGCCACGCAGTTGAGCAGTACACCGTCCTGGGCCAGTTCCTTGGCTGCTGCCTTGGTGAAGGCGATGACACCGGCTTTGGCGGCCGAATAGGCCGAGATGTACTGCACGCCATCCTTGCCGGCCATGGAGGCGATGTTGACGATGCGCCCGTAACCGCGCTCACGCATGTGCGGGATGGCGGTGCGGCAGCAATAGAACACACCGTTCAGGTCGATGGCGATGACCTTGTCCCAGGCCTCTGGCGGGTACTCCCACGACGCCACCACCGGGCCGTTGATGCCGGCATTGTTGACCAGGATCTGCACTTGCCCCAAGCGTGCCAGCGTCTCGGCGAAAGCCGCCTCCACCGAGGCCAGCGACGACACATCGACCGGCTGGCGCAGCACCGGCTCAAAGCCGTTTTCGACGCTGTCCCAGCCATCGACCGCGAGGTCCCATATCACCACCTGCGCGCCGGCGGCATGCAGGCGCTGTGCGATCGCCAGGCCGATGCCACGCATGCCACCGGTCACGATTGCGGTCTGGCCTTGCAGGTACTGGCTCATTGTTTAGCTCCATTTTCTTCAGAAGGAATTTCCGGCAAGCGACGCAGGTCGCTGACCATGAACAGGTAGCACAGCGCCCCCAGCACGGTGATCGACGACACGAACGCCAGGGCCCACACGAACGAGCCGGTCAGCGAAACGATGATGCCGATGGTCAGGGGTGTCACAATGCCCGCCGCGTTGGCAAACAGGTTGAACAGCCCACCACTGAGGCCCAGCAAACCTTTGGGGGCGATATCGGACACGATCATCCAGGCCAGCGCCGACATGCCCTGGGCGAAATAGGCGATGCACAGGATGGTGATGACCAGCGCGTCGGCCTCGACGTAGTTGGCCAGCACGATCACCGAGGCGGTAAGCAACCCGGCGATGACTGGCAGCTTGCGCGCTACGTTCAGCGAGTAGCCACGGCGTAGCAAGGCGTCCGACAGCCATCCGCCGACCAGTGTGCCCAGCGAAGCGGCAATGAACGGCAGCACCGCCACCCAGCCGACCTTGAGCCAGGGCATGTGCCGCTCGGTCACCAGATAGGTGGGGAACCAGGTCAGGAAGAACACGTTGGTGGAGTTGCAGGCGAACTGCCCCAGGCAGATGCCCAGCATGTTGCGGTGCTTGAGCAGCGCCGGGATCTGCGACCAGCGGAACGAGGTGGCTTTCTGCCCGCCATCGACCACCCCGCCACCGGCGGCGATGTAGTCAAGTTCGGCCTGGTTGGCGGTGGTCGACTCGTGTGGTTCATGGTACTTGCGCCACCACACCAGGCCATAGAGGATGCCCACCAGGCCCACGGCCAGCAGCAGAAAGCGCCAGCCATAGGCGTGCAGCACCCAGAACAGCAGCGGCGTCAGGAACGCCAGCCCGGTGTATTCGGCAAAGGTGTAGATACCCGTCGCCCGGGCCCGCTCACTCTGCGGGAACCAGGTAGCCACCACCCGGCTGTTGGTAGGGAAGCACGGTGCTTCGGTCATGCCCACCAGAAAGCGCATGCCCAGCAACGACATAAAGCCCTGCGCCAGCCCTTGCAGGCCGGTGAACAGCGACCACAGCGTCAGCGCCAGCCAATAGGTGAGCTTGGTGCCCAGCCGGTCGATGAGGATGCCACCCGGGATCTGCGCGGCGGCGTAGGTCCACGAGAAGGCAGAAAAGATCACCCCCATCATTGCCGCGTTCAGGCCCAGGTCGGCACTGATGCTGGGCGCGGCAATGCCCATCACGCTGCGGTCGAGGTAGTTGATCATGGTGCCGCCCGAAATCAGCGCCAGAATCATGAAGCGGGTGCGGGTGCGTTGCTGCGCGCGTGCCGGGGTGTCAAACACCCCAAGGCTGGCGTTCTGTTCAGTGTTCATGACGGTTGCTCTCTTGTTATTGGAATGGCAAAAACCAGGTTCTAGGCGAACCCGAACAAGCGTCGGGGGGTGTCCCACATCACCGTGCGGCGCAGCCGGGCATCCGGCATCAGGCGCTCGGCCAGTTTCAGCAGCGGGCCGTAGTCCACCCGCGAGCGTTGGCGGATGAACGGCCAGTCCGAGCCCCATACGCAGGCATCCGCACCAAAGGCTTCGAGCAGGGCGTGCACGTAGGCGCTGCTTTGCTCCAGCAATGCCTCACTTGCAGCGAACTTCTGCATGCCTGACAGCTTGACACTGGCGCGGCCACTGTCAGCCAGTTGCAACAACGCCTGAAAGCCCGGTTGCTGCACGCCGGCCGCCACGTCCGGCCGACCGCAGTGGTCGATCAGCAAGCGTGCACGTGAGCCCTCGAGCAGGCGGCGCAGTTCAAGCAGCTGGTCATCGCATACCTGCACCTGGGCGAACAGACCGAGCTCGGCAAGCTTGCCGAACAGCCCGTCAACGTCCTTGAGGCTGGCTACCCCGTAAAGCGCGGGGTTGAAGGCGATGCCGACCACGCCCTGCGCCTGCAGCGCAGCCAGGGCATCGAGGTGGATACCCGCCTCGACCACGGCCACGCCTTTGAACCGCCCCTGCCCGGTGGCCAAGGCATGCAACAGGCAGCGGTTGTCGGTGTGGTAGCCACTGTTGGGGCCTACCAGCAAGGCATGTTGCACGCCGTAGGCATCCATCACCTGGGTGAACTGTTCCTGGGTGGCGACTTCCTGCCCGGAGGGCGCATAGGGTGCGTCGGGGTGGTAAGGGAAACGGGCGGGATCAAACAAATGGTTATGGCAATCGATCTTCGGTTCGTCAAAGATGTTCACGCAACACTCCCGGCAAGCGCCACTGCACTGGCCTTCAGATCTTGTTATTGTGCGCCGCAAGGCGATTTGGCTGGGTTCAAGATACTGCGTGGCCGGGTTTGACGCTCATACCCAGATGGCCAAGACCATAACCGAAGGTAATACACATGCTGCTTGGCAACGAAGGCGCAGACACGAGCCCCATGGTGTTCAAACTGCGGCACATGGAAGTGTTCCGTGCGGTGATGCTGACCGGCTCGATCAGCGCGGCGGCCAAGCTGCTGTACGTATCGCAGCCAGCTGTCAGCAAGCTGATCCAGTACATAGAGGGGCGTTTGACCTACCGCCTGTTCGAGCGCATCAACAACCGCCTGGTGCCCACGGCCGAGGCGCAGGTGCTGTTCCGCGAAGTCGAGCGGGTGTACCAGGCGGCGCTGGAGGTTAACGAATGCGCCCTGTCACTGGGCGCAGGCGGCCACCGCAAGCTGCGCATCTCGTGCAGCGCTTCGCTGTCCACAGTGGTGATCCCGATTGCCCTGGCCCAACTCAAACGGGAGGCACCTTCGCTGAACATCGAGTGGCAAACCTCGCTGATGGGCGAGATGCCCAACCAGATCCTGTCGAAAAAGGTCGACCTGTCGATTGCCGCCCTGCCCGTGGTACACGATCACCTGCATTCGCAGGCCTTCATGCGCGGGCGTATGGTGGTGGTGATGCCACCCGATCACGCTTTGGCCAGGCATACCTCGCTGACCTTGCAGCAACTGGAAGGCCATGCGCTGCTGCTGTTCAGGCCCGACATGCCCTTTGGCAAACTGCTGGCCGGGCACATCGAGCGGCACGGCGTGCAGTTGCCGTCGCTGTTGTCGTTTACCAATGCCAACGAGGCGGTGGCGCTGGTCAAGCAAGGCATGGGCATCAGCGTGATCGACGAATTCGTGGCGCAGGACAGCGGCCTGGCGGTGGTGCCGCTGGCGGACGAAATTCACTTCGACATCAGCTTTGTCTATTCGCGCTTCGAGCCGCCGTCGCATGCGGCGATGCACCTGATGCGCGTGTTGCAGGGCCAGGCGCAAAAGCTTGGGCGGGCGATGTAGGCTGATCAGTCCATTGGCGCTGCTGTGCAGCCCCGGCTGTTTGAGCTAGAAACCTACGGTTGCCGATAGCAGGTAGGTCCGCGGCGTGGAAAGGGTCAGCCCCGGTTCACTGTCATCCGAGGCCCCGGCCGAGCTCCAGTAGCGATCATCCAGCACGTTCTCGACACTGGCCCGCAAGGTAACCTCGGTAGCGTCCACGTTGAAGGCATAACGCGCCCCCAGGTCGTAACGCTCCCAGCCATCGATCTGCTTGCTGTTGTTCTGGTCCAGGTATTGCGAGCTGGAGTGAATGCCCCGCGCCGTCAGGGTCAGGCCGTGCACCCCCGGCACATCCCATTCGGCGCCGAGGTTGACGTTGTACTCGGGGGTGGCCGGCGCGCGGTTGCCATCAACGGCGCCACCCACGGTATCGGTCAGCTCGCTGTCGATGTACATCACCCCGCCCAGCACCCGCACCCCTTGCATGGGTTCACCGAACACGCTCAACTCGATACCGCGGTTGTCACGCTTGCCATTGGGGCCGAACACCCGCGAAGTGGCGTTGGTTTCGTACGCCGGCTGGCGGATGCGGAAGGCACTGGCGGTAAAGGCGACCTGGCCCAGGTCGTACTTGGCCCCTACCTCGACCTGGCGGCTGGTGAAAGGCGGGAAGATCTGGTCTTCGTTGATCGAGGTCGACGGTGCGATCTTGCCTTGGCTCAGGCCTTCCATGTAGTTGGCGTACAGCGACAGCTGATCGGTGACTTTGAGCAACACGCCCCCAGAAGGCGAGACCTTTTCTTCATCGTAGGCGGTGTCGCCTTTGACGCCGTCGCTCCAGTCATCCACTTGCACCCGCTGCCAGCGCGCCCCCAGGGTCAGCAGCAGGCGGTCATCGAAAAACCCGAGGGTGTCGGCCAGCGCCACGCCGGAGAAGCGGTTCTCGGTGTAGACCTCTGGATCGATGCGCGTCGGCGTACCCGGTGTCGGCGTCGCTATCGGGTTGTAGAGGTTACTGGGCGCCGAAGCATAGCGGGCGCCGCCGTTGGTGAAGTCCATGTAGAAGTAGGTGGCGGCCAGGTTCAGCTCGTGGCTGACAGGCCCGGTGTGGAACCAGTTGCGCACACCCGCCATGGCGGTGCGCACCGTTTCATCGCGGGTAAAATCCCGAGGCTGCACGCTGAAGTCGCCGGCATCGTTGGTGATGGACACGTTGTGCCGCAGGAAGTCATGGTTGCTTTTGCGCGCGCCGACTGCACCATACGCCAGCAGCGACTCGCTGACGTCGTACTCGGCATGCAGTGCGCCAAAGGCGTCGTTGGTGCGCGCCTTGCTCCAGGCCTGGGCATAGTTGCGCCGTACATCGTTGGCATCCGGCACTCTGGCGTTGGCACCGACCAGCACACGCTCTTGCGGCGCATCGGTGTCACGCTGGGTGTGGCCGAGGTCTGCCGACAACCGCAGGCGCTCGCCACGAAAATCCAGGCCCAGCACCGCCATCTCGCGCTCGACGCGCTGGTGGTCCCATTCGGTATCACCCGACTGCTTCACACCGTTGAAGCGCACGCCAAACTGCTGGCCTTCGCCAAAGCGCCGACCAACGTCCACCGCGCCGCCTGCCTGACCAGCCGACGCGTAGCTGCCGGTGAACTCGGTGATCGGCTTGTCGCCGGCCCGCTTGGGCTGCACGTTGATACCGCCGCCCACGCTGCCACGCGGCGAAATGCCGTTGATCAACTGGCTGGGGCCTTTGATGATGTCGACCCGGTCGGCCATTTCCATGTCGATCGAGTAGGTCGGCAAGATGCCGTACAGGCCGTTGTACGCCACGTCACTGTTGAACAGGCTGAAGCCGCGAATGGTGAACTGCTCGAAACGCCCACCCGCCGGGTTGGTCGCACGCACCGAGGGGTCGGTGGCGATGAGCTCGCCCAAGGTGCGTGCTTGCTGGTTCTTCACCAGCTCGCTGGTGTAGCTGGTGATGCTGAACGGGGTTTCCATGAAATCGCGTGCGCCAAGCAGGCCCTGTGCACCTTGGCGCGCAACCTGCCCACCGGCATATGGCTGTGCTTCACCGGCTGCCGCCAGGCCGCCGACAATGCTGGTAGGGGCAATTTCCAGCGCGCCACCCGCCTGGGGTGCCGGTACCAGAGTGAAAGCGCCCTCCCCCACGGGCAGCAATTGCAGGCCGCTGCCACTCAGCAGCTGCAAGAACCCTTCTTCGACACTGTAGCGACCCGACAGGCCATTGCTCTGCCGGCCCTGGACCAGTGCCGGGTCCAGCGATAGGCTGACGCCGGCCTGGTCGGCAAACCGGGTAAGCGCGGCGCCCAGGCTGGCGGCCGGTACCTGATAGGCACGTCGCTCCGCCTCATCAGCCCAGGTGGGTGCAGACAACAACAGGCTCATGGCAAACAACGGACGCACTGCGCGCACCAGTGGGCGCAAGCGGCAAGACATTACTGCAGGCATTGAACAAGGCTCCCCTTTAGTTTCTTCTACCGGTAATGACCGGCGAGTGAAAAAAAGGGGACAGCCTCATGCACGATTTTCTCGCCCAACTAGGCTCACCCAAAAACGCGTGCGTGCCTGTACCTGCAACGGCAGGCTGGCGGCAAGCAAGGCCAGCACCCGATCAGTATCGTCAAGGCGGAAAGTGCCGGTGACCCTGAGCTGTTCCAGTTCCGGGGCCCAGCGCAGCACACCGGGGCGGTACCGTCGCAGTTCATGCAACAGCTCGCCCAAGGAGCGGTCATCCAGGCGCAGCACGCCTTCGCGCCAGCCCAGCAGCCATTCGTCCAGGGCGGTAACCGGGCCGACGCCAGCCACCTGCAAACTGGCCTGCTGCCCGGCCTGCAGCACCTGGGCCGCGCCACGCAGTGGCTGCAGGCTGGCCAGCCCCTTGACCACTGAAACCCGGCAGGCCTCATCGACCAGGCGCAAGCACACTTCACCTGCATTGAAGTCGCCAGCGCTGAGTGCAACCTGCCCGTAAGGCACCTGCACGGCCAGGCTCAGGCTATCGGGTACCCTGAGCGCCACTTCGCCGCGCAACAGCGCCAGCCGGCGCGCGCGCAGGTCGATATCCACCGCACTGTCGGTGTTCAGCTGTACAAAGGTGCCATCGCTCAGCAGCACCTGCCGGCGCTCCCCTACCCCTGTGCGCATGTCGGCCGTCCAGGCCTCGAGCGGCAGCTCCCGGCTTGCCAACCAGGCGGCCGGTAGCAGCGCCGCGACACCCAAGGCTTGCTTGAGCAGCGCGCGGCGGCCGGCGTCCGGGCGGTCAAGGGTGGCCATGGCCAACGCCCCGGGCAACCCGGAAAAACGCTCGCGCAGCAGTGATGCCTTTTGCCAGGCGTGTTCGTGCAGGCTGTTGCTGGCCCGCCACTGTGCCAGGCGCAGCAAATCAGTCTCGCTGGCGTCGCCAGAATCCAGCAACGCCAGCCAGCGGGCGGCAGCACGCACCGCTTCACGGGTTTCGGGGGAGTGGGTGGTCATTGCAACTCGGCCAGCAGGCAATGTTCGTAAGCCTGCGCCATGTAGCGTTTGACGGAGCGCTCGCACACGCCCAGGCGCGTGCCGATCTCGGCATAACCCAGGCCTTCGAGCTGGCTCCAGAGAAAAGCCTTGCGGACCGGCGCCTTCAGGCCATCAAGCAGCTCATCCAGGGCTTGCAGGGTTTCCAGTAACAGCCAGCGCTGCTCGGGCGAGGGCACGTGCTGCTCGGGCAGATGCGCCAAGGCATCAAGGTAGGCCCGCTCCAGGCTGCGCCGCTGGTGGAAGTTGCTCAGCAGCCGCTTGCCCACCGTGAGCAGGTAGGCGCGTGGCTCACGAATGTCTGCCAGTGGCTGTGCACTGGCCAGCACCCGCAGGAAGGTATCCTGGCTGAGGTCGGCGGCATCCCAGGCATTGCCCAGGCGCCGGCGTAGCCAGGTTTCAAGCCAGCTGCGGTGCTCCCGGTACAGGGCAGGCAGGCTAGGCTCCGGTGGCGGCGCAACGTCAATCATGGAATGGCCCTGCGGCGGCGTAAACAGTATTAATTCTAATTTACGTTACGCCGCAGCACCAAGCGGTTTGTTACCGGTCAGGCAATCGCCGCATCCACCAACACCTGCGCTTCTTGTACCAGGCGCTGCAAGTGCGCCTCGTCGATGAAGCTTTCGGCGTAGATCTTGTAGATGTCCTCGGTGCCCGACGGCCGCGCGGCGAACCAGCCGTTGGCAGTCATCACCTTCAGCCCGCCAATCGCCTGGCCATTGCCCGGTGCGTGGCTGAGGATCTGCACGATTGGCTCACCGGCCAGTTCGGTCGATTTCACCTGCTCCGGCGCCAGCTTGCTCAGCAACGCCTTCTGCCGCGCATCGGCCTTGGCCTCGACACGGGTGGCGAACGGCTTGCCCAGCGCGTCAGTCAGGTCGGCATAGGCCTGGCTCGGGTTGCGACCGGTGCGGGCGGTCATCTCGGCGGCCAGCAAGGCCGGGATCAGCCCGTCCTTGTCGGTCGCCCAGACCGAACCATCACGGCGCAGGAACGACGCACCGGCACTCTCTTCGCCGCCAAAGCCAAGCGAGCCGTCAAACAACCCCTGGGCAAAGTACTTGAAGCCCACCGGCACTTCGTACAGCTCACGGCCCAGGCGCTGGGTGACGCGGTCGATCAGGCCGCTGGACACCACGGTCTTGCCCACGGCGGCGTCGGTGCGCCATTGCGGGCGGTGGCGGAACAGGTAGTCGATGGCGACGGCCAGGTAGTTGTTCGGCGCCAGCAGGCCGTCCGAGGTGACGATGCCGTGGCGGTCGTGGTCCGGATCGCAGGCAAAGGCCACGTCGAAGCGCTCGCGCAGGCCGATCAGGCCTTGCATGGCGTATGGCGAGGAAGGGTCCATGCGGATCTGGCCGTCCCAGTCGACGGTCATGAAGCGGAAGGTCGGGTCCACCTCGGTGTTCACTACTTCCAGGTCCAGCTTGTAGTGTTCGGCAATGGCCGACCAGTAGCGCACCCCTGCCCCGCCCAACGGGTCGACGCCCAGGCGCAGCTTGGCGCTGCGGATGATGTCGAAGTCGATGACGTTTTCCAGGTCCGCCACATAGCTGCTCACGTAGTCGTGGCGCTGGGTGGTCGGCGCCTTCAGCGCCTGGGCATGGTCCATGCGCTTGACGCCTGCCAGGTTCGCTGCCAGCAACTCGTTGGCCTTGGCCTCGACCCATTTGGTCACGTCGCTGTCGGCAGGGCCACCATTGGGCGGGTTGTACTTGAAGCCACCGCTTTGCGGCGGGTTGTGCGACGGGGTGATGACGATGCCGTCGGCCAGGCCCTGCTGGCGGCCACGGTTGTAGCAAAGAATGGCGTGGGATACGGCCGGGGTGGGCGTGTATTCGTCGTCCTTGGACAGCATCACCTGCACACCATTGGCTGCCAGCACTTCCAGCGCGCTGGCAGTGGCCGGCGCCGACAGTGCGTGGGTGTCGGCGCCGATGAACAGCGGCCCATCGATGCCCTTTTCCTGGCGGTACAGGCAGATGGCCTGGGTGATGGCCAGCACGTGGTATTCGTTGAAACTCAATTCAAGCGAAGTGCCCCGGTGCCCTGAGGTGCCGAAGGCCACTCGCTGGGCCGCCACGGCAGCGTCGGGGCGGCCGGTATAGTAGGCGGTGAGCAGTCGGGGAATATCGACCAGCACACTTGCCGGAGCCGGCTTGCCTGCCAAAGGACTGAGCGTCATGCAAAAACCTCGAGTTCAACGGATGTTGGTGTTGGAGCATGCAGTGTACTGAGAGTTGCAATGTCGCGCGACGGGCGACATCAAAGAATCAGCATGTGCACCGTGCCCTTGTAGGCGCGTGAAGCAGAGACAGCGCGTAAACGGTCTAGAGTAGTAGCCACCCCCCCAGTAAATGAGGCCCCATGGCTTTTCACCGCCTGACCCGAACCCACCCCCGCCTGAGCATCGCCGCCGCAGTCGGCCTTGTCGGCGCCTGGCTGATCCCCGCCGGTGACACCGTCCAGCACATCCTCGCCGGCTGGAACCTCGGCGTATGGCTGTACCTGCTGCTGGTGCTGTACCTCACCTGGGGCGCCAGCCCGGAAAAAGTCCGCAGGGTGGCCCGTGTCGAAGACGAAAACGCAGGCATGGTGCTGCTCACGGTGTGCATCGCTGCCATCGCCAGCCTCGCCGCGGTCACCCTGCAACTGGTGTCCAGCAAAGGCTTGCAGGGCACGGCACTGGCCCTGCACTACCTTTACACCGGCCTGACCGTGGCCGGCTCCTGGCTGCTGATCGGCTGTATTTTCAGCCTGCATTACGCCCGCCTGTTCTACACCGGACGCAACCATGAAACACCGTTACGTTTCGCCGACGGCGAGCGCAACCCGGATTATTGGGACTTTCACTACTTCTCGTTCACCATCAGCGTGGCCGTGCAAACCTCCGACGTAGGCGTTGCCGGCAGGCAACTGCGCAGGGTGGTACTGGCACATTCGCTGGTGGGTTTCGTGTTCAATACGGCGATCCTAGGGTTCACCATCAACATCGCGGCCGGGCTGCTGGGGTGAGCCTGCCGCTCGTCCGAAAAGTGTTTCGCCGATACCCCGTGAAAACGTACGGCTTGACGCGGATAACCGCTGCTATCGCGCGATGTAAACGTTTGCCTGAATGCAGCTGGCTTATGGGCATGCTCCCACGGATGTGAGCCAAGTCATGGATTGCTACATTTGTCATGTTTGCAGCCGAGAATCACCCGTAGCAACTGCTATGTTTACATTCCCGGCAGCCACATGGGTGTGGCTGGCTGCTCACCACGTCCAGGCACGGACAAGGAGGCTGGCATGAACAAAATGACGTTCCCCAACGCCTGCCAGGTGATGCGCTGGCACTTCCATCCATTGGGCTTCGAAGCCAACATGGATGCGCCCCGCAGCATGGTCGCGCGGCTGTTCGACCGCACCACCGGCGAAACCCTGATGGCCATCGCCGGCATCCCGTGTGCCGCAATCATGGCCGCAGCCGATGTGGAGCGCATCATCGAAGCCGTCGAAGCGGAAATGGACGCGTTCATACCCGCCCTCTCCTTGCGCAGCGCTGGCTAACCTGCGGCGCTCTTGTCCTGGTGCAACGCCTGCAACTTGGCCATGAACTGCTCGGCCGGTACCGGCTGCCCTAGCAGATAACCTTGCAGCGAATCACAACCCAGACGGGTCAGGAAGTCCTGCTGCCTGTCGGTTTCCACCCCTTCGGCAACGATGCGCAGGCCCAGCGCCTGGCCCAACGCGACGATTGCCGAGACAATCGCTGCATCGTCACTGTCCTGCTCCAGGTCTCGCACAAAGCCACGGTCGATCTTCAACTCGTTGGCCGGCAGGCGCTTGAGGTACATCAGGCTGGAGTAGCCGGTGCCAAAATCATCGATGGACAGGTCCACGCCCATGTCAGACAGGCGTTGCAGCACGGTCAGGCTGGCATCGGCATCGTGCATGGCGGTGGTCTCGGTAATTTCCAGGGTCAGGCAATTGGCCGGCAGGCCGTTCTCCCGCAGGGCCCGGGCCACACTCTCGACCAACCCTGCATGGCAGAACTGGATGGCCGACAGGTTCACCGCCATGCGCCAGCCCGCGTGCCCCTGGTCCAGCCAATGGCGCATCTGCCGGCAGGCTTCGTCAAGCACCCATTCACCGATCGGGATGATCAGGCCGGTCTTTTCTGCCAAGCCGATGAAGCGGTCGGGCAGCAACAGACCGTGCTGCGGGTGTTCCCAGCGCAACAAAGCCTCGGCACCAATCGGCAGGCAGGCCTGGGCGTCGAACTTGGGCTGGTAATGCAACCGGAACTGGCGTTGTTCCAGCGCCTGACGCAGGTCCTGCAGCAGTTGAAGTTGCTGACGTGCATTGCTGTTCATCGACGCGTCAAAGAAGCTGTAGCCGTTCTTGCCGGCGCTTTTGGCGTGGTACATGGCGGCATCGGCATTGCGCAACAGTTCGTGTTGGTCCTGGCCATTACCGGGGTACAGGACGATGCCCAGGCTCGCCGACAGTTGCAGGTCGTGCTCGGCCACGCGAAATGGCCGCGACACCAGATTCACCTGCTTGACCGCCACGTCCATGGCATCGTCAGGCTCGTGCAGCTCTACCAGCAGCACGAATTCGTCTCCGCCGATGCGCGCCAGGGTGTCTTGGCTGTGCAGGTGGCCGCGCAGGCGTGCCGCTACGGCCTTGAGCAGCAGGTCACCTATATGGTGGCCAAAGGCATCGTTGACCGGCTTGAAACCGTCCAGGTCGATGAACATCAGGGCAAAACAGCCGCCCTGCTCCGCCACCTTGGCGATGGCTTGCTCGATGCGGTCGGCCAGCAGGGTACGGTTGGGCAGATCTGTAAGGGTGTCGTGCAGGGCCAGCTGGGTCAGTTCCTGGTTGGCCAGTGTCAGCGAACGGGCCAACTCGGCTGTGCGCGCCTCAAGGCGGGCATCCAGCACCGAGGTCAGCAAGGCCACCGCCAGCACCGCCAGGGTAGTGATCAGCACCAGATAGACGAGGCCGTCGCCCTGCAGCCCGCCGCCCAGCGCACCACAGAAGCTGCCTACGGGGAAATTCGCCGCCGCCATGCCGGTGTAATGCATGCCCACGATCGCAATGCCCATCACCACCGCCGCCAGACCACGGATCTGCCGCACATAAGGGGTGTGCCTGCGCAGACGGAAGGCGATCCACAACGCCGCCGCCGAGGCCCCCACGGCAATCAGCAGCGAGGCGCCGAACAATGTGGGGTCGTAATCGATGCCCGGTAGCATGCGCATCGCCGCCATGCCGGTGTAGTGCATGCAAGCGATACCGGCCCCCATGATCAGTGCGCCGAACCCCAGTTGCAGCCCCGGCAGGCTCGGCTGGCTCACCAGCCACAAGGCAAACCCCGAGGACAGCACGGCGATCAACAGCGAGAACGCGGTCAAGGCAAGGTCGTAACCCAGATCGATGGGCAGGCTGAACGCAAGCATGCCAATGAAGTGCATCGACCACACGCCGATGCCCATGGCCAGCCCGCCGCCGCCCATCCAAAGGTAGGCAGCCCGGCCCTTGGCGGTGGCGATGCGGCCAGTCAGGTCAAGGGCGGTATAGGACGCCAGAATCGCCACGCACAGCGAAATCAACACCAGTGAAGAGGAGTAGCTACCGGTCAGCATTGGGAATTCCAGCGACGGGACAGGGGGCCCGGCAAAAGCTGACGATTGTACTCAAGCTTAAGCGAAACGCACGGGGTTTTTGCGAATGGGAATGGATCCAATAAGGCCCATGGCCATTGCGGGAGCGGGCTTGTCCCGCGAAGGGGTTTACGCGGTGCATGGCACCGGCTGTGCCGGTGTTCGCGGGGCAAGCCCGCTACCACAGAGGTTGCAAAACCAGGTGCGCACACAGAGATCGCCGGGGCCGCCTTGCGGCCCGATCCCGACACAAGGCCGCTCCTCCAAGGGCCTGTACGTGCCGGTCAGTCCTGCTCGGCGAACGCCTGCTCGGCATCCCAGCCGCCACCCAATGCGGCCACTAATTGCACACTGGCCACCAGGCGCCCTTGCAGCAGGTTCAACACGCTGCGCTCGTTGCTCAGTGCCGTGGTCTGCACGTTGACTACGTCCAGGTAGCCGATCAACCCGGCGCGGTACTGGTTCTCGGTCAGGCGCAGCGACTCGCGTGCGGCATCCAGCGCCTCTTGACGCACCCCCGCTTCATCGCCGTACACCTTCAACTGCACCAGCAGGTTTTCCACTTCCTTGAAGCCGTCCAGCACCGTCTGACGATACTGGGCCACGGTCTGGTCATACACCGCCACCGTGCGGTCCACCTCGGCGCTGCGCTTGCCGGCGTCGAACAGGGTCAGCGCCAGCTGCGGGCCTACCGACCAGTACCGGTTGGGCAACTCGATCCAGTTGCTGAAACTGCTGCTGGAATAGCCACCACTCATGCTCAGGCTGAGGTCCGGGAAGTACGCCGCCCGCGAGACCCCGATATTGGCGTTGGCCGCCATTACGTTGCGTTCGGCAGCAGCGATGTCCGGGCGACGCTCCAGCAGTTGCGACGGCAGCGAAACCGGAATTTGCGGCAATGCCGGAATGGCCTTGCTGTCGGCCAGAGCGAAGTCGGCCGGGGTCTTGCCCAGCAGCACAGCGATGGCGTTCTCGAACTGCGCACGCTGCCAGATCAGGTCGATCAGGTCAGCCTGGGTGCTTTTGAGCTGGGTGCGGGCCTGGGCCACGGCATCCGGCCCGGAGACACCAGCCCGGTACTGGTTTTCGGTCATTCGAAGCGAGCGCTCATAGGCTGCCACGGTGGCTTCCAGCAAGCGTTTCTGCTCATCGATAACCCGCAATTGCAGGTAGTTCTGCACCAGCTCTGATTGCTGGCTCAAGCGGATCGAGGCGAGGTCGGCAAAGCTGGCTTCGGCACTGGCCTCGTTGGCATTCATGGTTTCGCGCAGCTTGCCCCACAGGTCGATTTCCCAGCTGACACCGAGCTGGGCGTTGTAGGTATTGCGAATACCACTGCTGTTGTTGGAAAGGCTGGAACTGGAGCTGCCGGTACCTTGGGCGGAGCGGTTTTTGCTTGCGCTCAGGTCCAGGCTTGGGAACAACGCTGCACGGCTGCTGCGCACCAGCGCCTGGGCCTGGCGGTATTGCGCTTCCGATTGCGCCACGGTCTGGTTGCTGCGGTTAAGCTCTTCAACCAGCGCATTGAGCCCTGCATCGCCGTAGATTTCCCACCAGGCGCCGCGGGCGATGGCATCGGACGGCGTGGCCTGGGTCCAGCCTTCGGCGTGTTTGAACTGCGCCGCCGTGCTGTTCAGCTCGGGGCGGTGGTAGTCCGGGCTCAAGGTACAGGCACTGAGCAAGGCCACGCACAGCCCGGCGCCTAGCAGGCGCGAGCCTCGCCCTTTGGTCAACGCTTGCAGCGCACGGTGAAGTGGGGTCTGGGCGAAAGTCATAGCGGGGTTTCCAGGGCGACGTCGGTGCGCACGCCGCGCCAACGGTTGAAACGGTGGCGCAGGCGGTCCAGGTACAAGTAGACCACCGGCGTCGTATAAAGGGTGAGGACCTGGCTGAAGACCAGGCCACCGATAATGGTCAGGCCCAGCGGCTGGCGCATTTCCGCGCCTTCCGCATGGCTCAGCAGCAGCGGCAAGGCGCCAAGGATGGCTGCAAGGGTGGTCATCAGAATCGGTCGCAGGCGCAGCAGGCAGGCCCGACGGATCGACTCTTCCGGCGACAGACCTTGGTGACGCTCCAGCTGCAAGGCCAGGTCGATCATCAAGATGGCGTTCTTCTTCACCACACCGATCAGCAGGAACAGCCCCAGCAGCGAGATCAGGCTGAATTCGCCACCGGTGACATACAGCGTCAGCAAGGCACCGACCCCTGCCGAAGGCAGTGTCGACAGAATGGTCAGCGGGTGGATGTAGCTTTCATAAAGAATGCCCAGCACCAGGTACACCAGCAGCAGTGCGCCAAGGATCATGAAGGGCTGGCCCTGCTGGGTCTTGGCAAAGGCATCGGCCGTACCACCAAGCTTGGCGATCACCTCTTCGGGCAGGCCGAGCTTGGCCACTGCACGCTCCACCGCCGCCATGGCCTGGTCGGGGCTGTAGCCCTCGGCGACGTCGAAGGCGATGTCTTCCGAGGCGAACTGGCCTTCGTGGCTGACCCGGTCATTGGCCAGGCTGTTCTCGTAACGGGCGATGGTCGACAGCGGCACGCGGGCGCCGTCCGCAGTAATCACCTGCACTTGCTCAAGGGTGCTCGGGTCCCAGGCGTATTTCGGGTTGATTTCCAGCACCACCTGGTACTGGTTGAGGCTGTCGTAGATGGTGGAAATCTGCCGCTGGCTGTAGGCGTTGTTCAGTACCGTGGTCACCATGTCCATGTCGATGCCCAGGCGCTTGGCCTGGTCACGGTCGACCACCAGCGTCACCTGCTGGGTACCGGAGCCGTCACGCGCGTCGATGGCGGTCAGCTCCGGCAGTGCACGCAGCGCCGCAACCACCTTGGGGAACCACTGGCGCAAAGCCGCCAGGTCGCCGCTTTGCAGGGTATACAGGTACTGTGACGAGGTCTGGTCACGCCCGCCGCCACCCAGCTGCAGGTCCTGGTCGGCCATCAGGAACAGCCGACCACCGGGCACTTTGGGCATTTCCTTGCGCAGCCGCTCGATCACCTTCTGCGCATCGATCTTGCGCTCGCTGATCGGCTTGAGGCGCACCAACACCATGGCATTGTTGGTACCGCTGTTGCCACCGATGAAACCGGCCACACTCTGCACTGCCGGGTCAGCCAGCAAGGCGCGGCGGTAGATTTCCATCTTCGGCTGCATCACGGTGAACGACAGGCCGTCGTCACCGCGGATAAAGCCCATCAGCTGGCCGGTGTCCTGCTGTGGCATCAGGGTCTTGGGTATTACCACGTACAGGGCGATGTTGATACCAATGGTCGCCAGCAGGCTGAGCAGGGTCAGGCGCTTGTGGCGCAAGACCCAACCCAGGCTCCGGTCGTAGGCGTTGACCATGCGCTGGTGGACGTTGTCGCTCCAGCGCTGCAGGCGGGTCTGCTCGGCCTGGTGTGGTTTGAGCCAGCGGGCGCACAGCATTGGCGTGAGGGTCAGCGATACCACCAGCGACACGATGATCGCCGCCGCCAGTGTGATCGAGAACTCCTGGAACAGGTTGCGCACGATGCCGCCCATGAACAGGATGGAGACGAACACCGCCACCAGCGACACGTTCATCGACAGCAAGGTGAAGCCCACTTCCTTGGCCCCCAGGAAGGCCGCCTTCATCGGCGGCTGGCCGTCCTCGATGTGCCGCGAGATGTTCTCCAGCACCACGATGGCGTCGTCCACCACCAGGCCAGTGGCGAGGATCAACGCCATCAGCGACAGGTTGTTGAGCGAGAACCCGCACAGGTACATGACCGCGAAAGTGCCCACCAGCGATACGGGCACTGCCAGGCTGGGTATCAGTGAGGCGCGCAAGCTGCCGAGGAACAGGTACACCACCAGGATCACCAGCACCACAGCGATCAGCAGGGTGTGTTCGGCTTCCTTCAGGGTGGCCTTGATCACCGGCGAGCGGTCCATCGCCACGTTCAGTTGCACACTGGCCGGCAGCAACGACTGCAGGGCGGGCAACTGCGCCTTGATCTGGTCGACCGTCTCGATGATGTTGGCACCGCTCTGGCGGTTGACCACCAGCAACACCGCACTCTGGTCATTGAAGAAACCGCTGTTGTAGCGGTTCTCCACGCCATCGGTAATGCTCGCCACGTCGGACAGGCGCAGGATGGTGCCGTTCTGCTGGCGGATCACCACCGGCTCGTAATCTTTGGCGCTTTCCAGCTGGTCGTTGGCCCTCACCTGCCAGTTGCGCTCGGCATCCTCGACAAAGCCCATGGGCCGACGCTGGTTGGCGTTGGCCACGGCCGTGCGCACATCGTCCAGTGACACACCGTACTGGTTGAGCAATTGCGGCTCGACGGCAATGCGCACCGCCGGCAGCGAACTGCCGCCGATCTGCACCTCCCCTACCCCCGATACCTGGGCCAGGCTCTGCGACAGGATGGTGTCGGCCAGGTCGTACAGCTGGCCTTTCTGCAGCACGTCCGACGTCAGCGACAGCACCATGATCGGTGCTTGCGACGGGTTGATCTTCTTGTAGGTGGGCATGCTGCGCATGCCGCTGGGCAACAGGTTGCGGGTGGCGTTGATCGCTGCCTGCACCTCGCGCGCCGCGCCGTCGATGTCGCGGCCCATCTCGAAACCGATGATGACCCGCGTGGAGCCCTGGTTGGAGCTGCTGGTCAAGGTGGTCACGCCGGCGATGCTGCCCAGCTTGCGCTCCAGTGGCGTGGCCACGGTGGAGGCCATGACCTCCGGGCTGGCCCCGGACAAATTGGCCGACACCACGATTACCGGGAAGTCCATCTGCGGCAGCGGTGACACAGGCAACAGGCCGAAGCTGACCCCGCCCAGCAGCATGATCGCCAGGCTCAGCAGCATGGTCGCTACCGGGCGACGGATGAAAGGACCGGACAGGTTCATGCCTCGGCCTGCTTCACGTCTGTGCCCGGGCGCCAGCGGCGGGCCAGGCGGTCGAAATACAGGTAGATGACCGGGGTGGTGAACAGCGTCAGCACCTGGCTGACCAGCAACCCGCCGACCATGACCAGGCCCAGCGGCTGGCGCAGCTCGGCGCCGGAACCAGTGGCGAGCATCAGCGGCACCGCACCGAACAGCGCGGCCAGGGTGGTCATCAGGATCGGCCGGAAGCGCAGCAGCGCCGCCTGGTAAATCGCATCGCGCGGGCTCATGCCCTGGTGGCGCTCGGCCTCAAGGGCAAAGTCGATCATCATGATCGCGTTCTTCTTGACAATGCCGATGAGCAGAATGATGCCGATGATGGCGATCATGCCCAGGTCGTTGCCGCTGATGAGCAAGGCCAGCAAGGCCCCCACCGCCGCCGACGGCAGGGTCGAGAGGATGGTCACCGGGTGGATGTAGCTTTCGTACAGCACGCCCAGCACGATGTACATGGTCACCACCGCCGCCAGAATCAGCAGCAAGGTGCTCGACAGCGACGCCTGGAAGGCCTCCGCAGCCCCCTGGAAGCGGGTTTGCACCCCCAGCGGCATGCCGATGTCCTTCTGCACCTGCTCGATCACCTGCACGGCTTCACCTAGCGAGGCGCCATGGGCCAGGTTGAACGACAGGGTCACTGCAGGGAACTGGCCAATGTGGGAAATGGCCAGCTGGGCCTGACGCTGCTCGATGCGCGCCAGCGCCGACAGCCGCACCTGGCCGCCATCGGTAGCCTTGACGTGGATCGACTCCAGCGCCTGCGGGCCGATCACTGAAGCGTCCTTCGACTGCAGCACCACGCGGTACTGGCTGGCTTGGGTGTAGATGGTAGAAATCTGCCGCTGGCCGAAGGCGTCGTACAGGGCATTGGTGATCTGCGACACGCTGATGCCCAAGCGGCTGGCCATATCGCGGTCAATCACCAGGTACACCTGCAGGCCCTTGTCCTGGAGGTCACTGGCGACGTCGGCCAGCTCCGCGCGTTGCTGCAGCGCCTGCACCAGCTTGCCGCTCCATTGCGCCAGCAGGTCGGCGTCCGGCGATGACAGGCTGAACTGGTACTGGGTTCGGCTGACCCGGTCCTCGATGCTCAGGTCCTGCACCGGCTGCATGAACAGGCGGATGCCCACCAGCCGGTCAAGTTGCGGCTGCAGGCGGCTGATCACTTCGCTGGCGGTGGCGTCGCGCTCGCCGTGAGGCTTGAGGTTGATCAGCAGGCGGCCGCTGTTGAGGGTGGCGTTGTCGCCATCGACGCCGATGTAGGACGACAGGCTTTGCACGGCAGGGTCCTGCAGGATCACCTTGCTCAGGGCCTGCTGACGCTCGCTCATGGCGGCGAACGAGGTAGACTGCGGTGCTTCGGAGATACCCTGGATCACGCCGGTGTCCTGCACCGGGAAGAAGCCCTTCGGCACTACCATGTACAGGAACACGGTCAGCACCAGGCTGGCCACCGCCACCAACAAGGTCAGCGGCTGGTGCTTGAGTACCCACTGCAGGGCGTTGCCGTAGTGTTTGATCAGCCAGTCGATCCAGGCGCCGCTGGCGCGGTAGAAGCGGCCTTGTTCCTCTTCCTTGGGCTCACGCTTGAGCAAGCGCGCGCACATCATGGGCGTCAGGGTCAGCGACACCACCAGGGAAATCAGGATGGCCACTGCCAGGGTGATGGCGAACTCGCGGAACAGGCGGCCGACCACGTCAGCCATGAACAGCAGCGGGATCAGTACCGCAATCAGTGAGAAGGTGAGCGAGATCAGGGTAAAGCCGATCTGCCGGGCGCCCTTGAGCGCCGCCTGCATGGGCGTCTCGCCCTCCTCGATGTGCCGGGAGATGTTCTCCAGCATGACAATGGCATCGTCGACCACAAAGCCGGTGGCAATGGTCAGGGCCATCAGCGTCAGGTTGTTCACCGAGAAACCGGCCAGGTACATCACGCCGAAGGTGCCGATCAGTGACAGTGGCACGGCAATCGACGGAATAAGGGTAGCGCTGAAACGGCGCAGGAAGACGAAGGTAACCATTACCACCAGGACAATGGCAATCAGCAGTTCATGCTGTACGTCCTTGACCGCGGCGCGGATGGTCTGGGTGCGGTCAGTCAGCACCGACACATCGAGGCCGGCCGGCAGGTTGTCGGTGATCGACGGCAACAGTTCCTTGATACGGTCGACCACTTCAATGACGTTGGCGCCAGGCTGGCGCTGGATGTTCAGCAGCACCGCATGGTTTTCGTTGGCCCAGGCGGCCAGCCGCTCGTTTTCGGCGCCATCGACAATTTCCGCCACATCCTTCAGACGCAGTGGGGCACCGTTGTTGTAAGCCAGGATCAGGTTGGCGTATTCCTCGGGGGAACGCAGCTGGTCATTGGCATCGAGCATCGACACCCGGGTGGGGCCATCGAAATTGCCCTTGGGCTGGTTCACGTTCGAGGCGCCGATCAGCGTGCGCACGTCATCCAGGTTCAGGCCGTTGGCCGCCAGGGCGTCCACGTTGACCTTGATGCGTACCGCCTGACGCTGGCCGCCGGCAATGCTGACCATGCCTACGCCGCTGATCTGTGCAAGCTTTTGTGCCACGCGCGTATCGACCAGGTCATTGAGCTTGGGCAGCGGCATGGTCTTGGACGAAATGGCCAAGGTCAGCACCGGGGTGTCAGCCGGGTTGACCTTGTTGTACACCGGCGGCGCAGGCAGGTCGCTGGGCAGCAGATTACTGGCAGCGTTGATCGCAGCCTGCACCTGCTGCTCGGCAACGTCCATGTTCATGTCGAGGTTGAAGCGCAGGGTAAGCACCGATGCACCACCGGAACTGGTCGAAGCCATTTGCTCCAGGCCAGGCATCTGGCCGAACTGGCGCTCCAGGGGTGCGGTGACGGCGCTGGTCATGACCTGCGGACTGGCGCCGGGGTACAGGGTCATGACGCGGATGGTCGGGTAATCCACCTGCGGCAAAGCGGAGACCGGCAGCAGCTTGTAGGCGATCAGGCCGGCCAGGACAATGGCCAGCATGCTCAGCGTGGTGGCGACCGGCCGCAGGATGAACAGACGCGAGAGGTTCATGCGCCCGCCTTGCCTGCTGCTTTGCCTGGCTGTGCTTCACCGGTGTGCGCCGCGCCCTTGGTGTCCTGCCCTTGGAGATGCTGGCCCGGGGTGGTCGGCACTTGCGAGCTGTCTTCGACCACTTCCACTTTGGTGCCTTCACGCAGGCGGTCGGTGCCTTCCAGCACCAGACGGTCGCCGGCCTTCAGGCCTTCGAGGATGACGCTGTTCTCGCCATCGCTGGCGCCGACCTTGAGCTTGCGAACATTCACAGTGTTTTCGGCGTTGACCACATAGGCAAACGTGCCGTCATTGCCAAACTGGATGGCCGCTGCCGGGGCCAACACCACCTGCTTGAGGGTATCGGCCAGCAGGCGCACGTTGACGAACTGATTGGGGAACAGGGCCAGGTCCTTGTTCTCGAAGCGCCCCTTGAACTTGAGGGTACCGGTGGTGGTGTCGATCTGGTTGTCGATACTGCCCAGCACGCCGGTGGACTGCAACTTGCTGTCACTGCGGTCCCAGGCCTCGACCGGCAGGCTGGCGCCGCTGCGGTAGCGTTCCAGCACGGTGCTCAGCTCGGTCTCCGGCAGGGTGAAGGCGACATTGATCGGCTCGGTCTGGGTAATCACCACCAATGCAGTGGTGTCGTTGGCCGCAACCAGATTGCCCAGGTCGAGCTGGCGCAGGCCCACGCGGCCGTTGATCGGGGCACGGATCTGGGTGAAGTCGAGGTTCAGGCGAGCGTCGTTGACCTGTGCCTGGTTGGTCTTGACCAGCCCCTGGAACTGCGCCACCTGCGCTTCGGCGGTGTCGAGGGTTTGCTTGGCAATACTGTCTTCGGCGTACAGGCCTTTGTAGCGGGCTACATCCACCTGGGCGTTTTTCAGCTGCGCCTGGTTTTGCGCCAGCGTACCTTCGGCCTGCTGCAGGGCGATGCGGTACGAGCGCGGGTCGATTTCGGCGAGCAGGTCGCCGGCCTTGACCTGCTGGCCTTCCTTGAAGTGGATCTTCACCAGTTCGCCAGCCACGCGGCTGCGCACATTCACCGTATTGGTGGCGGTGACGGTGCCCAGGGCTTTGTAATACAGGGGGAAGTCGCCTACGCGTACCGGTTCGACGCGTACCGGCACCGCTTCGCTGGAGCCGCCGAACCCTGGGCGGCCACCCATCATGCCCATGCCCTTGCCACCGCGCCCGCCGCCGCCGGCTTCTTTATGCGCAGGCGTTGCTGCAGGCCACAGCCACCAGGCCAGTGCAGCCACCAGCAGCAGGATCAGCAGGCCGACGAGCCAGCGACGGGGGGAACGGGAATTGGACACTTGCATGGGTTGAACGAACCTTGTTCGGAATGGCGGCTTGGGGAGGATGAACGATAAGCAATGGTATCGTTTTAGCAAAGGGCCTTTACCAGAGGTTTACCTTTGGCTGACGTTGCCAAGACGCTGAACTTTAAATGAAAACGGCCCGGAAAGCGTTCCGGGCCGTTACAGGGTGTTGCTTGGAGGAGTGGCGGGCTGAAAGGTTTCGGTTGCCTGGACTGGCCCTTTCGCGGGTGAACCCGCTCCCACAGGTACCGCACAGATTTCAAAAGCTGTGCTTTACCTGTGGGAGCGGGTTCACCCGCGAAGAGGCCACCACAGGACTCAGCCGCCCTGCCCCGCAACCCTTACTTCAGTACTGCCAGCGCTGCATCGTAGTTCGGCTCGTCAGCGATTTCGCCAACCAGTTCGCTGTGCAGCACGTTGTCGTTTTCATCCAGCACCACCACGGCGCGGGCAGCCAGGCCGGCCAGCGGGCCGTCGGCAATGGCGACGCCGTAGTTCTCGAGGAACTCGCGGCCACGCAGGGTCGACAGGTTCTTAACATTTTCCAGGCCTTCGGCACCGCAGAAACGCGCCTGGGCGAACGGCAGGTCGGCGGAGATGCACAGCACCACGGTGTTGGCCACATCATTGGCCTGAGCGTTGAACTTGCGCACGGAGGTGGCGCAGGTTGGGGTGTCGACGCTCGGGAAGATGTTCAGCACTTTGCGCTTGCCGGCGTAGTCCTTCAGCGACTTGTCAGCCAGGCCTTCACCGACCAGGGAGAATGCCGGAGCCTGGGCGCCGATTTTCGGCAGTTCGCCGTTGACTTGAACCGGGCCGCCTTTGAGAGTCACTTGAGCCATGACGAAATCCTTATGCTGGGTTTGAAAAGGACAGTGAGTTAAGCATGAAGGCGGCCGGGTGCCTATGGGGGCAGATGAAATTGTTCTATTGCCGGACAATTTTTGTGGACAAAAAAATGCCCAGGTTGCGACAAGCGACCTGGGCATTCTTCATCTAAAGCAGCGAA
This sequence comes from Pseudomonas fortuita, assembly GCF_026898135.2. Classification (NCBI taxonomy): domain Bacteria; kingdom Pseudomonadati; phylum Pseudomonadota; class Gammaproteobacteria; order Pseudomonadales; family Pseudomonadaceae; genus Pseudomonas; species Pseudomonas fortuita. The sequence continues at coordinate 3,523,967 of NZ_CP114035.2, forward strand.
TCAGCCCAGCAGGCCGTATACCACCGAGGTCAGCGCAACCAGGCCGACCACTACAACGAACACGTTGGAGGCTGCACCGCTGTATTTGCGCATCGACGGTACACGGCGGATGGCGTACATCGGCATCAGGAACAGCAGCACCGCGAGGATCGGGCCGCCGAGCGATTCGATCATGCCGAGGATGCTCGGGTTGAGGGTGGCAACGATCCAGCACACCACCAGCATCAACGCGGCCACTACGCGGTCCAGTGCCTTGGCGCCCGGGCGCGCGCCGGTCTTGGTGATAATGCCCTTCAGGCCCTCGCTGGCACCGATGTAATGGCCCAGGAACGACTTGGCGATGGCCACGAAGGCGATCAGCGGCGCAGCGAACGCGATGGTCGGGTTGCTGAAGTGGTTGGCCAGGTACGACAGAATCGACAGGTTCTGTGCCTTGGCTTCGGCCAGCTGGGCGCTGCTCAGGGTGAGCACGCAACTGAACACGAAGAACAGCACCATCACCACCATCAGCAGGTGGGCACGGCGCAGGATCTGGCCGCTACGCTCGTCGGCATGCTCGCCGTAGCGGCGCTTCTGGTCGACCGCGAAGGCCGAAATGATCGGCGAGTGGTTGAACGAGAACACCATTACCGGAATGGCCAGCCACAGGGTGTGCAGGAAGGCCGAGGCCGGCGGCACCTGGGTGGCGCTGTCGAGGATGCCACCGGTCCAGTGCGGCACCAGGTACAGGCCCAGCAGCGCCAGGGCGACGATGAACGGGTACACCAGCAGGCTCATGACCTTGACCGTGGCCTGCTCGCCACAGCGCACGATGGCCAACAGGCCGAGGATCAGCACAAACGACAGGATGGCCCGCGGTGGCGGCGCCATGTGCAGCTGGTGCTCCATGAAGCTGGACACGGTGTTGGTCAGCGCCACGCTGTAGATAAGCAGGATGGGGAAGATCGCAAAGAAGTACAGCACGGTGATCGCGGCACCGGCGTTGCTGCCGAAGTGCTCTTTGACCACTTCGGTGATGTCGCCACCATTGCGCCCGGAGAGCACGAAGCGGGTCAACCCGCGGTGGGCGAAGTAGGTCATTGGGAAGGCCAGTACAGCCAGGATCAGCAGCGGCCAGAAACCGCCAAGGCCGGCGTTGATCGGCAGGAACAGGGTTCCGGCGCCAATGGCTGTGCCGAACAGGCCCAGCATCCAGGTGGTGTCGTGACGCGCCCAGCTGCCGAGGGTGGCGGGGGTCGATTCTACAAAGCGTTGTTCAACGCTTGGGGCCTGCTCATTCATTCCGGGTGAAGCTCCACTCGCAAGACTGTAACAGGCTGAGAATGGCGAAACAGTGCCTTCGCCCAACTCAACCGGAAAAGAGGGGCGCGATTGTGCACCGAAAGGTTGCACTTGCGAAGCCCTTTTCCGAGGGGCGGTTGCACTTGTCTTTACAAGCAGGCTACACCGGTGGGTAAAGAAGATAATTGTGGGAGCGGCAAGGCCGCTCCCACAGGCAGGGCCGCGCAGGGCCCCTTGAGCGATTACTTCTGAACAGCAGCGAACGCTTCGGCAACCCGTTGCAGGTTGGCCGGGCGCAAGCCGGACATGCACACACGGCCGCTGTCGATCAGGTACACGCCGAACTCGTCACGCAGGCGCCGCACTTGCTCGACGCTGAAGCCGGTGTAGCTGAACATGCCACGCTGGCGAAGGAAGAACTGGAAGTCCTGGCCTGGCAGCAACACGGCCAGGGCATCGACCAGCGCCTGACGCATGTCGAGGATACGCTTGCGCATCACTTCGACTTCATCGGCCCACTGGGCATTGAGCGCTGCATCGCTCAATACGCCTGCCACCAGCTGGGCGCCAAAATTGGGCGGGCTGGAGTAGTTGCGGCGCACGGTTGCCTTGAGCTGCCCAAGCACGCTTTGGGCCGTGGCGTCGTCGTCGCAGACCACCGACAGGCCACCTACCCGCTCGCCGTACAGCGAGAAGATTTTCGAGAACGAGTTGCTGACCAGGCACGGCACGCCGGCGCGGGCCATTTCACGGATGGCGTAGGCGTCTTCCACCAGGCCTTCGGCAAAGCCCTGGTAGGCAATGTCGAGGAACGGGATCAGCTGGCGTGCCTTGACCACTTCGACCACGTGTTGCCACTGGTTTTGCGTAAGGTCGGCACCGGTGGGGTTGTGGCAGCAAGGGTGCAGCAATACCACGCTGTTGGCCGGCAGGGTCTGCAGGGTGGCCAGCATGCCGTCGAAGTCCACGCCACGGGAGGCCTGGTCGAAGTACGGGTAGGTGTGCACCTTGAAGCCGGCGCCTTCGAAGATGGCGCGGTGGTTGTCCCAGGTCGGGTTGCTGACCCAGACTTCGGACTGCGGGAAGTAGCGCTTGAGGAAGTCGGCACCGACTTTCAGGGCGCCGGAGCCACCCACAGTCTGTACGGTGGCCACGCGACCGCCGGTCACGGCCGGGTGATCGGCACCGAACAACAACGCCTGAATAGCCTGGCGGTAGCTGGCCAGGCCTTCCATTGGCAAGTAAAGGGACGCTTCATGGTCCTGGCCAGCAATGCGTTTTTCCACCGCATCCACAGCCGCCAGTTGCGGCACCACGCCGGCCTCATCGTAGTACAGGCCGATACTCAGGTTGACCTTGTCGGCGCGCGGGTCGGCCTTGAAGGTTTCCATCAGCGAGAGGATCGGGTCGCCGGCATAGGCATCGACATGTTTGAACACAGCGTGCAGCTCCTTGAATCAGGACAGTTCGAAAAGGCAGACCTGAGCATACCCGGAGTGTGTGCTCAGGAACATCCACTATTGTGCAAGGTTGTCTATGCAACATTGCATGGCAGGAGATTGGCGCTGACAGTGATGCCCTCATCGCCGGCAGGCCAGCGCCCACCGGTACACCACAGGCCTTGAGGTGGGTGATGTACCGGTGGGCGCTGGCTTGCCGGCGATAGGCCGGGTCAGGCAAGCAGCGCCTTCAGGCCCTGCAACTCCTGCTCGGTTACCGCCACCCCCTCCTCCTCGGCCACCTCGCGCTCACGATAGCGCCGCTCACCCGGCATGCGCGTCAGGCCCACCGCCTGCATCTGCTGCACCAGTTCGCGACTGCGCTGGGCAAAGCGCTCGCCCTCGCTCTTGCTAGGGTCGATGACGATGATCAGTTGCCCGGTCCAGGGTGTTTTCGCCCCCGGGTGCTCCGACCAGTCGAATTCCCAGGAGAAATTCCCCCCGGTCAGCGCCGCCGCCAGCAACTCGACCATCATCGACAGCGCCGAGCCCTTGTGCCCGCCAAACGGCAGCAACGCGCCGCCCTCCAGAACCGCCTTGGGCTCGGTGGTCGGTTCGCCATTGGCATCCACCCCCATGCCTTCGGGCAGTTGCTGGCCGGCACGCGCGGCAATCTGCACGTCGCCGTGGGCCATGGCGCTGGTGGCCATGTCGAAGACGATAGGGTCGTGTTCGGCACAAGGCGCTGCAAAAGCGATGGGGTTGGTACCAAACAGTGGCTTGCGCGCGCCATGCGGCACTACGCAGGTCATGCTGTTGACCACGCTCAGGGCCACCAGGCCCTCTTCGGCGAACGGTTCTACATCCGGCCACAACGCGGCAAAGTGGTGCGAATTGTGGATCGCCAGCACCGCAATGCCAGCGTTGCGCGCCTTGGCCACCAGTAGCTCACGGGCTGCCGCCAGTGCCGGCTGGGCAAAACCGCCAGCAGCATCGACACGCACGTAGCCGGCGGCCACGTCGCTGACCTTTGGGGTGGCATTGCCATCGACCCAACCACTGGTCAGGGTCGAAACATAGCCGGGGATGCGGAACACCCCATGGCTATGGGCGCCATCACGCTGGGCGCTGGCGCAGTTGTGGGCCAGCACCCGGGCCACGGCCTCGCTGCACCCATGGCGCTGGAAGATGGCCTGCAACAGGCTCTGGAGCTCGGTAAAAGGCACGCGCACGACGGTGCTGGTGGAAGGTGCGGACATCTGAAGCTCCTTGTTGGTATTGGAATGGCTACAGCGTTGCAACGACAAAAACTTTCCTGCATGTGACAGCAATCTGTCAAATGTTGACTTGATGACAGAAAACATTCATTTTCTTCCCAAGCCTTACCCCCTGGAGCCGCAGCATGAGCCAACCGATCAAGCAACGCCTGGAAAACAGCCTCGAAGGGGCCGCTGCCTCGGGTCGCAAGATCGCCACCTACATGCTTGCCAACCTGCACGAACTGCCTTTCCAGACCTCGGCCAGCATCGCCGCCAAGCTGCAGGTAAGCGAATCCAGCGTCGGGCGCTTCTGCCGCTCACTGGGTTATGCCCACCTCAAGGCACTTAAGCAAGACCTGCAGAACGACCTGGGCGATGGCCCATGGCTGGTGGGCGACCGATTGCAGGATTACCGCCAGAACCAGGACGCTGGTGACAACGCCGGCAGCCTGGAGCTGGAAATCGCGGCCTTGATGCGCGTCCACGAGTACCGCCAGAGCCCGACCTGGCACAGCGTAGCGCAACGCCTGGCGAGCAAGCCGCGGGTGTTCATCGCCGGCTTCCAGACCGAGCGCGGCATCGCCATGTGCATGAGCCACCTGCTGCAGTACCTGCGCGATGGGGTGCAACTGGTCGATCTCAGTGCCGGGCACTTCGGTGACGTGCTGCTGGGCCGCGCCGAAGACAGCGCTTTGGTGGTGTTCGAGGCGCGCCGTTACTCCCGTCACGCCCTGCTGCTGTGCCAAAAGGCACGTGAGGCAGGCATTACGGTCACCCTGGTGACCGACACCTTCTGCGACTGGGCTGATGCCAACGCCGACGAGGTGTTCCGCATCCCCACCGAGTTCAATCTGTTCTGGGAATCCACCTCGACGATGTTGTCGTGGGTGCACCTGATGGTCAACGAGGTCTGCAAGAAGCTCGGGCCTGATGTTGAAAAACGCTTGGAAGCGACTGCCGCTCTACATAACGAGTTCGTCGGCTACACCTCGTGGCCGACGGGAAAACAACAATAGCAAGAGTGCAATGAGGTGCGAGATGAACAAGACCATGGCCTTGGTGGGAGCGTGTGCCCTGCTGCTGACGGGCGCCGCCAGTGCCGAAACCCTGCGCTTCGCCACCGAGGGTGCCTACCCGCCCTTCAACTATGTAGACGCCGATAACAAGCTGCATGGCTTCGATATCGACATCACCCATGCCCTGTGCGAACAGATGAAAGTCGAGTGCACGCTGGTGGCCCAGGACTGGGAAGGCATCATCCCCGCCCTGATGGCGCGCAAGTACGACGCCATCGTCGCATCGATGATCAACACCGAAGAGCGGCGCAAGAAAATTGCTTTCACCGACCACTACTACCGCACCCCGCTGACCGTGGCGGTAGCCAAGGACAGCAAGATCGACAGCGCACAGACCGACTTTGTCGGCTACACCGTCGGGGCTCAGTCGTCGTCCACCCAGGCTATCTACGCCGAAGACGTGTATGGCAAGGCCGGGGCCGATGTGAAGCTGTACCCGACCATGGACGAAGCCAACGCCGACCTGGCCGCCGGGCGCCTGGACGGGGTGATTGCCGATAAATTCCCGCTGCACGAGTGGATGAACAAGAACGGCGGGGACTGCTGCAAGATCCTCGGCGACGTGGCCGATACCAAGGCCGACGCCGCCATTGCCGTGCGCAAGGATGACGAAGCCCTGCGCCAGCGCCTGAACACCGCGCTGCAACAGATCGTGGCCAACGGCACATACCAGAAGATCGCCAGCAAGTACTTTGCTTTCGATATCTACAACTGATCCTAGAGCCCGTCTCGCCTGATCCGGCCCTATCGCCGGCAAGCCAGCTCCCACAGGACGCACAAGGCCTGACAGATGTGCAGTCTCTTGTGAAAGCTGGCTTGGCGGCGATGAGGCCGGTGAGGTCAACACAAGGTGTTCGTCATGCTCGATCAATTGTCGTTGCTGTCCTTCGCCAGCGGAGGCTGGGGCCAGGCGTTGCTGGCCGGCGCCCTGGTGACTGTTTCACTGGCACTGGCCTGCCTGCCCATCGGTCTGCCGCTGGGCCTGCTGGTAGCGCTGGCGGCGCGTTCGCGCAAGCGCCTGCCACGGGCCTGGGCCACCACCTTCTCTACGGTGTTCCGCGGCCTGCCCGAACTGCTGACACTGCTGATCATCTATTACGGCTGCCAGATCGCCGCGCAGAAAATCCTCGCGGCCATGGGCTATCAGGGTGAATTCCTGATCAACACCTTCCTCGCCGCGATGATCGCCTTCAGCCTGGTGTTCGCCGCGTTCTCAAGCGAGATCTGGCTGGCCGCCTTCAAGACCCTGCCCAAGGGCCAGCTGGAGGCCTGCTCGGCATTGGGCCTGAGCAAGCGCACCGCTTTTTTCAAGGTGTTGCTGCCACAACTTACCCGCATCGCCCTGCCCGGCCTGTCGAACAACTGGCTGTCGCTGCTCAAGGACACCTCGCTGGTGTCGACCATCTCACTGGTCGACCTGATGCGTCAGACCAACCTGGCCGTCAGCGTGACCAAGGAGCCAATGTTCTTCTATGGCGTCGCCTGCCTGGGTTACCTGCTGTTCGCAGCGCTTTCCGGGCGCGTCTTCGCTTTCATCGAACGGCGCAGTAACCGCCACCTGCAAGGAGCACGGGCATGAGCTTCGAACAACTGTTGGCACTGGTGCTCGACCCCGACCTGCTGGAACGCTATGGGCCACGCTTTCTTGATGGCCTGCTGGTCACCGCCAAACTGGTAGCCATTTCCTTCAGCCTGGGCGCCGTCCTCGGGCTGTTACTGGCCCTGGCACGCATGTCGCGCAGCCTGCTGCTGCAACGCATGGCCGCCGGCTATGTGTACTTCTTCCGCGGCTCGCCGCTGCTGGCCCAGCTGTTTCTGCTGTATTACGGCCTGGGTTCGCTCAAGGGCTTCTGGCAGGACGTCGGCCTGTGGTGGTTTTTCCGCGAGGCGTGGTTCTGCACTTTGCTGGCCTTCACCCTGAACACCGCCGCCTACCAGGCGGAGATCTTCCGCGGCAGCCTGATGGCCGTCGCGCCGGGGCAGCATGAAGCGGCGCGGGCGCTGAACCTGAAGCGTTCTACCACCTTTTTCAAGGTGATTCTGCCGCAGTCGTTGCTGGTGGCCATCGGCCCGCTGGGCAACGAACTGATCCTGATGATCAAGGCCAGCGCGATTGCCTCGCTGGTGACCATCTACGACCTGATGGGCGTGACCAAACTGGCCTTCTCGCGCAGTTTCGACTTCCAGATCTACCTATGGGCCGCCGTGCTCTACCTGGTGATCGTCGAACTGGTGCGGCGCCTGCTGAAACACCTGGAAGGCCGACTGGGCCGCCACCTGAACTGACCGAAGGATACGCTCCATGCATTGCCAGACCCTTGTCCTCGGCGCCGGCATCGTCGGCGTCAGCACCGCCCTGCACTTGCAGGCCCGCGGGCGCCAGGTAGTCCTGATCGACCGCGACGAACCCGGCAGCGGTACCAGCCACGGCAACGCCGGGCTGATCGAGCGCTCCAGCGTCATCCCCTATGCCTTCCCCCGGCAGGTGGGTGCCTTGCTGCGCTACGGCCTGAACCGCCAGCCCGACGTGCGCTACAGCCTGGCGCACCTGCCAAAGGCGGCGCCGTGGCTATGGCGCTACTGGCGCCAGTCGGCCCCGGCGCGCCTGGCCGGGGCCGCCGCCGACATGCTGCCGCTGGTGCAGCGCTGCGTCGAAGAACACGACGCGTTGATCGAAGCCGCTGGCCTGGAAGGGCTGGTGCAGGCCAAAGGCTGGATCGAAGTGTTCCGTGACCCTGCCCTGTTCGAGCAGGCCAAGGCCGACGCCAAGGGCCTGAGCCGCTATGGCCTGCAATTCGAAATCCTGGAATGCGGGCAGTTGCAGGCTCGCGAGCATCAACTGGATGCCACCGTGGTCGGCGGCATCCACTGGCTCGACCCCAAGACCGTGAACAACCCCGGCGCCCTCACACGCGGCTACGCGGCGCTGTTCCTGCAGCGCGGCGGGCAGTTCCTGCACGGTGATGCGCGCAGCCTGCGCCAGGCCGACGGCCAATGGCGGGTAGAGAGCCGCCGTGGCCCGATTACCGCCGACGAGGTGGTGGCCTGCCTCGGCCCGCAATCGGCCGAGCTGTTCAGCGGCCTGGGCTACCAGATTCCGCTGGCGATCAAGCGGGGCTATCACATGCACTACAGCACCCGTGACGGCGCAACGCTTGAGCATTCAATCTGCGACACCCAGGGCGGCTACGTGCTGGCACCGATGGCGCGCGGCGTGCGCCTGACCACCGGCATCGAATTCGACGCCAGCAGCGCACCAGGGAACCAGATCCAGCTGGGCCGCTGCGAGGCGCTGGCGCGCAAGCTGTTCCCGGCTTTGGGTGAGCGCCTGGACGATACCTCTTGGCTCGGCCGCCGCCCGTGCCTGCCCGACATGCGCCCGGTCATCGGCCCCGCAGCGCGCCACCCCGGGCTGTGGTTCAACTTTGGCCACGCCCACCACGGCCTTACCCTGGGCCCGGTCAGCGGCCGGCTGGTGGCCGAGCTGATCACCGGCGAGCCCCCTTTCACCGACCCTGCGCCCTACAGCGCGACTCGTTTCGACTGAACCCACGCGGGAGAAAAACAACATGACCGCCCCCCTGAGCCTTGCAAGCCTTGCCCCCGAGCCCGACCCACGCCCGGTGCTGATCCGCATCGAAGGCCTGAACAAGCACTACGGCGCGTTCCACGTGCTGCACAACATCAACCTGCAGGTGCGCGAAGGCGAACGCATCGTGCTGTGTGGGCCGTCCGGCTCGGGCAAGTCGACCCTCATCCGCTGCATCAACCGCCTGGAAGTGGCCCAGCAGGGCACCATCCAGGTGGATGGCATCGACCTGGCCGCCACCACCCGGGAAGCGGCGCAGGTGCGCAGCGACATCGGCATGGTGTTCCAGCATTTCAACCTGTTCCCGCACATGAGCGTGCTCGACAACTGCCTGCTGGCCCCCACCAGCGTGCGCGGGCTGTCGCGCAAGGACGCCGAAGAGCGGGCGCGCATGTACCTGAGCAAGGTGGGTATCGAGAGCCAGGCGCACAAGTACCCCAGCCAGCTATCAGGCGGCCAGCAGCAGCGCGTCGCGATTGCCAGGGCACTGTGCATGAAGCCGCGGATCATGCTGTTTGACGAGCCCACCTCGGCGCTGGACCCGGAAATGGTCGCTGAAGTGCTGGATGTGCTGGTACAACTGGCCGGCACGGGCATGACCATGCTCTGCGTCACCCATGAAATGGGCTTTGCCCGCCAGGTAGCCGAGCGGGTGCTGTTCCTTGAGGGTGGGCACATCATCGAAGACAGCCCGCCGCAGGTGTTCTTCAACCAGCCGCGTACCGAGCGGGCCAAGGCGTTCCTGGCGCAGATACTGCACTGAGCAAAATATTTGATGCTTGTGCTGACCCTATCGCCGGCAAGCCAGCTCCCCAGGATGTCTGCAGCTTTCAAGGCCGATGCAGTACCTGTGGGAGCTGGCTTGCCGGCGATAGGGCCAGTAGCACAAACTCCAGGCCCCCTTCATTGCACCGCTGCAAAGACCCAACTGCGTCGTTAAATATTATTGACCAACACCCCCGCCAAACCCACGCCGCCACAGGCCCGCATCGGTTTCAGCCCCCAAAAACCGGTGCATTCCCCGCACTAAAGCCCGCTTCCGTCGTTTGACATATCGAACGGCTCTGGCAAGCTATCTACAAGCCCCGACCGGAATCGTCGCCTCTGACGAGCCGGCAGTGCTCGGAGCTTCAGGCTGCACCCAGGGCCCCGCGCCGTGCACCTGCACAACAACGACAGGCTGAACCTGTCCCAAGGTGACATATGTCCAACAGCAACATTGGCAACAAGCAACCTTCCCTGCGCAAACCCGTCGTCCTGATGACCATGGGCAGCCAAGAGCGCAAAGGCCATGACTATCAGGTCATGACCCACAAATACATCACCCCGCTGGTCGAATTCTCCGATTGCGTCCCGGTACTGGTGCCCACCTGCTGCGGCACTGAAGACCTCGACACCTACCTGGACATGGCCGACGGCGTGTACCTGACCGGCGCTGGCAGCAACATCGACCCGGCCCTTTACGGCCAGGAGAATGAAACCCCAGGCAAGGGCCAGGACCAGAACCGCGACCTGTTCGACATCCCGCTGGTGAAAGCGGCGATCAAGCGTGGCCTGCCGATTTTCGGTATCTGCCGTGGCATGCAGGAAATCAACGTGGCCCTGGGTGGCGACATCTACCAGAAGGTCTACGCCGAGCCTGGCTTCAACGACCACCGGGAAAACCCTGAAGACCCGGTTGAAGTGCAGTACGCCCAGGTACATGGTGTGAAGATCAAGCCGGGCAGCTGGCTGCGTGACACCCTGGGTACCGACGAAATTCGCGTCAACTCGCTGCATGGCCAAGGGCTGCGCACGCTCGGCGCCGGCATCGAAGCCATCGCACTGGCCGAAGACGGCCTGGTCGAGGCCATTCACGCCCCGAGCATTTCGCCCTTCCTGTTCGCTGTGCAGTGGCACCCGGAGTGGCAAGCTGCGAAGAACCCGGATTCGATCAAGATGTTCCAGGCCTTCGGCGATGCTTGCCGTGCCCAGGTACGCAAAGCGCAAATCAAGCGCCAGCACGCGGCCTGACCTTCAGTTTCCTCTGCTTTGATCGCGGGGCGGCGCAAGGCCGCCCCCGTATCCCCGGTCACCCTCTGCTGGTCCCAGAACACTTCCCGTGGAATCGGGCGGCGGCCTTGTGCCTGTCTCCGCGATCGTTTTTTTCCTTCCCCATAAAGAGATACGATGACTGATAGCGGATAGTCTGCCATCGGTGTCTTGCCTTGCGCCATGGTTCGCCTGCATTGGCCTCTTCGCGGGTAAACCCGCGAAGAGGCCAGTACAGGTAATCCCCCTTCCTCCTTGCCTCACTGCAAAAAATCTCGCAAAGGGGACTAGTCATCGCTCAGGTTGTACGATAACTTACCTCCAGCACAGAACAACACCTTCACCCAAGCGCCACAGGATGCCTACAACAATGAATCCACAAGAACTTAAATCCATCCTCTCCCACGGCCTGCTGTCTTTCCCGGTCACCGACTTCAACGCCCAGGGCGATTTCCACCAGGCTGGCTACATCAAGCGCCTGGAATGGCTGGCCCCGTATGGCGCCAGCGCCCTGTTCGCCGCGGGTGGTACCGGTGAGTTCTTCTCCCTGGCCGCCAGCGAATACAGCCAGGTGATCAAGACCGCCGTCGACACCTGCGCCACTTCTGTCCCTATCCTCGCTGGCGTGGGCGGCTCCACCCGCCAGGCCATCGAATACGCACAGGAAGCCGAGCGCCTGGGTGCCAAAGGCCTGCTGCTGCTGCCGCACTACCTGACCGAAGCCAGCCAGGACGGCGTCGCCGCCCACGTCGAAGCAGTGTGCAAATCGGTGAAGATCGGCGTGGTGGTGTACAACCGCAACGTCTGCCGCCTGAATGCCGACCTGCTGGAAAAACTGGCCGAGCGCTGCCCGAACCTGATCGGCTACAAGGATGGCCTGGGTGATATCGAGCTGATGGTGTCGATCCGTCGCCGCCTGGGCGAGCGTTTCAGCTATCTGGGCGGCCTGCCGACCGCCGAAGTGTATGCTGCCGCCTACAAGGCCCTGGGCGTACCGGTGTACTCCTCCGCCGTGTTCAACTTCGTGCCGAAGACCGCCATGGACTTCTACAACGCCATCGCCCGTGACGACCACGCTTCCGTGGCCAAACTGATCGACGATTTCTTCCTGCCGTACCTGGACATCCGCAACCGCAAGGCCGGCTACGCCGTGAGCATCGTCAAGGCCGGTGCCAAAATTGCCGGTTACGACGCTGGCCCGGTGCGCACGCCGCTGACCGACCTCACCGCAGAAGAGTACGAGATGCTCGCCGCGCTGATGGACAAGATGGGCCCGCAGTAAGCGTTGCCCGCGGCCTGCCACATGCCGCGCCCGGAGTGGGCCAGCCCCGCTCCGGTTACAATTCGTGAGCCCGCACAAAAATAACTAGTGGGAGTATTGCCAGCATGCAAGCGACTAAGAAGACGCATGTGCGCTACCTGATCCTGTTCATGCTGTTTCTGGTGACCACGATCAACTATGCCGACCGCGCTACCATTGCTATCGCAGGTTCCAGCCTGCAGAAAGATCTCGGCATTGACGCCGTAACCCTCGGTTATATCTTTTCCGCCTTTGGATGGGCTTACGTGGCTGGCCAGATTCCTGGTGGCTGGCTGCTCGATCGCTTCGGTTCCAAAAACGTTTACGCTTTCAGCATCTTCACCTGGTCGCTGTTTACCCTGCTGCAGGGGTTTGTCGGTGGCCTGCCGGTTGCCTGGGCTGTCGTCACCCTCTTCACCCTGCGCTTTCTGGTCGGTTTCGCCGAAGCCCCGTCGTTCCCGGGCAACGCGCGCATCGTCGCCGCCTGGTTCCCGACGCAGGAGCGCGGCACTGCCTCAGCCATTTTCAACTCGGCGCAGTACTTTGCCACTGCGCTGTTCGCCCCGATCATGGGCTGGATCGTGTTCAGCTTCGGCTGGGAGCACGTGTTCGTGGTCATGGGTGTGCTGGGCATCATCTTCTCGATGGTGTGGCTGAAAACCATTTACAACCCTCGCCAACACCCACGCATCAGCCAAAGCGAGCTCGAACACATCGAGCAGAACGGTGGCCTGGTGGACATGGACCAGAAGCGCGGCAACGCCGGCCCGAAATGGGGCTACATCAAGCAACTGCTGACCAGCCGCATGCTGCTGGGCGTGTACCTGGGTCAGTACTGCATCAACGCCATCACCTACTTCTTCCTCACCTGGTTCCCCGTGTACCTTGTGCAGGAACGTGGCATGACCATCCTCAAGGCCGGCTTCATCGCCTCCCTGCCGGCGGTCTGCGGTTTCATTGGTGGCGTGCTGGGTGGCGTGATCTCCGACTGGCTGCTGCGCCGGGGCAACTCGCTGACCTTCTCGCGCAAACTGCCCATCGTGTGCGGCCTGCTGCTGTCGACCACCATGGTGTTCTGCAACTATGTGGATGCCGAGTGGATGGTGGTTGGTTTCATGACCCTGGCGTTCTTCGGTAAAGGCATTGGCGCGCTGGGCTGGGCGGTGGTGGCAGATACCTCGCCGAAGCAGATCGCCGGGCTGTCCGGTGGCCTGTTCAATACGTTCGGCAACATCGCCTCGATCACCACCCCTATCGTGATCGGCTACATCATCAGCGCCACCGGCTCGTTCAAGTGGGCACTGGTGTACGTGGGCGCCAACGCCCTGGTAGCGGTGTTCAGCTACCTGGTGATCGTCGGCCCGATCAAGCGTATCGAGCTGCGCGACGATGCCCCAAAGCCACAGGCTGAGCCTGCCGCCAACGGCGAACTGGCCAGCTCGCGTCACTGAGTGAACACGCCCGCACCGATGCAACCGGTGCGGGCGGATGTACAAAAAAGCCTGAGAACCTGACAAGTAGGGCCCAAACATGCAGTTGATCGAACATTCCGACTCGCCCCGCTACGTCCGCCTGCACGACGACGATAACGTCGTGGTGGTGGTCAACGACGGCGGCCTGGGCGAAGGTGCCCGCTTTGCCGACGGCCTGACTCTGGTCGAAGGGGTGCCACAAAGCCACAAGGTGGCCACCGTGGCCATCGCCAAAGGTGAGCCGGTGCGCCGCTATGGGCAAATCATTGGCTACGCGCTGGAAGACCTGCACCAGGGCAGCTGGGTGCAGGAAAGCCAACTGGCCATGCCGTCCGCCCCGGAGCTGGACAGCCTGCCGCGCTGCGATGCCGTCCCACACCCGCTGCCGCCGCTCGAAGGCTTCACGTTCGAAGGCTACCGCAACGCCGACGGCACCGTCGGCACCCGCAACATCCTCGGTATCACCACCACCGTGCAGTGCGTGACCGGCGTGCTCGAGCATGCGGTCAAGCGTATTCGCAGTGAACTGCTGCCCAAGTACCCCAATGTCGATGACGTGGTAGCCATCACCCACAGCTACGGCTGCGGGGTGGCCATCAACGCGCGCGATGCCTACATCCCGATCCGCACCGTGCGCAACCTGGCGCGCAACCCCAACCTGGGTGGCGAGGCGCTGGTCATCAGCCTGGGCTGCGAAAAGCTGCAGGCCGGCCAGGTGATGCACGAAAACGACCCTTCGGTAGACCTCAGCGACCCGTGGCTGTACCGCCTGCAGGACGCCAGCCTGGGCTTTGTGGAAATGATCGAGCAGATCATGGCGCTGGCCGAAACCCGACTGAAGAAACTTGACCAGCGCCGCCGCGAAACCGTACCGGCCAGCGAGTTGATCCTTGGCATGCAGTGCGGTGGCAGCGACGCCTTCTCGGGCATCACCGCCAACCCCGCGCTGGGCTACGCCGCCGACTTGCTGGTACGCGCCGGCGCCACCGTGCTGTTCTCCGAAGTGACCGAGGTGCGCGACGCCATCTACATGCTGACCTCACGTGCCGAAAACCAGGAGGTCGCCGGCGCCCTGATCCGCGAAATGGACTGGTACGACCGCTACCTGCAACAAGGCGCCGCCGACCGCAGCGCCAACACGACGCCGGGCAACAAAAAAGGTGGCCTGTCCAATATCGTCGAGAAGTCGCTGGGGTCGATCGTCAAGTCCGGCAGTGGCGCTATTCAGGGCGTGCTCGGCCCAGGCGAGCGGGTAACGCGCAAGGGCCTGATTTTCTGCGCCACCCCGGCCAGCGACTTTGTCTGCGGCACCCTGCAACTGGCCGCCGGCATGAACCTGCATGTGTTCACCACTGGCCGAGGCACGCCCTACGGGCTGGCCATGGCACCAGTGGTCAAGGTGTGCACGCGCAGCGAACTGGCCCAGCGTTGGCCCGACCTGATCGATATTGACGCCGGGCGCATCGCCACAGGGCGTTCGAGCATCGAAGAGCTGGGCTGGGAACTGTTCCATTACTACCTGGACGTAGCCAGCGGCCGCAAGCAGACCTGGGCCGAGCAGCACCGCCTGCACAACGACATCACCCTGTTCAACCCGGCACCGATTACCTGATGCCCCAGGGGTTGCTGGACCATAGAACCAACCCCTTCCCTGTGGGAGCGGGCATGCCCGCGAACACCGGCAAAGCCGGTGCCATACACCGGGTTGCCTGCTTCGCGGGCACGCCCGCTCCCACAGTCCAATTCCCCGTCAGCCAACAGGAGCACCCCAATGCCTGAAATCCTCGGCCACAACTTCATCGCCGGCCAGCGCAGCGCCGCTGGCACTCAGCGCCTGCAGAGCCTGGACGCCAGCACTGGCGAAGCCCTGCCCTACAGCTTCGCTCAAGCCAGCGAAGCTGAAGTAGACCAGGCCGCCAAGGCCGCCGCTGCCGCCTTCGCTGAGTTCCGCCAACTGGCCCCGGCCCGCCGCGCCGAATTCCTCGACGCCATCGCCGCCGAACTGGACGAGCTGGACGACGCCTTCGTCGCCATCGTCTGCCGCGAAACCGCCCTGCCCGCCGCCCGTATTCAAGGCGAGCGTGGGCGCACCAGTGGCCAGATGCGCCTGTTCGCCCAGGTATTGCGCCGTGGCGATTTCCTCGGTGCACGTATCGACCTGGCCTTGCCAGAGCGCCAGCCGATACCGCGCGTGGACCTGCGCCAGATGCGCATTGGCGTCGGCCCGGTCGCCGTGTTCGGTGCCAGTAACTTCCCGCTAGCCTTCTCTACCGCCGGCGGCGATACCGCTGCGGCGCTGGCCGCCGGTTGCCCGGTGGTGTTCAAGGCGCACAGCGGCCATATGGCCACTGCCGACCTTGTCGGGTGCGCCATCGTGCGCGCCGCCGAGCGCACCGGCATGCCCAAGGGTGTGTTCAACATGGTATTCGGTGGCGGTGTAGGCGAGTGGCTGGTCAAGCACCCGGCCATCCAGGCCGTCGGCTTCACCGGCTCGCTCAAGGGCGGCGACGCCTTGTGCCGCATGGCCGCCGAGCGCCCACAGCCGATTCCTGTGTTTGCCGAGATGTCCAGCATCAACCCGGTCATCATCCTGCCAGCCGCCCTGGCCAAACGTGGCGAGGCCATCGCCCGCGAACTGGCAGGCTCGGTGTGCATGGGTGCCGGCCAGTTCTGCACCAACCCTGGGTTGGTGATCGGCCTGCAATCACCACAGTACAGCCAGCTACTGGCCGACCTTGGCCAGCATCTGGACCAGCAGGCTGGGCAAACCATGCTCAACGCAGGGGGCTTGCGCAGCTACGTGGGAGGGCTTGAGCACCTGCAGGCCCATGCCGGTATCGAGCACCTGGCCGGCCAGCCGCAAGAAGGCAACCAGGCCCGCGCCCAGCTGTTCAAGGCCGATGCCCGCCTGCTGGTCGAGTCTGATCCGCTGCTGCAGGAGGAAGTGTTCGGCCCAACCACCGTGGCCGTAGAAGTGCAGGACAACGACCAACTGCGCAACGCCCTGCTGGGCCTGCGTGGCCAGCTGACCGCTACCCTGATCGGCGAAGCGGAAGATTTCGAGGCCTACGCCTGGCTGGTGCCGCTGCTGGAGGAGAAAGTCGGACGCATCCTGATCAATGGCTACCCGACTGGTGTCGAAGTAAGTGATGCCATGGTCCACGGTGGGCCTTACCCTGCGACCTCGGATGCCCGCGGTACCTCGGTGGGTACCTTGGCCATCGACCGCTTCCTGCGCCCGGTGTGTTACCAGAACTACCCGCAGGCCCTGCTGCCTGAAGCCTTGCGCGACGGAAACCCATTGGGGCTGCGCCGCCTGGTGAATGGGCAATGGAGTGACCAGGCGATCTGACCGAACGCCTGAAACAACAAAGCCCCGCATATGGCGGGGCTTTTCTTTGGGCTTTAGCGCCCTGCTACACCCTCAAGGATATGCAGGTCCCAGTGGGAGCGGCCGTGCCCGCGAAGAGGCCAGTACCGGCGACCAAAGGTCTCAGACCCCCTGCGCCTCAGCCTCTTCATGCACCTGACGCAAGCGCTCACGGCTATTGCTCAGGTGCATGCGCATGGCCATTTTTGCCCCTTCACTGTCACGCCGGGCGATTGCTTCATAAATGGCCTCGTGCTCATGCATCAAGCGGCTCATGTAGTGCGCCTGGTCATCATGCGCCAACCGCGCAGAGTTCACCCGGGTACGCGGGATGATGCTGGTACCCAAGTGGTTGATGATATCGGCAAAGTAGTGGTTGCCGCTGGCCTGGGCAATGCGCAGGTGGAACTGGAAGTCCGCCGAGACCGCATCATTGGCATGGGCCGCCCCTTCGTTGAGTTCGTCCAGCGCCGCGCGCATGCCCGCCAGCTCTTCATCACTGCGCCGCTGCGCCGCCAGGCCCGCCGATTCGATCTCCAGCGCAATACGCAATTCCAGCACCGCCAGCACTTCACGCAGGGTGACCACAGTCGCCGGGTCGATGCGAAAGCCCCCCGAAGCGGGCGCGTCCAGCACGAACGTACCGATCCCATGGCGTGTCTCGACCTGCCCGGCCGCCTGCAGCCGCGAGATCGCCTCACGCACCACGGTGCGGCTCACGCCCTCTTCAACCATGATCTGCGATTCGGTCGGCAGCTTGTCGCCACGCTTGAGCTGGCCACTGCGAATGCGTTCGGTCAGCACTGTGACCAGTTCCTGGGCCAGACTACGCGGCTTGCGCCGGGTCCTTGCCTGTACCTGCTGCTCTGTCATTGCCCTGTATTTCACCTTGGAAGACAGCGCTCATCATAGCGCAAGCAGTTGTACGATCACATACACCCGGTGCGGTATTTATTGCTCCTGCTTGCATCCCTCGCCCATGGAAAAACCGGTACAAGCGCTGGCCCAGAGCCCGCACAAGCCTGTACTGTGCGCCTTTGCGCTCACTCATCCATGGAAGGAAAATGCAGCATGAAACCTCTCGACCGTCTGTTGCTCGCCAGCGGCCTGCTGATACCCCTGTGGTTGCTGGCAGGTGTGTGGCTCACCGCCCAGGCTTACCCCGGCTATGACCACCTGCAACAGGCCATGAGCCAGCTCGGCGCCGTAGGCGCGCCCACCCACAGCTGGTCACCACTGGCCAACAACTTCCCCCTGGCGGCCCTGTTCGCGCTGTTTGCCTGGGGCCTGGCGCGGCGCTGGCGTGGATCGAAACTGGCACTGTTGAGTGCGGCCCTGGTGTTGCTGCATGGTGTTGGCAGCCTGGGCACCGGCTGGTTCCCCTGTGACCAGGGTTGCGCACCGGCGCAGCCGTCCATCTCGCAGCAACTGCATAACCTGTTTGGCTTGCTGATGTTCCTCTCGCTGACCCTGGCCAGTGCCCTGTGGGCGTGGCTGGGCAATCGCATTGCAGGCTCGCGGGCCCTGGCGCTGTGCTCGCTGGCCTGCGTGGTGCTGGCGATCATTACCGTCGCACTGATGGGCCAGGCAGCACAAAACGGCCAGCTGTTCGGCCTGTATCAACGGCTGAACTATGGTGTGTCGGTGATTTGGGCGGCCAGCTTGGCCTGGGCAAGCCTGCGCACGCCAGCCGCCAGCCCGCTGCGCATGGGGGTGATCTGACGGCAAATTGCTGGCCCCCTGCATCGCAAAGCGAAGGCAAACTTCGTTCTCCTTCAGATGCTTAGGACAGCAACATGCGAGTAATTCTAGCAACCATGGCCGGGTGCCTGCTGGCCACGCTGGCTTTTGGCGCCCAGGCCCGGGCGCTGAGCCAGAACGATCGCCACACCTGCGGCTGGGGTGCGCAGATCGCCGCCGACGCCCAGCAGGCCAAGCTTTCCGGGGTGACCCTGTATGCCACGCGCAAGAAGCTGCAGGTACGCAAATTCCCCAAACCCTGGATGCGCATGACCGCCTTCGGTATTACCGAGCAGACCTACAACAGCCGCTCGCGGCTCAAGCCTGCCGCGATCAGGCAGACTTACTATGAGCAGTGTGTCCAGCACGCTCTTGCCAAAAGATAAATTTCTATTTATCAATAGGTTATCGACGAAATATAAAGTGGTTTTCGAGCACCCTCGATCGCGACCAGTGTGACGCTGCCCAGCCACACGACTGGGCAGCAGACGTTGGATACTCAGGCGAAGTGCAGATGATTTCTACACCGCTTGCAGCAATTCACGCAGTGCCTCAGCAGCCCGTCAGCACCGCCGGGCGCCGCTCACCCGCGAAAAACAACGGGCGAAGACGCACCCCGATCAGATTACCGGCGTAAGCCGCCACCAGCCACAGCCAGCCATGCACGCTGCCCGAGGCTATGCCACTGAAATACGCACCGATATTGCAGCCATAGGCCAGCCGCGAACCGTAGCCCAACAGCAGGCCGCCGATGACTGCGGCAAGCAGCGACGGCAACGGGATTTTCAGGCTTGGCGCAAAGCGCCCCGCCAGGCCAGCCGCCAGCAGCGCACCCAGCACGATGCCCAGGTCCATCACCGTGGTGATGTCTTGCCACAACGGTGAGGCCAACGCCTTGGCATTGGCCGGCGCCTGCCAGAACACCCAGCTGCCGACATCCACGCCCAGGCCGTTGAGGGTTTTGGCCCCCCACAAGGCGAAGGCCGAAGTAATGCCCCACGGCCGCCCCGCCAGCGCCAGGGTCGCGTAGTTGAGCAGTGCCAGGGCAATGGCGCCCCACAGCAACGGCCAGGGGCCACGCAGGAAGCGCCGCAGGCCCTGGTGCTCGCTGGCAACTGGCGCTTCCAGCGCGCCGTGCCGGCGCTTTTCCAGCAGCACGGTGACCCAGGCAATCAGCCCGAACACTGCCAGGCTCACCAGCAGCGCCGGCCCCATACCCCAAACCTGCACGAGCGAGGTTGCCGGGAAAGACGGCAAGGCAAACCACCAGTCGGCATGATGGGTGGCGGTTACAGAACCCATGATGAAGAACAGCAAGGTCACAAGCATGCGCGCGTTACCACCGCCCACGGTGAACAATGTGCCCGATGCGCAACCACCACCCAGTTGCATGCCGATGCCGAAGATGAACGCCCCGAACACTACCGAAACACCCGCCGGGGCCACCAGGCCGGTGACCGGGTTACCGAGCAGGCTGCCAGCTGACAATGCGGGAAAGAACAGCAGCACGGCCAGGGCCAGCATGACCATCTGTGCCCGCAGGCCTGCTCCGCGACGCTCGGTGATGAACACCCGCCAGGCCGAGGTGAAGCCGAAGGCGGCGTGATACAAGGTCAGGCCGAGCGCTGCGCCGACCAGCAGGAGCAATACCTGCTTGAAGCCGGCATTCAAATTGAGGAACCAGGCGCCAGCCAACAGTAAGGCCAAGGCGATCATAGGCGCGCCCTGGCGACGCGGTTCAGGTGTGGCAGTTGCGCAAAGACCCATCGGAGTACTCGGATAACAGTAAAACGGGCGAGGAGTATAACCCTAACGGTTAACGCAATCCCTGCAAGAGCGGCCTTGTGTCGCGATGGGCCGCAACGCGACCCCGGCGATATGCAAGGCTTGTTAAGCTAATAAAGACCCCTGGAATGCACCAAGGCCATTTACCCCATGGATGAACTGCGCAAGATCGACCTCAACCTGCTGCTCGCCCTGCATGCCCTGCTCAGCGAAAAGCACGTGACCCGTGCCGCCCTGCGGCTGCACCGCAGCCAACCGGCGGTCAGCCACGCGTTGGCGCAGCTGCGCAAACACTTCGACGACCCCTTGCTGGTACGCCAAGGCGGCGGCATGGCCCTCACCGCCCGTGCCCAGTCGCTGGTAAAACCGCTGCAGGATGCGTTGACCCATCTCAACGGCCTGCTGGCCACCCCCCAGTTCGACCCAGCCAGAGCCCAGCGCCGTTTCCGGCTGTCACTGTCCGACTACTCCTCACGCATCATCCTGCCACCCCTATTGCGCCACCTGCGTCAGATCGCACCTGGGGTGGACCTGGCCATCAGCCAGGCCAGCCGTGAAACCATGCTGGCCCAACTGCTCGATGGCGAACTGGACCTGGCACTGGGCCTGTTCCCGGAGCTGCCTCAGGACATCACCGCCCAGCCCCTGTTTGCCGACCATTTCATCAGTGTTGCCGATCGCCAGGTGTTGCCCGCCAGCGGCAGCCTGGCCCTGACAGACTGGCTGGCACGCCCGCATGTGCTGATGGCCATGCGCCCGGATGCCTTCGACGAAATAGAGCGCGCTCTGGCAGCATCAGGCCTGCGCCGCCGTATCGCCTTGGCCTTGCCACACTGGAGCGCGGCAGTAGAGGTACTCGCTGGCACCGACCTGATCCTCACAGTGGCCAGCCGCGCGGTAGGGTCGTTGCGCCAGCACAAGACGCTGCGCCAGTTCACGCCGCCACTGACCATTCCCTCGTTCGACTACCAGCAGGCCTGGCACAGCCGCAAGGACAGCGACCCCGGGCACCGCTGGCTGCGCGAAACCGTGTGGGCCTGCAGCCAGCCGGGACGCTGATCAGCCTTCTGGCTGCTTTACCGTGGTGATTGCACTGGTCGCTGGCGCCGTCGCCCAGGTGCCTTGAACCAACAGCACGCCACACAGGATCAGCACTACACCTGCCACCCTGGCCAGGCTCAGCGGCTTGCCACCCAGCCCCATCACCCCGTAGTGGTCGGCGAGCACTGCCGTGATGATCTGCCCAGCCACCACCAGCACCAAAAAACCCGCTGCGCCCAGCCTGGGCGTAAGCGCCGCAGCGCCCGCCACATACATGGCCCCCAGCACACCCCCGATCCATAGCCACCACGGCCCCTGCAGGGCCTTGCCCAGCTCTGGTACGGGAACCCTGAGGATCAGCAGCGCGGCGATTACCACTAGCGAACTCACGGTCAACGATGTGAATGCCCCCCACAACCAATGCCCCAGGGCACGGCCCACGGCAGCATTACCTGCGGCCTGAAACGGCAATACCGCCCCGGCAAGCAACGCCAAGGCAAAGGGAAGCAGCAGTAGGCACAGGGTTTTACTGAACATGGCAGTCCTCATTGCTGAAACATATTGAAGCCATGATCGAAAATTCCCTCCATCTATGGAAATCGAAACCCTGCACACACCTTATTCGCCAGGCGCATATGCGAGTTCGTTTTTTGCCCATGAGCTAGGATACTGTGCTGTCGCGAAACCCCAGGGGCCATACGGGCACGGGTCACAGCAGCAAGAAAAAACAAACACCTGATGTGATGGAACACATTCGATGACTGATGAACGCAAAAACCTGATTGATCACGGGCAGTTGCCAACCCGCAACCTCGCCGAATGCCTGGCAGTAAATCAGGCCACCCTGGTCGGCTCATTGGCCAGCCTGCTACCCGACACACTGGTCGAACAGTTGCTCGCCTGTGCTGAAGCAGCAGCGACGCTGGGCCTTTCCAAGAAAATCGCAGCCATTGGCCTTGAGCTGGGGCATTGGTTGGAACAAGCTTCCTCGCCAATCCGCCAGCACGTATTCGAACAATGCAGCTCGCATGTTTCCGATACCGTGCGCAGCTGGGCCGCCTTTGCCCAAGTGCATCTGTCGCGCACGCAGGCGCTGGAGCCAGCGCTACTGGCTCAGTTGCGGTTTGCCCGCGATGAGCATTTTGGCGTGCGCGAGTGGGCCTGGATCGCCCTGCGTCCGCGCCTGGTCCAGGAGTTGGGGACTGCGCTCACCCTGCTCGGCCAGCATGCCGGCGATGCGGACCCGCTGGTAAGGCGCTTCTGCATCGAGGTGCTGCGCCCCCGTGGGGTCTGGTGCGAGCACATCACCGCACTCAAGCAGACGCCTGAAGCGGCCGAGCCAATGCTGGTACCGCGCCTGGCAGAAGCCGACAAGTACGCCCAGGACTCAGTCGCCAACTGGCTCAATGACGCCAGCAAGACCCGCCCGGACTGGGTGATTCAGCTGTTCGTACAGCATCCGCCGTCATGCAAGGCATCACGACGGATCCATTTACGGGCAACCCGTAGCCTGTCTCGGTAAATAGTCAGCGCGACGTTTCGACGCGCAGCACTTCGGTAAAGATCGCATCGACCGTCTGGCCGACCTTGAGATTACTCATGCGCGCCTGTAATTCCGGGTTTTCGACCTTGACCACCTGCAGCTTGCCCTCAGGTGGCAGCAGGCTCACTTCGTGCGTCTTGAGGTCGATCTTCTTGATCTGCGAGGTGACCCGGACCTGGCGGAATGCCTCGCCACCCGGGTTGGGGTTCTGCGCTGTGGCGCGAATGGTGCCGGACTCCTCGGTGGCCTTCGGCGCCCCACCCACATCGGTGTTGAGCACATAGGCCACGGCGCGGGTAACAAAGATATCGACCTTGTCCCCGACCTTGAGGTTAGGCAGGGCCTTGGCCTGATCCGTGAGCTGGAACGTCACATCCGCTTTGTTATCAGGGCCTTTCACCGTGACCTGGCGGTTGGCCTGGTCGATAGCTGTAACCTGCGTGGTGACATGGCTTTCCAGTGCCTCACTGGCAATCGGAATATCGGCAGCGTACGCCGTAAAGCTGGCAGCGGATGCCAGCGTGGCCAAGGCAACAGCACGAGCGAGAGAGCGAATCGGGTTCATAGATCTGCTTCCATGTGATCAAGCAAAAAAGGGCGCGAATTGTTCACGCGCCAACAAGCATAGACGGTGCCCGCCACCCTGCCGGCGCCAGTTACCTCACCGGCTCCTGGGTGAACCCACCCCACGGGGGTGGATCCGGTCACACCGCTGCTCAACGGTTACGCGTCACCCGCCATACCGTATTGGCCAGGTCATCGGCAATGATCAACGCCCCACGCGGGTCCACAGTAACGCCCACCGGCCGCCCACGCGTCTTGCCATCCTCGCCGCGGAAGCCCGTGGCAAAGTCGATGGGCGCCCCTGCCGGCCTGCCATTGCTGAACGGCACGAATATCACCTTGTAGCCCACCGGATCGGGCCGGTTCCAGCTGCCGTGCTCGCCCACGAACACCCCGTCGGCAAACTCCTTGCCCATGGCCGGGATCGAGAAGTCGACACCCAATGCAGCCACATGCGAGCCCAGGCTGTAGTCCGGCTTGATCGCCGCAGCCACCTTGGCCGGGTTTTGCGGCCGCACCCGATCATCTACATTCTGCCCCCAGTAGCTGTAAGGCCAACCATAGAAGCCACCTTCGCGCACCGAAGTGAGGTAGTCCGGTACCAAGTCGGGGCCCAGCTCATCGCGCTCGTTAACCACCGTCCACAACTGCCCGGTCTGCGGCTGAATGGTCAATGCCGTCGGGTTGCGCAAGCCGGTGGCGTAAGGCCGGTGCGCCCCGGTTTCGGCATCGACCTGCCAGACCATCGCCCGATCGATCTCCACCTCCAGGCCGCGCTCGGTGATGTTGCTGTTCGAGCCGATCCCCACATACAGGTAGCGACCATCAGGGCTGATCGTCAGCGCCTTGGTCCAGTGATGGTTGATCTCGGCCGGCAGGTCGGTGACCTTGGATGGCGGGCCGTCTGCCTGGGTCTGGCCATCCTTGTAGTCGAAACGCACCAGCGCATCCTGGTTGGCCACATACAGCTTGCCGTTGGCAAAGGCCAGGCCATACGGTGCGTTGAGGTTTTCCACGAACACGGTCTGCACCTCATAGGTGCCATCGCCGTCGGCATCGCGCAACAGGGTCAGGCGGTTGCCACCTTTGACCTGCGTATTGCCCTTGGCCTTGATCTGGCTGGCGATCACATCCTTGGGCTTGAGCTTGGCCGCGCTGCCGCCCCTGCCCTCGGCCACCAGGATGTCGCCATTGGGCAGCACCAGGCTCTGCCGCGGAATCTTCAGGTCAGTGGCAATGGCTGTGACGTTGAAACCCTCCGGCACGGTCGGTTTCTGCTCGCCCCAGGCCACCGGCTGGGCAATCTTCATGCTCGGCAACAAGCCGCGCTGCGGCTCGGGCAACTTGGGGTCCGGACCATGGGCCTGGGTACGCTCGCCGTCACCACCACAGGCACTCAGCAACACCGCCATGCTCAACAGGCTCAATGCATGCAAAGGCTTCATGCTGCACCTCCCGAACGCAGGTTGCTCAAGCCGGTCCAGGCAGCCACTACCGAGAGCACGGTCACGATCACCGACAACACCAGCCCCGACGGCATCACCGCCCAGGCGTCCTTGGCGTGCTCGAACGCATTGATCAAGCCGAGCACCCAGGTCACCAGCAGCAGCACGAAGTACAGCGTGGCGCGCCCGCCCTTGCGTTCGGCGCGGACCAGGTTTGCCAGCGCGAACAACAGTGCCAGCCCGCAGAACACCAAGGCACCGGCAATCAGCCAGGCGGCGAAGTTGCTCCACTGGATCTGGTAGCTGTTGAAGTAGGCGATATCGCTCAGCAGTGCGCCAAGGAACAACGGCACACTGCCTGCCAGCAGCAGGGCGTGCAGCGGGCTGGGCGTACAGCGGTAGAGGGTTTGGTCAGTAGCGGTCACAGTGCCTCCTTTTCATTCAGTGACCCAGGGGGCTGATGGGCTTGCGCCATCAGGTGAGCGCAAGGTGCGCTTAGCAAAGGAGCCCCTTCGCGACGCGATAGTTCACCGCTTCGCTACAATGAAATATCCTGCAAGGCATTTGCTGCCAAGCGCAGAAGGGGAACACGTGAGCAGACCAAACGCATACTGGGCCCTGACCACCCTGCTCGCCCTCAGCCTGGCGCTCACCGCTGGTTGCTCCAGCAAAGGCAGCAAGGCGCGCTACGCCACGCCTGCAGTAGGCTCCAACTGCTTCGCCAAAGCCGTACCCACGACTGGCGAAGGCGGACTGGCCTGGGGCAATACCCTGAGCATTGCGCGGCAAAAATCCATGAACAATTGCATACGCTATGCCGGCCGCTCGGGGGGCGCACCTCGAACTTGCCAAGTAGTGATGGCCAAGTGCAAGAACTGAAAGTTTAACGACCGCCTAATATGTAAGACAACTCCTACAGAAAAGGTCAAACTTTCCACTTATAAAACCACACTCGCGGAACACAAAAAAATTCAAATAAAATATTACACTTTCAGCCTCGACCAAGAAGCAGAAATCGAGGCATTGTCTGTCGCCTGAGCCTTAACAAGCCGATCGTTTTTTCATCTCCTGAAACAAGGAAGATATTTCCTACAGCATTAGCCTCAGCCAACTCTTCCAGTCGTTATTTGCACTGGAACAGGCCGTTCTACGCGTTTGGTCTGAAAAGACTGCTCTCTGAGCAAGGAACTCGCATGAGCAATTCTTCCGTTAGCAGCGCCACTTCCGGTCCCGCCTGTACTGCACGCATCCCCATCCTGCCAGTGCGCTATGCCATCGTGCCACGCATCGGCGACACGCCCGCCTGCCGCTATGCCAGTGCGGGTTTCAATTTGGAACAAAGCTTCCCCCCGCTGCAACACTCTGCCTACACCCTGCGCGCTTTGCGCCCGGGTTATGTCTACGTGTTCATGAAAGGTCCGAAGGGCGAAAAGCTGGTCATCCATGAGTACGTTGGCGCGGGTCTTTACAAGGAACTGAGTTACAAAGGGCTGGAAAACTACCACCTGCGTGATCGCTATCTCTCCAGCCGGAGCATGGGCTGGGTGTGGGCCGATACCTGCCCCGATACCGCCAGGCAAGTGTGGATCGGCTACAGCCCCCACCTGTGGACCAACGCCGTGACCGCCCGCATCACCGGTTCATCAGCCCTGCGCAAACGGCATATGCGCCAGCTGGACATGGCCGAACTGATCGCCAGCAGCCAGGCGTCATCCACCCAGCCCCATGTGTTGCCGGTCAGTGCCCTGCAAACTTGGGTCGAAGACTTCAAGCCAACCGAACGGCGCATGCCGCTGACCTGGAGCAGCGACCCGATCACCGAAACCTTGCCTATCGGCAACCTGGTCGCCGTGGCGCGTCACTACCCCTGGACCCAACCGAAGGTACCGGTGGTAGTAGCACTCGCCGACGCCGAAGGCATGGCCCTGGACCTGAGCCTGTCGGTCTCGGCCTACCAGCATCAAATGCGCGACCTGATGCCCGCCGAACAACTGGCACACACAAAACCCGCGCAACCTCCCGAGCAGGAACCCGTGCCGGCGTGCTACCGCCTGGATGCCGAGCAACTGAGCGTGCACAGCCGCGATTTTCACCATCGCAACCTGGTGGGCATGCTGCTGAACAAGACGCTGGAAAGCATGTACCCGGCCGATGCGCCTTCACCGGAACTGGCCGCGTTCAGGCTGGGCACGGAGCGGCGTGGCCCTGCGCTGTCTGCGGCCGAGTCACATTTCCAGGCCCTCACCCATGAGGATTACTCCCCCAACGGCGCGCGCCTGGCAAAGCGCATCGATATCGCCAAATACCGGCGTTTCCTTGCCGAACGCGACGAGGTCGAACGGCGTATTGCAGCCCTGCGCAACCTGGCGTTGCAAGCCAGCAATGATCATGACGCCTGGCTGGCCACTGCCGAATCGCAACATATCGACAACCCCCACAGCCTGGCCGCCGCCCTGGCGTGTTACGACCGCGACGAACGCACCTCCGCCCGCGGCCTGGAAATCTCGCTGGCTTTGCTGATTCACCCGATGGGCCAACCGACACCCGGCACCGAAGAGCATGACCGACGCTTCAAACGCCTGGAGCAATGGTTGGACCAGCACGACAGCCCGCTTTACACCGCCTTGGCGCCGTTCAATCCGTTCAAGGACAAGGCGGATTCGACCGGCTCTTTGTTCGGTGCCAGCGACAACGTGATCGAAGGATTGGTGGGTCGCTTCCCGGCCATGGCCGACATCACCGACCTTACCGCCCAGGCGGTCAATACCGTAGTGCTCAAGCGCCTGCGCGGGCAAACCCGCTGGGATGCCAGTCATGGCCTGCGTCAGCAGGTGCTGTTGGCGGCGCGGGAGGCGAATGCCGAGAAGGCGTTGGGGCTGTTGGCAGCGCGCTATCGAATCACCGAACAGGCCATCACGGAAAATCCATTCAGCCAGGAGGCACAGAAGTATTTGAAGAGCGGCATGGCGCAGGTTGAGGAAATGAAACAACTGCGCATCTCGGGTAGCCGGACAATATCGATAGAACTGACCACCACTGCGCGAGTGAAGCCCAACTTTCTCGGGTTGCTCACCTCGGGCGGTGGGGGTGGTTTGAACGCGGGGATGCTGTGGTTCAACATCTTATCGCTGAAGACGGCCTATAACAGCCTGCAAAAGAACGATGCACCGGAATACACCTTGGGCTTTGCTTCATCGATTTTTGGGGTGATCGGTGCAGCGGCGGCGACGATGGTCAGCGTGCGGGCAACGCAGAAGGCCGTGATGTTGAGATTGAGTCCGACCGCACCAGGCATGGCCTTTGGAAATGGAATCATCAAGTTCTTAAGCAGTAACTTGTTCGCGCGTTTGGCCGGATACCCTGCAATAGCATTCAGCCTATTTTCAGACATATCAAAGGGAATGCGTCAGCTGAAAAGTGGTGGTTCAACTGCAGGCGGATACACCTTGGCCGGAGGGGTAACTATGGCCATCGGCTCTGCTGTCGCCCTTGAAGCAGGGCTTGCCGTTGCGGGCGCGACAACATTAGTACCCTTTGCCGGATGGGCTGCGGCTGCCCTTGTCCTCGTAGGCGTAGCCATCATTGCAGGAGGTTTGTACCTGCACGCCAAGGCACATGAGCACCTTCACAGCCCAATTGAGCTGTGGGCAGCACGCACCGTCTTCGGTAATCGCATCAATGATGGGGAGGGGCGCCCTGGCATCACCTTGGATTTTGAAAATAAACTTCCTGCCTTCGCCTCGCTACAAACTGAAATCAAAGCTTGGCACAACGAGCATTACGGACCAAAACTACTAATGGCCGAACAGGCCCTGTCACTGGGCATAACTAAAGTTGACACTAAATGGCATCGGAATGATCAGTGGTCTCCGCCCAACTGGACTGCTATCACCCATAACGAAGTAGCCACACCTCAACCCACCGTTGAATTCACAGTGCTACTGCCTGGTTTCAGGCTAGGCGTAAGCGAATGGTCAGGGAGCTTGAGCGCCCTGCGAGATAACCAAGGAATGGACGTTTTCCCAATCGCCCCAACCGGCCACCTCGTAGGTGCAGGTTTGGTTCTGCATTTCGAGAACACGCTAACCAACCAAAATCATGTCTTACTGCATCTCGCTTACAGCGCCAATCAAGGGTTGGACGAAGACAATGAGAGCCTCGCAACTTTTCGTCTGGAACGCTGACCATGGCAACCATCTGGATATTCAATTCAACGTCAAATTCTGGGCACAAACCTGCAATTGGAGGGCAACTGGCAAGCGTATCCGAGAACACTTTATGCCTGCGAAATCCATGGGTAACGGACTCTGTTTTTATGGGAAAAATTTATTGCGCAATGATTATCGCATCATTAATAGTTTTCTACCCCTACCTACTATCCAGCGAAGCCTGGAACCCATACACCTTTAGCTATACTTTCATTACCCTCACAGTGCTTGGACCTTTCATTTTCCTACCCTTCTTAGCTTATCGAATATATTTCATAAAGCGCTTATCAAGCTTATGTTTCAACCGATCAACTCAGAAGATTTACTATCAGCGGTTGAGTAAGCTATTCGTCTTTGAATGGGCCAACACCGGCGGAGGCATTTTCAAACGCACCGAATACGGCGGATCATCATTCAGCACGAGCTATGCCCTCGCCTTCGCCCCTCGCCGAGCGGATGGCAGCCTCCACCAAAAAGACTGCCTGTGGGTCGACAGCAACGCCCCCTCCGAACCTGGTGTCAAACACGTCGCTGAAGTCTGGGAATACCTTCGCCATTTCATGGATCACGGCCCGGACAATCTCCCCCCGCCCGGCGAACCCAACTGGTGGCACAAACCGCTGCACGCCATCTGCCTGACCCCGGCAGAAGCCTGGCAACACTATGCGCCCTGGCGAACCGGCGAGCCCGGTGAAATGCAGGGCAAAAAGAACTGGCAACTGCCGTTCTGGGCGGTGCTGTTCCCCTACAACCTCACCGTCGCCATCTGCTGGTACGGCATCTGTCGCCTATTCAATGTTCGCGTCGCGTCACCACCGCCTGAAGCGTTTGAGGAGCGCCCGGCACATTCGGCCAAAGGGAAGCGCGCATGACTGACGCCTCCATCAGCAGTGCCACCTCCGGCCATGCCTGCAGCGCACGCATCTCTGTAGGTGCTGGCTGAGTTCTGCATTTCGAGAACACGCTAGCCAACCAAAATCATGTCTCACTGCATCTCGCTTGCAGCGCCAATCAAGGGTTGGACGAAGACAATGAGAGCCTCGCAACTTTTCGTCTGGAACGCTGACCATGGCAACCATCTGGATGTTCAATTCAAAGACAGGTTCAGGACACAAGCCCGCTATCACTGGGCAGCTATTAAGCTCATCCGACAATTTTTTATGTTTGAGAAATCCATGGGTAACAGACTCGGCATTCATGGGGAAACTGTACTGTGCAATAATAATCATCTCAATGATCGGCTTCTACCCTTATCTATTTGACGGGGAGTTCATGAAGTACTTTAAATCCCACCCACTTTTAATGACCAGCTTCGCACTCACGCCCTTCACATTCCTCCCGTTCCTAGTTTATCGAATATACTTCATAAAGCGCTTATCGAGCATATGTTTCAACCGATCAACTCAGAAGATTTACTATCAACGCTTGAGCAAGATATTCGTCTTTGAGTGGAGTAACACTGGCGGAGGCGTTTTCAAACGCACCGAGTACGGTGGTTCATCCTTCAGCACCAGCTACGCCCTCGCCTTCGCCCCTCGCCGAGCGGATGGCAGCCTCCACCAAGAAGACTGCCTCTGGGTCGACAGCAACGAACCCACCGAGCCCGGGGTCAGACACGTCGCCGAAGTGTGGGAGTACCTCCGCCATTTCATGAACCACGGTCCGGACAAGCTTCCGCCTCCCGGCGAGCCCAATTGGTGGCACAAGCCACTCTACGCCATCTGCCTGACCCCGGCTGAAGCCTGGCGCCACTATGCCCCCTGGCGTACCGGCGAGCCCGGTGAAATGCAGGGCAAGAAAAACTGGCAACTGCCGTTCTGGGCTGTGTTGTTCCCCTACAACCTAACGGTCGCGATCGCTTGGTACTTCGTCTGCAAGCTTTTCAATGTCCGTGCAGCCCCCCCACCCGCGGAGGCATTGGAAGGAGCGCCTGCTAGCCCCGAATGACCACCACCTCAATGTATTCACTCGGCACCACCAACGATGAAGGTCCAGCGACGTTGTTCTCCTCCAGCAATTGGGTCAGATCCCGCTCCAGCGCACTGGCCGCCTCTGGCTCCAATGAGGCAAACGCCTTGTGTACCGGCCCATACCAGGTGCGGAACACCTCGATGAAATGCGCCGCCGAGCGATAGCGGAAGTTGAACTGCTGACGACTGACTTTCAGTTCGCCGAGCGCCCCTTCGAACATCACGCGCAACTGCTCCTCATCGCCCCATCGCGAAGGCGGCAAGGCAGCGGGGGGTGGCGGCACATGCCGGCTTAGCATTTTGAACATCAGCCCGACAAAGCCTTGCGGGGTCCAGTTGGCCAGGCCGATGCGGCCACCGGGCCGGCACACCCGGACCAGCTCGCGTGCGGCCTGCGCCTGATCAGGGGCGAACATCACGCCGAAGGTGGAAAGCACGGCATCGAAGGTACCGTCGGCAAACGGCAACGCTTCGGCATCGGCCGCCTGGAACAACACATTCAAGTGCTCGGCCCGCGCCCGCTCTTCGCCTCGCTTGAGCAATTCGGGCACATAGTCGGTGGAGGTGACGCGACAGCCGCGGCGGGCAGCGGCCAAGGTGGCGTTGCCGTTGCCGGCAGCAACGTCCAGCACCTGCTCGTCCCAGCGCAAGTCGCAGGCCTCGGCCAGGCGTTCGCCAACCAGTTGCAGGGTGGTGCCGATTACCGCGTAGTCACCGCTGGCCCAGGCGGCCTGCTGACGGGCTTTAAGGGCGTTGGTGTCCAAAGGGGTGCTCATGGTCTGCGCCTTCTTGTTGTGCGCGGCCGAGGTCCTTCTGGCGGTTAACGCGCCATATATTGGGGGAAGAAAAAATTACGCGCCTTTCAAGCGAAGCGGAAAGACGCTTTGGGGATAGCGCCAGGTTCAAAGTGCTATATGAGAGCTGCTGACCCAATCGCCGGCTAGCCAGCCCCATCAAGTTCAGCACAACGCTCAAGAACGGTGCAGTACCTGTGGGAGCTGGCTTGCCGGCGATGACGGCGGTACAGCCAGCACAAAATAACGAGTGGGACCGCCGCTCTCAGGCGAATTTGGCTCGGGCCGCATGCAGCTTCTTGTAGCTGTCGATCAGGCGCAGGTGGCGGTCGAGGCCTTCGAGCTTCATGCTGGTCGGAGTCAGGCCATGGAAACGCACGCTGCCGTTCACCGAACCCAGCACCGCGTCCATGCGTGCATTCCCGAACATGCGGCGGAAGTTGGCTTCATAGTCATCCAGCTGCAGTTCGTCATCCAGCTGCACTTCCAGCACCACGTTCAGCGCCTGGTAGAACAGGCCGCGTTCGACGGTGTTGTCGTTGAACTGCAGGAACGCCTCGACCAGCTCCTTGGCATCCTCGAAACGCTGCACCGCCAGGCAGATCAGCAGTTTCAGCTCGAGAATGGTCAACTGACCCCACGCGGTGTTCTCGTCGAACTCCACACCAATCAGCGTGGTGATGGTGGTGTAGTCATCCACATCGCAGTTGTCCAGGCGCTTGAGCAACAACTTCAGGGAGCGACTGTCGAGGCTGTGCAGGTTGAGGATGTCGGCACGGAACGACAAGGCGCGGTTGGTGTTGTCCCAGATAAGGTCCTCGACCGGGTAGATTTCCGAGTAGCCCGGCACAAGGATGCGGCAAGCCGTGGCACCGAGGTTGTCGTACACCGCCATGTACACCTCCTTGCCCAGCGCTTCGAGGATACCGAACAGGGTAGCGGCTTCCTGCTGGTTGGAATCCTCGCCGTGGCCGGAGAAGTCCCACTCCACAAATTCGAAGTCGGCCTTGGCGCTGAAGAAGCGCCACGACACCACGCCGCTGGAGTCGATGAAGTGCTCGACAAAGTTGTTCGGCTCGGTCAGCGCATGGCTTTCGAAGGTCGGCTGCGGCAGGTCGTTGAGGCCTTCGAAGCTGCGCCCCTGCAGCAATTCGGTGAGGCTGCGCTCCAGCGCCACCTCCAGGCTCGGGTGAGCGCCGAACGAGGCAAATACGCCGCCGGTGCGAGGGTTCATCAGCGTCACGCACATGACCGGGAACTCGCCCCCCAGCGAAGCATCCTTGACCAGCACCGGGAAGCCCTGCTCTTCAAGGCCCTGGATGCCGGCGACGATCGCCGGGTACTTGGCCAGCACGTCCTGCGGCACATCCGGCAGGCACAGCTCACCTTCGAGGATTTCGCGCTTCACCGCACGCTCGAAGATTTCCGACAGGCACTGTACCTGCGCCTCGGCAAGGGTATTGCCGGCGCTCATGCCATTGCTGAGGAACAGGTTCTCGATCAGGTTGGACGGGAAGTACACCACCTGCTGGTCGGACTGGCGCACGAACGGCAGCGAGCAGATGCCCCGGGCGGTGTTACCCGAGTTGGTGTCATACAGGTGCGAACCACGCAGCTCACCGTCCGGGTTGTAGATTTCCAGGCAATGCTCGTCGAGGATCTCGGCCGGCAGCGCGTCGCGCGGGCCAGGCTTGAACCACTGCTCGTTCGGGTAATGCACGAACGGCGCGTTGGCCAGCTCTTCGCCCCAGAACTGGTCGTTGTAGAAGAAGTTGCAGTTCAGGCGCTCGATGAATTCGCCCAGCGCCGAGGCCAGCGCCGCCTCCTTGGTGGCGCCCTTGCCGTTGGTGAAGCACATCGGCGACTGCGCATCGCGCACGTGCAGCGACCACACATTGGGCACAATGTTACGCCACGAAGCGATCTCGATCTTCATCCCCAGCCCCGCGAGGATGCCCGACATGTTGGCGATGGTCTGCTCCAGCGGCAGGTCCTTGCCGGGGATGTAGGTGCTGGTGTCTGCCACCGGCATCAACAGGCCCTGGGCATCGGCATCAAGGTTGTCGACCACTTCGATCACGAACTCAGGGCCAGTCTGCACAACCTTCTTGACCGTGCAGCGGTCGATGGAGCGCAGGATGCCTTGGCGGTCCTTGTCGGAAATGTCCTCGGGCAGCTCGACCTGGATCTTGAAGATCTGGTTGTAGCGGTTTTCCGGATCGACGATGTTGTTCTGCGACAGGCGAATGTTTTCGGTTGGGATGTCGCGGGCCTGGCAGTACAGCTTGACGAAGTAAGCCGCGCACAAGGCCGAAGACGCCAGGAAATAGTCGAACGGGCCTGGGGCCGAACCATCGCCTTTGTAGCGGATCGGTTGGTCGGCGATCACCGTGAAGTCATCGAACTTGGCTTCGAGACGGAGATTGTCGAGAAAATTGACCTTGATTTCCATGCGGGATTACCGTGATTTAAGCGTGTAAAACGAAATTGGCCGGCATTATCCGGGTTTTTACGCCAGAAGTCCTGTTTGCCTGCCTGGCCCCTCGCCGGCAAGCCAGCGCCCACAGGGACTGCATATCTTTCAACTCTTACGCCGACCTGTGGGCGCTGGCTTGCCGGCGATGGCGCCAGTACAGGCTTGCGTATTCCGCCGGATTGCTTGCCTGATCCTCTGAACCTGGCCCAACCACCAGACCAGCGGTCACACCGCTGTGCTAGCTTTTCTGCACTGGGGAACAACGTATTCCCCGCATAGAAAAACATGGCAACAGCAACCGATGACTGGCAGGTGAACCATGGAACTACGCATTAACCAGCAGACCTACCAGGTCGAGGCGGACGCCGACACGCCCTTGCTGTGGGTGATCCGCGATGATCTGGGGCTGACCGGCACCAAGTATGGCTGCGGCCTGGCCCAGTGCGGCGCCTGTTCGGTACTGGTGGACGGCAACGTAGTACGCGCTTGCGTCACCCCGGTGGCCGGTGTGGTGGGGCGCGAGGTCACCACCATAGAGGCCATCGAAGCCGATGCCGTTGGCA
Source organism: Pseudomonas fortuita (assembly GCF_026898135.2). Classification (NCBI taxonomy): domain Bacteria; kingdom Pseudomonadati; phylum Pseudomonadota; class Gammaproteobacteria; order Pseudomonadales; family Pseudomonadaceae; genus Pseudomonas; species Pseudomonas fortuita. The sequence continues at coordinate 3,558,913 of NZ_CP114035.2, forward strand.
AACGGGTGGTTGCGGCCTGGGTCGAGCACCAGGTGGCACAGTGCGGCTATTGTCAGTCCGGCCAGGTAATGGCCGCCACGGCGTTGTTAAAGCACACCCCCAAGCCAAGCGACGCGCAAATCGACGCGGCCATGATCAACCTGTGCCGCTGCGGCACCTACAACGCCATTCACGCTGCCGTGCATGACCTGGCGCAAGGGGAGCAGGCCTGATGAATACGCCCGTAGAGACCCCTGGCGAACTGCTCAGGCTGCAACTGGGCGAGACAGTCAATTTGTCGCGCCGGCGCTTTCTTGCCGGCACGGCTGTCGGTGCCCTGGTGCTGGGTTTCGGCCTGCCAATGGGGTCGGGCCGTGTGCAGGCAGCGGTTGCAGCCACCCCGGAACGCGGTACCCAGGTGCCCGCTTTTCTGGAGATTCGCCCAGACGGCACGGTACGCCTGCTCAGCCCCTTTATGGAAGGCGGGCAAGGCCCCTTCACCGCCATGGCGCAAATTGTGGGTGAAGAGCTGGATGTCGACCCCGTCAATTTCGTGGTCGATAGCGCACCACCGGGCGAAGCTTACGTGGTGATGGAAAACGGCATGCGCATCACCGGTGGCAGCATGTCGGTGCGCATGAGCTACCCGACCATGCGCCGCCTGGGTGCCCTTGCCCGGGCCATGCTGCTGCAGGCCGGCGCTGAACAACTGGGCGTGTCGGTCGACGAACTCTCGACCACGCCAGGAAACGTGGTACATACCACGACGGGGCGTTCGATACCCTACGGTGACCTCGCCGGGCGCGCCATGGACCTGCCGGTACCCGACCCGGCCAGCGTCAAGCTGCGTGACCCCAGCCAGTTCCGCTGGATCGGCAAGCCTGTTCGCCGCCTGGATGCCTACGACAAGTCCACCGGCAAGGCACAGTACTGCATCGACATAAAGGTCGACGGCATGCTGCACGCCGCCGTGCAACACGCACCACGTCTGGGCATGACCGTGGGCAGCGTGCGCAACGAAGATCAGGTCAAGGCCATGAAAGGCGTGCACTCCGTGCACCAACTGCCGGGCGCAGTGGCCGTGGTTGCCGAGCGTTGGTGGCACGCAAAGCGTGCGGTAGAGGCGATTCAGGTGGACTGGAAAGAGCCGGCCGCCGACAGCAACGTGCGACCGATGCCGGCCGACTTCTCCAGCGACGCATGGCGGGAACACCTCGCCAACGTCAAGGGCCCGGCGCGGGACGAAGAAAACGAAGGCGATATCGCTGGCGCCCTGAGCAATGCCAAGACCAAGGTCGAGGCCAGCTACCACAACCAGTACCTGAACCATGCCCAGCTCGAGCCACCGTCCGCCCTCGCCCGCTTCAACCCGGACGGCAGCCTGGACGTCTGGCTGCCCAACCAGGCCCCGGACATGTTCCGTGATGACATTGCCAAGCGTACCGGCCTGGAACCTGCGCAAATCAACCTGCACTCGCCGCTGCTGGGCGGTTTCTTTGGCCGCCACTTCCTGTACGACTCGGCCAACCCCTACCCGCAGGCCATTGCCTTGGCCAAAGCGGTTGGCCGGCCGGTAAAACTCATCTGGAGCCGCGAAGAGGAATTCCTGCGTGATGTGCTGCGCCCGGTTGCAGTGGTGAAATTCCGCGCCGGGCTGGATGCCGATGGCATGCCAGTGGCCTTCGAAGCGGTCAGCGCCACCGAAGGCCCAACCGAGGCTCTTGCTGGCAAGCAAGGGGAAAAGATCGACCCGACCGCGGTTGAGGGGCTATCAGGCAAGTCGTACGCCATCGCCAACAAGCGCATTGCCCAGATCTACGTCAAAGGCCCGGCCATGCTCGGCTACTGGCGCTCGGTGGGTAACTCGTTGAACGACTTCTTCTATGAATCCTTCCTCGATGAACTGGCAGACAAAGGCGGCAAGGACCCGTTCGAACTGCGCCTGCACCTGCTGCGCGACAATCCGCGCCTGACCACCCTGCTGAACGCGGTCGCCGAGCTGTCCGGTGGCTGGAAACGTGGGCCCTTCACTGCCGAGGATGGCAGCAAACGGGCACGCGGCGTGGCAATGGCCTCACCCTTTGGCTCGGAAGCGGCAGTCATTGCCGAGGTGTCGATCGAGAACGGCCAGGTCAAGGTGCACGACATCTGGCAGGCCATCGACCCGGGTAGCATCGTCAACCCGGCGATCATCGAACACCAGGTCAACGGCGCAGTTGCCCTTGGCCTGTCGCAGACGCTGGTGGAAGAAGCGGTCTATGTGGATGGCAAGCCGCGCGCACGCAACTACGACCTGTACCCGATCCTGCCGCCCTCACGGATGGCACGTGTGCATGTACGCATTGTCGAAAGCGGGGCGAAGATGGGCGGTATCGGCGAGCCACCGCTACCCGCTGTAGCCCCGGCTGTGGCCAACGCGGTCGCGCAGCTTACCGGCCAGCGCGTGCGTAGCCTGCCACTGAGCCGCCATACCTTCAGCTGACTGCACAAGGGAAGCCCGATGACCCATCGTTTCGCAAGAACCGCTGGCTGGCTGGCGCTGCCGTGCCTTGTCGCGGCAGGCCTGCTGGCCTGGTATGTGACCCGCGAGCCGGCCTCGCCGTTTGCCGACGCACAGGCCACTGCCGCTGACCCGGCCCTGATCAGCCGCGGCGAGTACGTCGCCCGCCTCGGCGACTGCGTGGCCTGCCACAGCCTGCCGGACGGCAAGCCGTTCGCGGGTGGACTGGAAATGGCCACCCCGCTGGGGGCCATCCACGCCACCAACATCACCCCCGACCGCGACAGCGGTATCGGCAGCTACAGCCTGGCCGATTTCGACCGTGCCGTACGCCAGGGTGTCGCCCCTGGTGGCAGGCGGCTGTACCCGGCCATGCCCTACCCGTCCTACGCCAAACTCAGCGATGATGATGTCAGGGCGTTGTATGCGTTTTTCATGCACAACGTGCAACCCGCCCGGCAGGCCAATCTGCCCAGCGACATTCCCTGGCCGCTGAACCTGCGCTGGCCCATTGCCTTATGGAATGGCCTGTTCGCCGCCACCTCGCCATACGCCGACAAGCCCGGCCAGGATGCGCAGTGGAACCGGGGGGCCTACATCGTCCAGGGCCCAGGTCACTGCGGCAGCTGCCACACCCCACGCGGCCTGGCGTTCAACGAAAAGGCCCTGGATGAAGGCGGCAAACCCTTCCTGGCCGGCGCCCTGCTCGACGGCTGGTACGCACCGAGCCTGCGCGCCGACCCTAACACCGGGCTGGGGCGCTGGAGCGAGGCAGAAATCGCGCAGTTCCTGAAAACCGGGCGCAACCGGCATGCCGTGGTGTTCGGCTCGATGACTGAGGCGTTCAACAACTCCACGCAATTCATGCATGACGATGACCTGGCCGCCATTGCCCATTACCTGAAATCACTGCCCGGCGATCCACAGCGTGACGGCGCGCCATGGCAGTACCGGGTCGAATCGGCAGCGGCACGGCTCGACAGCCCGGGGGCGCACACCTATGTGACCCGCTGCGCGTCTTGCCACGGCCTGGACGGCAAAGGCCAAGCCGAGTGGATGCCGCCATTGGCAGGGGCCACCTCGGCACTGGCCAGGGAGAACGCCTCAGCGATCAATATCACCCTCAATGGTTCGCAGCGGGTGGTGGCTGCCGGGGTGCCGGATGCCTATCGCATGCCAGCTTTCCGCCAGCAGTTGAGTGACCAGGAGATTGCCGAAGTGCTGAGTTTTGTGCGTACGGCCTGGGGCAACCAGGGTGGTGCGGTGGATGCGCAGGCGGTAGGCAAGTTGCGTGGTCATACCGACCCGGCCAGCAGCAGCCCGATCATCTTGCATATGCGCTGAATTGACGTGGTTCTTGCACCGGCCTCTTCGCGAGCGCGCCCGCTCCCATCGGACAAACTCTGATTTGATTTAGCGGTGACTTTGTGGGAGTGGGCTTGCCCCGCGAAACCCGGCGCAGCCGGGCCATGCATCGTGTCGCCTGCTTCCCGGGGCAAGCCCGCTCCCACAATGGCACTTGTCCCCTACGCGACAGCGCAGCCCAACTGATTTACTGATTTAGCAATGACTTTGTGGGAGCGGGCTTGTCCCGCGAACCCCGGCGCAGCCGGGGCCATGCATCGCGTCGCCTGCTTCGCGGGGCAAGCCCGCTCCCACAATGGCACTTGCTCCCTGCGCGACAGCGCAACCTAACTGATTTGCTGATTTAGCGGTGACTTTGTGGGAGCGGGTTTGTCCCGCGAACCCCGGCGCAGCCGGGGCCATCCATCGCGTCGCCTGCTTCGCGGGGCAAGCCCGCTCCCACAATGGCACTTGCTCCCTGCGCGACAGCGCAACCTAACTGATTTGCTGATTTAGCGGTGACTTTGTGGGAGCGGGTTTGTCCCGCGAACCCCGGCGCAGCCGGGGCCATCCATCGCGTCGCCTGCTTCGCGGGGCAAGCCCGCTCCCACAATGGCACTTGCTCCCTGCGCGACAGCGCAGCCCAACTGATTTACTGATTTAGCAGTGACTTTGTGGGAGCGGGCTTGTCCCGCGAACCCCGGCGCAGCCGGGGCCATCCATCGCGTCGCCTGCTTCGCGGGGCAAGCCCGCTCCCACAATGGCACTTGTTCCCTGCGCGACAGCGCAGCCCAACTGATTTACTGATTTAGCAATGACTTTGTGGGAGCGGGCTTGCCTCGCGAACCCCGGCGCAGCCGGGGCCATCCATCGCGTCGCCTGCTTCGCGGGGCAAGCCCGCTCCCACAATGGCACTTGCTCCCTGCGCGACAGCGCAGCCCAACTGATTTACTGATTTAGCGGTGACTTTGTGGGAGTGGGCTTGCCTCGCGAAACCCGGCGCAGCCGGGCCATGCATCGTGTCGCCTGCTTCGCGGGGCAAGCCCGCTCCCACAATGGCACTTGCCCCCTGCGCGACAGCGCAGCCCAACTGATTTGCTGATTTAGCGGTGACTTTGTGGGAGCGGGCTTGTCCCGCGAACCCCGGCGCAGCCGGGGCCATCCATCGCGTCGCCTGCTTCGCGGGGCAAGCCCGCTCCCACAATGGCACTTGTTCTCTACGCGACAGCGCAACCTAACTGATTTGCTGATTTAGCGGTGACTTTGTGGGAGCAACTGCCTTGCTCAATTTCTAGAATCTAGCGCGGTCCCTGCAGGTACGTGCCAGGGCTGTTACTGCCACCGCTCCAGGTTCTGCTTCAGCAGTTGCTCAGGCAGCGCCCCGCCAACGACCTTCGCCATCTCCCGCGCCAGCGCCTCACGCAGCTGTGGCTTGTTGCAGGGCGATTCATGTGACATAGCCAGGTACAACCCTTCACTGGATACAGGCGGCTGCAACACCTGCACGGTATCAGTGATACCCAACGTGCGGGCCAGCGCCATCCCGGGGTACTGCTCGTACACCACGTAGTCACTGCGCTTGTGCATCAGCTTCTCGAACGCCTGCCGGGCGCCGGGCACCGCTTCCAGGGTGAGGTTTGCCTGGGCATATTCATCGAACTGCTGGCCATGGCTGTTGTTGACCAGGGTCCCGCCTTTGCGGCCCTTGAGGTCTGCCCATTGATGGTAGGCAAAGGCATTGTCCTGGCGTACCCAGACTACGCTCGGGGTGTGCAGGAATGGCGGGGCGACAAAGTCCATCTGTTGCTGCCGGGCGTGGGTGATGAAATACCCGGCCAGCAGGTCGATCCGGCCTGTGCGGACTTCTTCTTGGGCACGCGACCAAGGCCCACCGTACACCACCTCGATTTCCAGCCCCAGCTGCTTGCCCAGGTATTTGAGCAGGTCGGCGTTGGCACCGATCAGTTGCCGAGGGTTCTGCGGATCGCGCCATAGGTAAGGTGGATACTCAGGGTTACCGGTAGCGGTCAGCCGTCGGCAGGGCTCTTGCGCTGCGCCCGGAAAAGCCAGCAACAGGCAAGGCAACAACAGCAAGGCTTGACGCAAGCAACGCTCGATCATCTACAACCCTCGGCACATGGAACCTCTGGCGACCCGGCGAAGCGGCCAAAGGCCGCCACGCCCTGTGCTCGAACGCAGCATTGGTCTGCGCGTGCTCAAACAGTCTGGACCAGGAACGCTTGGAGCCGCGGCCTTTTATCGCTCAGCAACGAACCGGCCGAGCAACGCCTCAGGCGCCCTGCCGACGCATTGCCAGAATCGCCGCGCCAAAGCCGATAAAGGTGGTACCCACCACGCGGCTCACCCAGCGTGACATCGACGGCCGGGTCAGTACGCCCTTGGCCCGCGCGGCCAGTGCGGCATACAAGCTCAGAGATGCAAGCGACAAGCTCACGAAAATCCCGGTCAGGGTCAGAAACTGCGGCAACAACGCCGCCCCTTGGTCGATGAACTGCGGGAACAGCGCGGTGAAAAACATGGTCGCCTTGGGGTTGGTCACTGCTGTGAGGAAAGCCGATTTGTACAACTTCAGCGGTGTGGGCCGTACCTTGACAGCCCCCTCAGCAGCGCCCTGCTCCAGCATCGGGTTCTTTTTCAGCAACTGCCGCGCACCGAGGTAGAACAGGTAACCTGCCCCCAGGATCTTCACAGCGTTGAACAGTACTTCGGAGCTGGCCAGCAAGGCGCCCAGCCCAAGCATGGCCGCAGCCGACAGGCAGAACAGGCCCGAGCCATTGCCCAGCGACGACCAGATCGCACTGCGCTGGCCGTGGGCAAGGCTGTTGTTGATGGCCATCAGGGTGGCAGGACCGGGGCTGGCAATCGCGATGGCGGCGACCAGGGTAAACGCAAACAGCGAGTGAGCATCCATTTTCAGGCTCTTCAAGCAGATCAGGGTAGGCCGTGCGCAGGGCACGCAGGTTCAGTCATTCTGCCGCTTGGCTGCCTTCTTGGCGATAGCTTTCATCCGCGTCGCCGCGCGCTGCACCGTGGCCATCTTTTCCGGGCGTTTCATGCCCCGCCATTTGCGAATTTCGTCGCGGGTGCGACCACAGCTCACGCACAGCTCGCTGTTGAGCTGGCATAACGAGACGCAGGGGTTATCGATGTCTTTGGCCATGCCACCACTCAGCCGGCCATGTCTGCCCGTGCTCGTTCGACGGCACTGTCAAACACCTCGCGCAGCTCTTGAGCCTTGGCCTTGCTGACCGACCTGGCATCCAGCAGTTCATCGATCACCCGAATGCACTGGCCCTTGGCGGTGTCCAGTTGCTCGGCGTCGGAGGCGTCAGCGATATCACCCAGATAAGGAGCGATGAGGTACACGTAACGGTCCTGCAGCTTGAGCGCTGCCAGCGCGTCGAGGGCTTTCTGGAACCGGTCGGCGGCGGCAGGGCTCATGCTCAATTTATCGAAATGAATCAGGCTCACACGGTCAGTGGCCATTGACGAATCTCCGTTTCCTGGTGCGGCCTGGCCCACGGGCAGCAGCGCTTCTACGGTGCTCGGATGTGCAGGCCAGGGTAATGCCAACAGGGTACCAGAACGCGGGGCAGAAAGGGCCATCGCCCCCAGAACTAAAAGTATTTGGCAGGTCGCGCAATGGACGCCCCAGGACGTTTACGGGACAGGCACAGCGGTTTCGGGCACTGGATAATCGGCCGGCAATTTCCCCGCCGAGGCCGTCATCGAACTCGGTAGCCCACACAACAACAAGCCTGCGCGTCCAGGTAATCCTCAAAGGGCCTCAACATTCATGGCAAAGGAACACATCACCGAAACACTCGACCTTGGCGTGACGGACCCCTCGAAAACCGCAGAAGCCCGCCAGGACAGGCATTTCGAGGGCAAGCTCGACTGGATCGTCTTTGGTTTTACCAGCCTCCTGGCTGTCGCGTTCGTCCTCTGGGGCTTCCTCAACCAGGCCAGCCTCGCCAGCAGCGCCTCCAGCGCGCAGTCCTGGGTCATTCTCAACTTCGGCTGGTTCTTCGTGCTCACCTCCACACTTTTCGTGGTATTCGTGCTGTGGCTGGCTGCCAGCCGTTATGGCCGGGTGCCACTGGGTCGTGATGGCGAACAGCCAGAATTCCGCACGGTGTCCTGGGTGGCAATGATGTTCAGTGCCGGCATGGGCATCGGCCTGATGTTCTTTGGCGTTGCCGAGCCGCTGTCGCACTATGTGACGCCGCCCCCCGGCTCGGCCACCGGGCAGACCAGCGAGGCGATGCAGGTGGCCATGGCCACCACCCTGTTCCACTGGACGCTGCACCCCTGGGCCATGTACGCCATCGTGGGCCTGGTGATTGCCTACGGTACCTACCGCCGCGGCCGCTCGCAGCTGATTTCCGCGGCCTTCCGGCCGTTGATCGGCAAGCACGCCAACGGCCCCCTCGGCCGCCTGATCGACATGATGGCGATCTTCGCCACGCTTTTCGGCTCGGCGGCCTCGCTGGGCCTGGGTGCGCTACAGATTGCCGGCGGGCTGGAATACAACGGCTGGGTCGAAAGCCCCGGCAAGCTGTTCTACATCGCCATCATCACCCTGCTGACCATTGCCTTCGTCACCTCGGCGGTGTCCGGTGTCGGCAAGGGCATCCAGTGGCTGTCCAACACCAACATGGTGCTGGCACTGGTGCTGGCAGCGTTCGTGTTCATGGTCGGCCCTACCCTGCTCATGCTCAACCTGCTGCCGACCTCGATCGGTATCTACATCAAGATGCTGCCCGAAATGATGGCCCGCACCAACGCCAGTGACGGCGATCAGATGAACAGCTGGCTGGCCGGCTGGACCGTGTTCTACTGGGCCTGGTGGATTTCCTGGACACCGTTCGTAGGCATGTTTATCGCCCGCATCAGCCGCGGTCGTACCATCCGCCAGTTCGTCACCGGCGTGCTGCTGGTGCCCAGCCTGGTCAGCCTGGTGTGGTTCACCATTTTTGGCGGTGCTTCCATCGATGCCCTGCGCGAAGGCGCCTTCCAGCTGGCCAACGGTGCAGTCAACAGCAACCACGCGCTGTACCAGCTGCTCGACAGCTACCCGCTGGCATCGGCCTCCTCGGTACTGGTGATGATCCTGGTGGGCATCTTCTTTGTCTCCGGTGCCGATGCGGCGTCACTGGTGATGGGCACGCTGTCGGAACACGGCACCACCGCACCCTCGCGGCGCACGGTGATTTTCTGGGGCGCGCTCACCGGAACGGTGGCAGCGATCATGCTGGCGATCGGCGACCCGAGCGACCCTGGCGAGGCGCTGACCGGGCTGCAGAACCTGACCATCGTCGTGGCCTTGCCCTTTGTCGTGGTGATGGTGCTGCTGTGCCTGGCGCTGTACCGCGACCTGCGCAAAGACCCGATGATGCTGCGCCACCTGCGCGGCAACGAGCTGATCGAAAAGGCGGTGTTGTACGGGGCTGTGAAACATGGTGAGGAGTTCTACATCGTGGTGCAGGAGAAGAAGGCTTCGGTGAAAGTGGCAGCAGCAGCGAGCGAGGTGTCCGAAACCTGACACGCTAGCCTCGCGCTTCACCGCTTGATTCGGGGGCCGCCACTTGGATCCAGAAAAAACGGCCCCCTCGATCAACGATAGATCGCCCAACCAAGCCGATAACCAAAGGGCAGCAAACAGATGAGGGATCACCCCTTCAATGCCGCTGCAATCTTGGCCACATCGATTTTGCCCATCTGCATCATGGCCTCGAACGCCCGCTTTGCCGCAGCGCGGTCAGGGTGGCCGATGGCCTCTATCAGGATACGGGGGGTGATCTGCCAGGAAATCCCCCATTTGTCCTTGCACCAGCCACAAACGCTGGCCTCGCCACCGTTTGCGATAATCGCCTCCCACAAACGGTCGGTTTCGGCTTGGTCTTCGGTACTGACCTGGAATGAAAACGCCTCAGAATGTTTGAACGTAGCGCCGCCATTAAGCCCCACACAGGGTATGCCCATGACGGTGAATTCGACGGTAATGACATCGCCCTCCTTGCCCGAGGGGTAGTCTGCCGGGGCCTTGTGCAGTGCGATCAACTTGCTGTCCGGGAAAATGCTGGCATAGAAGTTGGCAGCCTGCTCGGCATCATTGTCGTACCAGAGGCAGAGGGTGTTCTTGGCAGTCATGGCCTTGCTCCATGAAGGGTATGAACCCTTGAGTCTAGCCGCACCCTTGAGCGCAAAAAAAAGCGCCCCGCACGGAGCGCCAAAACATCCACCCAAACCAAAGGAGCAAGGCTACCCAGGTGAATTCACAGGACCGACAACGGGTACTCCACGATCAGCCGCACCTCGTCCAGGTCCGACTCGAACGCCGTGGCCCGGGTGGTAGCCTGGCGTACGCGCAACGACAGGTCCTTGGCTGCGCCGGTCTGCACCACGTACTTGACCTCGATGTCACGCTCCCAGCGCTTCTGGTCGGTCAGCGGGTTGCCGTCGGCATCGCGGCGCATGTAGAAGGCGTTGGCATTGGAATAGTCGGCGTCGGTGCCTTTGCCATACCGCGTCATGAACGACAGCCCGGGAATACCATAGGCGGCCATGTTCAGGTCATAGCGCAGCATCCACGAACGTTCCTTGGGCGAGTTGAAATCGCTGTACTGGATGGAGTTGTCGAGGAAGATCGAGTCGGATTGGCGCAGGTAGTCGAAATCATCGTCGCCATTGTTGCGCTGGTGAGTCAGCGCCAGGGTGTGGGCGCCGAAGCGCACCCCCAGTTTGGCGCTCCAGATGTTGTTGTCGAAGGCGCCCAGGCGCTGCTGCCCTTCATCAACGGCTTTGTAATAGTTGAAGCCGCCAATCAACGCCAGCTCATCACTCAGGGGCCAGCTCAGGCTGGTGCCGGCGTAATACTGATTCCACACATCCTTGAGCCGGCTGCTGAACAGGCTGACACTGACATAATCGTTCAGCGTGTAGTCACCGCCGCCGTAGGCGATCCATGGCGAATCGACCGGGCCGCCGTAGAAGGTCATGAAGTTTTCCCGCAGGTCACTGGACACCGGCTGGCTCATGGCATGCAGGCGCCCGGCCTGCAGGACAAGGTCCTTGATGCTGGTATTCTCCAGGGTTACGCCCCGGAAGCTTTCCGGCAGCAGCCGTGAGTCGCCAGCGGCCACCACCGGGTTAGCAGGGAACACATCGCCTACCTTCAGCACCGTGTCGTACAGGCGCACCTTGGCGGCACCACCGAATTTGGTGTACTGGTCACGGGCCTGACCGTCGTGGTCTACCGGCAAAACATCGAACGAACTGCGCCCGCCATTGCGGCCGCCCCCGGTGTCCAGTTTGAGGCCGAGCATGGCGAACGCATCCAGGCCAACGCCTACGGTGCCCTGGGTGAAACCTGACTCGAAACGGGCAATGACAGCATGCGCCCAAGCTTCGGAATAGCCGTTATCAGGTTGTTTGCCGGGGTTGCGCGTGGGGGCTGCGGCATCGCGGTTGTCGCGGTTGAAGTAGAAGTTGCGGTTGAGCACGCTGAGCGTGCTGCCCTCGGCAAAACCCTGCGCGGGTTCGTCCGACGCCATCGCCAGGTTGCCGACGCCGGAGAGCGCCATGCACGCAGCCAGTTTCAGGGGTGATCTGCAGGTCATCCGATGCTCCTTGTACGTCGTCTTTATAGTGGTGTCGGCTGGCCGAGATTGACGGCCGGCAGATAACGGCAAGGTGATCGGCGCATTACAATTGCGTCATCGGCGGCGAAGCGCTGGGAGGGCGAGTTCTGCAACATCCTGCAGATATTTCCGACATCAGGTAGTGAACCTGCTGACAAAAAAAGGGTCATTGGCTGACGGTCAACTCACCGACCGGTTCATCGGCCCAGTCACCGGGCCTACTTTTGTCCTGTTTCAGCGAAGACCCAACATGCCCGAATCCCGCCCAACCGCTTTCGTCCTCCCTGCCCTGCGCGGCGGCCTGATTGCCGCCCTGGTGGCCCTTGCCGCGCCGGTGCACGCCGAAGAGCCCGCCAGCGACGCACGCTGGGTCAGCGACAGCCTGAGCACCTATGTGCGCAGCGGCCCCACCGACGGCCACCGCATTGTCGGTACCCTGAAGTCCGGGCAACCGCTGACCCTGCTCGGCACTCAGGGCAATTACAGCCAGGTGCGTGGGCAGAATGGCGATGTGGTATGGATACTCAGCAACGACTTGCAGGCGGTGCCGGGCCAGAACGAGCGCCTGCCGCAGCTCGATGCCCAGGTGGCAGACCTGACAGGGCAGTTGAAAACCATCGATGACAGCTGGAAGAGCCGCGTACAGGGCATGCAGGAAACCCTCGACTCACGGAAAAAGCTGATCGACGAACTGGAGGCGCGCAACAAAGCGCTGAACGAGCAGCTCGACGAGAGCCAGTCGACCCTGCGCGATACCCAGGCGCGCCTGGGTGACGAGAACAAGCAGGTGATGATGCGCTACATGGTGTATGGCGGCAGCATTGCCGGCGCGGGCTTGCTGGCGGGGCTGATCTTGCCGGCACTGACCCGGGGGCGCAGGAAGAACGACCGCTGGTTCTGACGCACCGGCCTTTTCGCGGTCCTATCCGCGAAAAGGCCGATAGGGGCTTACTTGCTACGTGCCTTGTTATAGATGGTCTTGGCTTGGTCCGCCGACGCCTGACACTGAGCCATGTCCCCCTTGCTCTGGGCCTCCTTTGCGTTTTGCAGGTGGACTTTGAAATCATGGGCCATGCCGCCATGCATCGCCTGGCCACTCGCTTTGTGGAAGTCCTCGAGTTCCTTGATCTTGGCTGCACAGTTGCTTGCCGGGTCAGCATGGGCGGCAACACTCAATACTGAAGCAATCACCAGTAAAGGTATGCATTTCATAGGCTTCATGGAACGTTCTCCTGGAAAACCGTGGGGTTCGTCGAGGTGTATTCGGCTCGACGCAGCAAAAAGCATAGTTGGCCATCACCTGCAGCGCAGCGCTTCAGCCCAGCGGTAAACCTACTGCCGCAACCGCTCCAATGCTTGCAACACATACCCCGTGGCCCGTTCCATCTGCCCCTCCCGACAGGCAATACCCAATTGCCGCCACAACCCTGGTCGCAGGGGCCGGCGCGCAATCCGCCGGTCCAACTCGCCTGCCTCGCCTTCCTGCGGCAACAACGTCGCCCCATACCCGGCGCCGACCAGGCTTTTGATCGCATCGTTGTAATTCAGCTCGATCCGCGGCTCGGGGTAAAACCCCGCTGCCGCGAACCATTCCCCGGTAACCCGTGACAGCTGGGTACTGCTGTCGTTGAGAATCAACGACCGCTGCGCCAGCCAGGCCGGCGTGACCTTCGCCGGCGGCTGCCAGTCGGCCGGTACGTAGGCCAGGATCGGGTCGCGCCGCCAGGGGGTAACAGTCAGCCCCTTGCCGGCCACCTGCGGCAAGGCCACCAGGCCGATATCCAGCGTCCCCTCACGCAATCGACCCAGCGACGCCTGGGATGTCAGCACTTGTACCTGCACGTCGATCCCCGGGTGGTCCACACGCAGGTGCTCCAGCGCCTGTGGCAGTAGGTGGGCGATAGCACCGGTAGACGCGCCAAGGCGTACCCGGCCAGTCAGCCCCTCAACCTGACGGCGCACTTCGTCCAGCGCCAGGTCGGCGTCGGCCAGCAGGCGCCGGGCACGGGCCAGCAGCGTTTCACCAATGGCCGTGGGGCGCACCTGGCCGCGGGCGCGACCAAGCAACGGGGCGCCGATACGTGCTTCCAGTTCGGCCACATGCAGGCTGATGGTAGGCGCTGCCAGGTTGAGCTGGCGGGCGGCCTCGGCAAAAGATCCCAGGTCGGCGATGGCCACCAGGGTGCGGAGGCGGTCGAGGCTGATTTCGCGCATGGTCAGTACCGGCCTGAGTGACGTGTTCAGAAAAACTGAATGTAACCGTCATCATATTCAAATTTTCATTACCAAAGCCATAGGCGAGCATAGGCCATCCTTACCCAACCGGACCCGAACATGCACACTCCTGTTGTCTTCATCGACGGCGACCAAGGCACAACCGGCCTGCAGATCCATGCTCGCCTGCAAGGCCGCAGCGACCTGCACCTGCTCACCCTGCCCGAGGCTGAGCGCAAAGACCTGCGGCGCCGCCGCGAGGCAATCAACAGCGCCGACATCGCCCTGCTGTGCCTGCCCGACGATGCCGCCCGCGAGGCCGTGGCGACGATCCACAACCCCAAGGTGCGGGTGATCGACGCCAGCTCCGCGCACCGCACCACCCCCGGCTGGGTCTATGGCCTGCCGGAACTCGACGAGCAGCAAGCCGAGCGCATCGCCCGAAGCACGCGTGTCAGCAACCCGGGCTGCTACCCCACTGGCGCCATCACCCTGCTCCGCCCCCTGGTCAAGGCCGGGTTGCTGCCAGCCGACTACCCACTGGGCATACATGCCATTTCTGGCTACTCCGGCGGTGGCCGCGCGGCGGTCGAGCGCCACGAAACCAGTACCGGCAATGCCCCGGCCCTGCAACTGTATGGGCTGGAGCTGGCACACAAGCACGTACCCGAAATCCAGCAACACGCCGGGCTGTCGGCGCGGCCGGTGTTCATGCCCGGCTACGGTGCCTACCGCCAGGGCATCGTGCTGAGTATCCCGCTGCAATTGCGCCTGCTGCCCGGCCAGGTCAGCGCCGAACAGCTGCAGGCCTGCCTGGAACAGCACTACCAGGGTGCCCGCCACGTCCAGGTTATGCCGCTGCATCAGCAAGGCACAGCCGCCAACCTTGACCCCGAAGCATTGAACGACAGCAACGACCTGCGCCTGGCGCTGTATGCCAACCCCGAGCATGGCCAGGTGCTGCTTACCGCGGTGTTCGACAACCTGGGCAAAGGCGCCTCCGGTGCGGCCGTGCAAAACCTCGACCTGATGCTCGGTGCAATACAGCAACAAGGCTGACACGGCAAAACCGGTTAAACTGTACAGCCCGCGCCAACCTGGCCCGGGCTGTATTCCCACCCGCCGGAGCCCACCCCCAAGATGTTCATCCTGAGCCGCCTCGACAGCGTGCCGCCCGAATCCTTCCAGAACCAGATCCGCGAGCTGGTGATCCACCATGTCGGCGAACTGAGCAGTGTCGCCATCACCGCCGATAACCCGCTGTACCCGCTGTACCAGTACGGCGTAGGCATGGAGGTGCACCAATACCTGCAAGCGCTGGATGGCACCCGCGGCCTTGCCGTGGCGCTGACCCTTGCCCTGGATGCCGAGGCGCCGGACCAGCTGCTGGGCTTTGCCCTGTCGTTGCCGGCCGAGGACGATGAACAGGCGTGTTCATTGGCATTTCTTGCCGTGCGCCCCAGCCATCGCCGCCAGGGCATCGCCCGTGCCCTGCTGAGCGACCTGCAGGCACGTCATGCCTGTGTGGAACTGAATGCCTTTGCCAGCCAGGTGCCGTGGTTCGAGACGATGGGCATGCAAGTGGTGGCCGCCAATGGGCCGCAGGTGCTGATGAGCAGTACCGGCCAGGCCAGTGGTGCGCTGATCGGGCGCCTGGACATTGCGCCGATTTATCAGGCAGCTGAAGTGTTGCAGATTCATACCTACCTGCTTAATCAGCAGGGAGAGGATGCAATGATCGAAGCGGAGCAGATGCGCGATGAGCGGCTGGATGAACTGGCCGCCCAGGCGCTGGAGTGCGTACACCAGCGCAAGACCGTGCATTGACCCAAGGACCGATTGGCGGGTAAACCTGCCGTTTTGGAAAAACCGCTGATTTACTGAATCAGCAGTGTCTCTGTGGGAGCGGGCTTGCCCCGCGAACACCGGCAAAGCCGGTGCCATGCACCGTGCGGTCCCCTTCGCGGGACAAGCCCGCTCCCACAATGACCGGTGTTCTCTGCCGGACAGCGCAGCCCAAGGGGCTGAGCAATCCCCCACAATGACACCTGTCAGCCATGCACCCAGCGCCGATGCAACCCACGCGCCAAGGCATCCAGCACAAACCCCAGCACGCCAATCAGCAGCACCATCGCCATCAGTTCGGAGTACGCCAGCCGGTCGCGGGTATCGAGAATGAAGTAGCCAAGCCCCGCACTCACGCCCAGCATTTCGCACGGCACCAGCACAATCCAAAGAATGCCGATGGCCAGGCGCACGCCGGTCAGCACGTGGCCGATCACCCCCGGCACGATCACCTTGCACAAGGTTTCCCAGCGCGTGGCGCTCAGGCTGCGGCTCAGTTGCAGCCAGCGTGGGTCCAGTTGCCGCACCCCTGCCGCCGTGTTCAGCAAGATCGGCCACAAGGCGGCAAACGCCAGCAGGAAGTAGATCGGCTGGTCACCCACGCCCATCAGCATCACCACCACCGGCATCCACGACAAGGGCGAGATCATGCGCAGAAACTGAAACGCCGGCGTGGTCGCCGCTTCCAGGTGCCGATAGCTGCCCACCAGCAAGCCCAACGGCACGCCAATCAGTAGCGCCAGCAGCAGCCCGACCAGAATACGTTTGAGGCTGACCCAGATGTGCCCGTAAACCTCACCCTGCCCCAACAGCTCGACCAGGCTGGCCAACGTTGCCGCCGGCGAAAAGCGCGCCGACAGCCCTTCGGCCTGGCCAAACACGGCAACACCGGCCCACCACAGCAGCATCAAAGCCAGCAACCCAGCCAGCCCAAGGCTGGCGTGTACGACATGCGTGCGCATCAGACGGCGAACTCCTCGCTACGCTCGAAGTTGTCGGCAATACCGAACACCGACGGGCCACCAACCGCAGCAATGGCATTACGCACGAAACGATCGTCGACCAGGTCGCGGGCGGTCTGCACCGGGTCCAGCCCGGCAAGGAACGCGTTGTCGCCCTCGATCAGGGTGGTTTTCAGGCGCTTGACCAGCTCTTCGGTGTAACTGGGGAACGGGTATGGCTGGAAGTCGATGCGCTTTTCGTCCCACTGCTGGTGGCGAATGGCGCCACTGGCAACGTAGCCGGCACGGTCCTCGGCGGCCGGCGCCAGCACTTTGGCCAGCACCGCGGGCTCGTGCGGGGTGTACTTGTTGGGGCCGGCCTTGGACAGCAACGCAGCGGCTTCGGCGCGGTGGTCGCGGGTCCAGTGCTGGGCCTTGACGATGGCATTGACCACCTTCTGCGACCACTCCGGGCGGTTGTTCAGGTCATGCTCATGCATGAACACCACGCAGCAGGCGTGGTTGCGCCATACATCGCCGGTAAAGCGCTGCACACGGCCAACCTTGAGGTTCTCGGCCAGGGCGTTGAACGGCTCGGCGACGATGTAGCCGGCAATGCGCTTGCTGGCCAGTGCTGGCGGCATGTCGGATGGCGGCAGCACCAGCAGGTTGACCTCGGTGGCGGCCAGCTGCGCATTGGCCGGCTTCGACACCGGCGTCAGGCCGTTGTCGTTGAGCATCTGTTGCAGCACCACATTGTGGATCGAGTACCAGAACGGGATGGCCACGGTCTTGCCACCGAGCTGTTTCATGTCGCTTATGTCGGGCGCCACGGTCAGGCCTGAGCCGCCCACATGGTTCCAGGCCACTACCTTGGCTGGCACCTTGCTGCCGTAGCGCGCCCATACAGTCATCGGCGACAGCAGGTGGATGACGTTGACCTGACCAGAGATGAACGCCTCGATCACCTGTGCCCAGCTGCGCAGCAGCACCGGGCGCTCGGCCTTGATGCCTTCGGCCTCGAACAGGCCGTTGTTATGGGCCACCAGCAACGGCGTGGCGTCGGTGATCGGCAGGTAACCGATGCGCACCGGCGCATCCGGCTCGGCAGCCGCGCGCGCCTGCAAGCTCGACAGCAACGGCAGCGCACCGGCGGCGGTGAGCATGGCCCCAAGCTTTAGAAAATCACGACGCGAAGAAGTGGAACAGCAGTCATCCATGCACATGGACAGCCTCCGAGGGCAACGGGGTTGGGGTAGGTTCGCCTGTGCGGCTTGCCCGCCGAAGGGTTTTGAGGATTTCGATGCGCAACGCGCCCAGTTCTTCGACCCGTTGGGCGCGCGGTTGCGGCAGGTCGATGTGCCACTGGCCGAGGATGTGCGCTGGGTGGTTGCCCAGTAGCAGGACCCGGTCGGACAGCAGCAGGGCTTCGTCTATATCGTGGGTGATCAGTACCGCCGCAGTGTTGTGGGTGGCGATCAGTTGCAGCAGCAGTTGCTGCATGTCGGCGCGGGTCACTTCATCCAGGGCGCCGAACGGCTCGTCCAGCAGCAGCACCTCGGGCTGGCGGGCCAGGCAGCGGGCCAGTGCGGTGCGCTGGGCCATGCCACCGGACAACTGCGCCGGGTACTGGCCACGGGCGTGGGCCAGGCCCACGGCGGCAATCGCATGGTCGATGCGCGCGCGCCGCTCGTCAGCGGCCAGCTTGGGCTGGCGGGCAAAGTCCAGGCCGAAGGCGACGTTCTTTTCCAGGTTCAGCCAGGGCAGCAGGCTCGGGTCCTGAAAGGCCACCGCCAGGCGCGGGTGCGGCCCTTGCAGGGGCTGGCCGTGCAGGCTCACGCTGCCGCCCCCGGGTTGTTGCAGGCCGGCCAGCACCCGCAGCAGGCTGGATTTACCGACACCACTGGGGCCAAGAATGCTCACCACTTCGCCCGGCGCCAACTGCAAGTCGAACTGCGCCAGCACCTGCTGCCAGCCACCCTCCCGCGGGTAGCCCAGGCTGATGCCGCGGGCTTCGAGCAACACTTCACTCATGCCGCGCCCGCCTGGCGTTGCAGTTCGGCGCGCAATTGCACCAGGCTCGGCGTCACGATCGGCACGAATGCCGACTCGCGCCAGCGGCGGGCGAAGCCTTCTCCATACTCGCTGAGGTAGGCCTTGCCGCCGCTGGCCTGCAACTCTAGCTGGACTGCATCGGCGGCACATTCAGCCAAGGTGATGCGCAGCTTGAACAAGGCCGCCGGCTGTTGCTGGAAGCGGCCTTCGAGCAGGCCCTGCTTGAGCTCGCTGACGGTGTTTTCCAGGCGCTCGCTGAGCACCTGCCGGGCTTCGTCGAGGAACGAGGCGCGACCGTGCAGGTGCGCCTGAACCTCTTCCAGCGCCCGTCGCGCCAGGCCGATGGCCATGCCGCACTGCAGCGCCAGGAATGCCGGGCGTACCCGTGGCAGGAACTCGCGCGCATTCTCGTGCAGCAGCCAGTCACGCGCCAACGGCACCTGGTGGAAGGCCAGTGCCGCCGTGTTGCTCGACTGCAGGCCCATCAGTTGCAAGTCGTCGGAGCGTTCCAGGCCCTGGGCGTCAGAAGGAATGGCCAGTACGAACGGCGCGCCGCCGGCTTCATCTTCGATGGCCGCCGCCACCACGAAGCCGCTTTTGCGCAGGTTGGTCACCCAGTGCAGGCGCCCTTCCAAGTGCCAGCCATCGGCTGCCGGCCGGCCACGCACCTGCAACGCTTCAATGCCGGAAAGGAACTTCATGGCGTTGGACAGCCCGGTGGCGCCGGCCAGCTCGCCTGTCAGCAAGCGCGGCAGCAGGCGCTCGCGCAGGGGCTGGTTGGGGCTGTGCAACAGGTATTCGATAAAGGCACGCTGGCCCCAGCAGACGAAGGCTGCGGCCAACGAGCGGCTGGCGATAGCGGCAATCGCCTCGACCGCGTTGGTCACCTGCCCGCCCGTGCCGCCCACCGCCGGGTCGACACCCACGCGCAGCAGCTGAGATTCGGCGATCTGCGCCAGCACCTGCTGCGGTTCGCACAGGCCCCGGTCGATGGCCTCGGCATTGGCATCCAGCCAGTGTCGAAATGCACAATCTTGCATGGTCTTGCTCCTTTTTGAACGCCAGGGCCGCTTTGCGGCCCATTCGCGGCACAAGGCCGCTCCTACAACGACCGCGTCAGGTCCGCGCTCACACGTGGGCTATGCAGAAGGCTGCCAGCGGTACTTGCCAAGCTCTTCGTTGAGCGGCGTCTGGGCGAAAACATTAGCAAAGTTGCAGAGGGTTGCGAGACTTACCCCCAAAATCACTTCCAGCGCGTTGCCTTCGCTGAAGCCAGCTTCACGGAAGGCCTGATAGGTGGCTTCGCCGACGTTGCCGCGAGTGTCGATCACTTCACGGGCGAAGGCGGCCAGGGTTTCGTAACGGGCATCGGGCAGTTCGCCGCGGGCACGCAGGGCATCGACTACTTCCTGCGGCAGCTTGGCCTTGTTCAGCGCCACGGCGGTGTGGCCGGCCACACAGAAGTCGCAGCCATGCCGGGTGGCGGCAATCAGCTGCACCACTTCACGCTCGGCCAGGCTCAGCTCGGACTTGCCATTGAGTGCCGAAACGGTCACGTAGGTTTCCAGCGCCGCCGGGGCGTTGGCCAGCACGCCCAGCAGGTTGGGGATGAAGCCCGAATTCTTCTGGGCATTCTCGAGAAACGGCCGGGCCGCTTCCGGAGCACTCTGCAGCGTGTGTAAAGTAATACGCGAGGACATGGAGTGGTCTCCTTTGATGGGTGTCACTACAGTCTGTTGGTTATAAGAATTACCCTCCATATTCATCAGTCGCCTTTCCTTGTTCCTGAGTCTTTGTATTAGATGATTTCGTCCAGCCACCTTGTCGATTGGTTATTAGAGGGCCTGGAGCTCGATGCCAGCCTGTTTCATGTCGGCCGCTACTGCGGTGGCTGGCACGCCAGCACCCAGGGCATGGGCCGCGCCAGCTTCCACTTGGTGGTGCAGGGCCATTGCTGGCTGCACATCGACGGCCAGCCGCAGCCGGTGCGCCTGGAAAAGGGAGATGCCGTGTTCCTGTTGCGCGACCTTGCCTATCGATTGTCCAGCGATCAGGACCCGGTCGACGCCTGTGCCCAACCGCGCCAGGCCATGCAGGCGCTGGATAGCGAAGCCAGCGACGGCGTCGGGCTGGTTTGTGGCTTCTTCCATTTCCAGTCCGGCCTGTCTTCACTGATTGTCGAAGGCTTGGCCGACTGGATCCTGCTGCGCGCCGAAGACCCCGCCGGCAGTGCGGCGCGGGCGCTGTTCGAGCTCATTCTGGAAGAATGCCGGCGGGCCGCTGGCCCGTCGCAGACGTTGCTGGAGCGCCTGACCCACCTGTTGTTCCTGTACGTGCTGCGCCAGCAGGTCATTGCCGGGCAGTCACTGGGCGGCCTGGTCGCCCTCGCCCGCCAGCCAGCGTTTGCCGGGCTGCTGGCACAGCTGATCGAAGCGCCGGGCCAGGCCTGGACGCTGGAGCGCATGGCAGCCTGCACCGGGCTTTCGCGTTCGGCTTTCTTCAAGCGTTTCAGTGAGCTGGCCGGGCAGTCACCTGGGCAGGTGCTCCTGGCATTGCGCATGCGCCTTGCCTGCCAGCTGTTGCAGGCGGGCAATACCGTCGAACAGGTGGGCGCGCAGGTGGGGTACCAATCGGTGGCGGCGTTTACCCGGGCCTTTGCCAAGGCGGTGGGCCAGCAGCCGGGGGCTTATCGGCGGCGACATGAGGGCCGCTAGGCTCTGCCTGAAAAGGGGGGTGCATTCACCGCCTAGAGCGAGCAGCGTTTGGAAGGCAGGCAGGTTGGGTTGTCGGGATAAGGACACCCTCCGCCATGCTGAGGCGTAACTGCTACGCCCTACCTTGCCCGCCATAGAGAAGAAATCAAAACAACACCCGTTGACATTCAAACGGCAGTAATTGGATTTGCGGGATTTAATACAGAACTCGGCAGTATGGGCGCATGCTTCTATTGGTTTGAGGTGTGTCTGGACAGCCGTGGCCGCAAGCTAGAGCGTTGCTGAGGCTTCACAAGCCAAAATACCCGAGGGACGACGAGTGGTTTACTGAGAGTTGAATTGCCCCTATGACCTGACATTTTTACCAGTTTCAATAGGATTAGTGTGCCTGCATAATCAAGCCTGAAGACCTCAGAAAAAATCCACGCTGGAAGATAGAACAACGTCCATCAACACGGGCGCTGGTCGCCCGGTCAAAAGCAGGACAAACGTACCAAGCGCAAAGCGGTATTAACGGAAGATCGTCATACATGAGCAATGGCTTACGCAGTATAAGTCTCGCCGATGGCCCGCCTGCATAATTCCGGCGCAGCCCCGTTATGGATACGGCCGTCAGCTACCAGGATAAATGCATAATCTGAGGATACCCCATGGAACTTTATCAGCAGTTTGACCCTTCCCATAGTGGGAATGAAAGCCTTAACTTGAGCGATTTCGCAAAAGATAGCCATGTGAGGCTATGGATAAAAGCTGAAAACACTATCAACCCTGTCTTGGAACAGGGCACCATCAAAGAGATAAATTGGAAGACAGGAAAAATAAAAATATTTAACGACACCAACAAAAAAACCAAATCAATAGACCTGAAAAAAACGCACAGCTTTAATGGAAAGTCATTTCATTTTGATGACTTCGTAAAAAACGATTTGGAAGAACTATTTATAGCCTCTGCACCATCCATCTTAAGTACGCACATCTCTCTACCCAATGAACCAATGGCAAAAATCTCAGTCCTAAATGTTGGCATATCGCCTGACAAAAATCTCATCGTGACTGGAAATAAAAAGTTTATCGACAAATTCAACACACTCTGCAAAACCCTCAACGACCTCAAAGTTATAGTTGACACGACATCAACGACGGACGACGCGTTGCACACGCTCATATGCGAGCATGCACAGCTTGACCCTGAAACAGAAATGATTTTACAAAGCGTCATCATGCATTCGGATGACTTACCGCTAGAAGGCAACGATGAGGCCGCAGAACCGAATGAGGGCACCGTCGAACAGGAAGAAGTCGACATCATCGAAGAGGAGGCTGAGGATACTGAGGAGGAAATAAGCGCCGGCGAGACACTTCCATATGGATGCAGCAAGCCATACGCGATTGACATTCATATTTATCACCCATTGAAAAACCGCGAAATAAACAGACGACACATAACCCTTAAAGGAAACGCCCCAGCAAATACACTTATTTGGCTATGCCATAACGGTTGGAAGAGAGAAGCGATATATTTCTCTGCTTTAACCACCTCGGACAGCGAGGGTAAGTGGAAAGCATCCTTAACTGTGGAAAATGGTGATCACAAAATCGCCGCGAAATACAACAAGGGCAAATCCAATGTCTGCACATGGGGCCACGACTTCAAAGTCGTTAGCTTGTGGCTCAAATATTACCCAAAACAAGATAGCGAAGCAGGTTTCCGTATTGCCGAATATCGATACAGCGCTTTCGAGCCGCCTAAAAACGATGAAGGTGTTTGGGTTGAGGTCAGAGGACATATCCCATTGCACCTGAGAAACAATCTTTACTATCACCCATTAGCGGACACCCTGACAACTTCACGTCTAAATGGCACTTTGACAGTCAGCCGATACAAGCGACAAGCAAAGCCTGAGATACCCCTTCACGCTGTCTATACAGAAGCTGATTTTCAAAAAATCAACGACAAAATAAACACCGTTTGTCAAATGAATTTTATTGGCACCTTGTACAGTTCATTCAATTGGGCGAAAGCCGCTTATGTAGCCGCCGAAGCTTTAAAAAACCCTGTGGGAGTATTTGCAACGGTCATTACCCTGCCTTTCACCTCCAACAGGGAAAGTGTTACCATCGCCTATAACATCGGTTCCTCCATCGGCTTTATCTTACAAACCCTGCTTATGCGAGTTCCTGTTGTGGGCCCGGTAGTTGCAGGATTAACCATGGCTGGCGCTGTGATTCAGGAAGTTATCAAAGTAACTGATTCAGGCACCATCACACACGACAACCTTATTGACATTAGCAGTCTCATGAAGGGCTTTGGAGATCTGGCCAACCTTGCAACACCTAAATATGGAAATCTAATTAATGAAAAAAAATTAATAGAAAATACAACCATCGACAGCAGGGGATCTCGCGACTTCATCATAACATCCAAACCATTAACTCCACTGTACGGTAATTTTTCACATGAAGCCAGAATTGTTGCAGACGATTTGGAGCTCAGAGGCATTACCTATCAAGGCGGTTATTATAGAAACTTGACCACCAACAAAGACTATATCTATGTCGATGGCAGATGGGTAAGGATTAATGGTTTCAGGAAAAATGGCTCACCCATCCCGGCAGATAAAAACGGCACATCCGTGACCAACTTGCCGACCGATATTGTAAAAGACAGTAATGGAAACTGGACCGTACTTAAATTAAGGGGAGGCGTAGGCGAAAAGACCATTCCTCTTTATCAAAACATCCGTTCTGGGTACAACCCCGAGCCACAGTTATCCTACGACCCTAATTATGTGGGCCAAGGCGCCATCCGACTTAAACTCCCTATAACTTTTGAAGAGGCCGATAATAGTGCCTTGCCGATCGCTATCGGTGCTGATGCAAGACTCCCGTCAGATCCGAGGTGGATGGGAAATGACCGAGAGCCAGGTATTTTATTGTTTGAAACGCGACGTTTTATGGTTGATTCCCCAAGGAGCAATACGTTACACGATTTTATTAATGTCACACCCACGAGCACTGAACGAGCCAGTGACAACAACAAACTCATTTCAGCGTACTGGGTGCCTCAGAACAAGTATTATGACATTCCGATTCACCCCACAGGCACGGAGCCAACCACTCTATTCACAGATAATTTCAGCGGCTGCAGTTTTGTTGTGGACCAGATAAATGACACGCAGTATCGTGTTTATCACGTCTTCAGTAAAAAAGAAAACGAACAGTACAATTTACTGAAAGAACACGGGAAAGGGCAGGTCGCGTACATACCACATACAGAATACAGCTTCTTGCACCGGCCAACAGCTGATAGCTTGCATCCCTCGCAGGACGCATGTGGCTTTATATCCATGCGATATAAAAAATACCCAAACGAAGCCCAAGGCAATTGGGTTATTACTGTCAGAAGTCAAAGCTTGCCCGTGCAAATTACGGCATCAGGTTATCACGGACAATTTAACGGCGCTCCGCCACGGCTTAATATGCATACTCCGATAACCGTCAGACCCATTTAGCGATAATGAGACGTATGACCAGCAATGATGCATACAGCGTTTTTTTTGCGCCAGCAGCGCAAGAGCCTGTGTAACTTTCGCCACATTGGCGGCGGTGCCCTGGACGTGATAAGCCATCACCGGCCTCGACACCGGCGCCAATGTGGGAATCAAAATCAAAGCTGATCCACTGCAATATCCCCAGCCCCTTTACTCTCTCGCCGCTCGGCCATCCAGGCATCGACCTGCTGCCCGAACTCGGCCGGGGCCTTGCGCCCGAAGCGCATTGCCAATGCCAGAACAGTTTGCTGCGCCAACGCCTCTTCCATGCGCTTCTGCGCCCCCAGCATCACTGCATGAATCGCACAGGTGCCTTCGGTCGCCCAAGCGGGCGGCGAGCCTTCGAACAATGTGCAGCGTTCGCGAATCTCGCGGCAATCGAAAATCTTCTTCGGCCCGTCGATGGCGTTGACGATATCCAGCACGTTGATTTCAGCCGCCGGCCGCGCCAGGCGGAAACCACCGCGCACGCCTTCGGTGGCGGCCACCAACCCGGCACGTGCCAGCTTGGTGAAGACCTTGGCCAGGTATTCCTGCGGTACGCCCTGCAACTCGGCCAGGTCGCGCACGCTGGAATCACGGCTCTCACCGCCCTCGCCTACCAGAAACAGCAGGCAATGGATGCCGTATTCGACGCCAGCACTGTAAAGGGACATATCAATCTCCGACCAGCTTTGTCGCAAATGATACGCGGGGAGTGCCAGCACGGCAAAACACTTCCCCCACTTGTCACGAAACATTGACACGATGTCAGGATGACTTGACACGAATGATGAGCCTGCATTCAACCGCACTCAAGCGGGTAATTTTTCGTCAATTATTATTTACGAAAAAGGTGTTCTTTAGGTTTAAACAGGAGCAGCCCTAGCTGAGTTACCATGCACTACAAGCGAATGGCTAACGACTGACCATCAGCAAAAACTGTTCCTTTTCAGTCTGTCACATCTCGGCCGAGCTTAAAACTCCGGCCCCAAAGAAGTGCAGAAGACATGCGTCACAGCAACCCAAGGACAGCCCAGAACTCTTATTATTATGCCAACGCATTGGTATGCGTGACGTATGAGAGCGGAATGCTCAGGCGGTGTCTAGATGGCCGGAGTGCCATGCTATAGACGCCATTGATCGTTTGATGACCTACGCCAAAATAACGGCTCCGCCGATATCGATCGCTCCTAGTTACGCTAGGAATGACTTATCGTGGCCCTAAGCTATCATCCAGGTATTGAGTATCCTCATCACCGATTATTAGGGGACGTGTATGCGCTTAGGTTTAGGCCCTGCAACTGTGCTATCGATTAGCTTGCTCACAGGTTGTGTTAACCCCTACCCCCTCCCCGTCAATGAACCAACAGAGAATGACTCCGTTCTCCAGCCTCAAACCGGCGTGGGGGGCGGTGGAAAGACTAGGCCTGCACGTACACAGCGAGAAGCAAACCCAGAACGACTAGGTGCACTCGCCGCGGCCTTAAAGAAACCAGAGACTCAACACGACTTGAAGCTCAACCTGATGATCTACCGCGATCATTATTTCAAGGTCCATAACGACCTTGTCACCGCGAATAACGCTGCCAAGGACACGGCCGTGGCTGGTGGGATCATCGGTGTTATCGGAGGTTTAACTAAATCAGCCTCGACCGTTTACACCGGGAGTGCCATTGCGGCCGGCTCTTCCATCTACGGCCAGCGCTATGATTTTACGATTCAGGCATTGAACTACCGTAAAGCCAGTATCGCCATGGACTGCATGCTGGGTGTTGTCGCTCCCCTCCCAGATGTAACCCCTCTCTCCAATCCGGGCATAACAACAGCGTCTGAAAATATCGAAGAAGTTCGCCGAAAGCTGTATCAGGCTCAGTCTACTGTGGTTCTGAAGGACCCAGACTTGAAACAATTAAAAGAAGCTCTGAGAGCTGAGATGGATGCCAATACAAAATTCGATATATATATAAAAAATGGAGCTGCTGCAAAAGCTGCAAGCGCGAACCTTGCGCAAGAAGAAGAAACCTTGGTTCTTGCTCGGCTCGATTCGTGCACCAAGCAGTTCTAATTCAACTAAGCAGTGCTTGTGATCACTTTTGAACGGATTTAATCACAAGCACTTAAATTCACCTTGGAAGGCATGCGAGCATTTTATCAATTGCCTCTTTTGTGTAGCCAGCTTTGTCCGCCGTCGACTTTATCGACTCAGCAGAAACTGCCTCTGTTATTATTCTACCATCCATTTGAAATTTGGCATCGCCAAGAACCACGAAATCCAACTCTTCTATTATACCTGTGTAGGCTCGAATATCGCTTGGTGACTTAGCCGTATAACCAGGTCTGCATTTGTCACTAGGACGGTCCGGTCTTGATTGAAACGGTGGCCGCAATCCTAGTTCGCCAGCCCCACAACGATCTTCTAAAGCGATAGGTCCTGACTTCTGCTCTGAAATTACTCCAGTACGCAACAGCTGGTGGAGCGCTATAGAACCCTCACCGAATGCAGGACCTTTGTCCCCGATTATGGCGTACGTGCTTCTGTAACCCGTACCACCTATCCAAACAACCTTTCCAAGCAGATCAGTCCTTGGCGTAACGGCGATCGGGAGTGTTTCAGAATCCAAATGCTGAACAACCCCCTCAATAGTATGCCTACTAGATGTTGTAGAAACATAAGATCTGACTTGCTTGCCGGTAACAGTATCTAGCATACCGCCCAATTTTGGTTTCCCCTTACCGTTCCCAATTACAAGTCGTCCGTCACCGCATGACACAAGTCCACGGCCTGGTTCCAACGGCTCGACCTCCATCGCGAAGACGCAGAACTCGGTGGTGCCAGTTTCGAAGCCTTTCGATTCAGCTTTTCTAAACTCTTTTGAGCACGGTATGTCGCACTCATGGCGCTTACCATTCCGCCAGGCAGATAGACCATTCGCAATATAGGTGAATCCGTGATCACCAACTGTGTACGAACCAGGACCACCATCTGGGTTTACAGATAACCGTGCTCTCACAGCTATTGATCCGTCTTGAAAGAAACGAGCCTTTAAATCGATTTTCTTCTTATCTAATTTTCCTACTATCGCCCCCGGCACTCCACAGTCGTCTGCAAAGATTGACATTGAAGCACCTAATAGTAACAACACACTAGCTATCTTCGAGTGGACTCTCATGTACATTCACCTAGGACGCTTGAACAATGATTAATTCGAGGGAACGCTATAGCTCTCAGTGCAGACGCATTCCGGCCCCGCGTCAAGGAGGATCAAATTTAATTCCATAATAAGGCATATCGCGAATTTGCCTCCGAGCTCATTGGACGGCGCACAGAGGCTAATCTAAGCTGATCCAACCAATCAGCCCGGTGGACCCAACATGAATAAAGCGCTGTTCCTGCTGATAATGCTCTCAATGGGTGTGTCAGCAGCTGATATCGAGGATGTGCTCAAGGGGCGTGGCGTGTGGTGGAAAAGCCCTGCAAATTACTCAGACGCGTTGATCCAAAAGCTCGAAGACATTGGTGTCCGCCGTGTCCACATCATGCTGACGAAGGACCCTGCAGAAGCAACTAAATGTCCGCCCCATATCCCTGCCTCCAAAGCCGAGAGACCAATACCTCTTGCCACGTTGGACCAAGTAGAGAAGCTGGTGAAAGCTCTTCGAGCTAAGCAGATGCATGTCATAGCGACTGTGTACTTGCCACCAACGAAGGTCGCCATTGATGACCTTCTCGATTCAAGCTCAGACCTAGTGCCCGCCTTGGTTACCGGTGGCATCGATGCAGTTGAGCTTGATCTTGAGGGCAAGTGGAGGCGTAACGCAGTTTGCGGCTACAAAACCCATGCCGAGGCATTTCAAGACCTGAAGGATAGGGTGAAGGCTCTGAAGCCAGGTGTATCAGTGGGCATTACAACCCATGGGGGCCACATTGGAGCTAAAGAGATTCCGCTGTCGGCGGCCGACTTTGTCTCTATGCAGGCCTACAGCAAGTGCCAAGAAGACTGCAAACCTTTCGATGACAGCAGGACAGGCCCGGGTAACAGGCAGCATTACATAGCAGGAATAATGAAGGGTATCAGAGGCCCCATTTTGCTCGGTCTTGCAGCCTACGGACAGCAATGGAGTAGATACACTTGGGACGAGGCGATGGGGAAAGCCCTATCTGCTACCGAGGAAATAATGGCCAATGATCCACGTGTGATAGGGTATTCCTACTGGTCATCAACATCTTTTGACGGATCCGGGACCGAGAACAAACCGTACCAGTTTCTGCTGAAACACCAACCGAAGTAGATCAGGCGCCGGCGCTCTCTACTACCGGACCTGACGGGCGCACGCGGTCGAGTGGTGGCCGAGCTGCCTCACGGCTTTCAAACGCCTACTAAAGGATATTCTGCGGCTGGAGGCATATATTCGCCGACACCATCCCCCGACTTCGCACGGACTCGAGAGCATTGACTTTTAGGCTGTACAGCGATGCGCAGTTTCACCGCTGAAGGCAGCATTGACCCGGAGCATGCAAGGAGCCGGTGCCGGCACATTGCCTTGCGCAGCAGCAAAATGATGAACAACTCCTTCTACCAGGATTTGACGGGTAAGCCAAGGCTGTTTATTAATACAGTATTTCCGAAGAATTGCATCGTGATCATCAACACCCTTCGCCAAATCTCACAATCTGAGCTCCCAGGGCTACTCTGTGTCCTATCGGGTAGAGCATCCGCCGGCTTCCCAAGCCAAGCAGCTGATCTTTACGAGCCACCAATTCTTGTGGAACCGCGTGAGCCGCACGTATGGCGGACCGAAGCTGAAGGCGACAGTATGTCCCCTGCCGGGATACTCACTGAGTGCCACAAGTAGCGAGAATAGGTTAGCGAGCTACTATTACTAACTGTGACCAGTTTGATCCGTACTCCCCCATCGAGAATGCTTAGCTAGGGTTGTTCCGTTCTTGGGTGTTATTTCAACTTGAAGTAATTGTGCTGACTTTGCCGACACTAGAGCCCGCCCCACTTGGGACAGGGCGTACACAGCAACATACTTGAGGGCACTCCCATGTCTCTATCACGACGCGACATCTTGGTAGCTACCTGCCTCGCTGCAGTCGTACCACGATTCGTATTGGCAGACGGGCCGAACTGGAGTGCCCTCGCGCAGGAAGACGATGAAGCACCACTCATTCCATCAAGTTTGGAAGCCTTCAAGGATCAGCCGTCCCTCAACCAAGGCGTGCTCACAGACTACACACCGATGGGCACCCAGGCGGCAACGAGCGCGGAAGAGAGACTTGCCCGTGAGGTGCTTAAGGCGGTGCCCATGAATTGTACTCCAATTGAGATCGCTCTGTACTTCCACGACGTGGGTCAAGGCAAGTACGGAGAGGACCGCAAACCCTACATCACTGCTTGGCCGGTACGATGGAACCCAGTGATCGTCGAGTTTTTCAAGGCCACAAGGCTTCAGCCCAGTGGAGACACGACAGCATGGTGCGCGGCGTTCATGAACTACTGCCTCATGATGGCCTCGACTGGCAAAACGCTTCCGCCAGATGCAAGCCCCCGGACCAAGAGTGCTGCTGCGCTTTCATTCAGAGACTGGGGAAAGGAGACAAAATCACCTAACCCGGGTGACATTGTTGTTTTCAAAAACATGAGGTCACAAGGTAAGGGGCACGTCGGTTTTTTTCTGGCTGATCAAGGTGACAAGGTGTTAGTGCTTGGCGGTAATCAGTTTGAGGGGACGCCAACCAGGCATACGATAAACCGGAAGTCGCTCCTCAAGGATGGTCCAGTGCTAAAGCTCCACTCCTATCGAACAGAGCCTCAATTGCATGTTTAGGGGGCTAATTTCCTTCGCTGCAGCGCTCACAGCAATGCCGGCGCTAGGCGAGCCATACTTTGAAGCTGGGCCTGCCGTTATACAGCTCCATGTCTACGGCACACTCAAGCGGCCTCTTCCCAACGAACAATCAGTGGACTTCCATGAGCGCGGTACCGGCTTCGTTGCTTCTCCGGATGGGTTGGTGCTCTCAGCCGGCCACAATATCCCAGATAAATCTCTGTTCGATGAAGATGGCTTCTTCATTGAAGGGTATTTTCCCGCTAAGGATCAGGATGCACTGAGCGCAGTCGATCCGCCGGTTGAGTTGGAGGTGATCACTGCCACTCAATCACCCTACGATGTGTCATTACTACGCATCAAGAACTCAGACACAGTGAGACCCTTTTTGCGTTTATGCGATAACTACAAACGAGCCGGAAATTTCGACTTCGTGGTATTGGGCTACCAGGGTGGAGACCGAATACTAACGAGTAATTACGGACCAGTTATGGCTGGCGCTGGGGCGACATCGAGTATTCTGGTGCAAATACCGTTAAACAAAGGAAATAGTGGTGGTCCAATCTTCAACGAGCTAGGAATGGTATTTGGTATTGCAATTGGTGAAAAAACTGTTGGCTCAGAGCGCATGCAATCAACCTCCATAGCTGTTCCAATGTCAAAAGTTATGCAGACGCTTGGTGATGCCTCAAAACCACTCGCGGGGGTTAGTTACGACCCTGACTGTGGTAAACAGTTGAAGCCACAGTTCACAGCCCTCATTGAATCACCGATCAAGGTGGGCCGGGAGCCACGCCCAGTAGCAGCTGAGGTGATAACCACTGAAACAATCGATTACTCGAAAGTTGTGAAGGAAATACCGCCACCGACAGGTTACAAGGTCGTGGCCTACAAATCGATTAAAGTCGATCAACCAGGGGTTAAAACAGAAATATTCGTTCCAAAGGATGGCTCTAAAATATTTGTGAAAGGGACTAGCAAAGAACCCAAATTGCCAACATCAGTAAACGCAAATATCGAAGTATTGCTGGAGCCGACATCACCAAAAAACGCAGCCCCCAGCTTTCGAGTACAAACCTTCCCTTACTCAAAAACCCTTGATACGCATAACATAGAGATTACATCAAAGGACTTCAAAGACACCATTCCTGCGCCGGAAGGGTTTGTCTTCAAGGAATTCCTGAAAATAGATTACGTAAGCCTCAACCACTCTCCTAGCAAAGGAGCCAATGTTCAAATAAGCCCAGATGGAAAAGCCCTGCTAGTAAGCTACAGCCTCCAAAGTGGGCCCATCTATGATCAATGGCGCGGCTGGATAGATGCTTTCATTACTGCAAAGCTGGAACCGAAACCATAACAGAGGTTCGAGGCGATCGATGTGCTGCCGGCAGGTCAGGTCTCCGGCTCCGTTACTTCGATAATGGGGTCGATGAACTCCTCCTGCATGGTGTAATAGAGAGTGCGATCGTCCTCCCCCGAGTTGGGGTAGCTGGAGAGCTGGGAATTTAGAGTTGGATGCGATAGTCCGAACAACTCTTAATTCCCGGGCCGAGTCTTTCTATAGCTTGGAACGCCCTCCGACCAACACGAAAGGGGCCCAATCGCCTGGTAAGTCGGCAACCAGCGCCTGGCTGCGCCGAGCCTCGCAAAGCGCCATCCTCATGGCCTCCGCAGCGTTGCGGTCTGCTTGGCCTCCCCGCTCACACTCTTTGATCGTGGGATCTCCCATCATTAGCGCAACTATCCTTGGCGTAACGAAAGCGGCCACATCATCACGTACTGTCCACTGAGACAGTAATACAGACTCTGCGCCGGCTCGAAAGAACGCAGTGGCGAAGCCGGCCAAGGCATCACCTGCAGCATCACCACTCGAGCCAGTGTTACACGCTGAAAGAATGGCAAGCCTCGCTTTCAGCTGCAGCTGCATGATTTCGCTCAACGTAAGGAAGCTGTCTGAATGAGTCGGTCCTTTAAGT
This sequence comes from Pseudomonas fortuita, assembly GCF_026898135.2. NCBI lineage: Bacteria > Pseudomonadati > Pseudomonadota > Gammaproteobacteria > Pseudomonadales > Pseudomonadaceae > Pseudomonas > Pseudomonas fortuita. The sequence continues at coordinate 3,591,510 of NZ_CP114035.2, forward strand.
CTTGGCCTGGACAGCACGAGGGCAGACTTCTTGAGCCCAAAATCCCCTCGCATGAGCCCATGGGTGGCGAATACCAAAACCTCCGCTTGGTTCATGGACCGTTTGGTTCTGGATGCGGCGCGTAGCCCAGTTTCTGTGGCGCTCTCCCATAAGAGAACACGGGATGCTTTGTTTGACGCGACGCCTTTGAGCTTGGACATGGCCAGCAGCTCGCACCGGGTTCCTGGCAATGGCGCTAGCGCCCGCATCGGATCGCCAAAAGACTCGCCGCGGTCACGTCGGCTACGGGGAGTGAACTGCGTGCAATCGACTTTACGCCCTGTAGCGAGATTGTCACCCAAGGTCGGATCGCCCACTCCAAACAGGCGGATTTTGTCGAGGGCCTGCTCACTTACATCCGCCTCTAAGTAGCTGTTGACCGATGGATAGATCTGGATGGCCTTCTCTAAGCCCAACCACTTAGTTGATGCCGCCGCGACAGGTCCGCGCCCTGCCCTCGGCCGTTCAAAAGGTAGCGCGCCGAACGGTACCGAGGCTAACTCCCCTTGAGGCACAATGATCAACTCTTCCGCCTTCGAAGCCATGCCTCGAATTGTCGAATCGGCGAATATCTCGTCGAACACTCGATAAGCTATTGAAGCCTCAAAGTCCTCCTCTTGTAACGGGCAGTCCTCGACTGAATCAAGGTTGTACTCGGCGATGTATGCGTCTTTGAGACGGCGGTACGCAGCCCCCATTCGTGAGTTAGCAGGGAACGTGCAACACATCTTCACGTCCAGGGAGCAACGAAGGGTCTCGATGTCTGTACGTAACGTCTCGCGGTCAGTGCCGAGGGCGGCCCACACAGTTCCCTGCGTATCTTGCGCCCAAATGCGCCCGGCACCTGTACCTGCACCAGGGCTGATCATGAGAAAGAGCTGCCCAGGTTTCAGCTGAAACTCTGACAGTTGGGCGCTATTTGGCGTGTCCCGGTCGAACTGCTCCCAAAACGCCTTGTGCTCAGCCTTTGTGAAAACGGCAGGGTCACGCGGGTGCACTCTCCCTTCTGAGTGTCGGTGAACGGCAAGCGCCGCAATCGACGATTGATAGTCCTGTGCTACAACAAACGCTTCATCACGGACAGAGTCAGACATTTCACCTGACCTGAATAGCGAGCGCAGTCGTACCGCTTCAAGTGCCTGGTACGCCCTCATTCGCGGGCTGGATGTCGGCGACGTTGGCGATCGGATGTCGCCCTCACTGTATGCAGGACTGATTTGCCCAGCTGCGAACAGGGCAAACTGTGCCATCTGATCCAGCCGCTTGGGCTCGAAATTTGCCCGTTCCAAAAATTCAAAGTACGCGCTGAAAACAAGGGCTGGGCGATACGTGTACCCCAACCCTTCCAATACGCTGGCCTGCGCAATCGCGGTCTGCAGGATCGCGTGCGCCAGCTCCTTCTCGCCGGTCGCTTCTTTATATTGGGCCACCCGGACAAGGCAGTCCACGAATGGTCCAGCACGCGGGTACGAGTCTAGGTACTCTTCCTCCAAATACGCTGAGAACGCTTCAGAGTAATAACCTGCCTGCGCATTAGGTTCGCCCAGCGCATCAAGCTCAGTAATCACGTCTCCTACGGGCCCAGGTACTTTGATTGGTTGCGGGGCAACCGGGTCCCATAAGGTGCCACTGACACGGGGCCGATCCATGAAGAAGGTTTGTTCGTGTCCAGCCGCGGCGTACAACTTCAAAGACTCGAGATATCCCGCCGCAGCTGCACTGGTATCACCGGTCTGCTCGTCAGCATAAGCCCGCTCGCAGATGACCCGAGCCCGCGTAACTCTGGGCAGGGACGCCGGATCTTGTAGTGCCAACGTAAAGGCCTCTGTAGCTCCTTGATAGTCGCCTTGATCCAATAGGATAGTGCCCCGTGCAGCTACTACTGCCGGTCTGCTCCCCAATGGCGCCAGAAGGCGCAGTGCCTCGGCATGTCGATCTAGCAGAGTGAGCGCGGGAGCCAACAGGATTGCCGCGGGCACCGCATCCGGAGCGCGGCGATGACTCATCTGGTACTGGAGTGCGATCCGCGCCCCCTCGGCCGCAAGTTCCCATTCGCCCGTGTGTACTAGCTGGGCGACACTTCGCGCTTGGTCTGTAGATTTTGCCGCTATCGCGGATTCAGCCAGCAACACTACGAAGACAGTAAGCAACCCCGCTGTGAGCCGATAGTGCCACATGATTGAGCTCCCAGGTTAGGCCTTCAAGCCTTGCTCAAAAAGGAGCGCTTCAAGTTCCCGCCGCTTCAGCAGTCCTCGTGCCTGAGGATCGTCCTTCCAGAGTCGTTTCATGTCACGAAACTTGGTTGGAATGGCGCCAAAATCGCGGTCTCGCATAAGTGCGTAGATCTCGCGCATTTCGCGGCGACGATCCGACGTGCGAGAAAGACTGGCTCCACGGTTATAAATCAGTGAGACCAATGCACCGAAAGAGTCCAGATGGAGATGGCTGCAGTTCTTAAACGTATCCTCCGTCTGGCCAACCACATACCGAAGGTACGCATCGAACTGGGTATTTGATTCTGTCCAGCCAACCTTGTCGTCGCGGAGTTCTCTAGTCTTCTGTGATGCCGGTCTTCCTTTGGTTCCACAACACCTTGCGAGCCTGACGACTGTAGGCTCAGGCAGCAGCCGGGCCCAGTCCGATCGGAAGTTAGCTGCCGTGGTATACCCAAGATCGTATCCAATGCCGATGGTCACGCCCGACTCACCACCAGGCCAGATAGGGCTCTGGAGCTTGGAGCGGTAGTTGGCTTCGCTAGTCACCTCGCAAGCAACAATTAGGCTCCTGGCTGATGTCGAGATCTGCCGATCACTCGGGTGACCACGATACCCTCCCTGAGAGCGGGGCTGATCGCCCGGGTAGACCATGAATTTTTCGCGGTCTGCACCAGTGAAAGACAGGTCGTTTGAAGCAATGGCCTGGGCTAACTCTGTGTCAAAAGGGGTCGGCGCCGCTTGCGCTCGTCTTGTGGTCGCCCACGCCATAGCCCCTAGAAAAATCAGCATCTCACGCCGGCTCAAACCGAAGTGTTCGCGTTGATTCTCCATACATTTCTCCCGAGAGCACAAATTGGCGGGGCAACCCCGTTTTATGAACGGTTGAGAAGCAGCCGACTATGGCTTTACAAATAGAGAATAGGAGATCCACGACGGTGAGGAGAGAGTTTGCACCATCACGGTCATGATGTGCCGGCACCGCTCACGATGAGCACACCAGCCTCTACGCAGAATGAATTCTCTGAGCATGTGCACAAGAACGCGAAGATTCCAAGGGACCTAACCTTTGTAATGGTAAACAGCTTCGCCCACTTTAGGCCGCTACCGCTAGATGCTAAGTGCAGATCGCCCATACAGCATCCGTTGAGCCGGTGGGCGGTAGTGTGGGAAGTCAGAAGCATGGGCGATCATACAGAGGATTAGACAATGACATGACCGCAGATCTGTGCCTGTGCGTTTCCCCGGCCGTACACCTCCGGAGGATTAGGCATTACTTACGCGGGAACGGACATGCCCGCACCCCGGCCTGGTGCGCACAATGCGCCGCCTCAACACTCAGCACTTAGCGAGGCATCACATGTACACAGCTATCGGTTATGCCGGCCCAGTCGGCCACAGCTCCCCTCGCCCCATGACTTTCAACGGTCGCAGCTCACGAGCTGACGACGTGGCCATCGAAATCCTGTATTGCCGCGTTTGCCACACCGGCATCCACTAAGCGCGCAAGGAGCAGGCCATCTATGGATTTTCGAAAGTCCACCTGTTTGGGGTAGAGGTACACTTTTTCGACTTTGGCGTCGGGTCGCATCATGGCGTGCGGGCTCCAGAAGATCGAGAGCACAGCACTAGGGACCAGCGAAGCGCTTTGAATGTGGCTTTCATGGAGCGTGTACTTTGCTCCAGGCTGGACGTGTCCGTCAGGAGCAAAAACAGCAGGCACAAAAAAACCACCTAAAAGGTGGTTTTTGTGCTTTCGCATATCCCAAGGCGAAACCAGCTCCTATGCTGACTCCTAACCAAGTGGCTTGTAACGAGATTGTAGGTGATTTGGATTCATCCATCAAGGCCTAAGGCCTCAGTACGCGGCAGTAAAATTGGCGCATATAATGCCTCTAACTTCCGATTACTGTCATAACTGGAAGTCTATTGTCTTCAAAACTCTGGCTGGTATTTCATGGCGCGCGCACCCACACCCTTGTTCGAAACCTACGATAACTTTATCGAGCAAGACTTCAGTTTGCAGGGCTCATCGCTCGCCTGCGTCGCTTCCTTTTTGGATGAGTGTGAAGCTGCTTTGGAACCTGATCGTGGCTAGGCGGCGGTGCGTGCATTCATGCGCGCGTTTTCCGACAACGCGCAGGGCCGCGGGTGGTTACCAGTATGGAACTCTACAAGCCCACTGGGGGTATGGCAGTGAGCACGATGGTCAGCGATTTGAGGTAAACCTCTGTGAGCACTGCTTTTTTCAGACCTTGGCGTACCTGAAGCAAGAGCGACGCGTTCAACAGCTGTTCAGTGATGAGCCGACTGCTGAGAGCGGTGATTTGGGCCTGGTTGCCCAGGACGATTACTTCCAGGACACGGGCTGCCGTTGATAAATTGGCATCAATCAGCCAACGGAGAGGTTTCTGCGCATGCGGTTAGCAGACTCAACAATGAGCGACCTGTTACCCAGGCTCTGCCTGGCCCCGCTCTTATAAGCGGACTTCCGGGTGTGCCTGTCACTTTGGGCATACGTCGACCACGACCAGCGTTGAAAATCCGAATTAGCGATGATCTGTCTCTCGGCGGGCAGACCAGAACTGGCTGGTGACATCCCCTCACCCTAATGCTTAAGGAGCGTCTTGCAGAATGCGTGCAACTCCAAAGGTGAGGAACCTTTCCCGCCGAGAGGCCATTTTCCAGTCCAAGGCACAAGCCAGGGTCATAGCCAGCGGAGACTGGCTTACCTGGCCAGAGCTGAATGCCCTGTTGCCGGCGGTGGCTGAGCAACGCAGCGACGGCGCTCCTGACCGGTATTTAGACGGTGCGATCTTCTCTATCAACTACGAGGGTGTGGAGTACTTTCCACGTTTCGCCATCGAAGCACGCACCTTGGCCATTGCGGCCCAGGGAATGCAGCGCGTCATCGCTGTGCTGGCCACCAGGGTGAATGGCTGGGGCATGGCTTTATGGTTCGAATCGTCCAATTCGTATTTGGGGGGTAAGCTGCCGAAGGACTTCATATCCTCCGAGCCCGACGCGGTTGTTCAAGCCGCACAGGAGGAGATAGATGGGGTCTCGCATGGCTAGCGCTGCTCGTGGCTAGGCCCATCCTCGCGCCTCGCTCGCTATACCCGAGAGACAAAACAGCATTATTTAGCTATGCCCTCCTCCATCCAGGCTCCCTGCCTGCAGCCTTTCGCCAGTGCTAGTCAGGAATCCTCCACGATTCTCGATACGGTCGCCTGTACAAGCCAATTGAAAAACGGAGAGCAGCGGCGGTGGCCATAGGCATTTGAATGTAGAAGGGGTCACCTTAGCCATGGAATGATCTACGCATGGCTACGCTGCTCCCCGAAGCTGGTTCTCAGTGAGCAGCGCGATAGTAGTCGATTCAGGATGGCATGAACACTATAGCGCTCATTTTGGGCATTGGATCGACTTTCAAGGCTTGAGCGCTTCCTTTTTCACCTGCTTGATCAGCCCGTCGAAGCCCACATCGGGATCTTGGATAAGGTATGCAGACACGATGAGGCTGAGTGGGTGGATACCCATGCGGCCGGCCAGCTCTTCAATTTTTTGAATCGTCGGCGACTTGAGTCCGCGTTCGAGTGAGCTCACGTAGGTTCGGCTACTGACTACGGCGAAATCTTCCTGGGTCAGGTCGTGAAGAATGCGCATGCGCCGCAGTGCCTCACCCAGGGATTCACGGATTTCCATCATCATTCCTCTGAAAAGGAATGATGAAGCGCTATCGAACACGATAGGGCTACAATCTATAGTGTTCATTGTGGGATAATTTGAGGTTTCCAGCCCTGGTGGCCGTTCGCCAAGGGGTATACAGCGCTCAGTGGAGCCCGTTTTGATCTATTTGTCCGAATCTCACACCCGTACTGTCCGTACAGGTTCTTATTGTGAAATTGAGGGGATGTGCTTTTGGGTAACCTTGCGGTCGCTTTTCAACGATGAGAGCGAGCGAGCAGCTGTTGTGGAAGATGCCTACGAACTCAACGTTTTCCTCACCCAGGCAACGGGCGTCGAGATCGCGCAGGTGCAAATGCTATGCCCTCCATCCATCAGCGGACGTCCGCACTGGAGCCTGGAAGAGCTTCGTAAGATTGTGATTCACCGTGGGCTTGAGTGCTCGCAAAGCGCGGTGATTTACGAGACTGCGGTGGCCACCTACAAATTAGGAGATCTCGACTTACGCCTGCGGAAACGGTCACATGCGTTGTACTCGGCGCGAACCCTGAAAGCGCGAACGACCTGCGTGGCCCTTCCACCTAAACCTGCTGACGAACCGCAGTTGTACGCACACTTTTGATGCAGAAGCGCACACCGTCATTGGCCGATAAAACCCCACTGGAATGCGGTTTGGGTTCTGCGAGTGCGAGCCTGGCTATTTCGGCACGAGGCGCCCGTCACAACTGTGCACTTAATAAAGTCAATTCCGATGCCGCTCGCGGCCGTTATCCTGACAGATCTCTCTGCCCCGCGTTAGGCTGATGAATACCCATGGACAACCTAGCAAAAGCCGCTGAGGCACTGCGGTCCGCGCAACATATCATGGTGTTTACCGGCGCTGGCGTTTCTGCCGGCAGCGGGATTCCGACTTTCCGCGACGAGCTGACCGGGTTGTGGGAGCGCCAAGACCCGCAGCGTTTAGAAACGGCGCAGGCATTCCGCGAAAATCCGGCGCTGGTTTGGGGCTGGTACCTATGGCGGCGCCAGCAAGTAATGCAAGCCAAGCCTAATGCGGCACATCAGGCGATCCATCGGTTATCTGGCAGCGGCCGGAGTGTCACCGTGGTCACTCAGAATATTGATGATTTGCACGAGCGGGCAGGTAATCAGGAGGTGCTTCATCTCCATGGCAGCCTGATGCGCCCCAAGTGTTTCGCCTGTCATCGATTCGTCGTGGAACCGCTGGTGTTTCCGATTATTCCAGCGGAAGGCGCTTTGATAGAACCGCCCCGCTGCCGCCGATGCAACGGCCGCTTGCGTCCAGCTATCGTGTGGTTTGGTGAGTACCTCCCGCCAGGTGTATGGAAAGCCGCCAGCCAAGCAGCACGACAGTGTGACATCCTGCTTTCTATCGGGACTTCCGGTGTGGTCAGGCCTGCTGCTGACTTACCAGATATCGCCTTAGCGTCTGGTGCAGTGGTCATACACGTCAATAACGTAGATGTATCCATGAATGGGCCGAACGAGATCATGCTGATAGGCCCTGCTGAGAAAATACTGCCACAGCTGATTGCTCTGGCGTTGACATGACCATCCACTACCCGGGCAAGGAGAAAGCTTTGAAACGCTCTAAACCTTTATAACTAGCTGTGCAAAGGACTAGGCTCTGTACGAAAAAAGATGTCGCAAACACTGCATGGAACAAGCCAACGAGACCATAGCTGCATAGCTTTTCGCGAGCTTGTCGAAGCGTGTCACGATACGGCGGTTCTCTTTCAGCCAGCCAAACATCCGTTCGATGATGTTGCGCTGTCGGTACTTGGGCCGATCAAACAGCCTGGGTAAGCCAGGCTTGGTTTTGCGCTTCATTGATCGCAGCGGGATGACGGGCTGCATTCGATACTGATCGCAGTAGCGGCGTAGCGCTTCGGCGTCGTATCCCTTGTCAGCAAGCAGCCATTTACAGCGCTTGCGCGGGCGGCCTCGTTGGCTCGACGGAATGCGGACTTCGTCCAGCAGTGGCTGGGCATAGCTGATGTCACTGGCTTGACCGCCAGAGAGGAGAAAGCGCAACGGTGTCCCGTTGGCGTCGCAGAGCATGTGGTTTTTGGTCGTCAGACCACCGCGACTGCGCCCTAGAGCGTGATCGGCAGGCTCGTCAGGCCCCCTTTTTTCCCGGCGCCAGATGAGGCTCGGGTTGCGCGCACTGCGGTTGAATCGATCATCCAGGTTTGCAGATCGATCAAGCCCTGTTCATTCAATCTCAGGTGCAGACGTTTGAGCATCTGATCGAACGTGCCCTGATTTCGCCAGCCCCGAAACCGTTGATACACCGTTGACCATGGGCCGAAGCGCTCCGGCATATCTCGCCACGCAGCACCCGAGCAGAGTACCCAGAGCACGCCGTCGAGCATCAGCCGGTCGCTCAGGCGCGGGCGCCCTCGGCCATGGGTTTCGATGAAGAGATCGGACACCACCTCCCAGGCCTCGTCCGAGAGTTCGTAACGCTTTGCCATCACAGGATTCCTTTCCGTTGATGACGGGGGACTCTACAAAATCTCAGCGTTCGAGGGGCGGCGATTGGGTTTCTCGGGATTTCGTACAGAGCCTAAGTTCAGGGATAACCCTGAAGCCAATTCACCCGTTTTTCGACATCAGGCTGACTTAGTGCTGCCTTGAGTAAGGCTGGTGTGAGAAGCCTTAGCACACTATAGTCCGCCTGGCCCTAGAGGCTGATGGGTTCGTATGGATTTGCAATGTGCAAATTCTGCACATTACTCCCTTCTCGACAATTTGAAAGCGGGCATGCTCATTCCACCATTCACCAGACTCGTGCGTTAAACGTCCGGCGGGTATCTGTGGCTCAGGCAATAGTCGATTACACAAAAGAGTAAATACGGCAATACCGATACTGACAGGGACAACGAACAGCGGAGCTCCTGTCACATCGGAGCTCTGGTATCCTTGGCGAAGCTGGACTCATGGATAACCAAATTCAGTACGACCCTCCATAGTTCAGGTATAGAACCTAGCACCGCATCACGCTGGATGACGCTCGTCATGTATAGTGATTCACTCCCATGGTAGAGGTGCAAAATGTCCCGTCTCGCAGAATTTAGGAAACTCGAACAACAATTGGCCCAGCAGCTCGCCGAGCTTGAAAGCCTCAAGAATGATGACGGTCTCAAGGTGGAAATCGAGTTTGAGACCAAACTTCGTGGCCTGCTGGGCGAGTACGGCTTCAGCCTGCGCAATGTGATTGACCTGCTGGATCCGGAAGCCTCACGCCGCTCTGCCCCAACGGTAGAGAAGGCTAGCCGAAAGCCTCGCCAGCTCAAAATCTACAAAAACCCCCACACCGGTGAGCGCGTCGAGACCAAGGGCGGCAACCACAAAACCTTGAAAGAGTGGAAATCCCAGTACGGTGCAGAAACCGTTGAATCCTGGGCTTCCCACTGAGCTCCTAAGCGGTAGTCTGGTCATCTAGATAGCATGGGCGGCAATATTGCTGCCCTTGTTCCTCGCCTTTCAGCTAGTCCTCATGAGCTGCTCTAGACCCAAACCCTCCTGGGGCAACCAGAAGCCCTCGCCCCACAGGGTATTCACTTCCTCAGCCAAGTCTGGCAGCCAAGCCGTCGCCAAACTTTCATAGCCGCTAGGAAGCATCACAAGCTCTCGCCGCCGCCCCACCTCGAGCAGCATCTGGAAGAAGACGCCCGGACTCAACTGTAGTTCGTGCAGTCGATTAAATTTCAGCGGAATGCTCAGTCCTTCGGGGTCAATGTCTCCAAAATATTCTGCTCGCTGGGCCTCTCGTTCGCGCATGACCTCAACCAGTGCTAATCCTGAGGCACAGATAGTGTTACCACTCCCGTAAACGATGGCGCTGTAGCGCTTAGCCTGCTCATTCCACTCCCCCAGGCTCCATAAAGTGTGGTGGTTTTCGACCACAAGCACGGGTAACCCAATGGCATCGGCTGGCCGATATGCAAGTGGATGCTCAACCCGCATTGCCCCGATAGCACTTAATGGCATGCGCCCGTTGAACAGCGCGCCATTGCGCGCCCGCGAATCCAGGAATTTCTCATCACCCAAGATATCGAGTGAACGCTCCCGAAGCGGCACCTGCATGAAGCGCCCCCGCCGCCGGATGAGCCATTCGTTGATCATGAAGGCGGTCGCTTGCTCGCCTGGCGAAAGGTTCGGCCAGAAACCCATTTCAGGAAGCCAGGAAACAGCGCCGTAATCAATTGCTTGAGGACGCCTCTCCTCCCGAATCAGAGTCACCGCCTTTGGCATGGGGGGATTGCCCAGCTTCTCGAAGCTTGCTGGCCCGGGCAGGCGCAGAACTCCCTGTGTCTGCGCCAAAGCTAAAGCTGCAAGTAGCTGCTGATCCCTATCAGGCGTTGCGACCTGTTCCGGATACGCGTCCAACCAAAGAGTTCTCAGAGTCGTCAACGCGACGCGCTTGCCGGGCTGGAGGATGAGCTTATCGACGAAAAGGCTAAGCACCTGTACCGCCCAGACCAATAATGGCAATACGCAGTGAGCTAAACCTGGCGTTGAGCGCCGTGGTACCGTAACGCGCCGAAGCCGTATCTTCGTAATGGAACACGGAATCCGGTGACTCCGCCTCCACCACTTTATACGTCAGGGGTGTGACGTCGGGGTCCGCAGCCCGAGCCTCATTCCAGAGGATGCGGGTGTAATGCCAGACCTTGTCGTAAAAGCTTGCAAACCCATTGGTACCTTGCGGCTTGTTTGAAAAGGCAAAGTTCGCGACCAGGCTCGACGTCAAGGGTAATGTTCCAGCCGAGTACTCAATTGCGGTAATCCTGCCGCCATTGTGCTTGTGGGGGGATTCACCAATGAAGTGCATGACATGAGTGCTCGGAGTCCCCACCACGTCAGGGCTGGGCTGATCGAGCGGACAGAAGAACGTACCGCGCTTCACCTCTCCTTGCGCGTTGAGGTAGGGAATGGAGTGCACGACCAAATGACCCTCGCGCACTTCCAGTTCGAACCCCTCATTGCGGAGGTCGAGGAGCGTTTGATTAAGACTTATCACTGACCGAGACATAGAATTCCATCCCCTCTTTGACACGAACTTGTTGACCGTCTGCCACCGAACCCTCCGGTTGGTCGTGAGGGCCGTGGTCATAATCAATCGTGTAAACCGTCTACGGAGGATGCTGGCTACCAGGGAATGCCAGCTCAACCAATTGTTGGTAGGTCAGGTAGCGGGTGTGCACCACGCGAGGCTTGGCGTTGATGACGATAGTCGCCTTGAAGGGCATGACCACGAAGTGCTCAACGCCCGGTTTGGTCAGGTCGACGTAGTCCTTGTCACCGACCAGGATGTCGCGGCCATGGTTGATTAGACTGCTCCCAAAGCAGATGACATGAACAACTCGAATTCCTTCACCGGCACTGGTCGGGAGAAGTAATAGCCCTGAGCTTCGTCGCACCCCATACGACTCAATATGGGTAATACATTGTCGCTTTCCACACCCTCCGCGACGATCTGCAAATTGAGATTGTGCGCCAAGGTTACCATTGTGCCGACGATAGCTCTGTCATCGGCATTGTCGGCCAGATTCTGGACGAATGAGCGATCGATCTTCAGCCGATCAATCGTAAGATGTTTGAGGTAAGCCATGCTCGAATAGCCGGTACCGAAATCATCGATTGCCAACCGTACGCCCATAGCCTTCAACCGCCGGAAACAAGCGATCATCCTCTCGGTGTCCTCGATGAGAATCGACTCGGTGAGTTCTAGCTCCAATAAAGACGACTCTAAACCGGATGTGCTTAATGCCAGGGCGACACTATCGACATAATCGCCTTGTTTGAACTCAATAGCAGAGCAGTTCACCGCCACTATGAGTGTTCCAAGGCCCATGCGTTGCCAAGCCACGGCCTGTTCGCATGCAGTGGTAAGCAACCAACGCCCGATGGGCACGATTAATCCACTGGACTCCGCTTCAGCAATGAACTCCCCCGGGTATATCATTCCTCGAGAAGGGTGGCGCCAGCGCAATAATGCCTCTGCTCCGACTACCTCCCCGCTGTCTAGATTCACCTGCGGCTGGTAGTGCAGCTCGAACTCATCGTTGTGTAGTGCAACCCGCAACTCAACTTGCAGTTGTAGTGACTTCAGCGCTCGCTCTCCCATCGCTGGGGTGTAGAAGGTATGCCGGGCCCGACCGCATTTCTTTGCCTGATTCAGCGCAATGTCTGCAGCCTTGAATAAGTCGTCAAAGCTCGTCCCGTGATCAGGATGACAGGCAATACCAATGGAAGTCCGCACCTCCAACAAGCAGTTATGTACCAGCCAAGGCTCTCGCAGACGACTGTCAAGGTCGCGCAGCAACTGCTCCAACTGTTTTCTGGTCGTGGCTCTGACCAACATCAGATACTCATCTCCCCCCAAGCGGGCAGTAGTATCGATGCCCTGCAGACTTGTAAGACGCTGCGCCAGTTCGCACAGCACCTGGTCTCCGGCCACATGACCGAGGGAATCATTGATGGTCTTGAAATTGTCCAGATCGAGGTACAGCAGGTGGAAATCTTCTGCGTCGACAATGGCTTCTTCAATGCGCTCACTGATGCGATGCCGGTTCGGCAGCCCGGTCAGGGCATCGTGGTACGCCATAAATGCGAGGTCGGCTGTCGCTCGTGACTCACGCCGTTGCGCACGATGCAGACGACGGTCCAGAGAGATGATCACCAAAAAGAACACGGCGCTGAGCGCACAGGCCCAACCGAAGGTGTAGTGCCATTCCTTTCGGTAATCGTCGGTGGCAAGGCCGATAGTTAATGCCAGCGGATACTCGCCTATACGTTTAAAGCCATACAGGCGCTCAATGCCATCCAGCGGTGAACGCATATAGAAGTCACCGTCACGGCGTCCGCTCACATGCTGCTCGTCCAGGGCGACGCGTTCCTGAGGATCAAGAGGATTGGCCAGAGGGGGATCGCGCAGCACGCTTTCCGGCCGATCCACTCGACGTACACTGATGACGCCGTGGAGCCCGACGTCTACCTCGTGGAACAGTTCGAGCACCGTTGCCAAATTTAGCGACGTGGCGACCCAACCCTGCCTGCTTCCCAAGCGATCAAAGATAGGTATGGCGAAGTGCAGCCGCGGTTGATTAGGATCTTGCTCGATCACCAGCGAGTCACCGTCTTGCGCTTGCCGAGCAAGCAGTGACCAGTATCGAAGTTGGTCGAAGGAAGGCGCGGCGGTGCCATCGAAGCTGCTAGCAACCAGGCGCCCCTTTTCGTCGATCAGTTCGAAGGGCATCTGGCTTGGCAGGCTAGCCGCCTCTTCGTGAAAGCGCCTGATCAACGTGGCATCCAAACCGTGGTTACTTACCTCCCCGCCCGATAGCCGGGTAGCCAGAGTACGCAGATTGGCGTGTAGAGGTTGTAGCAAGCCAGAATCAAGCCGCGCCTCTAGTGCGAGCCCCAGATTGCGAACATCCAGCCGCGCCTGACGCTCTGTCTGTCGGTAAGCCACCACCAAGAGGGCTGCGAGCAGCACGAACAGACCGCAGCCGAATACCTTCCACAGATGTCCACGCCATGTTTGTAGTGCCGAGCGTGCGCTGTCACGGGTCGAAATCATGGGGTTACACCGAAAAACGCGAAATCATACCCTTGAGCTGGACCGCCAGTTGTGACAACTGCAGGCTTGCCACAGACGTCTGGGTCGCACTCGTGGCGCAATGGTTGGACAAGGTGCGGATGCTGACCAGGTTGCGGTCGAGCTCACGGGCCACGAGGGCCTGTTGTTCGGAGGCGCTGGCAATGACCAAATTGCGTTCGTTGATCATTGAAACGGCCTCCGTAGTTCGCTGTAACGAACCGCTCACAGCCTGGGCCCTCTCAAGGGTCTGAGCCACTTGACCAACACTCATCTGCAAGGCCTCAACTGTGACGACTGTGCCCTGCTGGATCGCAGTGATGATGCTCTCAATCTCCAGAGTTGAACTCTGCGTACGCTGAGCCAGTGAGCGAACCTCGTCGGCTACTACCGCGAAGCCTCTCCCCGCCTCTCCGGCGCGGGCTGCCTCGATCGCGGCGTTCAAGGCCAGTAGATTAGTCTGCTCGGCAATGCCACGGATGACCTCCATAACCATGCTGATGTCTCGTACCTGATCCGACAGTCCACTTGCCTGCCCGGAGGAACGCGTGATGCCCTCGGCTAGAACCTGAATCTGGTCAACGATGTTGGCGACCTGGCTGTGACCATTGCGCATCTCCTCGTCCGACTCGCGGGACAACTCGGAGGTGGAAACAGCATTGCCCGCCACCTCATCCACGGCGCTGCTCATCTGGGTGATCGCGGTCGCGGCCTGTTCGATTTCCTCGCTTTGCTGTTGAAGGCCTCGAGTACTCTCGTCCATCGCCGTGCTCATCTGCTCCGAGGCGGTGGCCAATTGACCGGCAGAGTCACTGATCAGGCCGATAGTTGTGCGCAGGCTATGTTGCATTTCCGCCATCGCATGCAGCAACTGCGCGGGCTCATCCTTGCCGGAGGGTACGATCGGCCTGTCTAGGTGACCGTCAGCGATGGCACGTGCCGCCTGCAGCGCGGTATGCAACGGCCTGACGATGCTGCGGGTGAGTAGCAACGCAAGCAGTACGGTGGCCGCAATCGAGGCACACAAGGCAGAGGCGACGACCACGACCACTCGTTCGTACAGCGCTTGGGCCTGAGTGATGGCCTTCGCCCCCCCTGCTTGGTTCTGCGAAACAAGTGCGTCGATCTGTTCGCCGATCAGGCTCCCACTTTGTGCCAGGGCCGCATTGATTTCCGCCTGTTGCGAAGCATCTGGGGTGCCAACCTGCAAGAGCCGAAGCAACCGGTCCAGATTGCCCACGTAATTTGCTAGCTCTACCTCTAGCATCTCGACCATTTGTTTCTCTAGCGCCGAAATCCCGCGGTTCTTGTATCGCGCTAGCTCTTCGGTCAGCCGCTGCCGGGCAGAGATGATCAAGTCTTCACTGCGAACCAAGGCCTGTGGATCAGATGTCGACCGAATGCGCACGCTCTCAATTCGCATAACGGCAACCTGAGCACTGAAGGTTTGCAGGATGCTCATTCCCGACATCCAAGTATCATTCACATGTCGTGCTACTCGATTTAGCTCGGCCATGCGCGACAAGCTGAAGATTCCAGTGAGCAGGAAGATTAGTGTGACCACCGCGAAGCCCAAGGCCGCACGCTTGCCTATCGTAAGATTGCTCAAAAGCACTGCGACCCCCATCCAGATAAACCCAGGAGATACCTCTCCTACTCTTCTGCCGTGAGATAGCCAGATGCCATCTCCGGATGAGTCTCAATGATGGAGCAACGTCACGATCACGCCTGCCACACCTTGGACGAGCCGGCGTCATATCATGGTGCTAACGACTCATACCTTGGTATTAACGCCCGCGTCCAAGTCGGCCCGCCCGCTCGATCAGGCTTACCAACGTGCGACCATCAAAGGGTTTGCCAAGGAACTCCAGAGCCCCGGCGGCCAGAGCCTGCTCACGCCAGCGAGCCTCAGGAAACGCGGTAATGAAAATTAGCGGCAGGCATACGCCCAAGGTCAGTAGCTGCTGTTGCAGCTCGAGCCCGGACAGCCCTGGCATCTGCACATCAAGGATTAGGCAATCGCAGGTGTGCAATGCTTGCGACGCCAGGAATTCAGTTGCCGACCCAAAGGTGTCAGCGCAATGGCCCATCGAACGGACCAGCCCATCGAGCGCCATCCTGACGCTTTCATCGTCATCGACGATACAAATATGGTAGGGAGACAAGACGTACTACCTGAAAAGCCAAAGACCGAGCTTTAGACTATGCTGCACTTGGCCTGCTGCAAATCATGCTCTGGTATGCCCCTAGGCTTGACCTTGTGCTTGCCATTGCACTGATAACGCTTGAGCCATGCGCACTAATTCGGCGAACGAGCCGGCGTTCATCTTGCGCATCGCACTGCCTCGATGAATCTTCACCGTGACCTCGCTAATCCCTAGCTCGGCTGCAATTTGCTTGTTCAACAGGCCAGTCGTGGCCATGGCCATCACCTCCTGCTCACGTGTGCTTAGGCGGTTGTGGCGCTCACGCAACTCGATGATGCCTTCCTCGCTCACTCGGCGTTGACGATCATGCTCAAGAGCCTCTACTACAGCATCGAGTAGATCCTGATCGCGAAATGGTTTGGTGAGAAAGCCCAAGGCGCCGGCCTTCATGGCCCTGACGCTCATTGGGATATCCCCGTAGGCAGTCATCATGATTACTGGAATGTTCACCCGCAAATCGTCCATACGAGCTTGGAAGTCCAGGCCGCTAGCGCCTTTGAGGCGCACATCGAGAATCAAACAACTAGGAACCTCCGGACGCGGAAACTGGAGGAACTCATTCGGCGAAGCGAAGGTTTTCACGGCCAGATCAACCGAACGCAGAAGCCCAACTACGGCCTCGCACAGGTCGTGATCATCGTCCACCATGTAGATGCAGGTGTTTTTCATGCTATTACCTCCTCGCAGACTCTAGGCAGTACAAACGACAAGGTCGCGCCTTCTCCCGCTCGGCTGTCGGCCCAGATGCGACCGCCATGCACCTCGATGATTGAGCGGCAGATGGGCAGGCCAATACCGATCCCCTCATCCTTGGTGGTGAAGAATGCGTTGAACAACATGTCGAGGTGCTCTTCCTCTATACCTTTACCACTGTCTCTGACCGTGACCTGCACCTGCTGATCCTGCTCACAAACCTCGATGTACAAATGGCGAGCTGAGCCTTCACGCTCGTCGATAGCGTCGATGCCGTTAATCAACAGGTTGATCATGACCTGTTGCAGTTGAATCCGGTCACCGCGTACCGTCAGACGACGGACCGGGCTTCGAAAGAGTTGTATCCGGCGATGCTGGATATCCCGCTCAAGGAGGGTCAGGGATTCGCTCACAACACTCTCTATATCCAGGCATTCATGCCGTGGCTCGGCCTTGCGGGTATGTTCGCGAATCCGCTGTATCACATCGCTCGCCCGTCGGGCATTGCTGGCCACCCTGCCAATTGCCACGCGCGCTTCATGTGCGTCGGCACGGTCCAGCCAACGTTGGGCCGCTTCGGCATTGGTTACGATGGCAGCCAGTGACTGGTTAACTTCATGAGCTATTGAGGTGCCCAACTCGCCCAACATGCTGACTCGGCTTACGTGGGCCAGTTCAGCCTGGGAGCGATGTAGTGCGACCTCGGCTAGGCGCCGGTCGGTCACATCGTTGTTACTGGCCAGAATCGCCCTGGGATTGCCAAGTTGGTCTCGGTGTAGCGACCATCGGCTGAGGATTGTGACCTCTTTGCCGGCGCGTGTTGTCTCGATCAGTTCGCCTTCCCAAACACCTTTTTCCAACAGCTCGGCCTTGATTGCCTGCGGTGCCTGTGATGAACGACTGCAGAGCAAATCCCAGCAGTCTCGTCCGATTACTTCATCGGCGGTCCAGCCGTAGAGTGCCTCGGCACCGGAATTCCAACTGCGAATACGGCTGTCAAACGTACAGACGATAATCGCATCATGGGTCTGCGACAGCAGTGCAAACTGCTCTCGTAAACGGTCGGTGACCTTCCGACTTTTCACGGCAAGCCAGCCAGCGACTGCAATGGCAACAAGGCTGACTAGGCAGCGGGCCAAAGCCTCACTGAAGAACTGGTTGTGGTGCGAAAGCAGGAAAGCCGCCAACGTCAGGCAACTACAAATCGCTGCTAGCAGACGTATGCCCCTCACCGAAAGACGGGTCGTGGCGATCATGATGACCAGTACGTAGAGGACGGCAACGGCGATCTCGAACGAAGTCAGAGTGTCGACAATGAAGATCGCCAGGGTGATGAGGCAGATGAAGCGCAAAAGCAGATCGTTGAACGCGCCACGCTCTGGCGCCATTGCATCGATCTCCTGGCCAGGAAAGCCCTGCATAGACAAATCCACTAATGAAGAAGGGTAACGGCGACGTCGCTACGGAAACGAGTGATATCCGCGCTTTTACAGCAAAAAAAATCCGGATTGGTAACACCGGAACTGGTATTCGTTTTTGCAGGTCCTCACAGCCCAAAGCTCAGTGCAATAGGATGAAGGTACAACCTTCGAAGATGGCGCATACATACTTGGGCTTGATCCTCACTGGTTCCGGGGGCTGACAAAGGCATACGGCGCTATAGCTGTTTTTGAATCCTTCGCCATCGAGCAAGAGCACGGCCTCGTCTGCATACGAAGGTGCCGTCCAATATGTGGGGGTGTCATTATCCAATGATGGTAAGGCTGTTCACATCCCCTACTGGCACAACACCTATGCTCTTTGGGGGCTTAATCCTCCTCCCCCACGTTTGTACAGTGACCTCGCACCACCGCTTTCATCGTTTATCAAGAGGTCATACCGTGAACAAACCCCTGAACGAGCAGATCATCTCAGCACGTCCGAGCTACTTAGCCGAAGCCAAATTCTTCGAGTACAGCAAAGCTGCCAATCCCATTGGCGCGAAGCTGATCTCTCGGGTGCCGTACCATACGTTTCCGGCGTCCCTATGTCAGGAGGGCGAGTCTCGAGTCATACCACTGGACTTAAGCCAAGCACTGGGTTGCGAAGGACCTGCCACGGGGCCGGGGCTGTGCGCTAACTTCGTACGAGTACTTGCTGGCGACAGCTTGCGTCTAGCTCCTAACGCCACCTCGCAAGTGCTCTACGTCATCGAGGGTGAGGGTCGGTTGACCTATGACAAATCCACCTTCGAGTGGCATAAAGGCTGCTTCGTTGCGCTGCCGGCCATGCATGCGAGCATCCTTCAGGCGTCTAGCGACAGCCGATTCTACTATGTGCACGACGAACCGCTGCTTCGTTACCTGGGCGCCACACGCAGTGAGGACCGTTTTGCACCGACGCTGTATGCCAGCGAGGTCGCCAACGCCCACTTGCGCCAAGCCGCCGCCGACCCGCGGGCCAAGGACCGCAGCCGAGTCAGCATTCTGCTCGGTAATCGTAACTTCCCGCAAACTCGCACCGTCACCCACGTGCTTTGGGCGATGTATGGCCTGGTCCCGGCTGGTGCCGTGCAGAAACCCCACCGACACCAGTCCCTCGCGCTGGACTTTATCGTCGACTGCCCGCCAGGTTGCTACAGTCTGGTCGGTACACAACTCGACGAAGCCGGTGAAATCGTTAACCCGACTCGGGTCGACTGGACCCCAGGCCTGGCTTTCGTCACCCCGCCCGGTTACTGGCATGCCCACTACAATACTTCCGATCGTGAGGCGCTGCTGATCCCGATCCAGGACGCAGGGCTGCAGACCTGGTTGCGCGCCTTAGATATCCGTTTCAGTTGAGTACTGTGGCCGGCACTCAAAGACGCCAGTATGGAGCCTCGCCAATGCGTTGCACCATGAAGTCGATGAAGCTGCGCACCTTAGAGGAAACGATCCGTTTCGGCGGATAGATAAACCACAGCGAGGTACCTACCTCTCCAGGCTGGCACTGCCATGCTGATAACCAGCGCACCAACGTGCCTTGGCGGATCGCCGTAGCGACCAGCCAAGCCGGCAGCAGGACGGGGCCCTGCCCCGCCTGCGCGGCGACTAGCTGAGCCTCAAGGTCGTTGGTTCGCAACGTAACCGTGTGACTTTGCCGGACTGTCTCGCCAGCGTGGCTCCAATACAGGTCCAGACGTTGGCTGGACGCAATGAAGCCTTGATCCGCCAGGGCCTCTGGATGCTCTGGTCCGCTCGGCTCATGCCACAATGAGGGCGCGGCGCACAGCACCCACTGCTCGTCAGCAATCTTCCTGGCTTTAAGCGAGGAGTCCGGCAAGCAACCGAGACGTATTGCTAAATCGGCTCCGGCGTCGATGAGATTGACCTGACTCTCCTCACAGGTGAGATCGACTTGGATTTGTGGAAATCGCGCCCTGAACTCGCTCAGCGCCGGCACGATGTGGTGCCGGGCAAACGCCGGTGGTGCGTTAAGTTGGAGCACGCCACGGGGCTCGTCATTCAACGAAGAGGCTGCGGCGCGCGCGACTTCCAGTTCATCCAGCACGCGCTGAGCATGTACCAGGAATGTTCTCCCGCCCTCTGTCAGCCTCAGCGCGCGGGTTGAGCGATTAAACAAAGCAATACCCAGGTCCGTCTCTAAGTCTCTTACGTACCGAGAAATAGTTGAGGCCTTCACCTCCAGTCGTTCTGCCGCCCGTGAGAAGTTGCTCTGCCGCGCCGCCTCGACGAAGGCATTCAAAGCACTGAAATAATCCAAACCGCGACCTCTATAGCATCCATAGGGTGCATCGCTGCCCCTATCACTGTTCCCAATATCCGGGGCTCTGGTACACCAGCTTCAGGTACTCAATAAAATGCCGCACCTTGGCTGGCAAGAAGCGCTGCTGTGGATACACCGCTTGGATATCGTAGTCATCGAGGGCAAAGTCATCCAGAACCGTGACCAGTTCGCCGCTTAGCAACTCCTTCTGAATCTCCCACGTCGAGCGCCAGCCGATCCCCAAGCCTTGGCGCATCCATGAGAACAGCAGTTCGCCATCGTTACACGCGAGACTGCCGCTGACCCGCATCGCTACCTGTCGGCCATTCCGCTGGAATACCCAGCCCCGTTGCTGGCCGCCCTGCAAAGTAAATGCCAAGCAATTGTGGTCGGCCAGGTCCTCCAGGGTGGTCGGACGGCCATTCCGGGCAAAGTATTCAGGGGTGCCACAAACTACCCGACGATTGCTGAACAACTTGACCGCTACATAGTTCGGGTCGGTTACCCCGCCAATGCGGATGCTCATGTCGTAGCCCTCGCTAACCAGATCGACGAGGCTGTCGGTGAGGTTGAACGAGAGCTTCAAGTTGGGAAACTCTTGGTGAAACCCCAATGCGTGCGGGGCAACGTGAACTCTGCCAAAAGAAGCGGGCGCCGAAACCATCAGGTTGCCTTTGACCATAGAGCCGCAGCCACTGATATCGGCCTCCATGTCGTCAAAATCACGCAGCAGTAACCTAGCGCGCTCCAGCAATTGCTCCCCAAGTTCGGTCAGGCGCAAACCCCGAGTCGATCGGTGCATCAGTTTAACGCCCAAGCGTTTCTCCAACGCATCTAGTCGCCTACCGAGTATTGCCGGGGTCACGCCTTCGCTCAGCGCGGCAGAAGCGAAGCTGCCCTTCTGGGCAACCTGAACGAAGCTATGTAGCTCTGTGTACCGTGCCATTCGATACCTTTCATATCGACAGAAAACATTTTTCAGGTGTTCTAACGCACGCAAGCCTAATACAGACTGACCTCCACTACAAAAATTATCGACCCGTGCGAAGGAGTACACAATGGCCAAAATGAGAGCAATCGAGGCCGCCGTTCTGGTGCTGCGCCGTGAAGGTATCGATACCGCATTCGGTATCCCCGGAGCCGCAATCAATCCGTTCTACGCTGCCTTGAAAAAAATTGGTGGAATCGACCATGTATTGGCCCGCCATGTCGAGGGTGCCTCGCACATGGCCGAGGGCTACACCCGTACCCACGCAGGTAATATCGGCCTGTGCATCGGCACATCCGGCCCGGCTGGCACCGACATGGTCACTGGCCTGTACAGCGCCTCGGCAGATTCCATTCCGATTCTCTGCATCACAGGGCAAGCCCCTCGAGCTCGACTGCACAAGGAAGACTTCCAGGCCGTCGACATCACCAGCATTGTCAAACCGGTGACCAAGTGGGCCACTACTGTGCTGGAGCCAGGTCAGGTGCCCTATGCCTTCCAGAAAGCTTTTTACGAAATGCGCAGCGGCCGGCCCGGTCCAGTACTGATCGACCTGCCATTTGACGTGCAGATGGCCGAGATCGAGTTTGACATCGACGCCTACGAGCCGCTACCGGTGCACAAGCCCCAAGCCAGTCGCGTTCAGGCCGAGAAGGCTCTTGCCATGCTCAATGCCGCTGAGCGCCCGCTGATCGTCGCCGGTGGCGGTATCATCAACGCCGACGCCAGTGACAAGCTGGTGGCCTTCGCCGAACTGACCGGCGTGCCGGTAATCCCTACCCTGATGGGCTGGGGAACCCTGCCCGATGACCACCCGTTGATGGCGGGCATGTGTGGCCTGCAGACCTCGCACCGCTACGGCAACGCTACCCTGCTCGAGTCGGATCTGGTGTTCGGCATCGGCAATCGCTGGGCCAACCGCCATACTGGCTCTGTCGACGTCTACACCGAAGGCCGCACGTTTGTGCACGTGGACATCGAGCCGACCCAGATCGGTCGTGTGTTCACCCCGGACCTCGGCATCGTCTCCGACGCAGGCGCCGCCCTCGATGTATTCCTCGAGGTAGCTCGCGAGTGGCAGGCCGCTGGCAAGCTCAAGGACCGCAAAGCCTGGGCTGAAGCCTGCCGTGAACGCAAACGCACCCTGCAACGCAAGACCCACTTCGACGAAGTGCCGGTCAAGCCGCAACGGGTATACGAGGAAATGAATCGTTTCTTCGGCAAGGATACTTGCTACGTCAGTACCATCGGTCTGTCGCAGATTGCCGGCGCCCAGTTCCTGCACGTGTACAAGCCGCGTCACTGGATCAACTGCGGCCAGGCGGGGCCGTTGGGTTGGACCATCCCCGCTGCTCTCGGCGTAGTGAAAGCCGATCCAGAGCGCCAGGTCGTCGCGTTGTCTGGTGACTACGACTTCCAGTTCATGATCGAGGAACTGGCGGTGGGCGCACAGTTCAACCTGCCGTACATCCACGTGCTGGTGAATAACGCCTACCTCGGTCTGATTCGCCAAGCCCAGCGTGGCTTTGACATCGACTACTGCGTGCAGCTGTCGTTCGAAAACGTCAACGCGCCAGAACTGGGTAGCTACGGCGTGGACCACGTGACCGTGGTTGAGGGCTTAGGCTGCAAGGCCATCCGTGTATTCGACGCGAACCAGTTGCCCGCCGCCTTCGCCCAGGCCCGCGAACTGATGGAAACCTTCCGCGTACCGGTGGTGGTCGAGGTAATCCTGGAGCGCGTCACGAACATCGCCATGGGTACTGAGATCAACGCCATTAACGAATTTGAGGCGCTGGCTACCAGTCGAGCCGACGCCCCTACTTCCATCCTGCCACTGGACTGACCCGGAGCCGATCATGCCTCGTTTTGCCGCTAACCTGTCCATGCTGTTCACCGAGGTGGACTTCCTGGACCGTTTTAAAGCCGCCGCCCAGGCCGGATTCCGTGGTGTCGAGTACCTGTTCCCCTACGATTACCCCGTAGAGGAGATCCGCGCCCGCCTGGATGCCAACCAACTGCAACAGGTGCTCTTCAATCTGCCCGCTGGCGACTGGGCTAAGGGTGAGCGTGGTATCGCCTGCCTGCCGGAACGGGTCGAGGATTTCCGTGCCGGCGTCGACATTGCCATTGAATACGCCAAGGTGCTGGGTAACACCCAGGTTAACTGTCTGGCTGGCATCACGCCGCAGGGTGTAGACCCGTTCATGGTGCAAAACACCCTGCTCGACAACCTCGAGTACGCTGCCGACCGCCTCGAAGCGGTGGGCATCAAGCTGGTGATGGAGATGATCAATACCCGTGACATCCCCGGTTTCTACCTGAACACCACGAAGCAAGCGCTGGAGATTCGTGAACAGGTCGGCAGCCCAAACCTGTTCCTGCAGTACGACATCTACCACATGCAGATCATGGAAGGGGACCTGGCACGCACGATGGCAGCCAACCTCGCTGCGATCAACCACATCCAGTTGGCCGACAATCCTGGGCGCAACGAGCCCGGCACTGGCGAGATCAATTATGCGTTCCTGTTCGAACACCTGGACCGCATTGGCTACCAAGGCTGGGTGGGCGCGGAATACAAACCACTGACAACAACCAAAGCGGGGCTCGGCTGGCTCAAGGCCTGATCGAGACCAAAGCCCCCATACAGTTCCGTGACACGTAACTGTATGGGGTCAACAAATAGAAAAGAGGCAATTTCTCATGGCTAAAATCGGTTTCATCGGCACTGGTATCATGGGCAAGCCCATGGCCCAAAACCTGCAAAAAGCAGGTCATGAACTGTTCGTTTCTACCCACCATGACCCGGTGCCCGCCGACCTCATCGCCACACCACTGCCCAGCCCAAAAGCGGTGGCCGAAGCAGTTGAGTTCATCATCGTCATGGTGCCCGACACCCCTCACGTTGAGGATGTTCTGTTTCGTCAAAACGGTGTAATCGAGGGCGTGGGCGAAGGCAAGGTGGTGATCGACATGAGTTCGATCTCACCAACCGCCACCAAGGTTTTCGCCGAGAAGGTCAAGGCCACCGGCGCTGCCTACCTCGACGCCCCAGTGTCCGGCGGCGAAGTCGGTGCCAAAGCCGCGACCCTGAGCATCATGGTCGGTGGCTGCCCGAACGCCTTCGAACGCGCTCTGCCGCTGTTCCAGGCCATGGGCAAGAACATCACCCGCGTCGGTGGTAACGGTGACGGCCAGACCGCCAAGGTCGCCAACCAGATCATCGTCGCCCTGAACATCCAGGCCGTCGCCGAAGCGCTGCTGTTCGCCGCCAAGAACGGCGCAGATCCTGCCAAGGTACGTGAAGCACTGATGGGCGGCTTCGCCTCCTCGAAGATCCTCGAAGTGCACGGCGAGCGCATGATCAAGGGCACCTTCGACCCAGGCTTCCGCATCAGCCTGCACCAGAAGGACCTGAACCTGGCCCTGCAAGGCGCCAAGGAACTGAACATCAACCTGCCCAACACTGCCAACGCGCAACAGGTGTTCAGCACCTGCGCGGCCATCGGTGGCAGCAACTGGGACCACTCCGCACTGATCAAAGGCCTTGAGCACATGGCCAACTTCTCGATCCGCGACGAGAAGTGATTCCCTAGCGACTACAGCGGTTTCTTCGCTGGAAGTTCGCAAAGCGTCCAGCACTGTCTGACTTGCGACCACGGGTCAGGCAGCGGCAATGAGCAATACCCGCCCTTGGTTCGGCCTGCACGGAGGCAGTTCCAGGGGCGTTTTCGATTCTGCAGAACAACAAGAATTTTGGGAGCCTGCCATGTCGGTCGATCCGCAAAAAATCCTTCGCAAGCTGTTCGATACAGCCATCAACGCCGCGCATCCCCGCCAGGTGCTCGAAGCCCATCTGCCCAGCGACCGCACCGGCCGCGTCATCGTCATCGGCGCTGGCAAAGCCGCCGCAGCCATGGCCGAAGTGGTCGAGCGCAGTTGGCAAGGCGACGTCTCGGGCCTGGTGGTCACCCGCTACGGCCACGGCGCCAACTGCTCGAAGATCGAGGTGGTCGAAGCCGCCCACCCGGTACCGGACGCCGCGGGCCTGGCCGTTGCCAAGCGCGTGCTGGAGATGGTCAGCAACCTCACCGAAGACGACCGTGTCATCTTCCTGCTTTCCGGCGGTGGCTCTGCCCTGCTGGCCCTGCCCGCCGAAGGCCTGACCCTGGCCGACAAGCAGCAGATCAACAAGGCGCTGCTCAAGTCCGGCGCCACCATCGGCGAGATGAACTGCGTGCGCAAGCACCTCTCGGCGATCAAGGGCGGCCGCCTGGCCAAGGCCTGCTGGCCGGCCACGGTCTACACCTATGCGATTTCCGATGTACCGGGCGACCTCGCCACGGTCATCGCCTCCGGCCCCACCGTGGCCGACCCGAGCACCAGCGCCGAAGCCCTGGCGATCATCAAGCGCTACAACATCGCCGCACCAAAAGCGGTGATCGACTGGCTGAACAACCCGGCTTCGGAAACCGTCAAGGAAAACGACCCGGCCCTGGCCCGCAGCCACTTCCAGTTGATCGCCAAGCCCCAGCAGTCGCTGGACGCCGCCGCCGTGATCGCCCGCAAGCACGGCTTCAGCCCGTTGATCCTTGGCGACCTGGAAGGCGAGTCGCGTGAAGTGGCCAAGGTGCACGCCGGCATCGCCCGGCAGATCCGCCTGCATGGCCAGCCGCTGGCCGCGCCCTGCGTGATCCTTTCCGGCGGCGAGACCACCGTGACCGTGCGCGGCAACGGCCGTGGCGGGCGCAACGCCGAGTTCCTGCTGAGCCTGACCGAAAGCCTCAAGGGCCTGCCGGGCGTCTACGCCCTGGCCGGTGACACCGACGGCATCGACGGTTCGGAAGAGAACGCCGGGGCGATCATGACCCCCGACAGCTACGCCCGCGCCCAGGCCCTGGGCCTGTCGGCCGCCGACGAGCTGGACAACAACAACGGCTACGGCTACTTCGCCGCGCTGGATGCGCTGATCGTCACCGAGCCGACCCGCACCAACGTCAACGATTTCCGCGCCATCCTGATCCTCGAGACTGCCCAACATGACGCCTGATAAAAAAGTAAAGATCCTTGCCACCCTGGGCCCTGCGATCAAGGGCATCGACGACGTACGCCAGTTGGTCGAGGCCGGGGTGAACATCTTCCGCCTCAACTTCAGCCACGGCGAGCACGCCGACCATGCGATGCGTTTCAAGTGGATCCGCGAAGTGGAAAGCCAACTGAACTACCCACTGGGCATCCTCATGGACCTGCAAGGTCCGAAACTGCGCGTTGGCCGCTTTGCCGAAGGCAAGGTCCATCTGCAACGTGGCCAGTCTCTACGCCTGGACTTGGATGGCACGCCGGGCGATGAGCGTCGAGTTAATCTGCCGCACCCTGAGATCATCGCCGCCCTGGAGCTGGGCATGGATCTGCTACTGGACGATGGCAAGTTGCGCCTGCGGGTGACCGCCAAGCACGCTGATGCTATCGACACCGAGGTGCTCAATGGTGGCGAGCTGTCCGACCGCAAGGGCGTGAACGTGCCGCAGGCGGTGCTCGACCTCTCTCCGCTCACCGAGAAAGACCGCCGCGACCTGACCTTCGGCCTGGAACTGGGCGTGGACTGGGTGGCGCTGTCGTTCGTGCAGCGCCCGCAGGACATCGTCGAGGCGCGCCAACTGATCGGCGACCGTGCCTTCCTCATGGCCAAGATCGAGAAACCGTCGGCCGTTACCCAACTGCGCGAGATCGCCGAACTGAGCGACGCGATCATGGTCGCCCGTGGTGACCTAGGTGTGGAAGTGCCGGCCGAAAGCGTGCCGCAGATCCAGAAGAGCATCATCACCATCTGCCGCCAGTTGGGCCGCCCGGTGGTTGTTGCGACCCAGATGCTCGAGTCCATGCGATTCTCCCCTGCCCCGACCCGCGCTGAGGTCACGGACGTAGCCAACGCCGTGGCCGAAGGTGCGGACGCGGTGATGTTGTCGGCCGAGACTGCCTCGGGTGACTACCCACTGGAAGCGGTGCAGATGATGAGTAAGATCATCCGCCAGGTTGAAGCGGGCCCGGATTACCAGGTGCAGTTAGACGTTGGACGGCCTCAGGCCGAGGCCACTGTCTCGGATGCGATCAGTTGTGCGATCCGCCGGATCAGCGGCATTCTGCCGGTGGCGGTGCTGGTGAATTATAGCGAATCAGGGGCGTCGACCCTGCGTGCCGCCCGTGAGCGCCCGAGAGCTCCTATCCTCAACCTGACACCAAATCTGAACACAGGTCGACGTCTGAGCGTCGCCTGGGGCGTCTATTCGGTCGTCAATCAACGGTTGCGGAAGGTCGAGGATGTTACGAGTACAGCACTCTCTCAAGTGCAATTGCTGGAAATGGCCAAGCCCGGCGACACGGTTGTCATAACCGCCGGTATGCCGTTTGGACGCCTTGGCAGCACCAACACGTTACGCATAGAACAAATTCCCATGAGCTAGGACCCTCAGGCCATAGTCCCGAGCACAGGCGCTTACAAGCGCCTGTTTTTATTTCCAACCTTCCAGGCGCATAGTCGCTCGAACCAGGCGTTGTTCTTCTTGCTCAATCTCTTGCAGGTTGTCACGGACGCTAGTGATGTGTTCTCGAGCAGCTCGTTGGGCCTGTTCGGGTAACTGCTCCATCACCGCATGGTAGAGCCGAGAGTGCTGGCGATCGATCTGCCGTTTCTGCGCTGGCCGACAGTAGAGATTATTGACGGAAGCAAACACCGTGCTGAGCGTCAAATCGCTGAGTGACTGCAAGGTGTGCACTAAGACCGGGTTATGCGAAGCCTCACTAATCGCTCTGTGGAAGGCATGGTCGCGCCGGGCGTGCTCACGTGGGTCATGGGATTCTGGATTCTCATGGGCGTCTACCATCTCGTCGTAGCGACGTTTGATCAGCACCCGATCAATATCAGTCGCACGTAGTGCGGCCAGTCTGGCCGACTCTGCTTCAAGAAGTGCTCGCACTTCCAGCAGGTCGAACAGCGTCCGCGGTTGTGAGCTAAAAAGGTGCATCAAAGGGGTCGCATTACCTGTCCTACTCAAATCTGCAACGAATGAACCCCGCCCTTGTTCGGTCTCAACAATGCCTCTGCCACGTAGCACTCGCAAACCTTCCCGTAATGCTGATCGCGAGCATCCCAGCTTCTCCACCAGACGTCGCTCAGAAGGCAATGCCTGGCCAACCTTGAGTACACCATCGACGATCAGCTTTTCGATACGTTCGGCCACTTGATCGGCGATCTGTACTTTTTCATGCTTCTGCGAAACCACGGTGTCCATTGCCACCTCTCAACTGGTAGGACCAGCTTCTTATTGTTATCTCGTTAGAGAAAGATTTTCACGCAAAAACCTCTCTACCACCACATTCATTTTAGCCATGCGGCAAAAAAGTGGTCCTACCAGTTGGCGTGCTCATCGACTCCCCGCGATAGAACGAGCAGCCTAATCTCGACTTCGGTCTGGTGAGCCAGCGTCGTATGGGTGATCCCCCCAGGCGCCCCGGCCACGCCAAAAAACAACAAAAATACAAGTGAGCCTTATGAATATTCTCTACGATGAGCGAGTCGACGGTGCCCTGCCGCGGGTCGACAAGGCTGCCCTGCTTTTTGAGCTACAAGAGTCCCTTCCAGATCTGGAAATCCTCCACAGCCAAGAAGATCTCCTTCCCTACGAGTGTGATGGTCTTTCCGCCTACCGTGTGGTTCCGCTGTTGGTGGTACTGCCTAAGCGGATCGAGCACGTCCAAGCCCTTTTAAAGATTTGTCATGCCCGTCAGGTCCCGGTGGTCGCACGCGGCGCTGGCACAGGTCTATCCGGAGGCGCCCTGCCACTGGAGCAAGGCATTCTGTTGGTAATGGCCCGCTTCAACCGAATCATTGAGGTCAATCCCGAAGGTCGTTACGCACGGGTTCAGCCCGGTGTTCGTAACCTGGCGATTTCTCAGGCGGCTGCGCCTCATGGGTTGTACTACGCACCTGATCCTTCCTCACAGATCGCTTGCTCAATCGGCGGCAACGTCGCCGAGAACGCAGGTGGCGTGCATTGTCTGAAGTACGGTTTAACCGTACACAACCTGCTCAAGGTTGAGATTCTCACCATCGAAGGCGAGTACATGACCTTGGGCAGCGATGCGCTAGACGCCCCAGGGTTTGACCTGTTGGCGCTGTTTACTGGTTCTGAAGGCATGTTGGGCATTGTCACTGAGGTGACTGTCAAACTGTTGCCCAAGCCCCAGGTCGCACGCGTTTTGCTGGCTAGCTTCGACTCGGTGGAAAAAGCCGGGCGCGCAGTTGGCGATATCATCGCCGCCGGCATCATCCCCGGGGGGCTGGAGATGATGGACAACCTGTCTATCCGCGCCACGGAGGACTTCATTCACGCCGGTTACCCCGTGGACGCTGCTGCCATCCTGTTGTGCGAGCTTGACGGCGTAGAGTCCGACGTGCAGGAGGACTGCGAATGCGTCGAGGCAGTGCTTCGGGCTGCGGGCGCGACCGACGTGCGTCTGGCCTGCGATGAAGCCGAGCGCGCGCGCTTCTGGGCCGGACGCAAGAACGCCTTCCCGGCGGTGGGGCGCATCTCTCCAGACTATTACTGCATGGACGGCACCATTCCACGCCGTGAGTTGCCGGGCGTGCTCAATGGCATCACGGAGCTTTCGGAACAATACGGTTTGCGTGTCGCCAACGTATTCCATGCCGGCGACGGCAATATGCATCCGCTGATTCTCTTCGATGCCAACCAGCCTGGTGAACTGGAACGTGCCGAGGCGTTGGGCGGGAAGATCCTCGAGCTGTGCGTGGCAGTCGGTGGCAGCATCACCGGTGAGCACGGTGTGGGCCGCGAGAAAATCAACCAGATGTGCGCGCAATTCAACAGCGATGAGCTGACCCTGTTCCACGCCGTCAAGCACGCCTTCGACCCGCAGGGCCTGCTCAACCCCGGCAAGAATATCCCTACCCTGCACCGCTGCGCCGAATTTGGCTCGATGCACGTGCACCACGGCAAGTTGCCCTTCCCTGAACTGGAGCGCTTCTGATGCGACACGATCACGACGCTAGCGCTGCCCTGCTGGAGCAGGTCAATCAGGCGCTCAACGAACGCACGCCTCTGCGCATTCAGGGCAGCAACAGCAAGAATATGCTTGGCTGTCCGGTCACGGGCGAGGTGCTTGATACCCGCAGCCACCGCGGGATTGTCAGCTATGACCCCACCGAGTTGGTACTAACCGCCCGCGCCGGTACGCCGTTGGTGGACATCGAGGCCGCGCTCGACGCCGCCGGCCAGATGCTGCCTTTCGAGCCACCGCATTTTGGCCCTGGAGCCACCCTCGGCGGCATGGTCGCCGCCGGACTTTCCGGCCCACGCCGCCCTTGGGCCGGCTCGGTACGGGACTATGTACTGGGCACCCGCGTTATCACCGGTCACGGCAAACTGCTGCGCTTCGGTGGTGAAGTAATGAAGAACGTCGCTGGCTACGATCTCTCGCGGCTGATGGCGGGTAGTTTCGGGTGCCTGGGGGTGTTGACCGAAGTGTCGCTGAAGGTGCTACCCAAGCCGCGCAAGTGCCAGAGCCTGCGCTTGGAAATGGACCTGCACCAGGCCTTGGGCGAGCTGGCCGAATGGGGCCAGCAACCGATACCGATCAGTGCAGCCTCCTACGACGGGCATGCCCTGCACCTGCGCCTGGAAGGCGGCGAAGGCTCGGTGGCCTCCGCGGTCGAGCGTCTGGGAGGTGAGGACCTCGATGGTAGTTATTGGACTGACCTGCGTGAGCAACGCCTGGGCTTCTTCGAGGCCCCTCAACCGCTGTGGCGCCTTTCGCTGCCACACAACAGCGCGCCGATCGAATTGCCGGGCAGGCAGTTGCTGGACTGGGGTGGCGCACAGCGCTGGTTGAAATCCGACGTCCCCGCAGAACTGATTCGCCAGGCGGTAGCCCGCATCGGCGGTCATGCGACTCTTTATAAATCAGATCCGGCGTCGTTCCATCCGCTGGTGGCACCGCTGCTGCGCTACCACCGCAATCTCAAGTTGCAACTCGATCCCCAGGGCATCTTCAACCCGGGCCGCCTGTACGCCGAAGTCTGAGAGTGCACCATGCAAACTAATCTGAGCGAACAAGCCAAAAGTCTTCCCCGTGCCGAGGAAGCCGAACGTATTCTGCGCTCCTGCGTGCATTGCGGGTTCTGCACGGCCACCTGCCCCACCTACCAACTGCTGGGCGATGAGTTGGATAGTCCGCGCGGACGCATTTACCTGATCAAACAGGTGCTCGAAGGACAGCCGGTCACGGCCAAGACCCAAGCTCACCTGGACCGCTGCCTGACCTGCCGCAACTGTGAAACCACCTGTCCGTCCGGAGTGCAATACCACAACCTGCTCGACATCGGCCGCGCCGTGGTTGAGCAACAGGTGCCTCGCCCGCTGGGCCAGCGGCTACTGCGTGAGGGCCTGCGTGCAGTGGTACCGCGTCCTGCACTGTTCAAGGCCTTGACCAGCACCGCCAAAGCCTTCCGTCCGTTGCTGCCGCAAACCCTGCAAGCCAAGCTACCGCGCCATCCGCACCCGGCCAAGCCTCGTCCTCAACTGTTGCATGCACGTCGTGTGCTAATGCTCGAAGGCTGCGTGCAACCTGCCCTCTCGCCCAACACAAATGCGGCGGCAGCACGTGTGCTTGACCGCTTGGGAATTTCTGTGACTGCGGCCCGCGAGGCCGGTTGCTGTGGTGCAGTGGACTACCACCTCAATGCTCAAGAAAAGGGCTTGGAACGCGCCCGGCGCAATATCGATGCCTGGTGGCCAGCTATCGAGGCAGGTGCCGAAGCCATCGTACAGACGGCCAGTGGCTGCGGCGCTTTTGTGCGCGACTACGGCCATCTGCTCGAAGACGACCCTGCATACGCCGAAAAGGCCGCGCGGGTCAGTACTCTGGCTCGTGACTTGGTCGAGGTGTTGCGCGACGAGCCATTGGAACGGCTGGGTATCCACGGCGATCGTCGCTTGGCCTTCCACTGCCCCTGCACTCTGCAACATGCACAAAAGCTCGGTGGCGCTGTTGAAGGTGTGCTTGAGCGACTGGGCTTCAGCCTAACCGCCGTGCCTGACAGTCACCTGTGTTGCGGTTCGGCAGGCACCTATTCGCTGACTCAGCCGGAACTGTCATTTCAACTGCGCGACAACAAGCTCAACGCCCTGGAAAGCGGCAATCCGGAAGTTATCGTCACCGCCAACATCGGCTGCCAGACCCACCTCGACGGCGCTGGACGCACACCTGTGCGCCATTGGATTGAACTGGTGGAAGAAGCACTCGTTTAGGTGACTCCGATGATCTCCCACGGCGCTACGTTCCGTCCGTGGGAGTTCCCGAAGTGCCATTCGATACCTTTTGTATCGGCAGAAAACGCTTTCCAAGTGTTCTGCCGCTAACAAGCCTCATCCAGACTGATAGCCACAGAAAACCTAGTGCCATGCAACGCATAGCAGTATGCAAGAAGCACTAGCCAGGAGAACACCATGCAACGCAAAGCTGTGCTCGAACAAGCCGAAGTCGCCCGCATCCTCGCTGCCGCACGCGAAGAGGCGCAGCGTAACCAGTGGGCGGTGTGTATCGCCGTAGTCGATGACGGCGGCCACCCGCTGGCCCTCGAGCGCCTCGATGGTTGCGCCCCCATCGCTGCTTACATCGCCACCGAAAAGGCTCGCAGCGCAGCGCTCGGCCGACGCGACACCAAGGGTTACGAGGAAATGGTCAACGGCGGGCGCACCGCGTTTGTCAGCGCACCGCTGCTGACATCGCTCGAAGGGGGCCTTCCGCTGCGGGTGGACGGGCAAGTGGTTGCTGCCGTGGGCGTTTCCGGAGTGAAGGCCGAACAGGATGCCCAAGTGGCTGCAGCCGGGATCGCTGCGCTCTGAGCGCGGCTTCAAGAACAGATGAACCAAGCGATAGGAGAGACGAGAATGACCGAGCGCGTGCCATGCCAGCGTTTGCAGGTGGCTGAGAACTTCAAGCACTTCATCGAGGATGAGGTGCTCCCCGGCACCGAGATTACGTCGGATCATTTCTGGAGGGGGCTCGATGCCCTGGTGCACGATCTGGCGCCGCGCAACCGCGCTTTGCTGGCCGAGCGTGTTCACTTGCAGGGCGAATTGGATACCTGGCACCGCGCCCACCCCGGGTCGGTAACGGACATGGAGGCCTATCAGCGCTTCCTTGGCAGCATCGGTTATCTGCTGCCACAACCTGAAAAGGTTAAGGTCGGCACGGACCATGTCGACCGTGAGGTAGCAGTGCAGGCCGGCCCGCAGTTGGTGGTGCCGGTGATGAACGCACGCTATGCGCTCAACGCCGCTAATGCCCGTTGGGGCTCGTTGTACGATGCCCTGTATGGCACCGACGCCATCGCCGAAGACGGCGGCGCCAGCAAGGGGCCTGGATACAATCCGGTGCGTGGCGCTCGAGTCATTGCGTTCGCCCGCGCCTTCCTCGACCAGGCCTTCCCCCTGCAGGGCGGTTCTCACGTCGATGCCAGCGCCTACCAGGTAGTGGATGGTCAATTGCGGGTATCGCTGCATAGCGGTGAAGCGATCGGTTTGGCCCAATCGGATCAATTCGTTGGTCACCAGGGCGAAGCATCGTCACCGACCGTCGTACTGCTCGTGCATCATGACTTGCACGTGGAGATCCAGATCGACCCGACCAGCCCAGTCGGCAGCACCGATGCCGCTGGCGTCAAGGACCTGGTGCTGGAGTCGGCCTTGACCACCATCATGGACTGCGAAGATTCAGTGGCCGCGGTCGATGCCGATGACAAGGTGGCTGTCTACCGTAACTGGCTGGGCCTGATGAAGGGCAACCTGACTGAAACCGTGAGCAAGAACGGGAAGGCATTCACGCGTACCCTGAACCCTGACCGCACCTACCAGGGCCGCGACGGTAAACCAGTAACCCTGCCGGGGCGCTCGCTGCTGTTCGTGCGCAACGTTGGTCATCTGATGAGCACCCCAACCATCCTCGATCAGGAAGGTCAGGAGATTCCCGAAGGAATTCTCGATGCCGTAATCACTAGCCTTGCAGCCGTTCACGACCTGCGCCGCCGCGGCAACTCGCGTAGCGGCAGCGTCTATATTGTGAAGCCCAAGATGCACGGCCCTGCTGAGGTAGCATTTGCCAACAGGCTGTTTGGTCGAGTTGAGGATCTTCTTGGCCTGGCCCCTCATACCTTGAAGATGGGCATCATGGACGAGGAGCGCCGCACCAGCATCAACCTCAAGGCGTGCATCGCCGAAGCCGCCAATCGCGTGGTGTTCATCAATACCGGATTCCTCGACCGTACGGGCGACGAGATGCACTCGACCATGGAAGCCGGCGCCATGCTGCGCAAGGGCGACATGAAGTCGACTCCCTGGATCCAGTCCTATGAGCGCAACAACGTACTGGTGGGGCTGGACTGTGGCCTGCGTGGACGTGCGCAAATCGGCAAGGGCATGTGGGCCATGCCGGACCTGATGGCAGCCATGCTTGAACAGAAAATTGCTCACCCCAAGGCCGGTGCCAACACCGCGTGGGTACCTTCGCCTACCGCCGCGACGCTGCACGCGCTGCACTACCACCAGGTAGACGTGCGTCAAGTGCAACAAGAGTTGGAACGCATCGACCTAGACAGCCAGCGCGCCGAGTTGCTGCAAGGCCTGCTCAGTGTGCCGGTCAGTGTCGATCGCAATTGGAGCCCGACCGAGATCCAGGCAGAACTGGATAACAACTGCCAGAGCATCCTTGGCTATGTAGTGCGCTGGATCGAACAGGGCGTTGGTTGTTCCAAAGTGCTCGATATCCACGACGTAGGTTTGATGGAAGACCGCGCCACCCTGCGTATCTCCGCCCAGCATATTGCGAACTGGCTGCACCATCGTGTGGTTAGCACTGGCCAAGTCCGTGCAGCGCTGGAGCGCATGGCTCAGGTGGTCGATGGGCAGAATGCTGGGGACCAAGCCTACCGCCCGATGGCGCCGGACTTTGAAAGCAGCCATGCCTTCCGAGCCGCCTGTGACCTGGTGTTCAAGGGACGTGAGCAGCCAAGTGGCTACACAGAGCCGCTGCTTCATGCCTGGCGGTTGCGCTTCAAACAGGCTCGCTGAACCCGTACCTGCCCGTCGCTGATGAGCTCACTCCCACATGACTGCACCGCGTCTGTGGGAGATCCCAAATAACGTTTTCGCAGCATCCAGTACCGACAGGATCTGGCTTGCCAGCGAGGAGGCATTGCTCACCGTCATACACATTCGACCAGCTAACCCCGTCGAAACATCCGCATCACCCTTACAAGCTATCAACAATAAAAAGAGGCTTTTAACATGCAAACTTGGGAACAGATGTACACTCCCCTCGGCAGCCTGGGCTTGTCAGCCCTGGTCGCGCTGATCCCGATCATTTTCTTCTTTATTGCTCTCGCCGTCTTTCGCATGAAAGGCTATATCGCCGGCACCATCACCTTGGTGTTGTCGATCCTCGTCGCCACCCTGGCCTACGACATGCCCCTGGACATGGCCTTTGCCGCTGCCGGTTACGGCTTCGCCTATGGTCTGTGGCCAATCGCCTGGATCATTGTCGCGGCCGTATTCCTCTACAAGCTTACGGTCAAGAGCGGTCAGTTCGAGGTGATTCGCAGCTCGGTGCTCTCGATCACCGATGACCAGCGCCTGCAGGTACTGCTGATCGGCTTCTCCTTCGGGGCTTTCCTCGAAGGTGCGGCCGGCTTTGGCGCGCCAGTGGCGATCACCGGCGCCCTGCTTGTGGGGCTGGGTTTCAATCCGCTGTACGCCGCCGGGCTGTGCCTGATCGCCAACACCGCACCGGTGGCCTTCGGTGCTTTAGGTGTGCCGATTATCGTTGCTGGGCAAGTGACTGGCATCGACGCGTTCAAGATTGGCGCCATGGCCGGACGCCAACTGCCGCTGCTGTCGGTCATCGTACCGTTCTGGCTGGTAGCGATCATGGATGGTTGGCGCGGCGTCAAAGAAACCTGGCCTGCCGCGTTGGTGGCCGGTGCGAGCTTTGCCATCACTCAGTACCTGACCTCGAATTACATCGGCCCGGAACTGCCGGATATCACCTCGGCGCTGGTCAGCATCGTCTCGCTGACGCTGTTCCTCAAGGTCTGGCAGCCGACCCGTGCCGCCGATCGTGAGGTGGTCAGCGTGTCCGGCGGTGCGGCGGTCATGGGCGGTTTCTCCGGCCCTCGCGGCAGTACGCCGTCGCCGTATAGCTTCGGGCAGATCCTCAAGGCTTGGTCGCCGTTCCTGATCCTCACTGTGCTGGTAACCATCTGGACGCTCAAACCATTCAAGGCGATGTTCGCCCCAGGTGGCGCGCTCGAGCAGTTGGTGCTGATGTTCAAGATTCCGCACCTGGACCAACTGGTGATGAAGGCCGCACCCATCGTCGCCCAACCTACCCCAATGGCGGCGGTGTATAAGTTCGACTTGGTGTCGGCGGGTGGTAGTGCAATCTTACTGTCGGCGCTGGTCTCGATGTTTGTCCTGCGCATCAACTGGAAGACCGGACTGGTCAGCTTTAAGGAGACCCTGGTCGAACTCAAGCTACCGATCCTGTCCATCGGCATGGTGCTGGCTTTCGCCTTCGTCACCAACTATTCCGGTATGTCTACCACCTTGGCGCTGGTGCTGGCCGGTACTGGCGCGGCGTTCCCGTTCTTCTCGCCGTTCCTGGGCTGGCTGGGGGTATTCCTGACCGGCTCCGACACCTCGTCCAATGCCCTGTTCGGCTCGCTGCAAGCCACCACCGCGCACCAGATTGGCGTCAGCGACACCCTGCTGGTCGCTGCCAATACCAGTGGCGGCGTAACCGGCAAGATGATCTCGCCGCAGTCGATCGCTGTGGCGTGTGCTGCCACCAGCATCGTCGGCAAGGAGTCGGATCTGTTCCGCTTCACCTTGAAGCACAGCCTGATCTTTGCCGCCATCATCGGTCTGATCACCCTGTCCCAGGCATACGTGTTCACCGGCATGCTGGTGCACTGATACCCACCGGGCGCCGGGTTCACCGGCGCCTTTCCACCCCAATCATGATCGGTGAGAACCCATGACCTCCAATTTCAAGCAAGCAGCCCTGGACTATCATGAACATCCCACGCCAGGGAAAATCCGTATCGAACTGAGTAAGCCGGCCAACACCGCCAACGATCTTGCCTTGGCTTACAGCCCAGGCGTCGCCGAGCCAGTAAGGGCTATCGCTGCCTGCCCAGATGATGCGTACCGCTATACCAGCAAGGGCAACTTGGTCGCCGTTATCAGCAACGGTTCGGCGATCCTCGGCCTCGGCAACCTCGGCCCGCTGGCCAGTAAGCCAGTGATGGAGGGTAAAGCACTGCTCTTCAAGCGCTTTGCGGACATCGATTCGGTAGATATCGAGGTCAAGGCCACGACGCCCGAGACGTTTATCGATACCGTGGCACGCATAGCCGACACGTTCGGTGGCATCAACCTTGAAGATATCAAGGCGCCGGACTGCTTCGAGATTGAGCAGAAATTGATTGAGCTGTGCGACATCCCTGTCTTCCACGACGACCAACATGGCACGGCGATCGTGACTGCGGCCGGTCTACTCAATGCGCTAGAAATCCAGGACAAGCGCTTAGAGGACGCTCGCATCGTTTGTCTTGGTGCCGGTGCGGCAGCAACCGCTTGCATGAACCTGCTGGTTGCACTCGGCGCCCGTCGCGACAAGCTGTATATGCTGGACCGTCAAGGCGTGATCCACTCTGGTCGTGAAGGTCTCGATCCGCACAAGTTGGCATTCGCCAATGACTCAGGAGCACGCACCCTGGACGAGGCCTTGCAAGGCGCCGATGTATTCTTGGGTCTGTCTGGTGCGAACCTGTTGACCCCTGAGGCACTCGGCAATATGGCAGCGAGGCCAATCCTGTTTGCCTGCTCCAACCCTGACCCAGAGATTAGCCCTGAGTTGGCCAAATCCGTGCGTGACGATCTGATCATCGCCACCGGTCGGTCTGACTACCCCAACCAAGTGAATAACGTGCTGGGCTTCCCATTCATCTTCCGTGGTGCCCTGGATGTGAGGGCTCGACATATCAATGAAGCGATGAAAATTGCGGCGGTAGAGGCACTGCGACAGTTGGCCAAAACCCCGGTCCCAAGTGACGTACTGCAGGCCTATCAACTGGACAGTCTGGCATTTGGCCGGGATTACATCTTGCCCAAACCGATGGATGCCCGCTTGCTGGTAGCGATTTCGAGCGCAGTCGCCAAGGCTGCAGTCGAGTCAGGCGTTGCCCGCCTGCCATACCCGGCGCATTACCCCGTATAGGGGTAAAGCAACACTCAGGCAGGCCACAGGGAACTGATCAGGGGGACGATCACTGCGGTCAACAGTCCATTAAGGCCAATGCCGACCGCCGCGAACGCAGCCCCCAACCCACTGAGCGGAGCAATCTGCGCGGCGGCTACCCCACTGCCGGCGACCCCAGCAGCCAGCCCATGGGCACGCCAGTCGTCGACACGTAGCCAACCCAACACACTCCGCCCCAAGACTGCGGCTACGATTCCCCCGGCAATGGCCAGGCTGGCGGTCAATGCGGGGACTCCCCCAACTTCCTCCGCCAATGCCATGGCGATTGGCGTAGTGACCGATTTGGGTGCCATAGAAAGCGCCACACTCCGATCCCCTCCCAGTAACCAGACCAGCACAACACCGCTGAGCGTCGTGGTGAGCGAACCGGCCAGGAGGGCCAACCCCACCCCACTCAAGCTGCGCCTCACATGGCTGAGGTTAAGTGCGAGTGGTACCGCAAGTGCGACAGTTGCTGGTCCCAAGAGGAAATTGATGAACTGCGCACCAGCATAGTAGGTGTCGTAGTCGGTCCCGGTCGCTTGCAATACCACGACCATCAATACGATGGCTATCAACACGGGGTTCGCCCAGGCGGCCCCTGCACATCGGCGTTGCACCTGTTGACCGACCACGAAGGCTAACAACGACAGTGACAGCCATAACAGAGGAGAGACTGCCAATGGTGTCCATAACGCAAGCAATGAACTAATCATGCCCGATCCTCTTCACTCGCCGATGCTTGACGCCGTTCAGCCAGACGCGTCAGGTGATGCATCACCATGCCAGTGACCACCAGGCCAAGCAGTGTAGAAACTAGAAGGCCGACCACAATCGGTATCCAGTCTCGCTCGAGTACACCCAACTCGGCCACAATACCTACGCCAGCCGGTACAAACAGCAATCCCATGTTACCGATCAGCGACTGCGCCACTTGCGTCAACGGCGCCGGTGCCCCATCACTTGGGACAATCCAATGGTTGGCAAAAGTGACCAGTGCCACTGCAAGCAGGAACATACCAATCACTGGCCCAGGTAACGGCAGATGGAACAGGCGCCGGGCAATTTCCCCCAGCAGTTGTGCACCGATGAGCATGGCGAAAGCAGCGGGCATATGAACCTCAGTCTAAGAAGTTGCGACCCGCGACCAGTCTAAAAACCTGAGCCACCCAGAGGTTGAAGACCAGTACAATGGACCGAACAGAGTCAGAACATGGCCCGTTCCCCTTTGCATCTGGAAGGACCGACGAGGTCATGCTGGCCTTTCGGGGGCGCGCTGAAAACCACCCGACTGGCAAATGATTTGTGCGGAAAGGGTATTTGAATGGGTATCCGCTGTGGAGAAGACATGGATACTTTGGCGAGCACGCTTTCTGACCTTTCAAAGGCAACGCTGCAGGGTTGATCGCTACCACCACAGCCCGCTGGCCAATCGCTTGCTTGCTACCCTACTTCGCCTCATACCCCCGGCCACGGTGGCCTGGCCGGGTAGCGTCAATATCGACATTGAACGCCAGCAAGTTGGTCTGCTCGCCATCCAAGTGAAGCTTACGATCGGCGGGACATTAGCGCCCAGGCAAGGGAGAACTGAAACGCCCCTCGACCGGATAGCTAGGGTCAGTGTAGTGCGGCGTGGAGCAATGCCCGGGCGGTACCAGGCTGTCGACGAAGCACTCGTCCTGCTCCTCGATACGCACCTGCAATGCTTCTAGGTAACCGTACCACTGCGCCTCGGTGCGAGGCCCGGCGATGACCGAGCTCACGCAGCGGTTGTTGAGGACCCAGGCCAGAGCAAAGGCAGCGCTGCTGGTGCCGCGTGAGGCGGCGTGGGCGGCGACCGATTGGGCAATGTGCAGGGATTCGCGCCGCCATTCGGTTTGGCGGATGCGCTGGTCGCCGCGCCCTGCCCGGCTGTCCGACGGTGGCGGGCCGTCTGGAGCGTACTTGCCGGTCAGAACACCTCGCGCCAGCGGGCTGTAAGGCACAACACCCAAACCGTAGTGATGGGCGGCAGGCAAATGCTCGATCTCAACGCTGCGGTTGACCAGGTTATACAGCGGCTGGCTGGCCACCGGCCGGTCCAGGCTCATATCGTCGGCCAGACGCACCACTTCGGCAATGTACCAACTGCGGAAGTTTGACACCCCGAAATAACGTACCTTCCCCTGGCGGATCAGGTCGCCGACGGCGCGCACGCCTTCTTCCAAGGTCACACCGGGAACGGCACGGTGGAAGTAAAGGATGTCGAGGTAGTCGGTGCCGAGGCGCTTGAGGCTCGCCTCGACGACTTGGTTGATCCACTTGCGCGACTGGCCCTGGCGGTTCGGGGCAGTATCGACGGGTGAGCCGAACTTGCTGGCCAGCACCCAGTCGTCGCGCTGGGAGGCGATGCCCCGGCCGACGATACACTCGGCGGCACCGCCGGTGTAAACGTCGGCGGTGTCGATGAAGTTGACACCCTGGGCATGAGCGTGGGCAATGATGCGCTGGGCGGTCGGTTCGTCGGTCGCGCCGCCGAACATCATGGTACCCAGGCACAAGGGGGAGACCTTCAGGGCGCTGTGGCCCAAGTAGCGGTAGTCCATGAATATCACCGTGGGAAGGGTTGGAAGTGTGCCTGCAGCGGCTGAGTCACGGGGCGAACTCGCGATAGCGCTGACGCGAGAGCCCCGTGCCAGGGCATCAACCCTGCTGGAATACCTCACGGGCACAGCGGAAGCTGTCCACCGCCGCCGGCACCCCTGCGTAGATCGCCGCCTGCAGGAACACCTCGCGGATTTCCTCCTTGCTCACCCCATTATTCAGCGCACCACGAATGTGAAGCTTAAGCTCATGAGGCCGGTTAAGCGCAGTCATGAAGGCCAGGTTGAGCAGGCTACGGGTGCGCCGGTCCAGGCCCGGTCGGTTCCATACATCGCCCCAGCAGTATTGCGACACCAGTTCCTGCATCGGCATGCCGAACTCATCAGCGTTGGCCAGGGCGGCGTCCACGTAGGCGTCGCCTAACACTTCACGACGGGTCTGCAGCCCGCGTTCAAACAATTCCTGATTCATGCAAGGTTCTCCGTTTCGATACTGGATAAGCGCCGGGGCGCCAGCCGCCCCGGCGTGACTGTCACTTGGCCGCGGCGATCCACTGATCGAACTGCGCCTGGTTGGCGCCGATCCACTGGTCGGCAAGCTTGCGGATCATTTCCGGCGAGCCGCCCTCCTTGCCGATCGCTGCCTCCCACTGCGACCACACGGCGGTGGGGAAATGCACCTGCTGCATCAGTTGCCGGATCGCCGGGTTATCGGCGAGGAACTGCTTGTTCGCCACCGTGTGGTAGTTCCACGACCCCATGGCCATACGGCACGGGTTGGCATCGCCGGCGCAGCCCTCGACGTCCTTGACCAGCGCCGAGCCGTCGTTGGGAATGTCCGGCGGCAGCGCGTCCTTGGGCGTAGGCAGCCACAGCACGTCGCTACCTGGGACCAGCGCATTGGTCACCCACGACGGGCTCCAGGCGTAGAAGAACACTGGTTTGCCGCCCTTGACCTTGGTCACCACGTCGGCCATCAGCGCCTCGTACTTGCCACGCACCTGGCGCACCGTGCCGGTCAGCTCGAAAGCCTTCATCTGGTAGTCGATCACCTTGCCACAGCTCCACGCCGGGTCGCAGCTGGTCAGCTCGGCCTTGCCACTGGAGCCGAACAACGCGGCGACCTTTGGATCTTTCAACTGTTCCAGGGTGGTGATGTTGTTGGCCAGTGCGGTCTTCTTGTCGATCAAGTAGCCGTTGATGCCACCGCCAATGATCATCCCCTCTCCCACCAGTTCGGCGTCCTTTGCCACGGCGCGAAAACCTGGTTCGCGCTGCGGCAGGGTGATATCGGTGCCGATGTCCATGTCACGTTGGGCTACGGCGGGAAAGAACAGGGTGTTGTCCAGGGTGACCAGCTTGACCTTGTATCCCAGCGCCTTGAAGGCGTCGGAGACGATCTGCGCCACCACATAGTTACCGCCCAAGCTGCTGTCCTGGGCATAGCGGATGGTCCGGCCATCGCCAGGCAACCCCTCGGCTCGGGCGGTGCCCGTCAGGGCCAATAGTACGGCGGCACAGGCGAGCGTCTTGTGAAACATGTTCATCGTTGTCTACCTTCTTTTTATGCTCGTTATCGGGTTGTGACACACACGCAAACGCATCAAGCAAGGTGCTGCGGCTCAGCGCCCCTGGGACAGCAGGCGCTCTCCGCGCAGGCAGCGGCGGAGCACGCTTTTAAAGGTCAGGGCCTTGCCTGACCGGGGCGCGCCCAGTGCCTGGGAGAACCGGTCAAGCATGATCGCCAGCAGCACAATGGCGATGCCGCCGACCGCCGCGCCACCGACGTCGAGTCGGCCGATGCCCTGCAGCACCACCAGGCCCAAGCCCTCGGCGCCGATCATCGAGATCACCACCGACATCACCATCGCGGTCAGCACCGTCTGGTTCAGGCCGCCGAGGATGGTCGGCATCGCCAGCGGGAGTTGCACCTCCCACAACAGCTGCCACTTGTTGGCACCGAACGCCTGGCCGGCCTCGACGATCTCGCTGTCGACCATGCAGATGCCCAACTGGGTGAAGCGGATCAATGGCGGCATCGCCGCGGTGGCCACCGCTACTTCACCGGGAACATTGCCGACACCGAACAGCATCACCACCGGTACCAGGTACACGAAGGTCGGCGTGGTCTGCATCACGTCCAGTACTGGACGCACCACCATCCATGCCCCAGGGCTGCGTGCGCACCAGATGCCGATAGGGATACCAATTACCGCGCAGAACACGATGGCGGTGGTGATCAGCGACAGTGTGGTCATCGCCTCCGACCACACCCCAAGCACCGCGATGGTCACGTAAGCGGCAACGCTAAAGAGCGCCACGCGAAGGTTGGCCAGGCGCCAGAACAGCACGAAGGTCAACAGCACCATCACCGGGAACGGCATGGCATGGAAGGCGCCGTCGACGAAGTTGAGCAACTGCTCGATTGGCCACTTCAGGCTGGAGAACAGCGGACGGAAGTTCTCCGCCAGCCACTGCACACCGTTTTGTATCCAGTCGGCGATGGGGAACACCGCCAGGTCGTTGGCTTCAAGCATGTCGCACCTCCACGCCCTGTGCGGCGCCAATACGGGCGAGAATATGCCCCGCATCCAGGAACCCGAGCAGTCGCCCGGACTCGTCCGTGACTCCCACTGGTTGGCCACCAATGCACTGCGGTGCGACGTCCACCAGCCGTGCCGTGCTCGGCACGCAAGTGAAGCCTGCAGCCGGCTGCGGCGCCTGCTGGCCGCTGCGGGCTAGGGCAACCTGCTGCTGGCTGAGGATGCCCAGTAGCCGCTGCTCGCCATCGACCAGGAACCCCGGTCCCTGGCTGTTGGCACCCAGCAAGGTGCGGCCTTCGCCACGCCACACCGGCGTAAGCACGGTCATCACGGAAGCGGCGTCGAACACCCGGGCGCGGTCGACCTCGCGGGTGAAGCCGGCCACGTACTCGCTGCCCGGTTCCATGACAATTGACTGCGGCGTGCCCTCGCGGACCACCCGGCCTTCGGACATGATGGCAATGCGTGAGCCGAGCTTGAGCGCTTCCTGGAAGTCGTGGGTGATGAACAGGATGGTCTTGTTCAGGGTGCGTTGCAGGCGCAGCAGTTCATCCTGCATCTCGGTGCGGATCAATGGATCGAGGGCGCTGAACGCCTCATCCATGATCAGCACGTCGGCGTCGGTGGCCAGTGCCCGGGCCAGGCCAACACGTTGACGCATGCCGCCGCTGAGCTCATGGGGCATGTGGTAGGCCCACTTGCTCAAGCCCACCACCGCCAACACTTCCTCGGCTCGGGCGCGGCGCTGGGCCGGCGCGGTGCCGCGCATCTTCAGACCGAACTCGACGTTCTCGATCACCCGCCGGTTGGGCAGCAGGCCGAAGTGCTGGAACACCATGGAGATCCGGGAGCGGCGCACCTCGCGCAGGCCCGCTTCGTCCAGCGCGCAGAGGTCCTCGCCGTCAAGCAGGATGCGTCCGGCGCTGGGCTCGTTGAGGCGATTGATGCAGCGCGCCAGAGTAGATTTGCCCGAGCCGGACAGGCCCATGATCATGTAGATCGAGCCGGACGGGATGCGCAGCGACACGTCGTCCACGCCCACCACCTGGCTCAGGGTGTCCAGCACCTCGGCGCGACCCTTGCCTTCGCGCAGCAT
Organism: Pseudomonas fortuita; assembly: GCF_026898135.2. Lineage (NCBI taxonomy): Bacteria > Pseudomonadati > Pseudomonadota > Gammaproteobacteria > Pseudomonadales > Pseudomonadaceae > Pseudomonas > Pseudomonas fortuita. The sequence goes on from NZ_CP114035.2 coordinate 3,636,314, forward strand.
CGCTAGCGCTGGGCCGGGTTTGTCGCTGAACACCTTGTAGAGATTCTCAATGACCAGTCGGTCAGTCATGGCTGCGACTCCTCGTGCAAGTTCGGATGGCCCGCGAACTGAGTTCGCGGGGACACGGCAGTCGATGAAGGCCCGGCCTCACGCAAGGCGGCCAGGTGGAGGGATATCGAACCGCTTTTTATTCGGGGGATGCGTTTTTCGATGTTCATTGCCAGCACTCTCGTAGCAAACAGAATCTCACTGACCGGACCGACACCCCCCGCCGCAGCGAGTTTGGTGGCGTGTCCGTCCACTCACTGATCGTCCATGAAGAACTCATGCAATAGGCCGGCGACCTGCTGCGGTGCCTCGATCAGGATCGAGTGGCGCAACCCCGGCAGGATTTCAAGCCTGGAGCCTGGGATGCATTCGTGCATGAAAGTCGCCATGCGCGGGTTAGAGCCCTGGTCCTGCTCGCCGGTGGCGATCAGGGTAGGTACCTGGATTTGGTCGATGAAACCGCCATAGTCGGTCTCAGCCAGCACCCGGTACGCTGCCGCATAGCACTGAGGGTCGTTCTCGGCGTCACGCTGGCGCAGGCAGGCGATTAGTTCCGGATTGCGCGCCTGGAAGTCCTCCGACAGCCAGCGAGACAGCGAGGCATCATGGTGCGAGCCGCGTTCGCCCTCCTGCAACGCCGCCAGACGCTCCAGTACCCGCGTGCGTTCCTCGCGGGTGCGCCCAGAGACCGTGGCCAGCAGCGCCAGGCGCCGCAGCCGGTGCGGGTGCTGTAAGGCCAGGCGCTGGGCAATCAGGCCGCCCAGGGAGAAACCGGCCAGGTCGAAGGTGTCGAAGCCCACGTGAGCGGCCAACGCCAAGGTGTCGCCGACGAAGTCGTCGATCTCGTAGCGGCCGTACACCCGCGAGGAACGCCCGTGGCCGCGCAGGTCGAAGGTGAGGATGCGAAAGTCCTCGACCAGGTGGCTGGCAACCGCGTCCCAGGCTTCCAGGTATGAGCCCACACCGTGGATGCATACCAGCGGGCGCGGGCCGCGCCCCTGCAGGCGGTAGTTCAGTTCGATGCCGCCGGTGGCCAGGGTGCCCTGGATCATGCCCGATGGGTCGGAGGTTTGCGTCAGCATATGCGCTCCCTGTCCGTCTCAATCGGCCTGACGCGCGGCGGCGCGACGGGCGAAATGCGGCATGACTTCGTCGATGAACAGGCGCAGCGTCTTCTCCTGCAACTCGAACGGGAGGTTGAAGGCCAACCCCAGGCAGAACTGGTCGACCCCTTGCGCCTCGTACAATTCCAGCTTGCGGATGATCTCGTCAGGGGTACCGAACATCAGGTTCTCACGGATCGCCTCGGGGTTGTAGCTATCGCGGTTGGCCACCAGTTCATAGGGTACCGCCTCGGGGAAGCCGTTGTTCACGGTGCCGATGTTCTGCATCAGGTTCTCGAAGGCGCGCCCGTAGTCGATGCTGTGGCGCACGGCCACTTCCCAGTCCTGCTCACGGTCGTAGACACAGGTGCGGCGCTGCATCATGAAGCGCGGGCGCGGTACCTCGGGATGGTCGGCCACCGCCTTGCGGAACTTCTCACCCAGTACGACGACTTCGCTGGCCGGTGCTGACAACGGCGTGGAGAGGATGTTGGCGCCGACACTGACGGCCCAGTCAAAGCTTGCCGGATCACGTGTGGCTACCCAGATTGGCGGGTGTGGCTGCTGCAGCGGCTTGGGTACCGAGGTCGCGACCGGGAACTTCCAGTAATGGCCGTCGTGGGCATAATCTCCCTGCCAGAGCTTTTTCACTGCCGGCAACAACTCTTTCATGTAGGCCACCCCTTCTTGCTGCGGGATGCCGCCGGCCATGCGGTCGAACTCGTATTGGTAGGCACCGCGGGCGATGCCGAACTCCAGGCGCCCACCTGTCAGGTGGTCACACAAGGCGGACTCACCCGCCAGGCGTATCGGCGACCAGTACGGCGCCACCAGCGTCGAGGTGCCGAGACGAATGTTCTGCGTGTGCTGGGCCAGCCAGGTCAGCGTAATGAATGGGTTGGGCGAGATCGTGCACTCGAGCGTATGGTGCTCGGCGGTCCACAGGGTCTCGAAGCCACCCTCATCGGCCATGCGCACCAGCTTGAGGAAGTTGTGGATCTTGTCGCTCATCCGCTCCTCGGGGTTGAAGCGCTCCATGCTCAGGGAAACTGCGAATTTCATTGTTGTTGTCTCCAGTCGTGTGGGGTTGGGCAAGCGCAATCAGCGCAGGCGGATGACGAATGGGTCTTGCAAGGTCTCGGAATAGTCCACCAGCACGTTCTTCAGGCGCGAGAACTCACGCATCACCTCGAAACCGCCGCGAATGCCATAGCCGCTGTTTTTCATGCCGCCGTTCGACGACATATAGGCCGTCGAGCGATAGGTGTTGATCCAGACCGTGCCGGCGTCGACGTCACGGGCAAAGCGCATGGCGCGGCTAATGTCTCGGGTCCAAACACCGGCGGCAAGGCCGTACTCGGTGTCGTTGGCCAGTTCGATCAGTTGCGCCTCGGTATCGAAGGGCACGACCCCGACCACCGGGCCGAAGATTTCATCGCGCATGAAGCGCATGTCGTTGCGCGCATCGACGATGACCGTCGGTTCGAAGTACCAGCCACCGTCTCGCACCGCTTCAGCCGCGCGCCGACCGCCCACGGCGACCCGGGCCCCTTCTCGGATCGCTGAATCGACGTAGTGCTCGACTTTCTCCAACTGCGCGGCCAGCGCCAGCGGGCCGATATCGGTGTCTTCCATGGTCGGGTGGCCGACCTTGATCCGCCGTGCGCGCTCGACCAGCGCATCGACGAACGCGGGATAGATCGAGGACTCGACAAAGCAGCGCGAGCCAGCGACGCAGGTCTGCCCGGCGGCGGCGAACACACCGGCGACCACGCCGTTGACCGCATATTCGATGTTGGCGTCGGCGAACACCACATGGGGTGATTTACCGCCCAGTTCCATCTGGCACGACACCAGGTTCTGCGCCGCATTGGCGGCGATTTTGCGGCCAGTGGCAGTGCTGCCGGTAAACACCAATTTGGCAACGCCGGGGTGGCGACTGAGCGCCTCGCCGGTCGTCGGGCCGTCGCCCGTCACCACGTTGATCACTCCCGGCGGAATACCGGCCTGGATCGCCAGTTCGGCCAACGCCAAGGTCGATGCGCTGGTGTGTTCGGACGGTTTGATGACGACGGTGTTACCGATCGCCAAGCACGGTGCCAGGGTGCCGGTGAGCAGCATCAACGGCGAGTTCCAAGGCGTGATCATGGCCACCACGCCAATCGGCTCACGCAGGTTGTAGTTCAGCGCATCGAGCTTATTGACCGGGATGGTGTCGCCCTGCAGCTTGTCGGCCATGCCGGCGAAGTAGTAGAACGAGTCAGGCAGGCCGCGCATCTGCGCCACCATTTCCTTGAGCAGCTTGCCGTTGTCGCGGCACTCGATGCGCGCCAACTCGTCGGCATGAACCGCAACCAGCTCACCCAGTCGGCGCACCAGCTTGCCGCGCTCAGTTTGCGTCATGCGACGCCAGGCAGCGCCTTTCAATGCGGCCTGTGCGCTACGTACCGCTGCATCAACGTCCCGAGCATCGGCCTGGGAAAATTCGTACCAGGGTTGCCCGGTGGTCGGGTCAAAACTGGGCAGGAACTCGCCGCTCTGGGCGACGGTGAACTGGCCGTCGATGAACAGTTGCTGCCGGGAGCCTTGCAGGCTTTGCAGTGTGGTTTGCATGTGTGATCAACTCCTGATTTCTGACTCAGTAGGCTTTGTCCCAGCTCTGCGCGCTGCCGACCATCGCGACACGCCCGCCCTCCTGGGAGTCCATGTAGATGCCGAAGCTGCCGCGCTCGGTCTCACGCGCATAGCGCTGCAACATGGCGCGTATCTCGTGGGAGATAATGGTTTCGTAGGGCAGTTGATCGAGGGAGAAGAAGTGCAGCGAAGGCGGCAACGCACCCTCCAGCAGCGACTCGCCCAGTTTGGCGCGATAGATCAGATAACCCGGGTCGTTATCGGCGGTGTCGAACACCGAATAGAGGAAGGTGTCATCGGGCAACAGAGCCAACTCGCCGCCCACGGACAGCGGCAGACGGCCGTCCTTGAGTCGACGCGAAGCGGTCGGCAGCACCCAGCCGCCCTTGCCATCCTCGGCCAGGAGCAAGCGCCCTTCGGATTCGATCAGGTAGCCGGTGATCATGTCGCTCGCCGAGAGCCAGCCCGGTGGCAGCGGGTCCTTGACCTGGGCATAGCGGCCGCGACAGAAACCCAACGGCGCCTCTGGGCTGGTACCGAACGCCTGGACCTGGCCGAGCAGGATGATATGGTCACCAGCATCGATGCACTGGTGCACCGTGCAGTCGAACCAGGTCAGGCAATCGGTCAGCACCGGTGCCCCGGTGTGCACCGCGACGTGGCTAACCTGGTCGAATTTGTCGGGGGCTTTGGAGGCGAAGACGTTGGAAAGCGCGACCTGCCCTTCGTGCAGCAGGTTGACGGCAAAGCTGTCGGCCTGCAGGAACACCGGATAGCTCGCTGCACCCTTGCCAATGCACACCAGCAGCAACGCCGGATCAAGCGAAACGGAGGTGAACGAATTGGCCGTCATGCCCCTTGGGCTGCCCTGCTCGTCACGGGTTGTGACCACGGTTACCCCGGTGACGAACGTACCGAAGGCACGGCGCAGGGCCATTGGGTCTATCGTCTTGTATTCGTGTTCAACGGTCTGCATGTCACTCACCTCAAGAATGCCGTTGCATTGATTGAGGTCAACTATAGGGACGGTGACAGGCAGGGTTCTTCCTAGGTATGGAGGAATAATCGGTTATTTATTCTCGGTTTAAGAGCAAAGCAGACTACCCCTGCGCCTCACCCGAGGTAGTCCTGCCCCTCATCTTTTGCCGAGTTCTGCGCCGGTAGTCAGTTGGTGTAACTGCAGCGCTAGTTCAAGGGCGAAACGCCGCTCAGGAGTATCGAAGTCCAGACCGAACAGCTCTTGAATCCGTGCCAGCCGGTAACGCAGCGTGGTCACGTGCAAGCCCATCGCATCGGCGGCCAACTGGCTGCGACAACCTGAGCGCAGGTAAGCCGTCACGGTCTCCAGGTAAGGTGCAGAGTTGCGCTTGTCATACTCGATCAGCTTGCCCAGAGTGCCGCTAATGAAGTGCCGCACATCGGTGGCGTCGGCGGCGCCGATGAGCAGCGGTAGCGCACCCAGGTCCGGCATTTCGAGCATGCCGCTGCGCCCGTAGTCACGGGCCACGCGGATCATCCGCCAACAGCGCTCCCACTCGATGGCCAAAGGCTCGAGCCCCTCGAACGTTTCTCCCAGCACCACGATCGGCTCATGGCCTAGCACACGCCCGAGGGCATCGGCGATACGCCGGCCAAACCGCGCTTGCACCGCCACCTGCTCGGCGTCTACCGGCAGTAGACAAACCAGGCCGCTACCTAGGGTGACCATGTGCATGGGCACTTGCAACTGCTTGGCCAGGCCGGAAACCTGCCGACTGCATTCGAGCATCAGATTGTTTCGATGGCTTCCATGACCTGCAAAATCCACGACTAACATGCGCAGCGGCGCGGCCAACGGCAAGCCGAGGCGCCGGGCGCGCGCGAGGACATCCTCCGAATCGCGGAAGCGGCGCTCGACGATCTCGGAAAACAACTCGGTCAGGGTGCGGGTCTCAAAGCGGTAGCGGATCACGCTGCGCATCAATTGCACGCTCAAGGCGAAGCAGGCGTTCTCCAGGAGCAGCTTGCGCAGGGTGTCGGGCGGCGCATCACCCACGACCAGCAGCGCACCGACCTGTTCATCATCCACCGTCAGCGCTTCGATGTGCGCCGCGAGCCGATGCTCTCCCTCAAGCGGCAGCATCACCTGACCGTCACGCTGATGCTGCAAGGTGTCGTGAATGTAGCCCAGCAGTTCGCGCCCGCCGCTGCCAGCCAGCCAGCGTGTCCATTGCGTGTCGTCGTACAGCGCCGGCAAGGCCGAAGCCGAGCCGACCACGTGGCCGGCGGAGAAATCCGCCACCAGTACCGCACCACCGAGCAACTCTCCCAGGGTGGCGGCCAAGGCTTGCAACGAGTCGCCCGCCAGCACGTTGCGTAACAGCGAACGCTGCGAACCGAGGATGCGTTGTAACTGCTCATTGGCTTCCAGTTGCGCACGGCGTCGATGGGCACGGTCCACCGCGATCGCCCCCAGATCAACCACCGCGGCCATGAAGGTCAGGTCCTCCTCGGCCACCTCCCTGACCGAGCGAGAAATGACAGTGAGCACCATCGGACGTCCTTCAGCGTCGCTGCTGGGCATCGGCAGGGCCAGTACGGTTCGGTAGTTGCGTGCCAGGGCGTCACGCCGATAGCCCGGAAAGCGTGTCGTGTGCTGGGCATCGCGGATGTAGACCGGCTCCCCACTCTGCAACGCGATTAGCGAGGGACTGGTCGCCAGTTCCCAGCGGTCCTGCATTTTCTGCGGCAAACGGCTGCTCTCATACCGTGCCATGACCACACCGTAACCGTGAGCGAGATCAATGCACATCACAGACCCTAGATCCCAGCCGCCTTGCTGGCAGGCTGAGCGGGTCAACTCACCGAGCAACGATTCCAGGTCCTCGTCGGAACTGATCTGGCTCGCCACCCGCCGCAACGCCGTGATTTTTTCTTGTTGTTCAGGCATCGGGGACCCCTTCCACCGATAAGGATTAATCGAATCAGAGGAAAAATAACAGAATCTTGCGATGGTTCGACGGAAGATTCGCTCCGAATCAGTGACTAGCATGGCCTTCAATTCCACATGGCCCACTGTCCTGGAGGCTTTGATGCCCGCTGATATCCGCAAGATCGTGACGTTTATCGAAACTACCCATCAGGAAGGCGGCAAGGACGCACCCAGGCCGATTACCTCGGTGGTTGTCGCGGCCGTGCTGCGCAACCCTTGGGCCGGCGAAGGTTTCGTCGAAGACCTGAGTCCCGAGATCGTTCGCCTGGCACCCGAGTTGGGCAAAATGATGTCCGCGGCGCTGGTGGCCCACCTGCCCAAAGAGCACGTACAGGCCTATGGGAAAGCCGCGGTGGTGGGCACCAGCGGCGAGATCGAGCACGCCGCCGCACTGATCCACACCCTGCGCTTTGGCGACGTGTACCGCGAGGCGGTGGATGGCACGGCGTTTCTCAGCTTCATCAACACCCGGGTTGGCGCGGGCGCGTTGCTCAGCGTACCGATGATCCACAAGTCCGAGACGGGTAAGCGCTCGCACTTCATCACCTCCACCTTCCAGATCGCCGACGCACCTGGCCCTGACGAGATTGTCATCGCCATTGGTGCCAGTGATGGCGGGCGTGTCCACCCACGCATCGGCGATCGATTCAAGGACCTGGAAGATATTGCCGCAGAACGCAAGCGTGCCTGACATCCCGCATGAACATCTGACGACTGTTCCTTTGCGTCGGCAGTTCCACACGCGGGATCCACATCCCGCGTAATGCTCGCCGCATGAGCAAACCCTCACGCCGGAAAAACCGAGGCAAAAAATAATGAAAAATCGTGCAACGGCAGCGTTACAACAGTTGAGCCGTCCAGATCTCCTGGAACTGCGTGCCTACATAGCAGGGCAATGGATTCATGGCGAAGGACACTTGGCCGTCACCGATCCTGCTACCGACGAGGTCATTGCCCACGTCGCCCATTGCGACGAGCACTGGATCGACCGTGCAGTGGAGGCGGCCAGCGAAGCCTTCGTCAGTTGGCGTGCACTGCTGCCAGCTCAGCGCGGCAATCTGCTGCGCAAATGGGCAGCGCTGACCCGTGAGCATTGCCAGGACCTTGCGACCATCATGTCGGCCGAGCAAGGCAAGCCCTACGCCGAGTCCCTCGGTGAGATCGACTACGGTGCCAACTTCCTGGAGTGGTTCGCAGCAGAAGGCGAGCGCAGCTACGCAGAATCGATCCCTAGCCATCTGCCGGGTAGTCAGCTCACTACCCGGCTGCAACCCATTGGCGTCACTGCAGCAGTCACGCCTTGGAATTTTCCGAACGCTATGATCACCCGCAAAGCCGGCGCGGCACTTGCAGCCGGCTGCCCGATGATCATCAAGCCGGCGCCAGAAACGCCCCTTTCCGCGCTCGCCTTGGCGAGGCTCGCCGAAGAAGCCGGGCTCCCGGCCGGGGTATTCCAGGTGGTCACCGGCGACGCGCCGAAACTGTCCAAGCAGTTGCTTCAGCACACCGAGGTGAGAGCCTTCAGCTTCACTGGCTCTACCGAAGTCGGCCGGATTCTGCTGCGCCAGTCCGCCGACACGGTGAAAAAGGTCTCGCTTGAACTGGGTGGGCACGCGCCTTTCATTGTCTTCGATGACGCCGACGTGAACGAAGCCGCCACAGCGTGCATCGCCGCCAAGTTTGCCACTTCTGGCCAGGACTGTCTGGCCGCCAACCGCATCTACGTGCAGCGCAGCCACTATGACGCCTTCGTCACCGAGTTCACTCGGCTGGCCAAGTCACTGCGTGTCGGTCACGGCCTGGCAGAGGGTGTGGATATCGGCCCGATGACGCGTGTCAGCGTTGCCAACAAATGCCGTGACCATATTGGCAATGCGATTTCGCTGGGCGCACGGCTGATGTGCGGTGGCCTGGATCACAACCTGGGCAGCAGTTTCGTCCTGCCGACCGTGCTAGCGGATGTCACCGATGAAATGGACATCGCGTTTGAAGAAACCTTCGGCCCGGTCGCGGCGATCCTACCGTTCGACAGCGAGCATGAGGTCGTTCAGCGCGCCAATGAAACCGAGTACGGCCTGGCGGCTTATGTCTACACCAATGATCTGAAGCGCGCGGCGCGCGTCTCCGAGCAGTTGGAGTACGGCATGGTCGCGCTCAACACGGCGAAATTCACCGGAGCACCGATTCCTTTCGGTGGCTGGAAACAGTCCGGCCTGGGCCGGGAAGGCTCCAAACATGGCCTGGCCGAGTACATGGAACTTAAATACGTCTGCGTCGGCGGCCTTTGATCAAATAACAGGAGAACAACCATGGATAAGCAAAAGATCGACCTCGTTTCGGCCCAGGATCGTGGCGCGGTACTGCACCCGTTCACCCACCTGAAGGACTTCGCTTCCGGGAAACTGGGAGACCCAACAATCGTCGAGACCGGCAAAGGCATCACCATCACAGACGCGACCGGCCGTGAGTACATCGACGGCTTCGCCGGCTTGTATTGCATGAACGTCGGCTACGGCCGCACCGAGGTAGCCGAAGCCATCTCCCGCCAGGCCCACAAGCTCGCGTACTACCATACCTATGCCGCGCACACCACCGACGAGTTGGCGCGGCTGTCCGATCGGCTGGTAAAAATGGCCCCGGGCAAGATGAGCAAGGTGTTTTACGGCCTGTCGGGCTCCGACGCCAACGAAACCCAAGCCAAGCTGGTCTGGTACTACAACAACCTGCGTGGTCTGCCGAAGAAGAAAAAGATCATTTCCCGTGATCGCGGTTACCATGGCTGCTCAGTCGTTTCGGGCTCCATGACCGGTATGTCGTTCTACCACGACTTCATGGACCTGCCGGTCTCCGGTATCTTGCGAACCGGCGCTGCGCACTACTACTGGGGTGCCGAACCAGGTGAGACCGAACAACAGTTCTCGCAGCGTCGAGCTAACGAGCTGGAGGAACTGATCCTGCGCGAAGGCCCCGACACCATCGGTGCATTCATTGCCGAGCCGGTGCTGGGTACCGGCGGCATCACCCCACCACCCGCTGGATACTGGGCAGCCATTCAGCCGATCCTGAAAAAGTACGACATCCTGCTGATTGCCGATGAAGTCATCACCGGCTTCGGCCGTACCGGCGCCATGTTCGGCTGCGATAAGTACGACATCGAGCCTGACCTGATCACGGTAGCCAAGGGCCTGACCTCAGCCTATGCGCCGCTCTCCGCCTCGATCGTGGGTGAGAAGGTTTACAAGGTCATGGAGGAAGGTGCGGACAAAGTGGGGGCGTTCTCCCACGGCTACACCTATTCCGGTCACCCCATCGGGGTCGCAGCTGCCAATGCGGTGCTGGACATCGTCGAGCAGGAAGACATTCCGGGCAACGCGGCAAGGGTCGGCGAGTACTTCCAGAAGTCCATGCAGGAAACCTTCGGCGCGCTGCCGATCGTGGGTGAGGTGCGTGGCGTGGGCTTGATGGCGGCCATAGAGTTCGTCGCCGACCCGCTCACCAAGACGCGCCTGGACCCGTCGCTGAAAGTCGGTGCGCGTATTTCCAAGGCGGCCCGTGATCGCGGTCTGATCGCCCGTGCTATGCCGCATGGCGAAATCCTTGGCTTCGCACCACCACTGGTCACCACCCGAGAAGAAGTCGACCGGATAATCGACATTGCTCACCGTGCAGTCTTAAGTGTTATGGGCGAGCTCAAGATTTGACCTTGATGTGATCAGAATAGTCTGACCTGGTGTGGCGCTTCTCAAACACCGCTCGTAGCATCAGTAATGCCTGAAGCAATGGTATGACAACTGACTGAGCCACTGCTCTGATCGATGTGAGCGACGAAGAATGCAGCGAATTTCTTCGTCGCTCACATCAGCGCAAAAGCCGCGCCGAACCATGCTCCTCGAATGCAAGCGCAATCCAGATGAAGCTATCACCCTCCGACTTATGACCAGATTGGCTAGGCCATTCAAATTTCAGTTGCAGCGTAACTACCTAGATGGCGAGTGCCTCTCGGCCTCCGATCGTGGGAGCCTAAGAGTTAGACATACACCAGCCTATTGCGCCCCAAAGGTGCAACTGCTCTGATCGATGCACAAAACTGCAGCGCCCCCCCCTTTTTAGGGACCAAGCGAGCTTTTCCGATTCTCTCTTTTCGCCAGCAACACGTTCCATCCAATCGGAACAGCACCAACTGATGACGAATGATCGCTCTCCGGCATTGCACATCGCGTAGGCGAACATATTGCCCCTATCGGCGTGCACTGTTTGTGGTGCGAACGAGCTCGCCATATCGAATCGCACGACGCTACTTGGCCTCCACACAAGATCGTGGATGACCTCGTCGAGTGATATTGAGGCTTCTACAAGTAGCCACATAGCCGCTTCTCGTAAGGCTGGGGGCCGACCATCGTCGAACAGCCCAGATCAGTCAGCTTGATGTGCATATCCGAACGTGCACTTCGCAGCCAATCCTTGGCGCGACTCCTGAGGGGAATTTGTAGGTCGCACAAAATTGAAGGGTCATGGCGAAATCAGAGGCGATTCGATGTTGCTGGACCTCGACCATTTCAACTCGATCAATGATCGGTCTCACGGTTAGCTCCGACCCACTGCTGACGCTTATCGGTGGCGAGGTATTTGCAGAGGTGAGTTAGGTCCCCGACATGACATGGGCGTCCCTTGACCAACGCCTGCGGGCTGGCCTGCATCACTGAACTGGTAGCTGCGAGCGGCGTCCCGGACTCCCGCCAGTCCCCCATTGGAGGGCCAGTAGTGGTCTCGCGACCGGGCATCAGTTGCTGTCCAGGCAGACGTTCTTTGTATGAGACCGAACGCTCAGATGCCTACTGAATAGCTCTCCTTCTTTTTGAGGCCATAAGCATGCTGTCCAATGCCCCCCTTCGCCTGAAGCTGTTGCTGATATTGATCTTTCCACTCCTGGGGTTCCTGTGTCTCTCCAGCCTGTATGCCACTGACAACTACCGTGCCGTGCGCGACATGCAGTCCACCGTCAGCGCGAGCAGTACTGTCGATGGCCTGAGTCAATTGATTACCGCCCTGCAGCGCGAACGGGGAGCCAGTGGCATCTTCATTGGTAGCCGCGGCACCAGCCTGCAGGATCGCCTGCAACAACTGCGCAAGAACAGTGACCAGGCCATTGCTGCTGTGCGCCGCCTGCCCGACGCAAAACAGGATGATAACGAGAAGTTACTTGCGGCTATCGAGCACCTGGCCGACACCCGCGAACAGATAGATCGACTGGCGATCGATAGTAGCGAATCCGGCACCCGCTACACGAACATGATCCAGCAATTGATCAGCTTTACCCAGGCACTGGAGAACCAAGTCAATGATATTGCCGTCGTGCATGCCCTCGCAGCACTCAACCAGTTCATCGAACTGAAGGAGCGCGCCGGTCGGGAACGTGCGCTGCTTGGCATCGTGTTCAGCCAGGACCATTTCAATGAAGTGCTTTTGTCCCGTTTCAGTCGCAACCTGGGAGAGTTCTCCGCCTATGCCGACGGCTTCCGTCGCCAAGCATCCGCAGCCTCCCTGAAGCAGTTCGAGACGGTTCTGCACACAGCCGATGCCCTTGAAGTAGCTCGCTTACAGCGGGTGGCCATCGAGACACCGCTGGGTCAACCCCTCGGCATCAAGCCCGACAGCTGGTTTGAAACCTCGACCCGACGCATCGACCAGATGAGCACGGTGGAACATGCATTGGCGGCCAATGTCGCCGCATTGGCCAACCAGGCGCTCCAGCATGCCAAGCGCGCATTGTGGCTGACGCTTGCCGGTACACTGGCGGCAGTGCTGCTAGCCGGGCTGTTCTCGTGGCGTATCATCCGCACGATCGGCGGGGCCGTACGGGACATCAATGCTGTACTGGCAAGCCTTGCCGAACGTGACCTCACCGCCAGGACTCGCTATCGCAGCCAGGATGAGTTTGGCCATATCGCTGACAACCTCAACCGCATGGCCCACGAAATCACCGACATCATCCAGGAGATCGGTCACGCGACCGCTCAAGTGGCCACTGCTGCCGATGAGTCCTCTGCGGTCACCCTGCAGACCAGCCGCAGCGTCGAGCAACAGCGTCAGAGCACCGAACTGGTGGCGACCGCCATCAACGAGATGAGCGCCACAGTACGTGAAGTGGCCCAGAGCACTAGCGCTGCTGCGAACCTGTCGCAACAAATTCATGCTAGTACGGCCCAGGGACGCAGCGAGATCGAAAGCACCGTAGGATTGATTCGTGAGTTGTCGGCACAAGCGCAGCATACCGCGACCATCCTCGGCGAACTGAAACAGGAGAGCGATACGATTTCCTCGGTACTGGATGTCATTCGGGACATTGCCGAGCAAACCAACCTGCTGGCCTTGAATGCGGCCATCGAGGCGGCGCGCGCCGGTGACCATGGCCGAGGCTTCGCCGTTGTCGCATCGGAAGTGCGCACCCTGGCCCAGAAGACTCAAGAATCGACCGGCAGCATCCAGCAAATGATCAGCAACCTGCAAGCCGGGTCCGACCGAGCGAGCACGTCCATGCACGTGACCCTGGCCAAGGCTCAGGACGGAGCCCGCCGAATCGGCCGTGCCGGTGAACTGCTTGCTGCGATAAACGAAGGTGTCGCGAGCATCAACGACCGAAACATTCAGATCGCGTCAGCCGCCGAGGAACAGAGCGCCGTATCCGAAGATATTAACCGTAACGTCACGGGCATCAACGACCTGGTGATCCAGGTCAGCGCCGGCGCACAGCAGACTGCTGTCACCAGCCAGGAACTGGCGCGACTCGCCGAGCATCAGCAGGTGCTGGTCAGCCGTTTCAGGCTGGCTTGACGCAAGGAAGTCACCCGGTGTGCAAGCATTCATATCCAGCGGTTCGAAGCCCCTGGCTGTTTACGGCTATTAGTCGGTCCTGGAGTGAGGCGCATTGAACATTCAGAAACCAGAGCGCCCCTGGTTTCTGAGTGAGTCGTGCCTAGGTCCCAAGGGCTGGCGGCAGTTATGCTGAAGCTAGCCCCAGCAGCCAACGAAGAGTGATAAGCGTATCCGTCCGGCCAACACATCTTCCTGTCGCGACCGCCGAAGGCCATGGTGTCCACCTAATTAAGTGGACACCATTTCTGGCCCATCAAGCGGATTTCCCGTGCCACCTTAGCGCCGCACCTACAGCAAATCTCAAAGCCCAGGTCGTTCAGACATCGCCTTGGTCTACAGCCTCAATGCCAACCCCGTCCACAAAAAGATTCGGCTGCACAATCAGAAAACCGCGGCTATTCAGCCGGCGTTCATCCCGCTGCACCCTCACGTACTCGGCGCGGGATCGCATCACCAGCACATCAGCATTTGCCTTGAAATCCAACCCCCACGCACAGAGTTCAGACGGCAACCATCAAAGTGATCAATTAGCAGCATTGGGCATGTCAGGAGCTTCGGAAAACTCGACGCACGTAACTCATACCTCGTGAAACTTTCAGCTCGTAATCATCGCGATACGAAATACCAGCTATGTCCTCACGCGTCGTACTCCTAGCCAATTCAAATCCAGAGGCATCGAGCCAGATTATTTCCTCACGGTTTGGCAATGGCAACACCCTATAAAGGCCTTTGTGGCCGTCGGTCCCAGTTAATTGGGCCCCTAGTTTCTGAGGCTGAGAGGACTCTTTCATGGACAACGGTAAGCTCTGCTGCCACTGTAGAAAGTACTGAGGGTCAATCCAGTCTTCCGACTCGATATCCGTATAATTTTCCTCCATCCAGTTTTTGAATTCTTGTCGAAGAACCTGAGCCTCATCGCGCGTACCCGCTAGACCCTGCGCTAGAGCGAACGCGACGAACGGCTCAAGTGTTCCCCATCGCAACATCTCTCTAGCCCAGAAACCGAACCACGGCAGTCCCGTGATCTCTTTCCACTCTTTTAGAGACGGGACGGAGCTCGGATCGTCGGCACCCTCGGACCATGCACGCGCTACTACGGCGCCTATCGCAACCCCTAGTCGAAACTCCAAGTTATCCGATACAAAACGCTGCCACGATCGTAGGTTCTCAGCAGATGGTACCTTTGCATCTGGCGCGCACATCCACCACGCAAGCAGAGACTTCCAGCTTTTGAGTAGTCCTTGATCGGCCACACTGGAACGTACCCGGAAGCCAAACCCAGGATCCTTGGATACTAAAAGCCCCAAGCGCTTAAAGAGATCAAGACGCTGCTTTGGACCGGAGGAGCCATAGCCCTGCGCCATCTTCAGTATCTCACTAATTTTCGGCGCAATGCGTTCAAACCTTCGACCCACGTACGGAGTGAAGCCATACTGATATAGACGTCGCCTTTCATCGGTATCGCTATATAGCGTGCCAACAATACCTTGCCCACGTCGTACGAATGCCCGCTCTAGCCAAGCTTCTTCAGCGCTCACAACCTTGCTGAACGTGTACTTCCATACTTTTTTAAGCAAAGCTTCTGTCTTGGCAGGAGAGTCCACCCGCGCCCCAACTGTTGCCAGCTCTTCTATAGCCGTCAGCAATACGCCATCAAGCTCATCTAGAGAATCCGCAAGCCTAGACTCATCATCAGCATCAACTAAACCAGCCTTTACGCTGATATCGTCAGGCGCCGTCTCTTCGAGCCAGTCCAGGAAGTACTCCTCATCAACTCCAAGCAAAGTTTGCGCTTTTTCCCGAATCGCCTCCAGTAACAACGTCAGAGGACTCAGCACCTCATTGCGCTCCTTCTCTTCTGAGCGGAGTCTATCCAGCAAATCATTATAGTGCTTTCGCAACTCCTTTATCTGCCCCAGCTGAGTTCGGATCTGCCCTGATGCTGTCGTTGACGGCTTGGTGGGTAGCGCCACAAGCGTTATACCCTCCTGACCTTGAGATGCTCCTGGTCGGCCGGCGCGGCCGGCGAGATTTCTAAATTCTGCCGCAGATAAGGGGTTAACTTTGGATTGGTTTTTGGTCGGGTCAAACGATCGCCGCGTTATCGATGGAACTAGAATAAGATCGAACGGCAGATTAACGCCTTCCGTCAGGGTTGCAGTAGCAACTGTAATCGTACAGATCCTGCGATCGATAAGGGCCGTCATCAGTCTTCGAAGGCGCTGAGGCATCTGACCGTGGCTTGTAGCAATGCCATGATCCAGCAATGAGACCTCATAGGATGTTTTGCCACAGTAATCCACGCAGCTTGCTCTGGCTGCTTTAAATAGAAGGATTGCTTCAGGGTCTGTCGGGCCCGAGAATCGACAGGCATCACGCCATTGAGGTAACTCAAGTGCTTCCTTAAACCACTTCATTGTCAGTTCAGGCTGCTGGGCTATGGAAATCAAGACGCGACGATCTCCCTCCACCAAATGCATTGCGGTCCACAAGACATTCACTTCGTTATAGCGAGCGATGCTGTTACGCATCGTCGCTGGCAACTGCGGCATCGGGGCTATGCGCAGTGGAATGTAAACTGACTCATCTCGACCTCGAACCTGGAGTTCTGCCCCGTTCAGCAAGTCGAAGCTCATCTGCCCCGCTTCGCCCGAAGTTGCAGCGAGCGTTCCTATGAGTTGTCGCGTACTTCTGTAGTTTGCGCCAATAGGCTCAGCTTCCCTTACTCCTTCAACCCAACAGGCGACAGGCGTTGCTGCCCCGCCGGCGACAGCAGTCAGAGCAACGCGCGCAATTTTCGGCGCTCGAGCTAACAGTCGCGAAACAAAACTCTCTAGACGCAACGTGCGACTGCTATGTTCCGCGAAGTCCACCTCTGCTCTATCGCGATCAGCGACTACGACCTGATGTGCCTCATCAACAATCAGAAGCCGCAGGCGAGCAACGATCAATGGGCCGACATAGCGCATTATGGCGTCAGCCTTCTCGACTGTGGCGATCAGGACTGTTGGCTTGTCGGCCCTCAACCAGTAATCAGTAATCCCCCAATCGGAACCACCATAAAGACCTGTAACAACAAGATCACTACCCAGCTCACTGACTAGCTTGGCTTCCACCTCTCCCGCTAGAGCTCTGGAAGGCACCAGATAGAGGGCAAGCGGCCCAGACTGATCGTCCGGCGCAAGCATCAGTTCTTTAACCAGCGCAAGGTTGGCCACCAACGTCTTCCCTGAGCCTGTCGGAGTACAGAGGGCGAACGAGGCAGAATTGAGCAAACGCTCCAATCCGCGGATCTGGGAAGGCCACAGGATGCCGCGCCCCCGTCCGAACTGGTCACGAGCAAATCTGCGCAGGCGATCCACTCGCTCCGGCTTAATCTCGGCCAGCTGCAAAATTGGGCCATAAATGCTCGAAGAGCTGTAGCTTTCGGCGACGGTTGCCAATAGCGAAATGAGCATAGAGAGCTCATCGCCATATGCTCGGGTAGCCATTTTGTCGAGCGCCTTTAACTTTCGAAGGCCCTGCTGCGTGCGACCGCTGTCGCCTTGCATCAGCGAGGATGCTATGACACCCAAACTGCGCACCAGCTCCACAACAAAGTACCATTCAAGGCTTCCAGCTTCGCGGGAGGTCCCAAGTTCTCCTGACGCCTCTGCTTCCGCTGGTTCCCTATCCGCTAACAACCGCATAGAAGATTCACGCTCTGTCAAGTGGGGATTCTGCCGCCAGAAAGCTAAAGCCCCCTCAACAACCCCATTAAAATCTCCGCTAAGAAACTTCGAAAGTAACCGAGTGCCATCATCAGCAATCTCCAACTGCCCTAAAAGGGCCGTTGCCATCGCTGGCAGCCCCCCGAGCTGAAATGCCGCAGCAGCCAGCAGCCCTGCAGGAGCAAAGCTTGAAGGCTCCTCCTGCATCCGTGTGAGCCATTCAAGTAGTTCAGCGGCTCTACGAAAGCAATCTTTGGCAGATTCTGATTCTGGTCCATCCAGTTCGCGACAAATCTCGGCGGCGTGTATCAGCCTATTTGCGTCATGGATTAGCTTTTCCGACTCGCCCTCATGCCACTGAATGGGCGGTACACGCCAAGTCGTTTGTAACCCACGAACGAAAGCCCGAGCATGCTCAGGGTGGAGACGGTTTTCGCTCGCTATACCGAGGCGTACTTGCTCCGCAAGATTTAGTCGTTTTTCCTCAAAATCAGTCATGCCTTAGACCCCATTCCAAAGGCTCTCATAAATCATATCTATCAGGTCCTCACCTCCACCCGACAAAATCAGCTCGACTACCTGAAGATCGTGCTCCGATTTATAGTCTTTGGGCATTTTTTTCCAGTCGATTATGGGGGTCGCTGACTCCCTGCCCTTGAAGTCGTTACCACAAATGAAGACAAGATTTGTTCGTGGAATGGGGGTTGCGTTGTTGAGCAGCAAGGCCTGATCGATCGAAAAAATAGCGGCCTGGAACTTTTTCGGATCGGATTCCTTGAGCAATTTCTGAAGCTGTCGCATTCCATGCGGTATGTTCTTGTCGCGCTCACTGAGCTGGTACCAAATTCCCTTGCCATCGGCGTCTTTCAATAAGCTCTGTACGACAGCTTTACCAAGCGTCTTTCGCCATTTAGCCTCACCAGCAAGGTACCGCTTCACCTTTCCGTCAGCATCCAAGGCTATTGCCAGGAAGTCTGATCCGTGGCGACCCAGCATCTGGCGCGTAAGCTGAGCGTCTCGTGCCAGCGCAAAAAGATACTGTTTGGCGTCCTCATGGTGACGAAAGAGGAAGATCGGGACCTGCCATTCGTGTTTACCGACGTAGGTGTAGTGCTCAGTAAGCATCCCCGCCATCACCTCACCGAACAGCCCTCTTCGCGCAACGATAGGCAAGCATTTGGGATAAGTAGCGTGAGAACCGGCGCTCCCCGCATCAGGGTGTAAATCGATACAAATTTCTTCGTGAAAGTGCTTTCTTGCGTCCAGGTGTGCCGATTCAAAGTATGGCCGAAATGCCGCTGCCAACGCTGCGTCGCTAGCTCCAACCTGCTCAAGCAACAAATGACCATAGCTGCCCTTTGTAGACGGGTACCCGACCAACCAGTTTTTGAGGACCTTTTTGGGCAGTTTGTATGTATGCAATTGTTCTCTCCATGAGCAACGGAATGGGCTTTGCGGCGCGTATGTTACCGATCCAAATTGTACATAGATTGGGAATTTTTTTGCTCAGCAAATGAGCTAACAAACGAGCAGTCATCGAAGGTCGCGCAGCCCGGTGGTTCACAATTGAGTCGATCCGGGCTTCGTAGCGGCTGTTCCGCTCGGATCTGGTCGCTTTGTCCTGACTTGCTAGTAGCTGGTGAACGTCTGTCCAAACTACACCGGCGAGGCATATGCTCAAGCCAGTCTGAGCAGCCAACGATGAGTGATAAGCCGGTTATCGATCCTTGACAACCAAATGGAAAGCACACCTAGCTCTCGATGACTAGCCGTAGTTTTCGAACACAAGGCTTCCCCGCACATTAAAAATTTCGCTCACATGCATTATCTAGAACGATCCATTCGGCATTGCTCCAATCAAGACTGTGCACTAGAGCGGGGCGATGTTAATCTGAGCGTTTCTCAACACTACGACTTAGGTGCTCCATGCTGGCCCATGAAAAACTAATGAAGTACATCATTGAGAATCTGACGAGAATCAGTGTACAAGCAGAACTCTTGGGAAAAGTCCATTTTTTCGATCATCACATTGCATCTGAACATTTCTTCCAACAGCTTCTTAACCAGGTCTACGGCTACCAGCTCACGAATGCGAACCACACCCGGCTTAACGCCGCAGCCATTGACCTTTGCGATCCTCACCGCAAGTTGGCGATTCAAGTCACAGCGCAACGCCAGGCGGCAAAAATTCAGAAAACCGTAGATAATTTCGCCAACCATGGGCTGGGCAGCACCTACTCGACACTAAAAGTACTTATTATTGGGAAGCGAACTGGAACTTACAGTACAATCTCAGTTCCACCAACTGTTACTTTTAATGGAAAAACAGACGTCATTGATCTCGCTTCACTGGTCCACGACATCACCAAACAGTCCACGACAGCCCTACAAGCCATCGTGGATGTGATGAAGCGTGAGATCACTTACTGTCAGAATGCTTCAGCGGTTGAGCAGATGTCTGATGAAGACGCTATTCTTAAGCTTCGTAATTTGATGGATCGCCCTGCGCTGCAAGACCCGTGGCAATGGGAAGTTAACCTCAATGCTTTCCAAGATGCCATTACTGATTTAATCGAGGCCATCAACACGGGCCATATCAGCGGCACCCTATCTACGAAGCCTAGATTTTCGTACAGTGACAAAATTATGGCTAGTCAGTTGGCAGCGATCTACCACCAATTGCGCCTGCTTCGTCAGCTTTTCCGTAAACATGTCGCCTCTGGCGAAATTGACCCTTTCGCCAATCGATGCATGTTCGCAACGGCTCAGGCGGGCGCGGCATTTGATGCTCAGCGTAATGCTATTAATGCTCAATTCAATGTATTGCTGGCGCAGTTCAATCATCCCGCACTTCCTGCGGTCGGCTAGCTTCAGCGCTTTCTCATATGCCGCGGCAGCAGGCGGAGCATGAATCCGCCTGCCTGGTGAGCTTACGACTGAGGCTGCTTGCAGCGGAACGAGCCTTGACGTCGGTTGATGATCCCCTCGCCCTCTTTAAATGGTATCGACATGTCCGCGCGGCTGTCGAGGAAAGTCTCGGCGAAGTACTTGAGCAATCTGGAGTCGCGCATGATCTTGATATCACCCGGCAGATGGTTGATGACCTCCTGACTGGCCAGTACGATCAACTTCGCTCGCGGTCGGGACGACATAACATTGAAGCGATTGAGTGACAGTAGAAATTCGTCTTCGTCGGCAATGGCATCGGGGTCTCCCAATGCATAGCTGGCAATGATGACATCTCGCTGCTGGCCTTGAAAACGTTCGACGGTGTTCACGGCATCACGAATCAACTGAGCGTCGTCACCCATTGGTCCGAATAATGCCTGCAAACGAGATACCACCAGTGCCTTATGTGCTCGGTGTGGCGTGACCACGCCGACGCCGCTCTTCCAAAAACTTTCCGCATCATGCAGATCGTTCCCGACTGCATCCGGTAGGTTGGCCAAATTCTTCATAAGATGCCGCCGCAGCAGCACGAGCATTGCCGCGACCGTTTGCGCCTCGAAGTCGTTCCATTGACTGCTTCTACCCTCAGGGTAAATAAATGCGGAAATAGGTTGCGCCGGATCCAGCAGCATCGACAATTCTTCGGCGAACTCAATACTGGGTGGCCAATCCTGGGGGCGCACCTTCGGTAGCGGTACGTCTGTTGCGATCCGCAAATCAGGGAAGAATGCATTCAATTCTGCCGGGTACCCCGCAAAGCGGCTGAACCCCACAATGGCCGCATTGGAACGGTAGTTTTCCAACAGACTGGCCGGTTTAACACCGCGATGATCAGCCACAAAGTCATAAATCGAACCCACCAGTTTCTCGAGACCAACGGGCGGTTCAACTTGCTGAATAGGCGGCAATTGCTTAGGGTCACCCACTACAATCACGGCGCCATTGGATGCAATGGGAGCCAGGGCGAGGACTGCATTCGCCATATCCATTTGCGAAGCTTCATCGATCAACACAACATCAAACAATGGTTCTGCCGCATTGTTGTTGACAGCCGCGAACTTGGTGACCTGCTGCGGCGGTGCCGACACGATGACACTGCAGAGTTTCGCTCGCAGCGTCGCATGCAACTCGCGAACTTTGGGATCCATAGGATCATTCAGCAGATCAATCTCCGCTGCCAGCTCCTTCGACGCCGCCTTAGCACCAGAACGCAAGCGTACCAACTGCACCGCCCCGGTCTCTTGCGCCCCTAACTCCAAGATCCTTTTGAAACCCTTCACCACGACGTTGTCGGTGGCATCGTAGGTATTGCTGGTGACCAGAATACGTATTGGATTCTCCGTTTGCTGCGAGTCCACTAGCAGTCCGAGCAGAATCGCCCGCAACGTCTCGGACTTTCCAGTACCCGGAGGCCCCCAGATTAATGCCAGGCGCTGCTCCACCGCCTGACGCAGGGCAACCCACTGGCTGTCATTCAATCTGACGCCATAGCCTTCGAGGCGCGGTCGAATCCTGGTTACGCTTCGCTCCGTCGGGGTATGTGCCAGCGTTGCGGTATTCCACAACACCTCTTCGACCGGGACCGAAGCGCTGACTTTCTTGACGGCCGGCTTGCCCAGTACCTGCAAAGTCGAGATTCCCGCCTTTACGGCGAGCGGGGGATTACCAATTGCCTTCAGTGCCGTTTCCAAGCGTTTGGTCAAGTAGTCGGTCACCAACTTGTCCAACACCACGTCTCGACTCAAATCTAGATTCGGTTCGATCGAGCGCAGAAAATCATCAACCTCCGGGTCCAGATACACTGCAATACAACGCTTGTCACGGTCAATCGCCAGAATCTTGGTTCGGGTTAACGATGTTGCGTAACCGTACGGGTTCAGCTTGATCCCGGGTGGCAACGGTTGACCGCCGGTCACATCACCCACCCGCTTCATATGAAAATCGCCCATGGACGCCGGCGACAGAGCGCAGAGGAAGTCGCCCGGTTCGAACTTCGCTTCCCGAGAATGCTGACCAAGCCGATAAATCCGAACGCCGGGCGCTTGAGCGACCCCCAGCGACATTGCTGCCTGATGAGCCTCAGTCCCCACCAGCTCGCGCTCGAGTCGGGCCGCCAGGTAGCGCGCCTCGCGCTCGTGTACCGGAGTGGCCATGGTGATGGTTTGTTCAAGTGCCGCCACCTGAGCGTTCAGTTTGGCGTAAGCAAACCAGACCTGCCCATCCGCGCTGACCTTGTCCAACATAGACGGTGCTTTGATATCGGCGATCTTCGGCGATCGGCTGCGCAGAGCACCTTTTAGCTCCACGCGCAAGCGATTAACAATCGACGCCGTCGCGCGCAACTTGGTAATGACCGTCGATCTGAGCTGGGTGACCTGCTGACTCCAAGGGCGGGGGGCACCCATCCGGGTCCAAATTTCATGAGCCCGCTCTGACGGCACTTGGTCGGATAAGGGATCCTCGAAAATGGTGGGAACTCGGAACTCGAAGGGTGTTTGGTCAGGCTTGATCGGCGGCCGGAACTCGCGCGCCAGAGCCAACAACGAGTAGTAATGGGGAATCGGGGCCGCGACCAAGGCTTGCACCGCGTTTCGCACGATGGTGATGGGCGCATTTGCGGAGCGGTAGCTTGCGTTTTCGATCAACTCGTCGCCAGGGAACAGCCAGGCCAGCTTTTTAAGGTTGCTATCGGCCATGATGTACTGCAAGTTGCGGCCAATGACCCGGATTAGGTGCTCATACGTCACCGAGTCCCAGAGGTAGATCTGGACAGTAGCCTTGGGCTCTGCCTTCAGCGCAGCGCTCAGCGCTTTGCTCAGGTAAGTCAGGAAGTTCAGCAGCTCTCGGCGCTCGCTCTCAATGCTGCGAATGTCATTCACGAATACCTGCGCATCGACGCGCTCGGTCTCGCCATTAATCCTGGAGAAACCGCCTATGCCGAACGCCAGCGTCAAACCACTTCCGACGTCAAAGTCTGCGGAGAGGTACAGGCTGAGGTCCGACCAGCTAGGCAGCACTGCAGAGGTACCCGAGCCTGAAGGGATACTGCTGACTTTAGTAGAGAGGGCCTGTGCCCTGCCCGCCACGACCGTGCGCGCCGCTCGTAACCGCGGGTGACAATCAAACGCCTCATCATCAGCAGATAGGCCCGCCAAGGTTTCTGCCTGGGTCACTGCACGATCGCCCAAGGCCCGTCGTGCACCCCGAGGCAAGAAAGCAATCGAGCTCAGGTGACCATCCGATGCTGCACGCGGTATGCAATGCTCAGCATGAGGCACAACATCCGGGTTCCAGCTGTAGCCCAAATATTCACAGCCGCTGCAAGCGGTACTGACGTGATAGTCCTGGCCGCGCCAAGGCCTCTGGAGGGCGGTACGCAGTTCAACGTTGAAAAAGTAACGCAGCCGCGGAGCGAATACTTCGATTTCCAGGGTTTCGATGTCCAGTTGCAGAGCTGCTCGCAGCTCCGCATCCGAGGCTTGCCTACCCTCCTCGCGCCTGGCCGCTTGTAGCTTGACGATCTCAGCCGCATCGTGCGAACCAGGCCAGATCGCCGCCTCGGCAACCACGGCGAATCGGTCGGCGAATCCCTGATCCTGCAGCCAGCCGGCGAGCGCAAGCGAGTAGTAGGTGATCTCGGCAAAATACGAGGCACTAGGTTCGGCTGTCATTTTGATGTCAATGACCCGAAGCCCTACCCGACCATCGGCAGGATGCACGGTGCCATCAGCGTGAACGATCCGCTCAATGTCCTCCGGTGCAATCACCTGGATCAAATCGGGAATGAGGTTTGCAAAGGCGAGTTCGTTAGTGACACTCATCTCGTCAATGGTCAACGCTCGCGTAAACGTCTCACCAACCTGGAATTCCGGCCGTACGAGGAACATACCGGGCAATGCGTGCGCGATGACCGTCGACAGTTTTTGGTCTTGGTAGTCGTTATTGGTCTTTATACCAAGCACCGCCCTACCACCAAAGGTTACCTCGAGGTCATGGAGCTTGGCCTGCTCCCAACGCCCACCCTCCTCAGTCAGCGCGTTCATGCCCGTACGCCCCACCGCCTTGGGCGGCATTTCAAGCACGCTGCGCGCAGGCTCGTACTGTTTGTTGTGGGGATAGAGCATCAACGCCAGCTGGCGCGGACAATCGGTACGAAAATAGTTGCTGATAACCCGCTTACTGAGATAAGGCACTGGCGTTTCCTTCCACTTCAATTGAGCTGTCTAACGCAACGCCTCCTTGAGCGGTACGTGATCAAGCCCGACTTTTTTATTCTTGGCCAAGGCTTGCCCCACAAGAAAGGCCCTCCTCAGAGCAATCGCGTCAATTGCATTAAAGGCTATCGACAGGCAACCATATCGATCGCGCCATTCAGCAACCGCCACATCTGCGGCCAAGAGGTCAGCTGGGGAGACAAGCAGTTCCTGCGTCTCACCCACAAGACGCCGGCCACGTCGCAGGATGAAGATGGCATCCCACAGCCCGCGCTCGCCCTGTCCATGCAAACCCATACCCACTTCACCAGGCATTGGCAGAACACGAGTAACGTGTAAGCCGGTAGCAGCAATGGCCTCTGCTAGCGCTAACCACGCAGGTGCTTCGGTATGCCGATAGCTAAATGCTACCACCCCTTTGGGGCGCAGTACTCGTTCAATCTCTGCGAACGCCTCGCCCAGCCCGGTGATGAAGTGTTGAACACTCTGTGGCTGGTGCTTGCGTGCGACCAGGCTCTCGCTCATGACATGATCACGGGGCAAACTGCCGATCACCCCCAGTGCTTTCAGCCAAGGGGTGAAGAACTGAGCAAGCTCGGAATACGCAATGTTGTCGAAGTAAGGCGGGTCTGTCATGACCACGTCGACAGAGCCACTTTTGAGAAAGCTCAGTGCACGTGCGCTGCCGAGGTGGATGCGTCCTGGACGCTTCGACAATCGACGCGTAACAGAAATGAACTCCGCTGTCGCCTTTGGTTCTTTAGGGGACCTAGCATAAGCGGCGGCCTGCCCCAACTTACGAACAGTGTTAGGGAAGCTTCCTCGCCCCGTCCGCTCGACCCAAGGATTCAATTCCACTGGCCGTTGAATGTGACGAAACGCGCGGACAGAAAAGAGTGGAGTCAGACGACGCCAGCCATAAGCATAGGAAGCCATCATGCAGTTAGTCGTCAGATGGTCGCTGAATGCCATGGCTATGAATGATCGAACCGGGTCCGGCAATTCGGTTATTTCTTTCAATAGCCACGCCAAATGCAAAAGTTGCCGGTCATTGAACAGCTGAGACCATTGACGGTAGCCGTACGCGGTCAAGCGTTCATCAGACCAACCCTCAGCTTCAATCGGGTCCGCCGGTAAGGCGAGACTGCCCTCGGCCAGACCGCGGCGCAATACCATGGAAGCCTCCGCGTACTGCTGACGGTCATCGTCACTGGCGCGCCTGAACACCCGATTGGCAATTGGCACTACCCGACGGTCATCGGTGCGGGGTATCGTCTCGACGGCAAAAAGCCGCCAAGCGGGGACACCGCTACGACGACCGTGGTCAATCAACGGTTCCGCATGCCCACAGTTCGGACACGCCGCTCGCCCCCCCTTGCCCGGACCTGCGTCACACACTGTGTGTTGACCGCAGGAGGTACAATCAAACGCCCGCGTGCCAGAGACAAGCGTCGCCACTTCGTCACAGTGCGCGCACACAGCATGACGCACTTTTCCGTCATCGGCGAGGATGTAGCTGGGGTGAGCATCGAAGCTAGTCGAACACTGCTGGCAACTGACATGCTGCACCCAGAAATGATGCAGTACGAGATCATCACCGGAGCGATGGAACTCGAGCACCTTTTGTCCCACGCGTGCCTTGAGTTGCTCCAGGGCCGGTTGCAAATCCGGCATGTCGGCAGCATCGAGCTCGAGTTGACTGACTGCACACGCGACTGGATCGACATCGCAGCCGTGGACGTTAGCACCCAAGCGAAAGGCTTCAAATACCGAGGTGCCACCACCTACAAACGGGTCCAATACGGTAAGCCCTTGTAGGTCAGCAGCTCCGTAATACAGCGATTCAAAGTCAGCCCCCGGCGCACTCGTCACTCCAATTAGCAAGCTTCGAAACACGGAGGGCAGGCGGCGGGCAAACCACTTATGGGCGGTGTAGATAGGACGCGGACGCCGACCGTCTCGCATGGCAAAGCGTATCAGTGTCTCAACTGGAATTTCGTCAGCTTCAGCAAGGGTTAGCGCAGGGATGGTCAAACGTTGCTTAGCTGGGGCAAGTAACGCCAACGCAGGATTCGGAGTGCTTACATCACCCACTGAAAATTCTCGCTTTTAAATTTGACAACTGCGGTAGCCGATTGCCCTGAGACAATGACTAGACCGGGCAGGTCGTCCGCTAATAAGATGACCGGCGATAGTACCCTGTTGACCGCTTCGGGTCACCCAAACAGTCCTTCGGATGAGCCTCATGAAAGGCTGGTGCAGCCTCACGCAGGCTGGCCCAACAGAACAGCCACCCTGCCCTCGTGCCGGGCCTGCCGTTGAGCTCGGTCGCCAGCTGCGTTTAACTGGCACCACCTGCCTCCCATCGAGGACGCCTTGGTTTGCACTCACTTGAGGACAGACCGAGCTCGGGCATCAATCCGCGCCAGCATCCTCAGCGTGATCTTGCCCGAAGACGGCCAGAGCTAACTGAACGCTGCCGGGATCTACGGGCAGTGAAACCTTCGGACTATTCTGCTCCCGGTACGGTCAAGTGAATCAGCTTTTGCTCGTTGACACTGATACTGGCATCGAAAAAATGCTTGTGACCAGGAAACCGCGAAATGAATTCGTGCTTATCGGTTTGATAAAAATTCCTGACAATGAACTCAATGAATTGTCGTGGCGTGAGTGGGCAGTGCACGGGGATACGGCATCCTTCAACATCCCCAAGCGTCAGGTGACAGGAAGGATGCGCTACATCCTTTGTAGCGCCCAAGTCATAATCGAAACGTATGGGAAAGGGAACCAAGCGACGACTGACAATATCCACGTACAACTCCTCGCGCAAATAAACCTCCGGATCATCTTGAAACGGACGCAAGCTCGGCGAGGGATAGTAGGCGAGCCGATGCTTGACCAAAGAGTCCCTGTCAAACCGATACGACAACTGCAGCAGGCCACCATCGATTAGCTTCAGGCAAAATGATCGGTTGGCAAAAAGCTCCTGATACAGATCACCATAGTCAATATCGCCCATGGCGAGAGAAATCGCCTCGGCACCATGAAAAGTAACTTCCCACACATCAGGGCCGATTTGTCTCATCGCAGGAAAATTTTGATCATCCGCTAGCCCGAGCCCTATGAGCTCAGCCGTCAGACACTCCAGATCGTGCCTGACCTTCTCACGCGCCGGCGCATGTCGACTCATTTATTGCCACTCAACAGCGCAAGCAATTTCGCTCGCGTTTCACCGTCAAGATCCTCAGGATTCAGTTCACCCGTTTCTAGGGCGTGAGTCAGC
Organism: Pseudomonas fortuita; assembly: GCF_026898135.2. Classification (NCBI taxonomy): domain Bacteria; kingdom Pseudomonadati; phylum Pseudomonadota; class Gammaproteobacteria; order Pseudomonadales; family Pseudomonadaceae; genus Pseudomonas; species Pseudomonas fortuita. The sequence goes on from NZ_CP114035.2 coordinate 3,664,099, forward strand.
TCCTGCGCATTGTACTTCTTTTGCTCCAAGCGCTGCTTGTCATGCTCCGACAAATCACGATGAACAATACGCAATTTACTCAGTTGCGCGTCGGTGGGGTAGACCATGTCCAATCGATACTGATGCTGCTTCAACTGCGCATACTCTTGCACCAACGCATCCATGCCAGGTCCATGACCAACCACCCGTACCCAACCCTTGCTTCGGGTAATTGCGGTAAACAGTCGATTGCGCAGCGTCGACAATCCAGCACCCACGCCATCACATTCCTGTGCATTAATGACGTACACCATCCCGGCCTCGTTACCCTTGGCCCGATAGATACCGGTGAAGGTCACCGAGCCCAAATCAGAGCGGAAGAAGACATCTTGGTCAGTATCGACGCCGGCCAGGTGGCTTTGAATACCTCGACCAAATAAGGTCTTTCGTATTGCGGCACAGCGCTCACGAGCGTTGATTGGATTAGGGTTGATCACGATGACATCATCGTAACGCAGCTCATCCTCACTCAGGTTCTTCTCGATCTGCTGGGCAACCCAGTCATTCTGTTCGGCTTCACTGTTGAACTTGATAATCTGCACCAGCTCATCGATGGACGAGTGGGTTTCGAGGAACAGAGGACTGGTTTCATCGGTTCGCTCCAACGACACTCGTGCGCCCTTTCTCAGGTCGCCCGTGTGGACGCGATAACCGATCTCCCCCCATAGAGCAGGCTGTTCAAACATCTGCACCAGGCCAGTCTCCGCCATTTTTGGGGGAGCACGGTAGACTCCGAAACCCAAGGCATGTGCGGTGACCAGCACCGGTCGCGAATTCCGATAGCATTTTTGCAGAATCACGTCTCGCCGTTGCTGGTGATCTCCGGCGAACGAGACCAGGGCATTCCCTTCTTCATCCGCTCCGAACAGATCTTCAGGCGGTGGCAGCGATGTACCGGACAGGTTTTGCAATTCATCGTACGCATAAACCAGCCGCTTCGGCGCCTTAAGCATGGAATAGCACAGCTGCAGGAAACTCGGCGAAAAATCTTGCGCCTCATCTACCAGAATGGTGTCGTAGACATCTAACGACTTGTTGATTTTACTGAGCGCGGCCTTACAGGCGCCGTCAAACGCCCGATTGCTGCCACCAAAGTGGCTACTGGCAGTGCGAAAATCGTAGAAATCAGTGCCACTCTGGCGGCACGCTTCGTAATACATCCCATCTCGCTCCGCCCCGCCAGGAGCGCCCCAAGCATTCAAGATCCGAAGCTTGGTCCAATCGGGTTCTTCACCACTCTGCTCGATACAGAAATTGTTGATCAACCGTTTAAACTGCCCCTTCAAAGAACGAGTGTTAAAGGTTACGGCGATTCGCCAATCGGGCTGTTGGGTATGCAGGTAAGCGGCTTTTAGCGCTAGCACGATGGTTTTACCCGAGCCCGCCAAGCCGCGAATACGCTGTACCCCTTCAACGGTCTCCACGACAGCACGATTCTGCCGGTAATCCAGGGTGGCAATGGAGTCTTCCAGCTTTTTCAGCTTCGCACCGAGCGAGTCGACGCGCGTCACTTCACGTTTTGAGCGGCTCTTGCGGATTGACGACAGGCTCTCGATGGCCGACGTCGTCAGGCGATAAATTTCATCATCCGCATTGTCCCATTCCAAACTCTGTATCAGCGACGCGAGATTGTGCTCATTCGCCAGCGGGTAATCTTCTTGCGCATGACTTGCAAGATTGATCAACGATGGCGCGAAGGTGATGACATGCAACTGCGGCAGGAGCTTCCGCCCCTTCATCAGGTCTTTATGCAGTTTCAGCTTCGATTCGATCTTGTTGACGAGATCATCTTGACGATCAGCATAGTCGCCTAGATTCTGCCCTTCTACTATATCGAAGAGAATGACGCCTTTATCGGGATTCAAAAAAGTCGCATCCACGAAATACTTGCCTTCGGGAGTTGCAATCAATGGGTAACCGAAGAAACAACTACCATCAAGACCAATGGTATTTGCCAAACAGTCTTCAAGGGCGGCAGACGCAGCGGGTTTGCCATTCGTACCTCGGGTGAACTCCACTGTATTCATAAAGGCATCCAGACTAAAGGGGTGAGTGTCGCACACTGCTTCACACAATCATGCCGAGGAGTATACGAACAATAGAAGGCTACAGCGACCCCCTCCCCTGCCTCTAAGCGAGTAGCTGAATCAGCTAAAACGGCCATTACCCTGCTGCGCATCACACGGTGGACGATGCACTGGAGCAAGCGAACGGAAGAGGTTCCTACCACTAGAGCGCCACGCAGACAGAGCCGAGCCCCTCAGTCCCTGGCCAAGTTGCACGCTTCAAGACTGTCGCCCTGGGCCGAGGCATAGCCGTCAGCCGTGTTCAGGGCGACTACCAGATTGCGCGTACCGTTCCAGGTGGTGCTCACTGAAATGATGGGCCGACGACCCAGCAACAGAGTACCGCAGGCAGCGTTTTGACCGCGTTACTCCGCCCACGCGCCAAATGGCGCCTTGCTATCTATATAGCGGGTTGCCGTTTGGATGTCGCGCCACCCAACATAGTCCATCAGAGCTTTGCTATTCCACTGATTCGCACTCGCCCAGGTGGCAAAGCCTCGACGCAAGGAGTGCCCCGAATAGCCCTGCGGATCAACGCTGCTGCTGAACATGATTTGCCGCAGCAGCCGCGAAATACTGTTGGGATTCAGCGCCTGTGCCGAGAGGTGTCCCCACCGATCGACAGCGCGAAACAGTGGACCGTGCTGGATGCCACTGCACTCCAGCCACTGCTCAACGGCCGTTACCGGGCACAGTCGCTTCAGCGCCGGCACACTCAGCTGACGACCCCGATTGCTGCGATCAGTTTTACTGCTGGGCAAAAATACCACGAGCCCCTCTCCCCGGCGTATCTGTAGGTGCTCAGTCTGCAGCCGGCACAGTTCATCGCCGCGTAAGGCCCGCCAAAAGCCCAGCAAAAGCAGGGCGCGATCCCGCGCGGCGCGCAGGCGTACCGCCTTCTCGCTACTGACCAGCGCCTCCTCAAGGCTGTCGACACAGGCCTGCAAATCCTCTAACGCCAGAGCCTCGGCCTGCTGCTGCGGCTGCAGGTGCAGTGCCTGGATGCCACGCAAAACATCGCGCACCCGCGCCGTCTTAGTCGGATCGCTAAAACCATGCGCCCGGTGCCACTGGGCCAAGGCCGCCAAGTGTACGCGCAATGTCCCGCTGCTCAATTGCGCCCCATAGGCGGCCAGGTAGCGCACCACACTTTCGCTGGACGCCGGCAGCAACCCGCCCCACTCCGCCTCGAAGTGTGCAATGGCTTGAGCATAGCGCCGCTCGGTACTGGCGCGACGCGCGGCCCGGAGATAGCGCTCGGGCAAAGTGTCCACACCTTCCTCCCGCTGTACCCCGTTCACTGCCAAAAAACCTGAACAGCGTGATCACGTTCGAGAATCTGGGCTTCTCAAACGTCAGTCTGTCCGATTATTGGTACCGAATCGGGCACCTGTACACGTGTACTTCCATACTGTTTGAACAGTACGAAAAAGTGGGAGCAGACCCATGGCCCGCGCCGGAATCAACAAAGCCCTCGTGCAGCGAGCACGGGATGCCCTCCTCGCCCGTGGTCTGTCACCCAGTATCGAGGCCGTGCGTGCAGAACTCGGCCACACGGGCTCGAAGACCACCATCCTTCGCTACCTGCGTGAACTGGACGTGGCAGAACCCCATCCGCCACAGGTGAACCTGTCGGAAGAATTGCAGGCGCTGCTGCAGAGTCTAGCTGAGCGTTTGGCGAGTGAAGCGCAGGCGACGGTCGCCGTCGACCGCGCCCGCCTGGAGCGGCAACAAGCGGCCTATCAGCAACAGCGCGCGGTAGAGGGCGCGCGCTTCGAGCAGTTGCAAGTGGCACATACCGCAGAGATGGAGGCCCATCGGCAGTTGCGTCTGCGGGAAGTGCAACTGACGGGCCAACTGCAACTGGCCGAAGGCGAGCGACGGCGCCTTGAAGAAGCCTGCCGGCAACAGCTTCAGCTCCTCGAGGAGCGTGCGACGACGATCCACTCGCTCGAGACCAAACACCAGCAGGCACGTGAATCGCTGGAGCACTTTCGCCAACAGCATCAACTGCAACGCCAGGAAGAACTGCAGCGGCATGATCAGCAGTTAAGTCAGTTACAAACCGAGGTGCGGGGATTGCGTGAACAACTCGCTGTCCGCCAGGAAGAACTGACTCAACTCTACCGAGATCTGGAACGTTCGACCGGCGCTCAGGGCTACCAGCAGCAACAGCTCCGTCAGCTCGAGCGTGAGTTGAACGCCGCGCAACAGCACTTGGCGGCCGAAAAGCTGCTCATGAACCAGGCGCATCAGCAGGCAGAAATAATGGCGAGCGAGATCACCTTGCTACGCGAGAAGTCCAGGTCTTACCTCCTCGCCCACCGACATGACCAGCGCCTTCTGCGTGCGCAGGCGCAACAACTGGCACGCCTGCAAGGCTTGGTCGAGCCGGGGTCATCCGACAGTCCAATTCCTTAATGACGGATCAAGCCTGGCGCGGAGTCGTCCCTCAGGCGAGCGTAGGTGTGTGCCTCAGCGCATACTCGGTAGGAAAGTTAAGAAAAAATGCAGGAAAAACTCAAAACTGAAGATTTTCATGGGCCGCTGAAGAAAAAACTGACGACCGAGTCTTTTTGAACAGAAAATTCCCGCATAGCCTCATACCACTCAAGCACTAGGCTAGCCTGTCACAGCGACCTGGCGGTCCCTGCTCACGACACTGGGTCCTGCCCGCACAAGGCCGGATTGTGGGCTTACGGATCAAATCGTTAAATTGGGTGGTAGGCGGCCACTGATCACCAGACGGAAATCCATGTGTATGCGCCCTACCCTTTCCCGTGAAACGGCCATGCTGGAGAAGGGCAAAGTACGCCTCCTGAGAAGCGGTGATTTCTTGACTGCCGATGCGTTTGCCGTGCTGGCTCAGCTGAGCACGGAGCAATGCACTCTTGAACTCAAGGAGTGGAAGCGCGCGGGCAACATCTTTTCGCTGGCTCATGAAGACAAGGAATACTTTCCCCTCTATGCCTTTGACCCCGCTTCGAGCTTCCGCCCATTTTCGTCATTGGCAGCCATCATCACGACGCTCGGCTCCTGCAAGCCTGACTGGGCTATGGCGCTCTGGTTCGGCTCTTCCAATAGCTACCTGGGGGGCCAGATGCCGAAAGATGTGATGATGAACGACCCGGGGCGGGTACTGGATGCCGCCCGAAGCGAGACGTATGGGGCGCTACAGGGTTGATTGGAGCCCAACGGTTTGCCCTGCCTCGCCCGATTCTTAGGCACACCAGACTACGAAACGTTTACCAGCGTAAGCGAAGCAGCTGACACAACAGGCTCAGCATTGGACCCGGGAAAGCGCTTTTTCGCAGGTAGACTTAACCTGCCAGACGCCCTACAGGCTCCCAACTACGGTCTTTGGAGGCAGCAATGTCGAGAAAGCGACTTTGGTTGCTACGCTTGGCCAGTGCTTGGCGTGCTTCTGCTTGCAAACGGGCGGTCATCAGAGGCTTGGGTTCGTGTTTGATCTGCTTCATGGGCACCCCGCGTATCATGACATTTAGGTGGATAGTATTACGCTCAGCGACCCTGCCCAAGCGCTTCGTCGCCTGCTACTCGAATGCGGCAGCCTCGGGACAGGCAGCAACTGCTACCTAGAATTTACGTGGTGATCAATAGACACCGTAATCGAGCCGTACCAGGAAATCCGCAACCTCCATGTACCCCTGATCAGTTTCCAAGAGCATGCACGGCAGACGCCGGCTAAGTCCAATCGCCTGCTTGGTGAGCCATGCTTCAGCCAGTTCAGGATTGCCGAACACTTGCTCAGCTGTCATCAAAATTTGTTCGCGACGCCTCATGAAGCAGCGGTGCTTTAGGCTCCAACACCTGTCAGGAAATGGCGAGCTGAGTACGAGGATTCTAAATACAGTCATGCTGCATAACGCCCGAGTGGTAAACCCCAACTGCATCGGGGAGGTCTGGTTTGCGATTGGAGATGTCTCCCAAGGGCTGCCGGTCCTTTACCCTGTAACGGTATTCATGGGGAGAGAATCGTCCCGAGCCAAATAGCAACTGAGCGGTGAACGACTCCACGAACGCAATAGCCTCCCTTTGCACGTAGCGTTCGTAACGGGCGCGATAGGCCCAAGGTAAGGTAGCGCGGTTGCCTAAGCAAAGGCTGACCAGCTCAGATAAGAGGTAGCCACGGACGTCGTAACGCACATCCGCCGCTTTGAGCACAGTTGCATAACAAAAGTGGTAAACGAGCGTTGCATCACGGGAGCTCTGGGGCAATTTTTGATCGCTAATTTCTAAATTCCTATAGCGCCATTAAACAGCTGACGCACTCACGACACCAGCGAGTCAGCGATGAGATAGGTTGGGTTCGGCGCTGGTGAAAGGCAAGAACATTTTAAAAGGGTTTCAACCTGAGGACTCTGTGATCCGACAGAAAAAACTATGCGCATTCCAGGCGCCGAACCCCAGGCCAACCGGGCGAGTTTTCCGAGGACTGTTCGCCGCTAGACAGACGGTTGCCTGTGATCGGTTCATCAGATGATTGGAGCATCTGGAAACCTTGGCGTAAGCCTGGAGTGAGCACGACACGGTTCCCCGTAAGGAGAGCGGTTTTATCTACCGGCGAGGGATTTGTGGTCCCATTACGCTTGAAGATTCTGCGGGCGGCAAGAGCATCCATAAGCGCATGCATCTCGACAATGTTCTCGGGATCACCTGGGTTCGAGTAATCGATCTTTGAACAAACAGGTTCATAGCCACATAATCAAGGGGTCGACGGCGAACTCAGTTTTCGCCATTGGCAGCCATCATTTCGACGCTAGTCCCCAGCCAGCATGACTGCGCTATGGCGCTCTGGTTCAGCTCATCCAATAGCTACCTGAGAGGCCTGATTCCAAGATGTCATGATGGACGACCTGGCGTGGGTACTGGATGCAGCCTGAAGCGATGCGCATGGGACGCTATTCAATTGACGAGCAGATTCATCACTTGGCGTTGACTTCAACGAGGGGTTTTTCCTCGGTCAGCAACAGACGATAGAGCTAACACCACAGGGTCACCCATCAGCGCAGGCATGGCCTGACACCTAATGTGGCGCTAGCGATCGTTGAATAGCGTTGTCGTACCGTTTCACGAAATCCTGATCGCTGTGCACTCCTGATCGGGTTTCTAAAGCCGGCTAGGTCAGCACCGCCCAAGCCAAATTGGTCAACCGTGTACGCCTAGTAGATGACTACCGGGATATGCCCATATGAAGGTCTGAACATATCTGCAAAAAAAATGTGCAGAACCCCGTCACCAAAAATCCCTGGCCAAGCCACGAAAGGCCCGCCCCTGTTGAGCTATAAGGGCTGGAAAGCGGCGCGAAAAAATGTGCAGTCTTGCCCCCAAATTGATCTAGGCATCACGCCCCTTCAAGGTGGGCCCTGACCACCAACAAGTCGAGGGCTGCCGCGACGTCGTTTACCCCCAGGGCGAAGCTGACTCCAATCCACCTGCCGGGCTAATGCATCATGCTCCAGCCAGTATTCCAGCACGCGTGTAAATGCCGTCGTGTAAGCCAACCGTTTGAAAGTAAAGACGGCGTCAGCTCGCCATCGTCGTTGCCGCGCGCATCGCGCAAGCAATTCGTCGACAGCGGGAGCCGCTAAGTCTTCCACCCCCTCTGCACTAAACAGAGCCAAGTCTGAAACGAACGGTACGCAACAATGCTGGCCTGGTTTGGGGTTGTTGAAGATACTCAAATCATGAAACATCAAGCGCAGCGTGCGCAATGCTGCAGCTTCGCTCAAACAATACTCGAGACGCAGTTGCGCTTCTAATGTGGCCAAGCGAGCCAGGCGGCCCTCAAATTCTTTCACATCTTGCGGCCATCCCGGTACCGGCCATAGAACACCGCGGCGCATCAATTGATCGATCACCAGAAATAACGCAGTGGCACTTGAACTCACATTCGGATGCAGGCAGTGCAGTAAAAAGACGAGTGCGAATCGCCGAGCAAGCCAGCACCGCGTTGTTTGGTATTGAGGCGCCCGACTCGCCAGTACGGCGAGTTGGATGGACAGTACCGGCCACTCGCCAAGGAGCATCAACCGCTGGCGCGCTGTTGGCGAAGCTTCAAGAAAAGGTCGCTGGTTAATGTGCAGTCGGCGTAATGGCTGATTAAGCATCTTGATCAGATATCGGCGACTCGGCCGCCGCTTCCCTCTTCCCAAGGCATCTAGCAGCCGCGCTGCCTGCTCCAGATGTAGCAGAACAGTCCACAATGGGCTAGCCAGTGTCATCAACACGATGGGAAAGGCACGGCAGGCCGCTTCACGCACCCTTAGCGACATCATCACTCCACTGCAAAAGCGAGACCACTTACCCCGACAGCCTTCACTGGCAAAGCCAAAAACTACCGTTTCAAATCTCTTCCCATATTCCCCAAAGGCGTCGTATGGCGCTGGAGCCGCAACGATATCCGCTGCGCTGGCCAGTGTTTGAGCCACTATGCGCGCGTAAATGCTTCTGATCGTGCCTCGCAGATTGGAAGGTAAGCCGTCACCCTCGGTAGCCTTCACGACGTCGCCCCCTACTAGATGTTCACTTTATTAAACACCTTTTTGAGGCCATTGATAGAGCCAAGTAATGAAGGCCGGAAAAATTAATTCAAAATCGGTAACAATAATTAAAAATAAAAAGCTCGATACATATATTTAAACAGCATAACCCGATCATTTGGGCATTTCTACGAAAAAGATTTCGCAAAACTCCCAAATATTGCGTTGCGAGAACTCCAGCAGGGTGAGCCACAATACGAATCCGAAGCGGAAAACGACCCTAACTTGACCAGCCTGGAGAACCATCATGGTGCGCCGCGATAAGATCCTCTACATGCCTGCACTCCGGAAAACTGCTTGCCAGCGCCAGGGTGTTCCTGAGCGCCGTTGGTCCTTTAAAGCGTCTCAAACCACCGCTAAAGCGTCCGCAACGCAATTTGAGGCAGCTTTCCTTTGGGAGCGGAACCAAATTGGAGCGGAGCTGGTGATAGGGGATGAAACGTGTACCGATATTTACGCATCCCAAATTGCTTGGGCTGCACGCTCACACGTGATTTGGGCCTATCGCTTCGCAGAAACACTCGCAACTTTGAGAAAGACTCCTTGGGTCGTTGACCCCCGTTGTCTCATGCAGCGCCGAGCACATATCCATTCCAAGAAACATTACTCATTCAATTCTCTCGTAATCGGCTCCTCACTTAGCGCTCCCTGCCTCCTTATTAGGCCCATGCCCGCGTTCCCTTCCCACTTCCGTAAGTGGGCGCGGTTGCAAGTAGGCAGGTCGTGTGCCGACGCTGATGGGTGCATAGCCCTGACGGCTACTCGTCGCCGCATGATTTTTTCCGCTTTGACCGTCTTTCGAAGGACGCACGTGCTCTCGTTCTCCTGAAGACGCGAAGTCTATGCAAAAACGCATAGGGATCCTGCGATGAGTCCTGGAGCAAACTTCTCTGTGGTCAGTCCTGCTCATTGCGGTGATCCCTTTCATACAACGACCGGCCAACATTGATTGGTGCGTAGAAATCAGGAGGTAGCTATGTTCACTTATCCTTTCAGCATGCTTCCAAACGGTGTCTCGGTAACTCAGCCCCCCTCTTGGAAGAGCATTCTCTCAACACCACGCCTCGCGCATTTCCGGTCCATGAAAAATGGCCTGATCATGTCCTGCAACCCAAGGCACGCCTCCTTCTGTATCCGCCTCGAATGTGACTGGCGAATTAACGCTTATACCAACCGTCCGTTTGCCTTCCACTTCACCGATCAGCATTACACCGTGTATCCAACCTACGTTGCTTGCCTGACTGATGGGACCTGTTTGCATTATCAGTTGACCACGCGCGAGCAGAGGTACGATCCCGAAATCCGCAGCCTTCTGCGGCAGTGCCGCGTCTGTTTTGCAGATGTTGGACTCACCTTGAAACAGGTCGATGTCGGCCTGGACTGCCCTTCACTTCGTCGCCTGTACCACGAAGCCACTCTCGGTTCCGCCTCACAGATCCCGGCCATTCAGCAATTGCTGAAAGAGCAACCCCATGGGCGGGCGACGCTTGACTATCTGCTCCATCAGGGCATGCAAAAATACGATGTCGCCTACGGTCTCTTCCATCATTTCCTGGCTGCAGACCTGACCCGGCCACTGACAGCGGAAACTGAAATCGCAACAGCTAAAGCTATGCCGCCTCATCTCCCCACCGGCTCGCCTGCTAGTGATGCCCCTTTGCTGTCAAGCGCAGCCTAACGGGCCTGGCTTGACCTGATGGACGCGGTCGTTAACAGAAACCTTCTACGATCGAGAGCAACTGTATCGCTTTTGGGACGCACCTCAGAGCCGACTCCGGTCACGGCGGTGACGCAAGCTATTGCAGCCGCCTGCCCCCAAAAATTCATGTGAATCGACACACTCAAAAGGAGCAAACAATGATTATCTCTTCTGAACATGCATTAAAGTCTGTGCTTCGCGACGACCTAGATGGCGGTGCACCCCAACATTACATTGTCGATAGAGCAGCTGAATATGTACCTAAAAACATACTAGGCACGATCATGATGCTGGGTTGTGAAATCTACTACTGCGAACCAGCTCCACCCAATCAAAAACCTTACATAGAATCATTTTTCCGCGTCCTACCCAAAGAATTAGAGGCTCTGATGATAAGGTCAACTTTTTAGCTTCTGCTGATCCCGACGACTGTGAAGATACAGTCCATGCGCAGATCACGCGCCTACGAACATCGCCAAAGGCGACCAGGCATGGCCGCCTAATTAACTGCCACCAGTTTGGCTTTTATTTGGTCGAACAGCAACTCACTGTGTAACCAAACGACTTTTCTCAACCAACTGATGTTACTGGTCCGAGCTATCAGTTGACCACGTCTGAACAGATGTACGATCCCGAAGTTCGCAGACTTCTACGGCTATGCCAAGTGTGTTTCGACAGCAATATAGAGGTGTCCTCGCCGCCAGGCGTTCTACGATCGTGATCACCTGTCTCGCCATAGGGACGCACCACAGCCTCCACTGTAGCCACTGCGTTGGCGAACCAGCCATCACAACCGGCTGCCCCCAATTGATTTGAGTCAACGCACTCAAATGGAGCAAGCAATGATTACCTCCGCCGAAAGTGCAATCAAGTTTTTGCCTCGCAAGGAACTACGTAGGGGCTGTCATGGTAAACGAGTGACCTTGTTGTATTCGCGTAAGAATGACACCCCTGTGGCCTGCGCCAACGTCCTGCAAGCCGAGCAGTGCATTTACCTTGAATACCGTAAGGACGTCATCGCCTACGAATGCCGCCCGCCCACCCTTTGCCGAGGCACAACCGTGTTCAATGCTGACTTCCTGGTTCATCTAAAAACGGGATCAAGGGTGTATTACAAGGTGCTCAGTCCGCGTTTTCGGGAGATGCCTGACGCACAGCAAGCAATGAATGCAGTGGAGACCATGCTGCTGGATAGCGGCTACTTCTTTCACTGGATTGAGCATGCCCAACTACCCAATTCCATCATTACCCAAAACTTGCAGTACCTCTACCACCATAGCTTGGCTGGAAGTGAAAGCTCTGCACAGCGGGTATGCCAATTGGTGAGTGACGTACAACCTAACCGAACGGATCTAAAGACCCTTATAGACATGGATGTGGCCACCTCAGATATCTGTTACGCAATTTTTCAAGGCCATCTGTCGGTCAACCTCAATCAAAAGTTGACACTGTCGACCCACATTTGGAGGCAATCATGAACGCGTTCGAAATGAAAGTCGGGGAGCGCTACCAGTACCGCGGCTGCCGCTACGAAGTTACCCAGATTCGCGGTGAACACATCCAATTGCGAGCGACCGAAGGCACCAAAACTATACTGCGGAACACTTTGCCCCTACTCTATGGGGCATGGAAAAGTGGTCGACTTGTAAAAGTTCAAGAAGCACCTATCCAACATGAACCTACAGCTGTTCTGGCTGGATTACCCAAGCGTATTGCAGAAGGATATAACCGCCGGCAGCATTATACGAAGCCGGTCAATGATCGCTTCCCAGGCAGGCTGCCTAGTGTCCTGACACGAGCATTGATTCACAAACTTGCTCAACAGATCAATGATATCAGCGCGCCAAGCCTGAATACCGTACGGGGATGGGTCCGCAAACTGCGACTCGGCGGAGAAAACTATATTAGCCTAGTACCGAAGACCCGAACCAGACTCAAGCAACGGATAGACAATCAGCCTCACGAGGTACAACAAATCATTGAGGCGGAAATTAAGCTCCACTACTTAAATGAGGAACCTGCCCGAAAAACCGAAGTGATCGACACGATTCTCGAGACACTCGACGAAGTTAATGAGACCCGCCCCCTCTACGACAAGTTAAAAGCTCCGTCCTGCTCGACCTTGAATCGAATCTTACGGGAAGTCGATAGCTATGAAAAAGATCTCGCACAGAAGGGTGTTAAGTATGCCCGCCGGCAGCACCACTGGTCCGTTAAACACAGTAGGGCAACACATGTCTTGGAACTGATAGAGGCCGACACCCAAATGCTGCATGTAATATTAGTCGATCAGTTTGGCCAGGTAATTGGGCGACCATACTTGACCGCCTTTATGGACGTTTGTAGCCGAATGATCTGCGCGTGGGCTGTATCATTCAATCCACCCTCTTTGGACACCACATTAAGAGCGCTTCGTTTGTCCTTGTCTAGCGACAATCCATATGGCGGTGTAGGCCAACGTTACGTTTTTGATGGTGGACCTGAGTACATAGCTGAAAACTTACAACGCATTATCATGATGCTGGGCGGGGAAATCTGCTACTGCGAACCAGGTTCTCCCAACCAAAAGCCCCACATCGAAGCTTTTTTCGGAACTCTTTCCAAAGAGCTAATTCACCTGATGCCAGGGACGACTTTTGCCGCCCCTGCTGATCGCGGCGAGTACGACTCCGAGGAGCGAGCAATGTTGCAACTTGACGAGTTAGTCGAATTTATTGGCCGATGGATTTCAGAGGTTTACGCTGAACGGAGACACAGCACCATCGGAATTTCACCCCGGCAAGCCTGGGAGAAATACAGCAACGCTCTTTTTCAACCAAAACGATACTCATCGGATGAACTAAACAAACATTTTTGGCAAGCATTCAGAGCGACGCCAAGCCAAGGAAGGTTACGCTTTGATTCGCTGTTTTGGACAGGCCCAGCGGTCGGCTACCTTGCTAATCAGTATTCCACAGAGAAGAAACTACTGGTTTATTACGACCGTAGCAATTTAGGAAAAGCTTGGGTCTGCCACCCTGATCACCGTGAAGAGGTATTCGAATTAGAAGCGGTAGACGCTGACTATCAAGACGGCCTTACCCTGCACCTCCATAAGCTCATACAAAAACGCGTGCGCGAAGACCGGCAGAAATTTAACTCTCGCGTAGCACGGAGAGCCAGGGTCAAAATCCTGCGTGAGATCTCCGATATTAAGAACAAGAAAAATCGGCTCAAACGTCATCGTATTGAAGAGTGCAAAGAGGGAATGCAACTCAAGCCGAAGAAAAGTAAGTTGATCCAACGCACGAAACCTGTAGTGGATTACCCCTATCATCAAGACACACCAGATGATTACTCGGCACCTGGAATTTAACGCAGCAGCAAATCAAATTAAGGGAAAAAACCTGCATTTACCTTCACTACCTTTCAGTGGATCAGTGAGGGCTAGATATCCTTGGAGGTCATCATGACACCGGACATGGCCAGTGCCTTGCACGCATTTGATAAAACCATCATTTTCTACCCAAGCTTTCGCCGAGCGTTTTCGCAAATCCAGAACGCGATTGAAAACACACAAACATTGGGGAGGCCAGTTTGTGCTTTACTTTCTGCCCCTAGCGGGCTTGGAAAATCGACGCTGCTCAACTATTTTCGCACCCTTCACCAACCCGACGATGTTAGGGAAGACGGTGTCTACACACGGATGCCAGTAATCTACTGCGAAGTTCCTGCCCAAGCAACCGTCAAAGGCCTTATAACTAATATCTTGCGCATGTTGATCAATCGGACACCTGGGGGCACACGAGAAAAGCTGACGCACCAACTCGTCACGTGCTTGATCACAGCAGGTGTCAAAGTAATTTTTCTCGACGAAATTCAACGCCTGTGCGTCACCGCCGGGGAAAACGTTCGGGTTGACTCGTTAGCATGGATAGTTTCTCTTTTGAATACACTCCGGATTCCAATTATTCTTTCGGGCACCGAAGAGTGCATAAATATTCGTGACAACAACAGAGCTTTTGCACGCCGTTATCCATACCTAGTAGAGTTGAATAACTTCCATTACTCAGAAGGGCCGGATTCTGAGTTTTATTCGATGCTCCAAAAACTTGACTCCAGTATGTACCAGCTAACACCGCTCGGTCTTGGGGCGCATCTGAACGACCGAGCTATTGCATCGGCGTTATACGTTGCCACCAATGGTAACATCGGGACACTGCGCCTTATTATCAGCGACGCCCTAAAATATTGCCTCAATCGTAACGGAACCATGTCCCTTACTGCAAATGACTTCCTAATCGCCACTGAATATATTGATCTGCCCGAACGCCTAAGCGCGACCAACCCTTTCACACTCAGCTACTCGGAGCTCAAAGAAATAATAAACGAAAAAGATGGAGACCCTGATGAATAACTTACTATTTATTCCTATCCCACAAGCGGAAGAAAGCCCCACCAGCATACTTAAACGCATGGCATTTAAACATGGATGTTTTTACGGGCGTGAAATTTTCAAAATCTTGGGCACTACCTCCATTAGCTCTGCTCCTATTTGTCAAGACAATCCAGCAATAATGAAAATGGCTGAGGAGGCTGGCCATCTTCGAGACCTAGTCCTCAATGGTTTCTACCCGCCCGCACCAGATGAGGTAGTGACATCTTCATTGATAATCAGCGGCATAAAAGTGCCTAGAAAGTACATAAGAGCACGCAACAATGCATTTTGCTCTAACTGCTGGAAAGAAGGCAAGGAACACTTCATAATAGACATAAAACTAAGCACATTTTGCCCATTCCACCACACTCAATACATTCTGATATGCCCACGCTGCAAAAAATCAATTAAATGGTGGAAGCCGATAGAGGACAAATGCCAATGCGGTTGCGTCCTCAAGTCGCCTCCCTGCGACCCAGCGGACACGGTGATTGAGCAATTTTTGCTTAAAATATTCCGAACCCATGACCAGGAAAAATTCGACGCATTGCAAAAAATTTTAATATCCATTACAAATTCATTTGCGTGTGACTGGCAGAGCTCAACAGGCCGAGCCATTTTGGGTATTGCAATAGGCGTTATCGACGAATGCCAATCACTGATAGAAGAAAACCTTAAGAAATTTCGCACCCTTTATCCAGACATACCCGCCCGGGTGCTGTTCGCTAAATTCTCTCGAATCCCACACCCTATGATGCAGAACTCAGTGTTACGCGTATTACGCCACCGCTGCAGTGAGGAAAAACCGCCCCTGCAATACAAAGATAACAGCTTAAATGCTAAGAAAGGTAAACCTATAGAGTTCATACTTATCAGCTCACAACTCATGGCGTGGCTTAAAATCCCGATGCCACACTGGCCTGCATTCGTCTCATCTGTTGTAAAAGTTAGTGACCGTGGCCCGTACACTTGGCGTCAGGCGCTCGCTATTTCTGACGCGGCGTTAAAATTCCGTCTCAACATCGGCAAACTAAAGGCAAGCCCAGCACTACCGCTACATCTGTCAAGATACGAGACAATGCAAAAATTATGCATTAGCCTAAAGATGCTCCGCGAGATCTTGAACGAAGGTCTTTTAACCGGACTGCGAACTCCGACCAGCAAATTAGTTATCACTACCGAATCCGTATCTCGGTTTGACGATGACTTAACGTCAATTGAGCTATTAGCAGCCAGCCACAACCTTACAACATCACGCATCTTCAAGGCGCGAGCAGCGCTTAGAATTTTGCCCCCTAGCTGCAGAAGTCGGCTATTACAAGAAAAATTGATACACCGGAAAGATCATTCAGCAATCATAGCCTACTGCAACTCCTCCGTAACTCCTCCGCCTGTACGCACACTTAACCTTCCCATGATTTCAGACTCACCCACCGAAACTTGGCTTACGGTTACAGAGGGTGCGTGCTACATGGGAAGGAGCAGAATGGTAATACGAAGTCTAGTTTCGAAGGGGCTATTAAAAGGCGCTTATACTTTCGAAACCAAAAATGGCTTCTCGGTTAGCAAAGAATCCATTGATACGTTTCTTGATAAACATTTCAACTCACGCGATGCAGCAAACCTACTTGGATGCGCTATAAATCGCCAATCTAGCAAAGCAGCTGAACTCAATATAGTTCCAGTCCGCAGTCCTGAGGTAGATGGCACGCCCTGTATCTTTTATTCTAAAGACAGTTTCAAGAACTTGCAGAACAAGACCGCTAAAGGAGCAACTATAGAAGATGGAAATGGCCTAACGATCACTGAAACTGCCAAACTTCTTCACGTAGACGCCGCAGCAATAGCTTCAATGGCAAATCGCAACCTTTTGAAGTCTATTTATCACCTGACACGTAAACGTCGGCTAATAACCAGCTCGTCAGTTAATGAATTTTATGAGCTTTATGTGAGAGCAGCTACTTTAGCCGATTGGTTAGGCATTACCCCTTCAAAAATCGTCAAAGCTCTTTCTCAGCTTGGAATTGCGCCAATCACAGGAAGTCCACTGGACATCTCGCGCTCGCGCTTATATTCTATTGAATCCTTAACAAATTCTCCTTTTTTCATTAGAAATACCTCCCCCGAAAAGAACCAACCACCTGCAAAACACCGAGCAGGCCTAGATCACTGCCTCAAACTAAATCTACACAATTTACAGAGCGTTATCAAATCCCACAACATAAGCCCTCTTGCATTTTACAACTTATTCAGCAAGCCAGGCACTATTAAAATTATCACCATTAACAAATTAAAATTCATCACCCCTATCGACAAAAATAAAATTGATGAAATCCTTAGTAACTATTACACTTGCCCACAAGCCAATCTCATTCTAAAACCTAAGTTTGCAGAAGCTCTAATTAAAACAGGTAAACTCATCGCGCGCTACCCGTTATCTTCTGCCACAACGACCCCTTTGCTGTCAAAAAAAGATGTACATGACTACATCAAGTCCCTTAAATCCTCAGAAAAATAATTAATTCTCTTAATTTTAGATCTCAAATCTTTGGCATGATTTGGCTCTTACTGTGACTGTTTTCGACAAAACTCAGAGAAACTTGACAGTCAACTGTTAAGTCATTTTGGCATTCCTATGTAATTCAAAGGGCAAAATTCACCGTCAGATTGAAAAATGGGGACTTCCCCGCTAGCCGCGCATCCTGATCACGAGGTCAGGCTCGGCGGCTACCTGCGCAGCACCTTCACCTCTGCTTGCTTGCCGTCCGTTTCGCGCAGGTACTCCTGCATCGAGTCGTCCATGGCCTGCATCCAGCGGGTATGGTGAGGCACTGCTTTGGTGCCGGTGATGACCGAGCGGTAGGATTTGTCACGGTAGCCCATGATGTCGTGCTTCTTGTCGGTCTTCCATTGCAGGAAGATGCGGTTCACCGCATCGATGTCGAAGCGCGGGTAATCCGTCTGCTCGATCAGGTGCTTGATGTATCGGCCCTGGAATTCATACATCGAAGCAGTAGTTGCCAGCCGCTCCTCATCCTCGCGCCAGCGCGCACTGTCAGCCTGCATGACCGCCTTGGCCGGCAGCTTGATGCGCCCCAGCATGTAGTCACGAGCAAACCACGCCTGTGCATCGAACAGGTTGAAGCTGTACCACAGGTCCTGCATGCCCAGGTAAAGCAGTTGCGGGTTTTGCTCCCACACCACGCCTTGGTACAAGCCGGCAGGCCACAGGCGGTTGTTGGTCTTGAGGGTGAGTTCATCGGGCAGGAACGGGAAGTGATGCTGGTAGCCCGTGCACAGGATGATCGCATCTACGCGCTTGTTCGAGCCATCGGCGAAGAACGCCAGGTCGTTTTCGACGCGGACCAGTTGCGGGCGCTCTTCCCAGCCCTTGGGCCATTTGTAGCCCATCGGCTGGGTACGGTAGGCCGTGGTGATCGAGCGCGCACCGTACTTGTAGCACTGCGAGCCGATGTCTTCGGCCGAGTAGCTGCTGCCGACAATGAGCAGGTCCTGGCCGTGGAATTCCATGGCTTCGCGAAAGTCGTGAGCGTGCAGGATACGCCCGGTGAAACGTTCGAAGCCTTCGAACTCCGGCACGTGCGGGGTAGAAAAGTGCCCGCTGGCCACCACCACATAATCGAACACCTGCTCGATGCCAAGCCCCGCGCCGTAGTCGTGGGCGCTGACGGTGAACTCGCGGGTGCTTTCATCGAAGCTGACATGCTTGACCACCGTGTTGAAGCGGATGTAGTCGCGCACCCCAGCCTTGTTTACGCGGCCCTGAATGTAGTCCCACAGCACCTCGCGCGGCGGGTACGAGGAAATCGGCCGGCCAAAATGCTCATCAAAGCTGTAATCGGCGAACTCCAGGCATTCCTTGGGGCCGTTGGACCACAGGTAGCGGTACATGCTGCCGTGCACCGGCTCGCCATGCTGGTCGAGGCCAGTGCGCCAGGTGTAGTTCCACATACCGCCCCAATCGGCCTGTTTTTCGAAGCACACGATTTCGGGCATGGGCGCGCCCTGGGCATGGGCGGATTGGAAGGCACGCAGTTGCGCAAGGCCGGACGGGCCGGCACCGATGATAGCGACACGAAGAGTCATAGTGATTCCTGAACAGTTGAACGCTGAAAAAATGCAAAGGCTCCCCAACCCCAAACGGCAAAAGACCGGGGGGTGGTGAAATTCAGGCGCTACGGTGCAGGTGGGGGGACGGGGCGTTTGCGCATCTGGGTCAGCAGAATGTTGACCGGCGGAATCGACAACACGTGGTACAGATTCGAAAGCGGAGAGAGGGTCATGGGGGCGGGCCCGTATCCATCTGCGCAAGGCGCGAAATGGGGGCCTGAAGGGCGGAAGATACGTGTGATCTCGTGCATGGGGGGCTGAAATGGCCTCTTTTCTTTATGGTTTCTTTTTTATCTATAACGGATGGGGGTGGGGATAGCAAGGTTTGCGGCCCCGCCCCCGGCAGCCAAGACAGCACGAAGTACGGCCTTTGCGTACGTTCGTCCTCGGGCTCGCCTCATCGCAACGATGAAAAAAACTTGCAGAGACAAACTACGACCAATAGAGTCGTAGTTATTCGAGCGGCACCTCTCGTGCGATCGAAGCCACCGTTTTCATCCCCGACCTTCGGAGCACCTGCATGAAATCCAACATCCTGATCATCGGTGCCGGCTTTGCCGGTGTGTGGAGCGCCCTGAGCGCCGCCCGGCTACTCGACCAGGCCCAGCGCGACGACCTGAGCATCAGCGTGCTCGCGCCGCAAGCGGAACTGCACATTCGCCCGCGCTTCTACGAGGCCAACGCACACACGTTGAAGGCCCCCGTGGGTGAGTTGTTCACTGCGGTGGGCGTGCATTTCATCACCGGTAACGCCCAAGCCATCGACGCCGATGCGCGCACCGTGAGCTACATCGACAGCCAAGGCCAGCGCCACCAGATCAGCTACGACCGCCTCATCCTCGCCGCTGGCAGTCAGGTAGCGCGCCCAGCAGTCCCGGGGCTGGCCGAGTACACCTTCGACGTCGACAAGATGGAGTCGGCCGTACGCCTTGAGCAGCATCTGACGGGCCTGGCTGCCCTGCCCCCTTCACCTGCCCGCAATACCGTGGTGGTCTGCGGTGGTGGTTTCACCGGCATCGAAACGGCCACCGAAATGCCCGCCCGGCTGCGCGCCATCCTCGCAGGCGCCGATGTGCAGGTGCTGCTGGTTGACCGTGGCGCCAGCATCGGCGCGGCATTGGGTGCAGGCATCAAGCCGTCGATTGTTGCCGCCTCGCAGGTTGCCGGCGTCCAGTGGCTGACTGGCACCTCGGTGGTGGCTGTCGATGCCGGTGGCGTCACCCTGGACAACGGCGAGTACATCGCCAGCAACACCGTGATCTGGACCGTCGGTGTCAAGGCCAGCCCGCTGACCGCTCAGGTTGCCGGCGAGCGTGACAACTTCGGCAGGCTCAAGGTCGACGGGCACCTCAAGGTCATTGGCCAGGACCACATCTATGCGACCGGCGATACTGCCTGGGCTGCTGTGGACGAAGCTGGCAACCACGCCCTGATGACCTGCCAACACGCCATCCCGATGGGTCGCCACAGTGGCAACAACGCCATGGCCGACCTGCTGGGGCTGGCACCTGTGGTGTACCGCCAGCCCAAGTACGTCACCTGCCTCGACCTGGGTGAGTGGGGGGCGGCGTACAGCGAAGGCTGGGAACGAGAATTGAAACTGCAGGGCCAGGAAGGCAAGCACCTCAAGCGCCAGATCAACTCGGTGTGGATCTACCCGCCGGCAGCTGACCGCACCTTGGCGTTGGCAGCTGCCGACCCGATGATTGCCATCGTTTGATGCGAGAAAACCTGACAAAACCGTCAAAAAACGTCGGTTTTGTCAATTATTTCGTTACATTGAATGACTGTTCAACAATGATGGCCATATGGCATCATTCAAAGAAAACCATGCAAGAGGGTGAGAAAAATCTACTAACCCGCAGTGCATCAAGAGCCTGGCGCCACCTCGGTGTCCTGGCTTTGCAGCCAGCTCCTGACGCCTGCACGCCACCGTCAAGGAGCATTCCATGCAGTTAAGGAATTTGAAAATCGGCATTCGCGCTGCCAGCGTGTTTGCCCTGCTGGGCGTCCTGGTCCTGATCATGGGCCTTATCGCACTTTACGAAACCCGCCAGATGGACACGGCCACCGACGAGATCCGGGTCACCTGGATACCCGCTGTGGTAGCGCTGGGTGACATCAGCAGCAACCTCGGGCGCGCCCGCGCCGTTACCCTGCGGGCCGCGCTGGACGATAACCCCGGCGAGCGCACACGTAACCTGCAGATGCTCGAAGCCATCAATGCCGAGCTCAAAGGTGGCCTGAAGGACTACGCCGACACCATCATCGCGGCCGACGACCGTGCCCTTTTCAACACCTTCAACGACGGGTATCACCAGTACCTCGAACTGCAGCTGAAAGTGCTGCAGGACATTGCTGCAGGCCGCATGGACGAGGCAAAGCAGCAGATCAGCGGCCCGCTCACCCAACGAGCCGACAGCATGATGAAGGCCTTGACGGCGCTGATCGACTACAACAGCAAGGGTGCCGAAGATGCCTCGCAGCGCAGCAGCGATGTAGCGGACGAAGCATTTAACGCCATCATCTTCTCGTTGCTTGTGATCATGCTTGCCCTGGCCGCGATGGCTACCGTGCTGACTCGCAGCATCGTGGTGCCTCTGGCCGATGCAGTGGCCGTGGCCGAACGTGTGGCCACGGGCGACCTCACCCAGGAAATCCGCGTCACCGGCCGCGACGAGCCCGCCTTGCTGCTGCGCGCCCTGAGCCGCATGCAAGGCAGCCTGCGCGACACCATCCGCAAGATCGCCGCCTCGTCCGACCAGTTGGCCTCAGCCTCGGAAGAACTCCACACCGTCACCGAAGACACCAGCCGCGGCCTGCATCAGCAAAGCGCCGAAATCGACCAGGCCGCCACGGCTGTCAACCAGATGACCGCAGCAGTCGAGGAAGTGGCGAACAATGCAGTCAGCACTGCGGACGCCTCCAAAGGTGCCGACCAGACCACCCGCGATGGCCGTGACCGGGTCAACCAGGCACTGGCGTCCATCCAGCACCTGGTGGCCGATGTGACCGGCACCTCGGTCGAGATCGAACAGCTGGCCAACAATGCCAATGAGATCAGCCGTGTGCTGGATGTGATCGGCGCGATTGCCGGGCAGACCAACCTGCTGGCACTGAACGCCGCTATCGAAGCAGCCCGCGCCGGCGAGGCAGGCCGTGGCTTTGCCGTGGTGGCCGACGAAGTCCGCGCCCTCGCCCACCGCACCCAGCAGTCGACCGCAGAGATCGAGCAGATGATTGCCGGCATCCAGAACGGTACCGAGCGGGCCGTGACGGCGATGCACAGCAGCCAGGGGCGTGCGACGGGCACGCTGGAAGTGGCCCAGGGCGCCGGTCAGGCGCTGGAGGTGATTGCCGAGGCGATTGCGTCGATCAACCAGCGTAACCTGGTGATTGCCAGTGCTTCAGAGGAGCAGGCGCAGGTGGCGCGCGAAGTGGACCGCAATTTGGTGAACATTCGTGATTTGGCGATGCAGACCTCAGCGGGGGCCAACCAGACCAGCGCGGCGGCACAGGACTTGTCGCGGTTGGCGGTGGACCTGAATGGCATGGTGGCGCAGTTCAAGGTTTGATCGGATATAGCCGGGGCTGCTTTGCAGCCCATTCGCGGGGCAAGCCCGCTCCCACAGGTTCACTCCATTGCTTTGGTTGAATCTGTGGGAGCGGGCTTGCCCCGCGAATGGACCGCAAGGCGGCCCCCATTGCAACTGTCAGTCGTTGACGCTGATAACCCGCGCACTGTTGACCGCCTGCCCCCGCGTCGCCAGGCAGTAATACAACGGCACCGTCACCAGCAACCCGAACAGCCAGGACAAGTCCGCCCCTTCGACAATGCTCGAATACGGCCCCACATACAGGGCGGTGTTGGCAAACGGCAACTGCACCAGAATGCCGCAGGCATAGGCAATGATCGCGTGGTGATTGAAGCGACCATAGATGCCGCCATCAGCGCTGAAGATCGAAGGAATGTCGTACTGGCCCTTCTTGATCAGATAGAAGTCGATCAGGTTGATCGAAGCCCACGGCACCAGCACCAGCAGCAACGCCAGGATCAGGCCGATGAAGTGGCCGATGAAGTCCGCCGAGGCGTTCAGCGCGACCATCCCGCAGCCCAGCAGAATCACCGAGGCCAGGATTACCCGCACCTTGATGCTTGGCGTCCATTCGGCAAAGAACGTCTGAATAGCAGTGACGATCGACAGCACCGCGCCATACAGGTTAAGGGCGTTATGGCTGATGATATTGAGCAGGAACAGCACCATCAGGATCGGGCCCAGCCAACCGGTAGCCTGCTTCACTGCGTCCATGGCGTCAGTACCTTCCGGCACGCACAGCACCGCCACGGCACCAAAGCTGAAGCACAGGATGGTGCCCAGGGTCGCGCCAAAGTAAGTGGCCCAGAACGGCTTGGCAATGCCCACTTCACGTGGCAGATAACGCGAATAGTCGGACGTGTACGGCGAGAAGCTGATCTGCCAGATGGTGCCCAGTGACACGGTGGCGATAAAGCCCGACAGATTGAATGCACCACGGCTGAAGAAGTCGGCCGGCAGCTCCTGGGCGAACATCATGATGAACCCCGCCAGCAGCGCAGAGCCCATCACCCAGGTACCGATGCGGTTCAGGACATGGATGAAGCGGTAGCCGATCACGCCAATGGCCGTGGCGCTCAGGGCACCGATCACGATCGCGCCCGGCATCGGCATGCTCGGGGCAATGCCGTGAATGGTCTTGCCCGCCAGGACGATGTTGGAAATAAAGAAGCCGACATAGATCAGTGCGGTGAAGAACACGATCAGCAAGGCGCCGTAGCGGCCGAACTGGCCACGGCTTTGCACCATCTGTGGAATGCCCAGCTGCGGTCCCTGCGCAGAGGCAAGGGCGATGACCACGCCCCCGACCAGATGGCCCAGCACAATGGCGATCAGCCCCCACAACAGGTTCAGGTGGAACACCTGGACCACCATGGCGCCGGTGACAATTGGCAGTGGCGCGATGTTGGTACTGAACCAGAGGGTGAACAGGTCGCGCGCCTTCCCGTGGCGCTCGGCAGGTGGAACGTAATCGACCGTGTGATTCTCGACAAACTGGTGTTGCGATGACGGTTGGGACATAGGATTCAGCTCGAAAGGTCGTTTTTATCGTTGTAAGGAAACCGCATCTAGGCGGCCTCTCAGCTGCGGACCATATTATGGTATTCCAAGATTTTGACAACACTGATCCGCAGTAAAAATCGTCCACTGATCTGCTTTGGAAAGCCCTACCACAAATCCACTCACTGCTATAAGCCACGTTATACGTGGCCTTGAGCCGTTCATCGTGTAAACCTCGGGCATTAAAATTCCGCTTGCAAAATAGGTATTACGGTATACCATCAGACACATCAACGATAAAAACCGCGGACCACCGCAGCCTTTTAGAGGTATTCCCGATGATCGACGCAACCGTCTACAAGAACGTCCTGGGCTCCTTCCCGTCCGGCGTTACCGTCATCACCACCCTGGACGATGACGGCTCGGTTGTCGGCCTGACCGCCAGCGCCTTCTCCTCCCTGTCGATGGACCCGCCGCTGGTGCTGTTCTGCCCCAACTACACCTCCGACTCCTACCCGGTGCTGATGAAACAGAAGCGTTTTGCCATTCACCTGCTCTCGGGTGAACAGCAAGCCGAAGCCTATGCGTTCGCCAAGAAGGGCAAGGACAAGGCCAGCGGCATCGAGTGGTCCATGAGCGAACTGGGTAACCCGATCCTGGCCGGCGCCACCGCCGTCATCGAATGCGAACTGTGGCGTGAATATGAAGGTGGCGACCACGCCATCATGGTCGGCAAGGTGCATAACCTGATCGTGCCCGAAGAAGCGCCCCGGCCGATGGTGTACTGCCGCGGCAAGATGGCCAGCCTGCCGGCCTTTGCCTGAAGCCTGTTCTGACTCGAGACCACTGGCGCCTCCCCTGCCAGGCGCCAGCCCCTTTCAAGCGTTGAGGAAAGCCCCATGAAATTTTCGTTGTTCGTACACATGGAACGTTGGGATGAACAGGTCAGCCACCGCCAGTTGTTCGAAGACCTGACCGAACTGACCCTGATGGCCGAAAACGGCGGTTTCAGCACCGTGTGGATTGGCGAGCACCACGCCATGGAATACACCATTTCGCCGAGCCCGATGCCGCTGCTGGCCTACCTGGCCGCGCGCACCGACAAGATTCGCCTGGGTGCCGGCACCATCATTGCGCCGTTCTGGAACCCGATCCGCGTCGCCGGCGAATGCGCCCTGCTCGACGTGATCAGCAACGGCCGCATGGAAGTGGGCCTGGCCCGTGGCGCCTACCAGTTCGAGTTCGACCGCATGGCCAATGGCATGCCAGCCACCGACGGCGGCAAGGCGCTGCGCGAGATGGTGCCGGTCGTACGTAAGCTGTGGGAAGGCGACTACGCCCATGACGGCGAAGTGTACAAGTTCCCCACCTCCACCAGCGTGCCGAAACCGTTCAACGCGACGCCGCCGATGTGGATCGCCGCCCGCGACCCGGATTCGCACAACTTCGCCGTGGCCAACGGCTGCAACGTCATGGTCACCCCGCTGATGAAGGGTGACGAAGAAGTACTGGACCTGAAGAACAAGTTCCAGGCCGCTCTGGACAACAACCCGGACGTGCCGCGCCCACAACTGATGGTGCTGCGCCACACCCACGTGCACAGCCCGGCCGAGCCGGAAGGCTGGAAAGTCGGCGCGCAGGCCATCTCGCGCTTCTATCGCACCTTCGATGCCTGGTTCGGTAACAAGACCGTTCCGGTCAACGGCTTCCTGGAGCCGAGCCCGGAATCGAAGTTTGCCGAAGTGCCGGCGTTCCAGCTGGAGAACATTCGCAAGAACACCATGATCGGCACGCCGGAAGAAATCATCGCGCGCATCAAGTACTACCAGGAGCTCGGCGTCGACGAGTTCAGCTTCTGGTGCGACAACAGCCTGCCCCACGCCGAGAAGAAGAAGTCGCTGGAACTGTTCATCAAGGAAGTGGTGCCGGCGTTCGCCTGAATTCCCATTGCCTGAATCATTGCGGGACGCGCCCGCTCACGTGGGCCCCTTCAGCCTGCGTGAGCGGGCTTTTTTTTGAAACCTTTACTGGCCCTATCGCCGGCAAGCCAGCTCCCACATTGCCACTACAGGCTCTGAATGCAGCGCGGTACCTGTGGGAGCTGGCTTGCCGGCGATAGGGCCAGTACAGACAGCAGCGAAATCAAGGCATCAGGCCACCTTTCGTCCCCCGACAAGAGAAATTTCCTGACACCTCTTGCACAACAAATATTATGGTATACCATCAGACAACAAGAGCTGATAACCCTCACCAGGAGCCCTCCATGAGTTTCGAAATCCGCAAGATCGTCACCTACTCCGAAGAGACCCGCATCGAAGGCGGCAAGGCCACCGACAAACCAGTGACCATGGTCGGCCTGGCCGTCGTGATCAAGAACCCATGGGCCGGTCGCGGTTTTGTTGAAGATCTGAAGCCGGAAATCCGCGCCAACTGCTCGGAGCTGGGTGCACTGATGGTCGAGCGCCTGACCGCTGCCATTGGCGGTGCCGACAAGATCGAAGCCTACGGTAAAGCGGCCGTGGTCGGCGCCGACGGCGAAATCGAGCACGCCTCGGCTGTGATCCACACCCTGCGCTTCGGCAACCACTACCGCGAAGCGGTGCAGGCCAAGAGCTACCTGAGCTTCACCAACAAGCGCGGCGGCCCCGGCACCTCGATTCAGATCCCGATGATGCAGAAGGACGACGAAGGCCTGCGTTCGCACTACATCACTCTGGAAATGCAGATCGAAGACGCCCCGCGGGCCGATGAAATCGTTGTGGTGCTGGGCGCTGCCGACGGCGGCCGCCTGCACCCGCGCATCGGCAACCGCTACATCGACCTGGAAGAACTGGCTGCCGAAAAAGCCAACGCTCAATAACAACAACCAAGACGGGCCGGGGCGTGGCGTGCTTTCCCGCCGCGCCCGACCTTCAAGGAGCGCCCTCCATGATTCAGCCTGTCGCTGAACGTACACCTGCCGGCACCAGCTACCTGTCCGTAGGCCAGGGCCAACCCGTGGTACTGATCCACGGCGTGGGCCTGAACAAGGAAATGTGGGGCGGCCAGATCGTTGGCCTGGCCAACGACTACCGTGTCATCGCCTACGACATGCTCGGCCACGGTCAAAGCCGCGTGCCGGCTGCCGACACGCCGCTGCAAGCCTACGCCGACCAGCTCGCCGAGCTGCTCGACCACCTGCAAATTCAACAAGCGACCGTGATCGGCTTCTCCATGGGCGGCCTGGTTGCCCGTGCATTCGCCCTGCACTACCCGCAGCGCCTGACTGCACTGGTCGTGCTCAACAGCGTGTTCAACCGCACCCCCGAGCAAAGTGCCGGCGTGATCGCCCGCGCTGCCCAGGCAGCGGAGCTGGGCCCCGACGCCAACGTCGATGCCGCCCTGGATCGTTGGTTCAGCCGTGAATACAAGGCTGCCAACCCGGCGCAGGTCGCCGCCATTCGCCAAGTGCTGGCGAGCAACGACCCGCAGGGCTACCACACCACGTATTCGTTGTTCGCCACTCAGGACATGTACCGCGCTGACGACCTGGGCAGCATCCAGGTGCCGACGCTGATCGCCACGGGCGAACTCGATTCGGGCTCCACCCCGGCCATGACCCGCCAGCTTGCCGCCAGCATTCCGGGTGCGCACAGCGTGGTCCTCGCCGAGCAACGGCATATGATGCCGGTAGAAGCACCCCGTGAAGTCAACAAGATGCTGCTGGACTTCCTCGCGCAAGCCCGCACCCTCACCGAATCCGCCAAGGGGATTGTTGCATGACCCTCGTTCGTTTCCAGATGTGCATCGACGGCCAATGGCGCGATGCGCAGAGCGGCAAGACCTTCGACAGCCTCAACCCGGCCACCGCCCAAGCCTGGGCGCAGCTTCCCGACGCTGACGAAACCGACGTCGAACTGGCCGTGCAGGCCGCCCAGCGTGCCTTCGACAGCAAGGAATGGCGCAGCATCACCGCCACCGCGCGTGGCAAGCTGCTGCGTCGCCTGGGTGACCTGATTAGCGAGAACAAGGAACACCTGGCCCAGCTGGAAAGCCGTGACAACGGCAAGCTGATCCGCGAAACCCGCGGCCAGGTCGGCTATCTGCCAGAGTTCTTCCACTACACCGCAGGGCTGGCCGACAAGCTTGAAGGCGGCACCCTGCCGCTGGACAAGCCCGACCTGTTCGCCTACACCGTGCACGAGCCCATCGGCGTGGTTGCCGGGATCATCCCGTGGAACAGCCCGCTGTACCTCACCGCGATCAAGCTGGCCCCAGCCCTGGCTGCCGGCAACACCATCGTGCTCAAACCGTCCGAACATGCCTCGGCGACCATCCTCGAGCTGGCCCGTCTGGCCCTCGAAGCCGGCTTCCCGGCCGGTGTGGTCAACGTGGTCACCGGCTACGGCCCGACCACCGGCGCGGCACTGACCCGCCACCCGCTGGTGCGCAAGATCGCCTTCACCGGCGGCGCCGCTACAGCCCGCCATGTGGTGCGCAGCAGTGCCGAGAACTTTGCCAAGCTGTCGCTGGAGCTGGGCGGCAAGTCGCCGAACATCATCTTCGCCGACGCCGACCTGGACAGCGCCATCAACGGTGCCGTGGCCGGCATCTATGCCGCCTCCGGGCAAAGCTGCGTAGCCGGTTCGCGCCTGCTGGTGCAGGACGAGATTTTCGACGAATTCGTAAAGCGCCTGATTACCCGCGCCAAGCGCATCCGCATCGGTAACCCGCAGGACGACGCCAGCGAAATGGGCCCTATGGCCACCGCGCAGCAGTTGGCCGTAGTCGAAGGCCTGGTGGCTGCGGCCAAGGCTGAAGGTGCCAAGCTGCACATGGGCGGCAAGCGTGCCGAGGTCGAGGGTGACGGCTGGTTCTACGAGCCGACCCTGTTCGAGTGCGACAGCAACTCGATGACCATCATGCAGGAAGAAGTGTTCGGCCCTGTCGCCGCGGTCATCCGCTTCAAGACCGAGGAGGAGGCCCTGGAAATCGCCAACGACTCGCAGTTCGGCCTGGCCGCCGGCATCTGGACCCGTGACCTGGGCCGTGCTCATCGCCTGGCCCGCGACGTGCGTTCGGGGATCATCTGGGTCAACACCTACCGCGCCGTGTCGGCCATGGCGCCAATTGGTGGTTTCAAGAACAGCGGCTACGGCCGTGAGAGCGGCATCGATTCGGTGCTGGCCTATACCGAGCTGAAGACCGTGTGGATCAACCTGTCCACCGCGCCGATGCCCGACCCGTTCGTGATGCGCTAGGAGGAACACAAGATGATCGAACCCGGCATCTACAAAGACGTGATGGGCTCTTTCCCGTCCGGCGTCACGGTAGTGACTACCCTGGACGCCGACGGCGCCATCGTCGGCATCACCGCCAGCGCCTTCAGCGCATTGTCGATCGACCCGGCGCTGGTACTGTTCTGCCCCAACTACGCTTCCGACACCTACCCGATCCTGCGTGACAGCAAGCAGTTCGCGATTCACCTGCTGTCTGCCGAACAGACCGCTGAAGCTTACGCCTTCGCCGGCAAGGGCAAGGACAAGGCCAAGGGCGTTGAGTGGCATTTGAGCGAACTGGGCAACCCGCTGCTGGCCAAGGCGACCGCGATCATCGAGTGCGAACTGTGGCGCGAGTATGACGGTGGGGACCACGCGATCATCGTCGGTGCAGTGAAGAACCTGGTGTTGCCGGCCGAGCCGGTGACGCCGATGGTGTACCACAAAGGCAAACTGGGCGCCCTGCCGCCCCTGGGCTGACCTTGAGACCGCCGGGGCTGCTTTGCAGCCCCCGTTCCCTTTTTTCTTCCGGAGTACGGCACATGAGTAACGAGAAGTACGACAAAGGCCTGGCCATCCGCACCCAGGTGCTGGGCGAGGACTACGTCAACCGCTCGATCCAGAACGCCGACGAGTTCACCAAGCCATTGCAGGAACTGGTCACCGAATACTGCTGGGGCCACGTCTGGGGCCGCGAAGGCTTGTCGCTCAAAGAGCGCAGCATGATAAACTTGGCCATGATTTCCGCGCTCAACAGGCCCCACGAGCTCAAGCTGCACATCCGCGGCGCATTGCGCAATGGCCTGAGCCGTGAACAGATTCGCGAAATTCTGCTCCAGGTCGGCATTTATTGCGGCGTACCCGCGGCGGTGGACAGTTTCCGCCTGGCCCGTGAAGCGTTTGCCGAAGCCGATGCGGAGTCAACCCGTTAACAACGGGCTGTTCGAACCACTGCATGGAAAGCCTCGGTTCGGGGCGTTCCGCGATGTTGGCGCAACAGCCTCATAAAGAGCGCTCCTGATGAAACGCCAGCCACTCGACGACAGCTTCAAGGTCAACCGCAACCCCGTTACCCTGCGCGAAATCGTGCTAGACAAGCTGCGCGCCGCAATCATGAACTTCCATCTGCTGCCCGGCGACCGCCTGGTGGAGCGCGACCTCTGCGACCGCCTCGGCGTCAGCCGTACCTCGGTGCGCGAAGCCCTGCGCCACCTGGAGTCCGAAGGCCTGGTGGAATTCGCCGACGCCAAAGGCCCGCGTGTCGCCATCATCACCCTGGAAGACGCCCGCGACATCTACGAGCTGCGCTGTGTGCTCGAAGGCCTGATCGTGCAGCTGTTCACCCTCAACGCCAAGGCCAAGGACATCCGTGCCCTGGAACGCGCCCTGGAGGTGAACCGCGAAGCGCTGGAAGAAGGCGAGCTGCAACAGGTGCTGGATTCGGTACAAGGTTTCTACGACGTGCTGCTGGAAGGCTCCGGCAACCAGGTGGCGGCCCAGCAACTGCGCCAGTTGCAGGCGCGCATCAGCTACCTGCGCGCCACCTCGGTGTCGCAAGAAAACCGCCGCGGCGCCAGCAACCGCGAAATGGAAAAGATCGTCGAAGCCATCAAGGGTGGTGACCCGCTGGTGGCCCACCAAGCTTCGGTCGACCACGTCCGCGCTGCCGCCAAGGTGGCCCTGGACTACCTGCGCCAGAAGCAGGATGACAACACCAAGGTGCGCGACATCGTCGAGCCCCTGGCCCTGAAGGAACCTCGCATAGGCCGCTGATCATGCCCAACGCCCCCCGCTACTGCCCGCACTGCACCACGGAACTGGCCCGGGGCGTTCCCACAGGCGACACCCACGAACGCCTGCACTGCACCGGCTGCGGCTACATCCATTACATCAACCCGAAGATCATCGCCGGCTGCATCATCGAGCGCGATGGCAAGTACCTGTTGTGCCAGCGCGCCATCCCGCCGCGCCCCGGCACCTGGACCTTGCCGGCCGGGTTCATGGAAGCTGGCGAGACCACCGAGCAGGCTGCACTGCGCGAGGTCTGGGAAGAAAGCGGGGTGCGTGCCGACATCGTCTCGCCCTACTCCATCTTCAGCGTACCCAGGATCAGCGAGGTGTACATCATCTTCCGCGCCGTCGTCGCCGAAGAAACCGGGCACTACGGGCCGGAGACCCTGGCATACAAGTTCTTCGAGCCCGACGAGATTCCGTGGGACGACATCTACTATCCGGCTATCCGGCAGATTCTCGAGCGCTACATCCTTGAACGGCAGGCCGGGGTCTACGGGATCTACATGGGCAATGACGACACTGGCAAGGTGCACTTCATGCGCTAGCCTGTGCCGGCCTCTTCGCGCGTGAACCCGCGAAGAGGCCGGCACAGGCCACCACAAAATGCTCGCCAACCGTCTATTCTCGGTGCACCCTAAGGCCTTGTGTTAAAGGACCGACAGAACAAATGGCGAAATGGCTAGACGGCGGCGGGCTGATGGCCGAACGCATCCGCAACCACAACTGGGCCGCCACCCCCCTGGGGCCATTGGAACATTGGCCTGACGCCCTGAAGACCACCATGGCCCTGTGCCTGGCTTCGCGTTTTCCGCAGGCGGTGCTCTGGGGCCCTGACCTCATCACCCTGCACAACGATGCTTTCATCCCGATTCTCGGGCGCAAGCCCTCGGCCTTGGGTATCCCCTTCCGCGACGTGTGGCATGAGGCCTGGGCCGATATCAGCAAAATGGCCGACTGTGCGTTGTCCGGCGAAGCGGTGTACATCGAAGACTTCCCACTGACGATCGACCGCAACGGCGGCCCGGAGCAGGCTTATTTCACCTTCTGCTACAGCCCGATTCGCGGCCTGGATGGCGAAGTGCTTGGCATGCTCGATACGGTTACCGAAACCACCGCCGGTGTGGTCACCAACCTGCGCCTTAACTTTCTCGACAGCCTCGGGCGCGCCGTGGCCGACGCCACCGACCCCGACCAGATCATGGCCATCACCACGCGCATGCTGGTCGAGCACCTTGGCTTGTCCAGCTGCGCCTATGCGGTAATGGAGCCGGACGAGAATGGCTTCACCATCTGCGGCGATGCCGTAGCACCCGGCTCCCCACGCCTGGTGGGCCAATATCACCTGCATGATTTCGGCCGCCTGGCGGTCAGCCGCCTGCGCAGCGGCCTGGCGTTGGTGATCAATGACAATCTTCGCGAACTGGCCGCTGACGAAGCGGCGACATTTCAGGCCATCGGCATCACCGCTACTGTCTGCATGCCGCTGATCAAGGCTGGCAGGCTGACCGCGCTGATGGCGATTCACGACCGTTTTCCCCGGGAATGGACCGACTACGAGCAAGCGCTGATCAGCGAGGTTACCGAACGTTGCTGGGCGCATATCCAGCGGGTTCAGGCCAATGCTGAAGTGCGTGAGGCGATGGCAGCGCTGGAGGCGCTCAACGCCAACCTTGAGCACCGCGTGGAAGAACGCACGACCCAGCTGCTGCACACCGAAGCCGTGCTGCGCCAGGCACAAAAGCTGGAAGCCATCGGCCAGCTGACAGGTGGCGTTGCCCACGACTTCAACAACCTGCTGACCATCATCCGTTCCTCGCTGCACTTCCTGCAACGCCCCGACCTCGACGAGAAGCGTCGCGAACGCTACCTCAAGACCATATCCGACACCGTCGACCGTGGTGCCAAACTAACCGGTCAGCTCCTGGCCTTCGCCCGCCGACAGGCCCTCAGCCCACACGTGTTCGAGGCAGGACCACGGTTGGAAGCGATGGCTGACATGCTCGACACCGCCACCGGCGCACGCATCCAGGTCGAGCTGCAGTTACCGCCTGCGCCGTGCCACATCCGCGCCGACCTCAGCCAGCTGGAGAACGCAGTGATCAACCTCATGCTCAACGGCCGGGATGCCATGGCCGGCGAAGGTGTGTTGCAACTGCGCCTGCAGGCCGATCAGCGCCTGCCGGCCTTGCGCGGCCAGCCGTCCCTGCCAGGCCCATTCGCGGCGATATCCGTGAGCGACAGTGGTACCGGTATTGCCGCCGATTTGCTGGAGCGCATCTTCGACCCGTTTTTCACAACCAAAGCTGCAGGTGAAGGGACCGGGCTTGGGCTGTCGCAGGTGTTCGGCTTTGCCAAGCAGTCCGGGGGGGATGTAGCAGTGACCAGTGCCCCCGGCCAAGGCACAACGTTTACCCTTTACCTGCCGCAGGAGGATCCGCCCGCTGCCCCGTCGGAAGACGCCTCGGCCGGCAGCCTGCTGCAAGCACAGAGCGAGCGGCGACGGATACTGCTGGTAGAGGACAATTCCGACCTGGCCCGCTTCAGCGCGCAGATCCTTGAGGACCATGGTTATCAGGTCAGCTGTGCACGCTCGGCGGAAGAGGCGCTGGCGCAGTTGACTGGCCCGGCGGGCGGTTTTGATGCGGTGTTTTCCGATGTGGTCATGCCCGGCATGGGTGGGTTGGCACTCGCCCTGGAGCTGCGCCGTCAGCGCCCGCAGCTTCCGGTGATCCTTACTTCGGGCTACAGCGATGCAATTGCCGAAGGCGGGCACCAAGGGTTTACCTTTCTGGCCAAGCCTTACTCGGCAGAACAGCTGTGCCAGACGCTCGGGAACGTCCTGGCCCCCTTGCCTCACGGTGTCAGTTGATTTGCCCGGCAATCAAGCCCAGGGCCACCGTAATCATCGCCACCCCCGACACCCGCCCGACCAGCTTCGCCGCCCCCGGCCGGGTACTCAACACGGCTTTGGCGCCATAGCCGACCAGTGAGTAGATCACCAGCGAGCTGCACAGGTGCACCAGCCCCAGCAGCAAGATCTGCAACGGCACTGGCCAGTTCGACTGAGGGTCGGTGAACTGCGGCAGCAAAGCCAGGAACAGCAGGAAAACCTTCGGGTTCAGGCCGCTGACGCAAAAGCCCTTCAACGCCCAGCGCGAACCCGAATCCCCCGCACCGCCCTGCCCGGCTGCCGGCAATGCCGGGCTCAACAACAGGTTACCACCCAGCCAAAGCAGGTAGCTGCACCCCGCCAGGGTGAGCAAGGTCAGTGCCAATGGGTGGCCTGCCAGCAGGCTGCCTACCCCGGCCGCCACCACCAGCGTCGCCAGGCAATGCCCCGACAACATGCCCGCCACCGCGGGCATTACCCAGCGCCCACGCATGCCTGCCGAAATGGCGTAAGCCCAATCTGCGCCCGGGGTAATCACGAACAGCATCGACACGGCCCAAAACGCCGTCAGCACACTGATAGCCACTTGAATCTTCCTTATCTACTGCCTTGGGATGTCGAAAGATTACGGATTCCGCCCGGGGATTTTCTTTCGTATATTCCCTGCAATCGCTCAATGACTGGAAGATCCTTCTCAATGGACAGAACTGATAGAAAAATGCTTGCCGAGCTGCAAAAAGACGGTCGGCTATCGGTAACCGAACTGGCCGACCGCGTAGGGCTCAGCCTGTCGCCCTGCCATCGGCGCTTGAAGGCAC
This sequence comes from Pseudomonas fortuita, assembly GCF_026898135.2. Taxonomy (NCBI): domain Bacteria; kingdom Pseudomonadati; phylum Pseudomonadota; class Gammaproteobacteria; order Pseudomonadales; family Pseudomonadaceae; genus Pseudomonas; species Pseudomonas fortuita. The sequence goes on from NZ_CP114035.2 coordinate 3,698,870, forward strand.
TGGAAGAATCCGGGGCGATTCTGGGCTATCACGCCCGCCTGGCGCCGAGCGCCCTGGGGCTGAATTTTGCCGCGTTGGTGTTCGTGACCCTGCGCGAGGTGACCCGGCAGCCGGTGGCGGATTTTGAAGCGGCACTTTCGGAGATTCCGCAGATTGTCGAAGCACAGCGGTTATTCGGCGACCCGGATTACCTGCTGCATGTGGTGGCCAAGGACCTGCCGGCGTTTCAGAAGCTGTATGACGAGCACCTGACCAGCATTCCCAATGTGAAACGCCTGAGCTCAACCCTGGTGATGAAGGAAGTGATCCAGGACCGGTTGTTGCCGATGTAGCTCTATTGCCTGTACTGGCCCTTTCGCGGGCTAGCCCCGCGAAAGGGCCGATGCAGGCAACCATTCAGCTGCCCTGCAAATGCGCACGACGCACCATCAACGCCCGCCGCGTTCTGCCGAAACAGGGCTCAACCCCTCTACTTCAAGCCCTGCCGCCAACTGGCACCGTCCTTGCTACCGTCCCCCGCTTAAGCTTTTGTCAGCCTTAGGTTTTTTAAGGTTTATGGGTACATATTTACTAATTTCTCGTTATCCCCGCGCCCCGCATCATCCCTCCAACAAGAACGCGTTGCCCATCGCCGGCACGCCCCCGGGCAGCTCCCGATGCCCTACCTTGCCTTGGAGTCAGTCATGACCAGTGCAGCCAATTCGGCACCCCTGATAGAAAAACACACAATCGGCTACGTGCCCCCGCAAGACCGCCATGGAAAGGTAAGGGATCTGTTCACACTGTGGTTCGGCGGCAACATCGCCCCGCTGCCCATCGTCACCGGCGCGCTGGGCGTGCAGCTGTTCCACCTGAACCTGATATGGGGCATCGTCGCCATCCTGGTCGGTCACCTGGTCGGGGGGGTGCTGATGGCACTGCACTCGGCCCAGGGCCCGCAAATGGGTATCCCGCAGATGATCCAGAGCCGCGCCCAGTTCGGCACGCTCGGCGCGCTGCTGGTGGTGGTAATCGCCGGCGTCATGTACATCGGCTTCTTCGCCTCCAACATCGTGCTCGCCGGCAAATCGCTGCACGGTGTGGTCGATGCCGTACCGGTGCCGGTGGGCATCGTCATCGGTGCCTTGGGTTCAGGCATCATCGGCATCATCGGCTATCGCTTCATCCACGTGCTCAACCGCATTGGCACCTGGGTACTGGGCATCGGTATCGTGGTCGGCTTCGGCTACATCTTCAGCCACGTGCAAAGCGACGACTTCCTCACCCGCGGCGGCTTCAACCTGGCCGGCTGGTTGGCCACCGTGTCGCTGGCGGCGCTGTGGCAGATCGCCTTTGCGCCCTATGTGTCGGACTACTCGCGTTATCTGCCGGCAGATGTGAAAGTCAGCTCGACGTTCTGGACAACGTACCTGGGCTCAGCCCTGGGTTCGAGCCTGTCGTTCATCTTCGGCGCCGTGGCGGTACTGGCGATTCCGGCCGGGATGGACACCATGGATGCGGTCAAGCTGGCCACCGGTACCCTGGGCCCGATCATGCTGGTGCTGTTCCTGCTCAGCGTCATCAGCCACAACGCCCTCAACCTGTATGGCGCTGTACTGTCGATCATCACCCTGGTGCAAACCTTCGCCTATCGCTGGATCCCCACCGCCAAAAGCCGTGCGGTGCTGTCGCTGATCGTGCTGTCGGCCTGCTGCGTGGTGGCGGTGTTCGCCTCGGCAGACTTCATCGGCCACTTCGTCGACATGGTGCTGGTGCTGCTGGTGGTGCTGGTACCGTGGACGGCGATCAACCTGATCGACTTTTATGCCATCCACAAAGGTGACTACGACATCCAGTCGATCTTCCAGGTCGATGGCGGTATCTACGGGCGTTACAACCCACAGGCGTTGATAGCCTATGCGGTAGGTATCGTGGTGCAGATCCCCTTCATGAACACGCCGCTGTATGTCGGGCCGATTTCCGAGCACATCAACGGGGCTGACCTGTCGTGGCTGGTAGGGCTGGCAATTACCTCACCGCTGTACTGGTGGCTGGCCAGCCGTGACAGTGCCTACCGTCGTCGGCAGACAAGTGCCAAGTTGGCCATGGGACACTGATTCAACCTGTAACGGCCCTATCGCCCAGCCTCACCACGAAGCATTACACGAAGGTGAACGCCACCCCCTTGAGCTGCACCAGTGCCTGCCCAATGGGCGATACGCCCTCGACATAGCCTCCCAGCGATGGCGCTGATATGGGCGATTGGGGTGCCCTGGGGCTGCTTTGCAGCCCCAAAAACGGTGGATCAGTACTGCGCCTGCCCCGGCACCCAGGCCGTCCCCGCCAAGGGCACCCGCGCCATCGCGGCCGCTTCCACGGTCAACGCCACCAGGTCCTCCGGGTCAAGGTTGTGCAGGTGCGACTTGCCACACGCCCGCGCCATGGTCTGCGCCTCCAGCACCAGCACCCGCAGATAGTTCGCCAGCCGGCGACCCGCTTCTTCCGGGTTCAGGCGCCCGGCCAGGTCTGGGTCCTGGGTGGTGATGCCAGCCGGATCGCGACCGTTCTGCCAGTCGTCATAGAAGCCCGCAGCCGAGCCAATCTTCTTCAGCTCGCTGTCCAGCCGCGGATGGTTGTCACCCAGTGCAATCAATGCCGCCGTGCCGATGGCCACTGCGTCTGCCCCCAGGGCCATGGCCTTGGCTACGTCGGCACCGTTGCGGATACCGCCAGAGACGATCAGCTGCACCTTGCGGTGCATGCCCATTTCCTGAAGCGCCTGCACCGCCTGCGGGATGGCCGGAAGAATCGGGATGCCAACGTGCTCGATGAACACTTCCTGAGTGGCTGCGGTACCGCCCTGCATGCCGTCTAGCACGATCACATCTGCACCAGCCTTTACCGCCAGCTTGACGTCGTAGTAAGGGCGGCTGGCACCGATCTTCACGTAAATGGGTTTTTCCCAGTCGGTGATCTCGCGGATCTCGGCAATCTTGATCGCCAGGTCATCCGGGCCGGTCCAGTCCGGGTGGCGGCAGGCACTGCGCTGGTCGACGCCGATCGGCAAGGTGCGCATGCCGGCTACCCGCTCGGTTACCTTCATGCCCAGCAGCATGCCGCCACCGCCCGGCTTGGCGCCCTGGCCGAGGACGATCTCGATGGCGTCGGCCTTGCGCAGGTCGTCGGGGTTCATGCCGTAGCGCGAAGGCAGGTACTGGTACACCAGGTGCTGCGACTGGCCACGTTCTTCCGGGGTCATGCCGCCGTCACCGGTGGTGGTGCTGGTGCCGGCGATGGTCGCACCACGGCCCAGCGCTTCCTTGGCGTTGGCCGACAACGCGCCGAAGCTCATGCCGGCGATGGTCACCGGGATTTTCAGGTGGATCGGCTTTTTCGCAAACCGGTTGCCCAGCACCACGTCGGTGCCGCACTTCTCGCGGTAGCCTTCCAGGGGATAGCGCGACACGCTGGCGCCGAGCAGCAACAGGTCGTCGAAGTGCGGCACACGGCGCTTGGTGCCACCGCCGCGGATGTCGTAGATGCCGGTTTCGGCGGCACGCTGGATTTCCTGGATGGTCAGGCGATCGAAGGTGGCCGACTCACGCAGTACCGGGGGGAATTGCTCGCTCATGGGAATGCTCCTGGATCAGTACGCGCTGGCGTTGTCGACTTTGAAGTTGTACAGCTGGCGGGCCGAGCCGTAGCGTTTGAAATCGGCGGCCTTATGGTCCAGGCCAGCCTTGTTCAGCAGTTCCTGCAGCTCTTGCAGGTGTTCGGCGCGCATTTCTTTCTCGATGCAGTCCGAGCCCAGTGACTGCACCGAGCCCTTGACGTAGATGCGCACCTCATACAACGAGTCGCCCAGCGCGTCGCCGGCATCGCCACACACCACCAGGCGTCCGGCCTGGCCCATGAAGCAGCTCATGTGGCCAATGCTGCCGCCGACCACAATGTCCACGCCTTTCATGGAAATACCGCAACGGGCACCGGCATCACCTTCGATCACCAGCAGCCCGCCATGGGCGGTGGCGCCTGCGGCCTGCGAGGCACTGCCCTTGACCCTCACCAGGCCGGACATCATGTTCTCGGCCACGCCGACACCCACGTTGCCGTGCACGGTCACGCTGGCCTGCTGGTTCATGCCGGCGCAGTAGTAGCCGGCATGGCCTTCGATATCCACCGCCACGGCGGCGTTGATGCCCACCGCCAGGTTGTGCTTGCCGCCGGGATGGGTCACTTGCCATTCGAGGTCCTGCACCTCGCCGTGCAGTGACTGGTTGAGCACACGCACCGAAGTGCTGGATAGGTCGATCGTCTTCATAAGGTTCTCCAGGGGTTCGGTGGCAGGTCAGGCGCTTTCGCGCTCCCAGACGTACAGGGTGGCCGGCGCCGGTTCCCAGACCTTGGCGTGCTCGATGCCGGGCAGGCCGGCCAGTGCCTGGTATTCCGAGGCCATGGCCACGTAGTCTTCGGTCTCGGCCAGCACCGCCGGCTTGCAGGCAATCGGGTCACGGATCACGGCAAAGCCGTTGCGGGTGCCGATGGCAAACGTGAAGAAGCCGTCCAGGTCTTCCAGCGCGCCATCCAGGGCCTGGGCCAGGCTGTCGCCCTGCTGTAGCCGCCAGGTCAGGTAGCCGGCGGCCACTTCGGTGTCGTTATCGGTCTCGAAGCTGATGCCTTCGCGCTTGAGTACCTGGCGCAAGCGGAAGTGGTTGGAGAGCGAGCCGTTGTGCACCAGGCACAGGTCGGCGCCGGTGGAGAACGGGTGACTGCCCTCCATGGTCACGGCGCTTTCGGTGGCCATGCGGGTGTGGCCGATGATGTGGCTGCCCTTCATGCCGGCCAGGCCGAAGCGACTGGATATTTCCGCCGGCAGGCCCATGCCCTTGAGGATTTCGATGCTCTGCCCGGCGCTCATGATGCGCACATCGGGCGCTAGCTCGGCCAAGGCGCCGCGGGCTGCGGCCTCATCTGTGTGCACTTTGAGCACAGCGGCGCTGGCGTTCTGGTACCAGTCCAGCGAGCAACCCAGGTGCCCTTCCAGCTGGCCCAGCAGGGTGGTCCAGGGGTAGTTGGTGTCAGTCGCTTGCAGGGTCAGCTTGACCCAGCCTTCGGCCACTTCATCGCCGTAGATGGCAAAGCCGGCGCTGTCCGGCCCACGGTCGGTCATGGCTTGGAGCATGGGTTCGAACAGCTTGCCTAGCTGGCCTTCCAGCTCGGGCTTTTTCAGGTACAGACCTACGATTCCACACATGGTGATGCTCCTTACTAGGCAGTGGGCGAGCGCTTTCGTGTCTGCCGCCCAGGGGATTGGGGCGGTCAGAAGAACTCGGTGTAACGCTGGATTTCCCAGTCGGAGACGTGGCGGCAGTACTCCACCCACTCCATGCGCTTGAGCTTGATGAACTCGTCGACGATCCCGGCGCCCAGCACCTCGCGGAACAACGGGTCGGCTTCGAGCGCGTCGACGGCCTCCTTCAGCGATTGCGGCAAGGTCTTGATGCCGCGCGCGGCAATTTCTTCAAGGCTCAGGTTGTAGAGGTTTTCATTGCACATCTCGCCCGGATCCAGCTGGCGGTCGATGCCATCGAGGCCGGCGGCGATAATGGCGGCGGTGACCAGATACGGGTTGCAGCCGGCGTCCGGCAGGCGGAACTCCAGGCGACCATAAGGAATGCGCACCATTGCCGAACGGTTATTGGCCCCCCAGGCGACGAAGGCCGGGGCCCACGTCGAGCCCGACAATGAACGGCCAACCACCAGACGCTTGTAGGAGTTGACCGTCGGCGCCGCAAAGGCACACAACGCCGCGCCGTGGGCCATGAGCCCTGCAGCAAAGTGATAGGCCAGCTTTGACAGGCCCATGCCGCTGCTGTCGGACGGGTCGTGGAACAGGTTCTTGTGGGTGCTGCTGGCCAGCGACAGGTGAAAGTGCATGCCGTTGCCGGCGCGCTTGGGGTCAGGCTTGGGCATGAACGAGCAGATCATGCCCAGGTCGTTGGCGATCTCACCGGCAGCCATGCGGAAGAAGGTGAAGCGGTCGGCCGACTCCATGGCGTCGCTGTAGGTGTAGTTGATCTCGAACTGGCCATTGGCGTCTTCGTGGTCAATCTGGTAGATGTCGAAGCCCACCGGCTGCAGCGCCTCGGTCAGGCGTTCGAGGAACAGCCGCGAGCGCGACAGGCCCTTGTAGTCGTAGCAGGGCTTGTCGAGGTTGTCGGAGGCGTCAACCAGTTGCAGCTTGCCGCCTTCGTCGCGGCGGAACAGGCTGAACTCGGGCTCAAGGCCGGTGTTCAGGGTCCAGCCCTTCTCGGCCAGGCGCTGCACCTGCTGCTGCAATACGTAGCGGCTGTCATAGGGCCAAGGCTGGCCGTTGACATGGCCCACGCACACCACCCGGCCATAGCCTGGCTGCCACGGCACCGGAACCAGTGTGGACAGATCGCCGCGGGCCATGAAGTCCGGGCCGTGCGGCTCCATGCCCATGCCGCAGATGGCGAACCCGGCAAAGCCGGCGCCCTCCTCGGCTACCATCTTCAGGCCCGATACCGGCACCGATTTGGTCTTCGCCGAGCCATGGATATCGACGAACTGCGCCAGCACGTACTTGATGCCGTGCTGGTCGAGGGTGCGCTGGGTTTCTGCTGGCAACATGGGTTGAACACTCCTGGGCAAGGGCGACGATTCCGCAAAGGAAACTTACTTTCCTCACAGGAATGCAATGCGCTTGCCAAGTTTGTTCAAGGTGCGCCCTTGGGTGTCTGTTCGGGCCTCTTCGCGGGCAAGCCCGCTCCCACAGGATTCGCCGCAAAGCCGCTTGGGAGTGGACTTGCCCGCGAAGAGGCCGGCACAGGCAAGACAAAACCCAGGCAGGATTTTCTGTTCTATTTGTGGGAAACTTGTTTTCACCTGAGGAAAGAAGCGGCCAGCGCAGCTGCATTTCGCACTTTCCCAGTGCGAAAACTTTATTCTTGAACTGAAACCGTGCAGGACTTTCGATGTCGACCGAAACCGAACCGCGCCTTCGTCTGGAGCAGTACCTGGGCCTGCAGATCAAGCGCCAGCGCCAGGCCCAGTCCCTCAAGCTCGCCGATGTGGCGCGCATTGCCGGCATTAGCCAGGGCATGCTGAGCAAGATCGAAAACGCCCAGGTGTCCACCAGCCTCGACACCCTCAGCCGCCTGTGCGACGTACTGGGCATGCCGATGGCCAAGCTGTTCAGCCAATATGACCAGCCCGACGGCAATGCTCTGCTGGTAAAGGCTGGCGAAGGTCTGGAAGTGGTGCGCCGCGGCACCGAGAAGGGCCACACCTACCACTTGCTCAATCACGCCAGGGGGCCGAAGAAAAACTTCGAGGCCTATAGGGTGAGCATGGATGACGCCAGCGAAGAGTTCCCCACCTTCGCCCACCCCGGCACCGAGTTCCTCCACTTGCTGGAGGGCGAGCTGGTGTACCGCCATGGCAACCAGCTCTATCACATGCACGCCGGCGACAGCCTCACATTCGACGGCGAAACCCCGCACGGCCCGGAGAAACTGGTGCAGGTGCCCATACGCCTGCTCTCGATCATGAACTACGGCGACGAGTGACGCGCGGCACAGGGCGAATTGCAGTGGGCACTACAGCTTGAACTTCACGCAAATCGTACTGTTTTCGGCTAGCCGATCCAGCGTGATTGCATCAGCTCCATACCCTGAATAGCTTTTCACCAGCCGCATACCCAAGCCTGTTCCGCTTGGTTCGGGATAAGACTCCGGAAAGCCCTCCCCCTCGTCCCTTACTGTAATCACAGCATGGTCGCCTGCGTTCTGGACGCTCACCCCAATCGTGCCCTTGCCATACTTGAGGGCATTGGTGATCAGCTCGGAAATGACCAGGCCCAACGGCGCCATCCGCTGTGGGGGGAGAATGAAAGCATCGGCGTTGAGCACGATCTTACGTTCAGCCAGCGCCGACCCCAGGTCACTCAACAAGGCGCCAAGATACTCCGATGCCAGGACGCCCTGGGTTTCTGCAGTCTGATAGAGGCGCTCATGCACACTGGCAATCGTCAGCACGCGGCTCGCTGCCGTCTGCAGCTGGACCTTGACCGCCTCATCCGCCGACAGGTTGGCCTGAAGCTGGAGCAAAGTGTTCACCAGGTGCAGGCTGTTCTTTACCCGATGGTGAATCTCTTCAAGATAGAGATCGCTGTCGCTCAGCTTGGTGTTTTGCACAGCAATCAGGGACAGCAACTGAGCCTCGTGCTGGTGCCGCTCGGTGATGTCCCGCGACACTGCGATCAGCCTGTCCACCCTGCCCTCGGCACTCAGAATGGGCGCAATGGTTACATCCCACCATCTCGGCTCATCGCCGGCCGTGGGGCAATAGGCCTCAAACCTCGCCGATTCACCGGCCACGGACCGCGCCATGGCATCACGCACGACGGGTTTGGAGTCGTCAGGCCACAGCTGGGTCCAGGGTTTGCCGCGCACCTCTGCCAGCTCGCTTATGTGCATGAGGTACATTCCGGCATCATTCATGAATTCGATATCGCCATGCGTGGTGAGGATCTTTACGCAATCGGGGCTGGCATTGAGCATGCTTTCCGAATAGCGATCCGGTAGCTGCTCATCTGCCCCATTTGCCAGGCGTTCCACGGCCATGGAGATGACGTTGGAGATACCTTCGAGGAACACCAGGTCGCTTTCGATGAAATCGTCACCCTCGGTGCTGTCCGCCTCCAGCACACCAAACGGCTGTAGCGCCCCCCGGATGGGCACGTTGATGGCGCGTTCGATGCCATACTTTTTCAACAGATCCGGCGTGCGGAAGCGCTGCTCCTGGCCCAGATGGTTGGAGAGCACCGGGCGGTACGTAGAGAGGGCATAACCCGCCGGACTGGCCACATCGCCACCGACCTTGGCGTGGCCGATATCAGAGGGATCCCAACCGACACCGTGGGTCAGCAAAAAATCATCGCTGCCAGGCAATGGCATCAACACCTTGGCAAAACGCGTGTGCATGCCTTTGGCCACAACGGTACAAGCCTGCGTGAGCAAAGTATCGAGACTCGTCGACCTGAGCGACGACACGCCATACTCCACCACCAACTGATGCTGCTTGTGTAAACGGGCCTGTGACTTCTGCAGTGCAAGCCTGATCATTTCATCGGGAGGCAGTTGATGCATGGGTTCTCATCCACAGCTGGCAATTGGGAAGATTACTTTCGGGCGCGCCGTTCGACACCATGGCCCCTGCGGACGTGCCAGGCAGGGATCGAAAACTTTTCGTGGCTTCATTTACCAACGATCCAGCATCGATGGCAATGACGAAAACCATCTAAGCCCGGCGGCAATGGGAAAGTATAGATCGCTCGGTTTGCCAACAACCCAAGCGCCACCCGTCAGTTGCATGAAACCACAGATCATAGCCGCCCGCCGAATGGCTACATGATCGGGGTTTTGTTATGGCTCGCAGTGTATTGGTAGTAGAGGATGACGCGTTGATTCGAATGCTCGCCTGCGAAGCGCTGGAATCGCTCGACCTCGACGTGCGCAGCTGCGGCTGCGTCGATGAGGCGATAACGGTGCTGGAAACCACGGCCCGCCTGGATCTCGTGTTGACCGATATCCAGATGCCAGGCCAGCTCGATGGAGTGGACCTCGCGCACCTGGTCATTGACCGATGGCCGGGCACCGCCGTGATCGTGATGTCGGCCGGCCAACGTGATGCCGGCTCCCGCTTACCCGGGTCTGCTACGTTCCTCTCAAAACCTTGGACGGTTGGCCAGTTGCTGACTGCTATCGAGCAAACGCTATCTTTCAAAGCAAACGACTTGATGAGGGGTGACTACAGGGTGGACAAAATTGCCCAACTGGATGTGGACATGGCGATACTCGGCCAGGTCGCAGACGAGCTTGAACGCCAAATATCGCCCAGCCCCGTAACCAGGCCTTTGGTGATCGCATGGCTAACGGAGTGGGCGCGGCAGCCAGGCACCGTGCCGGATTTAGGACGCAACCTGCCCAACCTTCCGCAATCACTCAAGGCAGCCTACCTCAGCTGGACCCATCAATGTGAGGGATGATCTGCCAGCACTCTCGACCTGTGGGAGCGGGTTCACCCGCAAACAGGCCGGGGCCGTTACCCCACCGCCTGCAAGCCGACACACAACTCGAGAAACCGCGCTGCCGCCCTTGAGGGCGTTGCCGCATGTGGCATCAATATGGAAAACCGCCTGACCAACGGCTCAGGGGCAACTTGCAGTCGGTGCAGGGCCCCATCCTCATGGCGGATCGACATTGCCGACACAAAGCCAACCCCCATCCCCGCACGCACCGCCTCCTTCACCCCTTCCACCCCGGCAATCTCCAGCGCTACGCGCATCGCCACACCCTCACGGGCAAACGCGCGCTCGACGACCTGCCGCACACCCGAGCCGCTCTCGCGCAATACCAACGGGTAAGTGCCCAGCGCCCCCAAGGTCTGCGGACCACTGCCAGCCAGCGGATGACCGCTGGGCACGATGGCAACGATCTCGTCCTCACGCCAGGCTGTCACTTGCGTGCCCAACGGCAGCTCTTGCCCAGGCGGCCCTTCGATCAGGGCGATGTCGACACTGCCCAGCGCAGCGACGATCTCCGCCGTGTTGCCGTGTGATGTAGTCACCAGCACGTCCGGGTGACTGGCATGGAAATCGGCGATCAGGTACGGCAGCAGGTAACTGGCAGGCGTGGTACTGGCACCGATGCGCAAGGTACCGCGCTCCAGGCCACGCATGGCGTCGCGCAGTGCCTGGGCCTGGCGGAAGGTTTCGCGCAGGCGCTCGGCATGGGCCAACAGCTGTTCGCCGGCTGCCGTCAACCGCACCCCCCGCCCGGCGCGCTGATACAGCGGCTCGCCAAAAGCCTCCTGCAACAGCTTGAGCTGGCCGGACACCGCCGGTTGCGACAAATGAAGCGCCTGGGCCGCATGGCTGATGTTGCCGTGCTCGGCAACGGTGGCAAACGTTATCAGTTGTTCTGGGGTCATGATTTAAAAATATCAGCTAAACGGATATTTGCCATTTTAAATTACGATTTTTTATAAGCTTATAACCCGATTAACGTAGGCCTTGTCGAAACACCTTTCCGGAGGACACACATGGCCACGGTTCCGTCCAACCCCGCTTTTACGCCTACCCTCTCTACCCGAGGGCGGCTCAATGGCATCCTGTTCGTCGCGCTGTTCGCGCTTGCGGTCACTCAGCTGGCCGCACTGCCCGCCATCGCCAATCTGGGCATCAGCCCGCTGATTGTCGGCATCGTCGCCGGCGCCCTCTACGGCAATGCCTTGCGCGATGGTGTACCGGCCAGCTGGGCAGCCGGCATCAACTTTTCGGCCCGCGGCCTGCTGCGCATCGCCGTGGCCTTCTTTGGCCTGCGGGTCAGCCTGCAGGAAATTGCCGAAGTCGGCTGGTCGGGCCTTATCGTGTCGCTGCTGGTGGTGTCCAGCACCCTGTTGATCGGCCTGTGGTGCGGCATGAAACTGTTCAAGCTGGACCGCGATACCGCCCTGCTGACCGCCGCTGGCAGCGCCATCTGCGGTGCCGCCGCCGTGCTGGCCTTCGAGTCGGCACTGCGCAGTGCCCCGCACAAGAGCGCCATGGCCGTCGGCAGCGTGGTGCTGTTCGGCACCTTGTCGATGTTCCTGTACCCGCTGGCCATCAACGCCGGCTGGCTGCACCTGGACACCCTGGGAGCGGGGCTGTTTCTGGGCGGCACTATCCACGAAGTCGCCCAGGTGGTGGGCGCAGCCAGTAATGTCAGCCCTGAAGCCACCCATATCGCCACCATCGTCAAGATGACCCGGGTGATGCTGCTGGTGCCGGTACTGCTGGTAGTCGGCCTGTGGATCAGCCGCTCGCGCAAGGCTGATCAGGCGCAAGGCAATGGGCGCATTACGATGCCCTGGTTCGCCTTTGGCTTCCTCGCCCTGGTATTGGTGAATTCTCTGCAGGTACTGCCGGGTAGCGTGACGCAAGCGGTCAATAGCCTCGACACTTTTGCCCTGACCATGGCCATGACTGCGCTGGGTATGGAAACCCGCTTCAGCCAGATTCGCCAGGCGGGGCCAAAGGCGCTGGCTACCGGGGCGATTCTGAACCTGTGGCTGGTAGGGGGTGGATTGGCGATTACCCTGGGCGTGCAAAAGCTGTTGGGCTGAATCGGGACCGGGTTGGCTTCATCGCGGGGTTGCCCGCGAAGAAGCCAACTCGGTCTCAAGGTTTTTCACCAGCCCCCTCGTTGCCGCCCACATTTCTCGGTATGGTGTTGTCAAAGAAGGATGTTTTACCCGCACAGGAAAGACTTAGATGCTTCAACGCAATGTCATCAATGCATCCGTCAGCCCCAAAGGCAGCCTGGAAACGCTGTCACAACGTGAAGTTCAGCAACTGAGTGAAGTCGGTACTGGTAGCCTTTACACCCTTTTCCGCCAGTGCGCCCTGGCCATCCTCAACACTGGCGCCCATGTCGACAATGCCAAGACGATCCTCGAGGCCTACAAAGACTTCGAGGTCAAAATCCATCAACAAGACCGTGGTGTGCGCCTGGAGCTGCTGAATGCCCCGGCCGATGCCTTCGTCGATGGCGAAATGATCGCCAGCACCCGTGAAATGCTGTTCAGCGCCCTGCGCGACATCGTTTACACCGAAAGCGAGCTGGCCAGCCAGCGTATCGACCTGGAAAGCTCCCAGGGCATCACTGATTACGTTTTCCATTTGCTGCGCAACGCGCGCACCCTGCGCCCGGGTGTGGAGCCGAAGATGGTGGTGTGCTGGGGTGGTCACTCGATCAGCAGCGAGGAGTACCAGTACACCAAGAAGGTCGGCCACGAACTGGGCCTGCGCAAGCTGGACGTGTGCACCGGTTGCGGCCCGGGCGTGATGAAGGGCCCGATGAAGGGCGCCACCATTGCCCACGCCAAGCAACGCATGCATGGCAGCCGCTACCTTGGCCTGACCGAGCCGGGCATCATCGCCGCCGAGGCGCCCAACCCGATCGTCAACGAGCTGGTGATTCTGCCGGACATCGAGAAGCGCCTGGAAGCCTTCGTGCGTGTCGGTCACGGCATCATCATCTTCCCCGGCGGCGCCGGCACAGCCGAGGAGTTCCTGTACCTGCTGGGCATCCTCATGCACCCCGATAACCAGGACGTGCCGTTCCCGGTGGTGCTCACCGGCCCGCGCAGCGCCGAGCCTTACCTGCAACAGTTGCATGCCTTCGTGGGCGCCACGCTGGGCGAGGCGGCGCACCGGTTGTACGAAATCATCATTGATGACCCGGCAGAAGTTGCCCGGCACATGGTCGAAGGGCTCAAGGTGGTCAAACAGTTCCGCCGCGAGCGCAATGATGCCTTCCACTTCAACTGGCTGCTGAAGATCGAGGAGAGTTTCCAGCGCCCGTTCGACCCGACCCACCAGGCAATGGCCGAACTGGACCTGCGCCGCGAGCTGCCACCCCATGAGCTGGCTGCCAACCTGCGCCGGGCGTTTTCTGGCGTGGTAGCGGGTAACGTGAAGGACAAGGGCATCCGCCTGATCGAAGAGCATGGGCCGTACCAGATCCGCGGCGACAGCGCCGTGCTGGACCCGCTGGGCCGGCTGTTGCAAGCCTTCGTTGACCAGCATCGCATGAAGTTGCCCGGCGGCGCGGCGTATGTACCTTGCTATCAAGTGGTGACCTGACGGCCTGATACTTCTGATCTTGATCTTGATCTTGATCTTGATCTTGATCTTCGCGACTTCAGGAGGCCGAACGCAGGCCTTGCGAAGGGAGGTGACGGGCATGGATGCCCGTCAAGCGCTGGGCCCCAGGATGGGGCCTGCAGCGCGGTCCTCCCGGGAGCGAGGCCGGAGTGAGGGGACCCCGGAGCGCAGCGCAGGGGCCGGATGATCGGAGCGCAGCGTTTTTTGGTTACTTTTTGTCGCGTCTGACAAAAAGTGACTCGCCGTAAGGGCGAAAAGGTGAGTTAGTGTCGCCATCGCAAATGGCCTATGCGCGAGCTAAAAACCAGCACTGTTTCGCTGTTCGCTGTTCGCTGTTCGCTGTTCGCTGTTCGCTGTTCGCTGTTCGCTGTTCGCATTCAGGTGTGGGCATCAACAATGAGTCAACATTCATTTTCAAAGGTGGCGCCAAATCACCTTTCCGCCCTTACGGCGGGTCACTTTTTGTCAAACGCGACAAAAAGTAACCAAAAAACGCTGCGCTCCCATCATCCGGCCCCTACGCTGCGCTCCGGGGTCCCCTCGCTCCGGGCTTGCTCCCGGGAGGACCGCGCTGCAGGCCCCATCCTGGGGCCCAGCGCTTGACGGGCATCCATGCCCGTCACCTCCCTCCGCAAGCCCTGCGCTCGGCCTCCTGAAGTCGCAATCTGCGTTGCCTGAACTGTCGCGCGCTTAGAAGCAAAAGCAAAAAGCAAAAAGCAGCCTAGTGATTAATGTCAGCCATCGGACGCTCCACAAACCGAATACTGTCGCGCCCACTGCGCTTGGACTGGTACAAGGCCACATCCCCTTGCTCGATCAATGCCGCCAGGCTCGCCGGCGGCTGGTCGAACAGGTTCACGCCAATACTCAAGGTAACCGCGTGCGGCGTGGGCACGGTCTTGCCGGCATACTGCTGGAATTGCTCGCGCAACAGCCCGCCCAGCTCCATTACCTGCTCGCTACTCGCCCCATTCAACAAGATGACGAACTCATCGCCGCCCAACCGCGCGGCCAGCGCCCGCTCCGGCAGCACCGTGCGAATCATCTCGCTCAAGGCAACCAGCAAGCGGTCCCCGGCAATATGCCCGTGCAGGTCGTTGACCAGCTTGAAGTTGTCGATGTCGATCAGCAGCAACGCCCCAGGCTGCGCCGGGCTCACGTCCTTGAAGAAATGCCCGGCCCGCACCTCCAGCGCACGCCGGTTATACAACGCGGTCAACGGGTCGCGGGCTGCCAGCCGGGCAATCCGCTCCTCGCGCCGATAGCGCACGGTGCCGGTCATCGACAAGGCAATCAGCATGATCGCCATCGCCCCCTCGACCAAGGAGATCTGGATGATCAGGCCACCAAAGGTGGCCAGGTCAATCAACGTCCCCGGCGTGATGGCAATGCCCGCCTTGGCCACATAGAACAGCCCATGGATCAGCAACACATAGCGCAGTTGTACTGCCCCCACACTCAGCGACTTGCCATGGGGCCGCAGCAGGGAGCTGGCCTTGAGCGTCAGCGACGCCACCAGCAACGAGTTGACCATCAGCATCACCTTCGACCACTGCGGCCCTACAGGCAGCAACAGCAAGGCGAACCAGACCACCACAATCATTAGCCAGCCCCGCGACAAGCGGTCCTGGGTAAAACGCAATACGCCCGTCAGGAAGAACCCGTGCGCCACCACCAGCAAACCGTTGGCGAACCAGATGCCGATGAACAACAACCCAGACCCGCGCAACAAGGCCAAAACACAACCGACAGTAATCGTGGCAAAGCCGGCGCTCCAGAACAGCAAGGAGGTTTCGCGGACACTGCGCCACTCAATCGCCAGGTACAGGGCAGCCGCCGCTGCCAGGGCGACCGAGATGGTCAGCATCGTGGGTGGATCTAGCGCCATATACGCTTTGGCCTATCTGGTTAACGAAGAAAGGGCCCGATTGTATGCGCTCGTGATGATTTTTCAGAGGGGCCTTGTACGGTTGACTGCAAATGATAGCCCAGCCCCCAACGGAGGGCTCACGCAGGTAACATCATATTGACATCAAGGCACCGCGTGCACCACCGAAATCGCGGTGCCCTCGCCCCCTTGATGCCTGAAAGCAAACTCACCCGTTGCCCCCAAAAAAGCACGGCAGTGCCTGGCGCAGTGCCTCAGAGCACGCGCTTGATCAACGGTTCCAAACGGCTGAAACGCAAGCGCCGCAGAAATTTGCGGACCTCCTTGGGATGCTCGGCCTTCACGCCCAGCGCCTCTGCCGAACCAATCTTCGGCGCATGCCGGCGTAGCGCGTTCAACTCCGCTTCCCTCGGCGTCAGCCATTGCCCGTGCGGGTCATCGATCAGCAGGCCGTTCTCCAGGTCCAGGTTGAACCCGCGCGGGTTCAGGTTGTTGCCGGTCAGCAACGAATAGCGCTGGTCGACCCACACGCCCTTGGCATGAAAGGTATGCCCAGGATCGTTCCAGATGCGTACCTGTAACTGGCCGCTGGCAATGGCGGCATGGCGGCGCCGGGCGAAGGCACGCAGGTTGTCTTCATACAGATAAGGCAAGGCGCCACTGGCGCTGAACGGCTCGCCAGGGGCGATATAGAAGTCATTGGCCGTGCGATCGCCGACAATCAGCTCAACCTGCACACCACGCTCCAGCGCATGGTCAAGCTCGCGCATCACCACCCGCGGGGGGTTGAAATACGGCGTACTGATGATGAGTTGCGTGCGCGCCGCCGCCAACAAGGCGCACAGCGCCCGGTTCAGCGGGTTGCCACGGCCCACGCCCAACAGCGGAATAACCCGCAGCCCTTCCCCTGCCATGCTGGCCGGTGCCTCGTATGCCATGCGCCGCAACCGCGCACGCAAGCGCCGGATGTCGCCGCGCAGGCTACGGGTGGCAGGTGGCGCAGGCAAGTCGAGGCGCGGTGTGGCGGTGTGGTGCAGCAGGCGCCGCACCAGGTCGACCATGGCATCGGCCAGCCCCGGGGACTGGAACAGGTGGTAGCGGTCCAGGCGATAACGGTCGAAGCGGTGCAGGTACACGTTGTTCAGGCTGGCGCCGGTGTAGATCACGCAGTCGTCGATGATGCTGCCCTTCAGGTGCAACACGCCGAACAGCTCGCGGGTCTGCACCGGCACCCCATGAATCACGATATCCAGCCCACGCAACTGGCGTTGGGCCTGATACCAGGCGGCGTTACCCGGCTGGGGCCCGCCCCCCAGCAGACCACGGCGGGCACGAAACCAGTCGACCACAATGGTGATTTCCAGGCCTGGTCGCTCGGCCTTGACCTGGTACAACGCATCCAGCACTTCCTGGCCTGCCTCGTCTTCCTGCAGGTACAGGGCGACGATGACGATGCGCCGGGTCGCGGCGTGGATGCGTTCGAGCAAGCAGGCGCGGTATGCCTTGGCATCCGGCAGCACCTGGATCGACTCGGGCGACATGGCGTAGCCTGGCAATGCCGCCAGCATGGTTTCGGGGTTCACGAACGATCACCTTCTCTGTGCAATCACTGTCGGCCCTGCCAGCCGGCGGGGCCATTCCTGGCCGCTGCGCCCGGGGTGTAAGATCGAGCCGGCAACGACCTATAACAACAAGAACCACGCGAGGCTGTATTTTCTCACTGCCCCTGACGAACTATGCCTCAGCTTGCACAGGAACAGCGCAATGGTCTACCCCGCTTCTGCAAACCTATCGCCCTCTATTGTAAAGAGTTGTTCGGTAAAGACGTTCGGCTTTCTGATTTTGCCCAACTTCACCACCATCGGCCTGGCGTCGGCGGTGGAAACCCTGCGCATGGCCAACCTGGCCGCACGCAAACCACTGTTTCGCAGCGTGCTGATTGCCGCAGACGAGGCGCCAGTGGTCGCCAGCAACGGCATGCGGGTACTGCCTGACTACGGCATCGCCAACGCCCCCCAGCTGGATGCGCTGCTGGTGGTCGGGGCCAACCCGATCGACCGGGGCCGTAGCAGCCGCCCGCTGATCGACTGGTTGCGCAAGCTGGCCCGCCAGCACCTGCCATTGGGTGGTATCTGCACCGGGAGCTACCTGTTGGCCAAGGCCGAACTGCTCAAAGGCTACCGCTGCACCATCCATTGGGAAGACCTGCCGACACTGCAGGCGCACTTCCCCGGCATTGTCATTTCCAGCCAGCTGTTCGAACTGGACCGCGACCGCTATACCTGCTCGGGCGGTGTGGCAGCCATGGACATGATGCTGCAACTGGTGGCGCGCGAGCCCGGGGGTCAGGACATTGCGGCCAAGGCGGCCGAGTTATTGCTGTGCGACCGGGTGCGGGGCGAGCGTGATCGCCAGCGGGTACCGCTGCGCACCCTGCTTGGCAGCGCCCAACCCAAGCTGAGCCAGGTGGTGGCGATCATGGAGGCCAACCTGGAGGAACCATTGGGGCTCGAGGAGCTTGCCAGCCTCAACGAGGTCACCGTGCGCCAACTGGAGCGGCTGTTCCATAAATACCTGCAGCGCACGCCCAGCCAGTACTACCTGGAGCTGCGGCTGTCGCGGGCGCGGGAGTTGCTGCTGCGCAGTGACGTGCAGGTGCGCGAGGTGGCGCTGGCCTGCGGGTTCAGCTCGCCGGCGCACTTTTCCAAGAGCTACAGCCGGTTCTTTGGCTTGTCGCCGCTGGGGGAGCGGCGGCAGGCTTCGCTGCATTAATTCAAGGTTTGTACTGGTTTTACCGGCCTCTTCGCGGGCACGCCCGCTCCTACAGGGACCCCACAGTATTCGAATCTGTGGGGTCCCTGTGGGAGCGGGCGCGCCCGCGAAGAGGCCGGTACAGGGTAGTTAATCCTCCAGGGCGGAATGTGCGGTCTCCCGACACATAAGCATGGCAACCAGCGCCACCAGTGCTGCCGCCAGCAAATACCCCGCCGGCGCCAGCTTGCTGCCAGTCACCTGGATAAGCCAGGTGGCAATGAACGGCGCAGTCCCGCCAAACAGCGCGTTGGCCACATTGAAGCTCAGGGCAAACCCGCTGAAACGCACCCGGGTGGGGAAAATCTCGGCCAGCAGGCACGGCAACGTCCCGTCATTCATCGCCAGAATCGCCCCGAAGCAAATCTGGATCGCCAGGATGACCAGCAGCGGTTGACCGTCAAGCAGGCGGAACAACGGTACGGTCAGCCCCAGGAACAACAGCGAAGCCACCACCAGCATGGTCTTGCGGCCAAACCGGTCAGACAGCCGCCCCATCAGGAAGATCAAGCCGATGTAAGTGGCCAGCGACACGGTCGAAGCAATGAATGAATCCCGCTCGCTCATGCCCATTTCACTGGACAGATAAGTCGGCATGTAGCTGAGCAGCAAATAGAACGCCACCGCGTTCAGGCAGGTGACACCAATGCCGATGGCCAGGCTGCGGCGGTGCTGGCCCAGCAGCTCGCGCAGCGGCATAGGCGTCATGCCGGCCTTGTTTTCCAGGCGCTGTTCCATCTCCAGGAACTTGGGTGTGTCCTGCAGGCTCATGCGGATATAGCGCCCTACAAGGCCGAACGGTGCCGCCAGCAGGAACGGCAGGCGCCAGCCCCATTCGTGCAGGGCCTGGCTGCTGAGCAGTTCGTGCAGCACCGCCACGAACGCCGCACCAAACAGCAACCCCGCCGCCGTACTGGCCGGCACGATGCTGGTGTACAGGCCACGCCGGCCGGGCGGCGCGTATTCAGCCAGAAACGCCGCAGCACCAGCGTACTCACCGGAGGCGGAAAAGCCCTGCACCAGGCGGATAAGTAGCAACAAGCCCGGCGCCCACAAGCCGATCTGCGCATAACCTGGCAACAGGCCAATGCAGAAGGTGGATACCGACATGATCAGGATCGACCACGACAGTGCGTTGCGCCGACCATGGCGGTCGCCAAAGTGCCCCCAGACGATGCCGCCCAGCGGACGTACCAGGAACGACAGGGCAAACACAGCGAAGGTTGCCAGCAGGCCAGTGGTCTTGTCGGTTTGCGGGAAGAAGGTGGCGGCGATGATGGTGGCCAGGTAGCCGTAGGCGGCGTAGTCGAACCACTCGACGAAGTTGCCCATGAAACTGGCCCGGGCGGCCTTGCGCAGGGCCTGGCGTTCGGCGTTGTATGTGGGGCCGGCGACGGCGGATGGGTCAAGTGTGGTGCTGGACATGACGGGTACCCTCTGGTTCTTTTAATTGGAGGCAGGGTCTGGTGGTCATACAGTGATATTTTTGTTGTCCGGGCTGGCCTCATCGCCGGCAAGCCCGCTCCCACAGGGACTGCACAGGTATTGCGTGCTATGCAGTAGCTATGGGAGCTGGCTTGCCGGCGATGAGGCCAGCTTCGGTGTTTATTTGCGAATGATGTTGTGCTCCGGCCCATACGGGAATTTGGTGATGTTCTCGGCGCCTTTGTCGTTGACGATCAGGATGTCATGCTCGCGATACCCACCCGCCCCCGGTCGCCCTTCGGGCAGCATGATCATCGGTTCGATCGACACCACCATGCCAGGCTCCAGCACTGTGTCGATGTCTTCGCGCAGCTCCAGCCCCGCTTCGCGCCCGTAGTAGTGGCTCAGGGTGCCGAACGAATGGCCATAACCGAAGGTGCGGTACTGCAGCAGGTCATGGCGCAGGAAGATTTCGTTCAGTTCACGGGCGATGTCGCTGCAGCGCATGCCCGGGCGTACCAGTTTCAACCCCGCCTCGTGCACTTCCACGTTGGCCTGCCACAGGCGCAGGTATTCATCCGGGCAGTGGTCGAGGAACAGTGTGCGCTCCAGCGCGGTGTAGTAGCCGGCGATCATCGGGAAGCAGTTGAGGCTCAGGATTTCACCTTTGCCGACGCGGCGGCTGGTCACTGGGTTGTGTGCGCCATCGGTGTTGAGCCCGGACTGGAACCAGGTCCAGGTGTCCATCAGCTCCGCATCGAGGAAGCGCTTGGCGATTTCGCGGACCATTGCCTGGGTGGCATGCAGCGCCACCTCGTACTCAGGCACCTGGTCGCGCAGCGCCTCTACAATTGCCGCGCCGCCAATGTCCGCGACCTGTGCACCATGGCGGATCAGCGCCTGTTCCTCGGCCGATTTGATCATGCGCATACGCATGCAAGGCGCGCCAATGTCCAGCAGCTCGGCTTTGGGGTAGCAGGCGGCCAGCTTGGCATGGTTCTGCAGGTTGAGGTGGTCGTATTCGACGCCAATACGCGAGGCCAGCGGCAGCGCCTGCTGGATGGCAACGAAGTAGTTGTCGCGTTGCCAGTCGGTGTAGACGATGTTGTCAGTGCCGACGGTACGCCGCCATGGCTGGCCGCCATCAATGTTGGCGCTGATAGAGACAACCTTGTCCTGGGTGATTACCAGCGCATAGGGACGGCCAAACGAGCAGTAGAGGAAATCACTGTAGTAATTGACGTTATGGTACGAGGTGAAGATCGCCGCCTCAATGTCCTGGTCTGCCATGTAGGCCCGCAGCCGCGCATGTCGAGCCGCATACTCCTGCGCCGAAAAGGTCGGCTGCACCTTGTCACCATTGCGGATTTTGAGGGTCTTTGGCATTTGCATGGTCGGGGTTCCTTGTCGTTGTAAGCACGCTGTTCAGGCTGGCTGCCTGAGAAGCATTGCAACAGAACCGACGAGGACGCTTTTGTACCTATCCGACCTGGAATTGGCGGGATCACCAGGGCCAAGGGGGCGCTTTGCGCCCCCCATAACACCTTTACTTCAGGTCAAAACGGTCCAGCTCCATGACCTTCTGCCAGGCGGCCACAAAGTCCCGAACGAACTTGTCACCCCCGTCACTGCTGCCATACACCTCGCTCAGCGCCCGCAACTGGGCATGCGAACCAAACACCAGGTCAACCCGGCTAGCGTTCCATTTAACCTGCCCGGTCTTGCGGTCGCGGCCTTCGAAGGTTTCGTCGTCCGGCGACGTCGACTTCCATTCCACGCCCATGTCCAGCAGGTTGCGGAAGAAGTCGTTGCTCAAGGTGCCGGGCTTGTCGGTGAACACGCCCTGCTGGCTGCCGCCATGGTTGGCACCCAGCACCCGCAGGCCGCCGATCAGCACGGTCAGTTCCGGCGCAGTCAGGGTCAGCAACTGGGCCTTGTCCAGCAACAGCTTTTCGGCCTTGACGCTGTAGCGAGCCTTGGCGAAATTGCGGAAGCCATCGGCCAACGGCTCCAGCACGGCGAACGACTCGACGTCGGTCTGCGCCTGGGACGCATCGACGCGGCCCGGGCGGAACCCGACGCTGCCACTGTAGCCAGCATCCCGGGCAGCTTTTTCAACGGCTGCAGTACCGGCCAGTACGATCAGGTCGGCCAGGGAGACCTTTTTGCCGCCGCTATTGAACTCGCCCTGTATCTTCTCCAGCGCCGCCAGCACCTTGTCTACACCCTGGTTGGCAGCCCAGTCTTTCTGCGGCGCCAGGCGCAAACGTGCGCCATTGGCCCCCCCGCGCTTGTCGGAGCCACGGAAGGTCGACGCGGATGCCCACGCGGTGGAGACCAGCTCACCCACAGTCAAGCCCGAAGCCAGAATCCTGGTTTTGAGGTCTGCGATGTCTTGCTCGCTGATCGCGGCTGGATCGGCCTTGGGCAACGGGTCTTGCCACAGCAACTCTTCATTGGGCATTTCCGGGCCCAGGTAGCGCGCCAGTGGGCCCATGTCGCGGTGGATGAGCTTGTACCAGGCGCGGGCGAAGGCATCCGCCAGCTGGTCAGGGTTGTCCTTGAAGCGGCGAGCGATCGGCTCGTAGATGGGGTCGAAGCGCAGCGCCAGGTCAGAGGTCAACATGGACGGTGCATGTTTTTTACCTGGATCGTGGGCATCTGGCACTGTGCCTGCGCCTTTGCCCTCTTTCGGCTGCCACTGATGCGCGCCGGCCGGGCTTTTGGTCAGCTCCCACTCAAAGTTGAAGAGGTTGTTCAGGTACTCGTTGCTCCACTTGGTCGGGGTGGAGGTCCAGGTCACTTCCAGGCCGCTGGTGATGGTATCCCCACCTTTGCCTGAACCAAACTTGTTGGGCCAACCCAGGCCCTGCAACTCCAGGCCTGCCGCTTCGGGTTCGGGGCCGACGTTGTCGGCGGGGCCGGCACCGTGGGTCTTGCCGAAGGCGTGGCCACCGGCGATCAACGCCACGGTTTCTTCATCGTTCATGGCCATGCGGCCAAAGGTTTCACGGATGTCCCGGCCAGAGGCCACCGGGTCTGGGTTGCCTTCCGGGCCTTCCGGGTTCACGTAGATCAGGCCCATCTGTACGGCGGCCAGCGGGTTTTCCAGGTTACGCTCAGCCGACAGGTCGCGGTTCTGCTCTTCACCATGCTTGGCCGGCTCGGCCACCAGGTCACCCTGCCCGGGTGGCTGCGCCTTGACCTGTTCCTTGCCGTAGCGGGTATCGCCACCCAGCCAGACCTTTTCCGAACCCCAGTACACATCTTCGTCCGGCTCCCATACATCAGCGCGCCCGCCCGAGAAGCCGAAAGTCTTGAAGCCCATGGATTCGAGAGCAACGTTGCCGGTGAGCACGATCAGGTCGGCCCAGGAAATCTTGTTGCCGTACTTCTGCTTGATCGGCCACAGCAGCCGCCGGGCCTTGTCCAGGCTGACGTTGTCCGGCCAGCTGTTGAGCGGGGCGAAACGTTGCTGCCCCGAGCCCGCGCCGCCGCGGCCATCGCCAATGCGGTAGGTGCCGGCGCTGTGCCAGGCCATGCGGATGAACAGCGGGCCATAGTGGCCGAAGTCGGCAGGCCACCAGTCCTGCGAGTCGGTCATCAGGGCAGTCAGGTCGTTCTTCAGGGCCTGGAAGTCGAGGCTTTTGAACGCCTTGGCATAGTCGAAGTCCGGATCGGGGCTGGACTTCGACGAATGCTGGTGAAGAATTCGAAGGTTGAGCTGGTCAGGCCACCAGTCACGGTTGGTGGTGCCGCCACCTGCGGTTTGATGGAACGGGCATTTCGATTCGTTCGACATCTGCGGGTACCTTTGGGTCGGTTATCCAGATTTCCGGTCTATGCCAGGTGTTCTTTCAGCCGAGCGAGGGGGTCGTGCTACCCCTCATCAGGTCTACACGGGGCCACGGGAAAGACTAGACGAGCTTGGGCAGAGTTCTAATAGAGTGGCTGTTAGAGGGTGATAGGCTGGCTCTGTCAGGTTTGCTTGTACCGGCCTCTTCGCAGGTAAACCCGCGCATCAATCCGAACAGGCGGTACAGGTTTTACTTGCGCCGCTGCATCCACGCCGCCCCCAGCCCACTGAGGCAGATCACCGAAATCCCCACCAGGCTCAAGGTATCCGGCACCTGGCTATAGAATACAAGCCCAAGCAAACCGGCAAACACGATCTGGCAGTAGCTGAACGGCGCCAGCAACGCCGGTGCCGCATGGCGGAAGGCCTGGGTCAGCAGCAGGTGCGCAGTCATGCCAAAGCCGCCCAGTGCCAGCATCAGCAGGGCATGGTCCCACCGCGGCACCTCCCAGAAGAACGGCACCAGTGCACTCATTGCCAGGGTATTGCACAGCCCTGCATAGAAGTTGCTGGTAGTCGGGCTGTCATGTGCAGCCAGAATGCGCGTCAGCAGCTGATAGAAGCAGAAGCCCAACGCCGAACCGAACGGGTACAGAATGGCCGGGGTAAACATCGCACCACCCGGGTGCACCACCACCAGCACGCCGATGAAACCCAGCACTACCGCCACCCACTGCCCCACCGTCACCCGCTCTTTGAGCAGCGGCGCCGACAACGCGGTGACCAGCACCGGGGCAAGGAAGTTGACCGCCGTCGCCTCAGCCAGCGGCAGGTACTGAAGGCCGCTGGTGAACAGCAAGCTGGTGCTCAGCAGGCTCAAGGCCCGCAAGGTCTGCAATACCGGCCGGCGGGTGCGCAATACGTTGAGGCCAGACTTGGGCAGAAAAATGCCGGCCATCAGCAGCGTATGCACCACATAACGTGCCCACACCACCATCACGATCGGGTAAAGGCCGCCGAGGAATTTGGACAGGGCATCGTGGCTGGCGAACAGGAACGTCGCTCCCACCACCAGTGCGATACCCCGCAAGGGTTGGTTGACGCCGGACAGCGGTGTGCTGGAACTCATGGCTCTCTCGATGACGGCGCGGCGACATGCCACGCCCAGGGAAGGCCGCGCAGGCGTGGCCCGGCGGATGCAACAGCTCGAATTCTAGAAGAGATGCCGCAGGATAAGGAAGTTCAATTGCCGCTTGCCCACGCTGACGGCAAATACTGTTCGCTGATCGACCAGTTTGTGCCTCGAACGCATGGCCCGCGCTTCGCTGATCGCCGACCATCGAGTGCGAACCCTGCACACCCTACAAGGAATTTACATGCAAAGGCTCACCACCCGAAACGGTCTGGACCTGCCTGCAATCGGCCTGGGCACCTGGCCGATGACCGGCACCGAATGCACCCAGGCCGTGCACCAGGCGCTGGACCTGGGTTACCGGCACATCGACACTGCCACAGCCTACGAAAACGAAGCGGCCGTTGGCCAGGCCCTGCGCGACAGCGACGTACCACGCGAACAGATCCACCTCACCACCAAGGTGTGGTGGGACCGCCTGGAGCCCAAGGCCATGCGCCAGTCGCTGGAAGACAGCCTGCGCGCATTGGGCACCGAGCAGGTCGACCTGTTCCATATCCACTGGCCCGGCAAGGATTGGGACCTGGCGCGCAGTATCGACACCCTGGTTGCGCTGCGTGACGAGGGCAAAGCACGGCATATTGGCGTGGCCAACTTCCCGCTGGGCCTGCTGCGCCAGGTGGTGGAAACCCTGGGTGCGCCGTTGTCGGCGATTCAGGTGGAATACCACGTGCTGCTCGGCCAGCAACCGCTGCTCGACTACGCCCGCCGCCATGACCTGTTGCTCACCGCCTACACCCCGCTGGCCCGGGGCCAGGCGGCGGCGCAGCCAGTGATCCAGGCGATTGCCCGCAAGCATGGCGTGCTGCCCAGCCAGGTGGCACTGAAGTGGTTGCTGGACCAGGACGGTGTGGCGGCGATCCCCAAAGCCAGCAGCCGCGAGAACCAGTTGGCCAACCTGGCTGCATTGAACGTGCAACTGGACGACGAAGACCGCACGGCGATTGCCCAATTGCCGAAAGACCAGCGCGTGGTAAGCCCGCCGTTTGCGCCAGACTGGAATAGCTGAAATTCGTAAGCGCGACACGGACCTTGTGGGCGCGGGCGTGCCCGCGAAGAAGCCAACTCGGTGGCTGGCACCGGCTGCGCCGGTGTTCGCGGGCATGGCCGCTCCCACAAGGATTGCACAAGCTCTTAAAATTTGAGGCTGCGTGAGCCATCAGCCTGGCGTAATGACCTGCTTCAACCGCTCGCTCGCCGGTGCCGGCCGCCCGTACAGGTAGCCCTGGAAATGCGAGCACCCCTCCGCCGCCAGCCGGCGCATCTGCTCTTGCGACTCCACCCCTTCGGCCGTGGTCTTGATCATCAAGCTGTTGGACAGGTCGGTAATGGCGCGGATGATCGACATTGCTTCACGGCTGTCGCACATGTCATGCACGAACGACTTGTCGATCTTGATCCGGTCGAACGGGAACGAGCGCAAGTAGCCGAGCGATGAATAGCCGGTTCCAAAATCGTCCAGCGAAATCGATACCCCCAAGTCCTTCAGCGCGCGCAAGGTGCGCACGTTTTCGTCGCTGTTACCCAGCAACACCGACTCGGTTATTTCCAGCTCCAGGCGCTGCGCCGGCAGGCCCGAGTCGGCCAGGGCCAAGGCGACAAGCTGCACCAGGTTGGCATTTTTGAACTGCACCGGCGACAGGTTGACCGACACCGTCTGCTCACTGTCCCAGCTGGCCGCTTCCTGGCAGGCCAGGTTCAAGGCCCGGATACCCAGTTCATGAATCAGCCCGGTTTCCTCGGCGATAGGGATGAAGTCCATGGGCATGACCATGCCCCGGGTCGGGTGCTCCCAGCGCAGCAATGCCTCATAACCGGTCACGCTACTGGTTTTCTGGTCCACCACGGGTTGGTAATGCAGCTGCAACTGGCCCAGGTGCAGCGCTGTGCGCAAGTCGGTTTCCACCAGGCGGCGCTGGCGGGCAGCGACGTCAAGCTCCACGTCGAAGCATTCGTAGCGATTGCGGCCGTTGCGCTTGGCCTCGTACAACGCCATGTCGGCGTAGCCCAGCAGCTGCTCGGCCTGATCATTGTCATCCGGGGCGATGGCGATGCCGATACTTACCCCCACGGAGAACTGGTGCCCTTCGATCCGGAACGGCGGGCTGATCGCGTTGATCAGCCGCTGCGCAGTGTTGCACGCAGCATCGCGGCCATCGAGCCCGGTCAGTACCACGGCAAACTCGTCACCACCCAGCCGGGCCAGGGTGTCGTGCTCGCGCAGCTCGCGGCGCAGGCGTTTGCCCAGCTCGCGCAGCAGCTTGTCGCCGAAGGCATGGCCAAGGGAGTCATTGATGTTCTTGAAGTTGTCCAGGTCCAGGCACAGGGCGGCGGTCAGCTTGGCGTTCTCGCTGCCACGCACCAGCGCCTGGCGCAGGCGTTCGTGGAACAAGGTGCGGTTGGGTAGCCCGGTAAGCGCATCATGGTGCGCCATGTGGTGAATCTGTGCGTGGGCCGCCAGTTCCTCGGTGGCATCTTCGGCGACAAACAGCACGTAATCCGCCTGGCCCTCGGAGTGCTGGCTGAGCAAGGTACGGCTGCGCAGGGTCCGTGGACCACGGGCGGTCTCGACCCGGGTCTCGGCAGCATGGCCTTTGGTGTTACGGGCACCACGGGCCAGCTGCTGCTCAAGGTAGTCGGCGGCCGCCGGGCTCAGGCATTCGCCAGGCAGTTGGCCGATCATGCTGCGCCCTGGGCCGCCGAACAGGCGCTCGGCCTGCTGGTTGGCCAACAGGATGCGCTGGCTTTCCAGGTCCTGGACAATGACGCTGGCGGGAATATTGGCAATGACCGAGTCCAGGAATTGCGACAGCTTGGCCATTTCCTGGCTGTACTGCTCGGCCAGCTCCTTGGCCTGCAGCAGCTCCAGTTCCTGGCGGCGGCGTTCGGAAATGTCGCGGGTGACCTTGGCGAACCCCACCAGTTGCCCGGCATCGTCGTACACGGCTTCAATCACTACATGGGCGTGGAACGCCGTGCCGTCCTTGCGCAGGCGGGAGCCTGTTTCTTCAAAACGCCCCGTGCGCCGCGCCTGTTCAAGGTTTAGCGCTGGCCGCCCGGCTGCACGCTCGGCATCGGGGTAGAACAACGAGTAATGCTGGCCGACGATTTCATCGGCAAGGTAGCCCTTGGCGCGCTGGGCACCGGGGTTCCAGTTGGCGACGATACCCTCGGGGGTGAGCAGGTAGATGGCGTAATCCACCACGCTCTGAATCAACAGCCGGTACATGATGTCGGGGTTTGCAGCTAGCGACATGAACTTTACCTGAACCTTCGAAGCGCAAGAAAAAGGACCCCGGCAAGCGGTTGCCAGGTCTAGGGAGGCGTTGATGGCATTATGCCGCCCATGACGATTTTGTGAAGTAGCTCACAAAAATGTCGCTATTCCGCTTCAACGTCGCACAACGGCCGGCCAATCCTCAATGCCGGGCGCCGCTCACCAGGAAACTGAGCAGGTCCGGTTCATCCGTCAGCGTAATGGCCTGTGCCGGGCGCGACAGGTTCGCCAGTACGGCGCTGCAGAACGCCACGGCCGGTGCGTCGTGTGCGTAGCACCGCAGCAACCAGTCGCCCTCGCCGCCCAGCAGCTGCAACGCTACCGCCTGGCCGATGCCCTGGCGGCGGTACTTTTTCAGGATGAACAGGTCAGCCAGTTCAAGCGCGTGAATGCCCGGCAGCTCACTGCGTTCCACCAGCACGAAACCGGCGATGAAACCGTCCGCCAGCACCAGGTACGCGCCCCAGCCCTCGTCCTGCCAGTAGCGTTGCAGGTGCTCGTCGTGGATGTAGAAACGACCATCCACTTCGACGTCTTCCTGCTCCCAGTCGGAGGACTCGTAGGCATAGAACTGGTAGAGGTTGCGGACCAGCGGAGCCTGGTCAGCGGTGGTTGGCAGCAGCGCGATGGGCAGCATGGGCGGGGCTCGGGCAAAAGATCGATTCTAGATCACCGGCCCCGGCAGCAAAAAGCCCGGGCCCTCCCCGCACGGAAAGGCCCAGGCAAAAACACAGCGAAAAATGGTCAGCATTGTGGGGGCGCTACGCGCCCCATTCGCGGCGCAAGGCCGCTCCCACAGGGATTGCACGATGGCACTGTCGCGCGCGATCCCTGTGGGAGCGGCCTTGTGCCGCGAATGGGCTGCGCAGCAGCCCCAAAGGTCTCAGCCTTCCTGCAACGCACGCGGCCGGTGGCTGCGGGCCTCGGCCTCCGGCGCCGTGGTCCCCTGCAGGTGGAAGTCGAACGCCAGCTCGGCAAAACGCTCGCCTTGCACGCCGCGATCACGCGCCGCAGCAGCGTCCTCGACAAACCGCAGCTCGCCGATCAAACCGTCGCGGGTGGCGTAGGCAAAGTCGTCCCACAGGTATTTGTCACCCTCGAAGTTGATCTGCGTGGTCAGGTGGCGGTGCCCCGGTGCCGAGATGAAGAAGTGCACGTGCGCCGGTCGCTGACCATGACGGCCGAGCAGGTCAAGGCACTCCTGGGTCGGGCCCTGCGGGTCGCAGCCATAACCCGACGGCACGATGGAGCGCGCACGGTAGCGCCCCTCGGCGTCGGTAATGATGCGGCGGCGCAGGTTGTACTCGGACTGGGTCGAGTCGAAGTACGAATAGGTACCTTGGGTGTTGGCGTGCCACAGGTCGACGGTGGCGCCGGCCAGCGGCTTGCCGTCGGCATCGAACACCTGCCCCTGCAGGAACATCACCACGCCGGGGTCGGTACCGTCGTCCATGCGCGCTTCGCCTTGTGCCAACGGCGCCCCGGCGACGTACAGCGGGCCTTCGATGGTACGCGGGGTGCCACCGCTCAGGCCGGCCTCAGCATCCTTGGCGTCCTGCAGCAGGTCGAGGAAGTGCTCGATACCCAGGCCTGCGGCCAGCAGGCCAGCCTCGTTACGGCCCCCCAGGCGGTTGAGGTAATCAATGGCGTGCCAGAACTCGTCTTCGGTGATTTCCAGGTCTTCGACCAGGCGCGCGGTGTCCTGCAGCACACGCAGGATGATCTGCTTGAAGCGCGGGTTGCCATCGGCGTGGTCCAGGCCAGCCACTTTGTTGAAGAAGGCTTGAATGTCGGCAGTGTGGGAAATTTTCACGGTCATCGTGCGTACCTCATATTGTTCTTGTCAGGCAGACAGGTGCGGATCAGCGGTCGTCGCTGTGAATCGACGAGGGATGCCGGCACAGGCCGTCGACCTCGATGTCCATGTACGGGAACAGCGGCAGCTGCATCAGTGTGTCGTGCAGCGCCTCGACGCTGGGCACGTCGAACACGCTGTAGTTGGCGTAGTGCCCGGCAATGCGCCACAAGTGGCGCCAGGTCCCTTCACGTTGCAGGCGCTGGGCCAGTTCCTTTTCATCAGCCTTGAGCTGGGTGGCCTTGGCCGGGTCCATGTCGACCGGCAGTTTCACGGTCATCTTCACGTGGAACAGCATGATTATCTCCTTGTTGGCTGATCAGCAACGGGCGAAGCGCGCCAGGCGCTGTTCGTCCAGGGTCAGGCCCAGGCCTGGGGTGCGGGGGATGTGCAGTTGGAAGTCGCGGTACTGCGGCGGCTCGTTGACGATTTCTTCGGTCAGCAGCAGCGGGCCGAACAGCTCGGTGCCCCAGGTCAGTTGGCGCAGGGTAAGGAAGGCATGGGCCGAGGCCAGGGTGCCGATAGAGCCTTCGAGCATGGTGCCGCCATACAGCGCTATACCGGCGGCCTCGGCGATTTGCGCAGTGCGCAACACAGCTCGCGGGCCACCGTTCTTGGCGATTTTCAGGGCGAAGATGCTGGCCGCGCCGTCGGCGGCCAGGCTGAAGGCGTCCTCGACGCTTTCGATCGACTCATCGGCCATGATCGGGGCCGGGCTGCGCTGGTTCAGGCGCACCTGGCCGCCACGGTTGATGCGCGAGATCGGTTGCTCGATCAGGTCGATACCGTTGTCGCCAAGCACCTGGCAAGCACGCACGGCCTGGGACTCGTCCCAGTACTGGTTGACGTCGACCCGCACGCTGGCACTGTCGCCCAGTTCGCGTTTTATCGTCACCACGTGCTTGATGTCCTGCTCCACCGGGTTGGCGCCAATCTTCAGCTTGAACACCCGGTGACGGCGAATTTCCAGCATGTGCTGCGCTTCGGCGATATCACGGGCGGTGTCGCCGCTGGCCAGGGTCCAGGCCACTTCCAGGCTGTCACGCACTCGGCCGCCCAGCAGCTCGCTCACCGGCAGCCCCAGGCGTTTGCCTTGGGCGTCGAGCAAGGCGCTTTCAATACCCGATTTGGCAAAAGTGTTGCCCTTGGCCAGCTTGTCCAGCTTGAGCATGGCCGCATTGATGTTGTCTGCCGCCAGGCCAATCAGCGCCGGAGCCAGGTGCGCGTCGATGTTGGCCTTGATGCCCTCGGGGCTTTCGTAGCCATAGGCCAGGCCACCGATGGTGGTGGCCTCGCCGATACCTTCCACGCCATCGCTGCAGCGCACGCGCAATACCACCAAGGTCTGCTGCTGCATGGTGTGCATTGCCAGCTTGTGCGGGCGAATGGTCGGCAGGTCGACGATAATTGCATCAATACGTTCAATCAGCGCGCTTGTCATTGTGGCCAGGTCCCGTCAGGTCGGGCTGCCAGCTGCAGGCCCGAATGGTGCATTTACTTGATTGCTCAAGGATTGCGCGAGACCCTGATGACCGTCCAATATCAAATGAATCTCCCACCATACCCTGGAGGTCTGATGGAGCTGCGCCACCTGCGTTACTTCAAAGTCTTGGCCGAGACCCTGAACTTCACCCGCGCCGCCGAGCTGCTGCACATTGCCCAACCCCCCTTGAGCCGGCAGATCAGCCAGCTGGAGGACCAGCTCGGCACCCTGCTGGTCGTGCGCGAACGCCCGCTGCGGCTGACCGAGGCCGGTCGTTTTTTTTACGAACAGACCTGCACCGTGCTGCAGCAACTGCAGAACATCAGCGACAACACCCGCCGCATTGGCCAGGGCCAGCGCCAGTGGCTGGGCATCGGGTTTGCCCCCTCGACCCTGTACAACGTGTTGCCAGAGCTGATCCGCGAGCTGCGCCAGGACAGCGAGCTGGAACTGGGCCTGAGCGAGATGACCACGCTGCAGCAGGTGGAAGCCTTGAAGAGCGGGCGCATCGACATCGCCTTCGGGCGCATTCGCATCGACGACGCGGCCATCCACCAAGAGGTTCTGCGGGAGGACCCGCTGGTGGCCGTGCTGCCCAAGGGCCACCCGCTGGCGGGCAGCCCGGTCAGCCTGGCGCAGCTGGCTGGCGAGGCGTTCATCCTCTACCCGGCCAACCCCCGGCCCAGTTATGCCGACCACGTGCTGGCGCTGTTTGCCCAGCATGGCATGAGCATCCGCGTCAGCCAGTGGGCCAACGAATTGCAGACGGCCATCGGCCTGGTGGCCGTCGGCGTGGGGGTAACGCTGGTGCCGGCGTCGGTACAACAGCAACACCGCACCGATATCGAATATGTCGGCTTGCTCGATAGCAGCGCCGTCAGCCCGATCATTCTGAGCCGGCGCAAGGGTGATGTGAGCCCGATCGTGCAGCGGTGCCTGGGGTTGATCGAGCAACAGGCACTATGAACAAAACTTGCACCCTGTGGGAGCGGGCGCGCCCGCGATCACGGGCAGAGCCCGTGCCATCCACCGCGTCGCCTGCTTCGCGGGCATGCCCGCTCCCACAGAGTATGTGTTGTGCTCAGGAATGCGCTTGAGCGCGGCGGCGGTAGGCCAGCAACAGGAACACGAACCACAACGGCATCACGCACAATGCCAGGCGGGTATCCGGCTGCAGTGCCAGCAACACCAGCACAAAGCCGAGAAAGCCCAGGGTCGTGACCGCCACCGGCACCCCGCCCGGCAACTTGAACACCGAAGCATTGTGCGCAGCCGGGTTGCGTTTGCGATAGGCGAGGTACGCAGCAAGGATCATCGACCAGGTAAAGATCACCAGGATTGCCGACACGGTCGAAATCAGCGTGAACACCGTCATCACCTCCGGGATGATGAACAGCAGGCTCAACCCGATCAGCATGCACACGCCGGAAAACACCAGGCTGTACACCGGCACGCTCAGTGCCGAAAGCCTGGCGAACAGGGCCGGCGCGTTACGCCGCTCGGCCAGCCCGAACAGCATCCGGCAGCCCGAGTAGACACCGCTGTTGGCCGAAGAGGCAGCCGAGGTCAATACCACAAAGTTGATCATGCCGGCCGCCGCCGGAAAGCCGGCCAGCAGGAACAGTTCGACGAAGGGGCTGCGGTTGGCCGGCACCTCGGCCCACGACACCACGCTGATGATGCACACCAGCGCCAGGATGTAGAACAGCAGAATGCGCAAGGGGATGGTGTTGATGGCCTTGGGCAGCGAGCGATGAGGGTTCTTCGCTTCCGCTGCGGTGGTGCCGATCAGCTCGGTACCGGCAAAGGAAAACACGGCAATCTGGAACCCGGCAAAGAAACCGCTGATGCCATGGGGCAGCACCGCACCCGGCGCGACCACGTGCGACAGCGAGGCAACCACGCCATTGGGCGAGGTATAGGACGTGGCGATCATGACCGCTGCCGTGATGATCAACAGCACGATGGCGACGATCTTGATGATGCCGAACCAGAACTCTACCTCGCCAAAAATCCTCACCGCCAGCATGTTCAGCCCCAGCAGCACGAACAGGGTGAAGAACGCGGGTAGCCAGGCCGGTGCATCGGGGTACCAGTACTGGAAAAAACCGGCCACCACGACCACGTCCCCCACCACCGCCACGCTCCAGCTCAGCCAGTACGACCAGCTCAGCACAAAGCCGGCGCGCGAGCCCAGGTAATGGGCAACGATATCGGCGAACGACTTGAAGCGCAGGTCGGACAACAGCAACTCGCCCATGGCGCGCATGACGAAGAACACGAAGAACCCGAGGATGGCGTAGACCAACAGGATCGAGGTGCCGGACAGCGCGATCACCTTGCCCGAGCCCATGAACAGGCCGGTGCCAATGGCGCCCCCTATGGAAATCAGCTGGATGTGGCGGTTTTCCAGCGTGCGTTGCAGGTGCCCGTCACGGTCGGGCGTTACCGGTTTGCTTTGCTCAAGGCTTGCGGGCATGTCTTGCATGGCGACCTCTTGTTATTGTTGGCCTGTCACATGTCGCGGTGCCGTGGCGACGCCCATTACTGGCTTCGTCACGGCTTCTCAGGCGGGTTAGCGCGCGCTTTCAAAACCTTGCAAGGTGTTCACTGCGTTGATGCCGATTTCGTCGACCATGTAACCGCCCTCCATCACGAACAGGGTCGGGATACCGGCACTGGCGATCTCGGCGCCCATGCGCAGGAAGTCGTCGCTGGTAAGCTTGAAGTGGCTGATCGGGTCATCCTCGAAGGTGTCGACCCCCAGCGACACAACCAGAAACTGCGGCTTGTGCGCGACAATGCGCTTGAGTGCATCCTGCAAAGCCGGCTGGTACTGGGCCCAGCGGGTGCCCTTGCCCATCGGGTAGTTGGCGTTGAAACCTTCGCCAGCGCCTGCGCCTTGTTCATGGGCGTAGCCGGAAAAATACGGGTAGGACACGTGCGGGTCGCCATGCAGGGAGGCAAAGAACACATCGGGGCGATCGTAGAAGATGTTCTGTGTGCCGTTACCGTGGTGGAAGTCCACATCCAGCACAGCCACGCGCCTGGCGCCCTGGCTCAGGCAGCGCTCGGCGGCGATGGCGGCGTTGTTCAGGTAGCAATAGCCGCCCATGTATTCCCGGGCCGCATGGTGCCCCGGTGGGCGGCACAGGGCGAAGGCACTGTCGGCACCGTCGATGATGCGCTGCATGCCGGTCAAGGCAACATCGGCGCTGCTGCGCACCGCCTCCCAGGTGCCGGCGGTGATCGGGGCCCCCGCGTCCATGGCATAAAAGCCCAGCTTGCCGTCGATGAAGCCGGGCTCACGGTCGATGGCCAGGTCGCGCACTGGCCACACCAGCGGCAGCGCATCGTGGGTTTTGCCGGTGGCGGCCCATTCCGACCAGGCGTTTTCCAGGAAGCTTACGTAGCGCTCGCTGTGCGCCGCCACGTAGCAGGCCCGGTCGAAGGCCTGTTCGGCAATGACATCGCCAAGGCCCGTGCTGCGCACCCGGGCCAGTACGGTGTCGGCACGCTGGGGGTTTTCGAACGATGGCGTAATGGCGCCGTCCTTGAGTTCCGAGCCATGGTGCAAGCGGTGATTGTTGCTAAAAACTGTCAGCACACGAATGTCCTTTTTCAAGGGTTACCGGATAACCAATTTTCGCGCCTGAACCGTGAAAATGCTTTGCTTTATGCTCAGCCAAACCGGATGCTTGAGGAAATTAATCACAGAATTGGCCGGCAATGAGCAAAGCCTTTGCTATCGAACATTTGGACGACACCGACCGCGAGCTACTGCGCCTTTTGCAGGAGGACGGCACCCTGTCGAGCGCTGCGCTGGGCGAGCGTTTGTCGATGACCGTGACGCCCTGCTGGCGCAGGCGCAAACGGCTGGAAGAGCTGGGCATCATCAAGGATTACCAGGCCAACCTCGACCGCAGGAAGCTGGGCTACGACGTGATGGCGTTTGCCCAGGTGCGCTTTGGCAACCATTCGGCCAACGCACCGGATGAGTTCGAGCAGGTGATATTGAAACTGCCGCAGGTGCTGTCCTGCCACAAGGTAACCGGCGAGGCTGACTATGTGCTGACGGTGTTGGCAAATGACCTGGAGAGTTATGGGCGATTCGTGGAAGAGGTGTTGCGCCGTCAGCCAGGCATTGCCTCGATCCAGTCAAGCCTGGCGCTGCGCGAAGTGAAGGCGGTTTCCCGTATCCCCGTGCCCTGAAACCCACCGCGCTGCGCTTTTGATTGTTGTAGGAGCAGCCTTG
This sequence comes from Pseudomonas fortuita, assembly GCF_026898135.2. Classification (NCBI taxonomy): domain Bacteria; kingdom Pseudomonadati; phylum Pseudomonadota; class Gammaproteobacteria; order Pseudomonadales; family Pseudomonadaceae; genus Pseudomonas; species Pseudomonas fortuita. The sequence goes on from NZ_CP114035.2 coordinate 3,734,563, forward strand.
TGCTGCTCCTGCAGGGTGATGCGGTAGCCTGATTGATGGTGCAAGACAGTTGATCCCATAAAAAATCAAAAGCGGAGCGCACATGATCTGGGTTCGGCCTACTCCGGCAAGCTGTAGCGCTCGGCAAAGTACTGCCGGAAAAAGTCCACCGCCACCCGCACCTTGGCCGAGCTGGCCAGCGGCGAGGTGTATACCGCCCAGATATCCGCCGGCTGGTGATAGGCCTCCAGCACCTGCACCAGGCGCCCGTCCTGCAGGCTGTCATGCACATCCCACCATGAACGCAGCAGTATCCCTCGGCCATCCAGGCACCACTGGTGCGCCACTTCACCATGGTTGGTCGACAGGCCGCCCGTCACACGTACGCTTTCTTCACCCATCGGCCCCATCAGTTGCCACACACCAAACGGGTGGTCACGTTCCTTGATCACCAGGCAGTCGTGGCTGCCCAGGTCGCCCAGCACCTTGGGCGAACCCCGCCGCGCCAGGTAAGCCGGCGCAGCACAGAGCACCCGGCGGTTACGCGCCAGCGGCTTGGCGATCAGGTTGGGGGCAATGGCGTTGCCCACGCGGATGTCCAGGTCGACACCTTCGGCGATCAGGTCCACCAGGCGATCGTGCACATCCAGGCGAATGTCCAGCCGCGGGTAGCGCTCGGCCAGCTCCGACAAAGCCGGCGCCACGAAGCGCCGCCCCAGCCCCAGGCTGCTGGCGATGCGCAACTGCCCGGCCGGCTCGCGGTGCTGGGCGCTGATGTCATCACCCATGCGCTGTACGGCATCGAATATCTGCAAAGCCCACTGATACACCCGCTCGCCTTCCTCACTCACCGTCACCCGCCGCGTGGTGCGGTGCAACAAGCGCACTTCCAGTGTTTGCTCGAGCATGCGGATGCGTTTGCTGATATACGCCGCCGACATGCCCAGCTCATCGGCCACGGCCGCAAAGCTGGCGCGCTTGGCCACTTGCAGGAAGATGTTGAGGTCGTCGAGGTTGGGCAGATTATTCACGTATCGTGTTCCAAGAATCCATGATTGGCGAGATTATCTCCGGCTCAAGCCCTTATAGCATGACCAGCACCTGTTCCCTAGACAACGAGTGCACCCCATGAGCAAGACGTTCAGAATCGCGGCAATCCCAGGCGACGGCATCGGCAACGAAGTACTGCCTGAAGGTATTCGGGTCGTCGAGGCCGCCGCGCGCAAGCACGGCCTGGACATCAGCTTCGAGTTCTTCGAGTGGGCCAGCTGCGACTACTACCTGGCCCACGGCAAGATGATGCCGGATGACTGGTTCGAACAGCTCAAAGGTTTCGACGCCCTGTACTTTGGTGCCGTGGGCTGGCCAGATAAAGTGCCGGACCACATCTCGCTGTGGGGTTCGCTGCTCAAGTTCCGCCGCGACTTCGACCAGTACGTGAACATTCGCCCGGTGCGCCTGTTCCCCGGCGTACCCTGCCCGCTGGCGGGTCGTGAACCCGGCGATATCGACTTCGTGGTTATCCGCGAAAACACCGAAGGCGAGTACTCGTCGCTGGGCGGGCGCATGTTCGAAGGCACCGAAAACGAGTTTGTGCTGCAGGAATCGGTGTTCACCCGCCGTGGCGTCGACCGCATTCTCAAGTACGCCTTCGAGGTGGCCCAGACCCGCGAGCGCAAGCACGTCACCTCGGCCACCAAGTCCAACGGCATGGCCGTGAGCATGCCGTACTGGGACGAGCGCACCGCAGCGATGGCAGCCAATTATCCGGAAATCAGCTGGGACAAGCAGCACATTGATATCCTCTGCGCCCGCTTTGTACTGCAACCGGACCGCTTCGACGTGGTCGTGGCCTCGAACCTGTTCGGCGATATCCTGTCCGACCTGGGCCCGGCGTGCGCCGGCACCATCGGCATCGCGCCTTCGGCCAACCTGAACCCCGAACGCAAATTCCCGTCGCTGTTCGAGCCGGTGCACGGCTCGGCGCCAGACATCTACGGCAAGAACATCGCCAACCCGATCGCGATGATCTGGTCCGGTGCACTGATGCTCGACTTCCTCGGCAACGAAGGCGCCGACCCACGCTACCGCGCCGCCCACGACGACATCCTCAAAGCCATCGAGCAGGTCATCGCCGCCGGTGACGTGACCCGCGACATGGGTGGCCAGCAGTCTACCCAGCAGGTGGGCCAGGCCATCACCGCGCTGATCGAAGCCTGATAACACCCGGGCCGATTGTCAGAAGTGTCTGACAATCGGCCCTTTGCCTCTTGCGAGCGACGTGGATTGTATGCAAAATCTGTTAACCATTAGATATTGGTTAACCAGTAGTTAACGCCCAAGGAAGGAGTGGTACCGCAACACCCCGGATGCCTGCCGGGTATAACAAGTACGCCAACGTCCAGGAGACGATGATGTCGCACAAGAATAAAAAGATTGATGTGTTCCTGATTACCGTGAGCCTGATCGCCGTATTGCTCACCGTGATCGGCCTTGCAGCCTTCCCCGCCCAGGCTGAAAGCGCCGCCAACCAGTTGTTCGAGCTGTCCACCCGCACCTTCGGTACCAGCGTGCAGGTGCTGGTGTTTGGCAGTACCCTGGCCGTGCTGTACCTGGCCTTCAGCAAGTACGGCAACATCCGCCTGGGCAGTGGCAAGCCTGAATATGCCACCGCCACCTGGGTGTTCATGTTCATCTGTGCCGGCATGGGTTCGTCGACCCTCTACTGGGGCGTAATGGAATGGGCCTACTATTACCAGACCCCGGGCCTGAACATCGCTGCTGCCACCCCCAAGGCACTGGAGTACAGCGTGGGCTACTCGTTCTTCCACTGGGGCATCAGCGCCTGGTCGATCTACGCCCTGACATCACTGGCCATGGCCTACCACTTCCATGTACGCAAGAAGAGCGGCCTGAACCTGGCTTCGGTTATCGAAGCGGTGACGGGCTTCAAGGCCACCGGGCCGGTAGGCCGGAGCGTCGACCTGATCTTCCTGCTGACCATGATGGGCGCACTGACTGTGTCGCTGGCCCTCACCGCCTCGACCCTGACCCGCGGCCTGCATGACCTGACCGGCACCCCGGATACCTTCACCGTGCAATTGATGGTGATCGGTGGCGTCGCAGTGATGTTCTCGCTCAGCTCTTACATCGGTATCGATGGTGGCCTGCAGCGCCTGAGCAAGATGGTGTGCATCGGCGCGCTGGTGTTTGCCGCTGTCGTCCTGCTGGTGGGCCCGACCCAGTTCACCCTCAACAACACCGCCAACTCGATTGGCCTGATGATCCAGAACTACGTGCACATGAGCCTGTTCACCGACCCGGCGGGCGACGGCGCCTTCACCCGCAACTGGACAGTATTCTACTGGCTGTGGTGGGTGTCGTACGCCCCGGGTGTGGCCATGTTCGTCACCCGCGTTTCGCGCGGTCGGCAGATCAAGGACGTGGTCCTGGCCCTGCTGCTGGGGGGCAGTTTCGGTTGCTGGTTCTTCTTCGGCGCGCTGGAAAGCTACAGCATGCACCAGTTCATCACTGGCGCCGTGGATGTACCGAAAATGCTCGCCGAACAAGGCGGCGAATCGGCCGTGACGCACCTGCTGCTGGCCTTGCCGTGGGGCCAGGTGTTCCTCGGTGTGTACCTGTTCATCATGGCCATCTTCTGTGCCTCGCACATGGATGCCGCGGCCTATGCGGTGGCTGCCACCAGCACCCGCAACCTGCGTGAAGGTGACGACCCGACACCCACCCACCGCCTGTTCTGGTGCGTGGTGCTGACCCTGGTGCCACTGGCCATGCTGTTCGCCAAGGCCTCGCTGTCGACCATGAAGACCGCCGTGGTGCTCACTGCAATCCCGTTCATGGTGATTCTGCTGGTGAAGATCTATGGCTTTTTCAAGTGGATGATCGCCGACTACGGCCAGGTACCGGCCCACGTCATCGAGGAAGAGGCTGCCCGCATGGCCGGTGAAACACCTGCCGAACAGGCCCCGCGCAGTGCAGCTGCGGTGCACTGATTAACCCTGTAGGAGCGAGCTTGCCCGCGATGGGCTGCCTAGCAGCCCCCTTGCTGTCTGCAATTTTTTTTGCCTGGCCTGTTAACCGGCAGGTACGCGTTAACCAACAACTATAAACCGAGCTTGTGAGAAACCTGTCATGAACGACTTCAAACGCCTGCCCGCCGATTTCTGTGCGAACGCCGACGAGGCCTTCACCATCCCGGCCAATTTCTACACCAAGGCCGCAGTGTTCGAACACGAGAAAGAAGCCATTTTCGCCCGCAGCTGGATCTGCGTGGGCCACCGCAGCGAAGTGGCAGACAACAATGCCTACATCACCCGCGAAGTGATCGGCGAAAGCATCATCGTCGTACGCGGCCGTGACAGCGTGCTGCGTGCGTTCTACAACGTCTGCCCGCACCGTGGCCACCAGCTGCTCAGCGGTAGCGGCAAGGCCAAAAACGTCATCACCTGCCCGTACCACGCCTGGACCTTCAAGCTCGACGGCGAACTGGCCCACGCCCGCAATTGCGACAACGTGGTCAACTTCGACAAAGAGAACTCCACCCTGGTGCAGCTGCGCGTCGAGGAATACGCCGGCTTCATCTTCATCAACATGGACATGGAGGCCGGCTCCGTCGAAGACCAGCTGCCAGGCATGCAAGCACGCATGCGTGAAGCCTGCGCGGTCATCGACGACCTGCACCTGGCGGCGCGCTTCGTCAGTGACACCCCGGCCAACTGGAAGTCGATCGTCGATAACTACCTGGAATGCTACCACTGCGCCCCGGCGCACCCAGGCTTCTCCGACTCGGTCGACGTCGGCCAGTACAGCCACACCATGCACGGTAACTGGACCCTGCAATATGGCCTGGCCAAGCCTTCGGAGCAGTCGTTCAAGTTCGACGAAACCGTGAAAGACCCGTCGTTCGCCGGCTTCTGGGCCTGGCCGTGCACCATGTTCAACGTGCCGCCAGGGGCCAACTTCATGACCGTGATCTATGAGTTCCCGGTCGATGCCGAAACCACCCTGCAGCACTACGACATCTACTTCCTGAACAAGGAGATCACCGAAGAGCAGCAGAAGTTGATCGACTGGTACCGCGAAGTGTTCCGCCCAGAAGACCTGCGCCTGGTCGAAAGCGTGCAGAAGGGCCTGAAGTCGCGTGGCTACCGTGGCCAGGGCCGCATCATGGCCGACCGCGAGCGCAGTGGCATGAGCGAACACGGCATTGCCCACTTCCACAACCTGATCGCCGTGGCCCACCTCGACGATTGATGGCAACCGCTCCACGTTTATTGGCACGTAAAGGTGCGCGGCAGGGCCTGCCGCGCACCCAGGCAGTCGAGGTGAACCATGGCCAACACTTATGAAATGTTCAGCGTGCGCGTGACCGACGTGGAACACGCCACACCGCTGATCAAGCGCTTTACCCTGGCCCGCGAAGACGGCGCGGCGATGCCCGCCTTCACCGGCGGCAGCCACGTCATCGTGCAGATGCAAGGCGCTGACGGCAACCAGTTCAGTAACGCCTACTCGTTGATGAGCGACCCGCGTGACACCCGCAGCTACCAGATCGGCGTGCGCCTGGAAGAACAGTCCAAGGGGGGCTCGGCGTTCATGCACCAACAGGTGGAAGTCGGCACCCGCCTGACCATCTCCTCGCCCAACAACCTCTTCGCCCTGGACCCTTCGGCCGGCCGGCACGTGCTGATTGCCGGCGGCATCGGCATTACCCCGTTCCTGGCGCAACTGCATGAGCTGGAAGGCGGCAGCGCCGACTACGAGCTGCACTATGCTTTCCGCGCGCCAGAGCACGGCGCGTTCCAGGACCAGTTGGCCAACGGCCCGCACGCTGCACGCACCCAGTTCTACATCGACAGCCTCGACCGCAAGCTTGACCTGGCCGCCCTGTGCGCGGGGCTGGACGAGCAAGCGCACCTGTACGTGTGCGGACCAAAACCGCTGATCGATGCGGTCATCGCCTGCGCCGCCAAGGCCGGCATTGCCGAGCAGCGCGTGCATTGGGAACAGTTTGCCGCCACCCCGGTCACCGGCAGTGCCTTTACCGTGGTGCTGGCGCAATCGGGCGTGGAACTGCAGGTGGAAGAAGGCATGACCATTCTGCAAGCCATCGAGAAGTCCAAGGCTGCCAAGGTCGAGTGCCTGTGCCGCGAAGGTGTGTGCGGTACGTGCGAGACGGCCATCCTCGAGGGTGAAGCCGAGCATTACGACCAGTACCTGAGCGATGAAGAGAAAGCGGCGCAGCAGAGCATCATGCTGTGCGTTTCCCGCGCCCGTACGGCGCGGCTGGTGCTGGACCTTTAACAACCGCCCGGCTGATGTTGCCTGTGCCGGCGATGAGGCCAGTGCAGGCAGCACAAGGTTATTCCCCAAAAGAGGCAGGGTGAGGACCCGTCAACCAAAAGTTGACAGCTTGGGTATACTGGCAGGCTCTTGGCCCAGATCAGGACACCCTGCCGATGTTGGAAAACAGCTTCGCCTTCCGCCTCAAGGAACTGCTCGAGCATCACAAGCTGACCCTGCAAGCCGTGGGCACGGCCTTGGGCATCTCGCGCACCGCCGTGCACAAGTGGACCCGCGGCGGCGAGATCGACTACGACAACCTGCGCAAGCTGGCCGACTTTCTCAAGGTCAACTGGATCTGGTTGCGCTATGGCGACGAAGCACTGCAGAACATCCAGCAACCGCAGGTGGTCGAGCTGCCGATGACGGATGTGCGTCGGCGCCTGACCGCCGAGATCATGGAAAGCGAAACGCGCATGAAGCTCGCCCAGGAAGGCGCACGCATCGTCACCTGGGAATGGAACCTGATCAGCGACGAAGTCACCTACTCGCCCAACGTCGAGCAGGTCTATGGCTGGCCGGTGCGGCACAACGAAGACTTCTGGAAGCACCTGCCCGACGAAGACGTGCAGCGCATGCAGCTGATGTACGCCGACGCGGTGGCAGACGGCGGTGGCTGTGAATGTGACTTCCGCATTGCCCGCCCGGACGGTGAAGTGCGCTGGATTTCTTCCCGCGCCACGGTGGTACGCGACAGCGCCGGGCGGTCGGTGAAGATGGTCGGCATCAGCATGGACAACACCGAACGCCAAGTGGCCCAGCAGGCGCTAAGCCAGAGCGAGGAACGCTTCCGGGCAATCTTCGAGCTGGCCTGGGGCGCCCTGGCCTACATCGACCCGGACGGCACCTGGCAGCGGGTCAACAACAGCCTGTGCGAGTTGCTGGGCTACCGCGCCGAAGAGCTTTACGGCATGACCTTCCAGCAGATCACCCACGCTGACGATCTGGCGCAGAACCTGCAGTTGCTGCAACGCATGCTGGCCGGTGAAACCGAGCGTTACGAAGTGGAAAAACGCGTGCGCCGCAAGAATGGCGAGTACATCTGGGTACGCGCCCGCACCTCACTGCAGCGCCGGGACAGCGGCGAACCGGAACACCTGATCAGCGTGTTCGAAGACATCAGCGCCGAGCGCCAGGAGCATGAGCGGCTACAGGCGCACATCGCCGCGCTGGAGGCCCGCCTGGCCGCTTCGTGAACTACCCCAAATTTCAAAACTGACGCGATTCCTGCGGGAGCGGGCATGCCCGCTCCCACAGGGACCGCAAAAACTTCTAGATTTTCAGCTGATCGCCGCGCAACCAGTCGATAAACCGTGCAAACAACTCGGACTGCGAGTTGATCTCCAGCTTCAGGTACAGGTTCTTGCGGTGCATGCGCACCGTCTCCGGTGAGATGCCCAGCGCCAGCGCGGTCGACTTCACCGAGTGCCCGCGCAAGATCATGTGTGCCACCTCCCGCTCACGGTCGGTCAGCACCTGGCAACCAAAGCTGTCGAACGCTGCCTGCAGGCTGCCGTGTTCGGCCGATGCTGCGCCGGGCTCCAGGTTATGCCGGGCATAACGCCCCAACAGTTCCCGCACCATCGGCTCCAGCGCCCGCAGCAAGTCGACCTGCCCGGCACTCAGAGGCGTGCCGCTGCAACCCTGGAACAGGCTCAGCGACAGCTTGCGCCCAGCGCTGAGATCGACGATGTAGTAGCTGTCTTCGCTGCAACCGGTGCCCAGGTAATAGGCCTTGTAATAGTCGCTGTCGAAGAAGTTGTCCGGGGCGATTTCCTGCAGGTGGTAAAAGCCTTCGGCCAGGCCGCTTTGCACGGCGAGGCAGAACGGGTCGAGCAAGTAGCCGGCACTGAAATAACGCTCCAGCACCGCAGCGCGGTGCAGCTCGGGAATGCCCTGCTGGTAGAGCAGCTGCGGCGCGCGCCCCTGGCACTCAAGGCTGATCATCATCGATTCCACCTGCACCAGCTGGCCAATGGCAGCGGCCACATACTCCAACGCCTCGGGCGTTTCGCTATTGGCCAAAGCACGCTGCAGCGCCGCATGCCATTGCTGCAGCGCGCCCATTGTCAGGGTAAGCGGGGTGTCGGGAGTGGCCTGGGTCATGCCCGGCAGTCTAGCCTGCCGGGTACGCCCGCGCACAGCCCTTTGCGCCAGGTTCATCGGCCTTGGTACAGGCCAAGCGCCGTGAGTTCGCGCGCGGTTTCGAGGATGCACTGGCGCAAGGTTTCGACAATCTCGTCCACCTGCGCATGGGTGATGATCAGCGGTGGCGACATCACGTTCAGGTGCATGATCGGGCGCACCAGCAAGCCGCGGGCCTGGGCCTTGCTGTGGATGCGCTCGCCGATGTTTACCTCATCCGCGAACAGCGCCTTGCTGGCTTTGTCGGCGACAAACTCGACGCAGGCCATCAGCTTCATGCAACGCACATCACCCACCAAGGGCAACTCGCGTAGGCTTTGCAAGCGCTGCTCCAGGTAGCCACCCACGTCCTTGACGTGATCGAGCAGCTGCTCGCGCTCGATAATCTCGATGTTCTTCAGCGCCGCTGTACAGCACACCGGGTGACCACTGTAGGTAAAGCCATGGGTGAAGCAGCGGCCCTTGCCCGGCTCGGCAATCACTTCCCAGATACGCTCGGAGAAGATACACGCGCCCAGCGGCAGATAGGCCGAGGTCAGGCCCTTGGCGGTGGTGATGATATCGGGGGTGACGCCAAACAGTTCTTCACTGGCGAAGAAGGTGCCCAGGCGCCCGAACGAGGTCACCACCTCGTCGGCGACGAACAGGATGTCGTAGGTCTGGCACAGTTGCCACATGCGCTGGAAGTAGCCCTTGGGCGGGATGATCACCCCGCCCGAGCCCATGATCGGTTCGGCAAAGAACGCGGCCACGTTGTCGGCGCCCAGCGACAGGATCTTGTCCTCGAACTCGGCCACCAGGAAGTCGAGGAACTCGGCCTCGTCCATGTCGTGCGGGGCGCGATACGGGTTGGGGTTGGAGACGTGGTGGATCAGGTCGTGGTGATAGTCGAACTCCGGCACCCGGTCGGCGGCCTTGTTGCCAATCGACATGGTCAGGGTAGTAGAGCCGTGGTAGGCGTTGTAGCGGGCGATGATGTGCTTCTTGTGTGGCTTGCCGCGGCAGTTCTGGTAGTACTGGATCAGCCGGTAGGCGGTGTCGACAGCAGTCGAGCCGCCGGTGGTGAGGAACACGTGGTTCAGGTCGCCCGGTGCCAGCTGCGCAAGCTTCTGGCACAGCTCGATGGCCACAGCGTTGGCCATGTCGGAGAACGGGTTCGAATACGCCAGCTGACGCACCTGGTCGGCGATGGCCAGGGCCATTTCCTCGCGACCCAGGCCGATGTTGGTGCACCACATGCCGCCGACGGCATCGAGGAAACGGTTGCCGTGGCTGTCACGAATGTAGGCGCCCTCGCCGGCGACGATGTTCAGCGCGCCTTGCTCGCGGTGCTCGTCGAACACATGGTAGCCGTGCATGTAGTGGGCCTTGTCGGCTTCCACCAGCGGGTCGTGGGCGATAGCGAATGCTTTGCTTGGGGTGGCCATGGGCAGCTCCTTGGCGAGAATTTTTGGGCAGTGTTCAGAAACCGGTCTTGACCGTGCTCCAGACCCGGGTGATGGCGCGCATGTCCTTGGGGCTCTGGGTTTTCTGCGCGAACAGGCGCTCACGGGTTTGTGCGTCGGGGTAGATGGCCGGGTCCTGGCGGATATCGTCACGCACCAGCGCGGTGGCGGCGGCGTTGCTGTTGGCGTAGTGGATGTAGTCAGTGACCTTGGCCATGGTCTGCGGCTGCAGCAGGAACTCGATGAAGCGGTGGGCGTTGGCCACGTGCGGCGCATCCTTGGGGATGTACAGGTTGTCGAACCAGATCAGCGAACCTTCCTGGGGGATGAAGAACGACAGTTTGATGTCCTTCTTCGCTTCCACCGCACGGGCCTGGGCGGTGGCGTAGTCACCGGACCAGGTCAGCGCCAGGCAGACATCGCCGTTGGGCAGGCTGGTGAGGTAGTTGACCGAGTCGAACTTGCGAATGTAGGGGCGGATGCCCAGCAGCAGTTGTTCGGCTGCCTTGAGGTCGGCGGCCGACGCGCTGCGCGGGTCCTTGCCCAGGTACTGCAGGGCCAGCGGGATGACCTCGGTGGGCGCGTCCATCAAGGTCACGCCGCAGTCAGCGAAGCGCGAGACGATCTTGGGGTCGAACAGCATGGCCAGCGAACCGATCGGCGCATCGGGCATGCGCGCGGTGATCTTGTCGACGTTGTAAGTGACCCCCGAGCTGCCCCAGGTGTAGGGCGCCGAGTACTTCAGGCCAGGGTCGTAGCCCTGCAGGTTGTTGACCACCTGCTGATCGAGGTTTTGCCAGCTGGGCAGTTGCTGCTTGTCCAGTGCCTGGAACACGCCGGCGCTGATCAGCGGGGGGACCAGCGAGGCGTTGAGCATGACCAGGTCGTAGCCGGAGCGGCCGGTCAGCAGTTTGGTCTGTACCGTTTCGTAGCCGTCGAAGGTGTCGTAGATGACCTTGATGCCGGTGGCCTTCTCGAAGTCGGCCAGGGTGGTTTCGCCGATGTAGTCGGTCCAGTTGTACAGCCGTAGCGTGTTGGCGCTGTCTACCTCTGTCGCCTGGGCCAGGCTGGCACCAGACGCCAGCAGCAGACCACCAATCACCTTCAGTACCTTGCGCATGGCAACTCCATCGTGTGAGTGCTCCGGATCGAGCCGATGGGTTCACTATCGAGGGATTTGCCGAGGGGCAACATACCCCGAATGTGTGGGTGGTCGTTTTTAGTGCTTCGCTGAGTGCGCGCTTTTTTGTAGGAGCGGCCTTGTGTCGCGATGGGCTGCGACAGCAGCCCCGACAATTTGTACTGGGGCGCAGATCCTGGGGCTGCGGCGCAGCCCATCGCGACACAAGGCCGCTCCTACAGGGGGCTGCGCACGACTCAAGATAGAGGGTAAAGCGCCTCATCGAACTGGGCCAGGCGTGGGAACACCAATGGCTGGTCGTCCGAGAGCTGCTCCAGGCGCTGCCGGTATTGCTGCAAAAAGTCCTGGCGCGCCTCATCGCTGATATACGGCACATGCCAGGCCACGAATGGCGGCAGCACTTCAAGCCCCACATAAGCCAGCGTGCCCCGCAGTATCGGCCGCAGCATGTCTTCCAGCGGCCCATGAATCGCCCCTTCGCCAAACATGTGCTCGCGCCCGCCCAGGGTCACGGTCACCAGCGCCTTCTTGCCCGCCAACCCGCCCTGGTCGTAGAAACGCTTGCCGCCATAGCACACCCCCGACACCAGCACCCGGTCGATCCAGCCCTTGAGCATGGCCGGGGCCGAGAACCAGAAGATCGGGAAGTTCAGCACCAGCAAGTCGGCCCACAACAACTTGTCCAGCTCCTGCTGGATATCCTCGGCAAGGGCGCCGCGCTTGACCCCCTGGCGCTGCTCCAGGGCATACACCAGGTACTCGGGGTTCTCACGCTGGGTGAAGTCATCGGCACTGGCCACCGGGTTCCAGCCCATGGCGTACAGGTCGCTGACCTGCACCTGGTGGCCCTGGGCGCGGAAGGTTTCCACGGCCTGGTCGCGCAGGGCAGCGGTGAACGATTGCGGCTCGGGGTGAGCGTGGATGATCAGTACATTCACAAACATTCTCCTTACACAAAACAGGTTGTCTTGCAGCGGTGGCTCAGCACTGTACGGCTTTCACCTCGACGAACTCCGCCAGGCCCTCTTCGCCCCACTCGCGGCCGTTGCCCGACTGCTTGTAGCCACCAAACGGCGCCCGGTAGTTGAACCCGCCCCCGTTGATGAAGCACTGCCCGGCCCGAATCTGCCGCGCCAGCGCCAGGCCGTGCTCGCGGCTGCCCGCCCACACCGCGCTGGACAGGCCGAACGGCGAGTCATTGGCCAGCGCCAGCGCCTGGGCCTCGTCGGCGTAGGGGATCAGGCACAGCACCGGGCCGAAGATTTCTTCCTGGGCAATGCGCATGCGGTTGTCGACGTCGGCGAACAACGTGGGCGCCACGTAGAACCCGCGCTCGAAGCCGCCGCTATCACCACCGCACAACAAGCGCGCGCCCTCCTCCTGGCCCTGGCGAATGTAGTCGAGCACCGTGCGCCGCTGGCCTGCCGAACACATCGGCCCGAGAAAACTGGCCGGGTCACGCGGGTCGCCCATGACCAGTGCGCGGGTTTCGGCCTCGGCGATTTCCAGCGCCTCGGCGTAGCGGCTGGCCGGCAGCAGCATACGGGTCAGTGCTGTGCAGGTCTGCCCCGAGTTGATCATCACGTCCTGCACGCCATGGCGCACCGCAGCGTGCAGGTCGGCATCGGCGGTAATCAGAAACGGTGATTTGCCACCCAGCTCCAGGCACACCCGCTTCACCGTCGGCGCGGCCGCTTGTGCCACCCGGACACCGGCACCGGTTGAACCGGTGAACGACACCATGTCCACCTGCGGGTGCCGGGCCAGGGCCTCACCCACCTTTGCCCCCGGGCCGCTGACCAGGTTGAACACCCCGGCCGGCAGGCCGATGGCGTCGATCATTTCGGCCAGTAAAAACGCGTGCAACGGCGTTTCCTGGCTGGGCTTGACCACCACCGTGCAGCCGGCGGCCAAGGCCGGCGCCAGCTTGCCGATCATCTGGTGCAGCGGGTAATTCCATGGGTTGATGAAAGCGCACACGCCAACGGCCTCGCGGTACACCATCGAATTGCCGACTTCGCGCACCTCATCCATCAACCCGGTCAGTTCGGCGTACTGCGCAAGCCCCACAATCGGGCCTTCGACCTGCACCGCCTGGCACCACTGCACCGGCATGCCCAGTTCGTCGGTAATGGCCCCGGCCATTTCCGCCGCGTGGCTTTTCAGCTGCGCCACCAACGCCTGGATGTACCCTGCACGCACACTGGACGGCGTGCGCGACCAGCCAGCGAAAGCCCGCCGCGCCGCCATCACTGCCCGCTCGACATCCGCCTCGCCACCCAGTGGTACCCGGCCAATGGCCTGCTCGGTGGCCGGGTCGATCACCTCAGCCATACCCTGCCCACTCGGCACATGCCAGGCGCCATCGATGTACAGCCGCGCATACTCACGCATTGCCGTACTCCCGTTTCAGCTCGTCGGCACAGCGGGCGATGCGCTGGCAGGCATCGACCAGCGCCGCATCGCCCAGCACCAGGCCCAGGCGGATATGCCCGGCAGCACTGGGGCCGAACGCTTCGCCGGCGAGTACCGACACGCCCTGGCGGTCCAGCAGGCGGTCGGCAAAGGCCTGGGCACTTACGCCGGTCTCACGGATATCAACCATCACGAACATGCCACCATCGGGCTTCAGTGCCTTCAGGCCCGGGCAGCCGGCCAGCTGTTCGCACACCAGGTCACGGCGCTGGCGGTAGGCCTCGCGCATGGCGGCCAGCTCGGGCAACGGCTGCTCCAGCGCCACCACAGCGGCGTCCTGAATGAAATCGGGCGAGCCATACAACATGCACAGGGCGAGGTTTTCCAGGTGGGCGGCCAGCTCGGCCGAACCCACTACCCAGCCCACCCGCCAGCCGGTCATGGCATGGGACTTCGACAGGCTGTTGAGGGTGGCGGTGCGGTCGGCCATGCCCGGCAGGCTGGCAGGGCTGACATGCTCGCCCTCGTACAGCAATTCGCTGTACACCTCGTCAGAGATCAGCCACAGGTCGTGGGCGATGCACAGTTCGGCCAGTGCTTCCCAGGTAGTACGGGGCAGGCTTGCCCCCGACGGGTTGTGCGGGCTGTTCAAGGCCAGCGCGCGGGTGCGCGGGGTGATGCGCTCGGCCACGTCTTGCGGGCATACCCGAAAGCCGTTTTCCGGCTTGACCGGCACCGGCACCACCTTGGCACCACAGGCACCGAACACCGCCTCATAGGTCACATACATCGGTTCGGCGACAAGCACCTCGTCGCCTGGGTCCAGTACGCACTGGGCCACGCAGTACAGCGCGCACTGGGCCCCTGCCAGCACCGTCACCTGGTCGGCGTCGACGGCCTGGCCGCTACGCTGCTGGTGGCGCCTGGCAATGGCCTGGCGCAGGGCCAGCTTGCCGCGTACATCGGCGTAATGGGTGTGACCCGCCCGCAGGCTGTCGATGGCCGCCTCGACAATCGGCGCAGGTGTGTCGAAGTCTGGGTCACCCACCGACAACAGCAGGATGTCCTTGCCCTCGGCCTGCAGCGCCAGGGCGCGGTAGTGGATGTCCCAGGCCGCAGCCCCGTCGCCGGCGATGCGTTGGGTGAGCTTGGCGTAGCGCATGGTAATCTCCCTTCTTTGGCGGTTTCAGTCGACGAGGATCTTCGGGTTGGAACTGCCCCACACGGTGTACAGGTCGGCCAGCAGCGCGCCGTTGATTTCTTCCATCTCGGCCTGGGTGATTTCGCCCCCGGCCTGCTTGCCGAACAGCACCACTTCGTTGCCGCCCTTCACGTCCGGGAAGTCGGTGACATCGACCATCAGCGTGTTCATCGACACCTTGCCCACCACCGGTATGCGGTGGCCGTTGATCAGCACATGGCCCTTGTTGGTGAACACCCGGCGATAGCCATCGGAATAACCGACGGTGATGTTGGCCAGGCGCGAATCACGGGCCAGGGTGAAGGTGCGGTCGTAGCCGACGGTGTTGCCGGCCGGGTAACTGTGCACCGCCGCCACGTGCGACTTGAACTGCATGGCGCGTTGGTACTCGGTGCGCGCCGGCACGGTGTCACCGAACAGCGCGCCGCCGGTGCGTACCATGTCCAGGCGCGCCTCCGGCACCTCCAGGGTAGCGAACGAGTTGGCGGCGTGCAGGGTGAGTTTGCTGCGGTCGAGCTTCGCGTGCTTGATCAACCAATCGGTCTGCTCGTTGAAGGCCGCCAGGCCCTTGCGGACATCGTCCTTGTCTTCGACGGCGAAGTGGGTCATCAGCGCAACCAGCTCGAGGTGCTTCTGATCGGTGATCTGCAGCGCTTCGCCACGGCCGGACCAGGTCGCCATCTCTACACCGTTGCGGCTCATGCCACTGGAGTTGAGCGCCATATGTATGCGCAGGGTCTTGCCGTGGCGTGCGGCGATGGAATCGACCTGGCGGGCAAATTCGGCGCTGCCGACCAGCTCTTCCATGTCGTACTGCAAGGCATCTTCCAGCTCGCTGAGGCTGGCCAGGCGTACCCGCACCAGTTGCCCGGTGAAGCCACTGGCGCGGACCACGCGGGCCTCCTCGTTGCTGGCCACCGCCACGCAGGGCACGCCCTGGGCAATGATAGACGGCATCACCAGGCCGATACCGTGGCCATAGGCGTCGGCCTTGAGCACGGCGCACAGCCTGGACTTGCCAGCCAGCTCGGCCTGCAGGGTGCGGATGTTGTGTTGCAGGGCGCTGGCGCTGACTTCGACCCAGGCGTTGCTGTTCTGCACGGTCAGGGCGTTGGTGCCATTGTCCATCGACAGCGGAGGTGCGGCATACAGGGGGGCTTGACCGGTGATCAGCAGGGCCAGGGATGCGGCCAGCAGGGTGCGGCGAAATGGCATGTCGGTTTCTCTTGTTCTTGTCGTTGTGCGCGTCTTAACAGACGCAGGTGTGTTTGAGTTCGATGAAAGTAACGCCGGGGGTGGCGAAGCCACTGGCCAGGTCGGCCTGCAGCGTGTCCAGATCACGTGGCTGGCGCACCGCGCAACCAAAGGCACGGGCCAGGCCGATGAAGTCCGGGTTACGTGGCAGCACGCCGACCGGCTCGATGTTCAGGCCGAGCATGTCATCGCGGATCTGGCCGAGGGCGTCGTTGTTCCACAGCAGCACCACCAAAGGCCGGTCCAGCTCCTCCACGGCAGTGGCGAGCTCCTGGGCGGTATAAAGAAAACCACCGTCGCCCACCAGCACCAGGCCCGGGCGGTGGCCGGTGGCAAGCATGCCGCCGATGCCGGCCGGCAGGCCGTAGCCAAGGGTGCCGTAGCCAGTGGGGTGCAGCCAGCTGCGCGGCGCCCGGCTGGCGAAAGCGTAGTTGCCGGTGTAGGCCAGTTGGGTCATGTCGCTGCTGATGAACGCCTCATCGGGCAGCACGGTGGCGATGCGGTCCAGAATGGCCTGATGCGTGGCCTGCAACGGTGCATGCCCGGTGCGGATGGCCTGGCGCAACTGGCTGACCGCTTCGCTGGCCTGAGCCGGGTCCCGGTCGAGTGCTGGCAGGTGTTCGAGCAAGCCGGCCAGGGTTTGCCGGGCATCACCTTGCAAGGCAATGGCACAGGGGTAGAAGTCGTTGAACTTGCGTGGGTCGATGTCCACCCGCAGCAGCTCGCCAGTGATTGGCAGGCGCTCGCGCCAGAAGTCGGTGTCGGCCATTTCGGTGCCCACTGCCAGCACCACATCGGCTTGGCTGATCAACTGCCAACCAGGCTCCACGCACAGGCTGGAACCCGCATTCAATGGCGCCTGCGGCGGCAGCAGGCCCTTGCCGGCCACGCTGGTGAATACTGGTGCGGCCAGCCGGGTGCTCAACTGCGCCAGCTGTTCAGCCGCGTGCAGCGCACCGCCACCGGCGATGATCATTGGCCGCTTGGCCGCTGCCAGCTTCAGGGCAGCCTGGTCGAGGGTTTCGCGGCACGGCTGGCCACGCTCGGGGCGGCGTGCCACCTCATCGCTCCAGTCACGGCTGACGGGTGCGGCCAGCACGTCCAGCGGCACCGAAATGTGCACCGGGCGCGGCCGCTCGCTGTCGAACACAGCCCAGGCACGGGCAATCAATTCGGGTAGGTCGTCGCCACTCAAAGCCACCGCAGAGAACGCGGTAATCGGCGCGGTCATGGCACGTTGGTCCTGGGTTTCGTGCAGGCAGCCCCAGCCCTTGCCCAGGCTGGCGGTATGGTTGACGCTGGAAATCACCAGCATCGGAATGGAATCGGCATAGGCCTGGCCGATGGCGGTGGCGGCGTTGGTCACCCCCGGGCCGGTGATGACAAAGCACACGCCCGGCTTGCCGCTCACCCGCGCATAGCCGTCTGCCATGAAACCGGCGCCCTGCTCGTGGCGGGTAAGCACATGGCGGATACCGCTGCCCGGCAGGCCGCGGTACAACTCCAGGGTGTGCACACCCGGGATACCGAAAACGGTCTGCACGCCATAGTTGGCCAAAAGGCGCACCAGCGCCTGGCCGGCAGTCAGGGTAAGGTCATTCATGTCGTTCTCCTTGCGCCTGGCCGAGGCGGATCAGCGCGTCGACCGCGAGGGTGCCGTGGGCACCGACCATCAGTGGGTTCACATCCAGTTCCAGCAGTTGCCCGGCGTTTTCGCAGGCATAGTCGGCTACCGCGCGGATGGCTGCGACCAAGGCGTCCAGGTCGGCGGCCGGCCGGCCACGGAAACCTTGCAGCAGGCTGGCGCTGCGCAGGCTCAGCAACGCGGCGCGGATGGCGCTGTCGGTAGTGGGCAGCAACAGGCTGACACTGTCCTTGAGCAGTTCGACCAGCACGCCACCGGCGCCGATTACCAACGCCAGGGCAAAGTCGTGTTCACGTTTGATGCCCACTATCAGCTCGGCCAGTGGCGGCGCGGCCATGGGTTCGAGCAGTATCTGGTCGAACGCTACCTGTGGGGCATAGGCAGCGATACGCTGGCGCATCTGTACCAGTGCAGCCTCCAGGGCAGCGGCATCGCGCAGGTTAAGTGCCACCGCACCGGCTTCGGTCTTGTGCGGCAGTTGTGCGCTGACCGCCTTCAGTACCAGCGGGTAACCTACGCGGGCGGCATCCACCACAGCGCGCTCGGGCGTACTCAGCACACCTGCCGGCACCGGCAAACCGAAGGCACGCAGGGCTTGCTTGGCTTGCCATTCGTCCAGCAAACGGCCTTCGCCCGTGACGGCTTGTGGGCACAGCGGTACCCGCGCAGCCTCGCCTTGCCCCAGCAACCGTTGACGGTTGCGTTGGTAAGCGACGATGCGGCCCCAGGCCGCCAGGCCGTCTTCCACACCCTGCAGGGCGGCGATGCCTCGGGCATGCAGGCGCTCACGCGCACTGGCAGGCAGCAGCTCCGGAAAGGCGGAGGTGACAAAACCGATCTTGCCGTGACGCTCCAGCGCGTCGCAGTAAAGCGCCAGCAGCAAGTCGCACTCCTTGCGCTCGCCAGTGAAGGCCGCCGGGTAGTCCAGCACCAGCATGGCGGCATCGGCCGCCCCGCTCAGGGTGCTGTCGAGCATACGTTGCAGGGCAGCTTCATCGCCCCAGATGGCAGTGGTGAAATCCAGTGGGTTGACCAGGTTGGCATAGGCCGGCAGCACTTCGGCCAGTGCCGTCACTTGGCCTTGTTCAAGCTTTGGCAGGTGCAGATGGTTGCGTTCGGCATAATCGGCAATCAGGCCCGCATCGCCGCCTGAACAGGCCAGCGCGATCAGTTCGCCCTCTGCCGACAAGCGCCCGCAAGCGGCGGCCTTGAGCGTTTCGACAAAGCTCACCGGGCCGCTGACGCGGATCACGCCCAGGCGCTGGAACAGGCTGTCGTACAGAGCATCGGAGCCGGACAACGAGCTGGTGTGGCTGAGCGCCAGTTCAGCGCCGATCTGCGACACACCCGTCTTCAGGGCAATGATCGGCGTGCCCTGCTGCAATGCCTTGTAAGCGGCGCGTGCAAAACCCGGGACGTTCTTCACGCCTTCCAGGTGCAGCCCGATTGCCGTTACCCGTGGGTCGTCGAGCAAGACGTCCATCAACTCGGCCACCCCCAGTTGCGCCTGGTTGCCGACCGAGGCCATGTAGGCCACCGGCAGCGAGCGGTCGCTCATGGACAGGTTGTAGGCGAAGTTGCCGCTCTGGGTGAGGATCGCCACGCCCTTCTCCACCGGCTTGCCGCCATGGGCCACCGGCCACAGCGCGGCACCGTGCAGGTAATCGAGCAGGCCATAGCAGTTGGGGCCGAGCAGGGCCATGTTGCCGGCCGCAGCGAGCAGGCGCTGCTGCAACTGGCGGCCCTCTTCGCCGCTTTCGGCAAAGCCGGAGGCATAGCAGATGGCACCACCGGCGCCACGCGCGGCCAGCTCGGCAACGCACTGCAAGGTCAGCTCACGGTTGGTGGCGATGAACACTGCGTCCGGGGCATAGGGCAAGTCGGCCACGTGTGCCACGCAGGGGATGCCTTCGAGGCTTTCATGCTGAGGGTTGATCAGCCACAGCTCGCCGCCAAAGCCACCTTCGGCGCAGCGCTTGAGCGCCCGCGCCATGCTGCGCCCGCCAACGAAGGCCAGGTGCCGGGGCGCCAGCAGGCGCTTGAGGTTGTCACGAATCGATTGCGACATGGGGTCTTCTCCTGGCGCTCAGCGCAGCAGCGGGCGCAGCAGTTCGCGGGCGATGATGTGCCGCTGGATTTCCGAGGTGCCCTCCCAGATACGCTCGATACGCGCGTTGCGCCAGATGCGCTCGACCGGCCCTTCGTCCATCAGGCCCATGCCGCCGAAGATCTGCACGGCTTCGTCGGCCACCTTGCCCAGTACTTCGCTGGCAAACAGCTTGGCCATGCCGGCTTCACCGTCGGTCATGCTGCCCTGGTCCATCTTCCAGGCAGTGTGCAGGGTGAGCATTTCGGCCGCGCGAATCTGCGTGGCCATGTCGGCCAGCTTGAACGACACGCCCTGGTAGCTACCGATGGCCTGGCCGAACTGCTTGCGGTCGGCGGCCCACTGCAGCGACAGGTCCAGGGCACGCTGGGCCTGGCCCACGCAGTTGGCGGCGACCATGACCCGGCCAGCGGTCAGCCAGGCGTTGGCCACTTCCCAGCCCTTGCCGACTTCGCCCAGTACCTTGCTGGCCGGCACCCGACAGTCGTCGAAGAACAGCTCGTAGGTGTGGTAGCCCCGGTTGCTCACGCACTTGGGCCCGCGGCGGATGGTCATGCCCGGTGTGCCGCGGTCGACCAGCAGCGCCGTGACCGCATTGCGCTTGCGCCCGTTGTGCTCGTAGGTGTCGGTGACCGCGAAGACAATGGCAAAATCGGCGTGGCCGGCGTGGCTGATGAAGTGTTTGCTGCCGTTGATGACAAAGTCATCGCCCTGGCGCACGGCGCGGGTCTTGATGGCATTGGCATCGGAGCCGGCGCCCGGTTCGGTGAGGGCGAAGCAATCGGTTTTTTCACCCTGCACGCAAGGCAGCAGGTAGTCGTTGATCTGCTCGTCCTTGCAGGCCATGAGGATTTTCGACGGGCGTGCGACAAACACGTGCAGCGCCCAGGACACCTTGGACAGCTCACGTTCGATCAGCGCCTGGGACAAGTAGTCCAGGCCACCGCCGCCGACTTCCTCGGGCATGTTGAAGGCATAGAACCCGGCGGCGATGGCCTTGCCACGGATGTGTGCGGCCAGCTCTGGCGACACGGCATCGGCGCGGTCCACCGCTTCCTCATGGGGCGCCAACTCCTTGGCAACAAAGCTGCGTACCGCTTCCACCAACATTTCTTGTTCTTGGGTCAGTTGGAAATTCATCTGCAAAGGTCCTGATCAGGGTCGGTATCGGGTTACTGGCCGATAAAACGGGGGGCGCGGCGTTCTACCGAGGCTTGCAGCGCCTCGGCGCCATCCTGGCTGCGGCCACACAGCAGGCCCGCCTGGCGCTCGGCTTCCAGCTGCTCGGCCAGGGTGCGCCGGGCGCCATCGCGGATCAGCTGCTTGGTCTGCGCGTAGGCGAAGGTCGGGCCATTGGCCAGGCGCCCGGCCAGCTCGGCCGCCACGGCGGGCAGTTGCTCGTCGGCGCAGACTTCGCTGACCAGCCCGGCCGCCAGGGCGCGCTCGGCGCCCCACAGTTCATCGAGGAACAACAAGCGCTTGGCCTGCTCGCTGCCGATCAACCGTGGCAGGTGCCAGCTGGCGCCGGCATCGGGGCTGTAGCCCATGCTGGTGTAGCCGGCCTTGAAACGCGCAGAAGCGGCGGCGACACGCAGGTCGCAGCACAGGCTGAGGTCCATGCCACCGCCCACGGCAGTGCCGTTGATGGCGGCGATGGTGGGTTTGTCGAGGCTGTGCAGGCGCAACATCAGGGCGTGGGCGGTTTCGGTCCAGCCGTAGCTTTCCAGGGTGCCTGCGGCTTCGGCGGCAGCCCATTCGGCCAGGTCGGCACCGGCGCAGAAGGTGCGGCCGCTGCCAGTGAGCACCACCACGCGCACGGCCGGGTCGGCGTTATGGCTGTCGAGCAAGGCGTGCAGTTGCTTGAGGGTGGGGATGTCCAGCGCGTTGCGCTGCTCTGGGCGGTTGAGGGTGATCCAGGCAACGCCGGCTTCGACCTTGCTCAACAGTGACGACGACGGAATGGTCATGGGGGGCCTCGGTGTTGTTGTGATGGTTTTGGGAGGGCTTGATGAGGGAGATACTAAACGAGTGTTCAACAAGGCGGCAATTGGCGGAAAAATGGCCTGCAACATCACTCGAAAGCAACCTAACCTATTGTTTCAATAGTGATTTTTTTAAACTTGTGAGGGTTAAATCCGAGGTGGTTGTTACAACTTTGTACAACTGTGGGATTGCCGGGGGCGCTTTGCGCCCCTTTCGCGACACAAGGCCGCTCCCACAGGGTCTTTCACAGCGTTCAAGTCTGCGTAGTACCTGTGGGAGCGGCCTTGTGTCGCGATGGGCCGCAAAGCGGCCCCGGCAATCGTGAATCAAACGCCAGGCGCGCTGGGCTCGAAGGCGCCCTGCCGGCGGCGGTTGACGATGAAGTACGCCGCGTAGCACAGGGCAATGAAGCCAAAGCCCCAGTACAGCGACGGTCGCTGAGTTTCATCCAGCGCCAGGAACACGAACAGCGAGCTGCACAGGGTGATGCACAGCAGCGGCACCAGCGGGTACAGCGACGCCTTGTACTTCAGGTCCTGCAGTTGCCCACCTTCACGCAGGTAGGCCTTGCGGAAGCGGTACTGCGCGAGGGCGATCACGATCCAGGTCACGGTGCCAGACATGCCGCTCACCGCCATCAGCACCATGAACAGGGTGTCGGCGGCAATGAAGCTGGTCATCAGCGACACCAGGGCAAAGCACAGGGTGATGCTCAGCGCCCGCAGCGGTACGCCGCGCTTGCTCAGCGGTGCCAGGCTTTTCGGCGCCATGCCGCTCTTGGACATCGCCCAGAGAATGCGCGTAGAGGCATACAGCCCAGAGTTGCCCACCGACAGGATGGCGGTAAGGATGACGAAGTTCATCACGTCGGCAGCAAAGGGGATGCCGACCATGTCGAATACCTGCACGAACGGGCTTTCCATCAGGCCGGCCTGCTCGAACGGCACAATGGCCGACAGCACGGCAATCGCCAGCACGTAGAAAATCAGCACGCGGAACACCACGTTGCGCACCGCCCGCGGGATGCTTTTTTCCGGGTGCTCGGTCTCGCCGGCCGCCACGCCCATGATTTCGCAGCCCTGGAAGGCATAGACCACGGTCATCATCACCGCGAACACCGCCGACAGGCCGTGGGGGAACAGCGACTCGCCCACCAGGTTGTCCAGCATTGGCGCCGGTGCCCCGCTGCTCAGCGGGATGGCGCCGAATATCACCAGCAGGCCGACGATGATGAAGCCAAGGATGGTCGCCACCTTGATGCCCGAGAACCAGTACTCGGCCTCGCCAAACGCGCGAGTGGCCAAGGCGTTGAGGCCGAACAGCACCACCACGAACAATGCCGACCAGTACCAGATCGGCACCTCGGGGAACCAACGGGTCATCAGCATGCCGGCGGCGGTGAACTCCAGGCCCACAGTGGTGGCCCAGCTCATCCAGTACACCCAGCCAATCATGAAGCCGGTGGCCGGGCCGATGAACTTGGTGGCGTGGGCCTGAAAAGAACCGGACACCGGCATCTGCACCGACAGTTCGCCCAGGCACACCATCACCAGATACATCAGCAAGCCCGCCACCAGATACGCCAGGATCGCGCCCACCGGCCCGCCCTGGTTGATGGTCACGCCCGAGCCCATGAACAGGCCGGTGCCGATTACCCCGCCCAGCGACAGCATGAAAATGTGCCGGCTTTTCAGGGCGCGGGTGAGCTGGATTTTTTCGTGGTTGTCAGTCATGGCGCACCTCGCCATTGCGGCAGGTACGGGGGGCGGTACAAAGGAGGGGCTGAGCGCTACGGCATGTCATTATTCTTGTCTCCAATAAGCCTCATGGACCGCGTGCAACACGGTTGCCATGGATTATTGGAAACGGATGTAAGGTGCCGTTGTACGAACGGATCGAAGATGTAAAAAGTCGTAAGTTTTTTGTACGTCAGCTCTGGATCAACCGTTCCAGCGTGTCGCGGGCCTGGCCGAGCTGGTTTGCCAATGGCTCGGCGAGGGCGTTCAGCGCCTGCCCGTCATGCTGGCGGGCTGCATCCTCCATTCGTCGCAACAGCGCAGCCAGGCCAGAAAAACCCAGGGAGTCGCAACTGCCGGCGAGGCGATGGGCCAGGTGCAGCACTTCGGTAAAGTCCTGGGCCGTCAGCGCCTCGGCCAACGCCGTGGCGTGCTGCTCCAGGGACTGGCGCAACACGTTCAACAGGCCCTGCAGCTTCTGTGCGCCCAGCAGCGAGCGGTGAGTGGCCAGCAGCGACCAGTCCATGTTCGCGTCATTACCGGCCTCTTCGGTCGGCGTTGCGTCGGCCAGCGCCTGGCGCAGGTTGGCCAGCCGCAGTGGCTTGGCCAATACACCTTGCATGCCGGCCTCCAGGTAAACTGGCACTTGCCCCGGTTGAACGCCCGCCGTCAGTGCCACGATCCGGCTGTGTTGGTTAGGCCCAGGGGTGGCGCGAAGCTGCCGGCACAGCTCCACCCCGCTCATGCCGGGCAGGTGAACGTCGAGCAGGATCAGGTCGAAGCGCTGCTGTGTGCACACCTGCAGGGCCTGCCCGGCATCTTCGGCAAAGCTCACCCGGTGGCCATCACGCACCAGCAAGCCGCCGGCCACGTCCCGGTTCAGCGCGACGTCCTCGACCACCAGGATATCCAGGCTGGCGCTGGCCCCCTGGGCGGCGTCAAGGGGCGAAACCGGCTGCCCAAGGGCGATGTCGAGTTCGAACCAGAAGCAACTGCCCTGCCCTTGCACACTGTCCAGGCCAATACAGCCTCCCAGCTTTTCCACCAGGTGTTTGCAGATCGCCAGGCCCAGACCCGTGCCGCCGTAGCGCCGGGCCACGGCCTCGCTGGCCTGGACAAAGCGGTCGAAGATTTTCGCCTGTACGGCCGGCTCGATGCCGATGCCGTTGTCACTGACCGACAGCCGCAGGCGCTGCGCGGTCGCATCACTGGCCAGCACCTGCACCTTGAGCCGCACCTGGCCGTGCTCGGTGAATTTGATGGCATTGGCCAACAGGTTGCTGAGCACCTGACGCAGGTACTGTTCGGCGCCGTGCTGGTAGACGGCCAATTGCTCATCAACCTCCAGGTGCAGCGTGTCGCCGTTGTCCACGGCCATGGGTTCGAGCAGCGCCAGCACCTCCTGGCACAATTGGCGCAGCGAAAAGCCGACCCGTTCGGCGCGGCTCTCACCTTCTTCTAGCCGGGCGAAATACAGCACTTCGTTGAGAATCGCCAACAGCCCCTCGCCGGCCTTGTACAGGGCCTCCACGCGCTGGCGATCGGCTGCTTCCAGCCGGCCACCGCGTAGCAGCTCGGCCATGCCCAGAATGCCGTTGAGCGGGGTGCGCAGCTCGTGGCTCATGGTCGCCAGGAAGCGCGACTTGGCCAGGTTGGCGGCCTCAGCGTCATCCTTGGCCCGGGCCAGGCTGGCTGTACGTCGTTCGACCATGGCCTGCAGTTCGTCGCGCTTGTCTTGCAACGCCAGGCGGTCGCGCTCGCGGCGCTCGATGTCGCTGAGGATGGCGCGGCGCATGTCGTCCAGGGCATGGGCCACGGTGTCAATTTCATCCGGCCGCGCCGAGCGGCGGCGCCCCAGCCGCAGCGGCTCCTGCCACTGCCCGGCGCCAATACGCCGGGCGAACTCGGCCATCACTTGCAGGTGGCGGGTAACCAGGCGATAGAACAGGCCCGACAGCGCTACCGCCAGGCCACACAGGAACACGCCCATCCACAGCAGGCTGGCAAGGCCCGTGGCGTACAGCCGACGGTGCACCGCACCCAGGTCGATACTGACCTCCAGCTCGCCCAGGTGCCTGGCCGGCCCGGTGGGGGGCTGATAGTCCAGGGGGAAGCGCTCGATGCGCAGCGGCCCTCTGGGTTCAGCCTCCCCACGTAGCAGTTGAAAATCGTCGCTGACCAGGCGCACCCGGGCCACGTCGGAAAAATCCACCAGGCCGCGCAGTTGTGTGTCCAGCTGCGCCTCGTCCAGGTCCCACAGGCTGCGTTCCAGGCTGGCCAGGTAGCCGGCGCGGATCAACGCCATGCGGGCCTCGATGTCGCGCATTTCGCGGCGGTATTCGAAGTACAGCTGCACGCCACTGGCCAGCACGGTGAAGCACAGGCTGAACAGCAGGATGAACCGCAACAGACGGCGCAGCAGGCCATCGGTGTGCAGGCGTATCATCGGGCATCTGCCGGCAGGTTGATCATGTCGCGGTAGGTGACTTCGCTCTGCTCCAGCCAGCGCGCGATTTCGCCAGCCTGGTTCATGCGCCGCAGCTGCGCGTCGATTTCGTCCATGTGCTGGCTGAGGGGTGATTGCCTGGACACGGCAACGCGCAGGTAGTCCACGCTCAGTGCCCGGGGCAATACGCGGATGTCCTGCGCCCCGGGCAGGTGCTCGATAAACAGCTGGCCAGTGCGCCGCTCCTGGATGACGTAGTCGATGCGCCCGCGCATCAGCTTGCCAAAGTTCTGCTGGCTGGAAGACACCCGTTCGATGTTCTGGTGCCGGGCGACGAAGCGGTCGAATTCGGCGCCGTAGCTTTCGCCGTACAACAGGCCGCCACGGTAGCCGGCCAGGTCTTCCAGGCGCTGGAAACTGACCGGCCGCAGGCGGTTGTAGAATACCGCGACTTCTTCGCGTACCACCGGCTCCGTGGAAAAGCGCATGCGCTGGTCCCGCTGATCGCTGTTGTAGGCCAGTACCACGTCCACACGCCCGGCGGCGGCGTCCATCAGGCAACGCTTCCAGTTGCCCAGCACCACGGTCTGCACTGGGTAGCCCATGCGGGCGAACAGTTCGCGCACCACGGTTGGCGCCAGGCCACGCACCTGGTGGCCGTCGCTCCAGGACATCGGCGGGTACACCGGGTAATCGCAGTAGCGCACCGTCTGTGCTGCGCCGGCCGGCACGGCGAGCAACGCCAGCACCATCCCCCAGGCACGGCGGGCGCGGTGGATCATGCGGCCACGCTGGCAGTGAACAGGTAGCCGGTACCGTGAATGGTGATGATCAGTTGCGGCTCGGCCGGGTCATCGTGCAGCTTGCGCCGCAGGCGGCCGACCAGCACATCGATGGAGCGGTCGTTGGGCACCCACTCGCGGTTGCGAATCTGGTCCATCAACTGGTCGCGGCTCAGGGTATGGCCGCTGTTACGCAGGAACACGCTGAGCAACTGGAACTCACCGTGGGTGAGCAGGGTTTGCCCCCCGCGTGGATCGATCAGGCGACGGCGGTCGGTGTCCAGCGCCCAGTCGGCAAACTGCTTCAGCGACTGCGCGCAGGCCGGTGCCGGTTGCGCTTCGCGGGCATGGCGCACGCGGCGGATCAGGTTTTTGGCGCGCGATACCAGCTCACGGGGGTTGAGCGGTTTGATCACGTAGTCATCAGCACCACATTCCAGCCCGACAATGCGGTCGATGTCGTCGTTACGGCCGGTAATGAGGATGATGCCCACCTCCGAGCGCACGCGCAGTTCGCGGGTCAGGGTGAGGCCGTCCTTGCCAGGCAGGCGGATATCCAGCAACACCAGGTCGACGTCCTGGCTGCCGAGCCAGGCTTCGGCCTTTTCCGCCGTATCGGCGCAGTGCACGTCATAGCCTTCCTGGGACAGATAGGCCTGCAGCAAGTCACGAATAAGCGGATCGTCATCGACGATCAATACCCGAGGCGTCATTGCGTGTTGTCTCTTTTTTATTGGTGTTGTTCTACACACTCGC
Source organism: Pseudomonas fortuita (assembly GCF_026898135.2). NCBI lineage: Bacteria > Pseudomonadati > Pseudomonadota > Gammaproteobacteria > Pseudomonadales > Pseudomonadaceae > Pseudomonas > Pseudomonas fortuita. Next base: position 3,761,961 of record NZ_CP114035.2, read on the forward strand.
GCCAGCAGCGTACTCGTTACTGAACGGACGATCAACAGCCCTCGGGCAGGCTGAAGCGCCGCCGGCCGCCGGCCTGCAGGCCATCGACCCAGGCTTCGCAGATAATCACGCCTTGCTCGGGGGTGAAGGTGCCGGGGTTAAGCCCTGACTCCAGCCACAGGCCATCGAGCAGGGCACTGAGGCTGATGGCCGCGAGATCGGCATCGAAGCCCTGCCAGCCCTCCTGCGTGGCCAGCTCGGCCAGCAACCGGCTCAGTTCCTTGCGGTACTCGCCATAGGAATGGTCATGCACCTGGTTGATCGCGTCGGCTGTCTTCACCGCGCCCCAGAAGGCCAGCCAGGCGTCGAGCAGTTGCGGGTCGAGCAACTCTGCACAGAACGAGGCGCGGAAAAACGCCGACAACCGCTCGCGGGCATTGGGCGCAGCCTGCGCCATGGCGTCACGCAGCAGCCCCATCACCCGGCCGGTGACGGCCAGGTAGGCTTCGGCCACCAGTTCATCCTTGCCGGCGTAGTGGTGGCTGATCAGCCCCACCGAGACACCGGCCTCGGCCGAGATCTTGCGGATCGAAGCCCCCTGGAAACCATGGCGCTTGAGGCACACCAAGGTCGCTTCGACCAGGTTGGCCTTGCGTAATTCCGGCAGCATACGGTGGTAGCGGGCTTCCTGGCTCATCGGCAGTTCTCGGTTCCAGTGCGGGGCTGAACGACTGTACAACAAGCCGGACTGCGTGATAAACCCTTGGCACTCCCGCCCACAACAACAAAAACGGCTGCCATGAACGACCTGATCACACGCGAGCTGGACCAAGGCCTGCTGACCCTGGCCTTCAACCGCCCCGACAAGCTAAATGCCCTGAACACCGCCATGTACCAGCAACTGGGCGACTTGTTGCTGGCGGCGGGTGAAGACCCTGCTGTGGATGTCATCATCCTCACCGGAGGGCCGCACTGTTTCACGGCTGGCAACGACCTGCGCGACTTTCTCGACAACCCGCCCACTGACCTGGACAGCCCGGTGTTCCGCCTGATGCGGGTGGTCATGGGCCTGGACAAGCCGCTGATCGCGGCAGTCAGTGGCGCAGCAATCGGCATCGGCGCCACCTTGCTGTTGCATTGCGACCAGGTGCTGGTCAGCCGCTCGACCAAGTTGCGCATGCCTTTCGCACCGTTGGGGGTGTGCCCAGAGTTTGGCTCCAGCCTGCTACTGCCCCGCTTGCTTGGCCAGGCCCGCGCCGCCGGCCTGCTGCTGGGTAACGCGTTGCTGGATGGCGAACAGGCAGTGGCCTGGGGGCTGGCCAATGAGCTGCATGAAGATGGCGAACAGTGCCTGGCCGCAGCGCGCAAGCTGGCGCGGCAGCTGCAAAGTTACCCGCAGGCGGCATTGCGCATCAGCAAGCGGCTGATCAAGGACAGCCAGCGGGCGGAGCTGGAGGCCACGGTGGCGCGTGAAAGCCAGTTGTTCATCGAGTGCTTGCGCAGCGACGAAGCACGCGCCGTGTTACGGCGGCTGATCAAAGACTGAAACGATGACGCGTCCCTTGTGGGAGCGGCCTTGCGTCGCGAAAGGGGTGCGCAGCGCCCCCGGGATTTGCGCCTCGCCGCAGAATTGCCGGGGCCGCTGTGCGGCCCTTTCGCGACGCAAGGCCGCTCCCACAGGGTGGGTGCATGATCGCGGGAATGTGTTGCACTAGTAGCCTGTCATCTCCAGATACCCGCGCCCACCCGCACTCCCGCTCAACCGCACCGGTCCTTCCCAGTAAGGGAACCGCGTATCCATCCAGGCCCGTGGTTCCACCGCCTCGACCTGCACATCCACCCCCTGCGCCGGCACCTGCACCCGCCAGTGCGTCGGTACCTGCTTGCCATTCTTCTGCTCGGCCCAGGCCAAGGCCTGCAACTGAACCTGCGCGCCCAGCAGCGCGACCACTTCACCGTGCGGGCCAACCCACGTGCCGGCGCGGTAGGCATCGCCCTCAGCCTGACGCACCTGGAACACCATCAGCCTGGCACCATTGTCCAGGTGCAGGGAAAACCAGTCCCACCCCGTTTGCCCGGCCGCCAGCGGCTGGCTGCTCCACTCCCGGTCGAGCCAGGCCTGGCCGGTGACCGCGATGCACATGCCTTCACGTTCCACTTCCCCGCGCACCCGGTAAAACGGCTGGCTGTAATAGTACGAGGCCTGCCCTTTGCCGGATTTCTCGCTGTAACCCTGATCGCCATGCAGCACCAGGGGCCGATCACTGCGCAAACGCAAGTCGTAGCGAAAGCCTTCGCCACCGGCAACCATGTGCAGGCTTTCGATACCCCCCCTGCCCTGCAATGACCAATCATTGATCCACGCCCGGAACGGCTGGGCCTGCACACCAGCCTGGCCGATACCGCCACGCGCCAGGGTTTCGCCAGACTGGTGACCACCCGGCCCGGTCAGGGCCGCGTGCCCCATCCACAGGTTGGGGCTGTTCCAGTCGGTGGTTTCAGGGCCGGGGCGCAGGGCCGAGCGGAACAGGGTCCACTGGGCGCCCCAGTCACGCCCCTGGGCGTCCTTGAGGTTGGCGGTGACGTACCACCATTCGATGCGAAAGCCATCGTGTGCGCCATGGTCACGCGGGAATTCCAGGCGATGCGCGCGGGCCACCTGGCTGAAACCGTCCGCCTGCTGCCCCAGCCCGGCATAGCTTTGTGGCGCCGGCGGGTCACAAGCGCATAGCAGGCCGCATAGCAACAGCAAGGTGTTACGCTTCATCGGCAAACGGCCTCAACAATTCGCGGGGATGGCGGCGCGCCAGTTGCCACAGCGGCCAGGCGCTGGCCAACAGGCTGGTGAACAAACCCAGCGCGGCCAGTTGCAGCAACTGCACGGGGAAAACATAAAGCGGCAGGCGCCAGCCGAACGCCTGCACGTTGACCACCGCCACCAGGCCCCAGGCCAGCAACACCCCCAACGGGATTGCCAGCATTACCGTGAAACTGCTCAGCATCAGGGTCTGCCCCAAGCTCAGCCACACCAGTTGCCTGCGCTGCACACCCAGTGCCCACAGGGGGGCCAGCTGGCTCAGCCGCGTCTGGCCCAACGTCAGCAAGTTGATGAACAGCGCCACGCCGGCCACGCCAAGCGTGAGGCTGTTGAGCGCGGCGGTGGCGGCGAAGGTGCGGTTGAACACTTCGGTGGACCAGCGTTTCAGGCTTGCCTGCTCCACCACGCGGCTGTCGTCCAAGGCGAAGTGCTGCTGCAACGCTGCCTTGATGACGGGCAATTGTTCAGCGGGCAGATCAACGCTCAACCCGGTCAGCGTTGCCTGCGGCCATTGCCTGCGCAACCAGCTGGCATTGACCAGTACGTGCCCCTTGGGGTTACCGTAATCGGCATAGATCCCCACCACCGTCATGGCCTCTGAAGGCAGCGCCAGGCGATCGCCCAGTTGCAGCTTCAGGCGCCTGGCCAGCTGTTCGCTGAGCATTACCGCATGCCCGCCGGCCAACGTTTCCCAGGCGTGAGGCTGCTGCTGCAGCAACGGCCAACGCTTGAGGTAGACCGGGTGATCGACGATGCCCTGAAGCTGCACTGGCCAGCCCTGCAACTGCGTTTCTACACGCCAGCCGGGCAGCACCACACTGGCTGCCGATTGCTGCCCTAGCCATTGCGCAATTTCCAGACCTTGGGCGGTATCCCGAGGGCTGACGTACAGGTCGGCAGACAGGCGCAGGTCCAGCCAGCCGACAAAAGTCTTGCGAAAGCCTTCGGTCATGCTGCCCACGCCGACACTGGCAGCCAACGCGAGCAACAGTGCCATCAGCGCCAAACTCAGTGCCGGCAGTTGCTGGCGGCTATCGGCGACGAACCATTGCGCCAAAGGTCGCCGGCAATACGGCGTCAGCAAGGCCAGAGCCCGGTCGAGCAAGGCCGGCAACAACAGCGCCGCCGCCAGCAACAACCCAGCCAGCATGGCAAACGCGCTGGCCAGGCGGTTACCCAGCAGGCCGCAGCCCAAGGCCAGCAGCAACAGAACGCACGCTATGCAAGCCTGGCGCCTCAACCATGGCCCCTGCGCCAGCCGCCAGGCCTGAGGCTGCGCCAACGCCAGTAATGGCAACCGGGCAGCACGCAACACGCTGCCCAGCCCTGCCAGCAATGCCCCCAGCACGCTCACAAGCACCCCCACCAGCCACCACCACGCGGGCAGGCTCAGGGAACCGGCAACCTGGGCGCCGTACAGGCCGCGCAAACTGGCTGCCACATCGGGCAATAACCACGCCGCCAGCACATACCCGCTGGCCACGCCGGCCAGCCCGCCCAGGACGGCGAACAGTCCCAGCTCCAGCATCAAGGCGCACAGCAGGGTGTTCAAGCTGACGCCACAGGCGCGCAGATTGCGGATCAATCCACGCCGCTGTTCTAGCGCCAGACCGATTGCGGCATGGGCGATAAACAGGCCTACGACGAACGCCAGCAGGCCGAGAGCAGTCAGGTTGAGGTGAAAGCTCTCAGTCAGCCGCTGCAACCCGCCGTCGTCCTGTTGCGGTTGCAGTTCGAGGTAAACCGCAATATCAGCAGGCAGCGGCCCTGGCTTGCCGGCCACCAGCAATCGCGACAACTGCCCAGGCGCGTGCAGCAACCGCTGGGCATGGCCGATATCGACCACGATCACGCCGGGCGCCAATGCAGGCTGCAGGACCATGGGTGGCAACAGTTGCCCTTCGCTGTCGCGCACCGCTGCCCCACGCTCTGCGCCCAGTTGCCGCAAGGTCTCTGGCCCGGCCCACGCTTGCCCGGGCGTGCCGATGAACGCCTGCACATCGAATGCTTGCGGCTGGACACCGGCAATGCTGCTGGCTGGCGGCAGGCTCAAAGGGTCGATGCCCAGCAGGCGCACGCTGCGCGCGGGCTCCCCAGGCAAACGCAAGCGCCCTTCCAGCACGGGCATTACGGGCCAACCCTGCTTGCGCAATTGCACGTAAAGCCCTTGGTCGAAGCGCTCACCGTTGCGCGGCACTAGCTGCGCCTGCAGCGGCCCGGCCAGCACGGCACTGGCCCGGGCGTAATCGCTGCGTGCCTGGCTGTTCAGCGCCTGCACGCCCGTCCACAGCGCCGTGGCCAGCCACAGCCCGGTGAAGATGCTGAAAAACTGCACACGATGGCGCCGCCAATGGCTGAACAACGCCAACAGGGCCAGCGACAAAAGCCTCATCATCCCAACTCTGGCTGAACGCGGCCGGCCTGCAGCTGGCAACGCCGCTGCAAGCGTGCCGCCAGCCGGGGGCTGTGGGTCACCATCAACACACCGCTGCCGGCCTCTGCGACCAGTTCCAGCAACAGGCTCAGCACCTCATCGCTGCTGGCTTCGTCAAGGCTGCCGGTGGGTTCGTCAGCCAAAAGCCAGGCCGGGCGCCCAGCCAGCGCGCGGCCGATGGCGACCCGTTGCTGCTGGCCACCGGACAACTGCTCTGGGTAGCGCGCCAGCAAACCTGCCAAGCCCAACTGCTCTGCCAGGTAAGCCACCCATTGTGGGTCATGCCTGCCCGCCAGCCTGGCCTGAAAGGCCAGGTTCGCCGCCACGTCCAGGCTGCTGATCAGGTTGTATTGCTGGAACACCAGCCCAATCCCCTGCCGTCTCCACTGCGCCAGCGACGCCTCCGAACGGCCGTCGAGCGGGACGTCATCGATCAGGATACGGCCGCTGTCGGCACGGTCCAGGCCGGCAATCAGGTGCAGCAACGTGCTCTTGCCGCTGCCCGACTCGCCCATCAGCGCCAGGCTGCTGCCGCGTGCCAGGCGCAGGTCCACACCCTGCAGAACAGGGAGCGGGCCTTGGGGGGTGAGGAATGATTTGTGGAGCTGTTCGATGGCGAGCATCGACGGGCCTTGGTGATTTGGGGGTCCTTTCAGGAATAGCAGGTTCGGGGAGTTTCAGCCGAACACGTGTCTGAATTTTTCAGGGCGAATAACCGGTTGTCTTGGTAATTGGCGCATAAATCAACAGCTCAAAATAGCTAGCGACGCCACGCTTATCGGTGCAACCAACAGTCAAAATGAACAATCACCAACAAGCAAAAACGAGACTTCCTAAAGATTATTCCTGGCTTTATAAACATTAACTTCTTGAAATTAAATCAATGGCCTGGAGCAAAAACTGTCGTCATTGTTTTGACGGGCGCCCAACAGTACAACTATTTCCAACTGCTTGAGTTGTTGTACCCCTTTGCAGGGTGATGACCTTGAGCAGCGTCCGCCCTCTCGTGAGACACGTCGCCACAGCCTGTTTTTCCCTGTCGCCGACGTGCTGCGTGCCGATAGAGCGGGAAGTCGCTACCGTAACCTTCCAACATAAGGCTGCCACCAAACCCATCAGCACATCCACTTCAACACCCCATGTTGTATTGAATGAGCCTCAATTTTTTCACACCTATTATATTTGCGAGCACTCTATTCATAAGCCGCTTGATGGCCCTGCCAAGGGCGTGCATTGCAACTAAGCGCAACGAGACCTATCACGTAGAAATCATCTGATCTTAAGCAGATCCTTTAGCTTACAAGATATCGAATAATGCTTAGATCACTTGTGTCATCTACATAACTCGCAACCAAATGACACGGGGGTCGCCCGTGTTAGCGGGCAAGCCTGCTCCTCCAGAGGGTGCGTCAGCCCTTGGCTCTTGGCCAAGGCACACGCCCACCTGCCTTCAAGACCTGCCGCTGAAACCGCCCCATCTGCTACCGAGAGCGCCCTAAGGGACTGGCATTAATGGATCCACTGATCGTTCGATAACCGCACATGACCAGCGAAATATACGCATAAGGTGTTGACCTGCTTCTCATGCCAGAGCTCTAATGGATCCATTAAATAAAAACAAAACCCTGGAGAGCCTTCCATGTACCCCAAAAACACCTGGTACGTCGCCTGCACCCCCGACGAGATAGCCACCAAGCCCCTGGGTCGACAGATCTGCGGCGAAAAGATCGTGTTCTACCGCGCCAAGGAGAACCAAGTGGCCGCTGTCGAGGACTTCTGCCCCCACCGCGGCGCGCCGTTGTCGCTGGGCTATGTCGAGGACGGCAACCTGGTGTGCGGCTACCACGGCCTGGTCATGGGCTGCGACGGCAAGACTGTGTCGATGCCGGGCCAGCGGGTGCGTGGCTTCCCTTGCAACAAGACCTTTGCGGCCGTCGAGCGCTACGGCTTTATCTGGGTCTGGCCCGGCGACCAGGCGCAGGCCGACCCGGCGCTGATCCCGCATCTGGAATGGGCGGTGAATGATGAGTGGGCTTACGGCGGCGGGCTGTTCCACATCGGTTGCGACTACCGGCTGATGATCGACAATCTGATGGACCTCACCCACGAAACCTATGTGCATGCCTCCAGCATCGGCCAGAAGGAAATCGACGAGGCCCCGCCAGTCACCACCGTCACAGGAGACGAGGTGGTCACCGCCCGGCATATGGAAAACATCATGGCCCCGCCCTTCTGGCGCATGGCCCTGCGTGGCAACGGCCTGGCCGACGATGTGCCGGTGGATCGCTGGCAGATCTGCCGCTTCACCCCGCCCAGCCATGTGCTGATCGAAGTGGGCGTAGCCCATGCCGGCAAGGGTGGCTACCACGCCGAAGCGCAGCACAAGGCGTCGAGCATCGTGGTCGATTTCATCACCCCGGAAACCGATACCTCAATCTGGTACTTCTGGGGCATGGCGCGCAACTTCGCCGCGCACGACCAGACCCTGACCGACAACATTCGTGAGGGCCAGGGCAAGATTTTCAGCGAAGACCTGGAGATGCTCGAGCGCCAGCAACAGAACCTGCTGGCCCACCCCGAGCGCAACCTGCTGAAGCTGAACATCGATGCTGGCGGCGTGCAGTCGCGCAAGGTGCTGGAGCGGATTATCGCCAAAGAACGTGCGCCGCAGCCGCAACTGATCGCCACCAGCGCCACCCCTGCCTGAGGAAGCCGACATGATCGATGCCGTAGTGGTATCCCGTAACGATGAAGCGCAGGGTATCTGCAGTTTCGAGTTGGCGGCGGCGGATGGCAGCCTGCTGCCGGCGTTCAGCGCCGGCGCGCATATCGACGTGCATTTGCCTGATGGGCTCGTGCGCCAGTATTCGCTGTGCAACCACCCCGAAGAACGCCACCGTTATCTGATTGGCGTCCTCAACGACCCGGCTTCGCGGGGCGGCTCACGCAGCTTGCATGAGCAGGTGCAGGCCGGCGCCCGGCTGCGCATCAGCGCGCCGCGCAACCTGTTCCCGCTGGCCGAGGGTGCGCGGCGCAGCCTTTTGTTTGCCGGTGGCATCGGCATTACCCCGATCCTGTGCATGGCTGAGCAGTTGTCCCACAGCGGCCACCCGTTCGAGCTGCACTACTGCGCCCGCTCCAGCGAGCGTGCGGCCTTTGTCGAGCGCATTCGCAACGCGCCATTCGCTGATCGCCTGGTCGTGCACTTTGACGAGCAACCGGAAACCGCACTGGATATCGCTCAGGTGCTGGGCAACCCGCAAGACGATGTGCACCTGTATGTATGCGGGCCCGGCGGGTTCATGCAGCATGTGCTGGCCAGCGCCAAGGGGCTGGGCTGGCAGGAGGCCAACCTGCACCGCGAGTACTTTGCCGCAGCGCCCGTGGATGCCAGCAACGACGGTAGTTTTTCGGTGCAGGTGAGCAGCACGGGGCAAGTGTTCGAGGTGCCAGCCGACCAGACCGTGGTGCAGGTGCTGGAACAGCACGGTATCGAGATCGCCATGTCATGCGAGCAGGGTATTTGCGGCACCTGCCTGACGCGGGTGCTGCAAGGCACGCCGGACCATCGCGACATGTTCCTCACCGAAGAGGAGCAGGCGCTGAACGATCAGTTCACGCCCTGCTGCTCGCGCTCGAAGTCGCCGCTGCTGGTGCTGGATATCTGAACCAGTTTTACGACAAGGGCAGGATGACTTTCATGCTCGCGTCCGCCGTTGCGCCGCCAAAGGTCTCGGCGTAGCGCAAAGTGGCATTGGCGTGCTCGCGCATGATCGCTTCGGCGCGGGCACCCTGACGGTTGGTCAGGGCGTCGAACACCGCGTGGTGCTGCATATGGGCGAAGTTGAAGCGCCGGTACTCGCGGGCCAGGTCATGGCGGTCCACGGCCAGTGCGGTGACCGAGGCGAACGGCAGGTGGTCGTTGCGTGCCAGGGCATCGGCGATGGCCGGGTTGTGGCTGGCTTCGATGATCACCTGGTGAAAGCGCATGTTCAGGTCGTGATAGGCCTGCAGGTCCTCTTCGGTGACGAAGCCCTTGTCGAACAACTGATCGCCCTCGACCAGGCACTGTTGCAGCGCCGCGCGCGCTTGCGCCGACAAGCCACGCTCTGCAGCCTGGCGAGCGGCCAACCCCTCCAGCACGCCGCGGACCTCCACCGCACCTGCGATGTCATCGGCGCTGACCGAGCGCACCTGAAAACCCCGGCCGCCAAAACGCACCAGCAGGCCTTCCTGCTCGAGGGTACGAAACGCCATGCGCACCGGCATGCGGGAGACGCCGAACAGTTCGGCAGTGGGGACTTCCATCAAGCGCTCGCCGGCCGCCAGCTCGCCCGAGGCGATCATCTTGCGCAGCGCAACCAGCACCATTTGACCGGGTTTGCTCATCCAGGCTACTTCCAGGGACATGAGCGGGCATCTTAGCGCAAGCCGAGGGGATGCTGCAGGCCTGTTCGGAGCGCACCACACAAAGCTCGAGACAGGTGTGTGCGTGTGGGTTCACCCGCGAAGCAGGCAACGCGGTACCTGGCACCGGCTTTGCCGGTGTTCGCGGGACAAGCCCGCTCCCACAGATACCGCGCTAGATTCCGGATATTGAGCAACACAATGGCCCCCACAGTTTTCGCGCCAGCTTTCAGGTGTGGTGCAAGACAGTTGCCCCCACAGGTACTGCATAAGCCTGAACCCTGCGCGATACAAGGAGCGTGCTCACTGGGCATATTGCCGCTTACAGCGTCAGCGGGTAGCTGACGATCAGTCGCGTCTGGTCGAAATCGCTGTTGAAGCTGCGCCGGTTGGTAGCGTTGTTCAGACGGATATTGAGGTTCTTCAGCGCTCCGCTCTGGAACGTGTAGTTCACCTCGGTATCACGCTCCCACTCCTTGCCATTGCTGCCCGCCGCCGTGGTGGCATTTTCGCCATGCCCGTAACGCACCATGGCCAACAGTCCCGGCACACCCAGCGCGGCAAAGTTGTAGTCGTAGCGCACTTGCCACGAGCGCTCGTCGGCGTTACTGAAGTTGCCGTTGAACATGTCGTTACCCAAGGTGCGGCCGCTGCTGCCGTACACCGACATCCACTGGCTGTCGCCACTGACTTTCTGCAACCCCAGGTACAGCGTGTGGCCACTGTGCGAAGCTGACAGCAGAGCGTAACCAGTGCGGCTCTTGATATCGCCAATGCGCGCCTGGCCGTCATCCCGGTCGATGAAGTAACCCAGGTTGGCCCCCAGCGTCCACTCGCCCACTCGCTGGCTATGCAGCAGGTTGAAGTAGCTTTGCTGGTAGATATCCTCCAGCTGCGAATGCCAGGCGCCAATCAGCGTACGCTGCTGGTTGAAGCGGTATTCTGTGCCGGCGTAGTTGAAGCCGTCCGAGGTAACCCCGGGGGCGGCCCAGGCAGAAAGGTCCTGCATATCGGACGAGTTGCGCAGGCTGACCTCGCGGTACTGGCCGGCTTGCAGGCTCAGGCCTTCGATTTCCCGCGAGTCGAGCATGGCGCCACGGAAGGTCTGCGGCAGCAGGCGGCCATCGTCGTAGCGCAGCAGCGGAATATCCGGCAGCAACTCACCCACCTTCAGCTCGGTCGATGAAATACGCAGCTTGGCCGCCAGCCCGGCGCGGCCATACTCGTCGGCCGCACGCCCGTCATCGTGCACTGGCAGCAGTTCGGAGCCGCTGGTACCGCGGCCACTGTCCAGCTTCATGCCGAACATTGCGATGCCGTCCAGGCCAACACCGATCAGCCCCGGGGTGTAGCCAGAGCTGAACTTGAAGATGAAGCCCTGGGCCCATTCTTCGACGTTGCTCTTGGCCGCTCCTGGGTCGCGGAAATCGCGGTTGAAGTAGTAGTTGCGCAGTGTCAGCCCGGCCTTGGCATCTTCAAAAAAGCCCCCCTCCTCGGCCCAAGCCGGCATACCCAGGCCAAGCGCCAGCGAAACCACCGAGGCCGAACGGGCCAGGGTGCAGGTTGTGTGCATCATTATTATTGTTCTCCGCTTTCAATAGGCGCAGCCGAACGCCCCAGGCCAACTTGGCCCAGGGCAGCACGCTGCATTCAGGTACCCGGCCAGGCCGGGTTGCGCTCAGTGGCTCAGTGCATCTGCCGGCTGCGCAGGCGCCGGCTTGGTCATTGGGCGCAGCAACAGCAGGCAACCCGCGGCAAGCACGAATACGCTGGCAAACACCCCGTACAGGTGCAGTGGCTGCCAGCCGCCATCGAGCAACACGCCGGCCACGGTCGGCGACAAGATGGCGCCCATGCGGCCGATGCCGATGCCCCAACCCACGCCGGTAGCGCGCACAGAGGCGTCATAGACCACCGGCGACAGGGCATACAGGCCGGCTACGCAGCCATTGGAGAACAGCCCGATCAGCAGCCCCAAGGCCAAGGCTGCACTGACCGACGCGCCATTGACCACAAATAGCACCAGCAACGCCGCCGTGATCAGCATGAACAGCGCCAGCACGCGGGTGAGTGGCCAGCGCGACGCCAGGCCACCGATCAGCGCCGCGCCGAGGATGCCGCCGACACTCAACAGCACCCCGCCGGTGATGCCCTGCTGTGCCGACAGGCCGGCGGCGACCAGCAGTTTCGGCGTCCAGCTCATGACGAAGTAGAACCCGAACATGACCAGGAAGAACAGTAACCAGATCACCAGCGTGGTGCGGCGCATGGACGGCGCCAGCAGTTGCCGGAAGCCGCGGGCGGCGCCCGGCTCCCTTGCTACGGGTGTTGGCAGGTGTGCCAGCGCCGGCTGGCCAAGGCGCATGGCCAGGCGGTTGACCCGTGCCAGCGCATTGGCCGGTCGACGCGCCAGCAGAAAATCCAGCGACTCCGGCAGCCACAACAGCACCAGCGGGATTACCAGCACGGTGACAATGCCGCCAAACAAAAACACCGAGCGCCAACCCCAATGCCCCAGCAGCCATACCGCCAGCAAACCGCCCAGCGTCGCGCCCAGGGCGTAGCCGGTTGACTGCAGGCTCACCGCCAGGCCGCGCCAGCGTTTGCTGGCGTACTCACTGGCAATCACATTGCTGCTGGCCAGGATGCCGCCAATGCCCAGCCCGGTCAGGCCACGCAGCAGCGCCAGTTGCAACGGGCTCTGGCTCATTGCCGAGAGCAACATGCCAATACCGGAAAGCGCCAGGCACAGCAGGATCAGCGGGCGGCGGCCAAAGCGGTCGGCCCAAGGCGCGATGAACAACGAACCGGCCGCCATGCCGAACAGGCCGGCACTGAGCAGCAGCCCCACCTGCGCCCCGTTAAGACCCCATTCGGCGGACACCGAGGCAGCGGTGAAGGCCATCACCAGGACGTCGAAGCCATCGATCATGTTGAGGAGGATACAAATACCGATGGCCAGGTACTGAAAGCGGCCCATCGGGTCGTTGTCCAGCCGTTGCTTGAGATCGGCATTCATAGGGTCACCTGCCGGCCTGGGTTGGCCACAAGTGAGAGGACAGATGTGCAGACGCAGGCGAAGCGGTAGGAACCATGACGGTTCCGTGGCCGTGAGAAGCCATTCATGACTTGGACCCTTTTTGTAATTGTTATCGCATACGGCAGGAGGGCTCCTGCCGCTGTCAGGCGCTCAATCAACCAGATAATGGATCCACAAACAATGAGCATGGCTTAGTCCCCCCAGTTAAACCGTTCATGAAAAAGATAAAATCATCAAACAAAATTGTGTTTATCTATATTAATCAGGCATTTACAGATTTAATGCTGGATAAAAATTTTGTTCGTTTATCGAACGCTACAATTTTGTGGATCCATAAAAGAAGCCCAAATCCATGCCTGAGCGCTCAAGAGGCAGCAGCGATGAACAAATCTTCATGTTCCCCGCCAGCGCCCTGATTCCGGGGTGGGCAGACATTAACCGCCCACCGTCAGTCGCCACTCGCCTTGAGGGCGCGGTGGGTGTTGCGTAGCATCCCCGGCCCGATCGCGCGCCCGTACAGCCACCGCGATACCTGCAGACAAGAGCTACTGATGCCACAACCCATCCCCCTCAAGGACCACGAAAAGGAAAAGCACCTGGTCAATCGCCGGCTCCTGGCCTGCGCCATCCTGGTCTTCAGCCTGGTCGCCGTGCTGGTGGGGCGGCTGTATGTCTTGCAGGTGCTGCAGCACGACCAGCAGACCGCCGTGTCGGAAAACAACCGTGTGCACGTGCTGCCCATCGCCCCCGAACGCGGGCTGATCTACGACCGCAACGGCGTGGTGCTGGCCGACAACAAACCCAGCTTCGACCTGACCATGACCCGCGAGCGGGCCGGCGGCGACTCGGCCAAGGTGCTCGACACCCTCACCCAGGTGCTAGGCCTGACCGAAGACGACCGCAAGCAGTTCGACAAAGACCTGCGCCGTGGCCGCAAGCCGTTCGAACCGGTAACCCTGATGGTAGGCCTGAGCGAAGAGCAGATCGCCCTGGTGGCGGTGAACCAGTTCCGCCTGCCGGGCCTGGAAGTAGAGCCACAGTTCATCCGCGAATACCCCTTGGCCGAACATTTCGCCCACTCGGTGGGTTATGTGGGGCGCATCAACGAGAAAGAGGCCAAGGTTCTCGACAGCACCGAGTACCGTGGCACCCAGTCAATCGGCAAGACCGGTATCGAACACTTCTACGAAAGCCAGCTGCACGGGCATGTGGGCTACGAGGAGGTCGAGACCAACGCCCAGGGCCGGGTGATGCGCGTGCTCAACCACAAGGCCCCGACCCCGGGACAAGACATCGTCCTGACCCTGGACGCCCACTTGCAGGTGGCCGCAGAAAAGGCCTTGGGCGACCGCCGTGGCTCGGTGGTGGTACTGGACCCGGCCAATGGCGACGTGCTGGCAATGGTCAGCAACCCCAGCTTCGACCCCAACCTGTTCGTCAAGGGCATCAGCTTCAAGCAGTACGCCGAACTGCGCGATTCCATCGACCGACCGCTGTTCAACCGTGTGCTGCGCGGCCTGTATGCCCCAGGCTCGACGGTGAAACCGGAAGTGGCCATCGCCGGCCTCGACAGCGGCGTGATCACCCCAGGCAGCCGGGTGTTCGACCCGGGCTATTACGAGCTGCCCAACTATGACCACAAGTACCGCAACTGGAACCGCAGCGGCGACGGCTGGGTGGACATGTACACCGCCATCATGCGGTCCAACGACACCTATTTCTACGACCTGGCGCACAAGCTGGGCATCGACCGCCTGCATGACTACATGGCCGAATTCGGCCTGGGCCAGAAGGTGTCGCTGGACATGTTCGAAGAGGCCTCCGGGCTGATGCCGTCGGCCCAGTGGAAGCGTGCCAGCCGGCGCCAGGCCTGGTTCCCGGGCGAAACGCTGATTCTTGGCATTGGTCAAGGTTACATGCAGGTCACCCCGCTGCAGCTGGCCCAGGCCACCAGCCTGCTGGCGAGCAAGGGCGTGTGGCATCGCCCGCACCTGGCCATGACCGTGGGTGGCGATGCGCCGGTGGACCCCAACCCGATGCCCAACATCGTGCTGCACGACAAGCATGCCTGGGACCAGGTCAGCCAGGGCATGCAGATGGTCATGCACGACCCGCGCGGTATTGCCCGCGCCGCTGCGGCGGGCGCGCAATACCGGATCGCCGGCAAGAGTGGTACCGCGCAGGTGGTGGCGATCAAGCAGGGTGAGCGTTACAACCGCAACAAGACCCTGGAGCGCCACCGCGACAACGCCCTGTTTGTCGGCTTTGCACCGGCCGACCACCCGAGTGTGGTGGTGGCGGTGATGATCGAGAACGGTGAGGCTGGGGGCCGGGTGGCGGGGCCGGTGGTGCGCGAGGTGATGGATGCTTACCTGCTGGATGAGCAAGGGCACCTGAAGCCTGAGTATGCGGGCGGTGCAAGTGGCCGTAACGTGCCACACATCTGAGAATTCGGGGCTGCTTCGCGCCCAATGGCTGCGGTGCGGTGCTGGGCTCGGGGAACCTGCCTGGGAGGAAATCGGCCATGGGCCTACTAGCCTCTTCGCGGGCACGCCCGCGCCCACAAGTACTGCACAGATCCTGAGGCCTGTGAGATTCCTGTGGGAGCGGGCGTGCCCGCGAAGAGGCCAGCAAGACAAACACTCAACCCCAGGGCAAATCCTCTTGTCATTGTGATTGGATCATTCGCCCAGGTAGGCCTTCTTCACCTGGTCGTCATGCAACAAGGTCTTGGCACAGCCTTCCAGGCTGATACGGCCGCCATCGATCACGTAGGCGCGCTGACAGGTCTGCAGCGCCAGGCGGGCGTTCTGCTCCACCAGCAGTAGCGTTACCCCGCCCTTGACCACTTCGACGATGGTTTCGAAAATCTTCTGCACGATGATCGGCGCCAACCCCATGGAGGGCTCGTCCAGCAACAATAGCTTGGGCCGCCCCATCAGTGCCCGTGAAATGGCCAGCATCTGCTGCTCGCCACCCGACATGGTGCCGGCCAGCTGAAAGGCACGTTCTTTCAAACGCGGAAAGATACCGTACATGCGTTCGATGTCAGCACCGATGGCGTCCTTGCCGTCGCGCCGACTGAAGGCCCCCATCTCGAGGTTTTCGTGCACCGTCAGCTTGGGGAAAATGCCCCGCCCTTCCGGCACCAGCGCCAGCCCCTCGCGGATCAGGTCATGGCCCTTGATCGCCGCGTGCGCCTTGCCATCGAAGGTGATGCTGCCGGCGCTGGGCTTCAGCAAGCCGGCCAAGGTTTTCAGGGTGGTGGTCTTGCCGGCGCCATTGGCGCCGATCAGCGCCACCATCTCACCCTCGCCCACCGTCAGGTCGATGCCCTTGATGGCCTGGATAGCCCCGTAGCTGACCTTCAGGTCACTCACTTGCAGGATGTTTTTCATGCCACTGCCTCTGCACCCAGGTAGGCCTCGATCACGCGTGGATCCTTGCGCACGTCGGCCGGCAGGCCGTCGGCGATCTTGCGGCCGAATTCCAGTACGGTGATGTGGTCGCAAAGGCCCATCACCAGCTTCACGTCGTGCTCGATCAACAACACTGTCTTGCCATCCGCCTTCATCTTGCACATCAGCTGGCGCAAGCCTTCGGTTTCCGAAGCGTTCATCCCCGCCGCCGGTTCGTCGAGCGCAATCAGCTTTGGCTCGGTGGCCAGCGCCCGAGCGATTTCCAGGCGGCGCTGGTCGCCGTAGGACAGGCTCTTGGCCAGTTCACCGGCCAAGTGGCCGATGCCGACGTAGTTCAGCCAGTAACGCGCGGCCTGGCGGATTTCCCGCTCTTCACGCACACAGGCCGGGGTACGCAGAATTGCGCCGAACACACCACTGCGGGTGCGTACGTGGCGGCCGATCATCACGTTTTCCAGGGCGGTCATGTTGTGGAACAGGCGGATGTTCTGGAAGGTGCGGGAGATGCCTGCCTCCACCACCTTGTGCGGTTTGCTGATGCGCAGTGGCTTGCCGTCGAACATCACCCTGCCCTGCTCGGCCCGATACAGCCCAGTGAGCACGTTGAACAGCGTGGTCTTGCCGGCGCCATTGGGGCCCAGCAGGCCGCGGATCTCGCCGCGACGGATGCTCAGGTCAATGCCATGCAGGGCCTGCAGGCCACCGAAGAACTTGCTCACCTGATGCAGCTCGAGAAGGAAATCGCTCATGCCTTGTCCGCCTGTTTGATCGGGAGTTCGAAGGAGGCTTCGCTGGCCGGTCCATTGATTGCAGTGCTGAGCACCGCAGGCGCCGGCTCGGCTTCAGGGTCGTCATCGTGCAGTTCGGCACGGCGGCGACTGGACGGCCAGAGTCCTTCGGGGCGAAAACGCATCACCAGGATCAGCGCCAGGCCGAATACCAGCATGCGCAGGGTTGAGGCATCCAGCACGTTGCGCAGGATATCGCGACTGATGAAGGTGACGTTGTCCATCACCCACGGCTGGACCCAGTTGACCAGGTCGCGGAACAGTTCGGGCATCACCGACAGGATCAGCGCCCCCAGCACCACGCCCCGGATCGAGCCCATGCCGCCGAGCACCACCATGGCCAGGACCATGATCGACTCCATCAGGGTGAACGATTCGGGGCTGACGAAACCCTGGTAGCTGGAGAACAGCACACCGGACACCCCGCCAAAGGTCGCCCCCATGGCAAAGGCCAGCAGCTTGAGGTTGCGCTTGTTCAGGCCCATGGCCTCGGCCGCCACTTCGTCTTCGCGCAGGGCCATCCAGGCGCGGCCGATACGCGACACTTCCAGGCGCTTGGACAGCACGATGCAGAGGATGACGACGAACAGGAAGAACAGGTAGTAGCTGATCACCGGCGACACGGGCAGGCCGAACAGGCTCCAGCTTTGCTGCAGCGACAGCACCGGCGTTGCCCCGGCACCTGGCGCGTGCGCCCATGCCCCGAAGTCGACGTGCAGCGGGGCAATGTTGCTGATGCCCTGGGGACCGTTGGTGAGGTTCACCGGCTGGTCCAGGTTGTTCATGAAGATGCGAATGATCTCGCCGAAGCCCAGGGTGACGATGGCCAGGTAATCGCCGCGCAACTTGAGTACCGGCGCACCGATCAGCACCCCGCAAATGGCCGCAGCCACGGCAGCCAACGGGATGATCACCCACACCGGCCAGTCCAGCACAGCCTCAAGCAGGCCGGCCATTTGCAGGTGGGGCGAAGCCAGCAGTGCATACAGGTAGGCACCAATGGCGTAGAAGCCGATGTAGCCCATGTCGAGCAGGCCGGCATAACCGATGACAATGTTCAGTCCCAACGCCAGCAGCACGTAGAGCATGGCAAAGCCAAGAATGCGCACCCAGGTAGCGCCCAGCATGGGAATGGCCTCGACCAGGAACGGCAAGGCGATGAAGCCGAGAATCAACAACAGGTACTGGGTCTTGAGGTTTTTCATGACTGCCTCCTCACGCCCGGTCAGCCTGGCGTTCGCCAAGCAGCCCATTGGGCCGGAACAGCAACACCAGGATCAGCACCGCAAAGGCGAAGATGTCCTGGTAGTTGGCCCCCAGGAAGCCGCCCGTCAACTGCCCGGTGTAGCCTGCCGCCAGCGATTCGATCAGCCCCAGCAACAGGCCACCGGCCATGGCCCCGAACAGGTTGCCGATACCACCAAGCACCGCTGCGGAGAATGCTTTCAGGCCCAGCAGCAGGCCCATGTAGGCATCGGCCTGGCCGTAGTTGATGGCGCGCATTACCCCGGCGATGGCACCCAGGCTGGCGCCAATCAGGAAGGTGGCGCTGATCACCCGATTGATGTTGATGCCCATCAGCCCGGCCACTTCCTGATTCTGCGCGGTGGCGCGCATGGCTTTGCCCAGGCGAGTCTTGTCCACCAATAGCCACAAGCCAAGCATGATCACCACGGCAACCAGCATGATCGAGAGCTGCACGTTGGTGACAGTGGCGCCGAACACGTCCACGGGCCGCGTCTCTACCACTTCAGGGAAGGTCTTGTAGCCGCGCCCCCAGATCATCATCGCCAGGTTCTGCAAGGCGATGGAGATGCCGATGGCAAGGATCAGCGGGGTCAGCCGCGGGGCTTTGCGCAAGGGCCGATAGGCGTACTTTTCCATGCCCTGGGCCAGCAGCATGCACACCACCGCAGCAGCCATGATTGCCAGCAGCAACGTGATGACGCCAGGGGCAAAGCCGGCGCCAGCGAGCATTGTCAGTACCGAAATGGTGACCATGGCGCCGATCATCACCACCTCGCCGTGGGCGAAGTTGATCAGGCCGATGATGCCGTAGACCATGGTGTAGCCCAAGGCTACCAGGGCATAGATGCTGCCCAGCACCAGGCCGTTAAGGACCTGTTGCAACAAGATATCGAAATTACCGTCCACGCGCTGAATCCTCGAAACTGCGTTGTCGTCGGCGCGCGGCGGCTCAGCGCCACACGCCGACTGGCCTGGCAGGTGGGAAAAGTCTTCTTGTTATGTCGCAGGCGTGCGCCCGCTTGTTATGGGGTGAAACTCAGTCGCGCTCGACCGACAAGGTTTTCCAGCCACCTTCGGCGAACTGGAACACGGTGGCAGCCGGGTTCTTCAGGTTGCCCTTGTCATCGAAGGCGATGGTGCCGGTGACGCCGTCATAGCTCTGGCTCTTGAGCACTGGCAGATACACTTTGGGGTCGTCGGAGCCGGCCTTGACCATGGCGTTGATCGCGGCCCAGGTGGCGTCATACGCAGCGGGCGACGACTGCACCACACCCACGCCGAACTTGTCCTTGAGCTTCTGTTCGAAGGCTGCCCCTTTGGGCATGTCCAGCAGCGGCGTGCCATAGTTCCAGGCATAGGTACCTTCGGCGGCGCTGCCAGCCATCTGCTTGAACGAGTCATTGGGCAGGTTGCCGATGTTCATGAAGCGCGCCTTCAGGCCCAGGTTTTTCATCTGCTTGGCCATGGGTGCGGCCTGGTAGTCGAGTGCCGCGAAGAACACCGCGTCGGCCTTTTGCGCCTTGGCAGTGGTGAGGATGGCGTTGAAATCGGTGGACTTGTCGTTGGTGTACTCACGCACCACCACATTGCCGCCAGCCGCCTTGACCGCCCTGGTCACCTCGTCGGCCAGGCCTTGGCCATAGGCGGTGCGGTCATCGAAGATGGCGATGCGCTGGGCCTTGAGCTGGCTGACCAGGTAGTTGCCGGCGTAGCGGCCCAGGGTGGCGTCGTCGTTGACCGTGCGAAACACCGAAGGGATGCCCTGCTGGGTCAAGGTGGGGTTGGTGGCCGAGGGCGAGATCTGCGGGATGCCGGCGGCGGCGTAGATCTTCGAAGCCGGGATGCTGGTGCCGGAGTTGTAGTGGCCGATCACCACCGCCACTTTCGAGTCCACCAGGCGTTGCGCCACCGCCGTGCCCGTGCGTGGGTCGGCGACATCGTCCTCGGAGACCAGTTTGAACTGGGCCACCTTGTCACCGATTTTCAGTTGCTGCTGGTTGGCCTCTTCTACGGCAATCTGAATGCCATGCTCGACGTCCTGTCCCTGGTGCGCCGAAGGGCCGGTCAGGGGGCCGGCGAAGCCGATCCTGACAACTTCACTGTCTGCTGCGTTTGCCGTCCCCATGGCCATCAGCAATGTTACCGCGGTCGCGAGGGCTGTACGCCCTCCCTTGTTGTTATTCATGCTCAGCTCCCAGTAGTGATTGGACGAACCTCGACATCGCTTACCGCATGCGAAATGGCCGGAACGCCATCGCACTTGTAAGATAACAGTCAGCAGGCAACTGTCAATGGGTGTATGCTACGCGAGCAGGTAAAATAATTTTCACGGCGACGAGATCTGCGTGGTCAAGAAGTGGGGCATCAGACGAGCTAGTAAGATGTTTGATAACATATGCCGACAACATCACCGCTGGTTGGCTACGGATCCCGCCGCAAGGGGCATGAGGGCTGCGCGCAACCTGCCGGAGAATCAACCGTGATGAGCCAATCAGTTTCAGGAGCAACCCTTCTATGAATGCGTCGTTAGGCACGCGTCGCGCCAATCTGGCGGAAATCGTGATCCAGGAGCTTTCCAGCCGGATCGACACTGGCACCTACGGCCCGGGCGACAAGCTGCCGTCCGAACAAGCGCTGTGCAAAGAGTTCAACGTCAGCCGCCCGGTCATCCGCGAAGCGGTGGCCTCGCTGCGCCTGGGCGGGCGCCTGGTTGCCCGTCAAGGTGTGGGCGTATTCGTGGTCGAGCAGGATGTGAAACGCATCGGCTTTGCCATCGACAGCGTGGTCGATGACGTACGCGCTGCGGCGCAGATCCTTGAATTGCGCCTGGGGATCGAGGCGGAATCGGTGGCCCGCGCCGCCGAGCGCCGCAGCCCGGCCAGCATGGCGGCGATCACCGAGGCGTTCGACCGCTTCAACTCGCTGGACGGTGCCACGCAGGAAGAGGAAGCCAAGGCCGACTTCGAATTCCACCTGGCGATTGCACGGGCCACCAACAACCCGCATTTCACGCAATTGCTGGAAGCGCTGGGGCCGGACATCATCCTTGACCTGAACCTCAAACATGGCCAAGTAACCGGCAAGAACCGCCAGGCACACATCAAGAAAATTGCCCGCGAGCACGGGGCAATCCTGTCAGCGATCAGCATGGGCGATGTGGCCAGCGCACGTACGGCGCTGCGCAAGCACCTGGAAGAAAGCCTGTCGCGCTACCAGCGGCTGCTCGACAGCAAGGCCTGATCGTAACCCTGTGTCGGCCTCTTCGCGGGTAAACCCGCTCCCACAGTGACCGCACGGCCTTCAAATCATGCGCCGTACCTATGGGAAATTTCCACAGGTGCCATGCAGATCTTGAGAGCTGTGCAGTACCTGTGGGAGCGGGTTTGCCCGCAAAGAGGCCGGTACAGGCAACCTCAGAGCCTCAGGAATGCCTTAAAGCCCAAGGCACACATACTTGAGTTCCAGGTAATCCTCGATCCCGTAGCGTGACCCCTCCCTGCCCAACCCCGAGGCCTTCACCCCGCCAAACGGCGCCACTTCAGTCGCCACCACGCCGACGTTGACCCCGACCATGCCGTACTCCAGCGCTTCCGTCACCCGCCAGATGCGCCCGACATCCCGGGCATACAGGTAGCAGGCCAGGCCGAACTCGGTGTCGTTGGCCTGGGCAATCACTTCCTCCTCACTGCCGAAGCGGAAGATCGGCGCCACCGGCCCGAAAATTTCCTCGCGCGCCACGCGCATGTCCGGCGTCACATCCGCCAGCAAGGTCGGCTCGAAGAAGGCCTCGCCCATGGCGTGCCGACGCCCTCCCGCCACCACCCGCGCACCGGCCTCCACAGCTTCGCCGACCAGCCGTTCGACACCATTGGCCGCACGCCCGTCGATCATCGGGCCGACCTGTGTACCTGGTGCATCGCCCTGCCCGACGACCAGCTCACCCACGCGCTCGGCAAAGCGCGCCACGAAGCGCTCGTAGATGCCGTCCTGGATATAGAAGCGGTTGGCGCACACGCAGGTCTGCCCGCTGTTGCGGAACTTGGCGATCAGCGCGCCTTCCACCGCTTTTTCCAGGTCGGCATCGTCGAACACGATGAACGGAGCGTTGCCGCCCAGCTCCATGGTCACCTTCTTCACCGTTGCCGCCGACTGCCGCAGCAACTGGATGCCGATGGGGGTCGAGCCGGTGAACGACAACTTGCGCACCACCGGGCTGGCCGTCAGCTCGCCGCCAATGGCCGCCGAATCGCCGGTCACCACGCTAAGCACACCCACCGGGATACCGGCACGCTCGGCCAGCACGCACAGTGCCAGCGCGCTGAACGGGGTTTGCGAAGCGGGCTTGAGCACCAACGTGCAGCCCGCCGCCAAAGCCGGCGCCGCCTTGCGGGTGATCATCGCCGCCGGGAAGTTCCAAGGTGTAATCGCCGCACACACACCAATCGGTTCCTTGGTCACGATCAAGCGCCGATCAGCGTTCGGCGAAGGAATCACATCGCCATAGATGCGTTTGCCTTCCTCGGCATAGAACTCCACATAAGCGGCGGCAAAGGCAATCTCGCCACGGGATTCGGCCAGGGGCTTGCCCTGCTCGGCGGTCATGATGCGCGCCAGGTCTTCCTGATGAGCGAGGATTTCGCGGAACCAGGCCTGCAGCGGGGCGGCACGCTCCTTGGCAGTCAGCGCCCGCCACGCTGGCAAGGCGCACTCGGCAGCCGCGATGGCACGGCGGGTTTCTTCTGCCCCCATCCGCGGCACGTGGCCCAGCACTTGGCCGGTGGCCGGGTTGGTCACGGCAATGCGCTGGCCGCTGTCAGCCGCCAGCCATTTTCCATCGATATAGCAAACTTCACGCAGCAGATCACGATCGGCAAGTTTCATGTCGATTGGCTCGTTCGGATAATGAAAAAAGGTGGGGCCGGACCGCGCCCCACCCGAGGTGAATCAGCGCTTGGCTTGCAGGGCCTTGTCGCGAATCTGGCTGAGGGTCATGCGCGGGGTCAGGGCTTCGGGGTCGACCTGCACTTCGATCAGCGCCGGCTTGCCGGATACTTGGCAACGCTCGAAAGCGGCAGCGAAGTCCTCGGTACGGGTAACGGTTTCACCGTGCAGCCCATAGGCGCGCGCCAGGGCGGCAAAGTCCGGGTTGTGCAGTTCGGTGCCGGACACCCGCCCAGGATAGGTGCGCTCCTGGTGCATGCGGATGGTGCCGTACATGCCGTTGTTGACCACCACGGTGATCACCCGTGCGTCGTAGTGCGCCGCAGTGGCCAGTTCCTGGCCATTCATCAGGAAACAACCGTCACCGGCAAACGCCACCACCGTGCGCTGCGGGTAGGTCAGCTTGGCCGCCACTGCCGCCGGCACGCCGTAGCCCATCGAGCCGTTGGTAGGCCCGAGCAGCGTGCGGAATACACGGTGCTGGTAGCCACGGTGCACCCAGCCGGTGTAGTTGCCGGCACCACAGGTGAGGATGCTGTCGGCCGGCAGGGTCTTGTTCAGCCAGGCGATCACTTCGCTCATCTGCACATCACCCGGCGAGCGCGGTGTTTCGAAGTTGCCGCGGTAGCCGCTGTTCAGGCTGGCGACCCAGTCGGCGAATTCCGCCGGACGCACCGCCTGCAAGGCAGCGGCCTGGGCCAGGAAGCTGCCGGGGCCGGCATTGATGCCCAGGGTCGGCTGGTAAACGCGGCCGATCTCCTCGGCGCTGGCATGTACATGCACCAGCGCCTGCTTTGGCGTTGGAATGTCGACCAGCGCATATCCGCCCGTGGTCATCTCACCCAGGCGGGCACCCACCACAATCAACAGGTCAGACTGCTTTACCGCATCGACCAACACCGGGCCGGCAGCCAGGCCCAGGTCACCGGCATAGTGCGGGTCGGTGTTGTCGAACAGGTCCTGGCAGCGGAACGACGCCGCCAGTGGCACGTTCTGCGCCTGCACGAAGCGCTTCAGGTCGGCCACCGCCTGGTCATTCCAGCCACCGCCACCGGCAATCACCAGTGGCCGCTGGGCCTTTGCCAGCAGCGCCTGCAACTCGCCCAGTGCCTGGGGCGCCGGAGCAGCCTCGACACGCTGGGCCGGGCGCGCATCGGCGACCTGCACCAGGTCGGTGAGCATGTCTTCTGGCAGCGCGATTACCACCGGACCAGGGCGGCCACTGATGGCGCGCTGGAAAGCCTGGTTGACCAGTTCGGGAATGCGCGCGGCATCGTCGATCTGCACCACCCACTTGGCCATCTGGCCGAACATGCGCCGGTAGTCCACTTCCTGGAAGGCTTCGCGTTCGATCTGGTCACGGGCCACCTGGCCGATGAACAGCAGCATCGGCGTGGAGTCCTGGAACGCGGTGTGCACGCCCACCGAGGCGTTGGTGGCACCTGGGCCGCGGGTGACGAAGCAGATGCCTGGCTGGCCTGTCAGCTTGCCGTAGGCCTCGGCCATGTAGGCAGCACCGCCCTCCTGGCGGCAGACGATCAGGTCGATCTCATCCTGCACATCGTGTAGCGCATCGAGCACTGCCAGGTAGCTTTCACCTGGCACGCAGAACGCACGCTCGACACCATTCACCCGCAGGGCATCGACCAGTACCTGGCCGCCACTGCGCTTCACTTCGGAGTTGCTCATTGTTGTTCTCCCTCATGCGCTGCGGTCAGATGACCGAATCTTCCAGGAACGGCTTGTTGTCGATCACCCGCTGGTAACTCAGCGCGCTCAGGTCGAGCGAGCGGTAGCCGCCATAGGTGATCAATTCGGACAGCCCGCGACCAATGGCCGGTGCCTGCTGCAGCCCATGCCCGCTGAAGCCATTGCAGAACAGGAAGTTGTTCACCTCGTTATGCGGGCCAACGATGGCGTTGTGGTCCAGCACGCAGAAGTCGTAGTGCCCGGCCCAGAAGTTGACCACCTTGATGCCTTCGAACGCCGGCACCCGCTCAGCGAGGATCGGCCACACCTCTTCGTCGAACTCTTCGTGCAGCACATCGAAATCTTCGAAGTCCACTTCCGGGTCGTTTTTCGGGTAGGTACCGCCCAGGTAGAACTTGCCTTCGGGGCGGAAGAACACCCCGGTCGGGTCGATGGTCAGGGGCACGGTGCCTTCCAGCGGGGTACGGCAATCGAACACGAACAGCGAGCGGCGGCGCGGCTCGACCGGGATATCCAGGCCGGCCATGCGCGCCACCTTGGTACCGCGGGTACCGGCACAGTTGACCAGCAGGCCGCAGCCGATGCGCTCTCCGCTGGCCAGTTGCACGCCGGTAATCCGGTCGCCTTCACGCTGGACACTCACCACTTCGTTCTCGATGTACTCGATGCCCATCGAGCGCGCCTTGCGGCGGAAGCCGTTGAGCATGCCCAGGCTGTCGAACCAGCCTTCACCGCTACGCCCGTAGCTGGCACCGGCGAGGCTGTCGATGTTCACCCAAGGGAATGTGCGCTGCAGCTGCTCGGGGTCGAGCAAGTGCACGTCAGCGCCGTGGGATACCTGGGTATCGTGCAGGCGGCGCAGCACTTCGTAGCCTTTGTCATCACCCAGAAACAGGTAGCCGTTCTCGTGGAAGGCCAGGTCCGGGCGATCGCCATCTACCTCCATCACTTCGGGGAAGCTGCGCACGAACTCGGCACCGAATCTGGAAATTTCGATGTTGATCGGGTTGGAGAACTGCTGGCGGATCGAGCTGCTCGACAGCGCGGTGGCCGACTTGTTGTAGGTCCAGTCGCGCTCGATGACCAGTACCGAACCGTTGAAGTCCGGGTTGTTGGCCAGGAAGTAGGCGGTGGCGCTGCCGTTGACCGCGCCACCGACGATCACCACATCGTAATTCTGTTGTTTAGCGGTGGAAGCCATGGAATTAGCTCTCTTCTGATGTTGCGATATACAAGATTCACACTCGCCACGCGGGCTTCTTTTACCCGCACCGGCCTCTTCGCGGGTAAGCCCGCTCCCACAATGGGCCGCGCTGTCCCTGTGGCAGACGAGGCGATTATTTCGGGTCTTCGAAGTGCCCGGCGCCGGCGAAGTTGCCGCCGTGGTAGCGCGCGGCCGGTTCGTTCGGATCCAGTGGCGGGTGCTCGGCCAGCACCTTGTCACGGTAGTCGTCGGCGCTGTCCTTGGGCACGTAACCGATGGACGAAGCCAGGCGGTTGTCCCACAGGCTTTCGCGGTTGGCCGACATGCCGTAGACGATCATGTGCCCGACCCGCGGCGCCAGCAGCGAGCGCTCGGTGAGCTGGGCGAAGTCGTCGAACGACAGCCAGGTAGCGAGCATCCGCCGGTCCAGTGGCTCAGGGAACGACGAGCCGATGCGCAGGTTGACCGACTCGATGGCGAACTTGTCCCAGTAATAGCGGCCCAGGTCCTCGGCGAAGCACTTGCTGACGCCATACAGGCTGTCGGGGCGGTGCGCGGCGGTTGCGTCGATGGTTTCGGTGCGGTCGTAGAAACCGATGGCGTGGTTGGAGCTGGTGTACACCACACGCTTGACGCCATTGCGCCGTGCCGCTTCGTAGATGTTGTAGGTGCCAACGATGTTACCGTTGAGGATCTTGTCGAAGGTGTCCTCCACGGGTACGCCACCCGCATGCACGATGGCGTCGACGCCTTCAGTCAGCGGCAGCACATCGTTGAAATTGGCCAGGTCGCAACGCACCAGCTGTTCATGCGGCGCAGCGTGGCCCATCTCGGCGATGTCGGTCAGGCGCAGCTCGTCGGCGAAGGCGGCCAGGTGCTTGCGCAGCACGCTGCCAAGGCGTCCGGCGGCGCCGGTGATCAGCAGTCGTTTGAAAGGCTTGCTCATGTCTTACCTCGAATGCTTGGTGGGGTCAGGACAGCGCCGCGAACGCATCGCGCAACTGCCCCAGGGCTTGTTCCAGTTCCTGCCGCGACGTGGCGAACGACAGACGAATGTAGGGCTCAAGGCCAAACGCCGAACCCGGGACGGTCGCGACCTTGCCAACGCGCAGCAGGTAGGCCGAAAGGTCGGCATCGTTACAAATGACCTGGCCATCGGGGGTGCGCTTGCCAATGAAGGCACTGACGTCAGGGAAGGCATAAAACGCGCCCTGTGGCATCTGCAATTGCAGGCCCGGGATCTGCGCCAACCCCTGTACCACCAGCGCGCCACGCGCCTGGTACTCGCGGTTGGCTTCGCGCACGAAGTTCTGCGGCCCGTTCAGCGCCGCCACGGCCGCCAGCTGCGAAATGCTCGACGGGCAGGTGGTGGTCTGCGATTGGGTCTTGTTCATCGCCACCACCAGGTCTTTTGGCCCGGCGGCGTAGCCAAGCCGGTAGCCGGTCATGGCATAGGCCTTGGACACACCGTTGATCAGCAAGGTGCGCTCACGCAACTGCGGGCAAGCCGTGACGAAGGACACGAACGGCTGATCGCCCAGCACGATGTGCTCGTAGATCTCGTCAGAGATGATCAGCACGTTCGGGTGCCGCTCCAGCACCTTGCCCAACGCAGCAAACTCTTCTTGGGTGAAAATCGCACCGCTCGGGTTGTTCGGCGAGTTGAGCATCACCCAACGGGTGCGTGGGGTGATGGCAGCTTCCAGCTGTTCGGGCTTGAGCTTGAAGCCCTGCTGCGCGCTGCACGGGATGACCTTTGGCACGCCACCATTGAGCAGGGCCATGTCGGTATAAGACACCCAGTACGGCGCCGGGGTGATTACCTCGTCACCCGACTCGAGCGTAGCGAGGAAGGCATTGAACAACAGTTGCTTGGCACCATTGCCCACGCAGATTTCGTCCAGGCCATAGACCAGATCGTTTTCCCGGGCAAACTTGTCGACGATGGCCTGGCGCAACACTTCAAGGCCATTGGGCCCGGTGTAGTGGTTGTTGCCCGCGCGCATTGCCTGGTACGCGGCCTCGATAACGTGAGCCGGCACGTTGTAGTCTGGCTCGCCAAGGGCCAGGTTGATGACCGGTTCGCCCTGGGCCAGCATCTGCTTGGCCAGTACCGACACCGCCATGCTTGGCGAGCTTTTTACCGCACGCACGCGGCTGCTTTGCACGTCCATTTTCTAGCGCTCCTGGGCGGCGTCGAAGCCGTAGTCGTTGCGTGCCTGTTCGGCGCTGATGTAGCCCGCACGCACATCGCGTTCAACCTGTCTGGGGTCGCGCTGGCGCGGGTCACCGTAGCCACCACCACCGGGCAGGCGCAGCACCAGGCGACGCTCGGCAGGCACGAACTGCTGGCCCTTGCCGCGCAGCAGGCTGCCATCGTCCAGGCCGACAAAACCTTCGGCGCCCGCTTTGCCACCCTCCAGGCCGCGTGCCGCGTACTGGATACGGTCGAACATGGCACTGAAGCGGAAGCTGTAACCCTCGGCCGCCGACACTTCGATCTCCTGGCCCAGGCCGCCGCGCAACTGGCCGGCGCCACCAGAGCCTTCACGCAGCTCCTTGCGCCACACCACCACCGGGCCAGCATGCTCGGTGGCTTCCACCGGCATGGTGTGCACGCCGCTGGGGAACGCCGTGGCACTGAGGCCATCCATGGCCGAACGGGCACCCATGCCGCCACTGTTGAACATCAGCATCTCGGCATTCCGGCCAGTCGGGTTGCTTTCCAGCGGGCGCACGCTCAGGTGCAGGTTCCACAAGGCACTGGCGCCCTCGGCCGGCACTTTGCCGGGCAGGCACTTGTGCAGTGCGCCAAGCACCAGGTCGGGCACGAAATGGCCCAGCACATGGCGCACCGACACCGGCGCCGGGTGCTTGGCGTTGAGGATGCAGCCTTCCGGCGCAGTGACCTCGAACGGCGCCAACGATGCAGTGTTGTTCGGGATTTCCGGCGCGACGATGCATTTGAGGCCATAGCAAGCATAGGCCTTGGCGTAGCCCAGCGGCACGTTGATGCCGAACTGGCTCATGCCCGAAGTGCCGGTGAAATCGCTCTTGATGCCGTCGGAGCCAACAGTGAGGGTCACCACCAGGGTCACCGGCACGTCGTAGCCATCCAGGGTCATGCTGTTGGTGTAGGTACCGTGGGGCAACGACTTGAAGCATTCAAGGGTAGCGCGGCGGCTGTGCTCCAGGATGAAGCCACCGATGTGTTCCAGGTCGTCCAGCTTGAACTCTTCGAGCATGTCCAGCAGGCGTTTGTGACCGGTCTCGTTGCACGCCGACAGCGCATAGAAGTCGCCCACTACGCGGTCGTTCTCGCGCACGTTGTTGCGCAGGATGTTGATCAGGTCGCGGTTGACCTTGCCGCGCTCGAACAGCTTCATGATCGGGATGAACAGCCCTTCCTCGTACACCTCGCGGGCATCGGGGCCAAAACCGCGGCCACCGATGTCCACC
This sequence comes from Pseudomonas fortuita, assembly GCF_026898135.2. Lineage (NCBI taxonomy): Bacteria > Pseudomonadati > Pseudomonadota > Gammaproteobacteria > Pseudomonadales > Pseudomonadaceae > Pseudomonas > Pseudomonas fortuita. The sequence continues at coordinate 3,791,408 of NZ_CP114035.2, forward strand.
ACGTGGGCGGTACTGGCGAAGTAGCCGATCAGCCTGCCTTTGTAGAACGACGGCGAAACGATGGTGATGTCGTGCAGGTGGCCGGTACCCTTCCACGGGTCGTTGGTCACGTACACATCGCCTTCGAAGATGTTGTCTTCGCCGATGTCGTTGATGAAGTGCACCACCGCCTCGGCCATGGTATTGACGTGGCCCGGGGTACCGGTGACTGCCTGGGCCAGCATGTTGCCGGCACGGTCGAACACCCCCGCAGACAGGTCGCCGGCTTCACGTACGCTGGTGGAAAACGCGGTGCGGATCAGGGTCAGCGCCTGCTCTTCGACCACCGAGACCAGGCGGTTCCACATCACCTGCATTTGAATGTCGATCAAAGTATCGCTCATGGTTCTGGCTTCCGAATCAGGCGTTAGCGGCGCACGACCAGCAGGCAGCCGTCTGGCTGGACCGTGGCGGTGAAGTTGGAGGTGACGAAGGTCGAAGTTTCGCGCTCGACGATGATCGCCGGGCCGTCCACACGGGCACCGACCTGCAGCTCTTCGCGTGGGTAGATGCCGGCTTCGACGAAACCGCCAGCGGCCACGTCGAACACCTGGCGCCGCGTGACTTCGTGGGCGCGGTAGGCAGCGCCCACTTCTTCGATGCGTGCCACCGGCGGCAGCGGCGAACTGGCCCGGACCGACCAGCTGACGATCTCGATGTCCGGTCCTTCGATGGGGCGGCCGAAGAAGCGGGTGTAGGCTTCTTCGAAGCGCGCCTTGAACTCTACCGTGTCGGCAACGCTGAAGGCTTTGAAAGGCAGCGCGACGGGGATTTCCCAGCCCTGGCCGACATAGCGCATGAATGCGGTGCAGTCCATTTCCGGCTCGCCTTGCGGCATGCCCTGGCGCAGGAAGCCCAGCGACTCGGCTTTCATCTCGTCGATCAGGCCGTTGACTTGCGCGGCCTCGAACTCGGACAGGCGCACGAAGGCGCTGCGTACGGCCTCATAGCCGAACGGCGCACGCAGGAAGCCAATGGCCGAGCCCACCCCGGCACCGGCCGGGACGATGAAACGCGCCACGCCCATTTTTTCGCACAGCCGCGCAGCGTGTAGCGGGCCTCCACCACCAAAGGTGATCATGGTGTAGTCGGCGATGTCTTTGCCGCTTTCCACCGCGTGCACACGGCCGGCGTTGGCCATATTCTCGTCGACCACTTCGCACACGCCGAACGCTGCTGTGTCGGCCTGCATGCCCAGCGGCTGGCCGATCTCCCGGGCCATGGCGTTGGCGGCGTTGTCTCGGGACAGGCGTAGCGCGCCACCGGCGAAGTTGTCGGCATCCAGGCGACCAAGCAGCAGGTTGGCGTCGGTGATGGTCGGCTCCAGGCCGCCACGGCCATAGCAGGCCGGGCCAGGCTCGGACGCCGCGCTGTGCGGGCCCACGCGAATTTGGCGCATGCTGTCGATGCTGGCGATGGAACCACCACCCGCGCCGATCTCGACCATTTCCACCACCGGGATGGAAATCGGCATGCCGCTGCCCTTCTTGAAGCGGTAGGTACGTGCAACTTCGAAGGTTTTCGCGGTTTTCGGCACCTGGTCTTCGATCAGGCAGATTTTTGCCGTGGTGCCGCCCATGTCGAACGACAGCACGTTCTCCAGCTGGTAACGGCGGGCGATGTCGGCAGCAAAGATGGCACCACCGGCCGGGCCGGACTCCACCAGGCGCACCGGAAACTCTGCTGCGCTCTGCACCGAGATGATGCCGCCGCCGGAGTGAATCATGAACACCGGGCAATCGGCGCCCTCTTGCTTGAGGGTAACCACCAGGCGGTCCAGGTAGGATTTGATCAGCGGCTTGACGTAGGCATTGGCGCACACGGTATTGAAGCGCTCGAACTCGCGCATCTGCGGCGAGACTTCACTGGAGATGGAAATCGACAGCTGCGGCAGGCGCGCCTGCAGGGCATCGCGCAGCTGGCGCTCGTGGGCGCCGTTGACGTAGCTGTGAATGAAGCCGATGGCGACGCTCTGGTAGTTGCCTTCGGCGATGCGCTCGACCAGGGCATCGATTTCGGCCTGCGCAGGGGCAATCAGCACTTGGCCTTTGACATTCAGGCGTTCACGCAGGGTGTAGCGGTGTTCGCGGTCGATCAGCGGCGGCGGCAGGACGATGTTGATGTCGTACTGCTCGAAGCGGTTCTCGGTGCGCATTTCCAAGGTGTCGCGGAAGCCTTCGGTGGTGATGAAGGCTGTGCGTGCGCCACGGCGCTCGATCAGGGCGTTGGTGGCCAGGGTGGTACCGTGGATCAACTGATCAATGTCCGACAGCGCCAGGCCTGCCTGCTCCACCACCTGGCGCACGCCAGTGAGGATGGCCCGTTCGGGCAGCTCATAGTCGGTCAGGATCTTGGTCGAATGCAGCACGCCGTTCACGTCCAGCGCGATATCGGTGAAGGTCCCGCCTATGTCCACGCCGACCCGGCATGATGTCGCAGTCATCGTCATATCCCCTGCAGTGCTTTGTAGTTGTCTCGACCGGCTGAAACGGTCTTCATGTAAGTTATATGTTGTCTTACAGGTGGTCAAGCACCTATTTTCCCAAATCTCGCCTTCCTATGCCGGCTTCTGCCGGAGCGGTTCAGCGAGGCGCCAAACCGCCGCGAAGAGGCTGGCACAGGCAACACAACTGCTAGATCAACCCGCAGTCTTGACCATCCGCCCGCCACCCACCGCCTGCGCCGTGGGGAACACTTCCAGCCGCGACACATCCACCTGCCGGGGCATCTTCAGCGCCGCCAGCAGCAGCTGTGCGATGTCTTCCGGCTGGATCGACTCGTAGCCGTCATACAGCTCGCTACCCGCTGCCTGCATGCCCATCGCTGCCTTGTACAGCTGGGTCTGCACCCTGCCCGGGGCAATTTCGGTCACCCGCACCCCGCTGCCCAGCAGATCACAGCGCAAGGCATCGCAGAACAGGCTGACGCCGGCCTTGGACGCCCCGTACACCGCCGCACCAGGGTGCGGCGCGCGGCCGGCACTGGAGCCGATGAAAAACAGATGCCCCCTGCCCCGCCCGACCATGCCCGGCAACACCTGGCGCGCCAGGTGCAGCGGCGCCTTGAGGTTGATGTCGAGCATATTGTCGATTTCGGCTTCGTCGATGTCCTGGAACGCCGCACGGGTAGACAGAATGCCCGCGTTGTTGACCAGCACATCCACCGCCTGCCCTTCCAGCGCGGCAGCCAGCGACCGGTAGTCGCGCACATCCGCCTGCAAGGTGGTCACACCTGGCTCGCCAGCAAGCTCCGCCAGCGCCTGCGGGCTGCGCCCCACGGCAATCACCTGCAGGCCGGCGTCACGCAGCGCCAGCACGATGGCCTTGCCGATACCGCTGGTAGCCCCGGTCACCAGCGCGCGCTGGTAGCCCTCGGGGAATGCGACTTCAGGCATAGATGTAACCCCCGCTGACAATCACGTTTTCACCCGTGGCATAGCTGTTGCGGCTACTGCCCATCATCACGATCCACTCGGCGATTTCTGCCGGCTCCGCCGCGCGACCCAGCGGGTTGGCGGCGGCCAGTTCGCCAAGGAAGCCCAACTGCTTGGCGCGCTCGGTGGCAAAACCGGCCGGCGCCACCGAGTTGACCAGGATCTGGTCCTTGGCACAGGCCTGGGCGAACGACTTGGTCAGGCTTACCACCGCAGCCTTGGTCGCCGCATAGTGGGCGTTTTGCGGGTGGGCCTTGAAGGCATCCACCGAGGTGACGTTGACGATGCGCCCGGTCACCGCCGGGGCTGCCACGTACTGCTGCATGTGGCGCACCGCCGCGACCATCATGTGGTAGGTGCCCTTGATGTTCACGGCGTTTTCCAGGTCCCACTCTTCGTCGGTGATCTCGAAGATGTCCTGGCGCGGGTAGATGGCCGCGCTGTTGACCAGGCAATGCACCCGTCCCAGGCCTTCAACGATCTGTGCGAAGGCTGCGTGGGCGGTGTCCTTGCGGGCAATGTCACCGACTGCGATTGCCACCTCCACACCCTGCCCGCGCAGCTCTTCTGCAGCTTGTACCAACAATTGCTCGTTGCGGTCGATCAGGCCGATTTTGCCAGCGCCACGCTTGACCATCAGCCGGGCTGTTTCCAGGCCCAGACCCGAGGCACCACCTACGATCACCACCGTTTGATTATCCACAAGACACCTCCGCGATTGAGTCTTTACGTAAGATGCCTGTTGTCTTACATTTGGTCAAACATCAATTCGCCGACAGGTGCTGCCATGCCCGCTTCCAGCCTCTCGCCCGTACCTACCCCACACGCCCGGGACCGCTTGCTGGATGCGGCCACCGCGCTGTTTGCCAGCCATGGCTACCAGGCCATCGGCCTGCGTGACCTGGCCAGTCACCTGGGCCTGCGCGCCGGCTCGCTGTATCACCATATCGATACCAAACAGGGCCTGCTGTTCGAGCTGATCGAGTCGAGCCTGACCGACCTGCTGTATGAAACCCGACAATGCCTCAAAGGCGCCCGAGCCACCAGTGAACGCTTGCCCTGTTTTGTACAGGCCTTTGTGACCTACAGCCAAGCCAACCCGGACAAGCTGGTGTTGCTGACGCGGGAGGCCATGAATCTGAACGAGGAGCAACTGTTGCAAGTTGAACAGTTGAAAGCTGAATACAGCGGGCTACTCAGCGACATCGTCGCCGCCGAGTGCGGCCTGACGACTCCGCGCGCGCGGTCGATTGCCCATGCAGTGCTGGGCTTGCTGTGCGGGCAGGCGCAATGGGGGACTGTAATGACCGCCAAGGAGCAACTGGTGACCTTCGTGCAGGGCATCGTCGGTACCGGCAAAACAGCCGTACATCGATAAAATAGAATAACAATATAAATTCTTATTCTTTTTTTAATGAAAAATAATCCTCTATAACTCTCGCCACTGCACAGCCGCCAACACTTGGCCAACTGTTGGCAGCGCAACACCCGATCAACACGAAACGCCCGTCCGGCAACAGCAGCTCGCCTTTGAAAAGTTGCTGACTTGTTGATTTATAGGGATTTTTTAATTCGGCACGACGATTGCTCAAGCAAAGTCCCGCTCAACCAGAACCGGAGACCTGCCCATGAGCACCCCACTGAACGTCGTAGCCCTGTCCGGCGGTACTTCCCGCCCTTCGCGTACCCTGGCCCTGACCGAGGCAATCCTCGCCGAACTGGCCGAACACCTGCACATCAAGCCGCACCTGATCGAACTGGGCGACATCGCCCGCCCGCTGGGCAGTGCCCTGTGGCGCAGCGAACTGCCCGAAACCGTCGAGCAGCAGCTGCGCCTGGTGGAAAAGGCCGACCTGCTGGTGGTGACCACACCCGTGTACCGTGGCAGTTTCACCGGCCACTTCAAGCACCTGTTCGACCTGATCGGCCAGGACGCCCTGGTCGACACCCCGGTACTGCTCGCTGCCACCGGTGGCAGCGAACGCCATGCACTGGTGCTCGACCACCAGCTGCGCCCGCTGTTCAGCTTCCTGCAGGCCCTGACCCTACCCATCGGCGTTTTCGCCAGCCAGGCGGAACTGGCCGACTATCGGGTGTCCAGCGATGCCCTCGCCGCCCGCATCCGCCTGGCCGCCGAGCGTGCCGTGCCGCTGTTCGGCGCCCACCACGCATTGCGTAAAAGCGCCTGAGGAGCGGCCATGAATGCACCTGTAAATGCCCCCCTGCGCCCGGCGTTGGCCATCGCCCGAGAACTGGCCGGGCAGTTTGCCCAGACCGCCGTCGAGCGCGACGAGCGCGGCGGCACGCCAAAAGCCGAGCGCGATGCGCTGCGTGGCAGCGGCCTGCTGTCGCTGGCGATCCCGCAGGCCTTCGGCGGCCAGGGCGCCAACTGGCACGACACCTTCGCGGTGGTGCGCGAATTCGCCCGGGTCGACAGCTCCATCGCCCATGTATTCGGCTTTCACCACCTGATGCTGGCCACCGTTCGCCTGTTCTCACGCCCGGACCAGTGGCAGCCGTGGTTTGAACAGACCGCCCGCAAACAGTGGTTCTGGGGTAATGCCCTGAACCCGCTGGACACGCGCACGGTGGTCAAGCACTTCGACGGCTGGTGCGAGTTCTCTGGCAAGAAAAGCTTCTGCTCCGGCGCCAGCGACTCAGAAATGCTCATCGCCTCGGCGGTGGACGAGCGTGCCGGCGGCAAACTGCTGATCGCCGCCATTCCCAGCGGCCGCACCGGCATCAGCCTGCACCGCGACTGGAACAACATCGGCCAGCGCCAGACCGACAGTGGCAGCGCCACATTCGAACGTGTGCGGGTCGAGCACAATGAACTGCTGCTCGACCCAGGCCCCCTGAGCACGCCGTTTGCCGCCCTACGGCCGCTGATTGCCCAGTTGCACTTCGCCAACCTGTTCCTCGGCATTGCCGAGGGCGCCTTCGACGAAGCCCGTCAGTACACGCTGAAGGAAAGCCGGCCGTGGTTCCGCTCCAGCGCCGCCAGCAGTGCCGAAGACCCTTACGTGCTGCGTCATTACGGCGAGTTCTGGGTCGGCCTGGAAAGCGTGCGCCTGCTGATCGAACGGGCCGCGCGCCAACTGGACGCCGCCTGGGCCAAGGAACATGCCCTCACCGCCGAGGAGCGCGGCGACCTGGCGCTGGCCATCGGCACCGCCAAGGTCGCCGCCAGCCGCCACGGCCTGGACATCTGCAACCGCCTGTTCGAAGTCACCGGTGCCCGTGCCACCCATGCCTCGCTGCGCTTCGACCGGCACTGGCGCAACCTGCGCACACAAACCCTGCACGACCCGGTGGACTACCGCATCCACGAACTCGGCGAGTGGGCCCTCAACGACAAACGTCCTGCCCCATCCTTCTACTCCTGAGGACTGCCCATGCAACTGCTGACCCTCCCCCCGTCACCGACACTGGCCACCTCGATCAGGGCGACCGCACAGGTCTTCGAAGACCCCAGATCGCAGGCGCTGCTCGCTCACTTGCAACAGGTCGCCCCCAGCGAGGCCAGCGTCCTGATCATTGGCGAAACCGGCACGGGCAAGGAGCTGGTCGCGCGCCACATCCACAACCTCAGCGGCCGGCGCAACGGGCCGTTCGTTGCGGTCAACTGCGGCGCATTCTCCGAATCGCTGGTGGAAGCCGAACTGTTCGGCCATGAAAAAGGCGCCTTCACCGGCGCCCTGTCGGCCAAGGCCGGCTGGTTCGAGGAGGCCAACGGCGGCACGCTGTTCCTCGACGAGATCGGCGACTTGCCGCTGCCGATCCAGGTCAAGCTGCTGCGCGTGTTGCAGGAGCGCGAGGTGGTACGGCTTGGGTCGCGCAAGAGCATCCCGATCAACGTGCGGGTACTGGCTGCGACCAACGTGCAGCTGGAAAAGGCCATCAACGCCGGGCATTTCCGTGAGGACCTGTACTACCGGCTGAACGTGGTGACCTTGCAGTTGCACCCGTTGCGCGACCGCCCGGGTGACATCCTGCCGCTGGCCCGGCACTTCATCCGCACTTACAGCGACCGGCTTGGCTACGGACCGGTGGAACTGAGCCCCAAGGCACAGGCCAAGCTGGTGGAATACAGTTGGCCGGGCAATATCCGCGAGCTGGAAAACGTGATTCACCACAGCTTGCTGACCTGTGGCGACGGTACGATACAGGCACAGGACCTGCGTTTGTCCAACCTGCGCATCGAGCGACAAGAAGAGGAGCCGGCAGGCAATGATGTGGAGGACCTGCTACAGCGGGCGTTCAGCCGGCTGTACGAGGAGCAGTCGGGCGACCTGTACGAGAAAGTGGAAAACGCCCTGCTGCGCTCGGCCTATCGGTTCTGCCATTACAATCAGGTGCATACCGCGCAATTGCTGGGGTTATCGCGCAACATCACCCGCACGCGACTGATTGCGATTGGCGAGCTGGTGGTGAACAAGCGGCGCGGGCAGGAACAGCAGGCGCTGGATAACCGGGTGGTGCGGTTGTCGATCTGAGTTTTGTAATGCCTGAGCCGGCCCTTTCGCGGCTAAAGCCGCTCCCACAGGGACAGCGCAAGCTTGAAGCTTATGCAGTACCTGTGGGAGCGGGCGTGCCCGCGAATGGGTCAGGATGCCGTGCGCGGCATCAGTTCATACGGGTGCTTCCAGCCTGGCAGCGCCTGGATCCGCGCCTTCCACGCCTCGATATGGGTGAACTCCGCCAATGGAATACCGGTGTCTTCCGGCATGAATACATACCCCGCCAACGACAGGTCGGCGATGGTCAGCCGGCCGCCAACCATGAACGGCGTCTTCGCCAGGTGCGCGTCGACAATGCGGTAAGCCGCCGTGGCACGCTCACGCAGGAACCGGGTCACGTCCGTTTCGCCGGTATTCTTCAGGCAGAACAGAAAGCGCAGCGCGGCGTAATAGCTGGTGAACTTGTGGTTGTCGAACAGCATCCAGCGCCAGATCTCGCGCTTTTCGTCATCGTCACGGGGCCCGAACTGGCCGGTCTGTTCGGCGAGGTAGTCCAGAATCAGCGCAGACTGGGTGAAACGCTTGCCAGCGTGCTCCATCACCGGCACCTCGCCCTGCTCGTTCACCTCATCGCGCCAGGTTTGCTCACGGGTCTGGCCATGGAAGAAGTCGACGAACACCGGCTGCCAGTCCTGGCCCGTGAGTTCGAGCATCAGCGCAGCCTTGTAGGCGTTGCCGGATTCGGCGAAGCAATGCAGCTTGTAGTCGGGCATGGTGGGACCTTCAGTTTCCTTTGAATGATCGTGTCGAGTCATTCACGGGTTCACCCGCGAAGAAGCCGTAGCGCCGAGCAAATCACGCTCGGCCCGGCGCGGTCAATCCGTCCGCAGGCAATCCTGCAGCCATAACATCCCGTTCCCCGTCCCTCCCGTCATAGTCCCCGCCCAACCGCCAATGCCATATAGTGGACAAAAAAACACGGATAAAAACCATGTACAGAAACACCTCTACCCCCGCGCACGACAACGGTTGCGGCGGTTTCGGCGCCAACCCACGCCACATCGCCCGTGCCGGACGCCAGCATCGCGATTCGTTCGAGCGGCGCTTCCCGATGCTGTCTGGCATGGCGTTTGAATAGACGTGGGTGCCTCGATGGGCCTGTCGCGCAACCACCTGTCGCACTTCGGTACCCTCGCTCCCAACGTGCATGCGGCGCTGTGCTGCAACGGCCTTGCCATCACCCGTGGCACAGCTACCGTTACCCTGCTGGCCGACTGGGTGAGCGGCGAACGCGACGCGCTGATCGACGTCCTTCTGGGCTCCGCAGGCCCCAACCGCAACCCGCCGGAGCCGCTGCTGAGCGCCGGCGTCAACCTCAACCTGCACCGGGGCCAGCGCCGCGCCGGCCTGCAAAGCTGATCAGGAGGCACCATGCATAGCCTTGGCATTCTCGGGGTGGGCGAGCTCACCGAAAAAACAGTCATCGGCCTGCGTCGCAGCGGTTTCGAAGGCCCCATCCTGTTGTCACCGCGCAATGCGCAACGGGCAGCCGTGCTGGCCCAGGAGCATGGTTGCCAGGTGCTGGCAAGCAACCAGGCAGTGGTCGACCAGGCAGAACTTGTGATCCTTGGCGTGCGCCCGCAATCGCTCGCCGAACTGGCAAATGACGTACAGCTGCGCTCAGGCCAGCGCCTGGTCTCGCTCGCCGCCGGGGTCAACCTTGCGCAACTGTCCACCGCGTTCCCTGGTGCCCTCTGTGTGCGTGCGATGCTGTCGTATGCGGCGCAGTACAACCAGTCCACGGTAGTGGTGTGCCCACCCGATGCGCTCACTACGCAGTACCTGGAGCCACTGGGCAAACTGGTGGTGCTGCAGGGCGAGCCGGAATTCGAGCTGGCCACCGTGGCGGCGTGCATGAATGGCTGGTTCTACTTCTTGCTACACGACCTGCAGCAGTGGCTGATGGACAAAGGCCTGCCCGCAACCGAAGCGCGTGCGCTGGTGCTGGGCAACCTGCAAGACTGCGTGGCCAGTGCCGGGCAGCAGCCAGCGTGTACGCTCAAGGCCTTGGGCGAGGCCATTGCCACGCCGGGCACCTTTACTGCCGATGGCCTCGCGGTGCTGATGCATCAGCCGGTAAGCGCCACCTGGGGCGCGGCATGCGAGGTGGTGCTAGACGGGCTGTTGACGCGGTCAGGGCGGGCCGGGCACTAAGGGATGATCGAACGTATCAGCCCCGGTAAACGGACCAGCCGTTTTCGTGTGCTTTGCCCGGGGGAAGACCACCAACCAGTTGGCCTGCCCCTGCCTCGGGGGCCGCGCGGCGGCCCCGACAATCTCCAGCCTGCAAAGGGAACTACCCGCCCCCCCGGCCCTCTTAAACACTGAGTGGTTTATTTCCCTGTGCTTCACGTATTGGAGAACTCGACATGCGCCACCTACTCCTCGCCCCTGCGCTGCTGCTCCTGCTGCCTGCCGGTGCTGCCCTGGCCCGCGTCGATGCGGGCGACGTCGCCACCTCAGCCGGTGTTTCCGCTTCGCTGTATTCGACCTTCAAGGACGACAAACGGATCATCCCGGCCCGTGACGAGCTTTCTGCCTTCGTCGCCAGCGGCGGTGCAATCCGTGGCGCCTATGTAGAGTCGGCGCTGGAACAGGCGCGCAAGGACCACCCAGGGCTACAGGCCAATGATGAAGAACTGGCCAGGGCTATTCTTTCCCAAGATGACCGCATAGCCGATCATTGAGGCAATCCTGTGCTGGCCCTTTCGCGGGCTTGCCCGCTTCCACAGGTACCACTCCTGGCCTAGAGCCAGTGCAGTATCTGTGGGAGCGGGCAAGCCCGCGAAAGGGCCGGCACGGGCAGCATCACCCCCAACCATCCATGCGCATGGTCGCCCTGACCAGGCGCTGCTCTTCCTGCTCGATCTCCCGCAAACTGTCGCGTATGCCGTTGATATGCTCACGCGCAGCCCGCTGCGCCTGCTCCGGCAATTGCTCCATCACCGCCTGATACAACCGCGCATGCTGCCGATCAATCTGGCGTTTCTGCGCCGGCCGGCAGTACAGGTTGTTGACCGAAGCGAACACGGTGCTCAAGGTCAGATCACTGAGCGATTGCAGGGTATGCACCAGCACCGGGTTATGTGACGCCTCGCTGATCGCCCGATGGAAGGCATGGTCACGGCGGGCATGCTCACGGGCGTCCAGCGCCTGGGCCGACTCGTGGGCAGCCAGCATTTCTTCATAACGCCGGCGAATCAGCAAGCGGTCGACCTCGGTGGCACGCAACGCTGCCAGCCGCGCCGACTCGGCCTCCAGCAAAGCCCGTACCTCCAGCAAGTCGAACAGCGTGCGTGGCTGCGAACTAAACAGGTGCATCAATGGGGTGGCACCCACCTGCCCCGTCAGGTCCGCAACGAACGAGCCTCGTCCCTGCTCGGTGTCGATGATGCCGCGCCCGCGCAAAATGCGTAGCCCTTCACGCAGGGCCGAGCGTGAACAACCCAGCTTCTCTACCAGCCGCCGCTCCGATGGCAGGGCCTGGCCCACCTTCAACACGCCGTCGACGATCAGCCGCTCGACCCGCTCGGCCACCTGGTCGGCGACCTTGGCTTTGCCGTCAGTAACCATTGTGCCCCCTCCTCCTGGTAGGACCAGTTAGCCCATCTATCCAAATCTAGCCGGGTAAACCCACCAATAACCAGTACCACGGCGAAAAACTGGTAGGACCAGTGCCCGCCATGCTCGACCCCAGGCGCTGGCACGCGCAGGCTGCAACCGTGACCGCTTTGCCAACAACAACAAAAACCGTTGCCGAGTGAGCCGATGAATATCCTGTACGACGAACGCGTCGATGGCGCGCTACCCGCCGTGGACCAGGCAGCCCTGCTGCAGGCACTGCACAGCGCCCTGCCGGACCTCGATATCCTGCACCGCGAAGAAGACCTGAAACCCTACGAATGCGATGGGCTGTCGGCCTATCGCACGGTGCCGCTGCTGGTGGTGCTGCCCGAGCGCCTGGAGCAGGTGCAGACGCTGCTCAAGCTCTGCCACCAACGCGGCGTACCGGTGGTAGCGCGTGGCGCCGGTACCGGCCTGTCGGGGGGTGCCCTGCCGCTGACCAAGGGGATCCTGCTGGTAATGGCACGTTTCAACCGCATCCTTGAGGTCAACCCACAGGGCCGCTACGCCCGTGTGCAACCCGGCGTACGCAACCTGGCCATCTCCCAGGCCGCCGCACCTCATGGTATGTACTACGCGCCAGACCCGTCCTCGCAAATCGCCTGCTCCATTGGTGGCAACGTCGCCGAGAACGCAGGTGGCGTGCACTGCCTCAAATACGGCCTGACCGTGCATAACCTGCTGAAGGTGGACATTCTCACGGTCGAAGGTGAACACCTGACCTTGGGTAGCGATGCCCTGGACAGCCCCGGCTTCGACCTGCTGGCACTGTTCACCGGCTCTGAAGGCATGCTCGGCATTGTCACCGAAGTGACCGTGAAACTGCTGCCCAAGCCTCAGGTGGCACGGGTGCTGCTGGCCAGTTTCGACAGCGTCGAGGACGCTGGCCGGGCAGTGGCTGACATCATCGCCGCTGGCATCATTCCAGGCGGCCTGGAGATGATGGACAACCTGGCAATCCGCGCCGCCGAAGACTTCATCCACGCCGGCTACCCGGTGGACGCGGCGGCCATCCTGTTATGCGAACTGGACGGCGTGGAGGCCGATGTGCACGACGACTGCGAACGGGTGGCCGCGGTGCTGACGCAAGCCGGCGCCCGCGAGGTGCGGCTGGCCTGCGATGAGGCCGAACGCGTGCGCTTCTGGGCCGGGCGCAAGAACGCCTTCCCGGCGGTGGGGCGCATTTCCCCGGACTACTACTGCATGGACGGCACCATCCCGCGCCGCGAACTGCCGCGGGTACTCAAGGGCATCAGTGACCTGTCCCGCGAATACGGCCTGCGCGTGGCCAACGTGTTCCACGCCGGCGACGGCAACATGCACCCGCTGATCCTGTTCGATGCCAACCTGCCCGGGGAGCTGGAACGGGCCGAAGCCATCGGCGGCAAGATCCTCGAACTGTGCGTGGCGGTGGGCGGCAGCATTACCGGCGAGCACGGCGTAGGCCGCGAAAAAATCAACCAGATGTGCGCCCAGTTCAACAGCGACGAAATCACCCTGTTCCACGCGGTCAAGGCCGCCTTCGACCCGCAGGGCCTGCTGAACCCCGGCAAGAACATCCCCACCCTGCACCGCTGCGCAGAGTTCGGCGCCATGCATGTGCACCACGGGCAACTGCCCTTCCCTGACCTGGAGCGTTTCTGATGAGCATGGACCGCGACATCAGCCAGGCCCTGCTACAGCAGGTCACCCAGGCCTTGAACCACGGCACGCCACTACGTATCCAGGGCAGCAACAGCAAGGCCATGCTCGGCAGCCCGGTGGCCGGCGAAGTTGTCGACACCCGCAGCCACCGTGGCATCGTCAGCTACGACCCCACCGAACTGGTGCTCACCGCCCGTGCGGGCACACCGCTGCGCGAGATCGAAGCGGCCCTGCACGAGGCCGGCCAGATGCTGCCCTGCGAACCGCCGCACCTGGGCCCCGAGGCCACCCTGGGCGGCATGGTCGCGGCGGGCCTGTCCGGCCCCAGGCGGCCGTGGGCCGGGTCGGTACGTGACTACGTGCTCGGCACGCGGGTAATCACCGGCCACGGCAAGCTGCTGCGCTTTGGTGGCGAGGTGATGAAGAATGTGGCCGGTTACGATGTATCACGGCTGATGGCGGGTAGCTTCGGTTGCCTGGGGCTGTTGACTGAAATTTCCTTGAAAGTGCTGCCTCGGCCGCGCGAATGCCTGAGCCTGCGCCTGCCGATGGGCTGCCACCAGGCACTGGCCGAGCTGGCCGAATGGGGCCAGCAGCCGCTGCCGATCAGCGCGGCCTGCCATGACGGTGACGCCCTGTTCCTGCGCCTGGAAGGCGGTGAAGGCTCGGTGCAGTCGGCCCGCCAGCGGCTGGGCGGCGAAATGCTCGACAGCGGTTTCTGGAGCGACCTGCGCGAACAGCGCCTGGCGTTCTTCAGTGACCCTGCGCCGCTATGGCGTTTGTCGCTGCCCAACGCCACCGGCGAGCTGCAACTGCCCGGCCAGCAGTTGATCGACTGGGGGGGTGCCCAGCGCTGGCTGAAGTCCAGTGCACCGGCGCAGGCGATTCGCGACCACGTCGCCAAGGTGGGCGGCCACGCCACCTGCTACGCCCCCGGGGCAGCCAGCAGCCCACCCCTGCCCGCCGCACTGATGCGTTACCACCGTGCCCTCAAGCAGCAACTCGACCCCCAGGGGGTGTTCAACCCTGGCCGCCTGTACCCGGACCTGTGAGGCCAGACCATGCAAACCAACCTGAGCGAAACAAGCCGCCGGCTGGCCCGCGCCGACGAGGCCGAAAGCATCCTGCGTTCCTGCGTGCATTGTGGGTTTTGCACCGCCACCTGCCCTACCTACCAGTTGCTGGGCGATGAACTGGACGGCCCGCGCGGGCGCATCTACCTGATCAAGCAGGTACTCGAAGGCGAGCCGGTCACCGCCAGCACCCAACAGCACCTGGACCGCTGCCTGAGTTGCCGCAACTGCGAAACCACCTGCCCATCCGGGGTCAGATACCACGACCTGCTGGACATCGGTCGCGCCGTCGTCGACCAACAAGTACCACGCTCGCTCGGTCAGCGCCTGCTGCGCCAGGGCCTGCGTGCGGTAGTGCCACGCCCGGCGCTGTTCAAGGCCCTGACCCGCAGCGGCCAGGCCCTGCGCCCACTGTTGCCGGGCACGCTCAAGCGCAAACTGCCGGCGCACATCACGGCACCCGGCGAGCGCCCCGCGCCACGCCACGCACGCCAGGTGCTGATGCTGGAAGGCTGCGTGCAGCCGACCTTGTCACCCAATACCAATGCCGCTGCGACGCGCCTGCTCGATCGCCTGGGGATTAGCGTGCAACCCATCCACCAGGCCGGCTGCTGTGGCGCGGTGGACTACCACCTCAATGCCCAGGAGCAAGGCCTGCAACGTGCGCGGCGCAATATCGACGCCTGGTGGCCGGCCATCGAAGCAGGTGCCGAAGCCATCGTGCAAACCGCCAGCGGCTGCGGCGCGTTCGTGCGCGACTATGGCCACCTGCTGGAACACGACACCCGCTACGCAGCCAAAGCGGCCAGGGTCAGCGCCCTGTCCCGCGACCTGGTAGAAGTACTGCGCGATGAGCCGGTCGAGCAACTGGGCCTGTGCGCCGAGCAACGCCTGGCCTTCCACTGCCCCTGCACGCTGCAACACGCCCTGAAACTGGGGGGTGCGGTAGAGGCGCTGCTGACGCGCCTGGGCTTTACCCTGACCTCGGTACCGGACGGCCACCTGTGTTGCGGCTCGGCTGGCACCTATTCGCTGACCCAGCCTGCGCTGTCACTGCAACTGCGTGACAACCGCCTCAACGCACTGGAAAGCGGCAAACCGCAAGTCATCGCTACCGCCAACATCGGCTGCCAGGCCCACCTCGACGGGGCCGGGCGCACGCCGGTACGGCACTGGATCGAAATCGTCGAAGCCGCCTTGAACCCGGAGAACCCCCATGCATAGCAAGTTCGTGATCGGCCAGGCCGACGTCGCCCGTGTGCTGGCCGCCGCCCGCCAGGAAGCCCTGGCCCAGCATTGGAACGTGACCATCGCCGTGGTCGACGACGGTGGCCACCCCTTGGTCCTGGAGCGCCTGGATGGCTGTGCGCCGGCCAGTGCCTACATAGCCGTGGAGAAAGCCCGCACCTCCGCGCTGGGGCGCAAGGAAACCCGGGATTACGAGGAAATGGTCAATGGGGGCCGCACTGCATTCGTCACCGCACCGCTGCTGACCAGCCTGGAAGGTGGCGTGCCACTGCGGGTGGATGGCCAGGTGGTGGGTGCCATTGGTGTGTCCGGGGTCAAGTCCGAACAGGATGCCCAGGTGGCCAAGGCTGGAGCGGCAGCCCTGTAGATCCTGTGCTGGCTTCTTCGCGGGCTTGCCCGCGAAGAAGCCAGCACAGGTGACTGAATTCCCGAAGACAGAACATCGAGCGAACAGACAATGCCAAACGAACTCCAGATCGCCCCCACCCTCCAGCACTTCATCGAAGACGAAGTCCTCCCCGGCACCGGCATCGAAGCCAACGCTTTCTGGCAAGGCTTCAGCACCTTGGTCCACGACCTCGCCCCGCAAAACCGCGCCCTGCTCGCCGAACGCCAGCGCCTGCAAACCGAGCTGGACAACTGGCACCGCCAACACCCTGGCCCGATCCGCGACATGGCCGCCTACCAGCACTTTCTGCAAGGCATCGGCTACCTGGTCGACGCTCCCGAAAACGTGCAGATCAGCACCGCCAACGTTGACCGTGAAATCGCCTTGCAAGCCGGCCCGCAGCTGGTCGTGCCGCTGAGCAATGCCCGCTACGCCCTCAACGCCGCCAACGCCCGCTGGGGTTCGCTGTACGATGCGCTGTACGGCACCGATGCCATCGCCGAAACCGCTGGCGCCGAACGCGGCCAAGGCTACAACCCGGTGCGCGGCGCCAAGGTAATTGCCTATGGCCGGCAGTTCCTCGACGCTAGCGCCCCACTCGACGGCGCTTCACACAGCGACGCCACTGCCTACGTGATCGACCAGGGCACGCTACGGGTCACCCTGGCCGACGGCCGCCAGGCCGTATTGCACAATCGCGCACAACTGCGGGGTTACCAGGGAGAGCCGAACACACCCACGGCGATCCTGTTGCAGCACCACCAGCTGCATTTCGAAATCCAGATCGACCCGACCAGTGCGATCGGCCAGCAGGACCTGGCCGGGGTCAAGGACATCGCCCTGGAAGCCGCACTGACCACCATCATCGACTGCGAAGACTCGGTAGCGGCCGTGGATGCCGACGACAAAGTCCACGTCTACCGCAACTGGCTCGGCCTGATGAAGGGTGACCTGAGCGAACAGGTGAGCAAAGGCAGCAAAACCTTCAACCGCACCCTGGCTGCAGACCGCCATTACCACGGTATAGACGGCCTCCCCCTGACACTACCGGGCCGCTCGCTGCTGTTCATCCGCAACGTCGGCCACCTGATGACCAACCCGGCCATCCACGACCGTGATGGCCGTGAAATTCCCGAAGGTATCCTCGATGGCGTGATTACCAGCCTGATCGGTCTGCACGACCTCAAGCGCCGCGGCAATTCCCGCGAAGGCAGCCTGTACATCGTCAAACCGAAGATGCACGGGCCGGCCGAAGTGGCCTTCGCCGACCAGTTGTTCGGCCGCGTCGAAGCCCTGCTGGGCCTGCCGGCACAGACCCTGAAGATGGGCATCATGGACGAGGAGCGGCGCACCAGCGTCAACCTCAAGGCCTGTATCGCCAGCGCGGCATCCCGGGTGGTGTTCATCAATACCGGCTTCCTCGACCGCACCGGTGACGAGATGCACAGCGCCATGGAAGCCGGCGCCATGCTGCGCAAGGGCGACATGAAAGGCAGCGCCTGGATCCAGGCCTACGAACGCAGCAACGTGCTGGTCGGGCTGGCTTGTGGCCTGCGCGGCAAGGCACAGATCGGCAAGGGCATGTGGGCCATGCCCGACCTGATGGCGGCCATGCTGGAACAGAAAGTTGCCCAGCCAAAGGCCGGTGCCAACACCGCCTGGGTGCCGTCGCCCACTGCCGCCACCCTGCATGCGCTGCACTACCACCAGGTAGACGTAGCTGCCGTGCAGCAGACGCTGGAACAGGTAGACCTGGGGGCCCTGCGTGGCGCATTGCTGCATGACCTGCTGAGCATTCCGGTCAGCCCCGAACGGCCGTGGAGCGCCGCTGATATCCAGGCTGAGCTGGACAACAACTGCCAAGGCATCCTCGGTTACGTGGCGCGCTGGGTCGAGCAAGGGGTCGGCTGCTCCAAGGTGCCGGACATTCACGATGTGGGCCTGATGGAGGACCGCGCCACCTTGCGCATTTCAGCGCAGCACATTGCCAACTGGCTGCACCATGGGGTAGTCGGGGCCGAGCAGGTCGAGGCGACGTTGCAACGCATGGCCCAGGTGGTCGACCAGCAGAATGCCGGGGACCCGGCATACCGGCCGATGGCCACCGGTTTCGAAACATCGTATGCCTTCCGAGCTGCGCGGGACCTGGTGTTCAAAGGGCGCGAGCAGCCCAGCGGCTATACCGAGCCGTTGCTACATGGCTGGCGGTTGCGCTTCAAGCAGGAAGTTCAACGCTAGCCCAGGCTGCGCGGTCACTCCAGGAGCGGCCTTGTGGCGCGATCGGGTGGGGACGAATTGTGCCGCAGACACCCGCCTGCTGCCAGTCAAGGGTGGTATTCCGGCAGCTTCAGACATTTCCCACAGGGTTCTCGGAAGTGTCTTACTTGCTACCGCCGCCCGCAGAAAACAAGATCGGGGCTGGATCAAGCAACGCTGCGCTCCAGAGGAGGCTCCGCATGCACCTGTACGCCCGCCCCATCGCCGAACTGCGCAGCAGCCTGCGCGAAATGCTGGCCCATGACATGAGTAACCCCGATGAAGACCCACACCTGTCGGGGGTCATGTTCTTCTGCGCCACCGATGAGCATTCCCGGCAATTGATCGAACGCATCGAGTTGCTGGCCAGCGAGGTGTTCTTCGACGCGAACGGGCGGGCCATTTCAGAGTATATGAAGGCTTCGACGGTAGAAGGCGTGCGCATCAGGCGCAACCGCAACGCGGCAGAGGATGAGACAGTAATACGCATCGCGCTGGCGGAAAAAGGCTACATCACTGTCAGCGCCGCCCGGTTCTGAGCTTTTTGGGGCTGCTTTGCAGCCCATCGCCGGCAAGCCAGCTCTCATAGGGGTCGCGTCAAGCCTGTGGGGCACGCGATACCTGTGGGAGCCTTCCTGTCCAATCCGCTATCCTGAGCACTCCCCCGCTCCGGACCCGCCCATGGAACTGCACATTCGCCTGGAGGGCCGCAAAGGCCTGGCCGAGCAGCTTTACCAGCAATTGCGCGCCGGTATCGACAGCGGCCACCTGGCCGCCGGCACCCAACTGCCACCCACCCGCCTGCTGGCAGCACAACTGGGCGTATCGCGCAAGACCGTGGCCGAGGCTTACTCACGGCTGACCTACGACAACCTGCTCAGCGGCGTGGTCGGCCGCGGCACGTTCATCACCCCGCGCCAACCACTGCGCAGCAATGAATCAGCCAGCATTCCCCTGGCCGGCGCTGCATCCCTTGAACGCTGGCAGCAGCGCGCCACCGTGCTCGCTCAACGCCAGCTGCAAACGCCCTCGCGCTATGACTTTGTCGGCGGTGCATCGAGCAAGTCGCAGTTCCCGTTCGACCAATGGCGCAGCTGCCTGAATTACGCGCTGCGCCGCAGCCAGCGCCACCCCGAGCGGCAGTTCCAGGCCCAGGGCCTGCCAGAGCTGCGCGAGGCCATTGCCCACCACATCGCCTACGCCCGCGGCGTGCACTGCAGCGCAGCCGATCTGCTGGTGTGCAACGGTGCCCAGCAAGCGCTGGACCTGATCGCCCGGGTACTGGTCGAGCCAGGCTGTCAGGTGGCCATGGAAGACCCCGGCTACCCGCCGGCACGGCAACTGTTCCTGGCCCTTGGCGCACGCCTGCAGTCCGTGCCGGTGGATGATGAAGGCCTGTGCGTGGAGCAGATCGCCGATGGCACCCGGCTGATCTACGTAACGCCCTCGCACCAGTTCCCGCTGGGTATGCCGATGAGCGAGCCACGCCGACACGCCCTGCTGGCAAGGGCCGCGGAACTGGGTGCACTGATCATCGAAGACGACTACGACTGCGAGTTCCGCTACCACGGGCCAGCCTCGGACGCACTCCAGCGCCTGGACCGGCATGGGCTGGTGGCCTATGTCGGGACCTTTTCCAAGACCTTGCTGCAAGAACTGCGGCTGGGCTATGCCGTACTGCCGCCTGCCGTACTGCAGGCCGCTTGCGTGGCCAAGCACCTCAGCGACTGGCACAGCCCGACTTTGCTGCAGTGGGCGCTGGCGCGTTTTTTGGGCGAAGGCCACCTGAACAAGCATATCCGCCGCTGCCACGAGGTCTACAGCGCCCGTCGCGAGCGCATCCTGGCGCGCCTGGGGGGCGACCTGTCGCCGTGGCTCAGCGCCATCCCTGCCAGCGCCGGCTTCCACCTCAGTGCACTGGCCAATCCCGGGGTCGATGTCGAACTGCTGGCCAACCTCGCGCGCAAGGTAGAGGTCGGCCTGTACTCGCTGGCGCCATTCTTCAGCGAAGCGCCGGTACGCCCGGGGTTATTGCTGGGCTTCGGCGCCATCGAGCTGCTGGACATTGACCCGGCGCTGGACCGGGTGCGCGATACCCTGCAACGCCTCAGCTGACCGGCGCAGCCTTGCCTGGCGCGGCGGGGCGCGCGATGGCTGCGGCATAGCCACGCGGACTGAACCAGCGGGTTACCAGCAACATGGCCATCACGGTCACAGTGAGCAGCGTCCACGACGCCTGGAAGTCACCACTCACGTCACGCAGCCAGCCGGTGATATACGGCACTGTACCGGTGATGATGAAACCGATGCCCTGCACGAAAGCGGCCAGGCTGCCGGCCTCGGCGGGCGTCTTCAAGTGCTCCAGGGTCAGGGTCAGGCATTGGCTGAAGCAGGCGCCCAGGCCAAAACCGATCATCGCGACCCACAGCCCCGCCGCCTGCGTGGGTGCCAGCAGCAGGCCGAGAAAACCGGCCAGCTGGATCGCCAGAGCCAACCACAAGCCTGGACGGCGGTCAGTCCAACGCCGCAGCAACAGCGGCAACCCCAGTGCACCGGCCACCTGGAAGACCGTCATCAGGCCCACCAGGTCTGCACCGCCCTGAGCACTGCCGCCGTGCTCGAGATGGTACGCCGGCAGCCACGCCACCATGCTGGTGTAGCCGCCGTTGATCAGGCCGAAATACAGGGCCAGCAACCAGGCCCGGCGCGTGCCGAACCAGTGCCCGCCAGCAGCGCCGGCCAGCGTTGGCGCCCCCTGCCGTGGCCGCCATACCGCCCATGCCACCAGCGCCAACAGCGCCGGGATCGCCCAAAGGCCCAGGCCGACCTGCCAGTGGCCGAAATGGTCGCTGATATGGGGGCCAAGCACGGCAGCCATGCCGCCACCGCTCATCAACGCTGCCGAGTACAGCCCCATCGCCCCCGCCAGGCGGCTGGGGAACCAGCGGTTGACCAGGCCAGGCATCATGCCCTGCACCACCGCCACCCCCAGACCGGCGACCACGGCACTGGCAATCAGCGCCCAGGCGCTGTCCAGTTGCAGGCGCCACAGGCAAGCCAGGGCGATTGCAGCCAGGCCACCGAGCATGCCGCCATGCTCGCTGATCCAGCGTCGCAACCATGGCTGCAGCAACGGCACCAGGCCCATGCACAGTACCGGCAACGCCGTCAGCAAGGCAGCCTGCTGGTAGCCCAGCCCGGTGCTGGCGCGCATGGGTTCGAGTAACGGGCCGATACTGGTCAGGATCGGCCGCAGGTTCAGCGCCAGCAGGATCACCAGCAACAGGTTCAAAGCAGCTCTCATTGCGCATCGGTTCTCGGGTAACAGGACCCAGGCATTATCCCGGCTTGGCAGGGCTGGCAGAAATGAAGAGATTGGATGCTTGTCAGTGGCCACCTGAATGGGCGATTGGCCTCCCGCTTATGTGCGCAATTGGCTATCGGGGAGGCCAATCGGCAGCGCTACAGTAGTGCCATTCCCATCCAGCACCCTTTGGAGACAGCCATGCACAACCGTATCGAATGGGCCAAGCACGCCCCGGAAGCCTACAAAGCCATGGTCGGCCTGGAGCAGGCCCTGGCCAAGAGCGGCCTGGAGAGTTCCCTGTTGGAGCTGGTACGTCTGCGGGCTTCGCAGGTCAACGGCTGCGCCTACTGCGTCAACCTGCACGCCAACGATGCACGCAAGGCAGGTGAGACCGAAGCACGCTTGCAGACCTTGAGCGTGTGGCGCGAAACCGCCTACTTCACCCCGCGCGAACGTGCGGCGCTGGCCTGGGTCGAAAGCCTTACCCGCCTGCCTGGGCAGGGCGCGCCACAGGGGCAATATGAAGCCCTGCAGGAACACTTCGAGCCGGCCGAGGTGGTCAACCTGACCCTGGCGGTTGCCACCATCAACGCCTGGAACCGCTTCGGGGTCGGGTTTGCCATGGTGCCGGCCTGATCATTCAATGATCGCCGTACCGGCCCTATCGCCGGTACAGGGAACAACTAACGCCCGGCCAACCGCGCCCTATAGCTGCCGGGGCTCTGCCCGGTCCACTTCTTGAACGCCCGGTGAAACGCACTCGGCTCCTGGAACCCGGCCTGCTCGGCTATCTCGGCAATGCTCAACACCCCCTCGCGCAACCGCTCGAAGGCCATCGCCCGGCGCACCTCATCCTTGATCTGCTGGTACGACCGCCCTTCCCGCTCCAGCTGCCGGCGGAACGTACTGGCACTGATCCCCTGCAGCTGCGCCAGCGCCGCCAAGGTCGGCCACTGCCCATAGTGCCGGGCGCGCAAATGGCGGTACACCTCCGCCACCAGCCCGTTCTGGTTGCGAAAGCGGATCACCAACCCCTGCGGTGCACTGCGCAGAAAGGTTTTCAGGGTCGCCAGGTCCTGCACCACTGGCAGACGCAGGTAGGCGCTGTCGAACTCCACTTCGGTACGGCCGCTGCCCAGGCGCAGGTCCGGCCCCCACAACAGCAGGTCGTCTTCCTGGGCCGGGCGCGAGACGGCCAGCTCGGTGCGGTCGATGGCGATCCGCCGCCCGGCCAGCCAGCACAACATGCCGATCATCAGCACCAGGTAGGTTTCCTCGGCGTACACCTGGGTCAACGGGTCGGCAATGCTCGACTGCACGCTGATCAGCGCGCGCCCACCGCGTACGGTCAGGCTGCCGCGCAGGTCGCGCAGGAACAGGCCGAAGCCAGCCATGCACTGGCGCAAGGCCTTTTCCAGGTTCGGCTCAAGGATCAGGCCCCGGCAAATCAGGGCGAAGCTGCCCAGCGGCATGCCATGGCTGTCGAGGCGGAAGAACTCGTCGTCCAGGCGCTGTATCTGTGTCAGCCACAGCTCGGCGAAGGCCTTGGCCGGTACGCGGGCCTGTGACTGCTCAAGCAGCTGGGGGTCGATGCCCACCGCGCGCAGCTGTGCATCGCGCTCGGCCGGGCTATTGCGCAGGGCGTGGAGCATGGCATTGAGAAAGTACACGGCGACCGAATCGCTATCGCGCATGGTGGTTTTCGCTGTCTATGCTGAGTGGCAAAAAGTGCCAGGTTGTTTGAACAGATCCGGCATAGGCTGCAACAGAGCCTTTGCCTAGACTCGATCCCACTCCGGGACCGCCGGCCATTCTCGCAGAGCCTGGCCCGCTCCCGCCATGCCTAAGCTTACGGAGCCTCTATGAGCAGCCCAGAAATCTATGTCGTCAGTGCCGTGCGTTCCGCCATCGGTGGTTTTGGAGGCTCGCTCAAGGACCTGCCCCTGGCCGACCTGGCCACTACCATTACCCGCGCCGCCATCGAGCGCTCGGGCGTGGCCGCCGAGCAGGTTGGCCATGTGGTCATGGGCACCGTGATCCCCACCGAACCGCGCGATGCCTACCTGTCGCGGGTTGCCGCAATGAACGCCGGCATTCCCAAGGAAACCCCTGCCTTCAACGTCAACCGCCTGTGCGGCTCGGGCCTGCAGGCCATCGTCTCTGCCACCCAGTGCCTGCTGCTCGGCGATGCCGATGTAGCCGTGGCCGCCGGTGCCGAATCCATGAGCCGTGGCCCGTACCTGCTGCCGCAGGCACGCTGGGGCGCGCGCATGGGCGACCTGCAAGGCATCGACTACACCGTAGGCGTGCTGCAGGACCCCTTCGAACACTTCCACATGGGCATCACCGCAGAAAACGTCGCCGCCAAACACGGCATTACCCGCGAGATGCAGGATGAGCTGGCCCTGACCAGCCAGCGCCGCGCCGCCCGCGCCATCGCCGAAGGCCGTTTCGACAGCCAGATCGTCCCGGTGGAGCTCAAAACCCGCAAAGGCACCGTACAGTTCGCCGTGGACGAGCACGTACGGGGCGACGTCACCGCCGAGCAACTGGCCGGCATGAAGACCGTGTTCAAGAAGGACGGCACCGTGACTGCCGGCAACGCCAGCGGCATCAACGATGGCGCGGCCGGCCTGGTGCTGGCCAGCGGTGACGCCGTGCGTCGCCTGGGCCTGAAGCCGCTGGCGCGTCTGGTGGGCTATGCCCACGCCGGTGTCGAGCCGGAACTGATGGGCCTGGGCCCGATCCCGGCCACCCGCAAGGTGCTGGAAAAGACCGGCCTGAAGCTACAGGACCTGGACGTGATCGAGTCCAACGAAGCCTTCGCCGCCCAAGCCTGCGCCGTGGCCCGCGAACTGGGCTTCGACCCGGAGAAGGTCAACCCCAATGGTTCGGGCATTTCCCTGGGCCACCCGGTGGGTGCCACTGGCGCGATCATCGCCACCAAGGCCATCCATGAGCTGCAGCGCATCCAGGGCCGCTACGCCCTGGCGACCATGTGCATCGGTGGCGGCCAAGGCATCGCCGTAGTCTTCGAGCGCGTCTGAGGGAGCCTGACACATGAGCATTGAACAGATCGCCGTGATCGGCGCCGGCACCATGGGCAACGGCATTGCCCAGGTGTGCGCCGTCGCCGGCTACCAGGTGCTGCTGGTGGATGTTTCCGACGCGGCGCTGGAGCGCGGCGTGGCCACCTTGAGCAAAAACCTCGAACGCCAGGTCAGCAAAGGCACCCTGGATGCGGACAAGGCCGCGGCGGCGAAAACGCGCATCCGCACCAGCACCGACTACGCCCAGCTCAGCGGCGCGCAGCTGGTGATCGAGGCCGCCACCGAAAGCCTGCAGCTCAAGCAGCGCATCCTGCAGCAAGTGGCCGCCAACGTCGCTGCCGACTGCCTCATCGCCACCAACACTTCGTCGCTGTCGGTGACTCAGCTGGCCGCCAGCATCGAGCACCCCGAGCGCTTCATTGGTGTGCACTTCTTCAACCCGGTACCAATGATGGCGCTGGTGGAGATCATTCGCGGCCTGCAGACCAGCGACAGCACCTACGCCCAGGCGCTGGTGGTGACCGAAAAGGTCGGCAAGACCCCGATCACCGCGGGCAACCGCCCAGGCTTTGTGGTCAACCGCATTCTGGTGCCAATGATCAACGAGGCCATCTTCGTGCGCCAGGAAGGCCTGGCCAGTGCCGAGGACATCGACACCGGCATGCGCCTGGGCTGCAACCAGCCAATCGGCCCGCTGGCACTGGCCGACCTGATCGGCCTGGATACCCTGCTGGCGATCATGGAAGCCTTCCATGAGGGCTTCAACGACAGCAAATACCGCCCTGCCCCGCTGCTGAAGGAAATGGTCGCGGCCGGCTGGCTGGGGCGCAAGAGCGGTCGCGGTTTCTTCACCTACTGAGGACGAGTCGCCATGCCTCCGGTCAATGCCGCAATGCGCTGTGCCAATTTTGAAGAGCGACGTGACCGGGCCATGGCGCTGTTTGCCGAAAAGGGCTTTGGCCAGGTCAGCATGCGCGAACTGGCGGCCCATGTGGGGCTGACTGCGGGCTCGCTGTACCATCACTTTCCCAGCAAGCAGGACCTGTTGTACGACTTGATCGAGGAGTTGTACGAAGAACTGCAGGCCACCCTGGATCAGGGGCGTCGAGCCATGGCGCGCGGGGCCTCGGCACTGGGCTGCCTGATTGCAGCGCACTGGCAATTGCATGCCGAGCGGCCGATGCAGTTTCGGCTGGCGGAGCGCGACTTGTGCTGTTTGAGCGATGACCAGCAGGCGCGCCTGGCCTTGTTGCGCAAACGTTACGAGGCGGGGTTGCTGAGGTTGATCGCGCCACAGGCAACGTTGCAGGGGCAAGCCTTGGTGGCGACGGCGCATGTGGTGGCGACGCTGCTGAACCAGTTGCCGGGGATGTTGAAGGCATTGCCCGAGGAACAGGGGCTGGGGCTGATGGAGAGCATGTTGGCAGGCGGTATAGAGCGGACCCTGCGATAGCCTGTACTGGCCCTATCGCCGGCAAGCCAGCGCCCACAAGGACTGCACAGGCCTTGAGATCTGTAGCGTACCTGTGGGCGCTGGCTTGCCGGCGATTTGGGCCACCCGCTTTAACGCAAAAGTCTCTGGATCTGCTCGTGCAGGGTATCCAGGTCAAACGGCTTGGCCAGGATCGGTGCCTTGCGGGTGATCGGGCTGCCAGACTCGAGGATCTCGGCCGGGTAGCCACTGATGAAGATCACCTTCAGGTCTGGTCGCAATTTCACCGCGGGCTCGGCAATCTCCACGCCGGAGATACCACCCGGCAAACGGAAGTCCGTCACCATCAGGTCCAGGTGCGGTTTGCTGGCCAGGATCGCAAACGCCTGCTCGCCATCTTCGGCAACCAGCACGTGGTACCCCTCACCCGCCAGGTAATCGCGCAAAATCATGCGAATCGCCGGTTCGTCCTCGACGACCAACACCACATCTTGTGCATCTTCACTCATGTTAACGCCTTGAAATTCTTACAGTTGGCCATCAGACCCCAAGCTTACGCAGAGGTTGCCCGCGCCTGGTCGTTTTGTTCTTTGAATGTTGCCAGCGGCAATTGCAGGGTGAATGTGGCGCCCTTGCCTTCCTCGCTTTCAACGTGAATCCGTCCACCATGCGCTTGCACGATCTGCTCGGATATGTACAACCCCAGCCCCAAGCCCCCGCTGGCTTGCAGGGCAGCGACCCGTTCGAACTGCTGGAAAATGCGCTGCTGGTTGGCCGCGCTTATCCCAATGCCGTGATCCTGAACCTGCACCCAGGCCATCCCCGCTTGCTCGAACACCCGTACCTCCACCGGCTTGCGCTCGCCGTAACGCATTGCATTGGACAACAGGTTGGCCACTACTTGTTCAATCCGGAATTCGTCCCACTCACCCTTCAATGCTTCACAGCGCTGCAGTTCGATGTGGGTGTCCAGCGCCATGGCTTGCGCGGTGAAGTTTTCCACCAACCCACGCACCAGTTGACCGAGATCGAACAGCCTGGGGCGTAGCGACAATTTACCGGTGCGGATGCGTGACACATCAAGCATGTCCTCGACCAACCGGATCAGGCTGTTGATCTGCCGCTCGTCGCGTTCGACCATGGCTTGCAGCTTGTCGGCGCTGAAGGCTTCCAGGTTGCCCCGTGCCAGGTGCATCTTGCGCAACTGGGTTTCCAGGATCAGGCCATTGAGCGGTGTGCGCACCTCATGTGAGACGATCGACATGAAGTCGTCACGCATGCGCACTGCATGCTCAAGCTCACCTCGCGCCACCTGTAACTGGCTGAGCAGCAGTTCCTGCTCCTGGCGGCTGTGCTCCAGGGCTTCCAATTGCCGGCCAAGCACCTTGCGCTGGCGGAACAGGTCAACAAACACCGAGACTTTGCTTTTCACTGCCAGGGTGTCGAGCGGTTTGTGCAGAAAGTCCACGGCCCCGCTCTCGTAGCCTTTGAAGGCATAATTCATCTCGCGGCCCGCCGCGCTGACGAAAACGATCGGGATATTCTTGGTCTTGTCGGTGCCGCGCATCAGCTCGGCAAGTTCGAAACCGTTCATGCCCGGCATCTGCACATCGAGGATGGCCAGCGCGAACTCGTGCTCAAGCAGCAACGACAACGCAGCTTCGGCAGACTGGGCCTGGTGCACTTCGCGGTCTTCGCCCTGGATAAGGGCATCGAGCGCCAGAAGGTTTTCCGGCAGGTCGTCGACGATCAGCAGTTTGGCGATGGTGTGGCTTAGCATGCGCTGTATTCCAAGGTCGCGAGCAGCTGCCCGATACCACTCAGAGTAAGGATATGGTCGGGCTGATGCAGGGCCAGGGCGGCCTCCGGCATCAGGGAGACCTGTGCGTCGCGAGGGTCCTGGACGATCGTGCGGCCCCCGTTGTTCTTGATATAGGAAAGCCCTCTGGCGCCGTCTTCGTTGGCACCGGTGAGCAGCACGCCAAGCAGGCCCTCGCCATAGGCATCGGCCGCCGAGATGAACAGGAAATCGATCGCTGGACGGGAGAAATGCACGGGGTCTTCCTGGCTCAGCGACAGCGTGAGGTCGTGCTCCACCGACAGGTGGTAACCCGGCCCCGCCACGTAGATCCGCCCGCTGCTGATCTGCGCCTTGTCAGCGGCCTCGAATACCGGGCGATGCAAGCGACGCTGCAGCACTTCGGCCAGTTGGCTGTGGCGGTCGTCCGGCAGGTGCAGCACGCAAAGCACAGGTATGGCGAACGCTGGCGGCAGCGCGCCAAGCACCTCGAACAATGCCGCCACACCGCCCGCCGAGGCGCCGATCACCACTGCGCGTACGCCGTTCATGATTTACGGAAGATCCGTTCGGGCTTGACCAGCGGCTCGAAACGATCGCTGTAGGCCGAAAAATCCACCGACTCCTTGCTGCCCAGCACCAGGAAACCCCGATGGCAGAGCGACTCATGGAACAGCCCGAGGGCGCGGTCCTGCAGCTCTTTGTTGAAGTAGATCAGCACATTGCGGCACGACACCAGTTGGGTCTCGGAGAATACGCTGTCGGTGGCCAGGCTGTGGTCGGCGAAGGTCACGTTATCGCGCAGGCTGCTGTCCATGATGGCGTTGCCATAGGCCGCTGTGTAGTACTCGCTAAAGTCACGACGGCCGCCGGCCAGCCGGTAGTTTTCTTCGTACTCGCGCATGCTCTGCATCGAGTAGATCCCCTGCTTGGCCCTGTCCAGCGAATGCGGGTTGATGTCGGTGGCGTAGATGATGGTGCGCTCAAGCAGCCCTTCCTCACGCAACAGGATGGCCATGGAATACACCTCCTCCCCCGTGCTGCAGCCCGCGATCCATACCTTGATCGAAGGCCAGGTACGCAGCAGCGGCACCACTTCGTTGCGCACGGCAAGGAAGTGGTCAGGGTCGCGGAACATCTCGCTGACGGGGATCGTCAGGTACTGCAGCAACTGCATGAACATGCCGGGGTCGTGCAGCACGCGCTCCTGCAGCGCCGACACCGTGAGGCAATCAAACTGGCGCAGCGCATGCAGGATCCGGCGCTTGATCGAGGCGCCGGAATAGTTGCGGAAATCGTAGCTGTACTTGAGATAGATGGCCTCGATCAGCAAGCGGATTTCGATGTCGGTGTTACGTTCGCTAGTCAAATTCGCTCCAGTTGCGGCAGCCATACACGAATCAACGAGAACAAACGGTCCAGGTCAATCGGTTTGGCCAGGTAATCATTGGCGCCGGCCTGCAGGCAACGCTGCTGGTCATCCTTCATGGCCTTGGCGGTCACGGCGATGATCGGGAGTTTGCGCCAGCGCGCTTGCTGGCGGATCAACCGGGTGGCCTCGAAGCCGTCCATTTCAGGCATCATCACGTCCATCAGCACCAGGTCGATGTCATCATGCTGCTCCAGGCGCTCGATGGCCTCGCGGCCGTTACGGCCAATCTCGACGATGGCGCCCTTGTGCTCCAGGGCACTGGTCAGGGCAAAGATATTACGCACATCGTCGTCCACCAGCAGCACCTTGCGCCCCTCGAACACCTTGTCGCGGCTGCGGGCGGTCTTGAGCATGCGCTGGCGTTCGTTGGACAGCTGCGATTCTACCTTGTGCAGGAACAACGTCACTTCATCGAGCAGGCGCTCCGGCGAACGCGCGCCCTTGATGATGATCGACCGCGAGTACTTGAGCAGATCGGCTTCTTCTTCGCGGGTCAGGTTGCGCCCGGTGTACACGATCACCGGCGGGAAGGAACGGATATCCTCGGCGGTCATGCGCTTGAGCAGCTCGTTGCCGAGCATGTCCGGCAGCTTGAGGTCGATGATCATGCAGTCGTAGATGTTCTCGCGCAACAGCGCCAAGGCATCCTGAGCCATGGCCACGGCAGTGATCTCGACGTCGTCGTCGCCAATCAGCCGGGCGATGCTCTCGCGCTGCAGGTCGTCGTCCTCCACCAGCAGGATATGCTTGAGCTTTTGCGTCAGCTTGGCTTCCAGGCGCGCGAAGACTTCCTTGAGCTCCTCACGACTGGTGGGTTTTACCGCATACCCCACCGCCCCCATGTGCATGGCTGCCTCGACGCGGTCTTCCACCGAAATGATGTGCACCGGGATATGGCGGGTGCCGGCCTGCTCCTTGAGCCGCTGCAGCACGGTCAACCCCGAGTGGTCGGGCAGGCGCATGTCCAGCAAGATCGCATCCGGTATGTATTGGGCCGCCAGCTCGAAGCCTTCGTCGGCGCCATGGGCCACCAGGCAGCTGTAGCCCAGTTCGTGCGCAAGGTCGAACAGAATGCGGGCAAAGTTTGGCTCGTCTTCGATCACCAGAATGCAACGGGAATCGAAGGGGGCATGCTCGCGGTCGTCGGCAAAGGTCGGTACCAGGCGCATGGCGGCAGCGGCCACCGGCACTTGAGGTGCTGGCGGCAACGTGTCGACGGCGGGGCGCAGGCTTTGCGGCTCGATGTCTTCAGCATCGGCGGCATAGCGTTCCGGCAAAATCAGGCTGAACACACTGCCTTGGCCTGGGCTGCTCTCGACATTGATCTGGCCACCGAGCAGATGCGCCAGGTCCCGGGAGATCGACAGACCCAGGCCAGTGCCACCATAGCGGCGGTTGCTGGTGCCATCGACCTGGTGGAAGGCGCCAAAGATCGCCTGGTGCTGATCGGCAGCAATACCGATACCGCTGTCACGCA
Source organism: Pseudomonas fortuita (assembly GCF_026898135.2). NCBI lineage: Bacteria > Pseudomonadati > Pseudomonadota > Gammaproteobacteria > Pseudomonadales > Pseudomonadaceae > Pseudomonas > Pseudomonas fortuita. Next base: position 3,822,129 of record NZ_CP114035.2, read on the forward strand.
CGGCGAACACAATACCGCTGCCAGGCTGGTAACTGACGTTCATGCTGACCTGGCCACGCTCAGTGAACTTGATGGCGTTGGACAGCAGATTCTTGAGGATCTGCTCCAGGCGCTGACGATCCGTGAACAGCGTGGCCGGCACCTGCGGCTCGAGCTTGACGTCGAAGGCCAGGCCTTTGTGGCCGGCAAGCGGCTGGAACATGCCGCGCAAGCCTTCGGCCAGGCGCTCGACCTGGGTGGTCTCGGGGCGCACTTCAAGCTTGCCGGCCTCAACCTTGGCAATGTCGAGAATGTCGTTGATCAGGTTGAGCAGGTCGTTGCCTGCCGAGTAGATGGATTCGGCGAACTTGACTTGCTCCTCGCTGAGGTTGCCCTCACCGTTTTCTGCCAGCAGTTTGGCCAGGATCAACGAGCTGTTGAGCGGCGTGCGCAGCTCATGGGACATGTTGGCGAGGAATTCGGACTTGTACTTGCTCGATCGCTGCAAGTCGTCGGCGCGGGCCTGCAGCTCCAGCTGTGCCCGGCCCAGCTCTTCGTTCTTGCGGTCCAGCGCATCGGTGCGTTCCGACAACTGCTCGTTGGTCTGCTCAAGCTCAGCCTGTTGGGTCTCCAGGTGGGCCTGGGACTCCTTGAGCACCCGTGACTGCTCTTCGAGCTCTTCGTTGGCAGTCTTGAGCTCTTCCTGCTGCACCTGCAGCTCTTCATTCAGCTGCTGGGTTTCGGCCAGCACTTCCTGCAGCCGCTGACGATAACGGGCACTCTCGATCGACATGCCCAGGTTGCCGCCGACCCGTTCCAGCAGCTCTTCATCGCGCTCCTGCAGGGGGCGCAGAAAGCCCAGCTCGATCACCCCGTTGATCTGACCGTCCTCGGTGGCCGGCATCAGCAGCGCACTGCGCGGCAAGCCGTTGCCCAGGCCGGAACTGAGGCGATAGAAGTCTTCCGGCAGGTTGTCCAGGCGCAACAGGCGGCCTTCACGCACGGCCTGAGCCAACAGGCCGTCGTGGTCCAGCCTGATCTGCTCGCGCGCCTGCTCTTCGGCGCCCAGGCCATAACAGGCCACCCGGACCAGGCGGCCATGCTCATCGCGCACATACACGGCGCCCACTACACTGCCCAGATAAGAAGCAAAGAAGCGCAGGATGTTGTCACCAAGCATGGGCAAGGTCAGTTGCCCGAGCACCTGCTGAGCCAGCTGGGTCTGGCCGTTGCGCAACCAAGCCTGCTGCTCCAGGCGCTGAGCCGAGCGTTGCTGGGCCTGAAGGTTCTCATCATAGCTGGTCGACAGCGCCACCAGGTCTCGACGACCCAGGTAAGCCAGCAAGGCGCTGAGGCCAACGATGAACAGCACGAAGGCCGAGATCGCCGTCACAGTGACAGAGCTGACCTTTTCGTTACGGGCCATGCGCAGTTGCTGTTCGGTGCTGATCAGGCCATCGAATTCCTTGCGGATTTCATCGGTGATGCGCTTGCCCCGGCCGTTGCCGATCGAGGCCTGGTAATCGCCCTGGCTACGGCGCAGGTTAATCATCTCGTTGCCGAAGTCGTTCCAGGCCTGCTGCAAAGCAATCAACCGGTCGATACGGTCGACCTGCTGCGGGTTGTCCTCCACCATGCCCCGCAGGCTTTGCAGGCTGCCGAGAATACGTGGCTTGGCCACCTCGTAGGGGTCAAGGAAACGCTCGTCACCGGTGATCAGGAAACCGCGCATGCCGGTTTCCATGTCGATCGACAGCTTGACCGCTTCGTTGGCATTGCCGATGACCCGATCGGTGTGTTCGACCCACTGCATGGCCGAAAGCAGGTAGTTGATCACCGCAACGAAGGCTACGGCCCCCAGCAGGCCCACCCCCAGGGGGAGGCCGATGTTGCGGCTCAACAGCTTGCGAAAGCTTCGCTGGTCTATCGAGGCTGCTTGAATCATGAGAAAACGCCCGAGCAAAAAAAGTCCATTGGAAAGAGTGGCGGATCAACCGTTGTTGTTATCTGCCACTGCGCCGTCCTGATAAGCGAGTCTAACCAGCTTTGACGGGTCTGGCAGGGCATTTAGCCAGTATTTGAAGGCGGTGTGCGCCAATCGTTCCATCTGATTGCAGGGATCGGTATCCTCGGGAACTTCTGTTGTCACTTGGCGCACAGATAAAAGACATTCATTTGTACAGGATCCGAACCATGCATCTTCTTGTAGTCGAAGACGACGACATCGTACGCATGCTGATGGTCGAAGTGCTCGACGAGTTGGGCTACACGGTCATTGAGGCTGAAGACGGCGAAGCCGCCCTGCAGGTGCTCGCAAACCCAAGCCAGCCGCTGGAACTGATGATGACCGATGTGGGTTTGCCGGACATGCGTGGCGATGTGCTGGCAGGCAAAGCGCGCGAGTTGCGGCCACTGCTGCCCGTGCTGTTCGCCAGTGGTTATGCCGACAGCATCAATGTGCCCGAGGGCATGCACCTGATCGGCAAGCCGTTCAGCATCGACCAGTTGCGGGACAAGGTGGTGGCCATTCTGGGTCACCCGTGAAATCGGTGTCGCCTGCTTCGCGGGCTTGCCCACTCGCACAAAGACCGCAGGGTTTCGAACGCTGTGACGGTTTTGTGGGAGCGGGTTGACCCGCGAAGAGGCCGGCACAGGGCACACAACTCACAGCTCCCTGCGCAACAAATAAGTATCCATGATCCACCCCTTACGCCGCCTCTCCTGTTCACGCACTTCCAGTATCCGCGCCTTCACCTCCTGCAACGGCCCGGCAATCAGCACTTCATCCTCGGTACCCAGGCAAGCGCCCCAGTAGATCACCAACCCCGGATCATCGAGCTGAGCAAACGCGCACTGCCCGTCGAGCATCACCACCACGTTGTCGATAGGCCCATGCCCGGCCAGGCGCCGCCCTGGCAGCACGGTCAGCGGCTCGCCGATGCGATTGAGGGGCACCTGATGACGCGCCGCCAGCGCCTGTACACTGCTGATGCCTGGAATGATCTGCAAGCGCAGCGCCACGCCGCGCTCGCGGACCAGATCGAGAATCCGCAGGGTACTGTCGTAAAGGGTCGGCTCGCCCCACAGCAGAAAGGCGCCGGTTTCGCCGTCGCCAATCTCCTGCTCGATCAGTTGGGCATACAGCGCAGCACGCTGCCGGTGCCAGTCCTGCACCGCACCCAGGTAGTCATCTGCCTGGCCATCGCGCAGGGGGTCGGCGACCTGCACCAGGCGATAGCCACCCTCGGGGCGGTAGCGCTGCACAATGGCCTTGCGCAGGCGTACCAGCTCATCCTTGTCGCTGCCCTTGTCGAGCACGAAAAACACGCAGGCGCGGCGCAGTGCATCGACTGCTTCATAAGTGACCTGGCGCGGGTCACCCGCACCGATCCCGATCAACAACAGGTCTTTCATTGCTTTGCCCTTTGCGGGAACCAGCCGCCATTGTCAGGCGGCTACCGGTATTTGGCAAAACGCCCGCTTAGAAAACCGAGAAGTTGTAGCTGACAATCACCCGTGTTTCATCCATGTCACGCGCCCACTTTTCATAATTGCTACGGTAAGTGGAATTACGCAGGCGCACGCTGACATCCTTGAAAGTGCCACTTTGCACCTGGTACTTGAACTCGGTGTCGCGTTCCCATTCCTTGCCTTCGGCCCTGCTGCCCGGCACCTTGATATTGTCGCCATTGATGTAGCGGGTGAAGAAGGTCAGGCCGGGCACACCCAGCGCCTTGAAGTCATAGTCATAACGCACCTGCCAGGAACGCTCCTGAGCGGCGGCGAAATCGTTGACCTGAGCATAGTTGACCAGATACGGGTTGCTGCCATCCAGGTACGGCATGGCGCTGTCGCCATACATCCGCTGCCAGCCGGCACTGATCTTGTGGCCACCCAGGCTGTAGCCGAGCATGCCGCTGAAGGCGCGATGGTCGATTGCACCGGCGCGGGCATTGCCAATGTCATCACTCTTGATCAGGCGCAGGTCGGCCGACAGGCTGCCCAACGCCAACGGCTGGCTGGCCACCAGGCCGAGGAAGTGCTGGCGGTAAATATTTTCCAGCTTGGCCACCTGGTACTGGGCGCTGATTCGCTCGTTGAAGCGGTAGTCGACACCGGCCAGGTCAAAGTGGTCAGCTTCGATATCGCAGGCATAGCGCTTGTTCTTGCAGTGCACGCGGATGTCCTGGCGGTCAGTGGAATCCCGCGCGGTGTATTTGTCCAGGCGGGCCAGGGTGAACTTCAAGTCGCGCACTTCTTCAGAAGTGAGCATGGCGCCATGGAACAGGGTGGGCAGCAAGCGGCCGTCGTTGTATTTGAGCAATGGCACATCAGGCATCATCGAGCCGTATTTGAGCACGCTCTTGGACACCTTGACCTTGGCCGCCAGCCCCATCTTTGCATATTGGTCAACCGAGTGCCGCGGGTCATGACCGGAAGAAGGCAGCAGGCCACTGTTACTGTCTGCCGGACTCGAGTCCAGTTTGAAGCCGAACATGCCCAGCGCATCTACGCCAAAACCGACCGGCCCTTGGGTATAACCCGACTGCACATTAAGGATGAAACCTTGCGCCCATTCTTCCCGCTTGGAAGCGCCTTGGCTGGAACCGCTTTGGCCATCACGAAAATCCCGGTTGAAATAAACATTGCGTGCTTCGACCTTGGCACTGCTGTCTTCAAGAAATCCGGTGGCCTGGGCGTTGACGCCGGCACACAAGAGGAACAGGCCGGCAACACGGCGCCCAGGGGCGAGGGGGAAAGGGGCAAACATGCGAAGACACATCCAGAATCAAAGGCGGGATACACACTGCGGCACGAACTGGCCACGGCACTGCGACAAGGCCGAACAATCAACGGCCATCATCTGAAATGATCGCGCAACGGCGCTGGCGCGCGCCATTGGACCATGGTCTAGACGAACCGCTGGGGAACGGCAAAAAAACCGTGAAATAGCGCGCGCAAAACTAGGAAAGTTCCCGCCTTACTTACAAAAGTTTGCTGTTTACCCAGTCCCGATGAATGTCTACACTCACTATCAGCGAACAGCAGACCCCACCTGCGTGGCTGGCGTTTTATGTAGTTTTAATGTTCGTCACGCCCTGCCACCACCGACGTACAGGAGTGATTACAGTGTCCAGACTTGCAGAGTTTCGTGCTGCCGAAAAAGCGCTCCAGGAGCAGATGGCGCAACTGGAGGCATTGAAAAAGGATGCCGGCCTCAAACGCGAAATCGAATTCGAGCAGAAACTAGTCGGCCTGATGAAAAGCTATGACAAGAGCCTGCGCGATATCATCGCCATCCTTGATCCCAAGGCGGTAGCCAAGACTAGCGGCCCAGCGCCCAAGCAACAGCGCCGCCCACGCGTGGTAAAGGTTTATCAAAACCCGCACACCGGCGAGCGGATCGAGACCAAGGGCGGCAACCACCGCGGCCTCAAGGCCTGGAAAGAACAGTATGGGGGCGCCACGGTGGAAAGTTGGGTACGCTGATGAAACGTCAACGCACACTTCACACTTTTTTCACAAGGGCTGGCTCAATATCGAGACAGCTAAAGGACTAGCGACCCCACGCGCCCGCACATGCGGGCCTCTAATTCCAGCGCCCTGCCCCGTGCAGGGCGCTTTCATTTGCGCAATCGGCGCACTTCCGTATCATGGCCAGCCTGTCTGTTTTGCCGGTGCCCTGCGCCCGGCCCCGTCTCAGGAGTTCCCATGAGCCTGCACGATCTGCACACCCTGCCTGGCGTCACCGCCCAACCGGATGCCGCTACCGCCCACTTCGTCTTCAACCACACCATGTTGCGCGTCAAGGATATCGAGAAGTCGCTGGACTTCTACACCCGGGTACTGGGTTTCCGCGTGGTGGACAAGCGTGACTTCCCTGAAGCCGCCTTCAGCCTGTACTTCCTTGCCCTGGTCGACCCGGCGCAGATTCCCGCTGATGACGCTGCACGCCACCAGTGGATGAAGTCGATCCCTGGCGTACTGGAGCTGACCCACAACCACGGCACCGAAAACGATGCTGAGTTTGCCTACCACAACGGCAATACCGACCCGCGCGGGTTTGGCCACATCTGCATTTCGGTACCGGACGTGCGCGCCGCCTGTGCGCGCTTTGAAGCACTGGATGTGCCGTTCCAGAAACGCCTGCAGGACGGGCGCATGAACCACCTGGCCTTCGTCAAGGACCCGGACGGTTACTGGGTAGAAGTGATCCAGCCGACCGAGCTCAAAGGCTAAGCATTCATCGCTGTTCGCTCGTCGGGCCGGGAACTCCCGGCCCCTTGCTGTGGTATATGAAGGTAACGGCTTCACATGCCACAGCGAGGTAAGGACGATGCAATCTCTTCACTGTGAATACCGCGAGCACACCATCACCGCCAGCGTGATGCCCCACCCCGACTCCCCCCTGCCCTACGCCGCCGGCTGCCTGATTACCGCGCCCGACGGGCACACCAGCAAGCGCATGTCGATGCCGATGAAGTTTTTCTCCGACCTGGAGAACGCGCAGCATGTGTCGCTGGCCCACGGCCGCGCACTGGTCGACCAGCAGCTGGATGACGGGCACAAGCTGTTCTGACCCTTCCAAGGTTTGTACTGGCCCCTTCGCGGCTAAAGCCGCTCCCACAGGTAATCCACAGATTTCAGATGCTTTGCTGTACCTGTGGGAGCGGCTTTAGCCGCGAAGGGGCCAGCACAGGAGTAACTAGCCCTCCCGGGCGTAAGCCACTGCGGCATCCACCTGCGCCCGCGTCGGCCTGATACCCGTGTACAGCACAAACTGCTCCAGCGCTTGCAGCGCAATGACCTCCAGCCCGGTAATCACCGGCTTGCCCAACGCCTGCGCCCGGCGAATCAACGACGTCTGCGCCGGCATCGCCACCACATCGAACACCCGCTCGGCCGCCGCTATGGCATGCTCAGAAAACGCCAGCACCTCTGCCTCCGGCCCGCCAGCCATACCGATCGGCGTCACGTTCACCAGCATCGGCGGGCAGATGTCGCCCAACTCAGCCAGCCAGCGATAACCACACACATCTGCCAGTTGCCGACCGGCCTGCTCGTTGCGCGCAACGATGATGCCTTCGGCAAAGCCTGCATCACGCAGGGCACTGGCCACGGCCTTGGCCATGCCACCACTGCCACGCAGGGCAAAGGCGGTGCCCGGATCGACCTGATGCTGCGCCAACAACTGGCGCACGGCCAGGTAATCGGTGTTGTAGGCCTTCAGGTGGCCACCGGTATTGACCAAGGTATTGACCGACTCGATGGCCGCCGCCGACGGGTCGATTTCATCGACCAGCGCCATACAGGCCTCCTTGTACGGCATGGACACGCCGCAGCCGCGGATACCCAAGGCGCGGATACCCGCCACCGCCGCCGGCAGGTCATCGGTGCGCATGGCCTTGTAGTAAAAGTCCAGGCCCAGCTGCTGGTACAGGTGGTTGTGAAAACGCACGCCAAAGGTGCCGGGGCGTCCGGCCAAGGAGATGCACAGCACGGTATCCCTGCTGGGAGTTGTCGACATAGCCTGCTCCTGTGTCAGAACTGAAACGTTTGTGCAGCGTAACAGAGGCGACCACTGGTCGTCCCTTACACAACCTTTACCGTTCCCCTGTGCTCAGCTGACAGAGACTGGAGTCATATTATCAAGGCCCCCGAACGTGGGCTTTCTCTGCGAGGTGCTCCATGATCCGTCACATTCCCGGAATCGCCCTGCTGGTCGGTGCCTTGGCCATCAGCGGGCCCGCTGCTGCTCACGGTGGCCATGGCGGCGGTGGCTGGTATGGACCGGGCCCGGTCCTGGGTGCGGCAGTGGTCGGCGCCGTGGTCGGGGCAACGGTTTATGGCGGGCGTGACCGTACTGTGTACGTTGAACGCCAGCCGGTCTATTACGGGCCGCCGCCGGTGTACGTGCAACCGCCGCCGCAACCGGTGTACTACCAGCCGTACTACGCACCGGCACCACCGCCCCCGGGCTACCGCACCTACTACGGCCCGCCACCGGTGTATTACGGACCGCCACGCTGGTAATGGTTGATAGAACTAATGACCACTATCGAGGAAGTTGATTTCAAAGTGCCCAGGCTGCTGCGTATGGTAGGGCCATGTTTCACAGGAGGTCCACATGGCCACTATCCAGATCATGTCCGTTGTCGGCAGCGCCGTTCCCACTTCACTGCGTGAACAGGGCCGGCTGGCATGCTGGTACCTGGTGCGCAACGGCGAAGCCGTAAGCGGCCCGATGCCGACCCTTGCTGCGGCGCAGGCCTTGGTTGAACAGTTGCAACCAGGCACCCTGGTCGCCTGACCCGAATTTGTTGTGCGTTGCTCCCTACGCCCTTTATGGCCCGCCGATCTGGCGGGCTTTTTTTTGCCGAAACGCCTGGCCGTTACTGTGTGGGGGGCGCATCGCGAGCAAGCTCGCTCCTACAGTTTTTTCGGGCCAGTGTTTTTTGTAGCCATAGCCAACTGGCTGGTCAGGGCCAGGACTTTACCCTGTAGCCGGCCGACGCTTATCACCAGCTCGTTGCGTTCCCTGGCGAACTGGTCGGCTTTGGCCTCTGCCTCTCTGCGGGCATCGCGCTCAATGTCCAGCAGGTCGGTCAGTCGGCGGATGACTGCAATATCTGCACTGTCCATCGCACGCTCGGTTGCATCCCTGGACAACCACTTGCGCAGCCACAGACCTGCACCCAGTAACACAGTGCCCGTGCCGCTCAGCCAAGTGACTGTGCCCGGGCCGAAGTCGGTCGGATCCATGTGAACCTCATTACAGATGATGATGCCATGAGCCCCGGAGAAAAATGTCTCGCTGGCTTCCCTTGCTGGTGAATTTAATTTAGCCTACAGCTAACTTTGCCACAAGAGAAATTTAGCTATGCGCGCATTTAGCAGCAAGCTAAACACTGGCATGCTTCGCCCTATGGACATCTACGACATTCGCAAGCACAACCTGGTCAAGCTCATCGGCAGCCAGAGAAAGGGATCCTGCGCAGAACGCTGGGGGATGGCGCCTGCGCACCTCAGCCAGATCCTTTCCGACAAGACCGTGAAAAACCTGGGCGATGACGTGGCCCGCCGAATCGAGGGCATCGAAGGTTTGCCTCGGGGTTGGTTCGACGCACTGTCGGCAGGCGACCCTGGACAGCCTTCGGTCGAAGCCGGCGACGGTAAACTTTCGGCAGCCGACCTGGTCAAGCAGATGCTTGCCAGAAGCGGCAGAGGCATCCCTGAAGAAACCCGCCAAAGGTTGCTGGCCGCTGCAGAAGAACCGCAGAATGCCACGCTGCTAAAGCCTGACCGTGTTCGCCCTGGCTTGGTCGGCGACGAAGTGTGGATTGCTCACTACGATGTGCGGGCTGCCATGGGCGGTGGCCAGATCCCTCACGACTACCCCGAGATGTTCACAGACGTCCGCGTCAGCCCCAGCCATCTGCGCGAACTGGGTGTGACGTTCACGGAGCACCATCACCTGAAGATGGTAACGGGCTGGGGCCAGTCGATGGAGCCGACCATCAAGCACCGCGACCCGCTGATCGTCGATGTCAGCATCCGCGAGTTCGTCGGCGATGGCATCTACTTTTTCTCCTGGGGCGACCATATTTACATCAAGCGACTGCAGATTGCTGATGAGGACCATTTCGAGATGATCTCCGACAATTCGCGGCACAAGGACCGCATGATCCGCCGAGAAGAGACCTACATCCAGGCCAGGGTCCTACTGGTGTGGAATGCCCACCTTGTGTAAAACGAAGCCCGCCTCTTAAGGCGGGCGTTTGCTGAGGCTCAAAATGGCGGCGCCTCCTCCATCACCTCCTCGTTGTACTGCTCGACGCTGAAGTCGTCACGTGCTTGCACGCTGGTGCGCGCCCAGCGCACCGTCACGCTCTGGTCATCGTTGAAGGTAAGGTTCAACTCGGGCGTCTCCAGCAGCAGGCCCATCACCTCGTCCCATTCCGCATCACCGTCGGTATCCAGCCGGTGCACAACCACCCAGCGCTGCGTCTGCGCCAGCGGGTGGTTGATCATCGACGACACCCGCAGGCTAAGCCGCTCTACTCCGGTCATTCCCTGGCACTGCCGGGGGGCTGCGTTCACGTGCTTGAACATATTCTCATCCTGATATCTGTATGTTTGTACAGTATTCAGGGAAAGCTTATCTCACCGCCAAATCCACCGTAAACCCCTGCCACCGGAAAATTTCGCCTCCAGGCAATTTTGCCTATAGCGAATTTTATTTAGCCAATGGCTATTGACTTGAATTTAGCCCAAGGCTAATTTCGTTGCGCCAGCCACCGCAAAGCTGCTGGAACGCTTCGTCATTCAGGCCCTTTTCGTCAGGAGTTACCATGACCGTAGACATCAACGATCTCACCATCGCCACCCCGGTGGCGGTCTCCCCAAGCAACCCTGTAGCACTCGAACTCAGCGGTGCTGAAGCGATCGCCCGGTTCCCGAGTGTGGTGAAGGTCCTCAGCGATGGGTCAATCCAGCTTTCAGCCCCCACCAAGGGCGCTTCGAGCAAAAGTACCCACAGGACCCGCTGCGAATGGACAGAAACAGAAGACTGGACACTGGGAAGCGCCCAGGACCACTGGAATCGCCAGACCATGACGCTGACCAAGGTCAACGCGGCGCAAAAGGTGGTGATCGCCCAGATGCACGTGCGCGGGGATGACAGCCCGCCGGTGAAGGTGTTCTGGAACAAAGGCAACATTACCCTGGGGTTTCGGCGGACCTACAACCAGACCGACCCGGTAAACTCGACAGTACTCAAAGGTGTGCCGCTGGGGGGCAGGTTCGACGTGAGCCTCCACACCACGTCTGCAGGCGTGGTCAATGTAACAGCCAAATGCAACGGGGTATCCGGCACGTCCGGCGATCTACAGCTCGACAGCACCTGGTCTTCGCAGCTGTTCGAGTTCCACGGCGGCATCTACAACCAGGTTGACTATACCGACGCAACACCGGCCGACGACGGCTCGGTCTGCATCATCAGCGAACTCTCGCTGATTCATCGCTGAGCGACATTAGCCGGCAAAGCATCCCGATGCCCCGCCCCATCACAGATTGCATCGGGATGCCAACTGACCAAAAGCGCATGGTTGACGCGCGTGACACGCCACGCCAGTGATTAGTCTCGATGAGTCATATTGTTGCCTGCCCGCTCTCAGACTAATAATTACCTCTCTGCCTGGGGAGGCGCGAAACATGCAACCAAGATTCGTTATCGTTCCTGCTGTGCCAGTGGAAGGTGAATCCTTCCGCATCGGCAACCGGTTCTACGCCGCGACCGCTTCGGGCGGCTTCGATATCTATGACAACCAGGAGAAACAACGACTCAAGCGCGGCTATATCAACAAATCCGAGGCTGCGACTGCGTGCGGGTTGATGAACGCCGAGTCACGCAATCCCGCAGAGCAGTTCCCCATATTGCGAGCAGATTGATGGTTATACGCAGCCTGGCGAAAAACCTGCCTCCAGACCCCGACAAGGAGGGCTGGGTGCTCGGCTGGGGTGTGCTTCGGGACAAGCATCCATGGCATTTTGTCGACGTCTATGCCGACCAGAAGACAGCCCAGGTGGAGGCAGCGCGCCTCGGCGCTGGTTATGTTGTGGAGTACGGTTCACATCGCCTTGGCTCGAGTGAGTTCGTGTGCGGCATTACGCTTCCCGAAGGCTAGAGAGCAGCCCCGCCCATGAAACAGGGGCTCTAAAAGGCTTGCGGTATCATATGGCCGTGCCGTAAATTTCCCCCTCCTGTCATTCCTGCGTTGAGGAGTGGCGCTGAGGCCCAACACCATGTTGGGCTTTTTCGTTTTTGCGACAGGGCCATGGTTCAAGGTGTGCCGATTGTTGCGACTCATCAAAAGAAAGTTCTCCAGGGTGCTGCGAAAGTGGTTTGTCTACCTTGCGGTTGCAGGGCTGGCGGGCAACTACAGCCGACTGTTCGATCACCTTTCAATCTGGAAGCCGTGGCGAATTGCCAAGGGCCTGGCGGCCTATCTGATCGCATCCTGATACGCCTTTCACGCGGCGCAGGATTAAATTTCGTTCAACTTGCGCCCTTTAGTCATAAGGCATTCGACAGCAATTCAGCCATTCTCCAGAGGTGTTTTTTGGATTTTGGCGGGTTCTAGAAAGTTACGGAGGCCCGTATTTACGGGCCTTCCAGCCCCTCTCGTCACCAGGCGGCTACGTTCCAAGCACAAGGTTAGGACCCTTAGCCCACATTTTTCGAAAGCGCTTTCGGGCTGCAGCTGGCGGATTTCCAGTTTTGTGCTAGATATTTTGATTCTTGATTTTTTTCAAGAGCTCTCCCCAGGGATAACGTAAGCAAGGAGCTAACAATGGGAATTGTTCAAAACGCTATTAGGGCTTTAGAGAATCACGCTGACGAAAAAGCTAAAGAAGTGAAAGCTTCTTTGCAGATGTTAGATGTACTCGCTCAAACAAAACTTTCAGAAATAAAACGACTCGTTGAAGACGACATTGCCAAATCTAAGTCTGACGCTAAGTCTGGATCGCCCACCCAGATCCCTCCAGGCCTCTACATTATGCAGGACGAGGGGACTCATGTAATGTCATCTTCTGGACCGTCGGCAGGCATCAAGAATGCTGTCGACAGTCTATTACATAGTCCGGAAGCTAAATGGCGCGATACCTTAACCGGCTTGATAGGTACTGCACTAGACACATTAATTGGTAACTCATCAGGTGCATCAAGCAACAAGAAGCTCTATTTAATCGCACTCGATGGACATGCAGCAGATCCAGATAAAGGCATCGAAGAAACATACGTTCCCGTACGCATTGACTATTGCCTGTGGACCTACAATTTCGAAAGCTCAGGCATCTCAGATATAGCAACAAATGCTATTGCCTATTACGCACAGACGTCCCTGCTTGACTACAGCAACATCCCAAGCAATCTCCAAATCGATCAATCTCTTAAGTTGATCGGAATCCCACAAGAATATCGCAACGCCATTATTGAACAGGTTCAGAAAGAGCGTGAAGCAAAACGACCTCTCAATTTGGAGAAATATCTTAAATCCGCCTCACCAGAACTGCGCGCCTCAGCTAAAAAGCTGTATTTATCGTAAAGGTAGAGCCCCACCCCTCCGTAGGGTGGGGTCTTTACAGCCAATATTTCCAACAGCATGGTCGACATCCGGCGTACTTTTCCCAGTCTTGCTGGAGCGTGCCTAACCTGACTACATCGAACACACATGCCGAGCAAATAACCCTCAACTTTGGACGAGGGGCTATCCGACGTGTTCGCGTGGTATCGGTTGGGCTCAGTCGTGAGGAATGTACGCAAACAGGGAGCTGAGTTGATAAAGCCAGCTGAGTGGAGCGGCGGCAGATCCTTGCCCCGGGCCTTGGCCACGACGTGGAGCTTGTAATCGGAGACCGCCTGGAAGAGCGACTCAGCCAGCAGGCGCAGGCGCTCGATCTCCTCTGCAGGCGCGCCATGATCCTGCGTCTGGTGGTAACAGCGCATGGCGTCGATCGCCTTCTGAATCAGCGGCTCGCCGGCCTCAACCATCCCGATGAAAGTCCGCTCATCCATGCCTAAGCTCCAAGCAGGAATGATATGGAAAGGTTTGGTCAGTAACCAACGTTGAAGCCCCATTCAAGCGTGAAACCTCCAGAGCCAAGATTAGGCTGCTTCAAAGAAAAAACCAGCAAGCAGCCTAATGGTGTGATCACGCTAGCGCTGCACTTCAATAGCCGTGCCGGCCTTAAGGGACGAGCGTGAAATAATTTTTGCCAGCGTCAGCAGATATTTCTCTACAAGAAGGTAGCATACAATTCCGCCTAGCAGCCCAGCAGTCACAGCGCCTACCGCGTACCAGACTGCCATCGCAAGGCTGGTTATCTGCCCAAACGTCGTTACAAATAGCACATACCAGATTCGTTGAGAAATTGGATGCGACAAATACAGTGAATAAGATGCCTCCCCAAACAACAGAGCGACCCTATTGATATTTGACCGAATGTACTTCTCAATCGAGATAAATCCTGCGACTAAGAAAAACGCCGGGACGCCATATACTAAAGGCCGAGTGAATAGGGTGAAATCAGCTAATACCAGCGCCACACTACTAGCCCCAACCAATAGACTTGTCGGCAAAAAACCGATACCCACCCAGCGCTGCCTGGTGACCCCTAGCAAGACGCCAAGCAGAAATTCAATGATGATCGGGCTTGTGTAGGTTTTGCCCAATGGCCCTTCTGGAGCCAAAGCAGACCCAACAATAGCAAGTGCAACTATAACTGCAGCCAAGAACAGAAGTCTCATTCTTAGGTTTTGCAATGCTAAGGAGAGACCGAATATCGCGTAAAAGAACATCTCATATGTGAGGGTCCACCCAATGGTGTATACAGGCGTGACATCACCCACATCTGGGTTTAGGGCGGGAATGAAAAACAGTGACTTAAGCAGGAATACTGGATCGACTGCGCGGGAGTTGAAAAACAAGCTTGGCATTAATAGCGCGGCAGCGACAAGCACACAGGTGAACACCCAGTATAACGGCGCCACTCTCAATATCCGCGAAACCCAAAACTCTCTTATACCTTTATTCTTACCCTCTGTGGTTACCCACATTACGAACCCGGATATAACAAAGAATATATCTACACCAAAATCACCCACCGGGTTATCGAAGTATGGTGCTACAGCAATCATCACCATGGAATGGTAGATGATAACCAGCCCAGCTGCAATACCTCTCAAATATTGTATTCCGTAGAATTTTTCCACGCGCGCAGTCCATTGCAAGTGTATGAGATTAATTCGCCATTATCGCCAGGTACGTCGCATTTCTCAATATCTTGAGAGGCTGAAGTCTCAGATGGTTATTTTCGCCCGAGTGCGTCATAGGACGCTTCGCACTGATGACCGGCTATGCGTGCCCGGTCATAAGCCTGCGCCAACTCTCCCGCTCGTTCATCAGCCCGTGAGAGCAGCTCGGAGAGCACAATGGCGGCGCGGGTGGCTACCTCGCCTCGGGCGACAGCGGCGATATTCGCGTCTCGACGAAGTCGCCATTCATCTTCCAGCCTTCTGGCTCATCACCACACATCACCGTGCCCGAAACCGGCGGCAGGCACTTCAACCAGGCGCTAGAGGCAAAGGGGCTCAGGCACAGGCCTCAGTACAATTGCCGGCACACATATGCCACGATGTGCCTCATGTCGGGGATGAATCCAGCGTTTATTGCTGGGCAGCTTGGGCACTCGGTGCAGGTGCTTCTCTCGACCTACGCTAAGTGGTTGAATTCTGCCAACGATTGGGCGGAACTGGCGAAACTGGAAAAGAACGTAATGGGTACAGCATCGGCGCAGGATTAAATTTCGTTCACCTTGCGCCCTTTAGTCATAAGGCATTCGACAGCAATTCAGCCATACTCCAGAATGCATCGGTTTTAGGGGGAAAACCCTTGCACAGCCAACGACATACCAACTTTTAGTGAGCCTCAACGTGAAAAAATCCCTGTCCATCCTCAGCCTGCTGCTGTTGCTCACAGGTACCGCGACCCTTCCGTCGACTGCTGCTGCACAACCCCCGGCCCAAGCCCAACGAGATCCGTCCAAGTTGCATCTGGCTTCAGGCAGCGCCTTGCTGATCGACCTGAATACCAACCAGGAGTTGTATTCGAGCCACGCCGACCGCGTGGTGCCGATCGCCTCGGTCACCAAGCTGATGACGGCGATGGTGGTACTGGATGCCAAGCTGCCCATGGATGAAATGCTCACCATGACCATTGCCAACAACCCGGAAATGAAAGGCGTGTATTCCCGCGTACGCCTGGGCAGCCAACTCGATCGCCGCGAGACCCTGCTGATCACCCTCATGTCGTCGGAAAACCGTGCGGCCAACAGCCTGGCCAACGCCTACCCCGGCGGCTACCCGGCGTTCATCAAGGCGATGAATGCCAAGGCCCGCAGCCTGGGCATGGCGCATACCCGCTACGTTGAGCCGACCGGCTTGTCGACGCAGAACGTGTCCACCGCACGCGACCTGGCCAAACTGCTGATGGCCTCGCGCAAATACCCGATGCTGAGCGAGCTGTCGACCACGCGCGAGAAGACTGTGGCCTTCCGCAAGCCCAACTACACCCTGGGCTTCCGTAACACCGACCACCTGGTGAACAAGAGCAACTGGGACATCAAGCTGACCAAGACCGGCTTCACCAACGAAGCAGGGCACTGCCTGGTGCTGCTGACCCGCATGGATAACCGTCCGGTGGCCATGGTCATCCTCGACGCCTTCGGCAAGTACACCCACTTTGCCGATGCCAGCCGCATGCGTCAGTGGCTGGAGACCGGGGCCGCCAAGCCGGCACCGGCAGTGGCCATGCAGTACAAGACCGAGCGGCAGAACAAGGGGCGTGTAGCGGCCGAATAACCGCATGCCCCTGGGGCTGCACAGAACCTGTGCAGGAGCGGCCCATCGCGACGCAAGGCCGCTTCTGCAGGCGTTGCACCAGGCAGTCAGGCCGTGGCGCTGACCATCCCGCCCGAGCTGCTGCCACCCTCTTGCTGCAACAGCTCCAGCAGCTGTGCCGTGGCTGCCATGATCTGGCCGTTGATAGTGGCAATGCTTGCCTGCTTGGCGCCCACCGCAGCGGCCTTGGCCGCTTCATCCATCTTGCTGTTCTGCAGCGCAGCCAACTGCTTCTGCTCCTCGACCAGTTGCTTCTGCAGATCCTTGATCAGCTGACGCAGCTCGGAGACGGCCTCTGACTCACCACTGTCTTCACTGTCCGCAGGTTGCGCCTGGCTACCCGCTGAAACTTTCATGCTGTCGCTACTGATGCTCAAGGGGCCCAGCGCCTCACCGGCCTGCTTTGCCTGTTCGCGTTCGTTGGCTGCGTTGGCGCTCAGCGTCTGCGCTGAAACGCCATTGATCATGAGGTTGCTAGCCGTAATTGCGCTCATCTCGATTCCCTGGCTGAAAGATAGGTCCTTGCCGTAACCACCCTATCGGCCATCCCTGGCAGTTCTTTAGCCCGCTTAAATTCCCCCGCGACTGGCTCGTTCCAACACATGTACTTGCGCAGGAGCCGGAGCGCCGGCGGGCGTCCAATTTCGACCATTCAGGGAATCGCAGCCATGAGCCAGTCCTCACAGCAGGAAACCATCAAAGATCTGATCGGCGTGGGCTTCGGCCCTTCCAACCTGGCGTTGGCCATTGCCCTGGAAGAACTCGCCGAGTCCCAGGGCCATGCCCTCGACGCGCTGTTCATCGACAAGCAGCAGGACTACCGCTGGCACGGCGAAACCCTTGCCACCCAGAGCGAGCTGCAGATTTCGTTCCTCAAGGACCTGGTGTCGTTGCGCAACCCCACCAGCCCCTACAGCTTCGTCAACTACCTGCACCAGAAGCAGCGCCTGGCCGACTTCATCAACCTCGGCACCTTCTACCCCTGCCGCCTGGAGTACAACGACTACCTGCGCTGGGCCGCCGACCATTTCGCCACCCAGGCGGTATATGGCCAGGAAGTGCTGCGCATCGAACCAGAGGTGAATGCCGGCCGGGTCAAGCACCTGCGCCTGGTCTCACGCGACGCCCAAGGCCGCGAATACAGCCGCCGCACCCGCTCGGTGGTGGTCGGCAGCGGCGGCACACCAAAAATCCCGGAAAAGTTTGGTGCCTTCAAGGACGACCCGCGGGTTTTCCATCACTCCCAATACCTGAGCAGCCTCAACAAGCTGCCGTGCACCGCCGGCAAACCCATGCGCATCGCGGTGATCGGGTCGGGGCAAAGCGCCGCCGAGGCGTTCATTGATCTGAACGACAGCTACCCGTCGGTCAAGGTCGACATGATCCTGCGTGGGTCGGCCCTCAAACCCGCCGACGACAGCCCGTTCGTCAACGAAATCTTCTCACCGGACTACACCGACCTGGTCTACAACGAACCGGCCGACCAGCGCAGCAAACTGCTGGGCGAATACCACAACACCAACTACTCGGTGGTCGACCTTAACCTGATCGAGCGCATCTACGGCATCCTGTACCGGCAGAAGGTCGCCCACCAGCACCGTCACAACGTGCTGTGCCGCCGCCAGGTCGAAGCCGTGGTGGCCACCCGCGACGGCCTGGAACTGACCCTGCGCGACCTTGCCACCGGCCAGCAGCAAACCCACCGCTACGATGCCGTGATCCTCGCCACCGGCTACGAGCGCCGCTCGCACCGTGACCTGCTGGCACCGCTTGCCGGTTACCTGGACGATTTCAGCGTTGACCGCAACTACCGCGTACTGGCAAGCCCCGACCTGCAGGCGTCGGTTTACTTGCAAGGGTTCTGCGAGAACAGCCACGGCCTGAGCGACACCCTGCTCTCGGTGCTGCCGGCCCGCGCTGCGGAAATTGGCCGGGCGCTGTACCAGGACCTGGCGCAGTTGCACGGCAAACCGCAACCGGCCGTGGCCATGACCCACGCCTGACCCCGCTGCTGCATGCCTTCAAAGCCGGCCTGACGCCTCGCGCACAGGCCGGCTTTGCGCTTAGAAACATTTGCTTGCATTTAAAACGGCAGGTTTTCAATTCTCATTCGTCCTTATCAGTACAGCCCTCTTTGGTTGGGCACACGCTCGACCACCCAATGCAGAAGACCGTCTGATGGCCAAATCACCGAAAAAATCCAAATCCAGGCTGTGGTTCCTGGTCCATAGCTGGCTCGCCCTGCCGATCTGGTTCTTTGTGCTGATTGTCTGCTTTACCGGCATGCTCGCCGTGGTCAGCCAGGAAATCGTCTGGCTCGCCAACCCCGATGTGCGCGCCAGCAAACCCGATGCCGACGCCGAGCGCCTTAGCTTCCAGCAAGTGCTGGACGCCCTGCACAAAGCCGAACCGGACATGGTCGTGGACTCGCTCATACAGCCCGACGGCTCGCACTTTGCCCTCACGGCCGATGTCACCTTCCCCGACGGCACCAGCCCGACGCTGTACGTCAACCCGTACACCGGTGCCATCCAGGGCAAGTCCCCCGACTTCAACTTCGAAGCCTTCACCCGCGCCCTGCACGGCTGGTGGCTGGTGCCGTTCACCAACGGCTTCAGCTGGGGCTGGTACCTGGTGTCGATCCTTGGCTTGCCCATGCTGGCATCGCTGGTAACCGGGCTGGTGGTGTACAAGAAGTTCTGGAAGGGCTTCTTCAAACCGGTACGCACGGGGCATGGTTCGCGCATCTTCTGGGGCGACCTGCATCGCCTGGCGGGCGTCTGGTCGATCTGGTTCATCGCGGTCATTTCCATCACCGGTACCTGGTTCCTGATCCAGGCAATCCTGTTCGACAACCACATCACCATTTCCAGCCGGCCCATCGTGCCGGTGATCGCCCGCGAAGAAGTGCCGCAAACACCAGATGGCAGCCCTGCCCCGCGCATTGACCTCGATGAGGCGGCACGCATCGCCGGCCTGGCCATTCCCGGCCTGGATATCACCTTCGTTTCGTTGCCGTCTACCGCTTACAGCCATGTTTCAATGGGCGGGCGCGGCTGGTATCCGCTGATGTTCCAAAGCGCCGAAGTCAATCCTTACACGCGCAAAGTCGACAGCCAGTTCCTGCTCAGCGACCGCTCCACGCTGGAGTTCGTCACCGAATCCATGCGCCCCTTGCACACCGGCGACTTCGGCGGCCTGCCGATCAAGCTGATCTGGTTCTTCTTCGGGCTGATACTCACCCTGATGGTGTTCAGCGGTTTGCTGATCTGGACCAAGCGCACCGCGCAGGCCACCGCCGCCGCCCTCAAGCGCAGCGAACGCGCACCCCGTACCGAACGCGCCCAGACCTCCCTGGAGACCCAATCATGAGCCACGCCCAGGCCGTACCCGCCAGCCCACTGAAGCAGTGGTGGCTGAAGTGGCGTTTCCACCTGAACATCCTGCTGATCCTGGTACCGCTGGGCTTCATGCCCAAGTATTTCAACGACGCAAAGCTGTTCCGTGGCGACGCCGGGCTGGGTGCCAACGTGATCACCGGTATCCAGGCAGGCCCCTACACCCTGGATTTGGCTGAACTGCGTGACGAAGCACCACGCCCGGACGGCCCCGCTGGCGATTTCAAATCCTTCAACGCAGCGCTGTGCAAGGCCTGCATCAATGACGTCAAGGCCGTTTACCTGCGCATTGGCAAACCGCGCAGCCTGCGTGCCGCCGGCACGATCTTCTTTGGTGCGCCTTATCGCATGGGCACCAACCTGCCCATCCCGCCCCGCACCAAGCCTGACGCACAGATCTGGATCACCCTGGAAGGCTGGGACGGCAGCATGCACCAGGCGTCGGTCCCCCTGGCCAAAGCATCGCCAGCCACCGTGGCCTGGCTCGAAAAACAAGGAGGCAAGAAATGAAACAGCTGATGCGAACCCTCGCCCTGCCCTTGCTGGTACTGGCCGCCGGCCCCGCCCTGGCGCATAACCCGATGTGCGAATGCGAAGAAACGGCCGGCGGCCAGGTCAAGTGCACCGGCGGTTTTTCGGACGGTAGCGGTGCCCCCGGGGTGACCCTGGATGTGATCGGTTATGACGAACAGGTGCTGGTCGGCGGCAAGCTTGGCGACGACTCGACACTCACCTTCAAGCGCCCGGACGGCGAGTTCTACGTGCTGTTTGATGCCGGCCCAGGGCATGTCGTGGAAGTCGACTACGCCGATATTGGCCAGCCATGAGCCGCGCCCAAGTGATTCGCCCGGCCGGCGCCGGGCACGAAACCCTGTACGTGCTGCTGATCAGCCTGCTGATCGTGCTGCTCGCCGCCAGCGTGGTGCTGCTGCGTGGCGAGCGCGAAGACGAACAGACCATCGCCAGCCACCAGATCGACGCCCGTCGCGACCTCACCGCCGCCGAGCAAGGCCTGTACACCGACCTGCGGGTGGCCTTCGACGAGATCCAGCTGCTGCGTGAAGAAAACGCTGCCGTGCCTAGCGTGCAGGCCCTGGCCGAAGAAGGCCTGCCGCCCTTCGTGGTCGACGCAGGCAGCCAGAGCCGTGGCGGCCACCACTGGTCATGGCTGGAGCCCGGCGCCTACCTGGGCCGCAGCCAGGCCCCTGAAGTCGCCGGCAGCCTGCTGCTGATCCTGCCGGCCGAGAGTACTGGCCAGGCCGATGTCTGGCTGCGCCGCGACAGCGCCGCCACGCCCCCGGACGACCTCGGCCAGGCGGCACTGATTGCCGCTGGCTGGCAGCAGGTGGTCAGCCACTACGACGCCGGGGTTACCCGCGAACACCGTCACTGAACCCAAGGACTTCCCCATGTTCCGCTCCGCCCTCGCCCTGCTCCTGGCGCTTGCCCTGCCGGCAACGGCCCTGGCCGATAACGGCAAGCCGCTGCGCATCGGCATCACCCTGCACCCCTACTACAGCTACGTGACCAACATCGTCGGCGACAAGGCCGAAGTGGTGCCGCTGATTCCAGCGGGCTTCAACCCCCACGCCTACGAGCCACGGGCCGAGGACATCAGGCGCATCGGCACCCTGGACGTGGTGGTGCTCAACGGCGTGGGCCACGACGACTTCGCCGACCGCATGATCGCCGCCAGCGAAAAGCCCGGCATCAATACCATCGAGGCCAACCAGAACGTTCCGTTGCTGGCGGCCACCGGTATTGCCGCCCGCGGCGCCGGCAAGGTGGTCAACCCACACACCTTCCTGTCGATCAGCACCACCATCGCCCAGGTCAACAACATCGCCCGTGAACTGGGCAAGCTCGACCCGGACAACGCCAAGCTCTACACGCAAAACGCCCGCGCCTACGCCAAGCGCCTGCGCGCCCTGCGTGCCGATGCCCTGGCCAAGGTCACCGAGGCCCCCAGCGCCACCTTCCGGGTGGCCACCATCCACGCCGCCTACGATTACCTGGTCCGCGACTTCGGCCTGGAGGTGACCGCCGTGGTCGAACCGGCCCACGGCATCGAACCCAGCCCGGCCCAGTTGAAAAAGACCATCGACCAGCTCAAAGCCCTGGACGTGAAGGTGATCTTCTCGGAAATGGACTTCCCGTCGGCCTATGTCGAAACCATCCAGCGTGAATCTGGTGTGCGCCTGTACCCGCTGACGCACATCTCCTATGGCGAATACACCAAGGACAAGTACGAAGTGGAAATGAAGCGCAACCTCGACACCGTGGTCCGCGCCATTCAGGAGAACCGCGCGTGACCGCCGCCGCCAACCTGCTGACGGCCTGCGGGCCACGCATCGAGTTCGCTGGCATCGACCTGACGCTAGGCCGCACACGCATCCTTGAACAGGTCGCTTTCACTGTGGCCGCCGGCAGCGTGCATGCCATCGTCGGCCCCAATGGCGGCGGCAAGAGCTCGCTGATCAAGACCCTGCTCGGGCAGATGCCGCATCAGGGCCAGTTGACCCTGCATTGGCCAAGCGCACGCGAGGTGATCGGTTATGTGCCGCAGGCCCTGGAGTTCGACCGCGGCCTGCCGATGACCGTGGACGACTTCATGGCCGCCATGTGCCAGCGCCGCCCCGCCTTTCTCGGCCTGTCGCGGCGGGTGCAACCGGCCATAGACGCCGCCTTGGCGCAGGTCGGCATGCTAGACAAACGCAAGCGGCGCATGGGTGCGCTGTCCGGGGGCGAGCGCCAGCGCGTGCTGCTGGCCCAGGGCTTGATCCCCGAGCCGCAGTTGCTGGTGCTGGACGAACCCATGTCGGCACTCGATGAAGCCGGTATCCAGGTGTTCGAGCAGTTGCTCAAGGGCTGGCGCCAGGCGGGCACCACCGTGCTGTGGATCGAGCACGACCTGGAAGCGGTGCTGCGCCTTGCTGACCGGGTAACCGGCCTGAGCCGCAAGGTGCTGTTCGACGCCCCCCCCGCCCAGGCCCTGACCCCGGAGCGCCTGCTCGGCCTGTTCTCTGTTCACCCGCGTAGCGAGAGCCTTGCCCCATGAGTTTTGAAGCATTTCGCCAACTGGTCCAGGACTGGGCCACCGCTGGTTACCTGCCCGAGGCGCTGGCCTACGGTTTCGTGGTCAACGCCCTGTTGGCCGGCCTGATGATCGGCCCGGTGCTGGGCGGCCTGGGCACCCTGGTGGTGGTCAAGCGCTTCGCTTTCTTCTCCGAGGCAGTGGGCCATGCCGCGCTGACCGGGGTGGCCATCGGTATCCTGCTGGGCGAGCCCTACACCGGCCCTTACGGCAGCCTGTTCGGCTACTGCCTGCTGTTCGGCATCCTGCTCAATTTCCTGCGCAACCGTACCGGGCTGTCGCCGGACACCCTGATTGGCGTGTTCCTGTCGGTGTCGCTGGCGCTGGGCGCCAGCCTGCTGTTGATGCTGGCGGGCAAGATCAACGTGCACATCCTCGAGAACGTGCTGTTCGGCTCGGTGCTGACCGTCAGCGGCCAGGACCTGGTGGTGTTGGGCATCGTCGCGGTCCTGGTGCTGGCTTTGGCGCTGCCGCTGTACAACCGCATCATGCTGGCCAGCTTCAACCCACAGCTGGCAGCTGTGCGCGGGGTAGCGGTGAAAACCCTGGACTACCTGTTCGTGGTGCTGGTGACTTTGGTGACCGTGGCCGCCGTGAAGGTGATCGGGGCCATCCTGGTCGGCGCGCTGCTGGTCATTCCCGCTGCCGCCGCTCGCCTTGTCAGCCAGTCGCTCAAGGGCTTTTTCTTCCTGTCGGTGGTGATTGCCACTGTCAGCACCCTGTTTGGCATCCTGCTTCCGATCGTGTTCGACCTGCCAGTACCGTCAGGCGCCGCCATCATCCTGGTCGCGGGCATCTGCTTTGCCCTGGCCGCCCTGGCCCGCGCCCTTGTCCCTCGCCTGCAAGGAAACCCGGCATGAACCTGAAACGCCTGACCCTGGCGCTGGCCCTGGCCGGCCTGCCGTCGCTGTCTTTTGCCACACAAGTGCTGACCACCCTGCCCGTCACCCACAGCCTGGCCAGCGCCCTGCTCGACGGCACTGCGGTACAGCTAAAACGTGCGGCGCCGGCCAACCTGCCGGCCAGCCGGCAGCCGTCGTACTTCAGCGGGCGCGGTGGCGCCAGCCTGGAAAAAGTCGCACAACAGGCCGACGCGGTAATCGGTGTGCGTTCGATCTGGCGTGACGACCCGCTGTACCCGATGGCCCGGCGCAGCAACATCCGCATCGTCGAAATCGATGCCGCACGGCCGGTGGATGGTGCGCTGCCAGGGATTGCAGTCTCCGGTGATGATGCCTATGGCGCCTACCCTTGGCTCAACCCGACCAACCTCGGGCGTATGGCCGATGTGGTGGCCAATGACCTGGAGCGCCTGGCCCCGGGTGACAAAGCGAAGATCCAGGGCAACCTGGCGGGGCTCAAGCGCCAGCTGCTGGAGCTTTCTGCCAGCAGCCAGACACGCCTGGCCAAGGTCGACAACCTGACGGTGGTGAGCCTGTCCGAGCGGTTGGGTTACCTGGCCAGCGGGTTGAACCTGGATGTGGTGGAGCAACCGCTGCCGACCGAATGGGATGCTGCCGCGCTCAAGGCGCTGGAGGAGAACCTCAAAGCGCAGGATGTAGCACTGGTGCTGGACCACCGCCAGCCGGAGGCCGCAGTAGCCGAAGCGATCAAGGCCGCCGGGGCGAAGCTGGTGGTGGTGGAGAGTGACCCTGACGATGCGTTTGCAGGGCTCAAGACCAGTGTCGACCAGGTGGTTGGGGCATTGGGCGAAAGCTGATCGAGCAGGCCGATGCGGTCAATGTGGGAGCGGCCTTGCGTCGCGAAAGGGCTGCACAGCAGCCCCGCAATTTTTGTATCAACGCAGAAACCCTGGGGCCGCTATGCGGCCCTTTCGCGACGCAAGGCCGCTCCCACAATGGATCGCGTCAGCTGAAAAGTTAACGCTTCATGCACCGCTGATAGCGCTCGTCCACCCGCCCGGCAAACCACGCCGTGGTCAACTTGCGGGTGATCTTGGGGCTCTTCAGTTCGATCCCCGGCAATACCGCCCGCGGCACAGGTTTACCGGCCTTGGCATCTGCCAGGGCAAACACCCCGCTGTACAACTTGCTGTCCTCGAACGCCAGGCTGTCGCCCTCTTCCAGCTGGCTGCGAATCTGCGGGTTACGCAGCCCCAGCTTCGCCCCCAGCTTTCTTGCGGCTTGCTCGGTGGCACCTGGCATGATCGCCCCCGGTGCAATCAGGTCGCCGTCCAAGGCAAGCGGCACGCCGGTCGCCTTGCCCAATGCGGCCTGGAACGCCGCGTTGCGGCTGGCGTACCAGCCCGCGTTGAAATCGGCAAAACGGTAGAGCTGGCGTTCGTAACTGGCGGGGTAGCCCAACAGGTGGGCGATGCCGAAGTACATGCCGCCGCGCCGCGTGAACACCTCCTGGCGAATCGTGCCGTCATGGCTGTAGGGATACGCCTGCGCATGCTTTTCGGCGAAGTCGATGCTGACCTGCATCGGCCCGCCGGTGCGCACCGGGTTCAGCCCGTCCAGCAAGGTCTTGCCCAGCGGTACACGGGCGATGACCTCGTCGTAAAGCTCGCTCAGTTGCTTCTCGCTGCGCACCGCCTGCAAACGCTGCTGGTAGCTCTGGCCGTTACCGGAGGGCGCCTTGAGCGCACCGTCAACCAATAGCCTGGGGATATGCAAGCGCCCGGCACGGCGGTCGATTTCCTCGCGGGCGATACGCCCCAGGTTGGGCACCTGCGGGTCGGCAGTGAACGTGGATTCCTGCTCGGTCACCGCCAATACAGCGCACAAATTGCTTTTGCTCGGCGTAATACGCTGGGCCTCGAACGCCACTTGGATGTCCTTGGCCCAGCCTTCGCGGTCCTTGGCCTGCGCAGGCAGCAACCGCAACAGCTGGGCGCGGACTTTGGCCGGGTCCGCCTCGGGCGCTTCTTCACGGCGCCCGGCACAGCCTTGCAGCAGCGCCAGCGCCATCAACCCGGCAGCCAGTAACCGGCCGTTCAGGGCTGTTCACCGACCAGGTAGGTTTTGCTGATGTGGCGAAACAGCGGGTGGCCGGCGCTGCCCATCAATTCGAACAACACCATCTCGCGGGTCACCACCTGCGCCCCGGCCTCACGCATGCGCGCCAGGCCCGCCGCCTTGCTGGCAGCGGTACGGCTGTCGCAGGCATCCTCGACCACGAACACTTGCTTGCCCAAGGCCAGCAGGCCAAGCACCGTCTGCAGCACGCAGACATGGGTTTCCATACCACACACGATCACCTGCTCACGCGCCATCAGGCTCGCCGGCAGGCAACCGGCAGCCACACAGGAAAAATGGCTTTTCTCCACCACTTCGGCTGCCGGTGCTGCGGCCAGCAGTGGCGCCAAGGTATGCCCCAGGCCCTTGGGATACTGTTCGGAAATCACCGTCGGAAGCTCCAGCTCGGCGGTCGCCGCCAACAACCAGCGTGCCCGTGCCCGAGTACCCTCAGGGTCGCTCATGGCGTCGATGAGTTTTTCCTGGATGTCGACGACCAGCAGCGTGGCCTTGTGTGGATCGATCAGCATTGTCCGCCCCTTGCCTGGGAAAAGGCCTAGCCTCCCCCAGGCAAGCGGTGACGTCAATCAGGCAGAAAGCCGAAGCGGTTCCAGTGAAGCCGTGAGCGCGCCAAGCACGTTGTCCTCCTGCTCATGGATGAAGAAGTGGCCACCGGGAAACATCTGCAGCGAGAACTCGGCTTGGGTTTCCTGGCGCCAGGCCTGCAATTGCTCGTCGCTGGCCCGGTCATCCGCCCCGCCCAGCACGTGCAGCGGGCACTGCAACGCCGCCCGCTGGCGGTAGGCGTATGTGCCGCAAAGCAGAAAATCGGCGCGCAGGGTAGGCAAGGTCAGGCTCATCAGCTCGGCGTTGGCCAGCACTTCCTCAGGGGTACCCTGGAGTTCACGCAACTCGCGGATCAGCTCGGCGTCGCTCTTGGGCTCGCGCCAGTTCTTGCCGTCGTAGTCTTCGCGCCGGGAGGGTGCCGCCGTACCGCAGGCAAACAGGGCCAGCGGCGCGGGGCAGCCCAGCGCCTGCAGCTCATGCGCCAGCTCGAAGGCCAGCAATGCACCCAGGCTGTGGCCGAGCAACGCATAAGGGGCGCTCGTCGCCAGGCGCTGCTCGCTGGCCAGTTGCCGGGCCAGCACTTGCATGTCGGTGTGCAGCGGCTCGGCCATGCGTGCGCCGCGCCCGGGCAGCTCCACCGGGCGCACTTGCAACCAGGCGGGCAGTTTGCGCCGCCAGCGGTTGTAGACCATGGCGCTGGCCCCGGAGTACGGCAGGCACAGCAGGTTCAGCGCGGTCACTGGGCGGCTTCGGCCATTTTCTGACGCAGGCTCAGCGGGCGCATGTCGGTCCACACCTCGTCGATGTAGGCCAGGCATTCCTTCTTCAAGCCGCTCTTGCCGACGGCACGCCAGCCGTTGGGGATGGCTTTGTAATCTGGCCAGATCGAGTATTGCTCTTCGTGGTTGACCACTACCTGGAACTGAATATCGTCGCGGTCGAAAACGGAAGTCATTGCCTGTCTCCTTGAATGATGAGTACCGCTGCACGCCTGGTGCAGAGGGCTTTCAAGTAGACGTAGCACGCGGTGAAAAAATTAGAGCAACTGGCGCGCCCCATGTGGGAGCGGTGCAGAAATCAAAGGTCAGGCATCACGCAGCAGGTCGTGGGTATCGAGCAGACGGAAGGCTACCTGCGGGTTGCGCTCCAGCCCGCGGCGAATTGCCGCCGGGATCGACTGCCGGGTCTTGCGGCACAGACCCGGCTGGTCATCCAGTTCAATGACGATACCGCGCATGGTCCGCACTTCGTTGTAGCCGGGGGCAATGTGCACGCGGATGCCGAGGTTTTCGTACAGGCGTTGCTGCAGGCGTTGCAGGTCCTCGAAGTCCTTGAGGTTTTCCAGGCGTTCAAGCAGGCGCTTTTCTTCCTGTCGGGTCAGCAGGAGGATGCGCTGGGCCGCCTGCGGGTGATCGACCAAGTGTTCACGGCCGCAGTCGCAGGCACCAGGAGGGCAAGGTTGGCGCAGAGGGGGTGGTGTCATGGAGCAAGCATAGCCCGGCAAAGGCCTCGAAAAAAACTTTCCTGTCAGGATAAAAAATTTCACAAACCGCTAGACCCCTAGCCCTCATTTCGCCTATAAATCGCCAAAAGGAAATTTATATTCCCGCGAAGAAACACCACTTTGCCCCTTGCGAAGCTTTTTTTGCCCTTGTGCCCGACCTGCCCCACTCCATCACGAGGCCTACCCGACATGCACCCCGCTCCCGATCACTTCATCCTGCGCGTCAGTTGCCCGGCCGTGTCCGGCATCGTCGCCGCAGTGACCACCTACCTGGCCGAGCACGGTTGCTACATCAGCGAGATGGCGCAGTTCGACGACGAGGACAATGGGCGCTTCTTCATGCGCGCGGTGTTTCGCTTCAACACCGGTATCCGTGGTGATACGCCGCAACTGGAGGCAGGCTTTACCGACGTGGCCCAGCGCTTCGGCATGCAGTGGAGCCTGCACAGTAGCGCCCGGCCGATGCGCGTGCTGCTGATGGTGAGCAAGTTCGACCACTGCCTGTCCGACCTGCTGTACCGCCACGCCAAGGGCGAGCTGGACATGCACATTACCGCTGTGGTCTCCAACCACCTGGACCTGCGCCCGATGGCCGAGCGCCAGGGTATCCGCTTCGTCTACCTGCCGGTGACCAAAGACACCAAGGCCGAACAGGAAGCCGCGCTGCTGCGCATCGTCGAGGACACTGGCACCGAACTAGTGGTGCTGGCGCGCTACATGCAAATCCTCTCCGATGACCTGTGCCGGCAGCTGTCGGGGCGGGCGATCAACATCCATCACTCGTTCCTGCCCGGTTTCAAAGGTGCCAAGCCCTACCACCAGGCCTATCAGCGCGGGGTCAAACTGATCGGCGCCACCGCCCACTACGTGACCAGCGACCTGGACGAGGGCCCGATCATCGAGCAGGAAGTGCAGCGCGTGGACCACGCCTACGCACCGGACGATCTGGTGGCCATCGGCCGCGACACCGAGACCATCGCCCTGTCCCGCGCCGTGAAATACCACCTGGAACACCGGGTGTTCCTTAACCACGACCGCACGGTGATCTTCAAATGAGCGCCCTTCTCAGCGTCAAGCTGATCGACGGCAAGGCCACCGCCGCGCGGGTGCTGGCCGAAGTGCGCGAGCAGGTGCTGGAACTGCGCCAGGGCGGCGTGCAACCCGGCCTGGCCGTGGTGCTGGTGGGCGCCGATGCCGCCAGCCACGTGTACGTACGCAACAAAGTGCTGCGCGCCGAAGAGGTGGGCATCCGCTCGCTGGAACATCGCCTGCACGCCGACACCACCCAGGCCCACCTGCTGACCTTGATCGACCGCCTGAACCGCGACCCGGAGGTAAACGGCATCCTCGTGCAACTGCCGTTGCCCGGGCACATCGACGAGCACCGTGTATTGCAAGCCATCAGCCCGTTCAAGGACGTGGACGGCTTCCACAGCGAGAACGTTGGTGGCCTGGCCCAAGGCCGCGATGTGCTCACCCCGTGCACCCCCAGCGCTTGCATGCGCCTGCTGCGCGACGCCTGTGGCGAGCTGCGCGGCAAGCATGCGGTGGTGGTCGGCCGCTCGAACATTGTCGGCAAACCCATGGCTGCCCTGCTGCTGCAGGCCGACTGTACGGTGACCGTGGTGCACTCGCACAGCCGCGACCTGCCAGCGCTTTGCCGCCAGGCCGACATCCTGGTGGCGGCAGTGGGCCAGCCACGGCTGATCGGTGCCGACTGGCTCAAGCCCGGCGCGATGGTGATCGACGTCGGCATCAACCGCGTCGATGACGGCGGCCACAGCCGCCTGGTCGGTGATGTCGACTTCGCCGCTGCCCTGCCCCAGGTCGCCGGCATTACTCCGGTGCCCGGCGGCGTCGGCCCGATGACCATCGCCTACCTGATGAAAAACACCCTGCTCGCCCTCGACCTGCAACAACAGGCCGCCCACCAGGAGCGCACCTGATGCCTTTCGCCCTGCTGAAATACGGCCTGAGTGCCGACTACCCGGTGGAGGTCGACCTGCCGCCACCGTGCGAACTCAAGCCACGCTATGACGTGGTGATCATTGGCGCCGGCGGCCATGGCCTGGCCATCGCCTACTACCTCGCCAGGTACCATGGCGTGACCAACGTCGCTGTGCTGGAAAAGGCCTACCTGGGCGGTGGCAATACCGCACGCAACACCGCGGTTATCCGCTCCAACTACCTCACCAGCGAAGGTGTGCGCTTTTACGCAGAATCGGTGCGCATGTTCCAGAACCTGTCGAACGAGTTCGACTTCAACATCATGTATTCCGAGCGCGGCCAGCTCACCCTGGCGCACACCGATGCCACCGTGCGCGCCTTCCGCCAGCGGGCCGAAGTCAACAAGCACTTCGGCGGGCGCACCGAAATGATCGACCGCCAGCAGATTCGTGAACTGGTGCCCAGCCTTAACCTCGACCCCGGCCACCTGCCGGTGCTGGCGGGCCTTTGGCACATCGACGGCGCCACCGCGCGCCATGACGCAGTCGCCTGGGGCTACGCCAAGCAGGCAGCCAAGCGTGGCGTGGAAATCCACCCGCTGACCGAAGTGCAGGACCTGCTGATTCGCAATGGCCGCATCGAAGCGGTCAAGACCAACCGTGGCACCGTACAGTGCGGCTGCGTGGTCCAGGCCGTGGCCGGCGCCAGTTCGCTGCTGATGGCCAAGGCTGGCATACGTGCGCCGATTCACACCTACCCGCTCCAGGCCATGGTCACGCAGCCGTTCAAGCCGTTCCTCGATCCGCTGGTCAGTTCGTCGGCACTGCACTGTTATGTGCAGCAGACCAGCCGTGGCGAGATCGTCTTTGGCGGCGGCTCCGACCCCTACCCGCTGTACAACACGCGCTCCACACTGGATCTCAAGGAAAGCCTGCTGGCCCACGCCATCGAGATGTTCCCGTTCATGGCCAACGCCAAGCTGATGCGCCAGTGGGCCGGGATGACCGACATGACCCCGGACTACAGCCCGATCATGGGCCTGTCGCCGGTGCACAACTACTACCTGGACGCCGGCTGGGGCACCTGGGGCTTCAAGGCCACGCCAATTTGCGGCAAGACCATGGCCGAGCTGGTGGCCAGCGGCGGCAAAGTGCCCGAAATGATCGCCCCCTTCGCTCTGGAGCGCTTCAGCCGCTTCCAGCAAGTCAACGAAATGGGCGCCACTGCGGCCAGCCACTAGGAGCAACGACAATGAAGATCCTGACCTGCCCCTTGAACGGCCCGCGCAACATCAGCGAGTTCACCTACGGCGGCGAATTCAAGCACATGCCCGACCCGGCCCGCTGCAGCGATGCCGAGTGGGCAGACTACGTGTTCAACAGCGACAACCTGGCCGGGGTGGTGACCGAGTGGTGGCTGCACAACGCCTCCAGCTACTGGTTTCTGGCCGAGCGCCACACGGTGAGTGACCAGGTGCTGCGCACCTTCGACCCGAAAGCACTGTTCGACCGCCGTGTCGACTTCACCCCCGTTGCCACACCGGAGATCGCCAGATGAACAGCCACACCCGCCTCCCTGCGCCCATGGGCCTGCTGATCGACCGCGAGCGGCCCCTGCGCTTCCAGTTCGATGGCCAGGCCTGCCAGGGCTTTGCCGGTGACACCATTGCCAGCGCCCTGCTCGGTAACGGCCGCTGGCTGCTGTCGCGTTCGTTCAAATACCATCGCCCACGCGGCCCGCTGAGCATGGCCGGGCAGGATGCCAACACCCTGGTGCAGTTGCCTGACGAACCCAACGTGCTGGCCGACCTGGAGGCCGCATGCGAGGGCCAGGTGGTCACAGGGCAGAACTTCAACGGCAGCCTGGAGCATGACCGCGACGCCTGTCTGGGCAAGTTTTCACGCTTCATGCCGGTGGGCTTCTACTACCGCTCGTTCTACAAGCCCAAGGGCATGTGGAAAGTGTGGGAACCGCTGATTCGCAAAAAGGCCGACCTGGGCGTGCTCGACCTTGGCTTCAAGCCGCAGTACTACGACAAAGCCTATCTGTTCGTCGATGTGGCGGTCATCGGCGGCGGCCCCGCCGGCCTGCGCGCCGCGCTGGACGCGGCCAATGCCGGGGCCAAGGTGCTGCTCATCGAACAACAGCCGGTACTGGGAGGCTCGCTCACCTACGCCCGCTTCGACATCGCCGGCACCCGCGCCGCCAGCCTGCGCCAGGAGCTGTTGGCCGCCATCGAGGTCCACCCGAACATCCAGGTACTGCTGGATGCCACCTGCAACGGCTGGTTCACCGACAACTACTTGCCAGTGATCCAGCACACACGCTTGTACAAGGTGCGTGCCAGCCGTTGCCTGGTGGCAGCCGGTTCGTTCGACCAGCCGGTGGTGTTTCGCAATAACGACCTGCCGGGCGTGATGCTGACCAGCGCTGCCCAGCGGCTGATGAAGCTGTATGCGGTCAAGCCCGGCCAGCGCGCGGTGATCCTCACCGGCCACGATGACGGCTATCTGGCCGCCCTCGACTTGCAGGAGCAAGGCGTGGCCGTGGCCGCAGTGGTCGATATGCGCGCTGCGCCGGCCGATGCCGCACTGGCCGCCGAACTGAAGCGCCGCGATATCCCCGTGTACCTGGGCAGCACGGTGTACGAAGCACTGCACGAAGCGGGTATGCGTCATGTGAACGGCGTGGACATTCGCCCGATCACCGGCCAGGGCAAGGTCGGCCCTCATGGCCTGCGCCTGGCTTGCGACCTGCTGTGCATGTCGGCGGGCTACATGCCGGTATACCAGCTGCTGTGCCAGGCCGGTGGCAAGTTGGCCTATGACGTCAACCGCGACGAGTTCACCATCAGCGACCTGCCAGCCGGGTTGGGCATCGCCGGCTCGGTGAACGGCCGTCACGCGCTGACCAACGTGCTGGCCGATGCCACGCGCGAGGCTGCCGATGCAGTGGCAGCGCTGGGCCTGCAAGCGCCACCACAATCGGTGTTCAGCGCCGAAGCCAAGGTCAATTTCCCCTGGCCAATCTTTGCGCACCCCAAGGGCAAGGATTTCGTCGACTTCGACGAAGACCTGCAGGTGCGCGACATCGTCAACGCCACCCGCAGCGGCTATCGCGACGTGCAGTTGGTCAAGCGCTTTTCCACGGTCGGCATGGGCCCGTCCCAAGGCCGCCACTCGGCGCTGCCCACCGCACGCCTGGTAGCGCAGGCGACCGGCCGCAGCATCAGCGAGACCGGGGTGACTACTGCCCGCCCACCGTTCCAGGCAGAAAAGCTGGCGCATGTCGCCGGCCGTGCCTTCGACCCTTACCGGCAAACGCCAATGCACCGCCGCCACTTGCAAGCCGGGGCGAAAATGATGCCTGCCGGCACCTGGCAACGCCCGGCCTACTACGGCAAGCCCGAGGAACGTGAGCGCTGCATGCAGGAAGAAGCCCGCCATGTGCGCGAAAAAGTCGGCCTGATCGACGTGTCTACCTTGGGCGGCCTGGACGTGCGCGGCCCAGACGCCGCAGAACTGCTGGAGCGCGTCTACACCTTCGGCTTTGCCAAGCTGCCTGTCGGCCGCACCCGCTACGCGCTGATGACCAACGAACAGGGCGTGGTGATCGACGACGGCGTCTGCGCACGCCTGGGCGAGCAACACTTCTATGTCACCGCCACCACCAGCGGCGTGGACCGCATCTATCAACAGATGCTGAAGTGGAACGCGCAGTGGCGCCTGGACGTGGACATCACCAACGTCACCGCCGCCCTGGCCGCGGTAAACCTGGCCGGGCCACTGTCACGCCAGGTGCTGGCCAAGGTGTGCGCTGACGTGGACCTGTCGGCCGAAGCCTTCCCCTACCTCGGCGTACGCCTGGGCAATGTAGCGGGCATCCCCGCACGCATCCTGCGGGTCGGCTTCGTCGGTGAGCTGGGCTACGAAGTGCATGTGCCGGCGCGCCATGCCGAGCGCCTGTGGGACGAACTGATGCAAGCCGGTGCAGGCCTGGGTATTCGCCCTTTCGGCGTCGAGACCCAGCGCCTGCTACGCCTGGAAAAAGGCCATGTGATCATCAGCCAGGATACCGACGGCATGACCCACCCGGCAGAGATCGACATGCAATGGGCCATCGGCCGCAAGAAGCCGTTCTTCGTCGGCAAGCGCTCCATCGAAATCCTTGAGGCGCAGCCGCTCAAGCGCAAGCTGGTCGGTTTCACCCTGCCGAAGGGCAGCCCGCAACCACTGGAGGGGCACCTGGTGCTGGACGGGCCGGACATCAGCGGCAACGTCACTTCCTGCGAATACTCGCAAACCGTAGGGCAGATCATCGGCCTGGCCTATGCCGGTGCCCACCAGGCCACCCCAGGCATGCACATCCCGATCCGCGTGCAGGGCGGCGCGATGGTGCAGGCCAAGGTGGTGCAACTGCCGTTCCACGATCCCGACAACCAGCGCCAGGAGCTCTGAGCCATGACCCGTTTGCAAGCCGAAGCGTTTCTCCCTCACAGCCCGCGGGCCGAGTGGCGGCACACCTGCGCGTTGACCGACCTGACCGATGTGGCACGGGTCGGGTTTCGCGGGGGTGACACCGCCGCCTACCTGCAGCAGCGCGGCTACCGTTTGCCGCCGCAGCCGAACCAGGCCGTGCGCCAGGACGACGGCGGCTGGGTAGCGCGGTTGTCGCAGACCGAGTACCTGCTGCTGGGCAGCCTGGCCGAAAAAGGCGCACGGGTGGCTGGCGCAGAGGCCGAGTGGGTGCAGGATGCCCAGCGTAACTACTTGCTGCCGCGCCAGGACAGCCATGCCTGGCTGCAGCTGTCTGGAGCCCTTGGCAGTGCGGTGATGGCCAAGTTGTGCGCAGTGGACTTGCGTGCCGAGGCGTTTCCGGCCGGGGCGGTGGCGCAGACTTCGGTGGCACGCATCAATGTGATTGTGGTGAATGTGGGCAGCGATGAGCGTCCAACATTACAGTTGCTGTTTGATCGGGCGTCACGGGTGTACATGCGGGCAGCGATGCTGGATGCCATGGATGAATTCGATGGCGGTTTGATTGAGCTGGGTGCGTTGGTGGGTTGATACGCGGTGAGGCCTGCAGCGTGTTCGCCGCACGATTTTCGGCGTTTGGCCCACGCTTGTGATTCGAGATTACGGCCCTCATCCAACTGTTCGGGCTCTCGCCAAAGTGGAACGGTGAATGGCAGCTTTTGCTCCCACACGTGCTCTGGGCACCTCGGGCTATCAGCTTGCCATTCACCGCTCTCACTTCAGATTCTATTCCTTCTCCAAGACACAAGCGGGTTTACCCGCGAAAGGGCCATCAGCCCAACATCAGGGTTCAAACCCTTCGACAATGATCACTTCAGCCTTCGCCACCCCCTGGCGATGGCTGCACGCCTCCTGGTACAGCGCGGACCGGTAACACGCCACGGCCTGCTCGTACGAATCAAACTCGATCACCACGCTACGCTGCGGGGTTGGCCGCCCTTCCATCGCCTCACTGCGCCCGCCACGTGCCAGGAAGCGGCCGCCGAATGCCTTGAAGGCTGCCGGAGCGCGTTGGGTGTACTGCTGGTATTGCTCGGGGTCGGTTACGTCCACGTGGGCGATCCAATAGGCCTTCATGCGCTGCTCTCCTGAAACGACGATATTTGTGTATGATGGTATACCATAATAATCACCCCACCACAGTGAGCGTGCAACATGGCATTCAACACCATCGAGGAACTTCTAGAGGACTACCGGCAAGGCAAGATGGTCCTGCTGGTGGATGACGAGGACCGAGAGAACGAAGGCGACCTGCTGATCGCTGCCGAGCGTTGCGACGCCCAGGCCATCAACTTCATGGCCCGCGAAGCGCGTGGCCTGATCTGCCTGACCCTGACCGACGAACACTGCCAGCGCCTGGGCCTGGAGCAGATGGTACCGGCCAACGGCAGCGCTTTCAGCACGG
This sequence comes from Pseudomonas fortuita, assembly GCF_026898135.2. Taxonomy (NCBI): domain Bacteria; kingdom Pseudomonadati; phylum Pseudomonadota; class Gammaproteobacteria; order Pseudomonadales; family Pseudomonadaceae; genus Pseudomonas; species Pseudomonas fortuita. The sequence goes on from NZ_CP114035.2 coordinate 3,858,001, forward strand.
CGTTCACCGTGTCGATCGAGGCGGCCACCGGCGTCACCACCGGCATTTCCGCCGCCGACCGGGCGCGCACCGTGGCAGCGGCCATGGCCCCCACCGCCCGCCCCGAAGACCTGGTACAACCCGGCCACATCTTCCCCCTGCGTGCCCGCGAAGGCGGCGTGCTGACCCGCGCCGGCCACACCGAGGCCGGCTGCGACCTGGCGCGCCTGGCTGGCTTCAGCCCGGCGTCGGTCATTGTTGAAGTGCTGAATGACGACGGCACCATGGCCCGCCGCCCTGACCTTGAAGTGTTCGCCGCCCGGCATGGCATCAAGATCGGCACCATCGCCGACCTCATTCACTACCGCCTGAGCACCGAGCAGACCATCAAGCGCATCGGCGAGCGCGAGCTGCCGACCGTGCACGGCACCTTCCGCCTGGTCACCTATGAGGACCGCATTGAAGGCGGTGTGCACATGGCCATGGTCATGGGCGACATCCGTCGCGAGCAACCGACCCTGGTGCGGGTGCACGTGATCGACCCGCTGCGCGACCTGGTCGGTGCCGAATACGCAGGCCCGCCCAATTGGACGCTGTGGGCAGCGCTGCAGAAGGTGGCCGATGAAGGTACTGGCGTGGTGGTGATCCTGGCCAACCATGAATCCTCCCAGGCGCTGCTGGAGCGTGTACCGCAGCTGACCCAGCCGGTAAGGCCTTATCAGCGTGGGCAGTCGAAGGTGTACTCCGAAGTGGGCACCGGGGCGCAGATTCTGCAGGACCTGGGCGTGGGCAAGCTGCGTCACCTGGGGCCACCGCTGAAGTACGCCGGCCTGGCGGGATATGAGCTGGAGGTGGTGCAGAGCATTGCGTTCGAGCCCGTAATGCCGGGCTGACCTCCGCCCTCCCTGCGACACCGGCCTTGTGGGAGCGGCCTTGTGTCGCGAATGGGCCGCAGAGCGGCCCCTGCAATCTTTCGGTCAGCTCTGAAATCCTGGGGCCGCTTTGCGGCCCATTCGCGACACAAGGCCGCTCCCACAACGCCCCCGGCAACCAAACCTGAGGGCAGGGTGATGGCCGGTCGCCTCATACCCCTTGCCAAAAGTTTGGAATACCATAATATGATATCCCGTAGACCTTAAATCTGCAGGCCGGCACCTACAATTAAAAACGGCCACCCAGACACTTTGTTTTAGCTGCTCCCCGAACACTGTTGGCGGGCGCACCACAAGCCCCGCCTCGAATAACAAAAGCAACGAGGGCGTAACCATGCTGTTGAGCAAACGTGTAACCGCAGTGCTGTCCGCCAGCCTGCTGACCCTGGCATGTCAAGCCGCCCAAGCCGCTGACAGCCTCAACTTCGTCAGCTGGGGCGGGACCACCCAGGACGCCCAGAAAGAAGCGTGGGCCGTACCCTTCACCAAAGCCACCGACATCAAGGTCGTGCAGGACGGCCCCACCGACTACGGCAAGCTCAAGGCCATGGTCGAAAGCGGCAACGTGCAATGGGACGTGGTGGATGTCGAAGCCGACTTTGCCCTGCGCGCCGCCAGCGAAGGCCTGCTCGAACCCCTCGACTTCAACCAGATCAAGCGCGACAAGATCGACCCGCGCTTCGTGTCCGACCACGGCGTCGGCTCGTTCTTCTTCTCCTTCGTACTGGGCTACAACGAAGGCAAGCTCGGTGCCAACAAGCCGGTGGACTGGACCGCACTGTTCGACACCAAGACCTACCCTGGCAAACGCGCCCTGTACAAATGGCCCAGCCCCGGCGTGCTTGAACTGGCCCTGCTGGCCGACGGCGTAGCGCCGGACAAGCTGTACCCGTTGGACCTGGACCGCGCCTTCAAGAAGCTCGACACCATCAAGAAAGACATCGTCTGGTGGGGCGGTGGGGCCCAGTCGCAGCAGCTGCTGGCTTCGGGTGAAGCTTCCCTCGGGCAGTTCTGGAACGGCCGTGTCTACGCCCTGCAGCAAGACGGCGCTCCCGTGGGCGTGAGCTGGAAGCAGAATCTGGTCATGGCCGATTTCCTGGTCATCCCCAAAGGTGCCAAGAACAAGGAGGCGGCCATGAAGTTCCTGGCCAACGCCAGCAGCGCCGAAGGCCAGGCCGAGTTCGCCAACAAGACCGCCTACGCCCCGGTGAACGTCGACAGCGTGGCCAAGCTGGACAAAGACCTTGCGCCAAACCTGCCCACTGCCTACGCCCAGGACCAGGTCACACTCGACTTCGCCTACTGGGCTAAAAACGGTCAGGCCATCGCGGCCCGCTGGAATGAGTGGTTGGTCAAATGAAAGTCGCCATCAACGCCCTGCATAACGCGCAAGGTGCCCCCACGGGCACCGGCGCCCCTGGGACGGCCCCTCGCCGCACCAGCCTGAGCCAACGCTGGAAAGGCAGCCGCAACCTACTGCCGGCCCTGCTGTTTCTTGGCTTGTTCTTCTTCGCACCGCTGGTCGGCCTGTTGCTGCGTGGCGTGCTGGAGCCAACGCCGGGGCTGGGCAACTACGAGCAGCTGTTTGCCAACTCAGCCTACGCACGGGTGCTGTTCAACACCTTCTCGGTAGCTGGCGTAGTCACCCTGATCAGCGTGCTGCTGGGCTTCCCACTGGCTTGGGCGATCACCCTGGTGCCCAAGGGCTGGGGCCGCTGGCTGCTGAACATCGTGCTGCTGTCGATGTGGACCAGCCTGCTGGCGCGCACCTACTCGTGGCTGGTGTTGCTGCAAAGCTCGGGGGTGATCAACAAGGCGTTGATGGCCATGGGTATCATCGATACCCCGCTGGAAATGGTGCATAACCTCACGGGCGTGGTAATCGGCATGAGCTACATCATGATCCCGTTCATCGTGCTGCCGCTGCAGGCCACCATGCACGCCATCGACCCGATGGTGCTGCAGGCCGGTTCCATCTGCGGCGCCAGCCCGTGGACCAACTTCTGGAAGGTGTTCCTGCCGCTGTGCCGTTCGGGGCTGTTCTCCGGGGCGCTGATGGTGTTCGTGATGTCGCTGGGCTACTACGTTACTCCTGCGCTGCTGGGCGGGGCGCAGAACATGATGCTGCCCGAATTCATCATCCAGCAGGTGCAGTCGTTCCTCAACTGGGGCTTGGCCAGCGCCGCTGCGGCATTGCTGGTGGCGATCACCCTGGTGCTCTTCTACCTGTACCTGAAGCTGCAGCCGGAATCCCCGGTCGGCAACGCGAGGTAAACCGCCATGCTCCTGTCTCCCAATGCCATGGGCCGCCCGCTGCGTACGGGCCTGTACCTGACCACCGGGGTCATCGCGGCCTTCCTGCTGCTACCGGTGGTGTTCATCGTGTTGCTGTCGTTCGGCTCGTCCCAGTGGCTGGTATTTCCGCCCCCGGGCTGGACCTTCAAGTGGTACGGCCAGTTCTTCTCCAACCCGGAGTGGATGGACGCCGCGCTGGCCAGCCTCAAGGTGGCCGTGCTGACCACCGTCGCCGCCGTGCTGCTGGGCCTGCCCAGCGCATTCGCCCTGGTGCGTGGCCGCTTCCCGGGCCGTGAGCTGCTGTACGGCCTGTTCACCATGCCGATGATCGTGCCGCTGGTGATCATCGCCGTGGCGGTGTACGCACTGTTTCTCAAGCTCGGCTACACCGGCACGCTGTTCGCCTTCGTGGTCAGCCACGTGATCGTCGCCCTGCCCTTCACCATCATCTCGATCATCAACTCGCTGAAGCTGTTCGACCAGTCGATCGAAGATGCCGCGGTGATCTGCGGTGCCTCGCGCCTGCAGGCTATTTTCAAGGTCACCTTCCCGGCCATTCGCCCGGGGATGATCGCCGGTGGCCTGTTCGCCTTCCTGGTGTCGTGGGATGAGGTGGTGCTGAGCGTGATGATGGCCAGCCCCGACCTGCAGACCCTGCCGGTGAAAATGTGGACCACCCTGCGCCAGGACCTCAGCCCGGTCATCGCCGTGGCCTCGACCCTGCTGATCGGCCTGTCGCTGCTTGTCATGTTCATTGCCGCCGCCTTGCGCCGGCGCACCGAAACAAACGCCTGAGCGCGCGGAGAAAACAACAATGAGTGCAGTGATCAAAGACAACGCGCCAGGCAAGACCCTGGTCAGCCTGCGCGGCCTGAACAAGCACTACGGTGACTTCACCGCCGTGGACAACCTTGACCTGGAAATCCAGGACGGCGAGTTCCTGACCTTCCTCGGGTCCAGCGGCTCGGGCAAATCCACGACCCTGTCGATGCTGGCCGGCTTCGAAACACCCAGCAGTGGCGAGATCCTGGTGGATGGCCAGTCGCTGGTGAATGTACCGCCGCACAAACGTGACATCGGCATGGTGTTCCAGCGTTACTCGCTGTTCCCGCACCTCAACGTGCGCGACAACATCGCGTTCCCCCTGGCCATCCGCAAGCTCAGCACCAGCGAGACCCAAAAACAGGTCGACGCCATGCTCAAGCTGGTACAGCTGGAGCAGTTCGCCCACCGCAAGCCGTCGCAGATGTCCGGCGGGCAACAGCAGCGCGTGGCGATTGCCCGGGCACTGGTGTACGAGCCACGCATTCTGCTGATGGACGAACCGCTCGGCGCACTGGACAAGAAGCTGCGCGAAGACCTGCAGGACGAGCTGCGCCAGTTGCACCGTCGGCTGGGTATCACCATCGTCTACGTCACCCATGACCAAGAGGAAGCCATGCGCCTGTCCCAGCGCATCGCCATCTTCAGCCATGGCAAGATCGTCGGCCTGGGCACCGGTTACGACCTGTACCAAAACCCGCCGAATGCCTTTGTCGCCTCGTTCCTGGGCAACTCCAACTTCTTGCGCATCAAAGCCAGCAGCAACGGCGCAGGCAGCTTCGAAGGCCAGCCGGTGGCCATCCGCCTGACCCCGGGCCTGGCCGCTGCGCAGGATGCGCTGATCATGGTGCGCCCGGAAAAAGCCCTGGCCCTGACCGTCGAACAGGCCGCCCGCGAACCACTGCCGGCGGGCTGGAACGAGGTGAGTGCCAAGGTTGGCGAAGTGCTGTTCCTGGGTGAAAGCCAGACCTGCCATGTGGTGACTGCAGGGGGCACCGAGCTGACGGTGAAAGCACTGTCGGCTGCGGGCATGCCGATGCAGCCGGGTGACAGCGTGAAGGTGCGTTGGGCGGTAGCCGATGCGTGCATCTATACCGAGTGGGCCGAGAGTGACCTGAGCAAATCCGCCGGGGCGCATTGAGTTCATCACTCGCCGCACAGGGAGGGCAAGGCCCTCCCCGAGCGGCTGTCACATTATCATCACGCCACTGTCGTAATCTGCCGGCCATCTCTATGCCATAGGCCACCCGGCATGCCCCGCCTGTTTGTCTTGCTGCTCACTTTGCTACCGCTGGCCACCCTGGCCGAGCCTGTGCACCTGCGCGTTCAAGGCTCCAACACCATCGGCGCAGCGCTGCTCCCTGCCCTGGTAAAAGGGCAACTGCGCGCGCAGCAGGCCACAGTCGTCGAGCAGCAGCCGGGCAAGGTCGCCAACGAGTTGGTGATAACCGCGCGCGACGCACAGGGGCAAACCGTGCGCATCGACATCGCCGCTCATGGGTCCAGCACCGGCTTCGCCGCCCTCGGCCGTGGCGATGCCGACCTGGCAGCTGCCTCGCGGCCGATCAACGACAGTGAAGTGCGCCTACTACGGGCCCTTGGCGACCTGCGCACTGCCAGCGCCGAACAAGTGATCGGCCTGGACGGTGTCGCGGTCATCGTCCACCCCGACAACCCGCTACCACAATTGAACACGCAGCAGCTGGCGCAGATTTTCTCTGGGCAGATCCAACGCTGGGAGCAATTGGGCATTCCTGGCGGCGCTATTCACCTGTACGCCCGCGACGACCGCTCCGGCACCTTCGAGACGTTCAAGGCGCTGGTGCTGGAGCCCCATCACAACGAGCTGTCAGCCAAGGCTCTGCGTTACGAGTCCAGTGACGAACTGGCCGCGCAGGTGGCCACCGACCGCCAGGCCATCGGCTTCAGCAGCCTGGCTGCGGTGCACGGGGCCAAGGTGCTGGCGGTAGCCGAAGGCGACGCACCGGCCATGCTGCCGGAGCGCGCCCTGGTGGCCAGCGAAGATTACCCGCTGTCACGGCGCCTGTACTTCTACCTGCCGGCCAACCCCAAGCCACAGGCCAGAGCCCTGGCCGACTTTGCCCAGAGCCCGGCCGGCCAGGCCATCGTCGCCCAGCAGGGCTTTGTTTCGCAGCAGATCAAGGCCCAGCCAGTCGTGCCCCAGGCAGACATGCCGCCGCGCTACCGTACCTTGGCCCAACAGGCGCAGCGGCTGAGTGTGAACTTCCGCTTTCAGGAAGGCAGCGCCAGCCTCGATAACAAGGCCCTGCGTGATGTGCAGCGGGTGGCCGAGTACCTGCGCCAGGCTGGCAAGCTGCAGAGCAAAGCGGTGCTGGTAGGGTTTGGCGACCCCAAGGAAACGCCTGGCCGCGCCGCCCTGCTCTCGCGCCTTCGGGCCCAGGCAGTGCGCCGGGAGCTGGCGCGCGATGGCGTGGAGTTGCTGGAGGTGACGGGCATGGGCGATGAACTGCCGGTGGCCGGCAATGAGCTGGAGCAAGGGCGACTGCGCAATCGGCGGGTTGAGGTGTGGGTGTACTGAATTGATGCAGGGGCCCTGGCAAAGAAATGTAACAGCTCCCCATTCGGTATCTCCTGCAATCGGGTCTAGGCTCAAAGTCATGTGATACCGGGCCCCTCTGACGGCTGCCAAGCCGCCATGTCGGATCACTGTTGCCATGCAACGTCGACATTCAAGGAGGGGCTCATGACAGCTCTGCAAGCATTCCTCACCACCCCCGTACTCGGTACCAGCACCTGGTTGTGGCTGGTGTTCATTGCCATCGTCATCGGTTTGCTGGTGCTCGACCTGGGCGTGCTGCACCGCCACGACCGGGAAATCGAAATGCGCGAAAGCCTGCTGCTGTACTCGGGCTACTTCAGCGTTGGCGTCTTGTTCGGCGTCGGGGTCTGGTACCAGCTGGGCGCGCAATCGGCGCTGGAGTTCTACACCGGTTTCCTGGTCGAGCAATCGCTGTCGATGGACAATGTCTTTGTCATGGCGATGATTTTCAGCTACTTCGCCATTCCCCGCCGTTACCAGCATCGCGTGCTGTTCTGGGGCATCCTGGGGGTGGTATTCCTGCGGGCGATCATGATTGGTGTAGGCGCCGCGCTGGTGCAGAACTTTGCCTGGGTGCTGTATCTCTTCGGTGCTTTCCTGTTGTTTACCGGGGTGAAGATGGCGCTTTCGAAAGAAGACAGCCACCCTGACCTGGCCAACAACCCGATACTCAAGTTCGTGCGCAGGCACATGCGGGTCACCGACCAGATCCACGGCTCGCACTTCTTCGTGCGCCAGACCCCGCCCGGGCACAGCAAGGCGCTGCGCTACGCCACCCCGTTGTTTCTGGCGCTGGTGCTGATCGAACTGGCCGACCTGGTGTTTGCAGTCGACAGCGTGCCCGCGATTTTCGCCATCACCCAGGATCCATTCATTGTCTACACCTCGAACATCTTCGCCATTCTTGGGCTGCGATCGTTGTACTTCGCGCTGTCGGCGTTGATGCACCGGTTTGTATACCTCAAGTATGCGTTGGCGCTGGTGCTTATCTTTATTGGTTGCAAGATTTTCTATCACGGCATGGTGGGCAAGGTGCCGGCACTGCTGTCGTTGGGGGTGACGTTCGGGTTGTTGCTGGGTGGGGTGGTGGTTTCGTTGGTCAAGACGCGGGGGGAGAACCCGGCGATCGCGGATCATTCGCCTGAGCAGTCTTCAAATGCCGATTGTCCAGTCAGCCCAAAAGACGAAGACCCGCAGATGCGGATCTGATACGGCTACTTGATTTTAAATAATGCCCATACAACTACCATCCAGATGAATCCAGTCATGCTTAGCCACGCAGCAACCTTCAACTTACGCTTCAGCTTCTGCGGAAAGGCATTCAACTCGCCAGCATCCAGTTGCCCCATACGCAGCGCTAACCACGGAAATGCAACTAGTCCACTTACCGTACAAAGGGTCAGCCAGCGCCACTCAAATGATCCAGAACCCCATACACGCTTAATGCTTTCGAAGTAGGGATTGCTCGTGATGGCCGAGCAGGCGACGCCATAATCTTTCGTCAACGTCGCGACAACACTAAGGGCTAGCCCAGGTATACCGATAACAAAAGGACTTAGTAGAATTACCAATTTGGCAAGTGGTTGCCAGCCAGTAATATCAATCACTGGTCGCCTCGTAGATAACCTCGCCTACCGACTCACCGAGCTTGCCGCCCAGCACTCCCCCAGCCATACCGCTGGCACCCACCAGCACTATGCCGCACACTGGCCCGGCCAGACCTGCAGAGCCCATAGTAACAACGGCACATACTGTTCCGGATACGAGGACTGCTCCTGAGGAGCCAAGCATAGCTCCGGCGGTTCCAACAGCAAAACCTCCTGTCTCGGTCAGTCTGACCTTTTTACAAGCTGCGAAAAACGCTGGGCTGTTCAAGTGGCCATGGCGCATGAACTCTCGCTGGTGCAACTGCTCGATACTGGTCAATGTATGACTGACCTGTTTCAAACCTTGATCGAGCATGTCCTTGCCGACGCCCATGGTCAGATACTTCCTACACATTGCGGGAGTTTGCGCGATCACTGTGGGAGCGGGTTCACCCGCGAAGAGGCCGGTGCAGGCCGCTGACTCAGCGCCCGCTACGCAACAGCTCCACCGGCACATACTTGCCAATTTCATATTTGCCAATCGCCGCCCGGTGCACTTCATCCGGCCCGTCGGCCAGGCGCAGGGTGCGCTGCATGGCGTACATGTAGGCCAGCGGGAAATCGCCACTCACCCCTGCCCCACCGTGAATCTGAATCGCCCGGTCGATCACCTTCAACGCCACGTTCGGCGCCACCACCTTGATCTGCGCGATCTCGCTGCGGGCCACCTTGTTGCCCACGGTGTCCATCATGTATGCCGCTTTCAGCGTCAGCAGCCGGGCCATGTCGATTTCCATGCGTGAGTCGGCGATCTTGTCGACGTTGCCGCCCAGCCGTGCCAGTGGCCGACCAAATGCAGTACGTTCCACCGAACGTTTACACATCAGCTCCAGCGCACGCTCGGCCATGCCGATCGAGCGCATGCAGTGGTGGATACGGCCAGGGCCAAGGCGCCCTTGGGCAATCTCAAAGCCGCGCCCCTCACCGAGCAGCACGTTTTCATAAGGCACCCGCACGTTCTCGAAAAGCACTTCGGCATGGCCGTGAGGGGCATCGTCATAGCCGAACACCGGTAACGGGCGGACGATCTTCACGCCCGGCGCATCGGTGGGCACCAGCACCATCGAATGCTGCTGGTGGCGTGGCCCTTCAGGGTCGGACAGGCCCATGAAAATCATGACCTTGCAGCGCGGGTCGCAGGCGCCGGAGGTCCACCACTTGCGGCCATTGATGACCCATTCGTCACCGTCACGCACGGCAGTGGCGGCCATGTTGGTCGCGTCCGAGGAGGCCACGTCCGGCTCAGTCATGGCAAACGCCGAGCGGATCTCGCCGCGTAACAGCGGCTCCAGCCACTGGCGTTTCTGCGCTTCGCTGCCATAACGCACCAGCACTTCCATGTTGCCGGTGTCCGGCGCCGAGCAGTTGAACGGTTCTGGCCCGAGCAGCGAGCGGCCCATGATTTCCGCCAGTGGGGCGTATTCCAGGTTGCTCAGGCCGGCGCCGTATTCCGATTCGGGCAAGAACAGGTTCCACAGCCCTTCGGCGCGGGCCTTGGCCTTGAGTTCTTCCATGATTGCCGTGGGCTGCCAGCGGTCGCCCTCGGCAACCTGGCGCTCGAACACGGCTTCGGCGGGGTACACGTAGGCGTCCATGAACGCAGTAACGCGCTCGCGCAGTGCCTGGACCTTGGGCGAATAGGCGAAATCCATCGGGGCTACCTTCACGGTTCGGAGTACATGGGCAGAGCCTAGAGCAGCGCAGCCCCATCCACCTAGTCTATTTTCCGCGTGTATAAACATTCATAACCGATATATGATCGGCCAATAATTCCAACAAAGAGCGGCGCCCATGAACCTCAGCAAGGTCGACCTCAACCTGTTCATCGTGTTCGATGCGATCTACACCGAAGCCAACCTGACCCGCGCCGGGCAGATTGTCGGCATTACCCAGCCAGCGGTGTCCAATGCCCTTTCGCGGCTGCGCGAAACCTTCAACGACCCGCTGTTTGTGCGCACTGCACAAGGCATGGTGCCCACGCCGATGGCGCAGAACATCATCGGCCCGGTGCGCAACGCTTTGGCACTGCTGCGTACCTCGGTGCAGGAAAGCCGCATCTTCAACCCGCAGCAGGCCAACAAGACCTTCCGCATCAGCATGACCGACCTGACCGAAGCGGTCATCCTGCCGCCGCTGTTCCAGCGCCTGCGCCGTCTGGCGCCTGCGGTGCTGATCGAAAGCTTCCTGTGCAAGCGCCGCGAGACCACCAAGGAGCTCGCCGCCGGCCGCCTGGACTTCGCCATTGACGCGCCCCTGAACACCGACCCGCAGGTGCGCCACATCAAACTGATGCAAGACCGCTATGTGTGCGCCCTGCGCCAAGGCCACCCGCTGGCTGACAGCAAGCTGACCCTCGACAGCTACCTGAGCATGACCCACATCCATATTTCCAGCCGCCGCAACGGCCTGGGTTACGTCGACCTGGCGCTGGGCAAGATGGGTGTACAACGCAAGGTCGCCCTGCGTTCGCAGCACTACCTGATGGCCTCGCAGGTGTTGCAGCAGACCGACATGGCGATGACCGTCCCCGAGCGCTTCGCCCGTCGCCATCAGTTGCGTTACCAGCCACTGCCAGTGGAGGTGCCGGCACTGGAAACGCACCTGTACTGGCATGAAAGCACCGACCAGGACCCGGCCAACCGCTGGATGCGCGAGCAGATCACCGAATTGTGCGAACGCGTGGTAGCCGAGGAAGAGAAGACCCCACAGCCTGCCTGAAGACGCCTGCGAGCGGCGGCGCCTCAGCTCTGCTCGACTGTAGAAAAATATTCTCCAAAAAGTTCGCAGGGGAGAAATTTTTATTACAGAGATTCAGAAAAAAATTGGCGGGAAGCGAAAACTATCTTCTTCATCGCGGGTACGCTTATCCCAACAATCGCCGATTTCACGGCGACAGATATGGACCCGCCCGAATGCCTAGCGCCCCTCTTTATTTCGATTACGCCGCCACCACCCCCGTCGACGACCGGGTCATCGAAACCATGCTTGCCTGCCTTGGCAGCGAGGCCAACTTCGGCAACCCGGCGTCCAGTGGCCATGCCTACGGCCAGGCCGCGCGACAGGCCGTGGAGCACGCTCGCCAGCAGGTGGCCGAGCGCGTCGGCGCGCAAGCCGACAACCTGGTCTGGACCTCGGGCGCGACCGAGTCCAACAACCTGGCACTCAAAGGCATTGCCCAAGGCATCGACCAGCCCGGGCACCTGATCACCAGTCAGCTAGAGCACAAAGCCGTGCTCGACACCGCGGCCGAACTTGAACGCCAAGGCTGGGCCGTCACCCGCCTGGCGCCGGATGCTGCCGGCCTGATCCAGCCTGCAAGCGTGCAGGCAGCGTTGCGCGCCGATACCCGCCTGGTGTCGCTGATGGCGGTCAACAACGAGCTGGGCACGGTTACCGATTTTGCCGCCATCGGCCAACAGGTGCGTGACCACGGTGCCCTCCTGCACGTGGACGCCGCACAGGCCGTAGGCAAGCTGGCCATCGACCTGAAGGCGGTGGCCGTGGACATGATGTCATTTTCGGCGCACAAGGTTTACGGGCCAAAAGGGATCGGCGCGCTCTATGTCGGCCCACGCGCCCGTACGCTGATGCGCGCGCAGATGCATGGCGGCGGCCATGAGCAGGGCCTGCGTTCCGGCACCCTGGCAACCCATCAGATCGCGGGCATGGGCAGCGCCTTTGCCTTGGCCGGCGAACCAGGTGACAGCGAGCACCAGCGCCTTGAGCAACTGGCCACGCGCCTGCGCGAGGGCCTGCTGGCTTTACCCGGCGTCACCCTCAACGGCAGCGCCAGCCAACGCATCCCCCACACCCTGAACCTGTGCATCGACAGCAAGGGCTTCAACAGCGCGGCCCTGGCCAGCGAGCTGGCCTTGTCGACCACTTCGGCCTGCAACTCGGCGAGTAACGCCGCCTCCCATGTGCTGCTGGCACTGGGGCTGGACGAGCGTCAGGCGCGCAACAGTGTGCGCTTGAGCATCGGCCGATTCACGACCGAGGCGCAAGTGGACCAGGCGCTCGCAGTGTTTGGCCGGGTGCTGACGACGGCATCGGCTGCACTGTGGTGAACACACGCTAGAACAAGCGGCTGTCCGGGGTAAAATCCTCGACCTGGATTTTCGCACGCTGTGCCTGCGCGTGCCGTGGGTTGAACAGGTAGTTGATGGTGCTGGGCATGATCGCGCTCGGCACGGGCAGCAGTAAAGCCGAGCAGTCATCCAGAAAGCGATTGCCCAGCGCCCGGGTCAACTCAGGCTGAGCGGACCAGCCGGGCTGCAAGGCGGGCAACTGCGCCTGTGAAACCGTATCAGGCAATTCGATACGGATCAGGCGCATGGTGGTAGGAAAATCCTCTGGGTCGATCTCCAGGTGCACAAGCACCTCGAGCATCGCCCCGGAAGGGCTGGTGGCGGCATACACCACGGGCCGGCCCGCCTGGTGCCAGCGTCCGCTAACACGCAGCCCCCCAGTGCCGCTCAAATCTGCATAGGCGCTGATACGCCACAAAATCACAGGCCAAAACCCTCGGCAATCTGCAGCAGCATCTCTTCGACCTGAGTGGTGCCTTGCTGGGTTGTGAGCATCTGCATCGGCGTCAGCCCCGAAAAACGTTCCTTGGGCTTGGACAGCCAGCGCTTGGCCTTGTCCGCCTCGCCAAACACGGCTTCGGCCATGGCGGTGATGTGGGCCGAACGGAACAGCCGATCACTCTCTTCCACGGTCAGCGGCTGGTCACGCTCGATACGGGTTTTCAGGGTGCGCAGGGGAATGATCTGGTCCCGCTCCACCGGCGTGAACACACCGCGCTCGGTCAGCTTCACCAGCCAGGTAGCGGCAAAACCGTGGGTGATCCGGGTGTGGATTTCGAAGTCACTGGCAAGTTCGGGTATTTCCAGCAGCGCCTGCAGGCGCGCCCGGTACTCGTGGTAACCGTTGTCACGAAGCACTTCGGCAAGCATGGCATACTCCTGTTTCGGCGTTTGCCGACAAGTATGCGGTATTCACCGGATCATTGCCAGTTTGACTGGCCCCCTTGGTTGTGGGGGCACTGCGCCCCCGCTCCTTTCAGAAGGTACCCGGATAAGCCCCGCCATCGATCAGCAGGTTTTGCCCGGTGATATAGCCGGCATGCGCACTGCACAGGAACGCACAGTACGCGCCAAACTCCCCGGCATCGCCAAAGCGCGCCGCCGGGATGGCCTTGCGCCTGGCCTGGGCAGTGGCTTGCACATCGCCACCCGCCGCCTGCAACGTTTTTTGCAAGCGCGCGGTGTCGAACGCCCCAGGCAGCAGGTTGTTCAGTGTCACATTGCTGCCCGCCAGGCGCTGCTGCCGGGCCAGGCCGGCAATGAAACCGGTCAGGCCACTGCGGGCGCCGTTGGACAGACCAAGCATGTCGATCGGCGCCTTCACCGCGCCTGAGGTGATATTCACCACCCGCCCGAAGCCCCGCTCGGCCATGCCGTCGACAACTGCCTTGATCAGCTCGATGGGGGTGAGCATGTTGGCGTCCAGCGCCTTCAGCCAGTCGTCACGCCCCCAGTCACGGAAGTCCCCCGGTGGCGGGCCACCGGCGTTGTTGACCAGGATGTCGACCTGCGGGCAGGCCGCCAACAGCGCCTGGCGCACCTGGGCATCAGCAACATCGCCGGCCACGGTAAGCACCTCGATGCCCGGGCAGGCCGCACGCAACTCGCTGGCGGTCTGCATCAGGGTGGCTTGGGTGCGGGCATTGATGACCAGGTTCACGCCTTCTTTGCCAAGCGCCTCGGCGCAGCCTTTGCCCAGGCCTTGGCTGGCCGCGCAGACGATGGCCCAGCGGCCGGTAATGCCTAGATCCATTGTGTTGGTCCTTGATGCAGTAGGGTTTCAGGGGGGTAATCTAGAGCACAGGACAGGGCCGCCGATAATGAAAAGAGCTGATCCACCAATAACCGGCATTTATCCCCGCCAGCAACAGGCTGAAGGGCTGGCGTCAACAAGTTTCAATAGGCCGTCAATTCCTCTACCAGCAACCGCGCCGCTGGCGCTAGCGGCGTCGCCACACGGTGCACGATGCCGAACGGCTCGCTCAAGGCCCGTAGCTGCACCGCCAGCGACACCAGTAACCCGCGCTGCTCGGCAAAAGTCGCCACAGCACTGGGAATGACCGCCACCAGCGTCGGGTCATCTTCCAGCAGCATGAAAGTAGCGAAGGTTGAAAAGGTTTCCAGCGGATAACGGGGCACCTCCACCCCTGCCTCGCTCAACTCGCGCTCCAGCGCCTGGCGCATGGGCATGTTCGCCGGGTAGACCACCCAGCGGTAATGGCTCAAGTCGCTGATATGCAGTGACGCTGCCCCGGCAAGCGGGTGTTGCGGGTGCGCGACCACTACCAATGGCTCCTGGGCCAGTTCGACAAAGGCATAGTCTGTGGCGTTGCGGCCCAGCCCCGGCCGGCAGATCGCCAGGTCCAAGCGCCCCTCGTCCAGCTGGGCGAGCAGGTTGGCGCTGGTATTCTCGGCAATTTCCACTGCCAGCTGCGGCTGCTTGCGGCGCAAGCGCCCCAGGGCGCTGATTAGGGTCGGCATGGCCCCCATGATGCTGCCCACCGCCAGCCGCCCACCCTGGCCTTGGACGATGCCCAGCACCTCTTCGCGCAAGTGCCCCAGGTCGCTGTGGATCAGCCGCGCGTAGCGCACCACGCAACGGCCCACGTCGTTGGCTACCAGGCCGCTGGGCAGGCGCTGGAACAAGGGTACACCCAACACCTCCTCCACCTCGCGCAACGCCTTGGTGGCCCCGGGCTGGGAAATGCCCATGGCTTCGGCCGCCTTGTGCAGCGAACCACAGCGATCCAGCTCAATCAGCAGACGCAACTGGCGCAGGCGCAGGCGAGAAAAAATGGAATCCAGGGAAGGGATCATCAGGCAGGCTCGACATGGGTCTTGTAATACCGAGCACTATAGAGGGTCGTCAACGGGGGAGTATTGAGTTTCAAGCAAATGACCCTTGATCGCAGAACACGCATACCAGCCCGTTATGCTGCGCTGTCGCCCGTGGAACAAGGCTTCGGCAAACGCCGCTTTATCCTGTGGGAGCGGGCGCGCCCGCGAAGAGTGCGACGCGCTGCATGGCACCGGCTGCGCCGGTGTTCGCGGGCTTGCCCGCTCCCACAGGGGCCCCGCCCAATCAGGTATTTATGTTCGAGTAACGCGCTTACCGCGGTCTACGCCGTGCCAGGCAGGCGTAACCCAGGCCCAGCACACTGATCGCCAGTACGCTCAGCAACACCATCAACTCGCGGCTGTAGCGCGCCACCATGGCCGGAAAACCGATGACTTCGTGGTACACCTGCACATTGGCCACGCCGTCGGCGTGGCTGATGCTGACCCCGCCTTGGCGGATCTGCAAATAGTCTGCATCGAAATAGACCCAGACCTTGCACGTGCCACCCGGCTCGATGGCCGGGATGTCCACCTGCGCGGTGGCGGTTTCCAGCAGGGTGTCGTTGCCGGCAGCATCACGCACCTGCACCAGGCCCTTGGCTGGCAGACGGACCTTGACCTCCCGTACTGGCGCATCCCCCCTGTTGCGTAGTTCGATGAGCAAGCCAGTACGGTGATCGACCAGCCCGGCCTCGAAAGGCTTGGCGAACAGCTGGGCATAGGGTGCCTGGGCCATTTCTATCAACCGCTCGACCTGATCGTGGCTTAGCTCGCCTTGGCCAATGCTGTTGATGCGCCCCTGCAACTGCTCATACTTGAGTTGCTCGCTGGCTTTGCTTATGCGCTCGCTGAACTGGGTGGGATAGGTGAGGTAGGCATAAGTCAGTGACGCCTCCAGACGCGGGTTGCCCCTGAGCAACACGTAGGCGGCCAAAAGGACCATCAGGCCCGCAAGCACGGCTACGAGGAATTTCCCCACCTTGTCCCAGCTCAATGCGAACTTCCTTTTGTGGTGATACAGACGATTCAAACCGCCCAAGGGTGCCAAGTTAAGGCCCCCCAGGCAAGCTTGACTAGCGTTCGCGTTCACCTTCCCGCGCCTGACGCATCTGCAGCAGCTGGCCATCGATCAGTGCTTTGGCCATGCCCGCCAGGTAAACCGTGGCCTGCATCATCACCTTGCGGTCACCAGGCCTGTCGATGGCCTTGCGAGTGATTTCAGTCATGCAGCCCATGATGCTAGATGCCTCCATCAGTGCGGTCCTCATCGGCAGCTGCGGTTTCATCTGCACCAGTTCGGCATCGGCGTTGCCAAACCGGCTCGCTGCACGCACAACATTGAGCTTGCTGCTTTTCGGGTTGTCGTTGTCCATGTCCATTCCTCGGGCGGTTGCGGGCATGCCCAGACTAGGACGCTGCTTTGCCCCCCACAATGACCAGCAGGGTGGTAACAATCACTTTCGGAAATGGACTACAAGCACTCCATGAAGTGTGCCCTCCGCCACCGATCAGCCCTTGACCGCCACCTGGCAGTGTCGGACGATCAACCTCCCCCACCCCAGGACGAACACCATGCTACGGATACTCGGCAGAGCCTCCTCCATCAATGTGCGAAAAGTGCTGTGGGCCTGCGCTGAATTCGAGGTTGCATTCGAGCGCGAAGACTGGGGCTCTGGCTTCAAGGCCACTGACAGCGCCGAGTTCCTGGCGTTGAACCCCAATGCCATGATCCCGGTGATCCAGGATGGCGACTTCACCTTGTGGGAATCCAACAGCATCATCCGCTACCTGGCCAACCGCTATGGTGCCACCGCGTTCTACCCCGACGATGCCCAGGCGCGGGCCAGGATCGACCAGTGGATCGACTGGCAGGCCTCAGACCTGAACCGCTCGTGGAGCTACGCATTCATGTCACTGGTCAGGCACTCCCCCGCGCACCAGGACCCGCAAGCACTTGCCGCCGGTTGCGCGGACTGGTCTCGCTACATGCACATCCTCGACCACCAACTGGCCAGCACCGGTGCGTATGTGGCCGGCAGCCAGTTCACCCTGGCCGATATCCCTATCGGCCTGTCGGTCAACCGCTGGTTCGAAACGCCGTTCGAACACCCGCAACTGCCAGCGGTGCGCGATTATTACGAACGCCTCAGCGAACGCCCGGCCTATCACCTGCACGGCCGTAACGGTACACCGTAAACGTACAACACGGGTTTCACTGCCGGGCATTGGGTAATACTGCGAGTCATTACCACTAGTCCTTTACCCCCGGGTGACCTGGCCGGCAAATACAGCGCCGGGCTGCGTGGCAGCTTCAGCCAGCAAGCCCTGCAGCAGTTACTGGTCCTGCGGCCTGCGAGCCATGCCGCAGGACGGCGGTTACCGCCTGATCCCGGCCAACCGCTGCCATTGGGTGCTGTGGCACTGGACCCGACCAACGTGACCGGCACTGCCAGCCTCGGCGAGCAGACCGAAAACGGCATCACCGTGGTGGCGGCAACGGCACTGCTGGATTCTGGGGCTGCTTTGCAGCCCATCGCGACACAAGGCCGCGCCTACAAGAGATCCCATTTTCCCTGTAGGCGCGGCCTTGTGTCGCGAAAGGGGCGCACAGCGCCCCCGGCGATCTCAGTTTGTTACACCGCAACCTGCCCCCCCGCTGCCACCACCCGCCCACGCCAGGCAAACAGCAACACCATCACCAACCCCAGTGCCGCCATCGCGGCGCCCGCCAGGGAAATCGCCGGGTAGCCCAGCCCTGCGTTGATCACTGCGCCACCCAGCGCGGCGCCAATCGCATTGCCCAGGTTGAACGCACCGATGTTCACCGCCGAGGCCAGGTTGGGCGCATCCTTGGCTGCCTCCATCACCCGCATCTGCAACGGCGGCACCAAGGCAAAACTGGCCGCGCCCCAGAGCAGAATCGCCACGGCTGTCGGCAGCGGCCAGTCGAGCACCAGCGGGAACACCAGCAGCACGGCAATCAACAGCGCCAACGACAGGATCAGGGTACGGTCGATCGAGCGGTCTGCCGCCTTGCCCCCCCACACATTGCCCAAGGTCAGGCCAACACCGAACAACACCAGCATGGCTGTCACGAACGTGGTGGATGCGGCCGCCTCACTCTGCAGGATCGGCGCAATGTAGGTGAACACCGTAAACATCGCACTGGAACCCACCACCGTCAGCAGCAAAGCTGCCAGCACCGGGCCGCGGCCCAGCACACGGATTTCAGCCATGGCCCCGTCGCCTTTGGGCGACGGCACATTGGGCAGCGCGTACCAGAGGGTGGTCATCGCCACCAGGCCAAGCCCGGCGATACCCCAGAAGGCTGTGCGCCAGCCCAGCATTTCACCGAACCAGGTCGCCAGCGGCACGCCGCCGATGGTGGCCAGGGTCAAGCCCATGAACATCGCCGCCACCGCCCCGGCACGCTTCTCGGGTGGTACTACGCTGGCTGCGACAATCGAGCCGATGCCGAAGAAAGCACCGTGGTTCAGTGAGGTGACAACGCGGGCCACCAACAGGCTGGCGTAGTCGCTGGCCAGGGCCGACATCAGGTTGCCCAGTGTGAAAATGGCCATCAGCCCGATCAGCAGATAACGCCGCGGGATCTTCACCGTGGCCAGGGTCATCAGCGGTGCGCCGATCAGCACGCCGATGGCATAGGCGCTGACCAGCAGCCCGGCAGCAGGGATGGAAACGCCAAGGTCAGTGGCGATACTGGGCAACATGCCCATGGGGGCGAACTCGGTGACACCGATGCCAAAGGCACCGATGGCGAGTGCGACAAGAGGTGGATTGATACGCATGGCAAGCTCCTTATCTATGCCGCAAATGCTACGATCTGTTTCAAAAGCGCACTAGACTGCTTTTTTGCTAACCACCTTTGCGCGCGAGGCACAAATGGACTTCAGTGGAAGATCCGGCGAGATGGAGATATTTGCCAGGGTGGCGCAAGAAGGCAGCTTGTCGGCTGCCGCGCGGGCACTGAACCTGACGCCTTCTGCGGTCAGCCGTATCCTCGCCCGCACCGAACAGCGCCTGGGCACCCGCCTGCTGCTGCGCACCACACGGGCAATCACCCTCACTCCCGAGGGTGAGGCGTACCTGCGCGGTGCACGGCGGGTGCTGGCCGACATGCTCGAAGTGGAAGAAGCCATCACCGACCAGGGGGTGCCGCGCGGGCGCTTGCGGGTGAGCGCCGCACTGGGCCACGCCCGGTTGACCGTAGTGCCGCTGCTGGCGGCCTTCAGCGCCCGCTATCCGCAAGTGCTGGTTGACCTTACCCTCAGTGACGAAGTGGCCGACATTCTCGGTGGCCAGGCCGACGTGGCATTACGCTTCGGGCACCTGCCGGACAGCTCGTTGAGCGCCCGCGCCATTGGCGAAACCGGCCAGGTGGTGGTCGCCTCACCCGAATACCTGCAACGCTGCGGTACCCCGCTTGAGCCTGAAGACTTGGCCCGGCACAACTGCCTGCGCTTCAATTTCCGCCGCGCGGAGCCCGACTGGCCGTTCCGCCGCGACGGGCAGGCGTTCTCGTTGAAGGTGACGGGGAATATCGAATGCAGCAGCGGCGAAGCCTTGGCGCAACTGGCCAGGCTTGGTGCCGGCGTGGCACGCATCGGTACCTTCACGGTGGTCGATGACTTGGCCAGCGGGCGGCTGGTGCCATTGCTGGAGGCGTACAACCCTGACGACCGCGAGCCGATCCATGCGGTGTTCGTTGGCGGGCCGGCCATGCCGGCGCGGGTCCGGGTGTTCGTGGATTTTCTGATAGAGCACTTGCCGGGCGGCCTGCGCACCCCCTTGTAGAACGTCTTCCGGGCTACGCGTTGGGAGCGGCCTGGTGTCACGACAGGGTGCATGAGCCGGTCGTGGTGCGCTGCGACCACAGTCTGACCTGACGTTGATATCTACAGTTGGGTTATCTTCGACGCTTCACTGTACGGCCAGGGCCAGACCACCATGCGCATTGTCATTCCCGACGACTACCAGGATGTGATCCGCACGCTCGACTGCTTCGCCAAACTGAGCGGGCACGCTGTCAGCGTGCTTCATGAATGCCAACCCGCCACGCCAGAGCAACTTGCAGCACGCTTTGCCGACGCCGACGCACTGGTACTCACCCGCGAACGTACCCGCATCGACGCCGCCTTGCTCGACCACCTGCCTGACCTCAAGCTGATCAGCCAGACCGGCAAGGTGTCCAGCCACCTGGACCTGGCAGCGTGCACGGCGCGGGGCATAGCCGTAACCGAGGGGCGTGGCTCGCCGGTGGCGCCTGCGGAACTTGCCTGGGCGCTTATCCTGAATGCCCGTCGGCAGCTGGTACCGGCCATCGATGCCTTGCGCCAAGGCCATTGGCAGGTCAACCTGGGGCAGGCGCTGGCCGGCCAGCTGCTGGGCATTTGGGGTTACGGCAAGATCGGCCAGCGCCTGGCGCGTTACGCACAGGCATTCGACATGCACGTGCTGGTGTGGGGCAGCGACAGCAGCCGCGCCGCAGCCCAGGCTGATGGCCACCGCGCAGCCGCCTCGCGTGAGGCATTTTTTGCTGAAGCGGACATTGTCAGCCTGAACCTGCGCCTGTCGGCACAGTCGCGCCACGGGGTCACCTTCCGCGACTTGTCCAGCATGAAGCCCGATGCCCTGCTGGTAAACGTCAGCCGCGCAGAACTGATTGCCCCAGGGGCATTGCTGCAGGCACTGGATGCCGGGCGGCCGGGTTACGCGGCAGTGGATGTTTTCGAAGAGGAGCCGGTGCTCGACCCCGCCCATCCGCTGCTGCGCCACCCTCGTGTACTCAGTACACCGCACCTGGGGTATGTGGAGAAGAACGGTTACGAGCTGTACTTTGGCGACGCCTTCGACAATGTGCTGGCGTTTTTCGAAGGAACGCCAAAGAACGTTGCCAACCCCGAGGTGCTGGCGGCTCGGCGCTGAGCCCTGTGGGCGCGGGCATGCCCGCGATGGGCCGCATAGCAGCCCCAGTCATTACGTATGGACTGCACGCGCCCATTGGGCATGTGCCTTCAAGTTGCGTTCAACCGAACAGGTTCAGCCCCAGCGCAAAAACGGCCACCGCCAGCGCTACCAATGGCACAGCATTGCGCTCCAGGTACGCCGCCCAGCCAGGGCCGGCCAGCTGCTGCAATTGCAGCTCGCATTCACGCTGGCGCTCAGCCAGGCTGGCCAGACGCGCCTCGACGCTGTCAACGCGCTGAGCCTGGGTGCTGGTGGCCAGCGCTAGCCGCTTCAACGCCGTAGTCACAGTGGTGGACAACGCGTCCCGTGCCAGGTTGCTCGCGGCCAGTTGCTCCTGGTACTGCTCAAGGCTCTTGCGAATCGCCCCTTCCTTCTGCACGCGGGCCAGGGTACTTGCCACCAGTTTCCGGTTCTGCGCCTCGCCACTGGCCTGCAGCGCAGCCAGTTCGAGTGCATGCTGGGCCTGCACACTTTCAAGGCGCTCCACCTCTTGCCTGCAGAAGGCATGGCCCTCGGCCGGCGCCGGCAGGTCGTCGAGCTGTTGCTTGGGTTCGTATGGCTGGTTCATCAATTTCTGTCCGGATACAGCGGTAAAGGGCGGAAAGCTATCAAATTGGCATCACTGAATCCACCGGCCAACGAGAGAATTGAGCAGTTGATCAGGTAACGAGGGCACCGCAGGCCTGGGGGCTTTCGTCGCTGCGCAGGCGTACACTTCCCTTCAGCACAGGTTCAGGAGTTGCTCAATGCCCTACCCCATCGAACAGAAACTGGTCATTGGCGTTGCCTCGAGTGCGCTGTTCGACCTCACCGTCTCGGACGACATCTACAAGACCCAGGGGGTTGAGGCGTACCGCCATCACCAGCAGAAGAACCTGGACGAGCCATTCCCCAAAGGTGTGGCGTTCCCGTTCATCCGCCGCTTCCTGAGCATCAACCAGGCCTTTCCCGCTCAACTGCCGGTAGAAGTGGTGCTGCTTTCGCGCAATTCCCCGGAAACCGGCCTGCGGGTGTTTCGATCGATCAACCACTATCAGCTGGACATCACTCGCGCAGCGTTCATGTCGGGTCGCTCGCCCTACGAGTACATCCCGGCATTCAATGCCTCGCTGTTTCTCAGTGCCAACGAGGAAGACGTGCAGAAAGCCATCGATGCCAACTACCCGGCCGGGCGGGTGCTGCCGACGCGCATCTACGATGACGAGATCGACACTGAATTGCGGGTGGCCTTCGACTTCGATGGTGTGATTGCCGACGACGAGGCGGAAAGCGTGTACAAGCGCAACGACAACCTGGACGATTTTCAAGAGCACGAGCGCGTGCACAAGGGCATTCCACATTCGCCCGGGCCGTTGGCGGACCTGTACCGCAAGCTGTCGCTGATACGCATGCTGGAGGACCGCAAGCTGGCCGAGGACCCGGCGTACAAGCGGATCTTGCGGATTGCCATTGTGACGGCGCGCAATGCGCCCTCACATGAGCGGGTGGTGACGACGTTGAAGGATTGGGGGGTGTCGCCGGATGAGTGCTTCTTTCTCGGCGGGATGGAGAAACCCAGGGTGCTGTCGATTCTCAAGCCGCATGTCTTCTTTGACGACCAGCGCAGTCACCTGCAGTCGCCGGCAGGTGATTTGCCGATGGTGCATGTGCCGTTCGGGGTGGCGAACAGGGAGCGTTCAACGACGCGCTCCCCGCTCGACACGCCTGTGCAGGAGCAGGACGACACCGGCGTTGCCGGTGCCATCCAGCCTGTCTAGCGAGCAACTTCCTCGACCGGGGTATTGACGGCCGGGCGGCTACGCTGCCCCAGCAACGCACGCGCCGCCAATGCCGCTACTACAAGGCCAGGTGACGCTGCCAGCAGCAGACCACCTACACCGGCCCCGGCCGCCAAAATCTGCCCTGCAGCCAATGGCCCAGCCATCGAACCCAGGCGCCCTACAGCCACCGAAGCCCCCACGCCGGTCGCACGCACGTGGGTCGAATACAACGTCGGCGCAAGTGCATACAGCACCAGCTGGCCACCGATGGCGCAATAGCCTGCGGTAAATCCTGCCAGCAGCATCAGGCCGAAGCTGGTCGACAACCCAAGGCCTGCCAACGAAGCGAGCATGCCAGCATACGCAATGAAAACGGCCCGCCCCGCCAAGCCTCGGTCCATCATTCGCCCGGTGAGGAACGAGCCTGCTGCGCCCCCCAGGTTGAACAGTATCTGCACCGCACCTGCCTGAGGACGGCTGTAGCCCTGCCCGATCAGTAGCGACGGCAACCAGTTGAGCAGCATGTACAGCACGGTTAGCGTGAAAAAGCACGCCACCCACAGCAACAGGGTACGGCTTACCTGCCCCGGGCCGAACAGCTGGGCCAGCATGCCGTTGCCGCCGGTGCTGGCAGCAGGCTGGGCACGGAACGCCTGGGACTCCTTCAGCCACACCATCAGCACAAAGGCAATCGCAATGGGGGCGATACCGCCCACGTAGAACACCGCCCTCCAGTCCTCGCCCAGGCCGGCCATGCCGATGACCGACGCGATCGCCCCTCCCAAGGGCACGCCGCAATAGGTGACGCTCACCGCCGTGCTGCGCAGGCGCTGCGGCGCGGCCTCGCTGGCCAGGGCAATCAGGATCGGCAAGGCTGCCCCCAATCCCAACCCGGTCATCAGGCGCGCGATCAGCAACGAGGTGTATGTATCAGCGTGGGCGGTACCCAGCGAGAAGCCGCCGAACAGCAGCACCGCCACGATCAGGATTGCCTTGCGGCCCAGGCGGTCGGCCAGCCAGCCGCCAATGAACGCCCCCGGCAACAGCCCCAGCAGCCCGGCACTGAATACCCAGCCAAGCATGGCGGGCGTCAGCGCAAATGCCTTGGCCATGTGCGGTGCAGCAACCCCGGTGGCCTGAAGGTCCAGCCCTTCCAGCAGCGCCACCAGAAAACACAGGCCGATGGTAAGCACCGGCTTGCTTGAAGATGAGGATGAATCACTCATGTATGGCCCCTTTTGTTGTTATGGGTCGGGAAGTCAAAGCCTGAACGTGGCACGCAAGGAAACGAACGACGAGTCTTCGCCACCGGCTTCCTTGATGGCGGAACCTACGTCGTAGTACTTCATGTCGAGATCCAGCGTGAGGTTGGGCGTCGCCAGCCATCGGGTGTTGGCGCGGTAGATGGTGCCCACATGCCGGCCGGTGCCGCGGGTGTTGGCCAGCATGCTCATGCCAGGCATGTACACGCCATCCTCTTCGCGCTGCTTCCAGACTTCGAGCACGCCTTGTTCGAAGCGCACCGTGCGCCAGGGCGAGAAGCCGAACGTAGGCCCGACCACGATCACGTTGCTCAAGGTGGTCAGGCTGGCCTCACCGTAAACGCCGTTTCGCGGGAACAGCGGGTCGAAGGTGCCGACCTTGCCGTCGCCTGGGTCGCTATCACCGCTGGCGGCGTCGGCACGCATGCCCAGGCGCGGCTGCCAGGGGTGGTCGAAGGTGTAACCACTGTCGCTCGACACTGCCCAGGCACGGATCGAGGCGCCGCCCAGGTGGCCGCCCTGCCCGGCCAGGTTCCAGCTCCAGTCCAAGGCCTGATAGCGGCCAAACAGGCGCGTGCCGTAGGTGTAGCGCTGTTCGTCCCCAGCCTCGCCGGCCAGGCTGCGGTCATCGGTTTGCAGGCCGAACGCGAACAAATCCATGTTCCATACGGCCGTCAGCGGCAGGGTGCCGTACAGACCGTAAAACTTCACCGCGTTGTTACTGCCATCGTCCCAGCTGTCTTCACCTGTTTTCAACGGCCTGACGGCAAAGGCATCGAGCTTGCGCCCGTCCTTGAGGTTGAGGCTGGCACGCACGCCATCGAAGCTCAAGCGCAGGTTGGGCACATCACGGTAGGTGACGAACACCTGGTCGCCGAAGGCCATCTCCTGGCGCCCGACCCGCGTCGTATAGCGCCCCGCAGCAAAATCGTGATTGAAGTCGATGAATGCCTGGCGGATTTCATTTCGACCTTCGTCATTAGGTGAGTACAGGTCTTTGCCGAATGCACGGGTGTTCTCGACCTGCACGAAGGTGCGCAGGGCGTCATCAAACAGGTGCAGGTCAGCATGCGCTTGCAAGCGCTGCAACAAATAGGAATCGTCGTTCAGACCACGCAAGCCGAAGAAGGGCTTGTTCAGTACGTCGGCGCGATAACGCGCCTCAGCCCCCAGTTGCAGCCAGGCCGACTCGGACAAACGATGGTAGCGCAGCCCATCGAACGGGTCGCCGGCCTTGGCGGGGTCATCCAGAAAACGGTAGTCCTCGACCCAGCGCGGGGCGCCAGGCCTGCCTGGCCGGCTGTCTTCAAGCGGACTGGCCGCTTGCACGCACTGGCACAGCGAAAGCAGCACAACGGGCACCAACGCCCGGTTCAACGGCCTCGTCATCAGAATTTCCCTTTACTTGTTTTTATAAAATTGGATAACTCTGTTAACGATTATTTTTGTTAATCATCTTGCCGTCAATAGCCAATCGACTGCCCGCAAGAGGCAGGCGGCATTGAGCGTTCGCTGATCGAACGCTTATGCACGCAGGTGCTGCGATATGGCGCCATTGATGGCTACTATTGGCCTTGCGCGCTGTCTGCTACGCGGTCATACGCGTCTAAACACTCATTAAAACAACAAGAGCACCTACATGAACTGCCTCAAACCCCTTGCTGCCCTCGGCCTGCTGATGCTTGGCGCAAGCCAAAGCCTGGCTGCGCCAACCGTTAAGCAACCAAACATTCTGCTTATTGTTGCCGATGACCTCGGCTTTTCCGACTTGTCTGCGCTTGGAAGCGAAATCCAGACCCCGCATCTGGACCAGCTACTGGCCGACGGCCGCCTGATGCTGGACTTTCATGCCGCGCCCAGTTGCTCCCCCACCCGCGCAATGCTGATGTCGGGCAACGACCCGCACATTGCCGGGCTGGGCATGATGGCCGAAGCACGCAAACGGCTGCCCCCAGGTTCCGAAGTGCGCGCAGGCTACGAAGGCGTGCTCGGGGCCAACGTCGCCACCTTGGCCGAACTGCTGCACGATGCCGGGTACCGCACCTACATATCTGGCAAATGGCACCTGGGCATGCAGCCCGCTCAGCAGCCGCAAAATCGTGGTTTCGACCAGGCCTACGTGCTGCTGGAAGGGGGCGCTGCGCACTTCAAGCAAGCCAACATGGACTTGCAGTCGAACTACAGCGCAACGTTCCAGCACAACGGCAAACCCATCGAACTGCCCGACGACTTCTACTCAAGCACCTGGTTCACTGACCGCCTGATTTCCGCCATCGACGCAGGCAAGGCCAGCCAAAAACCCTTCTTCGCCTTCGCCGCCTACACCGCGCCACACTGGCCCTTGCAGGCGCCAGACAAATACCTGGCGCAGTACCGCGGCCGCTACGATCAGGGTTACGAGGCCATTGCCCACGAACGCCTGGAGCGCCAGCGCAAAGCCGGGCTGGTGCCGGCGGACTTCCCGCGCCAAGCGCAACTGGAGGGCGTGCCGAGCTGGGCATCACTGACCGTTGAGCAGCAACGCCAGTCAGCGCGCACCATGGAGGTGTACGCGGCCATGGTCGCCGCACTGGATGCCGAAGTCGGTCGGCTGGTAGATCACCTGCGCAAGGCCGGCGAGCTGGATAACACGCTGATCCTGTTCATGTCCGACAACGGGCCGGAAAACGCTACCCGCGTCGACCCGAACTGGATCAAGCAGCATTTTGACAACAACCTGGACAACTACGGCAAACCTGACTCGTTCCTGATGATCGGCCCGGCCTGGGCCCAGGTCAGCGCCCTGCCCAGCCGTCGCTACAAGATGACGACCTACCAAGGCGGCATCCGCGTGCCCGCCTTTGTCTATTACCCGGCAACGATCAAGCCCGGGCGCAGCGAAGAACTGGCCAGCGTCAGGGACATCATGCCCACCCTGCTGCAACTGGCGGGTGCGCCCATGCCCGGCATCAAATACCGGGAACGCGATATCGTGCCGCCGCAAGGCACCTCGGCGTTGGCCTACCTGCAGGGCCAGGACGCGCGAATTCATGCCGAGGACGAAGCCCTGGGCTGGGAAATCAACGGCAGCGCCTCGTTGCGCAAAGGCCCGATGAAACTGCTGTGGGACGCCACCGATGGCAAGCCGGCCTGGCACCTGTACGACCTGGGCAAAGACCCCGGTGAGCACCACGACATCGCTGCCGATCACCCCGAGCAGGTCGCCAGCATGCTGCGCGACTGGAAAGCGTATGCGCAGCGCAGCAATATCGCTATCGACGCCGATGGCCACCCCGCAAGCCCTGCCAAACCGGCCACCCCGACCGTGGCCAGCAAGCCATGATTGCCCGAGTAGCCGGCTGCGCACTGGTCGCCGCCGGCCTGCTCGCCGTGGGCTACAGCGCCTGGCCAGAAGCCCCGGCGCCGGTGCTGCTGTGCAACGGCTACAGTGGCCTGCCCGCAGCACGCCAGGGCGCCTGGCGTGACGGCCTGGTGCGCGTGCCAGGCGGCACGTTCAGCTTTGGCTCGGACCGCTTCTACGACGAAGAAGGCCCGCCCCATACGGCTAGCGTGGCGGATTTCTGGATCGATGTGCATCCGGTCACCAACGCCCAGTTTGAACGCTTCGTAGCCGCTACCGGTTACCTCACCCATGCCGAGCGGGGCATCAGCTTCAAGGACGACCCCACCCTGCCCGAGCACCTGCGGGTGCCTGGCGCGATGGTATTCCAGCAAGGGCCGGACGTGCTCAGCCCTGGCTGGCAATTCATGCCTGGGGCGAGCTGGCGTCACCCGCAAGGCCCGGGCAGCAGCTTGGCGGGGCTGGAAAACCACCCGGTGGTGCAGGTGGCGCTTGAAGATGCCCAGGCGTATGCCCACTGGGCCGGGCGCACGCTACCCACCGAGGCCCAGCTGGAATACGCCATGCGCGGAGGCTTGCAGGATGCCGACTTCAGCTGGGGCAAAACGGAACTGCCCAGAGGCCGGATCATGGCCAATACCTGGCAGGGCCAGTTTCCATATCACAACGCGGCAGCCGACGGCTTCACCGGTACTTCACCGGTGGGCTGCTTTCCGGCCAACCGCTTTGGCCTGTTCGATGCCGGGGGCAATGTGTGGGAACTGACCCGAACGGGCTATCGTCCTGGCCACGACCCACAGCGTGACGCCGCCCTCGACCCGCCAGGCCCCACCCTGGACCAAAGCTTCGACCCCGCCGAACCTGGGGTGAAAGTGGCCGTGATCAAGGGCGGTTCGCACCTGTGCTCGGCAGACCGGTGCATGCGCTACCGGCCCTCGGCGCGGCAACCGCAGCCGGTGTTCATGGCGACCTCGCACGTGGGGTTCAGAACGGTTGGTGAATAAACGGCAAAGGTGCTGCGGCCGCGTCGATGGCCGCCACCTGCCGGTCGAAATCGGGCAACAGGTAGTCGAAGAAGTAACGGGCACTTTCCTGCTTTTCCAGGCGCTGCGGCGCGTCGACAGGCAGCGCCTGGATGCAGCGGCACGTGCGGGCCCAGGCATAGGCCTGCAAGGCTGTACCGCAAAGTTGCAGAAAGTCGCCCGCGGCCCGGTACGGGTACTCGGGGTCGTTTGCTGCGCTGAGCTGCACCTTGGCAAGCACCATCTCCAGCGTGTCGCAAACCCTGCGCAACGCATCGCCCTCCTCGCCCGCACCCGTTTCCTGCCGCAGCTCGACCAGCAGCAGCGCAAAGCCTTCGCCCCCATCCCCCAGCACCTTTCGCAGCAGCAAGTCGTTGGCCTGCACTTCATTGGTGCCTTCGTAGATCATCGCAATGCGGCTGTCGCGCAGCGTTTGCTCGATGGCGAACTCGCAGGTGTAGCCATAGCCGCCGAACACCTGCAGCGCCTTGCTGGCCAGGTTGAAACCGAGGTCGGTGAACACGGCCTTGATGATGGGCGTCAACAGCGCTGCCAGCTTCGAGGCCTTCGCCCGTTGTGCGAGGTCAGCTGATGCATCGGCAATATCCAGCCAGTGCGCGGCCCAGTAGCCCAGGGCCCGCATGCCTTCGGTGCGCACACGCAGCTCCAGCAAGATGCGGCGCATGGCAGGGTGCAGGTGAATGGGGTCGGCAGCGCCCTTGGCCTGCCCCGGTGCATTCATCTGCCGGCGCTCCCAGGCGTACGCGCTGGCGTACTGCCAAGCCGCCTGGGCATGCGCCAGCCCCTGCAGGCCGACATGCAGCCTGGCCGAGTTCATCATCACGAACATGGCGGCCAGGCCACCGTGCGCCTGCCCCACCAGCCAGCCGCTGGCCCCTTCGAAACGCAGCGCGCAGGTGGCGCTGCCGCGAATGCCCAGCTTGTGCTCAAGGCCATCGCAGTACACGGCATTGCGCTGGCCATCGTCCAGCCATTTCGGCACCAGCAGCAGCGACAAACCACGGCTGCCCGCTGGCGCATCCGTTAGCCGCGCCAGCACCAGATGCACGATGTCGTGTGTCAGGTCGTGGTCGCCGCCAGAAATGAACAACTTGTTGCCGGTGACGGCGTAGCGGCCGTCGCCCATGGGTTCAGCGCGACAACGTAGCAAGCCGAGGTCACTGCCGGCCTGAGGCTCGGTCAGGCACATGGTCGGCAGGGTCTCGCCGCTGACGATGCCCGGCAGATAGCGCGCCTGCAGTTCGTCAGACGCATGGGTTTTCAGGCACAGGTAGGCGCCATGGGCGATGCCGGTGTACATGGCCCAGGCGTGATTGCTGGCGAACAGCATCTCCTGCAAGGCAGCATCCAGCACCTGGGGCAGCCCTTGCCCGCCGAGTTCCGGGGCACAGGCCAGCGCCGGCCAACCACCCTCGACATAGGCTCGATAGGCCGCCGCAAAACCCTCCGGCGTGCGTACATCACCGTCGTCCAGGCGGCAGCCTTGGCGATCGCCCGGTGCATTCAGCGGGGCCAGCACCTGTTCACTGAAGCGGGCGGCCTCTTCCAGCACCTGAGTGGCCAGGTCGAGATCGATATCTGCATAGGGAGGCATTGCCTGCCAGGCCAGCTCGGCCCGCAGCCAGTGTTGCAGCACGAATTGCATGTCCGCCAATGGCGCCTTCCAGGGCATGGGCTACCTCGCGTTCAAGCCGTGAATTGGGGGTTTTCGATCAGCAGCGCCATGCCTTGGCCGCCACCGATGCAGGCGGCTGCGATCCCGTAGCGCAGGCCGTCCCGGCGCAGTTGCCGAGCCAGGGTGTGCACCAGCCGCAGGCCGGTGGCGGCCAAAGGGTGGCCCAGGGCGATGGCACCACCATGAACGTTGAGCTTTTCCACATCGAGTTGCAGCGCCCGGGCCACGGCCAGCACCTGGGCAGCCTGGGCCTCGTTGATTTCGAAACGGTCGATCTGCGCCAGGCGCAGGCCGCTGCGTTCCAGCAGCAGCGCGATGGCTGGGGCAGGCCCGATGCCCATGGTGTGCGGCGACACACCGACCGCCGTGGCCATCAGCAAGCGCGCCAACGGCAGCCGGGTACAGGCTGAGTAGCGCGCCACCACAGCTGCGGCAGCGCCATCGACTACTGCACAACTGTTGCCCGCCGTTTGTACGCCGTCACGGTGCACCGCACGCAGCCGGGCCAACGCTGCAGCATCCGTCGTGCGTGGGTGGCTGTCCCGGCTGATTTCGCTTACCCCACGGGGCAGCTCGATCCCGCGTGGCAAGCAGCCTTCAATATCGAATGCCTCAGCCGTAACACCGACGATCTCCTCATCGAACCAGCCCTGCTGCTGGGCGCGCAAGGCGCGCTGGTGGCTGCGCAAGGCCCAGGCATCCACGCATTCACGGTGCAAGCCGTACTCACGCGCCAGGTTGTCAGCAGTACCGATCATATCCACCCCGGCAGCGGGGTCGTACAGCGCTTCCCAGAGGAAGTCCTTGAAGCCGACCGGCGCACCCAGCCGAAAACCGTTTCGATGTTCGTAGGCCGCCACCGGGTTGCGCGACATCGACTCGGCGCCCACGCACAGCACCTGCTGCGCGCCACTGCGCAGCTGCTCGCCAGCCTGGCGCAACAGTTCAAGGCCGGTGCCGCAGATACGTTGCACCGCCAGCGCCGGGACGGCCTGAGGCACGCCGCAGTACAAGCCCACATGGCGCGGCAGGAAGTAGGCATCGAAACTGGCCTGGGCCATGCTGCCGGCGAGCACGCTGTCCACCGCCTGCGGGGCAATACCTGCCCGAGCCAGCACCGCACGCCCGGCCTTGATCCCCAGGTCGATGGGCGACACAGCGGACAGTGCGCCGCCCAGGTCTACCCAGGGGGTACGCACCATGCCCACAATGGCTGCGTCATCGAACGCTGTACACAGGCCGGCACTGCTCATGACCGACCCTGTGCGTGCAGCTGGGTCGGGCCTTCACCACGGTACAACGCATCTACCTGCACGGCCCGCCGCTGCAGCACCGCACGCTGGTTGATCGAACCCTTGTCGGTGATTTCGCCCGCGTCGATCGACGGCGGCTCTTCGAGCAGCGCCAGCCACTCGATGCGGCTGGCGTTGCCCTGGGCGTCACGGTTCAGGCGCGCCAGCCAGGCGGCAAACCAGTGGCGTACCGTTTCGCAGCCCAGCACCTCGGCATCACTGGCATCGGCCGCCAGGCCAGCAAGTGCCCGGCACTCGGGCAAACGCGGGAACACCAGCAACCCCAGGCACTCGCGGTCCGGCGCGGTTACCACGATGTCCTGCACATAGGGCGAGCCTTCCAGTACCGCTCGGTTACGCAGCGGGCCGACACTGACGAATACCCCGGACGACAACTTGAAGTCCTCGGCGATACGGCCATCGAACATCAGCCCCTGCTCGGGCTGCTGCAGGTCGGCCAGTTTCAGCGCATCGCCAGAGCAGTAGAAGCCCTCCTCGTCAAAGGCCTCGGCGGTTTGCTGCGGCGAACGCCAGTACCCCGGCATGATGTGCGGGCCACGGAAGCGCGCCTCCAGCTTGTCGGCCTGGGGTACCAGCTTCACTTCGCAACCCGGCGCCGGCAGCCCCACATAACCGGCCATCGATAACGGCCCGGTGGTGAAGGTGCAGGACGGCGCCGCTTCGGTCATGCCCAGGCCAGCCATCATGCGGATGCGCTCGCCACAGTGCTGCTCGGCGATGCGGTCCAGGCGGTCCCATACGCTTTGCGACAGGCCCGCGGCGGCGAAGAAGAACAGCTTGATGCGCGCGAAGAACACGTCACGCAACTGGGCGTCCTGTTCCAGTGCCTTGGCCAGCTCTTCCCAGCCCTTGGGTACGGTCAGGTAGGCTGTTGGCGAGATTTCGCGCAGGTTGCGCAAGGTTTCGCCGAAGCCTTGCGGGGTGGGTTTGCCCGCGTCCAGGTAAAAACTGCCACCGTTGTACAGCACGATGCCAAGGTTGTGGCTGCCGCCAAAGGTGTGGTTCCAGGGTAGCCAGTCCACCAGCACCGGCGGCTCTTCAGCAAACACCGGAAAGGTCTGCAGCAACATCTGCTGATTGGCGCAGAGCATGCGCTGGGTGGTGATCACTGCCTTGGGCAGTTTGGTGGAGCCCGACGTGAAGAGGAACTTGGCGATGGTGTCGGGCCCGGTGGCGGCAAACGCTGCATCGCCAGCAGCGGTGTCGCACGGTTGCAGCAGGCTGTCGAAGCTCAAGTGCCCACGCCCCGGCGCTTCGCCGCGCATGCTGACCACGGGTACCGACGCATCAAGCACGGCATCGAAGGCGCGCAAAAACGGCTGAGTATCGGTGGTGAACACCAGGCCGGGGGTCAACACCTGGCACACATGCCGCAGCTTGGCAAAGTCCTGCGACAGCAGCGCATAGGCCGGCGACACCGGGCAATACGGGATGCCGGCATACATGGCGCCCAGCGCAATCTGCAGATGCTCGATGTCATTGCCGGAAAACAGCGCCAACGGCCGCTCGGCGCTCAGGCCAAAGCCCAGCAGGTGGGTGGCGATGGTGCGCACCTGGCTGAGCATTTGCGCATAGGTGATCTCGCGCCAGGCGCCGTCAGGCTCACGCGCGGCAATAAAAACTGTATCGGGGCGCATCTGCGCCCAGTGCAGCAGCCGGTCGAGCAAGCGCGCAGGCAGCGGCGCCAGCGGCTCGACCGGCTGCATGCGCAGGATGCCGTCGGCTTCACTGACCTGCACCTGAGGGTGCCCGATGGACACCTGCCGGTAGGGCGTGCATTGGCCAGGGTCGGACGACCGTAAGCGGGCTTCGGTATTCACGCAGGTTGCTCCTTGTTCTTGTTGTACATCCTGCCGCCGCCCGGCGCTGCCGGTGGCGGCCAATCGCGTGTTGCTCAGATGGGATAATGCCGCGGGCCATGCTGCAGGGTGACCCAGCGCAGCTGGGTGAACTGGTCGATGGCCGTGCGGCTGCCGAAACTGCCGTAGCCACTCGACTTGACCCCGCCAAACGGCATCTGCGCCTCGTCGTGCACGGTCGGGCCATTGATGTGGCAAATGCCCGACTCCACCCGCTGGGCCAAGGCCAGCGCACGGCTGGTGTCGCGGCTGAAGATGGCTGACGACAGGCCGAACTCGGAGTCGTTGGCCAGCTTCAGCAGGGCCTCGTCACCCTCACCGCGCAACACCACCGCCACCGGCCCGAAGGACTCCTCGCGGTACAGGCGCATGCTGTTGTCGACGTGATCGAGCAGGGTCGGCTGCAGGATGCTGCCCTGCAGCTGGCCGCCGCATACCAGGCGTGCGCCCTTGGCCACGGCATCGTCGATCAAGGCCTTGATGCGCTCACCAGCCGCACCGCTGACCAGTGAGCCGAGCACTGACGTACTGGCCTGCGGGTCGCCGGCGCGCAGCCCGGTCACCTTCGCCGCCAGCTTCTCGACGAAGGCATCGGCGATGCGACTGTCCACCACCAGCCGCTCCGTGGACATGCAGATCTGCCCTTGGTTGAAGTAGGCACCAAACGCCGCGGCTTCGACTGTGGCGTCCAGGTCGGCGTCGTCCAGTACCAGCAACGGGGCTTTGCCGCCCAGCTCCAGCAAGGCTGGCTTGAGGTGCCGAGCGGCCAGCTCACCGACAATGCGCCCGACGTGGGTAGAACCGGTAAAATTCACGCGGCGCACGGCCGGGTTGGCGATCAGCCGTTCGACGATGGCCGGGGCGTCTTGCGGGGCATTGCTGATCACGTTGACAACGCCGTCACCCAGGCCTGCATCGTGCAACACCTGGCCGATCAGCCGATGCACTGCCGGGCTCAGCTCCGATGCCTTGAGCACCACCGTGTTGCCGCACGCCAGCGGCATGGCGATGGCCCGGGTGGCAAGGATGACCGGCGCGTTCCAGGGCGCGATGCCCAGCACCACGCCACAGGGTGCGCGCAAGGCCATGGCGAAACTGCCGGGTACATCCGATGGGATGACTTCGCCGGTTATCTGCGTGGTCATGGCTGCAGCTTCGCGCAGCATGTTGGCGGCCAGTTTCACGTTGAAGCCATACCAGTTGGCCATGGCCCCGGTTTCACCCGCCAGCGCGATGAACTCGTTTGCCCGCGCCTGCAGCAAGTCTGCACCGGCCAACAACCGGCTGCGGCGCTCGCCGGGCGCCAAGGCGGCCCAGGCCGGGAACGCAGCACTGGCAGCGGCTACCGCGGCATCAGCATCGGCCAGCGTGGCGGCGGCGGCTTGCGACACCCCTTCGCCGGTGACCGGATTGCAGCGTTCGAAAGTACGTCCGTCACTGGCGGGGCACGCCCGCCCGCCGATCAGCAAAGGCACCTGCAACATGCTTATTCCTCTTTTTGTACTTGTCGGGAATATCTGCAGGCTGTGACCGGTAATGGCCCAGCCCGATTGAACTCAGCGCTTGTAGGCCTGCAGGCCTGGCTTGATGCTCTTGTCGTCCAGGAACTGCTTCATGCCCTGCTCGCGCCCGCCTTCGGTGTCCAGCAGGCGGGACTGGTCGAGCTTGGCGTACAGGTAGTCTTCGTTCTGCTCCCAGGTCAGTTCGCGGCAGCGCTTGAAGCCGTGCTTGGCCGCACGCAGCACCACCGGGTTCTTTTCCAGCAGGTTGAGCGCCAGTTCGCGGGTGACGTCGCGCAATTGCGCCAGCGGCACGCTTTCGTTAACCAGCCCCATCTCGGCGGCTTTAGGCCCGCCGAACGTCTTGCCGGTCATGATGTAGTACAGCGACTGACGGTGGCCAACGGTATCGGCCATGGCTTTGCTGACCAGGTTGCCCGGCGGGATGCCCCAGTTGATTTCCGACAGGCCAAAGGTGGCCTCGTCGGCACAGATGGCCAGGTCGCAGGCCACCAGCGGGCTGAAGCCGCCGCCAAAGCACCAGCCGTTGACCATGGCGATAGTCGGCTTGGCGTACATGCGCAACAGCTTCCATTGCCATTGCGAGGCTTCGCGGCGGATTTTTTCCTGGAGGATTTCCGGGCCGGCGTCCACTTCACGGAAGTATTCCTTCAGGTCCATGCCTGCGGTCCACGACTCACCTGCCCCAGTCAGCACCAGCACCCCGGCGTCGCTGTCCTGCTCCAGGGTTTCCAGCACGTCGACCATTTCCCGGTTCAGCGTGGGGCTCATGGCATTGCGCTTTTCCGGGCGGTTGAGGGTGACCCAGGCAATGCCCGACTCCAGTTCGACCTTCACGGTAGCCCAGCGGCCTTCGTATTTGCTCATGGTTCTGCACTCTTGTTGTTCGAGGTGGTGAACACCAAGCTAAGCGAGCTAATTAGTTATGTCAATTAACTATTATGAAAATTATCTTTCCTGCACTGCCTGTTGGACGGTTATTTCCCAGACACTCCTCTAGCCGGATTACGCCAAGGCAGGCAGACTGGGTAACTTTCTTATCCATGAGCCAGGAGCCTGTACCCCCATGGCAAGGTCTGCCCGCACTACCGAAACCGCTTCCATGCCCGCTGCAGCTGCGGATGGAGTGCTTGAAGACTTGATCGGTTACGCCCTGCGCCGCGCCCAATTGAAGCTGTTTCAGAACCTTATTGGCCGGCTCTCGGCACACGACCTGCGCCCGGCGCAGTTCTCGGCGCTGGCGGTGATCGAGCAGAACCCTGGGTTGATGCAGGCGGACCTGGCGCGGTCGCTGGCGATCGAGCCACCGCAGGTGGTGCCCCTGCTGAACAAGCTGGAGGAACGAGCCCTGGCCGTGCGCGTGCGGTGCAAGCCCGACAAGCGCTCTTACGGGATTTTTCTGAGCAAAGCGGGTGAAGCGCTGTTGAAGGAACTGAAGCAAATTGCCCATGACAGCGACCGCGAGGCGACCTCGGCGCTGGATGATGAGGAACGCGGGCAGTTGTTGCGGTTGCTGACGAAGATCTACCAGGCGTAAGGAGAACACCCGCCTGGGCATCACAAAAAATGCATTTTTTCGATTTTACAAATTTGATTTAATCATTTTTGAGAATATTAGCTTAGGTTGAAAAAGTATTTCAAAAGCGTTTTTCATAGAGATATGTTCTCACCAGACCGACCCCTGACTGGCGGAGGCAAAGGAACCTAATACCTCCTTCAGCCTCAGGTCACCTCACCCGGCTCCGGTATCCAGGTATCCGAAATCCCATTCGATGCTGGTTATCTGGAAGCTGCAGCATGAAGCCCTTGCCCTACCCTGTTCGCCATCACCTGTCCGCCGCCGTTGCGTTCG
The DNA here is from genome assembly GCF_026898135.2 of Pseudomonas fortuita. Classification (NCBI taxonomy): domain Bacteria; kingdom Pseudomonadati; phylum Pseudomonadota; class Gammaproteobacteria; order Pseudomonadales; family Pseudomonadaceae; genus Pseudomonas; species Pseudomonas fortuita. The sequence continues at coordinate 3,894,794 of NZ_CP114035.2, forward strand.
CCCTGTTCACGCCCACAGCCTTCGCCGAGCCTGTCGAAAAGCCTGGCGACAAGCTGCCAACCGTCACCGTCACGGCGGAGCACCGGGAAGAAAACCTGCAGAAAACCCCGCTGGCGATCAGCGCCTTCGACGAGCGCACCCTGCAGGACGCGCAGATCAACAACATCCGCGACCTGTCTGGCTGGGTGCCCAACCTGACGCTTAACCGCCAATCCATTTCCTACAGCGCACAAACCTACGGCATACGCGGCATTGGCGAGACCGACCCGATCCAGGAAGCGGCTGTTGCGGTCTACGCCGACGACCTGTACATCCCGCGGGCGATTTCTTCGATGCTGGACTTCAACGACGTGGAGCGCGTTGAGGTGCTGCGCGGCCCACAAGGCACCCTGTACGGGCGCAACAGTGCAGCCGGCGCGATACGGGTAATCACCCGCGACCCGACCCAGCAGGCCCGCGCCTTCGTCGAGCTGGGTGCCGGCAACTTCAATGCACAGAACGGGCGCCTGCTGGTCAGCGGGCCATTGGTGGACAACACCCTGTTCGGCAGCTTTTCAGCGATCCGCCTGACCCGCGACGGCACCGTGTACAACCGCACCCGTGACAAGGATGTCAACAACATCGACATCCAGTCCTACCGCGGCAAGCTGCGCCTGGCCCCGCAGGATTCGCCCTGGGACGTGCAACTGACCCTGGCCGGCACCTTCGACCGTGGCGATACCACCAGCTATACGCCCTTCAACCCGGCCAACGGCCATTTCGACAAATTCAAGACCTACAGCAGCCTCGACCCCAAGAACCAGCTGGATCAGGGCAGCGCGGTGCTGCGCGCGATCTACAGCATCGATGACCACCTGAATTTCAAGTCGGTCACGGCCTGGTCGGAATTCGACCAGCCGGTGGACTACGACAACTCCGGCCAGGCCAACAGCGGCACCGCGTCACCGATCCAGAACAACCTGATCACCTACAAGCAGCGCTACGCCACCCAGGAATTCCAGCTCAACGGCGAATACGACAGGTTCAGCTACACCCTCGGCGTGTACCTGTACAAGGAGCGCTTCCGCGCCGAGCGCGACAGCCTGACCTTTTCGGTGGCGCAGAACCGGGTCAACGCCAGCGGCCAATACAGCACCACCGATACCGAAAGCTACGCGCTGTACGGGCAGAGCAATTACAAGCTCACCCCACGCCTGTCGCTGACCACCGGCCTGCGCTTTACCCACGAGCACAAGCACTTCGATTACACCAACTACGCCATCACCACCGACAGAGCAATTACTGGCACCAACTTCGCTGCCGAAACCAGCGACTCCTGGGCATCACTCAGCCCCAAGATCGGCCTGGAGTACGCCTGGAGCGACAACCTGGTGCAGTACGGCTATGTGGCCCGGGGCTTCAAGGCCGGCGGCTTCGACAACCGCGCGCCAACCCGCGCCGCTGCCGAGCAGGGCTTTGAGCCGGAAAACGTCACCACCTATGAGGTGGGCTTCAAGGGCGACTTTGCCGATGGCCGCCTGCGCAGCAACATCGCCTTCTTCTATAACGACTACGACGACCTGCAGACCAATGCCTGGGACCCAGCCATCAGCGCCAACCTGCGCACCAACGTAGGCAGTGCCCACACCTACGGCGTGGAACTGGAAAACACCGTGCTGCTGGCGCGCGACCTGCGCCTGACCGCCAACCTGGGCTACCTGAAAAGCCAGTACGACGACTTCCAGAACGCCAGTGGCCCAGGCGTGAGTGCCGACGGCAAGGAAATGATCTTTGCACCGCAATGGAACGCCAGCCTTGGCCTGAACTGGACGCTGCCCGTCAACCTGCCGGGTGAGCTGGTGGCCAACACCGACTACCAGTACCAGACCCGCTCCTACGCCAACCCGCTGAACGCCGACATCTACGAAGTACCTGCCCAGGGCTTCTGGAATGCCAGCACCAGCTATGCCAGCGCGGACGGCCACTGGACCACCACCCTGTCGGTCAAGAACCTGCTCGACCGCGCCTACCCGCAAAGCATCGCCTACTCGGCCGCCAGCCGCACCGCCTACTACTCGGTCAACGACCCACGCACCGTGCTGCTGAGTGTGCGCTACGAGCTGTAGCGCCGCGCTGAACGGACTCACTTTCCACTTGCAAGGAGAACACACCATGGGCTTGACCCGTAGAGACCTTATTGCCCACCTGATGGCCGCTGGCAGCTACGGCGCCGCGCTTGGCAGCCTGTCCGCGCTGGGCCTGTTGCCCGCAGCAGCCACGGCCAGCACCTTCCAGCCGCTGGGCCTGCCGACCACGTCCGGCAACGGCAAGCGCGTGCTGGTGGTGGGGGCTGGCATCAGCGGCCTGGTGGCAGCCTATGAACTTGGCAAAGCCGGTTTTGACGTGCGCGTGCTGGAAGCCCGCGAGCGAATCGGCGGCCGCGCCTGGACGCTGCGCAACGGTGACGAGGTCCTGCACAATGACGGTAGCCGCCAGCAGGTGCGGTTCGACAACGGCCACTATTTCAATGCAGGGCCCGCACGCCTGCCCAGCCATCACCTGACCATCCTCGGCTACTGCCGCGAGCTGGGCGTGCCGCTGGAAGTGCTGGTCAACAGCAGCCGCAACGCCCTCGCCCAACCGGACCTTGCGCAGCCACCGTTACTGCTGCGCCAGGCGGTGAATGACACCCGTGGACACCTCAGCGAACTGCTGTCGCGCAGCATCAGCGGCAAAGCGCTGGACAAGGAGCTGGACACGGGCGATCAGAAGGCCTTGCTGGATTTTCTCAAGGTATACGGTGACCTCGACGAGCAGCGTCATTACAAGGGCTCGGTTCGCGCCGGCTACACCCGCTTCGCCGGGGCGGGCGACCAGACACCGATCCAGCGCCAGCCAGTGGCACTCAAGCAACTGCTCAACCCTAACCTGATGCTGCCGCTGGTGTTCGACGAGATCCCGGAGTTTTCCGCCACCATGTTCCAGCCGGTCGGCGGCATGGACCAGATTGCCAAGGCCCTGTACGCCAAGGTGCAGGACAAGGTGCAACTGCATGCCGAAGTGCAGGCGATCCGCACCGGAGACAACGGTAGCCAGGTTACTTGGCGTGACCGGCGCAGCGGCAAGTCCCAAGTGGAAACCGCCGACTACGCCATCGTCACCATCCCCCTGCCACTGCTGGCCCGGGTTGACCACAACTTTGGCAAAACCACCCAGGCGGCCATCGCCCAGGCCAAGCCGGACCTGGCCAACAAGGTGGCCTGGCAGGCACCCCGGTTTTGGGAAAGCGAGTTCCAGATCTATGGCGGGCTCTCCTATATCAACCACGAAGCGCGGCTGCTGTGGTACCCCAGCGATCACCTGAACAGTGCCCAGGGCATCCTGGTGGGCACCTACAACACCGGCGAAGTGGCGCGCACATTTGCCACGCGCTCGACAGAGCAGCAACTGGCAGCGTCGCGCCAGGCCGTGGAGTCGCTGCACCCGGGCCACGCCGGCAAGTTGCAGCGTGGGGTGGCGGTCAACTGGTCCAAGGTACCGTTCAGCGAAAGCCCGTGGATTGTCCATGACGTGCTTGCCGAGCCCGGTTACTCGCACCTCAACCAGCCCCAAGGCCGCACCTGGCTGGCCAGCGATGCACTGGCCCATGGCGGGGTGGGTATCTGGCAGAACAGTGCTGCGGACTCGGCCCGCCATGTGGTCGGGCAGATCGCCCGGCACGCCCTGCAACAGCAACGCGGCGTCGCCGCCTGAACAAGGAAGCCCTTTGATGAACACAACTGCCCTGCTGCTTGGAGCCTTCATGTCACTGTCCGCACTGACCGCCCAGGCCGACACCATCAAGCGTGTCGACCCGCCAGGCTCGAAGTTCCCCATTTCGCAACTGGTCACCGTACCCGCCGGCACCTCGCTGACCTTCGTCAGCGGCACCTTGCCCGACGTTGCCGACCCCAAGGCACCACCACAGACCATTGCCGCCTATGGCAACACCGAAACCCAGACCCGCTCAGTGCTGAACAAGATCCAGGCTGCGCTGCAAAGCCAGGGTCTGGGCCTGGGTGACGTAGTACAGCTGAGGGTGTTTCTGGTAGGCGACCCGGCCACTGAGGGCAAGCTGGATTTTGCCGGGCTGCAAGCCGCCTACACCGAGTTTTTCGCCACTGCCGAGCAACCGAGAAAGCCAACCCGCACCGCCTTGCAAGTGGTGGCCCTGCCCCTGCCGGGCGCCCTGGTCGAAATCGAAGCGGTCGCTGCAAAAGCGCCCTGAAACGCCGCTAACCCACCCCTATTGCTTGCCTGCCGGGACCACCCGGCGGGCGGCCCCTGTGCACCCGCTGTTCAACAGCGCTCATGGAGAGCGAACATGCTTCACGCCCTGAAACTGCCCAGCCCGCGCCTGCAACCCGCACTGCTGACCATGGCCCTTGGCACCACCGGCCTGGCCACGCCTGCTGCATTTGCCGAAACCACTGCCCAGGCCAACGACCCGGCACAGCTGGGCACCGTGATCGTCACAGGTAACCGCGGCTCGGAAAAACGCACGGTCACCACAAGCCCGGTGCCGATCGATGTGATCAGCGCCAAGCAGCTGCAGCAAACCGGTAAACCCGGCCTGATGGAAGCCCTCAGTGCCAGCGTGCCGTCTTTCACCCTGCCGGAGAAAACCGGCTGGGACGCCAGCGGCATGGCCCGTGCGCCCAGCTTGCGCGGGTTAAATGCGGCCCAGGTGCTGGTGCTGGTGAACGGCAAACGCCGCCATACCAGCGCCACCCTGAACATCAGCGGCATCCATGCGGGCGCTGCGCCCACCGACCTTGACCTGATCCCCATCAGCCTCATCGACCACGTCGAGGTGCTGCGCGATGGCGCGGCTGCCCAGTACGGCTCCGACGCCATCGCCGGGGTGATCAACGTGATCCTCAAGGCCGACGCTTCCGGCACCTCGGTGACCAACGCAGGCCAGGGTTACGACGGCAAAAAGCAGACCGTGCAGCAAGGCTTGAACAAGGGCTTCGAGATCGGCGACAGCGGCATCGTGCAGCTGGCCCTGGATGCGCGCAGCCAGAACGACGACAACAAGGCCAGTGCTAACGGCTACAGCTATGCCGAAGCCTTCGACAAGGCTGGCAAGTCAACCTACGGCGGCTACGGCACACCGAAGATCAACCTGCTGACCCTGGGCTACAACGCCGAGCTGCCGCTAAGCGACGACCTGGCCCTGTATTCGTTCACCACCTATTCACACCGCAAGGCCGAGCAGGGGCAGAACTTCCGCCTGCCGACCATCACCAACACCATCACCACCGGGCCTAACGGTTACCCCAGCGGTTACACACCCACCTGGTACATCGAGGAAGAGGATGTGCAGGGCGCCTTCGGCGCCAAGGGCAATGTCGGGGAATGGGCCTGGGACCTGTCCAGCACCTACGGGCGCAACGAGGCGCTGCAAGGCACCACGCACAACCAGAACGCCTCGCTGGGCGAGGCCACGCCCAACCATTTCGAATCGGGCACCTGGGTCGCCACACAGCTGACCAGCAACCTGGACCTGCAGCGCAGCTTCGACATTGGCCTGGGCAAGCCGCTTGACCTGTCCTGGGGCCTGGAGCACCGCCGTGACACCTACCAGGTGCGCGATGGCGACTGGGCCTCGTGGGCCAACGGCGGCTACTGCCGTGCGCCCGGGGACTGCGCCGCCTCCGGTGCACAGGTCACCAACGGTATCTCACCGGAAGAAGCCACCAGCACCAGCCGCAACAGCGTGGCCAGCTACATCGACGTCGGCTTCAACCCGCTGCCGCAGTGGTACCTGGGCAGCGCGCTGCGCTACGAACACTACAACCGCGGGGTGGGCGCCACCCGCAGCGGCAAACTGACCACCCGCTATGACTTCACCTCCGCGCTGGCCGTGCGCGCCACGGTCAGCAACGGCTTTCGCGCACCGTCGCTGGCCAACAGCCTGTTCAGCGCCCGCTCGACCACCTACGGTGTGGTCAATGGCGTGTACCAATCGATCAACTACGGCGTACTGCCTGTGGACTCGGCGGCAGCCAAGGCATTGGGCGCCACCGCACTCAAGCCCGAGCGCTCGACCAACTACAGCCTGGGCCTGACCTACCAGCCTGCACCGCAGCTGTCGTTCACCGCAGATGCTTACGTGATCAACGTGCGCGACCGCATCACCCTCACCGGTACCCTGCTGGGCGACGAAGTGACCCAGACGCTGCTGGACAACGGTATCGATTCCACCTCTGGCGGGCGCTATTTCACCAACGGCGCCAATACCCGCACCAAGGGCCTGGACCTGGTGGGCAATTTCGACCAGAACCTGGGCAACTGGGGGCAACTGAAATGGACCGCCGCCTTCAACTGGAACCAGACGCAGATCCTGAGCTACAAGGAGAACGTCAATATCCAGGGCACGGACTACAGCCTGATGGACCGCCAGGCGCGCAACTTCCTGACCGAGGTGCAGCCGCACACCAAGTTGATTCTGGGCGCCAATTGGCAGCGCGACCGCTGGACCAGCAACCTGACCCTGACCCGCTATGGTTCATGGCGTGAAGTGAACTCGGCGACTGACCGCAGCCTCGACCGTGAATACAAGGCGCGCTGGATCACCGATATCGACGTGGGGTACCAGCTGAGCAAAGACCTCAACCTGGCGGTGGGAGCACAGAACCTGTTTGATGTTTACCCCGAGCGGCAGAACCCCAGCAGCAAGACCATGACCAAGGGGTATGGGGCCTATTCGCCTTATGGCTTTACCGGGGGTTACTACTTCACCCGGCTGACTTACAACTTCTGATATGCACCGTTGGCAGACTGGGGCTGCTGCGCAGCCCCGAAAACCCAAACTAGAACGCATATTTAAAACAAAAGACCATGCCGGTGGGCTAGATTCATTCGAAAGACGAGGCGCACCCTATGAGCCTGATCCCCGGATTATCTGACAATGCTCGCGTGCTGATATGCGGTGCAAGCCGAGGTATCGGCCTGGCATTGTGTAAGGCGATGCTGGCCCGCGATGATGTAAGCCGCGTCTGCGCTGTGTCGCGGCACGCCCGCACCGCTGAGGGACTGCTTGCACTTGCCCAGGCACATGGCGAACGCTTGGTACTGCTCAATTGCGATGCTCGCGACGAGCTGGCGCTGGCTGCGCTTGCATCCGAGGTGGGCCATGCCTGCCCACACCTTCACCTGGTTATCAGCACACTCGGTATCCTCCACCAGGAGGGCAGCAAAGCCGAGAAATCGCTGGCCCAACTGGACCTCTCCAGCCTGCAGGCCAGCTTCGCCACCAACGCATTCGCACCGATCCTGCTGCTCAAGCATCTGTTGCCGCTGCTGCGCAACCAGCCCGCCACCTTTGCGGCGCTGTCGGCCAGGGTAGGCTCGATCGGTGACAACCGACTGGGCGGCTGGTACAGCTATCGCGCAAGCAAAGCGGCGCTGAACCAGCTGCTGCACACGGCAAGCATCGAACTGAAACGCCTGAACCCGAACGCCACGGTGCTGGCGCTGCATCCGGGCACTACCGATACCGGGCTGTCGCGGCCGTTTCAAGGGAATGTGCCGGAGGGGAAGCTGTTTGAACCGGCGTTTGCGGCACAGTGCGTGATGGAGCAGGTGGGGCGGCTTGGGCCATCGGAGAGTGGCAGTTTTTGGGGGTGGGATGGCGAGCGGATAGCGTGGTGAGTGCGCTCGCGCCGGGTAGCGGTTGCAGCCCGGCCGAGGCAATGCGTTCCATCGCGAGATCAGCTCAGCGAGGGCCACCCCCCTGATGACCGCCGAAGCCACCCCCACCGCCACCATGACCACCACCGTGCCCCCCGCCACCACCTGGCGGCATGAACATCCAGCAACCCGACAGGCTGGATACCAGGACTGCAACCAGGGCTGCACGGAAAAGATGTTTCGACTTCATTGGAACGCTCCACAGGGTTAGATCTGCTGCCTGCCAGTAGCAGTCTGGCAGCGAGCGGATTCTAGAACTGCAGGGTGATGGCACAGGGAAACTTTGCATATCTTTACAGTCGGGTGGAGTGACTGACGCTCTAAAGCGTCCTTGACCCACGCCCTTCCACCGCCGCATGCTCGAACGCTTCCACCCCACGCTCAAGGAACGATTGCATGAAGCTGGAAACACTCGCCCTCCACGCGGGCTTCAGCCCCGACCCGACCACCAAGGCCGTGGCCGTACCGATCTACCAGACCACCTCCTTCGCCTTCGACGACACCCAGCACGGCGCGGACCTGTTCGACCTGAAAGTGGCAGGCAACATCTACTCGCGCATCATGAACCCTACCAACGATGTGCTCGAGCAGCGCATGGCCGCCCTCGAAGGCGGGGTGGGCGCGCTGGCGGTGGCCTCGGGCATGGCGGCCATCACCTACGCCATCCAGACCGTCGCCGAAGCCGGCGACAACATTGTCTCCGTGGCCAAGCTGTACGGCGGCACCTATAACCTGCTGGCCCACACCCTGCCGCGCATGGGCATCCAGACCCGCTTCGCCGCTCATGACGACGTCGCCGCCCTCGAAGCGTTGATCGACGCGCGCACCAAGGCGGTGTTCTGCGAGTCTATCGGCAACCCCGCCGGCAATATCGTCGACATCGCCGCACTGGCCGAGGCCGCCCACCGCCACGGTGTACCACTGATCGTCGACAACACCGTGGCCACCCCGGTGCTGTGCCGACCGTTCGAGCATGGCGCGGACATCGTCGTGCACTCGCTGACCAAGTACATCGGCGGCCACGGTACCAGCATCGGCGGTATCGTCATCGACGCCGGCACGTTCCCCTGGGCCGACAACAAGGAGCGTTTCGCCCTGCTCAACACCCCCGACCCGTCCTACCACGGTGTTACCTACACCGAAGCTTTCGGCCCCGCCGCCTTCATTGGCCGATGCCGTGTGGTGCCGCTGCGCAACACGGGCGCCGCGCTGTCACCGTTCAACGCCTTCCTGATCCTGCAAGGCCTGGAAACTCTGGCCCTGCGCATGGAGCGCCACACTGAAAACGCGCTGAAAGTTGCCCATTACCTGCAAGCCCACGAACAGGTGGCCTGGGTGAAGTACGCCGGGCTGCCCGACCATCCCGAGCATGAACTGGCACAGCGCTACACGGGCGGCAAGCCAGCGTCGATCCTGTCGTTTGGCATCAAGGGCGGCCAGGTTGCCGGGGCGCGCTTCATCGATGCGCTGCAGTTGGTAGTGCGCCTGGTGAACATCGGCGACGCCAAGTCACTGGCTTGCCACCCCGCCTCCACCACTCACCGCCAGCTCAACGACGAGGAGCTGGAAAAAGCCGGCGTGCCGCGCGACATGGTGCGCCTGTCGATTGGCATAGAGCACAGCGACGACATCATCGCCGACCTGGCCCAGGCCCTGGAGGCCAGCCGCGGGTGATGCATCCGCGCCCCACCCAATGCCGACGGCGGGCGCACCTTCATTTAGCCTGGATACACCCGCAATGACCCTGCTCTACCTGAAACTTATCGTCACGCCCCTGCTGATGTGGGCCATCTCCCTCGCCTCGCGGCGCTGGGGCGGTTTGCTGGGTGGCTTGCTGTCCGGCCTGCCGATCACCTCGGCACTGGTGATGACTTTCCTGTGCCTGGAACAGGGCAATGCCTTCGCCTTGGGTGCAATAACCGGTGCACTGGGCGGCCTGGCGGCAGTGCAGGCCACCTACACCTTCTATCTGTTGGCCACGCGCAGGCTCGGCGTTGCCTTGGCAGCCCTGCTGGCGTTGCTTTTCTATGGTATGGCCGCCTATGCGTTTACCCACTGGGGCAACCTTTACCTGTCGATTGCCGTGGCACTGGTGCTGATCGGCGTGCTGATACGCGCCAGCGGCCGTGAACCAGAACCAGATACCTTGGCCCGCCCCAGGCACCGGTACTGGGAAATCCCGCTACGCATGGTGTCTGCCACATCCCTGCTGATGATCACCACCAGCCTGGCCAGCTGGCTGGGCCCGGCGACCAGCGGGATGCTCGCGCCGATACCGGTGATTGCCTGGCCGCTGGTGGTGTTCGCCCATGTGCAAGGGGGGCGCCCCGGGATGGTAGCAATGGTGCGGGGCAATGCGATCGGGGCGGTTGGGGTGATCGCATTTTATCTTGTATTGGCGGGGCTGCTCGAAACGTGGGGCGTTGGCGTTACCATCGGGCTGGCCATGGCTTGCGCTGTGCTGCTGACCGTTGGGCTCGCCACTGTGTTGCGGCGGCGTTGATGCGCCATTTGGGGCTGCTGCGCAGCCCATCGCGGCACAAGGCCGCCCCTACAGGGACCGCGTAAATCCTGGGCTGTGCACCCTGTCTGTGGGAACGGGCTTGCCTCGCGAACACCGGCGCAGCCGGTGCCATACCTGATGGAAAAGCGGCCGATGAAGCCAGGCTGGCAGACCCAGGACGCCGCACTGATTTGGCATCGGCCCTGAAATGCAAACGCCCTCAACGCGGTTGAGGATGCTCGGCAGACACCGAGTTATTGGCCTCCACGTCTTTCATTTCCTCTTCAATCGGGCCGTCATCATCTGCGGGTAATGGCACCTCTGCGTCACCTGCACCAGCCTGCTCATCGTTGGTTCTTGCGGTGCCGTTGTCCCGGTCAAGCTGCCCGTCCTGGTCTGAACCGGGATTGCCGGGAGGTGGGTCCCAGTCTACGGGGCGATTCTCGGACCAAGCCTCACCGACGCCTTGCTTAGGCTCGGACTCAGCCTGTTCAAGGCCCGAGCCATGGCCCGCGCCTGCGTCGGTGGTATTTTCGGTTGGTCCCGGGTACGGCGAGTCGGGGCCATTGTGGTCGATTGCCATGGGCGTTCTCCTGGTTGCAGCGCAGCAAGGGTGCGCCTGTTGTTCAGAGAGCAATCGGCTGGCGAGAGTGCCTTGTGTTCGACCGGTGGTGCAAAAGGCCGGGCTCGCGGCTTTTGCTGGCCAGGTTGCAGGCGTGTTGCACCGGTATCCGTCAAGCCAGGTGGATTTGCGATAAACCCAGTACCTGGGCCTGCGCGAGAACCTGCTGAGGGGTGGCGTCGGCGGGCGGCATGACCAAGCTGTTCTCCCCATCACCAAAGTGCAGCACCATCAGGTGAAGCGCCGCTTCGTGCAGGGCGAGCTTGGGCTGCTTAAGTTCGAAGGTATGAGTGGCCGATTGGCCGTTGATCAGATAGCGAACTGTGTACGCGTGCATGAGAACCTCAAAAGCAGATAAGGGGCTCATTACCTGACCAACCGGGCAGGAATTAATTCATAATGCCTCGATGATGACGCAGCAGGCGCTTCAGCGCACCGCCGCGTCATACGCCGATCATGGCTGCTGCAGCTTCATCGTCTTGCGGTGCAGTTCGATGAACGGCGCCTCCGCCGGATCGATGCGGTCCATGCCTGCCGCAATGCGGTGCCAGTACGGATACTGCGGTGCAATGCGCGTTACTTGCTCGAGCTGCTCCAGGTCGTCTGCCGTGAGCACCAGCTCCACCGCCTGCAGGTTGTCGTGCAACTGCTCGAAGGTACGCCCTGCGGTGATGACGCTGGTTATCCCAGGCCGGTCTTTGAGCCAGGCCAAGCACACCCGTGCCGGTGAGCACGCGTGGCGCTGGGCGATTTCAATCAGTGCCTCGATGATGTCGTAGGCCCGCTCGCGGTCGTGCACGTAAGGCTCCGGCCAATCATTACCCTGGCGGGTACCCTCTGGGGTCGGCTGCCCGCGCCGCACCTTGCCGGTCAGCAAACCCTCCCCCAGCGGCCCCCACACCAGCGTCGCGAAACCCTGGTCGATGGCCATCGGCAGCAACTCGTACTCTGCCTCGCGGGCCTCAGGGGTGTAATAGATCTGCTGGGACACCGGCTGCTGCCAGCCGTTGAGGCGGGCGCAGCCGAGGGTTTTCATCATTTGCCAGGCGGTGTAGTTGGAGGTGCCGAAGTAACGGATCTTGCCGCTTTGCACCAGGTGGTCCAAGGCCGCCAAGGTTTCCTCGACCGGCGTGACACCGTCCCAGTTGTGGATCTGGTACAGGTCGATATGGTCGGTACCAAGCCGCTTGAGGCTGGCCTCGCAGGCGCGAATCAGGTGATAACGCGACGCCCCGCTGTCGTTGGGGTTGTCGCCCATCGGGCTGCGGGCCTTGGTGGCGAGGATGATGGAATGGCGTCGCTGCCCCAGCGCAGTGCCAACGATTTCTTCTGCCAGGCCGTGGGAGTACAGGTCGGCGGTATCCACCAGGTTAACCCCGGCATCGAAGGCCATGTCGAACATACGCCGCGCCTGGTCGACATCCACGCTACCCGTTTTTTCGAACGCGCCACGCCCGCCGAAGGGGACAGTGCCAACCACCAATTCTGAGACCAACAGGCCGGTGTTACCGAGTGCACGATACTTCATGGACAACCTCTTTTGCGCAAGACATGGAAGTACCGACGGTGCTGGGAGCTGAAACGTTCAATCTGATCAGCCGGCGAAGCTGCATGCACCTGAGTTGTGGGAGCGGGCTTGTCCCGCGAAGCAGGTGACGCCGTGCAGGCACCGGCTTTGCGGTGTTTGCGGGCGCGCCCCCCTACACGCCTGCGCCTGACTCGAGAGCCCGTCAGTGGAAAAAATGTCCAATGGTTGATTTAGAGACGTTTCCTACACGGTTTTAAGACGCCCATAAACCTCCGGCAAGCGATTCCTCGTTAGTGTTCAGGGACCATCACGGTCCTTTCAATGCGAGGTCGTTTTTGACAATCAGCCAACGTATCGCCATTGCGGCAGCCGAAGCCGGGCTGCCGCATGACCAGTGCATGTCTTGCGAACGCCAGGGCCTGCCGATCCTGCCGCTGCGCCGCGCCCTGGTACCGGATACCCGACAGGAGTGCATCACGACTGTGGCAGGTAGCCAACATATCTCGGGGAAGATGGGCCTGCGTACTTTGCGCATGGGTTACCTGTATGTACTGCTCGACCAGCAGGTCTGGCATGCCTACGAAGTCAGCGAACAGGGCCATCTGCGCCGCTTCAACCCCTACGAACCGTCAGAGGGCCTGCCCGCATCGCTGCCCGAAAAGTGCGTGAATGAAAACCACGATATCCCTTCTGCTTTCCTGAATATTGATACCGACCGGTATGGCACAGCCTGGCTGGCCTTCTCCAGCGATGCCTGGCCGGTCAGCGTGCTGAATGCCTACAAGAAGGGCCAGGCACCTGTACATCGCTTCGAGGGGATTGACCTGACCCAGGCGCGTAACAACCCAGAATTACTGGGCATTGCAATGACGCCGGATAACCTGCAGGTCGACAAGGATGTGTTCGAGTACGCCCAGCATGGGTGCTCGCCGTTTGACAGTGCGCATGGCTTTCACACTCGCAAGCTGCGCAGGTTTGCCTTGAAGGGATACCTGGTCAACGCGATGAACCGGCACACGCTGGAGAACGGCGTGCTGGCAGTGGTGCTCGACGATACCGTTGGCCTGATTCAGGAATTCAACCATCAGCGGTTGACCTGGGTGGTGAAGCGCCAGGTCTGGCGTGAGGACCCCATGCGTGCCTACCAGCTGCAGACCTCGCAGATCCTGCAAGTCATTCGTGCCACGCAGCGAGAGTGGGCGGCGCAGAAGGTGCCTTCGCTGGAGCCGATGGCGGGTAGAGGGCCGTTTGTACCGGTTGATCCGACGGTAGAGCGGCTGCGCATGGTCGAGCAAGCGATGAAGGACAGCGACGATAAACTCGAACAGCGCTACCACGAACCGCAACGGGCGGCGTTCCAGGCCGGGTATGACCAGCAGGAAGCCGAGTTCCAGCGCTTCATCGACAAGGACGCCCGTGCTTACGCCGCGCTGTTCGACACGCCCATGTTCAAGGTGGCCGAGCAGTACGATTACGACGGTGATCATCGTGAGTCTGGCGTGGCGTATGCCAAGACCATGGCCTTATGCCTAGGTGGCGGTATTACCGAGGCGGTGGCGTCCGATGTGAGTCCCGCTGCCGGCACCAGCGAAACGCTCTGGCAGAAATGGCTACAGGATCCTGATAGCCCTCCCTATCGCGCGTTGTTGATGCGTGACCGTGCGTTGTTGGCCGGGCTGCTTCCCAGCTTTTCCGACGTCACCAACTGGAATGACAGCGACAAGCTCTACGGCATGCTGAGCAAGATCATTGCGAGCGACGACGCCGGCTTGCGCATGCGCAACACCCTCAAGCAGGCCATTGCCGAAACCCAAGGCGCGCTCAACGCCGCCAGCCAACGCTTGTCGCCCAATTTGCCACCTGGCATTCAGACCGCCGTGCGGCACCTGAACAGTGCAACCCAGTTCCTGTACAACGGCGTGCACCTCATCGAGCTGGAAGTGAAGATGAAGCTGGGCGAGTACTACGCCCTGCAGAGTGCCCATTTACGCGAATTGCAGCACAAGGCCAATGCCTCGATTGCCGAGGCCAGGGACCGGATGCATCGCAACATCGCTGACATCGACATTCATTCGACCAAGGCCTGGAACAAGGTGCGGCCGATCATCCAGCACGGGTTGATGAGCCTGGCCGTGCTGGACCCGCGGTTTACCAACACCATGATTCGTGTCTCGGTGTGGGTCGAGGGTACCGCGGCGGACGTGCATGGTCGGTTGTTTGAGGAAGCCAACATGAAGGTAACTCAGGCAAGCAGCTTGGCGCAGCGTACCTTGGTGGAGGTCTCGGTCGCGGCGGGGACGCTCGAGTCGAATGCGCGAAAGGTGTTGCAGGGCATGCGTATTACTTCGCAGCAGGCGGCGCAGTTGGTGCGAACCGCGTTTCGCGGCTTGCGGGGTGTGGCGGGAAGCTGGGAAGTACTGCTGGCGATTGGAGGGCTGTACTTGCAATCCGACAGCCTCGCCAGAAATCAGGAAAAAGCGGAAGTGGAGATTGGGTCCAAGGCGCATGAGGCCAAACTGGCGTTGCAGGGTTCGCTATTGGGGATATTGGGCGGGCAGATTGAGTTGATCGGACTCATAACGCGGTCCGGCGCCGGCAACATACATAGGCCATGGGCTAAGGGAGCTGCTGTCACTGGACAGGCAATAATAAAAATCGGTGCTGTACTGAGCACAGTCGCAGGGGTCTTTGACACGGCACAAGCGATTCTGGCAAGACAACGCACTTTGGCCACTGGCGACAGTACAGCTGCACGGCAATATAGAATTGCAGTTTCAGCGTACGGCTTGGGCACAGTGGCGTTTGCGTTTGCAGTTTTCAGGCCTTTAGTATTTGGACCGTTGGGGCTAGCAGTCACATTAACGCTAGTCGCCTACGAGTTTAGCAAGCGAGCAGAAAACAACGAATCAACTGCTCTCGAACGCTGGGCGCGTCGTTGCTATTTTGGGCTTGCTAATGAAACACCTTCCATACACTGGAATGCTCCGGAATTTTCAGACATAGCATTCGCTGAGCTCAATGCTGCGACGTTGGGTGTGCAGGCAAGGCTAAATTTTGAGTCAAGTATGGCTACGGATCCTACACTCCCAAGAATAGGAGGGTTGGTCAGCTTGAACACGGTGCAACAGCTCAAGTTTCTCGTTGCATTACCCAAGTTCAATAAAGCGAAATCCGCATATCGCTGGAAATTGATAGCACATCGTGTCGGTGATGGAGCGTTTCCAGATTATGTTGGCGGAGAAAGTATTGCTTCGGGTGATTACTTTTCGCACCCAATAAGGCCACTTTCCCCGTCATCCTCTTTTTCTAAGTTTACACCCCCGCGACATCCAGACTATGTGAGTGATTTTTCCACTGATGAATATCAAAGACCTTATCCCGGTGAAGATGGCGGTGTTTTTCAGCTTGAGATTTCAGGAGTTGTGCCGCTAGCACCTACGATTGGGAGCCACAGCTTAAGCGCCGCCACCCTGCTGGTTATGTATTGGCCTGACCGCAATTTGCCGGACGCCTATATTGAAGTTTGTTCTCGAGGAATGAATGAATGACATTTAAGCCCAAGGTGTTATGGGAGCGCGCGATAGGTTGGAGCCATGACCTGCCTCCAACGGGAGAGGCACCAGACAGCCACTATTGGGCAGAGACTGTAAACCCCTCACCCAACTATTTTAATGACGTATATCTAGAACTGCCGAGAAAAACAGTAAGTTTGCGAGGGTTTTCAGCGCTCGTCGGCATTCCTGGCTTGTGCTTTTGCGCCGGAATAATACTTTTATTATACTGGGATTTATTTGTCTACGGCTGGACGCGCGACTGGTTAACTAATGTATTGATAGTGCTCGGTCCACCAGCAGCTCTTTGGGCCCTTATCCCTTACATAAAGGAGGATCTTGTCTTGCCCAGAGATGAACCCATTCGCTTCAATCGCCTGCGTCGAAAAATCTACATCTACGAATACCGCTTCGACCGCGTCTTCATCTTCAGCCGCAAGCGCTGGGGTGTCCAACCCGTCGCCTACAACTGGGACGACGTCACCGCCGAGGTCTACCGAATCTACGCCCCTGGCCATGGTGGCCTGATCGAAAACGTCATGCTGTCAGTCCGTAATCCTGAGACTGACGAAGTCATAGATCGTGTCTTCTTCACTCATACCCTGAATGAGGGCGAGGCGTACTGGGCCATCGCCCGGCTCTTCATGCAACAAGGCCCTGAAGCCCTGCCCAAGTTCGTGCACCCACCCCGCGACTGGAACGATGACGATGGCCTGAGCCACATGCATTGCTTGGCCCCGAAAGTCCAGTGGCCAACGGAAATCGACCTTGAGTCTCGCACTGCGCCAGCAACGGATGAGGTCTCCTGAAAGCCACCGCTCTCGGTGCTGGCGATTCGGCCAAGATCATGCCTGCAGGACGAGACAGCGCGCTGGATGGCACCGGATTTGCCGGTGTTCGCGGGTGAACCCGCTCCCACAGGTACAGCACATGACGTGGATATTTCTGCAAGAGCAGCTGCCCAGACAACACCTCGCCATGCGGACGCGAACGCTTCAATGCTTCAATGCTTCAAGCACTCGCTGACACTGGTCGCGGTGTACGCACGCCCCACAGCCAGTAGCCCAAAGACAGAAGGACCAACCAGCCAACCCCGACATACAGGGCTGTGCGGCTGGCCGGGAACCAACCGAGCACGCCAAAGATGAACACCATGAACGCAATCGCGCACGCTGGCCCTACCGGCCACAGCGGCACCCGATAATCCAGTGCCGCAACCTCCTCCTTGCTCATGCCCCGCCGCATGGCCACTTGCGACAGCAGGATCATCAACCAGACCCAGACAATAGAGAAAGTGACAACCGCGGCAAGCACCAGAAACAAGCCTTCTGGTACCAGGTAATTCAATACCACGCCCAACAGCAGAGCGACGCCCATCACCGCAACCGTCATCCACGGCACACCGAAACGCGACAATGATGCGAAGCCGGCAGGGGCTTGGCCGTTTTGAGCCATGCCGTACATCATTCGCCCGGCGCTGAAGATGTCGCTATTGATGGCTGATACCGCAGCGGAAATTACAACGATGTTCAACACAGTTGCCGCTGAGCTTATGCCAAGGCCACTGAATATCTGAACGAATGGGCTACCGTGGCTGCCAATGCCGGTCCAGGGGTAAATGGCCATGAGCACGAACAGGGTCAGGATATAGAACAGCAGAATACGCAGAGGCACCGAGTTGATCGCCTTCGGCAGCACGCGCTTCGGGTCCTTTGCCTCGCCTGCAGTGATGCCGATCATTTCCACCCCGCCAAAAGCGAACATCACAACGGTGAACGAAGCAATCATCCCACCGATGCCATTAGGGAAGAACCCGCCGTGGCTCCACAGGTTCGAGATGCCGGCAACGGTGCCTGCCCCGTCGTTCAGCTGGATGCCCAACAGCAGCACGGCCCCGCCTGCCACAATCATGGCAACGATAGCGGTCACCTTGAGCAACGACAGCCAGAACTCCATCTCGCCGAACACTTTCACGCTACACAGGTTCAGCGCCCCGATGAAGAGCACTATTCCAAGCACCCAGATCCAGGCGGGTGCCTCGGGGAACCACAGCCCCATGTAGACGCCAAACGCCGTCACGTCTGCCAGGCACACCACCAACATGGAGAACGCGTAGCTCCAACCAGTCAGAAAGCCAAAATAGCGGCCCAGGTATTGGCTGGCATAGTGGCCGAACGAGCCTGACACCGGGTTATGAACTGCCATTTCGCCAAGGGCGCGCATCATCATGTAAATGGCTGCACCCCCTATCAAATAGGCGAGCAACACTGATGGCCCTGCCAGTTTTATTGCCGATGCCGAGCCATAGAACAGCCCCGTACCGATAGCAGAACCTAATGCCATGAAGCGAATATGCCGGGTAGAGAGACCCCGCTTCAGCTGTTGTGAAGATTGAGCGCTCATAGATACCTTCTTGATCTTATTATCAGGTCCGCACAGCGCAGATGCTGTGCGTTTTAATCAGGCACGCATTTATTCAATCATCAAGCTCTTGGCCACAGCACCGGGAACAACTCATGGTTCATTTGGGCACCGCTGGCCAATTGTGTTTCGAGCCCGGGAAACTGGGGTGAAGTTTTCCACTGGCGCGGTGCGTGAGTGATGTCGTCGCCCAGGAAACGCACCGAGAAGGCACGGCGCCGGCGGCTGCCCCCGACACCTCCAGAAGCGTGCAAGGTCAGCATGTGGAAGAACACCGCGTCGCCTGGGGAGAGTTCCCAGCCAAGGATATGCCAGGCACTGCGATCGGCCTCGATATCCGGCAAGTCAGCAAGGCTCCCCTCCGGGAACCATTGCGCCTGGCTGTCGAGGAAGCTGCGTGGCATCAGCCACGGTCCGAGGTGCGAGCCCGCTACAAATTCAAGGGTGGACTCCCTGGCGACGGGATCGATAGGCATCCACATGCTGCAGTTCTGGCGCCCATCGATGTTGTAGTACGGCTGGTCCTGGTGCCAAGGCGTGCGCTGGCGCGTGTTCGGCTCTTTGACCAGCAGGTGATCGTGATAAAGCCGGGCAGTCTCGCTGTTCATGAGTTGAGCAGCAACGCTACCCACCCGGCTTTCGAAGATGAACTGGCGATAGGCTGCGATATCGCCCCAGTTGCAAAAGTCCTCGAAGAACCAACCCGGGTCGTCGGGGCGGCTCGCCACTTTGGCGCGCTCGCTTGGGGTTTTCAGGTTCTGTTCGATACCCGTTTCGAGCAGTGCAACTTCTTCCGGCGTGAACAGATTACGTACGCAGACAGCACCCTCACGCTGGAAAGCTTCGATGGTTTCTTCGCTGAGTTGAAATTCGGCGGACTGTTTCATAAAGCACCCTTTGGTCTTTTTATTGGGCAACAGCACCACTGCCAGATGTTAAGCGGACTCTGCAAGGTGCACGGCGAGTATTGCTTTTCGGCACCAATAGGAAAAGAATATATTTCCTAATCCTGAGTATAGGAAAAGATGATAGGGTTCTCATTCAGGCAACTCGAATATTTCGTCGCCGTGGCCGAACACGGCAGCATCAGCGCTGCGGCGAGAGCCCGCCACGTTTCACAGCCCTCGGTGTCAGTTGCCATTGCCCAACTTGAAGAGGCACTGAATGAGCGGCTTTTCCGCCGCCAGGTCAGCCGTGGCCTGGAGCTGACGTCAGCGGGCACGCGATTGCTCGCACAGGCCCGCGATATCATTGGCATGGCCATCGCCATGAATCAGAACGCCGATTCGGCGCAAGGCTTGCTGCGCGGCAATCTGTCGCTTATCTGCTTTCAAGACTTAGGCCCTTACTTCGCACCCCGGCTGCTATCGAGCTTTCGCAAGCAGTACCCCGGTGTCGAGGTAACGCTGTTCGAAACGGACCTGGCAGGCGTGCACCGCCACCTGAGCGCCGGTAAAGCAGAGCTTGCGCTTACTTACGACATAGGCCTTGATCACTCGCTGCCGCGCCAGGTACTGGCTGAGTTGAAACCGTACGCGCTCATCGCTACGGACCATCGCCTGGCCCACCTGGCAGCGATACCGCTGCATGAACTGGCCCAGGAATGCCTTATTCTTGAGGACATCGCGCAAACGCGTGAGTATTTCCTTTCACTGTTTTGGGCGCACAACCTGCAACCGCGCACTCAGCAATACACCCAGACCTTCGAGATGCAACGCGGCCTGGTCGCGCATGGCTACGGGGTTGCCTTGTCATGCACCCGCCCCGCCGGGGACCACTGTTATGACGGTACACCGCTGCTGTGCCGGCCATTACTGGAAGAGGTGTCACCCCAAAAAGTGGTGCTGGCCCAGTCAGGCGCCATGCACCCGTCGCCGGTCGCGGAGGCGTTCAAGGGTTGGGTGACTCAGGAGATAGCAGGCTCCGTTACCGGCGAGCCCGCCCCCTGATCAAAACACCGACCACCCGATCCGTGAACTCAGCAACTCCAGCGCCGCCATGCCCGCGAGGGAGTTGCCCGCAGCATTCAACCCGGGGGACCAAACGCATACGGTAAATTGCCCCGGCACGATTGCCACAATGCCGCCACCCACGCCACTCTTGCCTGGCAACCCCACTCGATAGGCGAAATTACCGGCTTCGTCATACAGCCCGCTGGTGGCCATGATCGAGTTCACCTGCTGGGCCTGGCGCCGGGTGAGGATTTGCTCTTCGCTGTGCTTGCAGAACCCGTCGTTGGCCAGGAAGCAGAATGCCCGGGCCAGGTCCAGGCAGTTCATTTGCAGCGCGCAGTAACTGAAGTAACTGCGCAGCACCGGCTCGACCTCGTTATGGAAGTTACCAAAAGACTGCATCAGGTAAGCCATGGCAGCGTTGCGGGCACGGAACTGATATTCCGAATCGGCGACACGGGCATCGATTGAAATGTGAGGGTTGCCCGAAAGCCGTCGAACAAAATCACGCATCGACAACGTGGGTGCTGCGAAGCGTGACTGGTTGATATCGCAGATCACCAACGCCCCCGCATTGATAAACGGGTTGCGCGGGCGCCCGCGCTCGAACTCCAGCTGCACCAGCGAGTTGAACGGCTGGCCTGAAGGCTCATGGCCAAGCCGCTCCCAAATGGCTTCACCTGAGTGGCCTATTGCCTGGACCAGGCTGAACACCTTGGAAATACTCTGGACCGAAAAAGGCACCCTTGCGTCGCCTGCGCAGTAATGGCTGCCATCGTTGCTATAGACCGCGATGCCCAACTGCTGCGCCGGTACGTCGGCCAGCGCAGGGATGTAATCAGCCACTTTGCCCTTGCCGATCAAGTGGCGTACTTCTTCAAGAATCTCGTTCAACAGCGTTTGCATGAAAGGCCCTGGCTCAATCCCCTTCAGAGGTAGGTAAGGGGTCGCATGCTTGACGAAGACTGAGCGGCTTAGATCACACATTCGGCAAGCACATGCCGACGACCGCGATGCCAAAGGCCACAGCGACTACTACCACCTGGGCCTGTGCACCGGCGCCCAACGCGATGCCCTGCGCCTGAGCGCAGACTGTGGCTACACCCGGCACAAGCTGGGCATCAAACGGTATGGTCGCGGTCTTTGTACTGAGGTATTACGAAGACGCTTCATCTACCGGGCGTATTTCTTGGCCCCGGCAACACAGACGACAGCGCCGAGCGTCACCACAAGCATCATCCAGCTGACGTGTTCATGCAGCAGCAATGCAGCCAGGCCAAGCCCCATGAACGGCTGGAAGAGTTGCAGTTGGCCCACTGCTGCAATGCCACCCTGGACGAGCCCTCGGTACCAGAACACAAAGCCGATCAGCATGCTGAACAGTGAAACGTAGCCGAAGCTGAACCATGCTGGGGCGCTTACCTTGGCGAAGGCATCTAGCGCTGGGAAATTGGCGATTGTCAGCAGCAGCATGAATGGCAATGCCACAATCAATGCCCAACTGATCACCTGCCACCCCCCCAGTGTTCTCGACAGCCGCGCCCCTTCCGCATAACCCAACCCACACACAACCACCGCCGCCATCATCAGCAGATCGCCCACCGCCGACGCCTCTCCCCCATTCATCAACGCGTAGCCAACGACCAGCCCGGCACCTGCGATCGAGAACAACCAGAAACCTGGCCGAGGTCGCTCACCGCCCCGTAAAACGGCAAACCCTGCCGTGCAGAGCGGCAGGAGCCCGACAAAAACAATGGAATGAGCAGAGGTGACGTGCTGCAGCGCCAGTGCAGTCAGTAGCGGGAAACCGATGACAACGCCGAGCGCTGTTATAGCCAATGACGACAAATCTGCACGTTCAGGTCTCGGCTGCCGAAGCACGAGCAGAAAAAGCGCCCCCAACAGGGCGGCAATGGTTGCCCTGGCACAGGTCAGAAACGTGGGCTCGAAGGCCCCCACTGCCACACGGGTTGCCGGCAACGAGCCCGCAAAGATTGCAACGCCTATAAAGCCGTTGATCCACCCGCTTGTTGATTTTTCCATCGGTAACCCCTCGATAAACGAGGGTTGAGTACATCACTGACAGGCTCACCAGGGCCACGTACAATCCAATACAGTTAAACCGAACTGTTATGCATGTTAATCCAGCACAGTTGAGGGTGCGATGAAACGTAACGGCACGCGTATTCAAACTGTCATGGGTCAGATCCAGTCCAGGATCGCCGCTCGCACCTACACGCCAGGTGCGAGAATCCCCTCGGTCCGCGCCATGGCCCAGACCATGCAGGTATCGGTATCCACCGTGCTTGAAGCCTATGAGCGATTGATGGCACAGGGTGTACTCAGCTCCCGTCCTGGTTCAGGCTTTTACGTAGCCGGGCCAGTGGCGCCATTGGCACTGACCGACCTTGGCCCCAAGCTTGATCGGGAGGTAGACCCGCTGTGGATCTCGCGCCAGGCCCTTGAAACCTCCAGCGATGCATTGAAGCCAGGGTGCGGGTGGCTACCTCCCTCCTGGATGTACGAAGCTGGCATGCGAAAAGCCCTTCGAACGGTTGCCCGCTCTGATACTGCAAAGTTGACTGAGTACGCTTCTCCCCTTGGGCATCCGCCCCTCAGGCAATTCTTGTCGCGACGACTGGCAGCCGCCGGGATCGAAGCCCCTCTGGAACAGATCATGCTCACGGAGTCGGGCACTCACGCCATTGACCTGGTGTGCCGTTTTCTGCTGGAACCGGGCGACACTGTGCTGGTGGACGACCCCTGCTATTTCAACTTTCACGCATTATTGAAAGCGCACAGGGTGAAGATTGTTGGCGTCCCCTACACAGCCACGGGCCCGGACATCGATGCGTTCGGCGCCGCCCTGCTCGCGCACGCGCCCCGGCTGTACATAACAAATTCCGGCATCCACAACCCCAGCGGAGCCACCCTGTCGCCGGTCACCGCGCACAGGCTGCTAAAACTGGCCGATACCTCTAGCCTCGTGATTGTCGAGGACGACATCTTCGGGGATTTCGAGACCAATCCCGCGCCACGGCTGTCTGCCTTCGATGGCCTCTCTCGTGTCATCCAGATAGGCAGCTTTTCCAAGACCATCTCCGCTTCGGTTCGATGCGGCTACATTGCTGCGCGTGGTGAATGGATCGAGAGCCTGGTCGACCTCAAGATTGCGACTACATTCGGAGGAGGACGGTTGGCCGCGGACATCATCCATCACGCTATTACCGATAGCGGCTACCGAAAACACATGGAGAGTGTGCGCCTTCGGTTGGCCGAGGCAATGGACAAGACAGTAGCGAGGCTTCAGGCCATTGGGATCAAACCCTGGATAATTCCCAAGGCAGGCCTGTACGTCTGGTGCCAACTGCCTCAAGGCAAGGATGCAGCAACCCTGGCCAGAACCTGTCTGAATGACGGGGTAGTGCTGGCGCCCGGAAATGCTTTTAGCCAGTCCATGACTGCGGGTGACTTTCTCCGCTTTAACGTTGCTCAATCGGGTGATGCCAGAATCTACGACGTGTTGAAACGGGCCCTGAGTGGTTAGTCGCCGGCCCCATTCCGTGCCTCAGGCCAGATAACAGCCTGCGCCACGATCACATTTTTGCCATTGAACGTGAGTGCAGGCGAGCCATGAAGTTGATACCCCAGCTTCAAGGCATCACTGACCCTATGGCAAAAGGAAGCGTCATCGGGGCCAGTCAGCACTCGGTAAATCGGCAGCCCATCCGGTGGTTGAGTCATCTGTTCGGACCATGCAGAAGTGGTGTGTTCTTCAAGAGTACTGCCAACTGCCAGGCCACCGCTACGCGCCAGTTCACTTCCAACCTGTCCAGACCTTCACAGGCTAGGACGCGGCTAAAGATGCAGACAATAAAGCTAACGTACGCCTTAACGCTACGACGCCCGCGATAAAAAAATTAGATATCTCATTAAAGAAATCCCGCAGGCGCTGGCTGGGCCATGGGATTAGAGTCGCCCTCACGCCGTAGTCCGGCGGGGTGATTGCTGCTGGGCCGTAGCGCTCTGGAAGCCCTACCGCAACCCGGCGCAATTCACACCAATACAAGAACAAAGGTGACCACGCATGCCCAAGCCGCCTGTCGATGCCCCTATCGATGTCAAAGACTGGATCGATAACCGCCCCCTTGCTGCCTACCAGTGGCTGATCCTGTCGCTGTGCTTCCTGATCGTGCTGTTCGATGGCTTCGATGTCGCCGTCATGGGGTTTATCGCGCCTTCGCTGATGCAGGACTGGGGCCTGTCCCGCGCCGCCTTTGGCCCGGTGATGAGTGCCGGCATGGTCGGCCTTGCCATCGGCGCACTGACCGCCGGCCCGTACGCCGACCGGTTGGGCCGCAAGAAAGTGCTGCTGGTTGCGGTCAGCGGTTTCAGCCTGTTGAGCCTGGCCTGCGCCTTCGCCCGCAACCCGTATGAGCTGGCCGTGCTGCGGCTGCTGACCGGCATTGCCCTGGGTGCGGCCATGCCCAACTGCACTACCCTGCTCGCCGAATACCTGCCCACACGCAACCGCTCGCTGATGATCACCATCATGTTCACCGGCTTCAACATGGGCTCGGGCCTGGGCGGTTTTTTGTCCGCCTGGCTGATCCCTCATCACGGCTGGAAATCGGTACTGCTGGCCGGCGGCCTGCTGCCACTGGCCTTGCTGCCCTTGCTGTGGTGGCTGCTGCCAGAGTCCGCCCGCTTCCTTGCTGCACGCCAGGCACCGGCCAGCCAGATTGCGGCAGCCTTGGCCAAACTCGGCGGCCGCTTCGCTGCCGGCACCCGCTTTATCGTCAGTGAGCCAACCACGCAGCACAAGGCGCCGGCCCGGCAGCTGTTCAGCGAGCGCTACCGGTTTGGCACCCTGGCCCTGTGGCTGACCTACTTCATGGGCCTGCTGGTGATCTACCTGACCATGGGCTGGTTGCCGACCCTGCTGCGTGATGGCGGGCTGTCCATCGAGCGCGCCGCCACCATCACCGGCCTGTTCCAGATCGGCGGTGCAGTGGGCGCAATCGTGGTCGGCTGGATCATGGACCGACACAACCCCAACCGCGTCATCGCCATCGCCTACGCCTTGGGCGGCCTTTGCATCGTCTCACTGGGCGCCCTGAGCCTGGAGTCGAGCCTGCTGGTGGTGGGCGTGGCGGCTGCCGGGTTCTGCATGAGCGGCGCGCAGACCGGCCTTAACGCCTTCGCCCCTGGCTACTACCCGACCGAGTTCCGCGCCACAGGTGTAAGCTGGATGCTCGGTATCGGGCGCTTCGGGGCCATTTTCGGCTCCCTCATCGGTGGTGCCGTGCTCAGCCTGGGGCTGGGCCTGCCGCTGCTGTTCACCCTCCTCGGCCTGCCGGCATTCGCCGCCGCCCTGGCGATCCTGGCCAACGGCCACGCCCGGCTGCGCGCGACACCCGCAGTAACCGCGCCGTAACCTGTAAAAGAGGACCTTCACATGGCTCGTATCATTGGTGGCCTGGCCGTCTCCCACACCCCAACCATCGGCTTCGCAGTCGACCACGACAAACAGGAAGAAGCCGCCTGGGCGCCGATCTTCGAAAGCTTCGAGCCGATTCGCACGTGGTTGCAGCAGCGCCAGCCGGACGTACTCTTCTACATCTTCAACGACCACGTCACCTCGTTCTTCTTTGATCATTACAGTGCCTTCACCCTGGGTGTAGACGAGCAATACGGCGTGGCCGATGAAGGGGGCAACCCACGGGACCTGCCGCCAGTAGGCGGCCATGCGGCGCTATCACGGCACATCGGCCAGAGCCTGATGGCCGATGAGTTCGACATGAGCTTTTTCCGCGACAAGCCGCTGGACCACGGCTTCTTCTCGCCCATGTCGGCGCTACTGCCCTGTGATGAAAGCTGGCCCGTACAGATCGTGCCGCTGCAGGTCGGCGTACTCCAACTGCCGATCCCCACGGCGCGGCGCTGCTACAAACTGGGCCAGGCGCTGCGCCGCGCCATCGAGAGCTACCCCGAGGACCTCAAGGTGGCGATCGTCGCCACCGGCGGGGTGTCGCACCAGGTGCATGGCGAGCGTTGCGGCTTCAACAACCCGGAGTGGGACGCGCAGTTCCTTGACCTGCTGGTAAATGACCCGCAGCGCCTTACCGAGATGACGCTGGCCGAGTACGCCACGCTCGGGGGCATGGAAGGCGCCGAGGTGATCACCTGGCTGATCATGCGCGGCGCGTTGTCTGCCAATGTTGAGCGCAAGCACCAAAGCTACTACCTGCCGTCGATGACCGGCATCGCCACCCTGCTGCTGGAAAACCGCGACCAGGCGCTGCCGGCGCCGGTCAACGAACGCCACCGCCAGCACATGCAGCATCAGCTGGCTGGGGCGCAGCAGCTTGAAGGCACCTATCCCTACACCCTGGAGCGCAGTGCCAAAGGCTACCGCCTGAACAAGTTCTTGCATCGCATGATCGAGCCGCACTGGCGCCAGCGCTTCCTCAGCGAGCCCGAAGCGCTGTACAGCGAGGCAGGCCTGAGCGAAGAAGAAAGCGACTTGCTGCGCCGCCGCGACTGGCGTGGGCTGATCCACTACGGGGTGATCTTCTTCGTGCTGGAGAAGCTGGGCGCCGTGCTGGGTGTGTCCAACCTGGATATTTACGCCGCCATGCGCGGGCAGAGCATCGAAGACTTCATGAAAACCCGTAACCAGCAGGTTCGCTACTCGGTGGCCGGCAAAGCGCCCAACTGACTAATGCAGCCCGCTGAGCCTGCTACAAGGCACCCTCCTGGGCTTACGCCTGCTCAGTGATGACCTGGCGGATACAAGCCATTAGCGCAACCGCCGCCGGCGATTGCAGGCAGCCGCTGCGCTGAATCAGGCCGATGGCGCGGGCGGTACCGGGCAGGGCCAGCGGCAGGCGTTGCAGTTCGCCGCTGGCAATCTCGTAGGCCAGCTGGTGCGCAGACACCGCCGCCAGCATGTCCGAACGCACCAACAGGCCACGGATAACCGCCAGATCAGCGCTTTCCACCACCGGCCACGGCGCTGCCAGGCCGGCGGCGGCAAAGCAGTTGTCCAGCAGCTGGCGCGCAGGCGAGCCGGCCCGCGGCAACACCCAGCGCGCCTGGTGCACGCCCTGGAGCGTCAGGTGGGTGTGCAACAGCGGGTGCCCCCGACGGGCGAGCAAGACCATGTCCTCGTTGATGAGCGGCTCGCCTACCAGGTCGCTGGCATAGTCGTAAGGCCGCAAGGCGCCCAGCACAAAATCCACATCCCCTACCCGCAGCTCGGTTGCCAGCAGGTCGAACGGGCTTTCGTTGGTCACCACCCGAACCTGGGGATGCTGGGCAGTGAAGCGTAAAATGGCATCCGGCAGAATGCGCGAGCGGCCCAATGGTAACGCGCCCACGTGCACCACCCCACGCAGGGTGCCTTGCATCGCGCTGAGGTCACTGTCCAACAGGCGCAACTCGTTCAGCGCCCGGCGTATGGGGAACAGAATGTCCCGGCTGGCCACAGTGGGCTGCAGGCCGCGCGACGTACGCACGAACAAGGGCTGCCCGCACCCGCCTTCGAGCACCTTCAAAGCAGCACTGACGGCCGGCTGGCTAAGGCCGAAGTGCCGCGCCACGGTTTGCATGTGCCGTGTTTCACACAGTTTCACGAACACCTGCAGGCGCCGCGCCTGAAACAGGTAGAGGGGCTCGCCCTGCGCGGTGCCCAGCAAACTCGGCACGCCGTCCAGTTCAGCCAACACCCGCTGTGCACGCGGCAGCAGGCACTCGCCGTAGTCGGTCAGGCGCATGCCATTGGCATGGCGCTCGAACAGGGGCACGGCAAAGCGCGCCTCCAACTCGGCAATGGCGCGGGTGACCACGGACTGAGCACGGAACAACACCTGCGTCGCCCGCGACACGCTGCCCAGCTCGGCTACCCGGATGAACGCGCGTACTTGCATCAGGTTGGGCAGTTCGACGTCGATCATGAAGGTTCCCCGGCGCTCGGCTCGTGACTGCGGCGACTATGCCTCTACCCCGCTTGCCCGGCAATAAATAAAACGCATAGCCGTTGCAAATGAATGCATTAGTGCCCTGCACAGGCCAATGACATCCTGCGCCAACCCCCACTGCAGGAGCCAACAAGCAATGAATACCCCACAAAAATCCGCCCTGGTGGTCAGCGCACATTCGGCCGACTTTGTCTGGCGTGCCGGTGGCGCCATTGCGCTGCACGCCGAGCAAGGCTATGCCATGCACGTGGTTTGCCTGTCTTTCGGTGAGCGTGGTGAGTCTGCCAAGCTGTGGCGCAAGGGTGAAATGACCGAAGCCAAGGTCAAGGACGCCCGCCGTGAAGAGGCCATGGCGGCGGCCGAAATCCTCGGTGCCAGCGTGGAGTTCTTCGACATCGGCGACTACCCGATGCGCGCCGACAAGGACACCCTGTTCCGCCTGGCCGATGTGTATCGCCGGGTCCAACCGGAGTTCGTGCTCAGCCACTCCCTTAAAGACCCCTACAACTACGACCACCCGCTGGCCATGCACCTGGCCCAGGAAGCCCGCATTATCGCGCAGGCTGAAGGCTACAAGCCGGGCGAGAAGATCGTGGGCGCACCGCCGGTGTACGCCTTTGAGCCGCACCAGCCCGAACAGTGTGAATGGCGCCCGGACACCTTCCTGGACATCACCTCGGTGTGGGACAAAAAGTATGCCGCCATCCAGTGCATGGCCGGCCAGGAACACCTCTGGGAGTACTACACCCGCGTGGCCCTGCAGCGCGGCGTGCAGGCCAAGCGCAACGTGGGCATCGCCAGTGCACGCAACATCGTCTACGCCGAAGGCCTGCAGAGCGTGTTCCCGCGTGTGACGGAGAACCTGGCATGAGCGGGCTGATCGGCAAGACCGGCATCGTGGTGCGTAATATCCCGCGCGTTGAGCCACACATGATTGATGCCCTGGGCCGGCTGGGTGTCGCCACGGTGCATGAGGCCCAAGGTCGCAAGGGGCTGCTCAACACTGCCGTGCGCCCCATCCAGCAGGGTGTGACCGTGGCCGGCAGCGCGGTAACCGTGCTGGTGGCCCCTGGCGACAACTGGATGTTCCATGTTGCCGTGGAGCAGTGCCGCCCGGGCGACGTGCTGGTGGTGGCGCCCAGTTCGCCGTGCAGCGATGGCTATTTCGGCGACCTGCTGGCGACCTCGCTCCAGGCCCGCGGCGTGCGCGGCCTGGTGATCGATGCGGGCGTGCGCGACAGCCAGACACTGCGCGACATGGGCTTTGCCGTGTGGTCCCGCGCCATCAACGCCCAGGGCACCGTGAAGGAAGTGCTGGGCTCGGTGAACCTGCCACTGCTGTGTGCCGGGCAGCTGGTAAAGGCCGGTGACATCGTGGTGGCCGATGACGACGGTGTCGTGGTGGTGCGCCATGGCGAAGCCCAGGCGGTACTCGATGCCGCCACCCAGCGCGCCGACCTTGAAGAACGCAAACGCCAGCGCCTGGCCGCCGGCGAGCTTGGCCTGGATATTTATGAGATGCGACCGCGCCTGGCGGCGAAGGGTTTGCATTATGTCGACCACCTCACAGACCTGGAAGGCTGAACATGGGCCAGACCCGCATCCCCTGCCTGCTGATGCGCGGCGGCACCTCCAAGGGCGCCTATTTTCTGTATGACGATCTACCCGCCCCTGGCCCGCTGCGTGACCGGGTGCTGCTGGCGGTGATGGGCTCGCCCGATGCCCGGCAGATTGACGGCATCGGCGGCGCCGACTCGCTCACCAGCAAAGTCGCCATCATCCGCGCCTCGCAGCGCGATGACGCCGACGTCGACTACCTGTTCGCTCAGGTGGTGGTGGACGAGGCACGGGTGGACTATGGGCAGAACTGCGGCAACATCCTGGCCGGCGTAGGGCCGTTCGCCCTCGAGCGCGGCCTGGTGACCGCCAGCGGCGCGAGCACACCGGTGCGCATCTTCATGGAAAACACCGGGCAGATCGCCATCGCCCAGGTGCCGACCACCGATGGCCAAGTGGAGTATGCCGGCGATACCCACATTGATGGGGTGCCGGGCCGGGCGGCGGCGCTGGTGGTGACGTTTGCCGACGTGGCCGGCGCCAGCTGCGGAGCCCTGCTGCCCACCGGCAACAGCCGCGACCGTGTCGATGGCCTGGAAGTCACCTGCATCGACAACGGCATGCCGGTAGTGCTGCTGCGTGCCGAAGACCTTGGCGTGACGGGCTACGAGCCTTGCGAAACGCTGGAGGCCGACAGCGCCCTGAAAACACGCCTGGAGGCTATCCGCCTGCAACTGGGCCCACGCATGAGCCTGGGTGATGTGAGCCAGCGTAATGTGCCGAAAATGTGCCTGCTGTCGGCACCGCGCAACGGCGGCACGGTCAATACGCGCTCGTTCATCCCGCACCGTTGCCATGCGTCCATCGGGGTGTTTGGTGCGGTGAGTGTCGCTACGGCCTGCTTGATTGAAGGGTCGGTTGCACAGGGCCTTGCCCGCACGCCAGGCGGTGATCGTCAGCGTTTGGCGGTGGAGCATCCGAGTGGGGAATTTACGGTGGAAATCAGCCTGGAACATGGCGTGATCAAGGGGTGCGGGTTGGTGAGAACGGCGCGTTTGTTATTTGACGGGGTTGTGTGCATCGGGACAGATATTTGGGGTGGGCCGGAGAAGTGACTCATCAAGGGTGGCTTGGGGTTTCAAAAATGAAGGGATACCGCAAGTCCACTGATCAGCAAACAGAGGCTCGCTACAGCAGTGAGCTGCACGCGCATCGGCAGATACCACCCAGGCACCGCTTGCGCCAGTTTGCGGTCCTGCCAAAGATGGCCGATAAAACCAAAGGTCAACACCAGACACCCCAATGGCACAGGCAGCAACGTGCCAACCCAACCGATCAGGGCCGGTATGACACTCCACACCAGTCGCTCTTGACGCTGCTTCGCGGGCAACCCCTGCAACGTCATGGCGAACCCCCAGTGCAGGGCACCGACGAAGCTCAATATCACCGCGCCATAGCCCACCAGCATCATCGAGAAAAACGCTCGATATTCAGCCCCAAAAAAGATGAGCAACGTCAAACCAATAAACGGCAGCACACCGCCGTACCCCAGGACAGCGAAGCGGCTTGGAGATAAAGCAGTAGCATCGGTATTCATCTGGGCGCACCTTCGCAGCGGTTCAGGACCGGGTGTCAATTGTGTCGTCCAATGAGGTTAAGGAATTCGTGCCGCGTCGACGGGGCGTCGCGAAATTCACCTAACATCACGGATGTCATCATCACCGAGTTCTGCTTCTCCACACCGCGCATCATCATGCACATATGCTTGGCTTCGATCACGACCGCTACCCCTGCGGCATCTGTGACCTCCTGCACGGCATACGCAATTTGCCGCGTGAGGTTTTCCTGTATCTGTAAACGACGGGCGAACATGTCCACCACGCGTGCAACCTTGGAAAGCCCTAACACGCGCCCTGTTGGCAGGTACGCGACATGCGCCTTGCCAATGAATGGCAACAGGTGGTGTTCGCACAAGGAGTAGAGTTCGATGTCGCGCACCACAATCATTTCATCGTTTTCACTCTCGAACAAAGCACCGTTCACGACCTCGTGAAGATTCTGCGCATACCCGTTGCACAGGTACTGCATCGCTTTGGCCGCACGCTGGGGTGTGTCCAGGAGCCCTTCGCGCTGGGGGTTTTCACCAATACCGACCAGGATTTCATGATAGTGCTCGGCTAACGAATGTGACATTTGGACTCCTCACCGCTACAGCGGTGCCCGCCAGCGGGATGTGGTAGCCAGGCCAAGTGTGGCCTCAAACGGCAGAACAGTCTGTAAAGCACCGAAAACAGGGGACGTAGCGGACGCCAGGCCAGTGGCGCGACCCACATCCCCACATCGGCAGCACGCCAACTCCACAAGGTGGCGTCCAAGCCTGTAACCCAGTGCCCGCTCGCGAACCTTCCATGCAGGCACGACCGCAGTTGCTCAACCGTCAAGCCCAATGCTGCCGGATCGAAATTGTCATCACTGATGTCCACCAGGATGAGCTTTACCCCGTTCGATTGCCTGCGCAGAAAGGCTATCTCCCGAGCGCACAATGGGCAGGCGCCGTCAAAGTACAGCGTGAAAGGCCACTTGCAAGACATGTACAACCTCTCATGTTTGTACAGGTTTTTGTACAAGTTAGCCGAAACCAGGAATTTCGCAATGGCCGTGACAACTTTCGGTGACGGCAGCCAAGCGGAACGGCTTTTGATGGGTGCATGCCCCTCCCCCGCAGCCGTGTTGAGCGGTAGTAAGCCAGGTGCAGTTCGGCCACAATCGCTTCCTCAGTCAAGCTGGGACGCTCCGCATGCTCACCACCCTCGCCATCGGCAACTACCGCTCGATCAACCACCTGGTGTTGCCGTTAGGCCAGCTCAACCTGGTGACCGGTGCCAACGGCAGCGGCAAATCCAACCTGTACAAAGCCCTGCGCCTGCTGGCCGAAACCGCCCAGGGCGGCGTGATCGAAGCCCTGGCCCGTGAAGGCGGGCTGGATTCGACCTGGTGGGCTGGCCCGGAAACCAGCGCACGGATGAGGCGCGGCGAAGTGCCCATCCAAGGCCAGCACCCGAGCGAAGCCAGGCGCCTGCGCCTGGGCTTTGCCACCGAGCATTTCGGTTTTGCCATCTCCCTCGGCCTGCCGATTCCCCTGCCGTATCCAACCGCGTTCATGCTCGACCCTGAGATAAAGTGCGAGGCCATCTGGGGCGCTGGCGCCTACCGGCCCGCTTCATTGCTGGTCGAGCGCAAGAACGCCCTGGTGCGCGCCCGCGAGGGCCGCAGCTGGGCGGTGCTCGATCAGCATGCCGACAGCGGCGAAAGCTTTTTCAACATCGTCGGCCGGCCCCGCCAGGCGCCAGAGATTGGTGAGCTGCGCGCGTTCATCAACAGCTGGCGGTTCTACGACCACTTTCGCATCGACCGCGACGCACCTTGCCGACAACCACAGCTGGGTACCCGGTCGCCAGTGTTGCATCACGACGGCCGCAACCTCGCTTCGGCGCTGCAGACCATTATCGAGATAGGTGATGTCGAAGACCTGGTAGCGGCGCTGGACGACGCGTTTCCCGGCAGCCGCCTGGCGATCGATGCACCGCCGGGCGGGCTGTTCAGCGTGCGGCTACACCAGCATGGGCTGCTGCGCCCGTTAGGGGCTGCTGAATTATCGGATGGCACCTTGAGGTACCTGTTGCTGATGGCGGCGCTGCTGACACCACGCCCGCCGTCACTGATGGTGCTGAACGAACCGGAAACCAGCCTGCATGCCGACCTGCTCCCTGCGCTGGCCCGCCTGATCATCCGCGCTTCGCAACGTAGCCAGGTGTGGGTGGTGTCGCACTGCAAGCCGCTGATCGACGCATTGACCGCGTGCGACGGGTGCAATGTGCTGGAGCTTGAGAAGCACCACGGGCAAACGCAGTTGCGAGGGGGCGGTTTGCTGGACGAGCCCCTGTGGCGGTGGGTTGACTGACCACGGCTGACCAAGCCTCAAGCCCCAAAAGCAAGCCATGCACCGCACCTGTAGGAGCTGGCTTGCCTGCGATGGGCCGCGAAGCGGCCCCATTGGCCATAGCTGGCCGACCTCAGGCCCGGCCCCACCCCGGCCCATTTCGGAAATACCCTTAAGGCCTCATCAGCGGCTCAATCCCAATCCATTTCTTCACCGGGTGATAGCAGAGCTTCAGCGGCGGAAGCTGCACCTTACGGCCCTGCACATCCAGTGCCCCCAGATGGATCGTCCATTTGGAGTCCGCATCGAACTTGTCCGTCTGGAAAATCACATACGCCGAGCCATAGCGCTTGTTGTTGGTCATCCTGGGAATCATCCGATGCACTTCATCGCTGTTGATGTCGTACGGCGATGGCCGGGCGGTCTTCTCATTTACCAACGGAAAGTCGTAGGTCTCGTTAACGCCCACGTACACCTCGGGCCGTGCATTCAGCCGCGAACCGTCTTCAAAGGTAATGTAAGCCTGACGGCTGTCGTACAGCACCGGTATCGGCGGCTCGCCACGCTTGGAACCAGTCGACGGGCGCTGACGGTCTTTGTTGTAGGCGACCATTTGCACATAAAATTCCTGCCGCGAGTACTTCTCGCCCGGGTACTGCACGTACAGGGCTTGCTTGTAGGGCTTTTCGCCCCATAGGGCGGCGTGGTCGTAGAGGTAGGTTTCCAGGTAAAGCGTGGTCTCACCCTGCGGCCCTGGCACCTTGAACTGGAACTGGGATTCGCAGAGGTCCGCGTAGGCGGCACGCTCGCGTTTCCAAGGGACGCAAGCGGTTAACGAAGCCACTGCCAGCAGTAGGATGAGAGAGGTGGTCCGTTTCAGGTTATTCATGACCTGCCCTGGTCGAGATGAGAGTGGATCAGTTTCGAGCGCCGAACGGCGGAAGTCCATGCTGCCCCTTTGCTATTATCGCGCTACAGACAGCAGACCTTGCAGCCGCTGGGGATGTGACCACAAAGCCGGTAGCAGATTTGCTAAGATCGCGGCATTTCCGCTGGGTGACCGCATCCTCACCCAAGCCATTTGCAGCCTGCTGGAAGACCCGATGAACAAATTGATCCTGCCTTTCGCCATCTTCGTTAGCGTCCTACTCACTGGAAAAATCGCCGAGCATTACGGCCTGGAGGGCAGCTGGAAAATCGGCCTGCTGTGCCTCGTGGCAGCTGCCGTCCAGATCGCTGTTACCCGTTTTCAGCGCTACCAGCGGCACAAAGCCCAGCTGTAAAGGGCGCAAGGCCCCGCTAACGTCGCTGGCTGATCACATTCTGGGGACTTTTCTTTCACCCCATTTTCACAGTGGCTTGGGCAGTATCAAGCTATCCCTACGTGATAGTACTTAGCCCGCCTCGGCGGGCTTTCTTTTGCCCGCCTGTTTCCTGTCGACGTCTTGAGGAACGGCAGCGGGTCGAAAAATCAGAAATAACCCCTTCCTTGTAGGCCATTTCCCAAAGATACTCCTCGCGCCTGTTTTTCGTTGCACATGGAAATAGTCAGCCCTAGTCTCGACCTGTCGCTGCCAATTCAGCGACCGGTTTTGACAGACCGTCGATTGTTGTCCGTGTGCAAACGCTTATGGCGGCTGTACGTGCGGGCACCCTCGTGTGCGCCGAGTGCCAACAATCTCGGTCTGTCAACCCGCGTACAGCTGCCACCCTCCCGTTTGACAGCGAAGTGGATAGCAGCTCAACCATTGTTGGAGCGTAAGCATGCTGAAGATAGTCCCAGATCCACCCCAAAATACTCTCTGCCTTGAAGACACCCTCATCCAAGCCACGGACTACGCGCTATGCGCGGCGACCGTTGTGCATCAGGCAATGCTGCTACAGCCCAAGTCACCAGCGTCGATTCTGATGATGGCCTCGATGCATGAACTGGAGACGCTGCGAGCTTTGCTTGAGTCCGCACTGATCCAGGTGCAGATGCCCACCGAGCCTAGGACTTTGCACTGAAGCCTAAATGATGTGTCGCTCAGAAACCAAACGCCTGCAAGCCGAGCCCCGACATTGATGTGTGCAAGGCCGCAGACCGTGAAGCCTATGCAGCACTTGTGGGAGCTGGCTTGCCGGCGAGAGGCCAGCCCAGGCACTAGAGATTTCGGGGAGATTGAACAATGGTAACCGTCTGGCCAACTCACCCCTCAGCACACAGACCAGCTCGGACAAGAACGGGTGGAAAACAAAGCCTTGCCCGCAGGTATACCCATTGAATAAGCCTGTATCTGACGTAGGTCATGCAGAGCCTGCCAGCGGGTCGCAATCGACGATGGCTTCATTGTATACTTCGGCTCCGCATACCCCTTGAGCTACAGGAACATCAGCATGACTGTACTCCAAACGATCTACTGGCAGCCTACGCCGCCTTAGCGCTACGCCCCCTCGCAACAACCTGCTTCCGCTAGCCTCGCTCGCGGGTGCTCACTGCTGTACGCCTGGTTTTACACCTTAAGCACACAGCAAAAAATCCTCAAAATTTGAATTTGTATCGATTCGCTCGCCACTCCCTTGGCGTGCGCGATGCTTTGCCTTGGATATTTATATGCTGCAAAAACTTAGACAAACGTGGTTTTCCAACGTCCGTGCCGACGTGCTCGCGGGGCTGGTGGTCGCACTCGCGCTGATCCCGGAAGCCATCGCCTTTTCCATCATCGCCGGGGTAGATCCCAAAGTCGGTCTCTACGCCTCCTTCTGTATCTGTGCTGTCATCGCCTTTGTCGGCGGGCGCCCCGGAATGATCTCGGCGGCGACAGGCGCCATGGCACTGCTGATGGTTACGCTGGTAAAAGAGCATGGACTCCAGTACCTGCTGGCCGCGACTCTACTATGTGGCGTACTTCAAATCCTTGCCGGCTACCTGAAGCTTGGCTCGTTGATGCGCTTTGTTTCACGTTCGGTAGTCACCGGCTTCGTAAACGCATTGGCGATTCTGATTTTTATGGCGCAATTGCCTGAGCTGACCAATGTCACCTGGCATGTCTATGCCATGACCGCTGCGGGCCTGGGAATCATCTACCTGTTCCCGTATGTACCGAAAATCGGCAAGCTGATTCCCTCTCCGTTGGTGTGCATTCTGACGCTGACTGCCATCGCCATTTACCTCGGTTTGGATATCCGCACCGTCGGTGACATGGGCCAACTGCCGGACACGCTGCCGATTTTTCTGTGGCCTGAAGTGCCGCTGAACTTTGAAACCCTGCGGATCATCTTTCCTTACTCCGCAGCGCTGGCAGTTGTAGGCCTACTGGAGTCGATGATGACCGCGACCATCGTCGACGACCTGACGGATACCACCAGCAACAAAAACCGCGAGTGCAAAGGCCAGGGTGTGGCCAACATCGCTGCCGGCATGCTTGGCGGTATGGCAGGTTGCGCCATGATCGGCCAGTCGATCATCAACGTGAAATCTGGCGGCCGCACCCGTCTCTCGACATTGTGTGCCGGCGTTTTCCTGCTGCTGATGGTGGTATTTCTTGGCGAATGGCTCTCCAAAATCCCTATGGCCGCACTCGTGGCTGTAATGATCATGGTGTCCATCGGCACCTTTAGCTGGGATTCCTTGCGTAATCTGAAAGAGCATCCGCTGTCGACCAACCTCGTCATGGTGGCGACCGTCGTGGTCGTCGTGGCCACTCACAATCTGGCTTACGGCGTACTGGTAGGTGTGCTGCTGGCCTCCCTGTTCTTCGCAAACAAGGTCGGGCACTACCTGGATATCAAGAGCACTCTTGAAGAGACGAAATCGCATCGGACTTACCGCGTCGTGGGCCAGGTGTTCTTTAGCTCTGCGGACAAGTTCACTGAGGTTTTTGACTTCAAGGAGGCGCTCAACAAGGTCACCATCGATCTCACACAGGCGCATTTCTGGGATATCACCGCCGTCGCAGCGCTGGATAAGGTCGTAATCAAGTTCCGACGCGAAGGAGCTGAGGTTGAAGTGCTCGGTCTCAATGAAGCCAGCGCAACAATCGTTGACCGCTTCGGCGTGCATGACAAGCCCGGCGCCATCGACAAGCTCATGAGCCACTAAGGAGAACGACAATGACCCACGTAATGGCATGCATTGATAACTCACAATCCTCATTGGCGGTCTGCGATTACGCAGCATGGGCCTCGCAACGACTCAGCGCTCCCCTGACCTTGCTTCATGTGCTGGATAAGGAGAAGTATCCTGCATCCGCTGATCTTAGCGGCAATATCGGTCTCGGTAGCAGAGAACATCTACTGGAAGAGTTGGCCACGCTGGATGCGCAGCGGGCAAAACTGGCCTTGGAGCATGGGCAGCACATGCTTGAAAAAGCTCGCGAGCGAACAGTCCACTCTGGCGCCATGTCACCCGATATGAAGCAGCGCCATGGCCATCTCGTCGAGAGCCTGAGCGATCTCCAAGACGATATTCGGTTACTGGTGATTGGAAGAGTCGGTGAGGACAGCACGCGCAGTGCCCAAAGTCTTGGCAGCCAGATTGAAGCGGTAGTCCGAACTATCCACCGCCCCATCCTGATTACAACCAGCCATTTCAGGAAACCTGAAACGGTCATGGTGGCATTTGACGGCAGTGCTACATGCCACAAGACCGTACAGATGCTTGCTTCAAGCCCGCTGTGTGAAGGCCTGCCAATTCATATCGTCATGGTTGGAGCGGATTCTGAAGACAACCAGAACGCGCTGGAGAAGGCACGAACCACGCTTGCCTCTTCCGGCTCGCTGGTGCATACCGAGATCCGCCCAGGCGAAGTAGAGTCCACACTGCATGCGTATCAGGCAGAGCACGGCATTGACCTCTTGGTCATGGGGGCGTACGGGCACTCACGCATCAGGCAGTTTCTGATAGGTAGCACGACCACGACGATGCTGCGAACATCCACTTTACCCGTATTGCTGCTTCGCTGAGCCAGTTCCACTGGCCACAGTATTTCCAGAACTGCGGAAATGCCGTGGCCACCCTGGACGATGACTAACTGATCTTGCCGTAACGAGCCCCATGCAACTCATAACTGAAATTGTTCACCCCGAGCTGAAATCCAAGCAGGGCAGAGTATTCCGTCGACATGCAGCACGCGGCATCGTGATGCGGGGTGAGCAGATCCTGTTGCTGTTCACCGAGCGCTATAACGACTTCAGCTTTCCTGGAGGCGGCCTTGATGTTGACGAGGACATTGTCACAGGCCTGAAGCGTGAGCTGGAGGAAGAGACTGGTGCCCGTGAAATACAGGTGCTCCAGCACTACGGTTACATCGAGGAGTACCGGTCCTACTGGAAGCCACAGTACGATCTGATGCACATGACCTCGCATTTTTATCAATGCGAAGTAGCGCCCCAGCTAGAGCCCGTGAGAATGGAAAGCCACGAAATCGCTAATGGTATGCGGCCTGTCTGGATCAACCTGCATGAAGCAATCACGCACAATGAAGCCGTTATGCAGCGGCACGAGTCTTCGATGGGGCAATCAATTCTGCGCGAAACCTACATGCTGAGAAAAGTCGCTTCCGAATTGTTGATGCCAATCAGCCTTTGAGCTGACTATTTGGCGAAGTCCACTTAGCCTGCCTCAGGCAAGCATCCAATGCTGCGGGAGTAATTGCGTGATTTCGCTCGCCCGCTGTGTCGGAAGCCGCATCAGTACATCCTTGAGATA
This sequence comes from Pseudomonas fortuita, assembly GCF_026898135.2. Classification (NCBI taxonomy): domain Bacteria; kingdom Pseudomonadati; phylum Pseudomonadota; class Gammaproteobacteria; order Pseudomonadales; family Pseudomonadaceae; genus Pseudomonas; species Pseudomonas fortuita. Next base: position 3,934,255 of record NZ_CP114035.2, read on the forward strand.
GGCATACGGATCGTGCCCATTCATACGCGCCGACTGGATCAGGCTCATGATTGCCGCCGCCCTTTTTCCACTGCGCAGCGACCCGGCAAATAACCAGTTCGAGCGCCCAAGCGCCCACGGCCGGATCAAATTCTCGATCTGGTTATTGTCGATGGGCACAGCACCATCTTCCAGGTAGCGCGTCAGCGCTACCCAGCGTTTAAGGCTGTAATCCAGGGCCTTGGCCGTGGCCGAACCCTCGGGCACAAGTTCGCGTTGGGCCAACATCCACTCATGCAGTTTTTCAGCGATGGGCACCGCTGTTTCCTGACGTAATCGCCAGCGGGCTTCGTCGCTCATTTCCTTGGCGTGTCGCTCGACTTCATACAACCCGCCAATCGAGTGAAGCGCCTGCTCCGCCAACTGGCTTTTATTGGCTGCATGCAGGTCGAAGAATTTGCGGCGTGCATGGGCCATGCAGCCGATTTCGGTGATGCCCAGCTCGAAGCTGGCCTTGTAGCCGGCGAAGTCATCGCAGACCAGCTTACCGTTCCACGTGCCCAGGAAGTTACGCGCATGTTCGCCGGCACGGCTGGGGCTGAAGTCGTAGACCACGGCCTTTAGGGCCGAGAAAGGCGTGGTGCTATAGGCCCACACGTAAGCGCGGTGGGTTTTCTTTTCGCCTGGTGCGAGCATCTGAACCGGGGTCTCATCGGCGTGGATCACGCCCTGGGCCAACACATGCTCACGCAGCGCATCGACCAGAGGCTGGAGCTGCACACCGGTCTGTCCGATCCATTGCGCCAGTGTCGAACGGGCGATGGGCAGTCCGGCCCGACCAAAAATCTTCTCCTGCCGGTACAGCGGTAAATGGTCGGCGAACTTCGCCACCATCACGTGGGCCAACAGGCCTGCGGTCGGGATGCCCTTGTCGATCACTTGGGCCGGTACAGGCGCCTGGATCAGTGTTTCACACTGACGACACGTCCATTTTCCACGCACATGCCGCTCAACTGTGAACACGCCCGGAGTGTAATCGAGCTTCTCGCTGACGTCTTCGCCGATTCGCTGAAGCTGGCAGCCGCACACGCACTGAGTATTCTCTGGTTCGTGACGGATCACGGTTCGCGGAAACTGCGGCGGCAGTGGTGCACGCTTGGGCTTATGACGTGGCTCGGCCGGTGCGGCCGGCGGATTGGCTGCCTTCAGCTCGGCTTCGATAGCTGCGATATCGGTATCGAGCAGATCATCAAGCAGACTGCCTTGGTCGGGGCTCAGTTGCTCGCTGCGCTTGGCGAACTTGTGTCGCTTGAGGATGGCGATTTCATGAGCCAGTTGCTCGTTGACCGTTTCGAGGCGTTGGATTTTCTGGCTCATGGAGTCGACCTGGGACAGCAACTGCATAGCCTGTTCGGCCAAGCCGCGCAGCTGTTCCGGTGTCATCTGGTCGAGATTGGGCGAGGAAGTCATGCCGCTGATTGTGTCAGAGTAGGTCGTCAACAGCGATAAACCGATGGGCTAATGGCAGGGGCTAAAGCACTGTGATCGCGCTGCCTGCGCCGACCCGCTGCCACGGCAAACCCAGTACCAAGGCTTGAAGTTGCTCGTTATCGAGTTCGACTTCCGATCCGTGACGGATGCCGGGCCAATGAAACTTGCCTTGGTTCAATCGTCGCGCTGCCAGCCAAATGCCCACACCGTCATGCACCAAGACTTTCATTCGGTTGGCACGGCGATTAGCGAAGAGGTATGCGCAGTGCGGCTTCGCCACACCGAACACCGCGATCACCCTGGCCAGCGCGGTCTCGGTACCGGCGCGCATGTCCATAGGCTCGGTGGCAAGCCAGATGGCATCGATCCGAATCATTCCAACAGGTCTCGCAGAAAGGTGGCACAGGCGACAGCGCTTTCGGTCGGCCAGTTCACTTTGACGGTGCCACGCGGGTGCTGGATTTCAATGCAGATACTTGATGAAGCTGCCTGCGAATGTCCTCCGGCTAGCGGCAAGGGCACTGGAATGAAAGCAGGTTGCAGCGCCATGGTTTTGTTCGTGAGTACCCTAATCCATTTATGTACGAGGTTCGCGTTAAGGCTGTGCTTCTGCGCGACGCTGGCAATCGATGCGCCGGGCTGGGCGCACTCTTGGACAACTTGGGCCTTGAAGGATTTTGAATAGGAACGGCGTTGTGACTGCATGGAAAGACCCGCTTAAAAGGCTAGAAATGGTGTCCACTTAAATTAGGTGGACACCATCGCCTTTGGCGTCGGGGTCAGGAAGGTGAGTTGGCCGGACGGTTACGAACAATGTCCACAGAAGAAACCACATTCACCGTCGGCAAAACCACCTTCTATCAGGGTGAAAACCAGACCCATCCGCTGTTTCGCATTGAAGCCGGTATCCCTTGCCAGAGCGCGCGGGAACAAGCATCAGAGCTGATGGGCTACGCAAGGGATATGACCTTGGATGGCTTGATGGAAGACAAGCCACAGCTGATTTGGGCCTCCCACTACCTTTGCGCTTTGGCCAAAGCGCTGATGGATGATGCGGAGCTGGGGATGATGAAGGACCGCTGACAATTCACAGTAGATTTTCTCTATGTGGAAGCAGTCTTGCGTCGCAAGAGGGCCGCGCTGCGGCCCTGTTATCTATCAGGAACATTACTCACCCACTTTCGAATGTTCCAAACTAACATCCAGTTCTGGGCTTTCTTTACTAGCATCCTTCAAAGCCACATCAAGAATTTCGATTTGGTAGCGATAACGGGCCGCAAGACATCCCAACAATATCGCCCCTATTGAAAAACCAAACAAAAAAGCCCCAACCCAAAGCAGCAGGGTATTACCAAGATTATCCAGCGTGAAGCCTGCTGCGAGTGTCTGCCCAACCCAGTTCAAACCACCAAATTCGCCGACAAACGAGTATGAGGTCGCCAGCAGACCAACGACTGCTGTTTTCTCACCAAAAAATCTTCCTGAAGTAGCATTTATTCGGCTGACTCGCCTTTCCAACCAAAATCGTGCGTCCTTCAATACAGGAAGTCCATAAAACTCCAATTGACCAGCCAGCTTATGCTCATGGCGCACATCCTCACACAAGCTGTTAAGGGCTAGCGCTTTCCATTTCCGCAGCAATACTAATGAGGCGATCATTGGAATTATTAAAGCAGCCAGAGCCAGAATCGTAGTGAGTAGAAACATCACAACTACAAATATTTTGGCTGCCACGGATGGAGGCTTAACATTGTAAAAAAATACGAACAATCCGTTTGCGAGTAAAAAAATAAACGAAAAACCTAGGCACCCATTTGCGATTAACTGAGATCTAGCCTCTACATCGGTGCGGCGGACTTTACGTGGTTCACAGCGGCTTAATACTTCTAAAACCTTGAGGGTGTGATCAATCGACACTGACATTGCTCCTCCATGATTTCCAACGCAGGCATGCTCTAAAGCCAACTGACGCTAAGCACATAAATTAAAAAATTTGCTTTACTAGCGGAAGTGCTCGCGGAAGCTCGCCCTGAAGTCCAACGGTTTTAGGTAGAGCTGGTTCGACAAGTCACCTCGCAGAATGAAGAGCTTTGGCTCACCGCTAAGCTGGAAAACCCGATAAAGATAAAACTGGCCCCCTGCTTCCACAGAGAACTCCAGCTCATTGTGGCTAACGATGAATGAGGATGCGATCCCTCCATTCGTCGCCTTCACCTCGATATAGCGATGGAGAGCAGGGCTTTCGAACGAGAGAATGTCGTAGCCGGCGCCATCACCTTGAGTATCCGAGATCCACTCCAGCCTCTGGAACAACTCTGGATGACCAATTTCAGTCAGGCGATGCTGCTCGTAACCAATTACCCAATCCTCCCCCAATCGGCCCAATTTACGATTCGCTTCGTCCCGAGCGGCGTGGTCAAGCTTGCGCGGTAGGCGTTGTCGTGGATGGGTCGGCACAACGAGTTTTTGCCTCTCCTCCATGACCGGAGACTCGATTAGCACAGCGGAGTAAGTTTTCTGTGCCGGAGTTTTTACCTCCTCCAATGCGTCAACGATCTTGCCCACATCTGTGGAATGTCGAAGCACATAATCCTGGACAGCCTTGCGCAACAATAATTGGCTGTTGCCACGCGGTTTGTAGCCCTGAATGAAAGGCAGGCCCATGCCTGCGAGAATGGCGCTAATGTTTTGATGTTTGAGCTCTACAGAAGCTTTGCTTCGCCCCCTGAGCTGCTTGCGCAAGACCTCGTTGTGGCCGGACTTGTTGAAGCCCACGCCATCAGCTTCCAAGCGCAGCATTTCAAAATAGTCCACGACTGTGGCGTGGACTTCATCCTCCGTCCAATCCTGCCCGGTTCGTGTAACCTCAAAACCCAAGCTCCGAAGCAGCGGAACTACGGTCATTTCACCGCCTAAGAAATCATCCGCCCCGAGCACGCCTTGAGTAGGAAACTGCTTACCAAAGGCAACACCCACAATCGCCTTGGAATCACATGGCTCGCCAGTTCGAGGGTTGCGGACCATGTAATCCCTAGACTTATCAAAGCCGTATCGCTTGAGAAACGCCACACGCCCCAAACGCGAAAACTCATCCATTGCAGCCTGTACAGCGGCGGGGCTTTTCAGTAGGGAAAGCTGAGTCACTAACTGTGCGTCCTTGCGGCAATTTTCTCCGCCACTCTCAGCTTTTTCCTACGCGAAATCAAGCCAGCAAGGCATCACGGCCTGTGAACTAAGGCTTTTGGACCCATCGCGGACGCTCAGCCCACACCATCAGAAGGGCCCTGAGCGTGTTCCTACACGCTTTCTAACTTCCCTTGCGAACGTATGGTGCCCGGTGCCTGCAATAAGGCCGAAATGATAGCTCAAATGCAGTACGGCTCCTCCGCGACCACGGGATGCTCCCGGGAAAATCCCTGGTGCTGCGAGCCAGCTCGTCTAGTGCCACCCGCCTGCTAACGGGGCAAGCTAATTATTTGTGGCGATCCATTCAAAAGATCACCTCTGCAGCGTTCATAGATACCATGTTTCACATTCCGCATTAAGCACGGAAACGCGAAAAAGCCCAGTCGTCACCGACTGGGCTTTTCCGTTTCAATAATGGTCGGGACGGAGTGATTCGAACACTCGACCCCTTGCACCCCATGCGTGCAGGACACACCTAAAGCCTTACGGATCAAGGCCTTGAGCGGGCGCTCGCTGCAAACGGTGCCGCACTGTGCCATACCCGATTTCACCATCCCCCGAAAATCTCCCCACGGGCTCCGGCCTGCATCCGGCGTTCTGCCGACCGATTCCCTTCCTTAATATAGCTGCTCACAGTCGACGGTCATGATCCCTAATGCTGTGCGTGACCACACCCCAGACCTCGAACCGGTCCCCTTCGAGAATGTACCTGGACGGGTACTTCGGGTTTTCCGACATCAGGACCACCTGCCTGTCACGGATGACCATGCGCTTGCAGGTGGCCTCTCCGTTGACCGCGGCGATGATGATGTGGCCGGATCGCGCCTCGACTAAGCGATCCACTACCAGCAGATCACCCGTGTAGATGCCGGCCCCCTGCATGCTTTCGCCGTCCACCTTGACCAGGTAAACGCTGGGGGCACGCAGGTGGAGCAGTTCGTCTATCGACACCTGCGGGTGTTCGGCTTCAAGTGGAAGGGTTGCGCTCATATCGGCTGGCCATTAACTGTATATGGATACAGTATCTTATGGCAGCACATGCCGGGGCAACTGCCGATCGACGGGCTAGTGAAGCGGAGGCAATTCCTTGCCCCTAGCCTTGGCCACAGCGCGAAGCTGGTAGTCGGAGACCGCCTGGAACAGCGACTCGGCGAGCAGTCGCAGGCGCTCGATCTCTTCCGCCGGCGCGCCATAGTCCTGGGCCTCGTGATAACGGCGCATGGCGTCGATGGCCTGCTGAATCAGCGGCTCGCCGGCCTCTATCATCCCTATGAAGGTGCGCTTGTCCACTTCGATGCCCTGCTCACTTGGTCAGGCCATTATAGATCGACTCGCACGCTAGCCCAGCTATTCGGCTTCGCTCAAGCGCTGCTGCGCAGCTGCCCGCCATTTGGTCAGCTTCTTCAAGCAATCCCCCGAGCACCACGACGGCAGAGGCTCCTGCCTGGCGGTGCTGGGCAGCGATGGTGTCGCAGGTGGCTCCGTGCCCGGCCCGCAGTCGGGAGATTTCACCCCGCAGCCCGCCAGCAGCAGACTCAGCAGCAGCGGTGCGGCCTCGGGCCAGTTCCAATTCTTTTCGTGCACTCTCGCCCTCCTCGTCCGCCAAAGCCTGGCGGCGCTGTTCTTCGGTTCTGGCCTGGGCCGCTGCGCGCCGGTCGCGCTCGGAAACCTCCAGTCGGTAGTCGGCCAGGGCCTTGTCGGATCGGGAGGCTTCGGCGCGCGCATCAGCTGCAGTACCATCAGCTATCACAACCCGGTACTGCTGGCCGCCGGCAACCAGTACCAGGGCGATCAGCCACCAACACCAGGCCGGCACTGCGGCGAGCCAGGTCATACCAGCGCCCGCCGAATACCCTCGTCAATGATCGCGGGCGTGTACGGGTTTCCGCCGTTCTCGTGGATGATGATGCTGACGACCATCCCGCGGAGCGTGGCAGCATCCTTGATGTTTATCGGGTCGGTGGCGCGCACGCCTAGGCGCTTGGCCACGGCACCGGCGTAGGCCTGGGTGTCGTTTTCGTTGCTGGGCGCCCAGCGGCTGATGGTCTCGAGCACCGTGTCGATGCCCTTTCCGCCCACGCCCGGCATCCCATCCTTGCCTCGGTAATTGATCAGCAGCTTGCCCAGGGCGCGGATGCCGTTCTCGGGCGTGTCGAAGATAGCGAACCGGCCGCCAGGCTCCTTGCCGATCTGGCCCTGCCAGTCGTTGCGTGGATTGAAATCGATGTTGCCGGGGTTCCGATTGCGGACGCCGCGGGGTGTGGTCATGGGTTTTCTCCAGACGAAAAAAAGCCCGCGCGCGGCGGGCTCAACGATCAGCAGGCCTGTCAGGCTGCAGCTGCTTCCATCAGCATTTTTTCGAGTGCAATCAGGTTGTCGCCAGAAAGCGCGGATTCGAAGGCGACAAAGGCGTTGGACGACATGGCCCGCGATACGACAGATGTCGAGGCACCGGCTACTCGGATAGCGCCCATGTTCACCTCAGGCATCAGGCCAAGGGTTTTCACCGTTTCGTTGGTGATCGACCACATTTCAGCCCCGTTGTAACGGATGCTGATCTTCCCTGCGGTTCGGTCGTAGATGAGGACGAATGCGGTTAGTTTCGCGGCGCTGAGCTTCTGCGGCCAAGCGGCAGAGGTGACCTCTGACACGGTGATTGGCCCGATGTTGACCGTGATTGCCCCTGATCCGCCGGCGTTGGAGTAGATAACCCACGGTGCCGGGTTGTCAGTGGTCAGGCCCTGGGTGATGCTCCCAAGCCCAATGTGCAGGTCGCACACCAGGCCGATGGTGAAGGAGCCGGCAGTGTTGAACGAGGCCATGGTCAATGCTTGGGCCAGCGCATTCACCTTGTAGCCTTTCTTGCCGTTGATCATCGTCACGAAGTTGGCACTTGGAACCGAAGCACCGTAGGTCGGGATAACGGCATCAGTAATGCGGTCGAGAATTACACCGGTGGATACATCCCAGTCGAATAGGCCCGGCCAGTGCCGGCGCCCTTCAATGTTGGCCACATCGATTTCAGCCTGGGAGACGTCCAGCTTGGGGAACCCGGCAACGGAAGCAGAGCCAGGAAAAGTCAGAATAGAGCGGGCCATCGTTAGAGCTCCAGGGCAAGGGAGAAGGCGCAAAGCCAGTTGAATAGGGGTTTGTTGTCGTACCGCGAGTAGTCACGCATGTCGGTGTCTCGGATGCAGCCGCGACGCCCAGACCCGTTTTGTGGGGAGCTGAGGGAAGGCTGTAGGGCGTAGGTCAACACGGTTCCCGCAGTGACGGCGGCAGCGGTGCCAATCACCAAGGTTGCGCCATCGGCGCCAACTGCGACCGAGGTGATGGTTCCCGCAGAGAGCAGGAAACCGGCATTTCCGGGGTCTTTTACCGTTTCGGTGTCGAGCACCAGGTTGCCAATCGGCCCGGGAGTTCCGGCATTGCCGTTGGGCAGGTTGTTCATCTTGAGGGTGATCGTTGAACCCGACACCGAGGCCGAAGCCACCTTCAGCGGCTGCCACTTGCCGCTGACCTGGGTCAGTCGTTCCGCGCGGGCCTCCAGCTCGCCCATCTTGGCGTAGCCTTCGGCAAGCATGTGGTAGGTATCGAAGTAGCCATAGGCATACTTCGGCCCAACCATAACGATGTTCGGGTTATCGTTATGGGCCTGCAGCTGAGCCAGCGGAATAGCCGGGATGGTTCCGGTTTCACCGGTCAGCATCTGGGAGATGAACGCGACCGGTGGAACAGCCTGACCAGTAATCGCGACGATGTCGGTACGATAGTCGCTGATCCACTCGGCCAGCATCGCCACGTACTCGGCCTGGGTGGTGCTGATCTGGCTCTCGCCGTGCACGATCGACAGGCTCGGTACCTGGTAATCCCACCCGTTGGCGTCCGCGATTGCCTTGGCTGCGGTGACGTGGGCAATTGCGTTGGTGTAGGTGGTAGTCCCCTTCTTCAGGCCGGCATACGCGGTACCACCAAGAGCCGAGATGCTGTAGAGCATCCGCGGGTCGATGGATGATGTGCGCTCATGCCAGCGCCGGTAGGCCAGCATGTAGGAAGACGCCGGGGTCTCCGCTGCAACGCCTGCCGCGTACTCGCGGATCGGGTCAAGCGCAGTCGCGCCAACCCATGAAGTTGGCCGTGGCCCACCAGGCAGGGTGAATAGCTTGTCGGCATACCCGGCCAGCGTGTATGGCGTGAACAGACGCCCTGTCTTCCCGTCGATAACGATCGTGCCGTTCGGGTCCAGGATGATCCCGCGCGAGCCCAGGGCGAGAGACTGCCCGGTGACCAGCTTATGCAGCAGTACCTGCCCATCGCGCAGGATGCGGCCATCCCTCACGATAGAATGTGGCTGTGGTGCACCACTGGTGGACTTGAGCGCCTTCACCATGTCAAAGGCCACGGCCTGGGCCGCCAGCCAGGTACCGACAGAGGTAAGCTGTCGAGATCCCAGCGGACCGTACTCCCACACCTGGCCATCAACCAGTCCAGCCATGGTTTTCGGCGCAGGCTTCTGGTTCTGCTCTTCGATCACCTTCGCGTCATAGCTGGAGCTTGGCGTGATGCCCGAGGACTGCGCCCCAGATTGCATCATTACCGACGATCCAGACATCACCAAGGTGTCGGCGGTGAAGTTTTTGCTGCGAGGCCGCTGCAGTGGAATCATGGGCAGAATCGGGGTGCTTCCGAGCATTGCGTTTGCGCCTCGGCGGTCTTGTGGGCCTCTTGGAACTTTCTGGTCGACTCCAAGCAGGACCTGGGCGCCGCCGACCCCGAAGATCAGCGGCGCATTACCGGTTCTTTTCCCGCGAGGGCGGACCTGGGCGCTAACCAGCTTAAGGAGAGCCTTAATGTCGCTATCCAAAGCCATCTGAGGCGATGGCTTCACCCATGCTCCCGATTCGGCATCCCATTGATAGAACCCATTCAGGGATGCAACCGGATCGGAGTGAACCCAAGCCAGCACGCCGTCGTACTTCGGCGTGTAGGCAAGCATCTCGGCGTAATCGTCGAAACCCTTGTTCCCAATATCCTCGCCTAGGTCAGCGGCGGTCTCCTCCATCTGGGAGATGGCAGCAGCCTCGGCAGCGTCCACGGCAGCGACGGACTCGTCTATATCCTCAATTCCGGCATCTGCCGCGGCGTTGACCCTGGCCTTGGCATCAGTCACCGTCGCCCCGATCTCGCTCTCGGCTGCCGTGGTCAGGTTGTGAAATTTTTGCCAGGTGACCCGCGGCCTGCCGAACCGGTCAAGGAACGAGTCCGCCGTGCTGTTCATCCCCTCGTCAAAGTTTGTCGAGTTGTCGAACAGGTCCCGTGGGTCGCTTGAACCGAGTGGGTTGTTGGTGTTGTTAGCCATGTTTTCTCCGGGCACAAAAAAGCCCGCACTTGGCGGGCATGCTCGTCAGGGTCCGGTCAGGCCGGCGGGAATTGGTCGTCGTAGGTGTAAACGCGGGCGTCGTAGGGCATGCCCTTCATTGCCACGTTGCCGTTGGCGGGGTCTGAACTCGTGATCAGCGTCGGGTAGGCCCAGCGCGAGGCTGGGCCGAACAGGATGTGCGGCGGCTCAAGCGGGCCATCCACCACGGGCACAAAGTCCAGCGCTGCGACCGATGCGGTGTAATCGTCAACTCGAACTGCATCCCACGGCCCAGACAGTGTTCCATCCAGCCGCCGTATGCCTATCAGGTTGGCCTCGGTGAAAGACCAGTCCAGCGGCTCGGAGCTGTGTAGCAAGGTTCCCGACCCGATTACCGAGAAGTCCAGCAGGATCGCGCTCTGGCAACGCTTAGGGGCGTCGTCCGCAACGGCTGCAAAGCTCAGGTAGCCGCTGTTGCTGCCGTCCATTTCGGTTTCCCAGGTGTAGATGTCCGTCCGAAACTTCTGGTGGCCACGCCGGCGCATGCCGACCCGCCATGCCCTGGCCCTGTCGCTGACTCCAGGCATCTTGATCTTCTCGACCTTGGTGCCGAGGTCGCCTGGCCAGCGGCACTCGACCGTCTCCCACGCCCAGGTGGTGCGAGAGAAGAACTCCACATCCACCCCGTCGAAGTCGTTGATCGACGGCATGGCGCCGCTGATCTTCAGCATCTTGGTCATATTCTGGGGTGAGTAGGTCTGGGTTTTCGGGCCGTAGGTCACGTCGAACGCGGCCCGGGCGCTATCCCGAACCGGACGCAGCAGGCCCCGGAATGTGACCAGCTCAGCGAATCCGCACGCCAGCGCGTTGTTGATCATGTCCTTGACGGTGATCGTCGAATCCAGCGTTTCGTCGTAGGTGTCGCCGCGGGCCACGCAGATGTTGTGGAAGGCCTGCCACTCGGGCAGGTCCAGGTCATCATCCGTGTACCCGCGCTGCTTCAGCTGGTAAATGCACCATGGCACGATGTCGCGGTTAGGCCCGGTACCACCCTCCATCAGTGGCAGGATTCGGGTGGCCTCGACGCTGACCTGGCTTTCCGACTGCGCTGATAGCCGGTCACCACCCCGGATATTGCAGGTCATCACAGTGAGGCCTGGATAGCTGGTGGGCGAGTTCTGCATCCGTCCCCGCAGGTCCGTCCAGGTGGCGTCATCCCGCGCTTCATCGTTGATACGTCCAGGTCGGTCCACATACTGCTTACGGACGCGGGCCTCAGCGCGCATTGCGTACGGCAGCGTGATGCGCTGCGTGAAGCCCTGGGCATCCAGCGAGCCGCCGACGTTCACGTACTGGATCTGCGTCCAGGCACCGGCCACGTCCAAATCGCGGTACTCGAACACGTAGTAGGTCGGAATCTCGTATATCTGCCCTTCCCGGCCGATACCAGCCAAGCCGTTGGCGTAGGTGACCGTCCACTCCAGTTCGGTGACCTTCTCGTTTTCCGGGCAGCAGGCAAATGGCCCCCGGTATCCGCCCTGCAGGTTTGAAGCGTCCAGCGTAATGAGGCCATTGACCGTCTGCATGGCGTTGAATCCAGGCCATCCCGCATCGGTCGAGCCGGACGAGGTCAGACGCTCCACCTCGAGCAGGCTCGTGCTGAAGGCCGTGATCCGGTAACGCAGCCCGCGTGGGCCGATGGTTGCCAGCCCCTGCCCCAGCGCCAAGCCAACGACCGGCGAACCACCATCATAATCCAGCGTCATTTCCGCTGGCTGCTCCGGAGTGCCGCTGGTGGTTGCGGTGCCAGTGACCCCTACCGGCGAGGAGCCGAGGATCGTTGAAGCACCGGTGGCAGAGATGGCCTGGCCACTAAACGGTGTCAATTCCACGAAACGCAACCGACCACTGCTCTGCTGCGCCTCGAACGGCAACCCGCTGAGCTGAGTGTTCAGCGCTGATACCAGGCCGGTCAGATCGGTTGTGGCCGTGTTAAGCGTGACGGGATAGGTAGAGCTGCCGCGCACCAGGTTGAACGTGAGTGGCGTGACATTGAAGTCGTAGCGGGTTGGCGCCGCCGATCCGGTGCGTGTCGATGCTGTGCCAGGATTGGCCGGTACCGCCGGTGTGTATGGAGTGTAGCTGTGCACCACGTACAGGCCCGCGTTCGCACCGGCTACCTCGATGAGCATGCCCGCCGTGGGGTTCAACATTTCCAGCGGGCCACGGATGATGTCGCGCCCGGCGCCGCCATCGATCACCGTGTAGGTGTATGGCGAGAGCACGCGGATGATGATCCCATTCGACCAGTCGGCCGGGAACTGGCCGGAACCGGCCGGCACGCTGATCGTGTCGCCAACAAACTGGTACGCCGATGCCGTGGCCGACCTGGTGAGGTCGGTGGCCATGGTCAGTTCCAGGCCGGCCGACCCACTGGAGCTGGCCCCGACCTCGGGCACGTTGAACCAGTTGATGTGCGCGGGATCGGCCGACAGATCAGCGCCTGGCGGGTAGATGGTGAAGGTCGCGTCTGACCCCAGGGAGATCAGCGGGGTCTCACCCACCTTGACCTTGGCCAGCGGGACATCGTACTCGCCCTCGCCGATGTACAGCAGCATTTCCACCCGCTGGTCACGCGGTGCGACATGCGCCCGGCGGGGCTGGGCCAGGTAGGACGGATAGACCCGCTGGTGCCCTGCGATCTGGCGCACCGGCTCGCCCAGCTTGACCTTGTTGCCCTTGGCGCTGGCTTCGGTCAGGGGGTCGCCCTGCTGAGTGCCGGCACTGGAAGGCATGCCAGGCATCTTGGGCATGATCGACTTCAGCACCGCCTTGGCGCCTTTGAACAAGGCGAAGGTGATGGAGAATGGGTCGGTGCCCTTTGGCTCGCGGTAGATCTGCAGCAGGTCGGCAGGCTTGAACTTCACCTTGTGCCACAGGCGCTGCTCGATCACCTCATCGTTTAGGACAACGCTGATCGGCGGGCTTTCGCGACGCTCATACGAAGGGGCCAGGGACTTCAGCCACTCCTCGATCGACATGCGGCGGTCGGTCTTCCAGGTGCCGAGCGGCGCGGTGTCACTGAGCTTGTTCGGGTAGAACTCGATCACGGTAATAGACCACCTTGGGATGAGCGGCTTCGAACTCGCCGGTTGTCCGGAGGCATGCGCCACCGGGGTTTGTGTCCAGCACCTTCAGCCGGCCCTCGCTTTCCACCACCACGCCTACGTGCAGGCACAGCGCGCCGCGGAACACGGCGGCGATCGCGCCAGGCTCGGGCGCGCATTCCTCCATGCCCTGGCGCAGGTCGTGATAGGCCTCGGTGTTGGCCCTGAGCTTGTTCTTGCCCACGGCTCCCAAGCTCGGCAGCAGCGGCAGACCGAACACCTGGTGGCGGACTGCAATGCACAGCCCCCAGCAATCGAAGGCAATAGGCCCCCGTGCACCCTCGCGATAAGGGGCGCGCATGAATTTGTCGATCATGGTTAGAGGTACGTCAGGCCAGGTGCCAAGGATGGGGTCAGGACGGTGCGCAGACCGTTGGTGTTGAGCAGGTCGAAGAAGCCGGCGGTGAGCTTGGCCACGTCGTCCTCATACTCCCGGCTGAGCAGCGTCATGCGGTACCGCTCCTGCGGAAAAGACAGGTCTTCCGCCAGGTAGCGCCGGAAGGTGATGATGAAGCGCTTGTCGGCAGCCTTGGCCGCCTCCACCACCTCCTGCACCTCGCCGGTTACGTTGTCCAAGCCAAGCACCAGGTTCTGGAACGCGCTGTTGTCGTTCCTGGGCAGGGCCAAGTCCATGGCCATCGCTATGAAGGTCAGCGTGCGGCCGTCCTCGGTGGTGCACACCCGGTCTTCCCAGCCCGAGCAGTAGAGGTGGGAGACAGTGCCACCCTCCTCCCGCGCCTCGATGGTGTCGACCAGCTCGCCTCTGCCCGAGGCATAACACTCCTCGATCAGGCTCATGCTTCAGGCCACTCCCTGTTGATCGCCAAGTCGATGATGTCTTTGTTCAGCCAGAACTGCGGGAACTGCTCCCAACCCTCTGGAATAAGTTCTCGTTTCTTGAGCTCAGCTCCGATGGAGTAACGCCACCGCTTTATCTGCGTCAGTTCTACCCTGCCGTAGATCCCAGTGAAGTGAATCGGATACTTCTTGAAACCAGCCGGTAACTGGAGCGGCATTTCCAGCCACTCCATTCCCTCATTCAGGGTTCTCGAATACCATGCCTCGAAAAAGCCGGCCTCAGCTTCACTGAAGTTGAAGTTCAGCGTCAGCGCTGAAGGCACGTAACTACTTATCTTTCGGTAGCGGCGTCTGCCAGTCACCATTGGGGTAGCTCGTATAGGGTCGACTGTCGTGTAGCCATACCCATCTTGCAGCGGAAGTGGCAATTCTGCCGGGTATTGAATCATTGCCATTCCTCAGCTGAGGTTTGCGTTTAGGTGAGAGGGCTGAGGCCCAGCGCTTCTTCAATGCGGGCAAGGCGCCGCTGCAGCAGAAGCTCTTTCTCGTCGGGCTGAGAGGGCTCAGGGTCGGGCACAGTGGCGCCCGGCCCGTTCTCGGCCTCTTCGGTTTCGGTAGTCATAAACTGCTCTCAGATTGGGCTTGGAGAGAATGTGGTATGAGCTGAACAGCGCCCATAAAAAAGCCCCGCTTTAACGGGGCTTCTGCTTACTCCTTGGCCATCAACTGTCCAAGGCTGTATCCGGTGATTTGGCTGATTCGCCCGCGCCACGCAGGACCATTATGCTTTGACGATGGGATCTGTCCGGACGGGCTCCAGAACTTCGCATCAAGCAGATGAATGAATGCCGTGTTATGCGCTGGGCTATCGGAGGGCTCGTAGTAAGAGCCTCCCATCTCACGGAAGAATTTCCGCGTGGCGTCTTTGCCTTCTTCTTTGACGCCTTTCACAATTTCCTCTGTGTAGGCGTCAAAGAACTTACTACCGGAAACAAGCATGCCGGAAATCAGGCCTCCACCAACCCAAAGGGTTATAGGGATAGTGAAATCCTGCGTGCGGTTGGCATGAGTCACCAGGTGCTGCAGCAGCCAATCCCGGTCAATGTTGTCCGAAATTGGCTCTAGAGGGGCAAGCTTTGAAGATTCCTGTTCCATGTGAAAACCTCAATGAAGGATTTTCCAGTCTAACCATCTGAAATGGCCATATGCCACTCAGAAATAATCAGTATGGATTCCTCTTCCATCCATATGCTGCCTCGCCCGCATCAACGACGGGGCCGTACCCAGCGGCAAACTCGTCAGCGATCTGCTCCTTGACGGCCTGCACGAGCACCCTCAGGCGCCCGTCCGGATCGGTCCTGGTCTCCACCTGACTCTGGCTGTAGTTTTCAATGGTGACCTGATGGATTACCTGGTTGGTCTGCGATCCGCCGCTCTGCGCCGAAGACTGCGTCGTAACAGCCGAACCTCCGCCGCCAACCACCGATACCCGCTCATTCGAGTTGATCGCTTCGAGCAGAGCGCGGTTGCGCTTGGTCGCCGCCGCATTCACCACGAACTCGCCGTCGCTCAGCCTGGCCATGATGCTGTCGGAGGTGCCGGTACCGGCGCCGGACACGTAGCCGCCGGTGGCGAAGCCAGGAATCACGGCCAGGCTGGATGCCAGGGCCGTGGTCGAAGTCAGCGCCGCCGCCGCGGGCACGGAGTTGGCGCCCAGCGTTGCAAGGGATGCCATCGCCGCCGCCGGCGCCCAAGCCGTGGCCGTTGTCCCGGCCAGGATCATGCTCTGGCCAGCCGCCGCCGTACCCAAGGTGGCGTTTAGCGCCGCATTCAGCGCCATCTGCACACCCATCTTCACGAAACCCGCGAGGATGTCGCGCACGACGTTACCGGCGATGTCACCCAGGTTGCTGAACGACAACTGCCCATCCATGATCGCGTCGGTGATGTCGGTCGAGATGTTGTTGAACGCGCTGGAGAAGATGTACTCCGTCTGCCCGGCGATGTCGCGCGCCTGGTTGCCGAAGTTCTGAACCGCCGCCGTCCACCCGTTGATAGGGTTGAGCATGGCCTGGTCCATCATCGCCCAGCCCTTCTGCAAGGCTTGAAGCCTGGCCGGGTTGGTATCTTCGAGGATCTTTATCTGCTCTTGGATGGCTGCACGCTGTGAGGCGTTCTCCGCCAACCTGAGGTTGTCCTGCAAGGCGATGATCTCATCGTTCATCTGCCGCTCGAGCTGAACTCGCTGGCGGTACCGGTCCGCCTGAAGATCTCCCATGCCAACAGAGTTGGCTTCAACCCTGTAGCCTTCCTCTTCAATGGCCAGCCGGCGGTTCACCTGCGCTCGATACTGCTCCGCAGCCGTGAGCCCTTGGGCACCCTTTAACGCCGCGGCATAATTGATCGAAGCCTGGGCCAGCGCCTTGCTGTACTCCTCCTGCGTGATCTTGCCCTTGGTGAGCGCCAGGTCGAGCTGGCCCTGCTCCTTGGTGAGGGCTCGGGCGGCCTGGGCTGCTGGGTCGTACTGGCCGTATAGGCGGGCGAAGGTGTTTTCGGCCTCGGCCACGCCACGGTTGACGTTCTTCGGAGCGTTTTTCTTTGCCTCGCGGGCTTTGATGTCCGCTATTTCCTGCTCGATGTTCTTGCGGGCAGTGGCGTACTTTGTCTCTTGTTCGGAATTGAAGCCGCCGGCCGCCATCGCATCGGCGCGGGCCTTGTCGAGGTCCTCCAGCTGCTTCTGCAGCTTCTGGGTCTGGGTCTGCGCGGCAGTGAACGTCGAGTTGATCAGATCCACGCCTTTCTTGCCGGCGTCTTGAACAAATCTGTTGGTATTGCCTTCCCACGCCTTCCAGGCTTCGTCGGCAATACGGCCCTGCAGTTCAGTGGCTCGCTTTTCCAGCGCCTTGAGGCTGTCGGGGTTTACGCCCATAAGGCTGCTCGCGGCAGACCCGTACTTGCTTATGGACTTGCGTGCCTCGGCGATCTGGTTATAGACATCGGCCAGTTCCTGTTCAGGAGTGGTCTTTCTCCCAACATCAAGCATCGCATCCCAGGCTTTCTTGGCGAAGCTGCCAAGGGATTGCCAGGCGGACTCCAGGGAGCCGAGATTGCTTTCCATCTCTGCCGATCTGGAGCTCAATGCTGTTGCATACAGATCCGTCGCCGCCCTTGCGGCATCGATGGTTTTCCCCTGCTTTTCCAGAGAGATGATGTTCGCGTACTGGCTGGCAGTGAGGAAGTTGAGCTCTGCGTCGAGCTTCTTCACTGCCTCAACTGGACCTTTAGCGATCTCGTTGAAGGACTGAACTACCTTGGTAACGTCTTCCCCCGTCTGCTTGGTCCAGGCCAGTGACGCTTTTGTGATCTGCGCATACATGGGGGTGAGAGCGTTGCCGGCCCCGGCAAGCTGCTCGAGAACCTTAGACGCTGCGCCAACAGTCGTGCCAGTGTTAGCCACCTGCTCGGCAAGGTTGGCAAGTTCGCTGTAGCTCGTACCTGCTGCGTTCCCATTCCTGGTAATCGCATCAGTCAGTCGATCCGACTCTTCGGATCCCTTGTAGTACGCCAGAGCCAGTGTGCCAGCTGCTGCGGCCGCCACTGTGAACGGATTCACCAGGCCAAGGACGTAACCACCAAGGGCCTTGGCCGCAGGTAGAGCGCCGCCGAACATATCCTTGAGCTGACCGCCCTGCTGCAGGAACACCGTGAGCGGCGCTTGCCCGCCCTGAAGGCTAACCGCGATATCGGTAAATTGAGCAGGCACTCCACGCAATGCTGCCTGGTAAGCCTTGGCCGACATTCCAGCCTTGTTCATGGTCGTGGTGGTTTCGCCGAGAGCTTCTCGCATCGTATTGATGCGCTGGGTGTACTCGACGAATGTGTCGCTCTCGACGACTCCAGCCTTCTTCAGCTTGGCCAGCTTTTCCTGCATGTCATCAAGACGGCCCAAGGCGGCAACCGTGGGGTTGATCTGACCCAGCAACTGGGCGAGCTCTTTGCGCTGATCATCAAGGCTACTGCTCACACCATCGGCAGATGAGGCCGCTGCATCGCCGGCCCTCTCCATGCGCTCAAGGGATGATGTTAGGTCGTCCGCATTGCGCTTCGCGCCCCTCGAGTCGATCGTTACCGCCAGGCGGGATTCCTGGGTCATACCTTTCTCCGGGCATAAAAAAACCCGCCGAAGCGGGTCTTGTATGTGTTTGGTGTTAGCTCACCACTAGGGAGCTGCCACAGTGCTTGCACTTGATGGCTTCCACCTTGATATCTTCAGCGCAGAATGGGCAGGTTTTTGTGGCTGCGGCAGCCTGTTCCACTACCGGCGCCTCTTTGTTCGGAGCGGCCACTGCAGGTGCCGTTTCTGGCTTTTTGAAGGCCCATACCAGTGCGACTACCCAGCCAATCAGCGACCAGCCGAGGAACAGGTTAACGAGCGCAATTGAGGCGATATTGGTGTGCCCGCGCAACTTAGCTTCGATCGTGGGAAGCATGTAAAGCAGCGGCACGCTGATCAGCCCAGAAAACACGACGAGCTTGCCAAAAGCATTCAGCTCATTAGCTGGTATGGTCCCCATGCCCAAGCTGTAAGCAGCCAGAAATGCCAAAACCACGAATCTCACTGCAAACATAAACTCATCCCTGTATGAACGTATGGCTGGATGCTAGCACTTCATGGGTGCACGGACCAACGGATGGCCTGAGCAGCGGCTACTTCTTGGACCTGACTTTTTCACCCTCTTTTTGATTCTGCTCATCCCACCGCCGGCGGAACTCGTCGTCCAGGGCGAAGATGGCGGCGTCGAACTCTTCGCGGCATATCACAGAGGGGTAGCGGTCGAGGTATTCAGCAATGGCTGCCGGTGCGATCGGGGCCGGAGCCCCCATCATTCCGACGTACTGCCTGGACCTTCCGATATGCCCGTAGGCCTCAAGGATCTCGGCGACCACGTCGTCGATCTCTGGGGGCTCCTGGGCCTTGAGGCCAAGGCGCTCATGCTTCCAGCGCTTCTTCTCGTTCTCCAGCCCGGCCCAGTCCCTACCCCAGCGATATGCCGCTACTGCTTTTCCGCAGTGGCCTTGGCCTGCTCCTCGATGCGCTTGGCAATGTCCAGGCCGGTGCGCAGGGCCAGGAAGTAGATGCTTGGCATCTGCTCGATCAGCGCCTTGCACAGCTGCGGGGTGTACTTGGCCGGCTCGCCCGGGCGCTCTTCGACGTCGATACCCTGCCAGTCCTTGATCAGGTGCTTGGTGGCGAGGTCGATGAACAGATCGTCGTCGGTTTCGAGCTCAACATCGGGGATGGAGTCGATGGTGAAGCCTGCCGTGCCCACGCCAGCTTGCTGATTCAGCGCGGCGAGGTGCCGGCGGATTACGGCTTGGTGCGACTTGTAGATTGGGTTGGCAATGGATGCGACCAGAATCGCCGCCGTGTCCGGGCCCTGATCGCACTTCACAGCCAGGCCACCCGGGCCGACCTTGAAGTGCACCCAGCGCTCGCCGTTGATATCCAGCTCTGGTTTTCTCGCAATGGTGATGCCCATGGTATTCCTCTGCGGTAAAAGGCCCGACGCACACCGCAGGGTGCGCCGGGCAAAGGGTTAAGCGGTGACGGTGACAGCGCTGGTGTCGGTCTTGGTGCCGTCTGCGACGCTGGTGGCCGTGATGGTGGCGGCGCCGACTGCCAGAGCGGTGACCAGGCCGGTCTCGCTCACGCTGGCAATGGTCGGGGCGGAGGTGGTCCAGGTGACTTGCTGGCTGGCACCGGCCGGGGTGACCACGACTTCAAGGTCACCGGTATCACCTACTTCCAGGCTCAGGGTGGCCGGAGTGACATCCACAGCAGCCACAACGATCGGCGCCGGCAGACGGGTGATGGTCGGGGCCACGCGGCGGGCGGTGTAGTTCAGCTCCACCTGGATGATGTCGGTCGATCCGCCATCAGGCCAGTCTGCGGTGACTTCCATCTCGGGGATCAGGAACTTGTAGCCGCCGTCGGCGTTGCCGATGGTGAATTCCAGGCTGATCGCGTCATTACCCTTCTGGGCCTTCCACAGCTCGTAGGCCATCCTCGACCAGCTGATGGTGATCGCGCCGGACGGGGTGAAGGTGGTGGCAATGATGTTGCCCGGGTACGGGTTGCCGTTGCCGATACAGCGCTGGGTCTGCACGTTGTTGTCGAACTGCAGGTTGAAGCTGTCGACGCAGGCGTTGCCCTCGCCAACCTGGACCCCGTTGATACGCAGGCCGCTGATGTCTTTGAAGCTGAACCGCCGCTGGCTGGACTCGGGCTGGGCGTTGACGATGAACGACGTGTTGTCGCCCTTGTCATCCCAGGAGCGCGCCGCCATGGTCATGGTGACCGTGACTTCGTTGTCGCCTGGGAAATCGAAGTTCATGTTTGCGACTTGCACGCCACGAGCAATGGCCGAGACACCGATATCGGTCGCGTAGGATGCGATCGAGAAGGTGATGCGGTCGTCGCCCATGGTCAGGACGTTGCCGGCCCAGTCCTTGCCGAAGCAGGAGGCCATGAAATCGTCCAGTGCGCCAAAGCGCCATTTGGTTTCGATATCGCCGCCCACGTCCACGGTGGTTTGGGCAGTACCCTGAGACATGCGGGTGAAGCCGATTTCGTTGTTCTCTTCCGAGTTGAAGGTCGGCATCAGGCCATTGCTGATGCGGGTCAGCACCTTCCAGTCACCGGCCGGCGTTACGCCTGGCGTCACCTCTTTGATGGAGGCAAGCTGTACTTTTGCACCGCTCGACATGGGGTGTTTCTCCTATGAGTAGGCGTAAAAAAACCGCCATGTGGCGGTGCATTGGTCGGACTCTGATCAGGCCGCGTCGAGCCCGAGTGTCATTTGCAACTGGTCGCGCCAGTATTCGACCTGGTGTTCCAGGCCTGGCTTCTTGTTGCGCCAGCGGGCCAGCTCACGACCGCTCAGGCTTGCAACGGCCTTCGCGTCGTCCAGAGCACGGCAGGCGCGGTCAAATTGCTGCTTCTCGTTCAACTCGCCGCGCAGCAGGGCATCAATGTGTAGGTCGGCCCAGACGGCGAACTTCAGATCCAGCCATCGAGCAAAGGCCACCCCCAGCTTCGGATGCAGCCAGGTGCCGCTCTGGTAGCGCCCGCGGCGAGTTTCTAAAAGTGACTCAGGATCACAATTAAGCGCTTCGGCTAAAACACCCATGTACTGCTTGGTTTCGTCCTGCTTCAGCCAATCGACCGGGCGTTTACCGAATCGCTTGGCTACATCAGTGGCATTGATCCAGCCATCGCTATTGAAGCGAACAGCCTGGCCTTGGTAGTGAAACGGAATGACGTTGCTCTCGATCATCTGTGACACCTCGTTCATCAGGCGAATAGAAACGCAGCCGGGGCGGACGGATGAACGAACATCCACCGTTCGGCTGTACGGGCCTAGGCTGCGTGTTTGGTTGCCTTGCGGCAGAAATTGGCGGGCTCAGTAGGCCCGGTATGGGAAGCTGACGTTGACCTGGTACCAGCCATGGCCGTCATCGCCGATCGTGCTGGCCGAGGCTGCGTAGCACTCAAACGGCCCAGTCGGGTCGCTGTAGAACTCGAAGTGCTGCACCAGCGTGTCGGCGGCCTTGGTAATGGCCAGCGTGCCCTTGTAGCTGGGCACGAACAGCTGAATCATGATGATGCCGGTGCGGCGAACGCAGGGGCCGATCCCGGTCTCTGTGGCGCTGGATAGCCCGGGCACATCCGCGAGCCTGGCCCAGATTGGCTTACCGGCAGGATTGAAAGGCCCCTGTAGCGGGTTCGGATAATCGATAGCGTCTGCGGGAATGCCCGCCCACTGCGTCATGCGGCCAGTGACGATGGCCCGGATCTGTTCGAAGGTCATTTGTCGAAGGCCTGTGTCGCGCCATAGAAGGCGATGCCGTAGATGCCCGCCGGCGCCTGACGTGAGTGGCCGTCCTCGAGCGCGCCGGCGTATACCAGGTTGTTCTGGATGTACGTGACGGTGTAGGGCTCAAGCCCAGACAGCACGCTTTCGCCCTTTGCGACCGTCTCCCGCCCGCTCTTGTCGTAGGCGTCGAGGGAGTAGTAGACAGGCGAACCGATGCTGACGATGTTGTTCGCCAGGAAGCGCCCGGTGTCCACAGGAGCCCGTAGAACGATCTCCCCAAGCATTGCCAGGGTGATCGAGCGATGCCGCTCGGCCAGGGCATCTTCCACCAATCCGATGAACGCCGACGGCGGCACGCCCCAGGCGCGCCCTCCTCTCTGCCTGGCCATTACGCCTTCCTCAACTGCAGATCATGGTGCACGCCCGCAGGGTCGCCGCCCACACGCACGATTCGATAGCCCTTGGCGGGCATACCGAGGATACCGACGTCGTCTGTCGTCTCCACCAGGTGGCCGATGTCGGGGCGGTCGGCCACTTCGTTGGTCAGCGCGATCAGCTGGATGTCGCCGAACTTGATGTTCAGCCCGTCCACGCGCTTCTCGTCGTACTCATGGAAAACTCCACGTCCGGCGTAGATCACCGGTTGCGCCGTAGTTTCCTCTGTCACCGGATCGGTGACGCCGGGGCCCATGTACTCGCCGGTGAAGGCGGTCACAGACTCCGCGAAGACGTCATCGAACAGCTCCCCGAAGATTTCCTGCATCTCGTCGCGCATAGTTCGCCCTTATGGTGTACCGGGCCTGGCACCGGCAGTTCGCGGTTTCGTCCCATCCTGCGCCCAAAGCGCGGTCGCCAGGGTAGCGCAGCAGCGCGCCTGAGTTGGTGCTGAACGGCTCGCCCAGTGTCCGGGTCTGCCCCTGCATGCCAGCGTGGCTGTTGCGCACCTTTTCGTCTCGCCTGGTCTCCCAGTCCTTGACGATGGCTTCCCGTGGCAGCCCGCGCTCGACCAGCTGCTCATACACCCGGTCACGGCCAGCGCTGAATGACTCAAGCGCCTCGGTGCGAGCGATCATCTGCGCATGGGTCTGCAGCAGGCGGTCGGCGTAGCGCCCGGCGATGCGGTCGACATCAACGCTGGTCACCGGCGTGCCGTTCTTCAGCGCCCGCATGACCATGGCGTCGAATCGCTTGTCGCGGCGGGTTCGGGTCAGGTACTTACGCAGTTGCTCAGGATCACCGCTGCGCAGCTGGGTGCGGGCATCGGCCACGTATTGTGAGAAGTTGCCAGGCAGCCCGACCGTGCCGCCTGTGCGCCGACCGGTTTGCTTGCTCACGCGGCCAGCCAGGTCCAGGGCGATCTGTCGCGGGCTTCGACCGGCCTGAAGACCTGATGAAACCGTAACGCTGATGCCATCGACCTGATCCAGGGCCATTTGTGCCTTCAGGTTGGCAATGTGCTGCGCCAGCCATGACTGGGCGCCATCGGCATTCACATCCAGCTCCTGCCTGCCCAGGCTGCGCGGTACGCTGCTCGCTTCTGCCTTGGCGCCGGCCATATAGCCCGAGCGGATCAACTCCATCAGTGCAGCGAACACCCCGACCGCAAGCATATCCGCCAGGGCGGAATCGTCTCGCGTCGCGATGAGGCGCTCGATCTCGGCAATGGTGGCCGCGTCCAGCGTTGCCCGAATCTGGTCAAGGTAGGCTTTGGCCATGGCCGGCTCCATGCCCTCAATCAGCCGGATGAGTTCTGCCTGATTCACACGACCACCACTGCCGGCAGCGGGCACCGCAGCACCATGATTGGCGCCAGGATGTCGTTGATGATGCCGACGACGGGCTTGTTGGGCTGCCCGTCGACATCCTCAGGGCCGAAGAACTCGGTTTCCAGAGGCCCTACCTTGGCCCGTTTCACGGCCTTGGAGGCGACGTAGTCAGGGTTCAGACTGCCCGGTTTCACCAGTTCACGCAGCGCGCCTTCGTAGACTGCCTGCTCCACCTCTCGCGGCACTGAGCCAGCGTCGATTGGGTCGCCGTTGCGGTCTGTAGCGCCTTCGCGCGGCCATTGCAGCGCCTGGGCCCTGCCGCCAACCTTGCGCCCTGGGAAAGACAGGACGCAGCCTGTGGTGGGCAGTTGGGTGCCAAGGCCGTCGATGTAGGCTGATGCCCGCGCCAGTGCCGCTTCCTTGTCGGCCTCAGCAGCAGCCGCCCAGGCGGCATTGCCACGGGCCTGGTGGTAGGCGTCAGCGCCAGCCACGGTACCGTAGTAGTCAGCCATCATCGCTCTCGAATAAGTGGGCGGAGAACCGCCCGGGGTGTATTACGGGTGCTTGGCCAGCTCGGCCTGCAGCTCTTCCAGGGTGACGTCGTCGCCGACCTCGATGCCCTTTTCCTTGAGCTTGGCGATGGCATCAACCTTGGCCTTGGCCTCAACTTCAGCCAGGCGCTTCTGCAGAGTCTCAGGCTTGGCGTTGGCGCCAACCTCGATGCCCAGCGCTTTCAGCCTGGCCATCAACTCTTCCTTGCTCAGCTCGGTCGTCTCTCCAGCCTCTACCACCAGCACGCCGGACTCGACGTAGAACCCCAGATTCTGACGCTTGCTGTAGTCGACCCATTGCGGCACATCGATAGTGCCGCCAGGAGGCACCACGGAGCCGTCAGGGAGGCCGATGGGGGTCTTGGTATGGGTGTTGGTTACCTTAGCCATGTGACCCCCTTAGATGCCGTCGGTGTAGCGGACTTCAGCAGGACGGCGAACGTCCACGCCGCCCAGGCGGAAGATGCCCGGGACTTCCCAGCGGATCGGGCCGGCCTGGTACACGGGCAGGAAGCGATGCGGCATCGGGATGTGCATCTTCAGCACCGACGGGTCGCGGCGGTAGGTGATCATGCGCGCGGTGCTACCAGCGCCGGCGGTGTCCAGACCATTCAGGCCTTTGATCATCAGCGGACGACCGGTCTGCGCGGTGTACACGTTGTTGCGCTGCAGGTAGGTCAGGATCGATTCCAGGCCTTGGTCGTTCACCTTGCGGGTGGCCAGCAGCAGGAACTTGCTGTAGGGCAGTAGCAGGGTGTCGGAGAATGCGGTGAACAGCGTGCCCTGGGCCTGCACGGTCAGTGCCGTGTTGACGTCGGCCAGGATCTGGTCGGCGGTAGCGGTAGCCCAGTTGCCGGTCACAGCGGTGCCGGCGGTGACGCCTGGGAAGTTGAACAGGCCCGAGAAGCCTTTCGACGAGTCACCCAGAAGGGCAACTCGGTCGACCATTTCCTCATAGGCCCGGCGGGCGGCCATGGCGTCGTCAGCGGTCAGGTTGATGCCCAGCATCTGCGCCTGGCTGATCTCTTCCAGGCCGTAGCCGTAGCCGATACCAGCCATGTGAATCTGGGTCTCGAACTTCGAGCGTTCGGTGCTGGCCAGCGGGATGTCATCGGCGTTGCCGTTGATCCAGTCGGCCTTACCGACCTTGTCAGCCGAGTAGTAGGTGACAGTCTTGATCCACTCTGGGGCCGAGGTGTCGACCGGGATCAGCTGCGGATACTGGATGTCCGCATAGACGATCTCGTTCACCTGACGCTCGATGTACGAGGTCTGGGATACCACGAAGCCCAGGGCGGCCTGAGCATCGAGGAGCTGAATGTGTCGCATGGTTTCTCCTTAGCCCAGGCGGACTTGAGCGATTTGGTTTGCACCGGTAGTGCTGGTGTCGAAGCGGGCGTTTGCCACCAGGACGTTGTCAGTGGCCACGTTGGTCCACACGCCGGTTGCCGGCACGAAGTAGACCGGGTCGCCTGCGGCAACCTGCACGGATGCGGTCACCCAGATAGCGCCCTTGGTCATCACGCGGGCCGATTCGTACTGGCTGTACTGGTTGGCCTCGGCCTTGACCGAGCGATCGCGGACGCTGATGCCGACAAACTTGGCTGCGGTGTCGCCGGTGGTAGAGGCGCGACCTGCCTTGTCGGCAGTGCCCTGGATGACCGGCACACCGAAGGCCAGGCCGCCAGCAGCCTGCACGGTGCGGGAGATTAGGGTCTTCGGGATCATGTCCACGATCATGCCCGGCAGGCCGGCGCGAATGGTCGCGGTGTAGCTGGTTTGAACGGCCATTACTTGGCACCCCCTTTCCAAGCGTCGTTCAGACGCTGCTCATAGGCCTGCTGGCCGTTGTCATGGCTGTTCTGCGGCTTGCCGTCCTGATTGATCAGGTGCTGGCGGACCGGATCCTTGGCGGCATCCTCCAGCAACAGGTCGAAGCGCGCATCGATGTAGGCATCGGTCTTGCCAGCGATGGCGGCGTCGCCGATCTTGGCGATGACCACGGCCTTGCGGATTTCGCCGTCGGATTTGCCGGAGTAGTCGCCGTCGTGGATGGCCTTGGCCTTGGCGATGAGGTCGCCGCGAACCTTCACGCGCGCGTCAATCTGGGCGTCGGTGATCTGCTTGGACTTCAGGTCATCGATCTCGGCGTCTTTCTGGGCCAGTTCCGAGTCCTTGGCAGCCATTGCATTGGCGTGCGCAGCCTCGGTGGTGGTCAGTTTGGTAGCAGCGTCGGCCAGGCGGCCTTGCAGGGTGGCGATGACAACGGCGCCCTGGTCGGTTACTTCAACCGGGATGCCGTCGACGGTAACCGTCTTCAGGGTCATGGGTCTTTCCTCGGGGGTTGGGGTGTGTTGTGGCCAGGAGTCGCCAATGCTTGCCCGGCTGCCGGCCCGCCCGCGCTGAACGATGGCGATGTGGTCGGCGATGATGTTGGTTTGCTTGGCCTGGTACTTGGTGCCGTCCGGGGCTTCCCCGTCCTCCCAGACCAGTTCGCAGCTGTAGCCCACGCTCAGTTCGCGCTTTCCGGCCTGTACCGCGGCTACTGCGTCACCATCGGTGATCTTCAGGCCGATCTTCAGGTACTCGCCGTCGCGCAGCACCTCGTCGCCAGTAGTGCCCACGGCCACTTGCTTCCAGTTGGCGGCGGTAACCGGCTGGCCCGGGTGGTCGTTGGTCATCGGGATCTTCGAGAACGAATCCAGCGAGCGCTTGGAGAAAACCTCCTTCTCGTCGCGGTAGACGTTCACGACCTTCAGGTCTGGCCGGCCTACCTCGGCGCCCAGGTACTGCTGAATGCCGGTTCGGGCAGTGAGCGCAAAAGCTTCCAGGTAGCCGGAATCGTTCAGCCTGGTATCGCCCAGGCTGACTTTGTCAGTGATGTGCATGGTTTACCTCAGGGCGTGGGCGGAACGTCGTCTGGCTCTTCTTCAGGAAGTTCAGCCCCGAACTCAGTGATGGCCGCCTCCAAACCCGGAAGAACGCTCTGCTCGACCAGAAGCGTGGTGGCCGCCTTGCTCAGCGCGTCTTCAGGCCAGAGCTTCGTCTCGCCCAGGGTCTTGATGGTCTCGGCAGTCTGCTTGCTGATCTCCGACCGCTCCTTCGCCGTCGGCTGCCAGAGGGGATTCCACACGTAGTGGATCTGGGCCGGCCTGGAGCCGAGCGCCGAGCGGATCAGGCAGTCATCCAGCAGCTTCAGTGCAGGCGTGATGTCCAGCTCCTGCAGCGCCTGAATGCGGTCGTAGTAGTTGCGCAGGTCAGCTTCACCGGTCGAGTTCAGGCCGGACGGCGACTGCCCCAGCAAGCGGGTGGCTGGGATGTCGGCGGCGCCGGATACAGCCTGTAGAAAGCGGTCGATGATGTCGGGCAGCGTGCCGAAGCTTGCCGACTTGGTCTCGTAGTCCTCTTCCTTGTCGAGCAGCAGGGTCCCGTTGATGCCCTTGGCGGTGGCTGCCAAGGTGATACGCTCCAGCACCTGTTTCCGGTATCCATCGTCCTGCAGGCTCTGCATGAAGTCAGGAATGCGGATAACGTCCACCTTGGCCTCGAACACCAGGCTGGCTACGTTGGCCATCGTTCCGTCGGACTGCTTGATGGCCTCGAACAGCGCCTGCAGCACCGAATCGCCCCAGCCGAAGATGTTGGCCGGGGCCAGATCTGGGTCTGGGTGCTCGGCGCCGGAGAAGATCACCAGTCGAGACGGGTGGATCTCCAGCTGGCTATCCGCCAGTCGGTAGGCCTTGGGCTTGCCGAAGCGCTCCGACTGCGGATCCTGCTCAATCTCAGTCGGCGACAATTGGCGCCGGTTCATCACTGCCAGGTACTTGAGGCCGCCTGTTTGGATTCGGTCAGGGTTGAGCGGGACCGCGGTATTCATTTCGCCGGTACCAATGAAGATTGCCGAGCCGCCGAACAGCCTTGCCCGTGTCAGGGCCTGCTTCACCTTGGCGCGAAGGTCAAGGCGAGCCTCCTCGGCCTCGATCTTCTCGATCTGCTTCTTGTCAGCCTGCCATCCCCGCCAGCGGCGAGTGCCGTCTAAGGCAGGGATGTCGACGATCTTGCGGGGCAGCCATGCACCCCGGTACGCATTGACCAGCTGCTCATCTGTCAGGATCACCGGCGCATACGTCGAGCCCGATGCCTTGTCGCGCTCGGTGCCCAGGTTCGCGACCAGGTTCACCAGCTTGTCGCTGAGGTATCGGACTACGCCCATTAGGAAACACCTGCGAGGGAGTACTTGTTGATTGGGTACTCTTTGTGGATGAAGTAGCCGCCGGCGTCTGGCCGGTGGTCGTTGCCCTGCTTCTTGTCAGGCTCGCCGTTAGTGCCCCAGATCTGCTGCTCGAGGTCATCGGCAT
The DNA here is from genome assembly GCF_026898135.2 of Pseudomonas fortuita. Lineage (NCBI taxonomy): Bacteria > Pseudomonadati > Pseudomonadota > Gammaproteobacteria > Pseudomonadales > Pseudomonadaceae > Pseudomonas > Pseudomonas fortuita. The sequence goes on from NZ_CP114035.2 coordinate 3,962,787, forward strand.
AGGTCGGGCACTTGTCGGCGTTGACGCGGTACCGGCGCTGGCCGGCGGCGTTGCAGAACATGGCGTTCATGGAGTTGATGCGGTCCTTCACCGGCGGGTTTGCGCCGGGGGCTGAGACGATGAAGCCGGCCTGCTTGAGCAGGGAGATGTCGGTTTCGCTGGCCCTAACGGACTTGCGCGAATCGCCCGAGGCATCGGGGTAAACCCGAATCTGTCGGGTGTTTCGGTAATCGCTGCCGTCGTACAGCCAGTACCGCTCCTTGATCTTCTTGATCATGTCCGGCGTGTCGTAGCCGTTGATGATCTCGTCGACCGCATGCGGTAGGCCTAGGCGCTTCACGTGCACCACTGCTGACATCTTGCCGACGTTGAAGTCCATGCCAATGAACAGCGCCTCACCAGGCTGGATGGTCTCCTGGCTGCCGTTCAGCTTGCGGTCGTAGGCGGTGTAGATCGTCCCGGACGTCAGGTTGACGAACTGGCCATCCAGGTAGGCCATGATCAGCTGCTCTGGGTACGAGTCCATCAGCGACGGGATGTAGTCCGGCGGCAGGTTCAGCTCGTTGTCGAACGTGCTCGCCTGCACCAGGCCGTACATCGCGTTCAGCGCTGGCTTCTCGCGCAGCTGCTTCACGAACTGCTGGTAGACGAACTTGAACCCCTCGGGGGTCGTGGTTACGTCCACGCCGTTCTTGAGTCCGTCAACGTTGTAGCGCATACGGGCAATGATCTTGCGCCAGGCGTGCTCCGCCTTGAGCTTGGGCAGAACGTCGAGCTCATCGACCAGGGCGTGCCCGATCTTGAAGCCCACGATGGTCTGGGGCTTCTCCATCGAGCGGCAGATGGTCGTGCTGCGGTACTGGCCGCCGCTGTAGAACTCGACCTCTTTGTCGCTCTCCTTCGTCTTGACCTTCAGGCCCCAGTCGAAGGCGACCTCCTCAATGGTCGGGAAGAAGATGTCGCGAATCTGAGGGTAGGTCGGGGCGAAGTAGCCGGAGTTGATCCGGGGCCACTCCCACACGTGCTTGCAGATACCCGCGCAGCCTACCCAGGTCTTGCCCGAGCCGAACCCGGCCACGAACCCGCGAAACTTGTGCGGCATGTTGATGAAGGTGGCCTGCGGGCAATTAAGCGTCGGCATCGCGCTTCCTCGCATCCATCACGGTTACCTGCACGGAAGTAGGTACCGCGTTCTCCTGCGGCACATCCGCCTTGGTCTGCCTGTTCACGTACACGTCACCGACTTCCTTGGCAGCCTGCTCCAGCAGCTGCGCGGTGAGGGCCAGGTTGCGCATGTTCTCGGCCTTCTCGGCCATCCTGCCCAGCGCTCTCAGTCGGTAGGCCCGGTTGGCGATCGGAATCTCTGCTGTCTCCTCGCGGAAACGCTTGCGTGTGTCTTCGAACAGGGTCACCCAGCGCTTGGCTAGGCCCTTGCTACACGCCTTGGTTGGATCGTGACTTTCGACCTGCTGGCGGGTCACGACCTGCCCGAATTCATTCTTGACGGCCTCCACCACTTGGGTGGGTGTGTCAAAGCACGCCAGGGCCTGAACGATGAAGCCCTTCACCTCATTTGTCAGGGCTGCCATATGGTGTCATCCGTCTAGGGCCTGTCTGGAATCAGGCCGACCTCAGTAGACAGGTTCCGCAGGCCCTCGCAATGTTGATCTTGGCCACCTCAGGCGGCCGGCTTGCAGCGTCGATCAGCTGCTGTACGTCGTGGCTTGGGCCATACCGGCGAACCACTCCGACGAACTCCTCGACGTCGTGCCCACGCATCTCAAGCTTGGGCATGCCGTCATCACCGAATGCCGGGGCTCCGTACTTATCGAGCTTGTGACCGATGTGATACAGCTCGTGCTCTACCAGGGCGCAGAACTCTGCCTCGGTACACTGGGCGCAGTAGTCGCCGGCCAGGGTGATGAGGAACTCTGGCTCCTCTCCGAACCAGTCCCGCATCTGCTGCTCTTGACGCGCCTTCTGCCAACCTCCAGCCCGGATCATCAGCTGTTCGGCCTGGCCCAGCACTGAGCGCCCCTTCTTGTTGAAGGCAGACGAGGCCCACATCACACCGATGTTGGCGTCGATGAGGTGGGCATGTTCTTCGTTGTGGATGCTGCCAGTAGTGGCAAGGATCTCTCGCTGTATCCACTCCCACAGTTCTGGAGCAGGCCTGAGGATCAGGAATGGCAATTCGAGCAGGTCGGCCGGCGGCATTGGCCGGCTCATGCCTGCCGCACCGTGACGATCCCGCGCAGCCTGCGGGTGTAGACCTCTTCGCATGCCGGCCGCTTCGGCTTGATCGGCAAAGGCGCATAGACGCACACCCCGGCAGCGGTGTCGCACCAGATAGCGCGCTCTACCTCTATCCCATTGACGAATACCCGCCGCGGGCCACGGCCGTCTCCTGCGTGGTGGAACGTGGACGGCGCAGGCATGAGGACTCCTCGCGCCACGAAACGGCGCATATCGAATTTGTGGCGCGGCTTATGTGAAGACGTGGCCGCGACGGGCCCAGGCATAGGCAACTACCCCAGCGTGAAGCATCACGCCGAATGGGTTGACCCAGTGCCCTTGCAGGGCGGTGACGAATGCGCCGAACCCGCCGATCGCCACCAGGTAGAAGGCGATACTCAGCAGGGGCTGATCGGCTGGGCGGACCTTGCGCAGGTAGTCGCATGCGGCGACCACCACCAGAACGCACAGGAACACGTCTAGAGCGGTCAGCGCTGAAACCAGGATGTTGTTCATATCAGGCACCTCGCGCCGTGACGAACGACCCCATGGCAGCTTTGATCGCGGGGATGATGTTCATGGCGGTTAGGCCCAGCACGAAAGCTACCCCGCACAGCAGGTCATCGGTGACCGCGAGTTCAAGCTTCGGGGCGAGCCAGGCGGTAACGGGCTGGGTTAGGTAGACCGAGAAGCCGAAGCCGGTGGCGACCGCGGTCGCGGCCTGGAACCGGGTCAGATCCTTCAGGAAGCCCAGTGAGAGGATCGAGCCGATGAATGCAGCCATCACCACCCCGTACTTGCCCAGCACTACGCTCGCGGCGGCGCTTGTTGGTTCGGCCATAGGGGTGTCCTTGGAATAAAAGGCCCGGTTGAGGCCCTATAGGGGGCCAGGGCAAACGTGCGGAGCAGCACATAACGAAATTGGAGCGGATACGGGGAATCGAACCCCGATCGTCAGCTTGGAGGGCTGTCTAGCGACCTGCGCTACCCGCTATGCGTGGGTCTTTCCCCACCTGTCCGCCGAAGACCATTCCAGCGCTGGCACCCTGATGCACCAGTCTCGCCGGTCCAGTCTCGCGCCATCCACCTGCATAGTGAGGGAGTGGATGCGCGGGCTGCCGGTGTTTTTCCGTACACCACACTACCGGCTAGCAGTGTCCAGGCTGTCCTGTTAGGGCCTGCCCTGGCTGCAGTTGCGTTTCTTGCTGGAACAAAAATCCCGGCTCAATGGCCGGGACTCTTGAGGCCCTCTTCGGGCAATAAAAAACCCGGCTCAGTGGCCGGGTCTTGGATGTTACGCCAGGCTCTACCCCTGACTTGGCTGGGTTGCTCCGTTGAGCTCAGCACGAAGCTGTCTCAAGCCGTATTGACGCCCAGCGCGCCGCTCTGCTTTGTATGCCACTCCTCAACACGCGCAGGAATGACAGGATGCAAGAATTTTGTTGCACCGTTGCACGGATGTCAAGCGGCATCTTCCAGCAAAACACCTTCTTCCTGAAGTATCTTGCCAGAAGCGACCAGCGCCTCTGCCACCATCTCGTCCAGCACCTTCTCGATGGCCTTCTTCCAGCGCCAGTACGTGGTCCGGTTCAGGCCCTGGCCATCCCATGTGTTGATGTCGTAGAACTCGGCAGGGAGCACGATCATGTCGGTGGAGCGCTTCACGTATTGCTCACGGCGCGCCTGACCGGCGTCCTCCGGCATCTCGCCGCCAGCCAGGTGTTGGACCACGCCAGCGTGCAGCGAATCGAACTCTGCGCGCTCGCGGGCAGCCCGGCTGGCCGCCTCATGCCCCGACTGCGCCTGCACGCCCTTCACCGGCGGGATGGCCCAGGCGGTGACTGCCTTGTACCGGAACAGGTTTGGCGCCTGAGTCGCGATCAGCGGCACCAGCTTGCCGATCGCATCCACCTTCTTGGCCTTGTGGGTCGAGAACCTGGCCGTGAGTGCATTCCAGTGCCGCGGGATCAGCTTGCTGTGCAGGCGGGCGTGCACCCAGCAGTCCACCAGCATCGCCGCATCCTTCCCGGTGATCTCCCCCTTCAGCTTCGAGGCCTGGACCTTCGGCTCGAAGTCGCCGCCGCCCACCCCGCTCATGGTTTCTGCCGCGAGGGCACGCACTACTGCCGCCAAAACGCTCTGATACTTCATTGCTTGCCCCCTGCCCGCTTGGCCTTGCTCAAAATGAATTCTTCGTAGTACCGCTTGCGGCGCACCGCCCCAGCCCAAGACAGCGACACACCACCCACCACCATGAGGGCGGCCAAAATCAGGAGTCCCCATGCTGGTGTCATGCTGCCTCCTTGAGCGCTTCGATACGGACGCGCACGGCGCCGCCTTTGGTGGTCTCCCGGCGCACGATGCGTAGGTCGTCGATCTGTTCGTCGTCACCCCAGACACCGGCATGCGACAAGGCATCCAGCAGGCCCTTGGCGACGTTGTCGAGGTCACGCTTGCGCCTGTCAGGAGGGAAGCACTCAATCGTCACAGAGAGCCTGCAGAAGAGCTTCTCGATGGCATGCGGTATCGACCAGCACACGTCGGCGCGGTACTTGCGGCCCTTCTCGCTGATTAGATGGCGGCCGGCTAGCTTTCCAGTGGTCGGGTGGCGCCAGTAGGTGTTCACGCTGGGCGGGTATGGCAGGTGCAGAGTAATCATGCGGCCCCCTTCACGGTCAGAATGCCGGCCCGAATCAGGGCCTCATGAGTCTCAGCGATAGCCCGAGGCATATCGGACCAGTCCACCTCGCCTTTCCCGCGGCCGTCGAGCACGTCATGGCAGGCGCTGCAGGCGTAGACCGCCACGGTGTCGAAGCCCTTCATGCCCATGCCCTTCTGCCCGCATGGCAGGTGGGCCAGCACGGTGGTTTCCGGGTTGAAGTTGCAGGCGCCAGGGATGCGCACGGTGCAATCCTGGCCCCGGGCGCTCTCGCGCACCTTCTTGCTGACTACGCGCATGGCTCGGCCTCCTTGGCTTTCTGCTGCTCGGGCTCGAAGTCGCCGCGCAGGGGCATCAGCACACCAGAGCGCGCATCACCCTCGAAGCTACCGCACCGGATCGCATACCAGTCCTGCAACCCAGTCCCGAAAAAATCCCAGGCACCTTTGTGCTCGATGATCTCTGCGCAGCACCCATTGAAGTTCGTCATGGTGCGGCAGCCTACGATCAGCGCCAGGTCGCCCGGCTTGAATTGGTGGCTCATGCCGCTTCCTCCCCCAGCAGGTCAGCGAAGTGCACGCCGCGGGCGGCAAACTCCTCGACGATCCGGTCGGTGTACTGGCAGCCCTGGGCCCGGTCGAACAACCGAGTCACGGGGAACCCATCTGGCCCAAACATCGCGCACTGTCCCATCAGGCGCAGCTTCACGTCGTAATCCAGGTGGATGAACGACTCAGCCCAGCCGGTGCGGAACTCGGCGCAGCCAGCGCGCATGATCGGCACGCCCAGGTGCAGCTTGCAGTAACGACGCACGTCCTCGATGTCGCCCATCTCAGTGCTCTTTGCGATGCGTTCGTACATCGCGAACCACAGGGCGTTCTGGTCCAGGGTTCGGTCCTTGCCCGGGCGCATGCTGACCACGACGAACTTCTTGTCGCGGAATATCCGGGTCAGCATGGTGATGGCCTCGGACAGCTTGGCCTGGCTGTTGACGCTGATCTTCTCGGTCATGGCGCCACCGCCTTCGGCTGCAGCCGCTCCAAGCGCTCGCGCAGATCGTTGATCTCGTCCTGAGCCGCGTCCATTACCTTCTGCGCCTCGTGCACGTCGATCCAGTTGCCGCTGATGTCCTCGAACTTCTGGATTCGGGTGCCTGAAGGCGCAAGCAGGAAGCTGAAGCGCGGAATGGCATTCAATTTGTCCCAGAACTCGAAGCCCTGGCGGGTCTTGATGTTTCTCATGGAGCCACCTTCAGGCCTTGGGCCTCGATCGCCTTGCGCACGTCGCTGATGTAGGCCGCCTCATTGAAACAGCCGCCCTCCACGTCATCGAACTCTTCGCGGTAGGCCTCAGCTGCTCGGTTCGGCATCTGAACCACCACGGCCGCACGAGAGGCCTGCCAGGACCACCATGCGACAGCGGTTTCACGGTGAACGAATACGCCATCCCGTAATTCGAAACGGCTCTCCTGAACATTCATCCCTTCAGCAATCAGAAGGCTGCGGTATGTGCGGATGAAGGCCTTGAGCATCTTGTTGGTGTCCATCAGTGCTTCTCCTCGATCTTGGTCATCAGCCAGGCAGTGGGGATGGCGGCTACCAGGATCGATGGCCCCGCCATGAGGGCCAGCTTCGCGGGCCACGACAGATCCAGCTCCACGGAGAACTTGATCCACAGGGTGAATGCCGCAGATGCCGCGATGATCACGGTCGGTGCCAGCACGATCATCAGCACGGCTTTGAGGTAGGTACGCATCACACCCCCTCCCCGGCCGGCTGCCCGGCGCGCTTGATGTTCAACTTGGCCAGCAGGTGTGCACGGCACGCGGCGGCGCTCGATGGGATCTGCTGGAGACCCAGCAGGCGGGCCTGGCGTTGGCTTGCATACTCGTCGGCTAGCTCGATCAGGCTCTTCTGGCTGTCGTGGCCGATGCCGGTGGCGATGTCGCCCAGGGGCTCGCCGGCCACCAGCATGCGGATGGTGATGTCGTAGGCCCGGGCGAATACTTTCTCGGCGCGCTCCACCTCCATCGATCCCAGGTTCTGTGCCTCGCACTGCAGGGCCGCATGGCGCACCGCTGCGTGCGTCCAGTGGCGTGCACCTGCCCTGCTGGGGTGGAAGTTCTCCAGCGCTTCTGCCAGGGCCCGCGCAAGCGGCGGAATGCCCATCTCTTCCGGCGTGGGCTGGCACAGCTTGATGAACTTGCCGCTGCTCGGGGCGAAGTCGGTACCCAGCACCCGGCACTTCTGGATGCCGAAGCGGATCTGCTCGAGCGTGTTGATGCCCGCGGCGACGAAGGACTTGATCCAGCTGCGCTTGGCAGCCTTCAGCGCGTCATCGTCCGGCCAGGCCTGCCTCCACGCCGGGAAGATGGCCTGCAGCTCCTTGAACAGGGCGTTGACCACCTCGGCGGTGCCCGGGTCGAGCTGCTTGGCCGGGGCGTGCACCTCGGCAGGCAGGTTGCCGGCCTTGGCCATGATCTGCGTCACGCTGCGCAATTTCGGTTGTGCGCTCATAAGCCCCCTAGGTCATCAGCCCAGCTGGTGTCGTTGAAGTCGGGGCCGCTGGCCGGGCGGCGAGATGCGAACGGGGCGGCACCTGCTGGCTGAGGCAGTTCGTCTTCCCAGCGCTTGCCGTTCAGCCAGGTGGATGCGTGCGGAATGAACTGGCCGCCGTCCTTGGTCCAGTCGGTCGACACGGTCCAGGCAGCCAGGGCTTTGGCCATCAGGTCGAACAGATCAGCGGTGACCTTGATCTTCGCCCAGGCTTTCTTGGCGTCGGCCTTGCTCACCTTGCGCGGGTACAGCGACCAGAACCGTTCGAAGTCGACCAACTCGCCTTCGCGAGAGTCAGTCCTTACTCCCTTCAGTCCTTGCTTACCTTCAATACTTACTAGTGTCGGATTTGCCGGATACGGCTGAGCCGGAAGCGGTTCAACCGGATACGGCAAAGCCGGAAGCGGTGTTTCCGAGACGACGTAGTGGGTTTCACCCAGCAAACCGGACTCGCCACGGTCCTGGCGGCGCTCGACATAGCCCGCTGCAATAAGCTCTTGCAGCAGGCCATACACGCCGTCACGACCGGTAGGCTTCGACGAATTGGCGGTCTCGTTGCGCAGGTGGGTGACGGACACGGCCCAGTGGTCTGGCTTGCCCAGCAGGAACACCAGGAGGCCACGGGCAGCCCAGCTCAGGCGCCCGTCCTCGCTGATCGACTTGTTGAGCATGTAGAAATTGGCCTCAGGGCGAGGCGCGCGGATGATGCTCATGCTGTGCGCCTCCCTTGACCACGAAAATCTACGGTCTTCGTGCCCTTCCAGCTGTTGCAAGGGGCACACAGGGTTTGAAGGTTGTCTTCCGTGGCTTCGCCACCCTGGATCTCTGGGACTACGTGATCGGCCCGCAGATCGGCCCGGCTACCGCAGCGCAGGCAGGCGTACCCGTCGCGCTCAAACACGGATAGCCGAACCCTCGGGCCGATCACCTTCTTCCGGTAGGATGGTTTGGCGGGAGCATCACCTTCGAAGGCCAAGATGAAACGATCGCGCCCCGCAACCTCGATCAGACCTCGATCTTCAAGGCCCTCAATGAGGCGCTTGACCTGATCCTCCGGAACGTTGGTGTAGCGCGCGATAGAGGCGGTACTGACGCTGGAAAACGGCTCCTGCGCGTTGTCACAGATGCAGAGCAGCACGAACTTTTCGAGCGGATCGACTTCTTGCTGCCCCAATGCCCACATCATGGATTGGACGCTCATTTCAAGCCTCCCCAGCGGCCGCGGGGGCCTTTAGATTCAGGGGAAGGCATAGGCTTGACCAAGGCTGGAAACACCCCGCGACAGCCGAGAGATGTCCACGCGTGATTTAAGATCTGGTAGGTCATGAGCGGCAAGGCTCCGCTTCCTCCAACGACGATCACCTCGGAGCTTTGGCCTTGAATGGATTCGAGGTCTTTATAGGTATCGACCCGGTTAATTTTTCCGCTCATGCTGCACCCCGCACGGCCTTGTCGTGGGTGTGCAGGCCGTCCCAGTTCTTCTTCATGGGCAGCTCGCCGGCCAGGTACAGCTCGTACAGGCGCACGGCGCCCTTGCGCAGGAGGATCGGCGTGTAGCTGATGAACGCCTCTTTCCCGTGCGGGGTGATCTCCTGCTGGTGCTCGGTCATGTACTTGTCGCGGGCGTAGGCGGCGACGCGGTACCGGGTGCCGGACTTGCTCTCGTTGTAGAGCCAGTTGCGGCGCTCGAGGAAGTGGCCAACCTGCATCACGTTGACCCCATTGAGGCCCTTGCAGAACTGGACGTGGCTCATTCCTTCCTTGAACAGGTTTTCCAGGTGGTCGATCTTCTTGGCCTGGGCCTCGACCTGGACAGTGAGCAGCACGCGGGCCTTCTCCGACTCCAGGGCCATCTGGAGGATTTCCAGCTTGCTGAGGTCGGCGGGCTGGGCGGGGGCGGTGTATCCGCCGGTTCTGCGAATGCTGGGCAGCACTTCGCTCACCACCCATTCCTCAAAGCGTTCGGCTTGAGGCATCTTCGAGCGCATTACCAGCCGGTAGACGTCACGCTCGGGGATGATATTTGCCGACGGACCAAGGGTGAACGAATCGTTCACCCCCGCCGGGCGCGGGCTTTTGCAGTGGTCGCGCACGGCTTTTTGTGGATTGGAGTAGCCGAGACCTTCAGCCACATCACGGGCAGAGAACCAAGGCTCACCATCAACGAGCACGACACGAACGTCGAACCCCTCGAAATTGAACAGGTTTACTGTGCGCGCCACGAAATCGTGGTTCGCATTTTGTGGCGCGATGGCCACGGTATTGATTTGGCTACCAAGGTGCATATATGATTGCCTCGCACATGTGTTACGAATGCAGTACAAGAAGCCGGTCTAGCCACCGGCTTTTTTGTGCCTGCCGTTTGGTGTTGCGGTGCTGCATTGGGTGTCCGGCGCATCCGTGGTAGGTTCCGATTTCCACACCAGAGGCCATCGGAGGCCGGACATGTCTTTGATTGATGATCAAGTGCTACAGGTGAGCTGCGACCAGTGCGGCAGCGAGTTCACGGAAACGGTTGGTGACGTGAAGCTGAAGGGTTACGTTGCCTGTCCCGGTTGCGGTGACCGCTCGGAAATCGATGAGGCCTGGCATCAAGACATCGCCGCCGCCGAACAGAAGCTGCTGGACCTCAAATCGAGCATCGAGACTGACTTCAGCAACCTGTTTAAGGGAGGCAAGTAACTCGTCCAGCTCCTGCGAGCCGGTCTGCGAATTCACCTGGATGCTCAGTTCCGGCTTGCTCATACCCTTCTCCTGCTCTACTTAGGCCCTTTCGAGGCCCTTTTTGTGATCTACCAGCGAGAGCAGCGGGGCTGTATGCCGCATCTGCCTTAGCTGGGCCTGTACCGCCAGTGAGCGACCTGCTTCCAGGTACTGGTTGGCGGCGTATTCGAGGCTCCATCCAAGCTCGGCACTTAACTGCCGAACCTCTTCCTGAGCCCCCTTCTCCAACAAATCGAAGGTGCTTTCAGGCATAGGCCCTCCATAAGGCCTTTAAGCCGTCTTATCCTGTTTGCCGTGGCCATGGATTTCGCGGATCAGCTCAGCTGCGCCGAGGCGCCTGGCGATCATCGAAAGCTCATGGACGTAGGTGGCCAACTGCATGCCCGCTGCGCGTGCTTCCATTCGAAGCATGCGAACGTCCTCCGGCTTGTAGCGGGACTTCACTACTTCGCTGCGCTTGTGGGCGGGATTGTCATAGGCCATACGGGTACTGCTCCTTGCGGTTGGAATTGGTTAGGCGGCGGATTTCGTAGAGGCCTTAAGCTTCCCTTTTGTCAGTACCTGGATTTGGTACTGGCGAGACTCCGGGACGAATTCGCCCCACTGAGTGACTGCGCTCGGGTTGATCAGCAAAGCGTCAGCGAGCTTCTTTTTGGAACCGAAGAAGGCGGCGGCGTCTGTTGTCTTCATTGCTTCGCTCCTTTGGCGATAAGGCTATTTAAGCATGCTAATTTTTGAACGACAAGAGCATCCACTAGCAAAGGCCATGCTAAAGTTAAGCTGGCTTAATATTTGAGGATGAACAGACCCGAACGAATCGCTAAAGCGATCAAGCACAGCAAAAAACTGAAGAAGGAGATCGCCCGCGAATGCGGGGTCACTCCTTCCGCCGTTACTCAATGGATTACGGGCGACAGCAAGAGCATGAGGCCCGAAAACCTGTTTGCGCTTGCCCAAGCTACCGGGGTGAGCGCCGAGTGGCTCGCAAACGGCACGGGCGAAATGATCGCAGCCACTTCAGGTTTTGACGCCAACGTTGAGCCCGCATCGGGGCCTTTCAGATATTACGAGTACCCAGAAATCAGCTGGGTCCAGGCTGGGATGCCCGTGGAGGCTGTAGAAATTTCAAACGTGGCCTCTTGCGAGGTTCACCCATCAGACGCCTGGGCTGGACCAAACGGGTTCTGGCTCAAGGTAAAAGGCCCATCGATGACCTCGCCAAATGGCATGTCGTTCCCTGAGGGTATGGTGATCCTGGTGGCCCCGGGTTTCGACGTTGAGAGCAGCCAGTTCGTGGTAGCCAAGATGACCGACACCAATGAGGCCACCTTCAAGCAGTTCATCTGGGATTCTGGCCGGGCCTTCCTTAAGCCGCTCAACCCTTCGTTCCCGACCGTCGAGATGGATGGCGAATGGGTGCTTGTGGGGCGAGTGGTCGATGCCAAGTGGCCGCGATCAGCTCTGTGAGGTTTGTCATGCCCCTAACCAAGCCCAACCAAGAACTCAACCGCGACCTCCAGGGGCTAGCCTCCGACCTGAAGTGGTCGGCGGTCGAGCTGATGCGCATTGCGGTACGCCTGAGCGAGGCCGGAAACGAGCACGACGCCCAGGCAGTGATCAGGATCTGCCAGGTGATGCAGGCTGGGGAGGACAAGCTATCAAGGTACGGGGAGGAGGTGAACGCTGGTAGCATTGCGCGAAAGCAATTGCCCTAGAGGCCTTCGGGGCCGTTAGTTTCCCTCATTATCCCGATAGCCTCCGATCGGTCGAACCAGTGGCGCCTTTGGCTGCCTAACCTATAGTCACCATACGCGCCACAAAATCGTTAGCTTCGGTTTCGTGGCGCGGATTTCAGTTGACTTATACGGCGACGTATCCATAATCGCCATCCAGTGTTGTCTGTGGATAACCTGTGCACCAGTATTGTCGGAGGTTTTGCATCATGTCTAACAACCCGTTCGTTCTCCGTTGCTACGCAGAGAAGAAGGATGGTTATTGGATTGCTGCCTGCCCGCAATTTACCCTGGCCGCTCAAGGTGAAACCTTTGAAGAGGCCAAGGAAAAACTCGAAGGACAGATCAAGTCCTACGTGGTGGAGGCTCTCACTGTCGACAAGGAGCATGCAGCTGAGCTGCTTGGTCGGCGCGCCCCACTATCCATGCGGTTGGGTTATAGCATTAAGGCTTTCTTCTGGTCTCTGGCTCAGCGCCGAAGCGCCAAGCAGAAGGTTCGATTCTTCAACGAGCCAACGCTTCAGTACGTTTGCTAAGGATTGTGAATGGGCTTTGGGCGCCATCGTCCCCTTACCTATAGAGAAGTCATCGGCGTCCTTAAGAAACTAGGATTCCGCTTCCGAAACCAGGAAGGAAGCCACGAGCAGTGGGTGAAGGACGGAAACCCTTTTCGAAAGGTAACCGTGGACAAGCCCAAGGCCCCATTCCATGGGGATCTCATTAAGTACATGAGCCTACAGGCAGGCGTGAGCAAAAAAGAGTTCTACAAGCTTGTTGATTAGTTGAAGCCCGCCTCGGCGGGCTTTTTCATGCCTTCACGCTTTTTTCACGCCCTACTCTGCACAGTGAAGGCTCATCCGATTTCCCTTTAGCCCGCCCATCCCTGCGGGCTTTTTTACGCCTGCGTGATGGCTCAGGGCCATAGTGGTAGGATACGAGCTTAACCAACACAGGCCTGTTTCACGATGAAAAAAGTATGGATGCCTTTGGCGCTGTCTCTTGCCCTGTCCGCATGCGCCATTCCTCAGCAGCAAGCCGTACCACGAGTCCCATTCCCAGTAGCCGAGTACGATGCACTTCCCAAAACCGGGACCGGATCGCTGACCGGGCAAGTCTTCATGCGCACCGTAGGCGGCGACGTTAAATTTGGCGCCGGCAGTGATGTCCATCTGCAGCCCGTTACCTCCTACTCACAGCAGTGGTATGACACAAATTACCTAGGCGGCCAGCCTCTAGCGCCGGCCGACCTGCGGGCATCTCAAGGGCTGCTAACCACGCAGGCTGATGGCAACGGAAACTTCAGTTTCTCTAACGTGCCGCCTGGGAAATACTTCCTTAGCTCGACCGTAAGCTGGCAAGCTCCATCCCAGTATGGTTTGCTTCCGCAAGGCGGCGTGGTTGCCAAGATCATTACAATATCGAATGGCTCGCAAGCCCGAGAAATGCTTACGAAGTAGCCTCTCAAAAAGCAGAAGCCCGCCATCGAAGCGGGCTTTTTGCTGCCTGGTTTATAGAGAGGCAGGATCTATACCGATCAGCCGGAGAGACTCGGCAAGCGATGGGTCTATCACTGTCTCTCCGGTGGTTGATGCGGCCTGGTTGATGCCTACAGTCCGGTACTTCAAGTTTTGCCCAGACAGCATTTGCTTCAGGATCTTCCTGGCCTTCTCACCACCGGTAACCGTATACGGGCTCATCATCTGGGTGATGTTGAGCATTGCCTGGTCCTGTGTCTGCTTGACTAGCGCCGCCTGCTCGGGAGGTAGATTAAGAGCATATTGAGGCGCGGCAGGCATCATGCTGACAGGTGTCTCTTGGGGCGTAATGGTCCATGCCTCGTTCTGATCGATCCGCAGTTGGACGGTGCCAACCGGGATTTTGAAGCGACCGCCAGACATCAAGCCGACATAGATCTCATCGCCCTCCTTCCGAACCACCGGATAGAAGTGAAGCGACCTGGTCACGATTGAACCCGAGGCCGGGAACTCGCTCGTGGTCACCATCATCGTGGTTTTATCCGTGAACTCGTCAGTGGTTCCAGTTGCCTGCCACGTTGGTCCCGCTGCGCATCCGCCCAGCGCAACAGCTGCCGCCAGTACCGCGATGATCCCTTTCATTCCCATCTCCACGTTTTTGGTCGGCGCATTGTAGCAAAGCGCCACTGCTGCCAACCGGTCGCACGGTGCGGTTTTGTGGACACAAAATTCAGCATTCTAAATTTTTTAATTGAGCATGCTTGACCATAACAATTCAGCTTGCTAAATTTCACCTCAAGCAGTCACTCACGAGGGACTGCAGAGGCCCTCAAGCCTCACCGCTCTTTAACAACCAGCGCAACAACCAACAGACCGCATTGCCTCTACCGGCGACCGGCGATCAGACAGCCCCGAAAGGCTGCCCACGACAGGGACAACCCTGTACGGCTGACGAAGGTGAAACGCCTAAACCGAGAGAACGACCCGGGCATGCAATGCGCCCCGCCACCCCGGCGGTAATGGGACAGAACGATTTACTGATGCCGGTTCACCGAGCCGGCATTGGAAATCAACTGGAGAAACGCAGCATGAACGCACACACCATCACCTGGCTGACCTCTCTCCGCGATGAGGCTCAGCGCCCCGAAACTTCGATGGCTCGCTGCATCGAAATCTTCAAGGTCATCGCGCAGCACGGCCTGAGCCGTTGAGGAACAGCCATGAGCCTGAAAGACCAAGGCTTCAAGTTCTGCATCAGCCCGGACAAGCAGCAAGGTCGGTGGCTGCACCCTACCGAGTTCAAGGTGCTCCATCCCGACTGGACCGACGTCACGGAATGGCCGACTGAGCAACTGATGGCCTACCTGATGCCGGTGCCTGAGCAGCAAGAGCTGTTCGCAGCATGACGATTTCACTGGCTGGCCTTGGCGACAGGGCCAGACGGGAAATCAACCGCCCTGGAGGGCAAATCGATGTCTCAGACATTCGAGCAAGGCTGGGCAGCGCGGCCCTTCGCGCAGCAGTTCCCGGAAATGAACGCCGACGAGGCCAAGCGCCTCGACCACATCAACACGTCCATAACCACGCTGTATCTGGCGGGCCTGCTGACTGACAAGCAGGCCAACGAGATCCGCACCAAGAAATTCCCCAAGGTCGTCACGAAGGCGGTCCTGGGCAAGAGCTGATTCCCTGACAGCCGGAAAGACGGCCCGATGCCCTGCTCCCCATCGCAGGCTGCATTGGAGTGTGATCTGAGTACCGTCACCCAGCGCGAGAGCAATGGGCGGCAAACGTCATGCAGATCACACCCCGATGCAGTTTTCATCGATTTAAAGCGCATCACCGTGAGCCTTACGCAAGTTAAGGCTCACCGCAGCAAACATTAATCGACGTACACGCAGGCGAATCCGGGGCCTACCCGGCCAGACCAGATGCATGTGAGGTAGCGCTCACCGCCTGCACCCCTTCCCTTCACTTCGACCGCATTGGCAGGCGCCAGGCCACCTTTCACGGTGGGTTTGGTCACCCTGCGCCTGGCTCCTGACCAATGCGGCCGCATCACCCACCTGGAGATCGCCATGGGCGCACTTCGAGCAGCACAGTTTGAGTACGACAACCGGATGCCGCCGGCGGTGAGCGAAGTAGCCGACGCGGAATCCACTTGGATCGACGACGGCATCGCTGAACTGATGGCGCGCCGCGACGTGGTGTTTCAGCGCCGGATGCGCCCGAAGCAGGGCGTCACCTATGAACGCTTCGCCCAGGCGGTGGATGAGTTCGTTATGGGTCAGCTGGGCCTGAACGGCATCAGCAACTCGGTGCTGGGCCGCCTGGTTCTGGCTGCCCGCTGCAAAGTGACCAGCGACGCAGCAGCGGCAGCTGACGAGATCATGAGCGTGGCCAACCCTGAGTCGGCGCTGGAGGAGATCGCCCGCCAGCTGCTCACCCCCTTCGCCAAAGAAGGAGTGCTGGCCCAGGCCGAGGAGGCGCAATGAGCCCTCACAGCTTGGCAGTCAGCGCCATCGAGGCCGCAATCGAAACGATGCTTTTGCCGGGCTCTGGCCCGGTGGAGGATGCCAAGGCAGAAACCCTGGTGGTCGCCTACTTCTCCCTCTTGGCCATCGACTCCAACGAGTTCAAACACTACTGCGAGCGCATCCGGCGTATTGCCGAACGGCGCAAGGAGGCAGCATGACCACGCCATTAATCACCACGCTCATCGACGAGCAGATCGCGGAACTGCCCGAGACTCAGGCCATGCCGGCCGACCGGGTGCTGATGCTGTTTAAGGGGCCGACCTTCGCCGCCGCGGTGAATGAGGCGGCGCTGGCCAGCATCGAGAACCCCGCTGCCTGGAAGTGCCGCGCCTGCATCTGCGGGGAGTGGACGGTCGGGTATGAGGTGCGGGCATGAGCGAAGTGACCATGCTCATCGACATCGACTTCATCCGCCAGGGCTCGGTGCGCGAGGCGCTCACCATCAACGTCGTGACTACGGGTGAAATGCCGACCGACCAATCTCTGGTCGAGATAATTTCGAAAGAGGTCAAACAGCACCTGTCGAAATATCCATGGGAGTCTCCCAATTGACCGGCCCCCAGCGAGCCAGCCGCTTCGCAACCTGGCGCGGCTCCTTCATCGCCCTCACCTTCTGCACCGGCTGGCTCCTCCTGAGCGCCCTGGCCGGCAACATCACTTCCTGAATTCACACCCGGCGCACGGCGGGCCTGCGGGATAACCGTACCCCTTCGGGAGCGTAAGCGGCGAGAGCGCGCAACCATCCACCGCAGCCAGGGCGTTCGCCCTACTTCACGAGCGTGACCTGGCATTCCCTTACTCAACTGACGGCGCCGGCCTGGCGCGAGGTGTACCAATGTCCGAACAAACCGAATTGGCCGTCGTGCCGCCGAAAGAAACGGCCCTGCAGGTCTATCAGACTCCCAATGGCCTCGACCCGTACCTCAAGCACATCCGCGATCAGATCGACACCTTCGTGCCGGACGTGAAGACGGCCAAGGGCCGCAAGGCCATCGGCTCTATCGCCTACAGCATCGCTCGATCGAAGTCCGCGCTGGACGACCTGGGCAAAGATCTCGTTTCGGAGCTGAAGGAAATCCCGAAGAAGATCGACGCCGAGCGAAAGCGCATGCGTGACACGCTCACCGCGTGGCAGGAAGAAGTCCGCCGCCCGCTGACGGAGTGGGAGCAGGCAGAGGCGGCGCGCGTGACCCGGCATGAGCAAGGCGTCGCGGCCATCAAGGCCGAGGGAATCGAGCTGGGCCTGCTGGACGCAGAGGATTTGCTAACGCGGATCGGTCGGGTCGAGGCCGTGACCCTTGGCGATACCTGGGAAGAGTTCGACGCCGAGGCTGGCCAAGTGAAAGACCAGGTGCTGGTTTCGCTGCGTGAAGCTCTGACCGCGCGACTGAAGTACGACGTCGAGCAAGCCGAGCTGGCCCGCCTGCGCCGCGAAGCAGATGAGCGCGCCGAGCAAGACCGGATCAGGCTGGCACAGGAAGCCGCGGTCGAGCAGGAGCGCCAGCGAGTGGCCCAGGAGCAGCAGGCCGAGCGTGACGCGGCCGCCAAGCGCGAGCAAGACCTGAAAGATCAGGCCGCCGCGCAAGAGCGGGAAGCCGAGAACCAACGCCTACAGCTCAAGTTGCAGGCCGAGCAAGCCGAGCGGGCCCGAATTCAGGCCGAGTCCGACCGCGTTGCAACCGAACAGCGGATGGAGCAGGAGCGCCAGGCCGCCGCCCGACGGCAAGATGAGGCGGCAGAACAGGCACGCCAGGAAGAGCGGCGCAGGGCTGATGCAGCTGCTGCCGAGATTGAACGTCAAGCCCAGGCTCGTGCTGCTGACAATATGCACAAGGGCGCAATCAACCGCGCAGCGCTGGAAGCGTTCATCGCATGCGGCATGCCCGAGGCCTGCGCCAAGCAAGCGGTCACCCTGATCGCCCAGCGCAAGATCCCGAACATCGCCATTTCCTACTGAGGTCGCCATGAGCCAGGCAGTAGCCATAATCTCGCAAGACATCTATGCCCAGCGGAATCAGTTCGCCAACGTACTGACGGATCGCTCGCTGAACTTCGAGCGCGAGGCCGAATTCGCCATCCAGGTGATCACCTCGAGCGAGTACGCAACCAAGGTCGCGATGCAGAACCGGCAGTCGGTGGCCAATGCGATCACCAACATCGCCGCCATCGGCATCAGCTTGAACCCGGCCAAGAAGCAAGCGTACCTGGTACCGCGAGACGGCCGCATCTGCTTGGACATCAGCTACATCGGCTTGATGGACCTGGCCATGTCGACCGGCGCCATCCGCTGGGCGCAGGCCGAACTGGTCTACGCCGCAGACGCTTTCAGCCTGAACGGCTTCGACAAGCCGCCGACCCATTCCTACAACCCGTTCGCCAAGGATCGCGGCGAGGTGATCGGCGTGTACGTGGTGGTCAAGACCGCCGACGGCGATTACCTGACCGAAACCATGAGCCTCGAGGATGTGAACGCCATCCGGGACCGCTCAAGCGCCTGGAAGGCCTGGGTCAGCAAGAACAAATCCTGCCCATGGGTCACCGACCCGGGCGAGATGGCCAAGAAGACCGTGGTGAAACGCGGTTACAAATACTGGCCAAAGACCGAGCGCCTGGAGCAAGCCATTCACCACTTGAACACCGATGGCGGCGAGGGCCTGGCCAGCGTGGCTGGCTCGGCGCCTACCGACCCAGAGATGGTGAACAGCTGGATCTCGCTGGCACAGAAGGCCGGGAGCCTGGAGGCACTGACCGACGTGTACCAGCAGGGAACCGCAGCAATGAGGCAGACCAAGGACGCGACAGGCCATGCCCGATTCAAGGCCGAGGTCACTAAGCGCGCCGATGCCATCAAGGCAGAGTCGACGCCCATCGATGGCGAATCTGAGGAGGTGTTAGATGGAGCAGCGTAGCGCTGAATGGTTCGCGGCACGCCTTGGTTGTGTCACGGCGAGCCGGGTGAAAGACGTGATGGCGAGCGGCCGCGGTGGCGCGCCGTCTGCTACCCGCAAGAACTACATGATGGAGCTGCTGTGCGAGCGCCTCACTGGTCAGCAGAGCGGTCCAGACCTGTCCAGCAAGCCCGCCGTGCAGCGCGGCGTCGAGCTTGAGCCGTTTGCGTGCATGGCCTACGAGGCTGACAAAGGCCTGATGGTGATTGAAACCGGGCTGGTCATGCACCCAAGCATTCCTGGCTTTGGCGCTTCGCCAGACGGGCTGGTCGGTGAGGATGGCGTGCTTGAGATCAAGTGCCCAAACACGGCTACACACATCGCCACCATGCAGTCCGAACGGCACGACCCGCAGTACGAGTGGCAGATGCTGGCCCAGATGGCCTGCACCGGCAGGGACTGGGCGGACTTCGTCAGCTACGACGACCGCCTGCCTGAGCCCCTTCAGTACGTGTGCCATCGCTTCGAGCGGGACTTCAAGCGCATCCGCGAAATGGAGGCCGAGATCAAGGCGTTTCTGGAAGAGCTCGGCGACCTGGAGAAGGAAATGCGCGAGCGGATGAAGGAGGCAGCATGAACCCATCAATCGACCTGGAGGCCGCACAAGCGGCCTTCTTTGCCTCTGGCGGCCAGATCATCGTGCTGGATGGATTCCAGTACGTGCCATTCCGCCCGCGCAAGCATCCCGAGCCGAAGCCGAAGGAAAAGCGCGAGATTCCGAAGCGTCTTGCGAATCAGGAAACCGCCAAGTCGCGGGCCGACATGATTGCAGAGATGGCCAAGACAATGACCTGCAGCGAGGCCGCCCTGAAGCTGGAGGTCACAACAGACTCGCTCTACAGCATGGCCAAGCGCTACGGCTTCTCGTTCGTCATGGCCCCCAAGTTTCGACCTACCGAGACCAAGTACGACGACGAGGCCGACGCCAAACTCGCAGAGCGAATCACGGCCCTGCGCGACGTCGGCGTGTCGAAGAACCAGGTGATCAAGCACCTTGCCATCGGGCACAGCACCATGAGCCGGATCATCAAGAAATTCGGGATCGAATTCCCCCTTCAGCGGCAAAGGAAGCAGCCATGAGCGACCACGGCGAGCATCCAAGCGTTTACTACGATGGCCGGGAATGCCGCCGTAGCGGTGGCAGCAAGCTGGCCAGCCCCTTTGCCTCACACACGTTCCACGGCTCCTGGTTCTTGGCTGGCTGGAACGACATGGACCTTGAGATTGAACAGAAAAATCCGAAGCGCGCTGCAAAGAACAAGGCGGCGTGAGCACCTAACCATCTCCCCAAGCGGCCTGCAGGAGGTCGAGCATGGCATCCCTTTTCGACGCATCGAAGCGCAAGCCGGTGCGAAAGCTGTACATCACTCGCAGCGGCGGCCGGTACCGGCCTGATGACGTGGCCCTGGCCTTTGCGCTCAGCCTGCGCATTTTCGACAGCGCGGATCACCTGCGCAGGCTGGCCAGGCGCCTGGTCGACAAAGTCTGCCTGGAGCACCAGCCAAGTATGAAGCTGCTGTACCGCGAGCAAGACGACGAGAAGGTTTTCGAAGTAGCGCTCAGGATTATCAACCGAGTTTGCGACCTGCAGGGATACGTGCCCGGCAGACGCTTCGTGCGCAATGGAGGCGATGATGGCTCTGACGCAGCAGCAGCGTGACGAGCGCCGGCGCGAAAAGGCCGAGCGCCTGCAGGAAGAAGATCTGCGCTTGAAGGTTCGACCAGGGACTAAACAGGCCCTGCTGGAACTGATGGAGTGGGCCGGGATCGAGGAACAGGGCGAGGCGATGACGCTGATGATTCATCACCTGCATGGGCTTGGGCCGGGCGGCGCGCTGCCGCTGCTAACACCTCCGCGCCACGAAATCACGGTGTCACCGTCTGTGGTGCGGAAGCTTGAGAATTTCAGGGCACGAGAGGCATTACGGCTTCCCCACGACTGAGCCTATATTGCGCTCTCTGATGAAGTCGTCGGCATGAGCATTCATGATCCTTCTGGCTTCTGCTTCGTCAGTGGTATGTATGCTGTACTCAGCCTCTACATTAACTTTTGGCGGTACAACCGTTTTCCCGTAAAGGCCAAGCCACGCGACAACCGGCGTCCCGGCATGCTGTGCGCCGAAAGTGATCCTGACCTTTGGATCTCCTTCTGGATAATCGTACGAATCCCAATAGTTCAATTGCCTCTCCTCGACCCGGCCCCATGCCGGTCACCCGTAATACCCCATCCCAAACCAAATTGCCACCATGCCGCATCCGGCCACGGAGGGCGGCGCATGCCCAGGAAAAAGTCATGAACGACGAACAACGCCACCAGGAATGGATCGCCCAGCGCAAAGCCGAAGAAGCGAAGCGCCGGGAGCGCGCCGCCGAATGCCTGAAGGACCACGAATACACCGTGCTGGCTGACACCGATCAGTTGAAAGCCTGGCGGTGCAAAGCGCCACGCACCACCTGCTACGCCTTCGACATCCTCATCACCCGCTTCGGCATCGCCACGATCGGTGATATCGACGGTCTGACCTTCAACGTCGGCCTGTCCTACGGCATCGAGTTCCTGGCTGGTGACGACATCGGCTACTACATCCACTCGAAGCTCGAAGAGCATTGCCGCGAGCGCGAGTTCGACGAGGATGCTTTCCGCGCAGCATTGGTTACCGGCGTCTGCAGCCAGATCTGTGAAAACACCGATGACGACGAGCTGTACGCCGCCCTGCCCGAGTGGATGCGGAATGACGGCGGTGTAGGTGAAGCAGGCAGGTGGGATGAGTTGCGGAGCTTGGTCAAGGATCGGCTCGCAGCAATCGAATACGGCGAAGACGGGCATGACTTCTGGAATTCTCTGAATGATCGCCTGTACGAAGCCGACCACATCGAATGCGTCGAACAGGCCAGCATGCTCATGAGCGAGCACCACGAAGTGCTTGGCTTGGGCTGCGACTACTGGGAGATCACTATCGACAAGCCGCGCGACAGCTTGATCAATCGGCTGTACCTGATCAACCACGCCGCCAAGGCGATCGTCGCTCAGCTGGCCGAAGCGAAAGCCGCCTGACCGTCCTTCGCTGCCCGCCAGCCTCAGTCGACTGAGCGGGCGTCAACACAAGTTGCAACGCATTCGACGATCGCCGTGAAGCTACCAGTGAAGCTGTGCCGCAGCTCTCGCGGCATGTCGTAGGAAAAGTGGATCAGCCAGGAACCGTCGCCCAATAGCACAGCCTCCTGACGGTACTTATCAACCTGATCCTCATCAATTCCGAGAACTGCTGCGACTTCCTGGTTTGTTGGCTCGCGGTCCATCGGGGATTCAACTCGCTGGTCTGGAATCACAACCAATAGACCAAACGACATCAAATTGCCACTAATAAACGCCTCCCCGGCGAGGGCGGCGCCTGCCTGGAGATCATCATGAGCACATTCGCAGTGTTCGGCATGACCCGTGATGTAGCGCTGGCCGAGGCCAAAAAGCGCGTCAAAACCAACAAGCCTGGCAAGCCGGGCGGCCCCTCAATTCAGCTGACGCCTGCGCAGTGGGAGGAGGCGGTCGCCAAGTACGTCGACAAGCTCATGAGCGGCGAGAAGGTGAAGCAGCTCAGCAACATGTTCGACGCCCCCCCAGTACGCCCAGCAGTTCATGGATCTGGCCAAGCGCTCTGGCGATTGCCGGGATCTGCGCATACGAGCCCGCTGCGCGATGACTGACGCGAAGGGCAAGCCCATCCTGAACCCCAAGACCAAGATGCCGCGAATCGGCTGGACCGAATGGCAGCCGGAGCCGAAAGCAGCATGAAGCGAGATATCCCCATGCCCACAGAAAACCGATCCAGCACCATCGAGCAGCATGACCATATCGAGGGGATCCTCGGTATGGTCAGCGTGCCCGAAGGCTACATGCTGGTAGAGCGCAGCATCTGGACCGAAAAGCAGGTCGACGCTGCTACAGCGTGCATCACTCGCCTGAAGGGCGTTCCGACCATGACTGACCGAGCCCTAGCCATGGCAGCGATTGATGCTGCCCAGTGCACCGCGCCGGATATCGCGCTATCCGATCTACTGCCTGCCCCGCAGCCCCAGCCCGAGCCTATAGCCTGGATGGTTGGTACTGCCATCTGGTGGACCAAAGAAGAGGCAGAGAGGGATGCGGCGGCGACTGGGCTGCCGATTGTTGGTCTGGGGCCGATGACGGAGTCGAGCGCGCCGGCGATCCCCGACGGCTACTGCCTCATGCCCAGGCGGCTCACCGCCGAGAATGGCGCGAAAGCCCTGTTGCTTGGTGAGTTCAAGCTGGAGGTAACCCGCGAATGCCCCGAATGCCTTGAACTGGATGACCCAGCAGAGGGCTGCGAGATCTGCGATGGCGAGGGTGAATTCGCTCAGCGCCACACGATCCCGTGGGACCAGATCAAATTCATTTACAGCGAGGCCGTGAAGGGGCTCGCTCTCGAGCCGGAGGTCGCCAGGTAGCGAACAGCTGGCAGGAGCACATTTGTACTCCACCCAGCTGTAACCCCTCGCCCCTCTATTTCGAGCACGCCGCAAGCTTATTCGTTGCGGCCAGGCCCTCGATAGCGATGAGGCGAGCACGCCCCACGCCCCACGCTAATGCCCTGGTCATCGATTCGCCTGGGCGGGAGTCGAAGGCCTCTTCGTGAAGCGCAGCACCGCCAGGCGCATAGACGCCGATAAACATTTGCGTGTCACCCGTGCGCGAGAGCCTCACCTGAACATCGATAAACGTGCCGTCGGCCAGAGTTTCGTCGTGCTCCCGGTGGTGGAGCGTGGGATCCGCCCACTGCCAATAAACGTCTCCGCGAATTCGCATGCCGCCTCCTACGACTGAAGTTTTTTGTGTATGGCCAAAGACCACCATAGCGAAGCGGTGTCGCTGCACAACTGGAAAAGGCCGAACTGTGAACTGATTCAGACCACCGGCCCCCAAACTTCTACACCTCCAATAACTTGTACAACTACTGCCGCTTTGGCGGCCAAGGACTTCTCGTGCTCAATGAAAACATCCACGCCTCCCTGAGCGATCTCACCGCAAGCCAACTGGCCAAGCTGCTTGTCATGCGCAAGGGCCTCCAGTTCGGCTACGACTACACGTTTACCGATGACGATGGGCAATCTACTTCCGTCGATTTGGCCTTCCTGGCTGCGGCACCTGGCGAGCTGCTCGAGGTTCTTTTCGAAGAAAACGAGCATGACGATGCCACCAACGAGGTCCGCTACGAGGCTGAAACAGTAAGTGGTATCCCCGAGTGGTGCCACTACAGCTGGGGCAGAAACTACGAGGTCGACGTAAAGGCCTTCATCCTGCCCGATGGTCGTGCCCTCGCCTTCTGCGAGATGAGCGGCGGCGGCAAGCACGGCGAGCCAAATGCCTACCCGTGGGTGAATGAGGCCAAGTTCATCAAGGTCACCGGCGTCGAGGAACGGGTCATCAAGACGTACCGGTTTGAGGAAATCAAAGACAGTGCTGAGGTAGAGCCATGACCGACCTGATCGTAGTGAGGGTATCCAACCTGATCGGCGCGGCGCTGGACTGGGCGGTGGCGAAGGCCGAAGCGGTACCGGTCTTCATAGATCACCAAGGATGGGTGCGAAAGCTGCCGGATGACACCAGTGCCTGGCGCCCGAGCTGGAACTGGGCCCAAGGCGGGCCCCTGTTCGATAAGCACCTGGGCAGCGCCCATCACAACTCGCATCTGGAGGACGACAGTTGCCGGTACAGCGCCGGTCCTGCAGGTGCCGGCATCTGGCTCTACGGGCCAACCGCATTGATCGCCTTCTGCCGCACCCTCGTCATCACCAAGCTCGGCGATACCGTCCAGGTGCCGAAGGAGCTGATGCCGTGAGCGCCGCAGCCAAAGTTCTCGACCCTTGCAGCGCCAGTCGCATGATGTGGTTCGACAAGGAGGACCAGCGCGCCCTGTTCGGTGACATCCGCGACGAAGAGCACCTGCTCTGCGACGGCCGTGTGCTGAAGGTTGAGCCCGATGTGCTGATGGACTTCCGTAGCCTGCCCTTCGAGGCCTCAACCTTCCGCCTGGTCGTGTTCGATCCGCCGCACCTCACCCGGGCCGGCGTCGATAGCTGGATGCGCGCCAAGTACGGACTGCTGACCAGCGACTGGCGGGAGGATATCCGCCAGGGCTTCGCCGAGTGCTTCCGCGTGCTGGAGCCCGAGGGAATTCTGATCTTCAAGTGGAACGAAACCCAGGTGCTGGTCAGCGAGCTGTTGGCCCTTACCGATGAGAAGCCCTTGTTTGGCCACAAGTCCGGCAAGCGCGAAAAGACGCACTGGATCACCTTCATGAAGCGTCCAGCAGCCTAACCCCTCCCCCTACAACTCAAGCCCGCCGACATGCGCGGGCATGGAGAGCTATTGCCATGACAAATCACAAAAACACGCCCGGCCCATGGGAAGTCCTGAACGAAACCGAAGTCTTCACCGGCCTCGGCGCCGATAGTGGTGATGGTGTGAAGGCGCTCCCCTCTGACGGCTGGATGATCGCTGATTGCGGCGACTGCGTGACCTTCACCGAGATCGGACCTGCTGAACTCAGCCGGGATCTGCGCCGGGCCAACGCCAAGCTGATCGCCGCGGCGCCCCTGCTGCTGAGGGATCTGATCGAAGCCGCTGCCCAGCTGCGCAAGTACGAAGCCCTGCACCGCGCCAAGGGCACCGCCGACAGCTTGGCAAAGGCCGAGGTCAACGCCGAACTGGCTTCGCGCTTCGAGCAGACCATCGCCCAGGCCACGATCTGACCACCAACCTGCCGCCACCGGCGGCGTGGAGACCATCCACGAACCTGATCGACTGCTACGTCACGAAGATCCTCGGCGAGCCGTACCGCAAGTTCGGCGCCTGGTGGGTCGACGTCGAATACAACAGCTGGGGCAGCACCAGCAAAACACGGCTCATGTTCCGCACCGAGGAAGCCGCCCGGGCGGCGAAGGTCGGGCACCACTTCACGGCCTGAATGGCATGGAGACCAATATGGCGAATGCCACAGCAGCAAAGCCCTCAAGCATTCAGCCGCGGTTCATCCGGTTCGGCGATGCGCCTGGGTATCTCGGCATGTGCCGGGATGAGTTCAACAAGACGGTCAGGCCGAACGTGCGGGAATTCCCCATCGGAAAACAGGGCGTGGCCTTTGACCGCCAGGAGCTTGATGAGTGGGCGGACGCCTACATCGAGGCCAAGGCGATTGAAAAAGCCACCGGACAGGACAACAATCGGCCCCGCAGCGAGCGCCGAGGAGATGATACATGGCGCGAAAAACGATCACCGGCCTCTACGAGAAGGGCGGTGTCTGGCAAATCGATAAAGTCTACAAAGGGGAGCGAATTCGAGAAAGTACTGGAACTGGTGACCGGGAAGAGGCAGAGCAGTACCTGATCCACAAGCTCGAGCAGCTGCGTCAAAGGAAGGTCTATGGCGTTCGGCAGGTGCACACCTGGGAGGAGGCGGCAATGCGCTACCTCCTTGAGGTCAAGGATCAGCCATCCATCCACCTCACTGCCTTGTGCATGAAGCAGCTTCACCCGTACCTGGGCCACCTGCCGCTGACGCACATCGATGACCAGGCGCTGGAGCCGTTTATCAGGGACCGGCAGACAGAAAAAGTTCTGCCGGATGGGACCATTGAAAAGGCCGTGAGCAACCGGACGATCAACATCGCCATCGAGCGCGCGGTCCGGGTTTTGACGCTCTGCGCCAGGAAGTGGCGAGACGATGATCGCAGGCCATGGCTGGACAGTGTGCCCATGCTGAGAAAGCTCGAAGAGAAGAAGTCGAGCCGTAAGCCCTACCCAATGTCATGGGAAGAGCAGTCAATCCTCTTCAACGAGTTGCCGGGCCATCTGCAAACGATGGCCCTGTTCAAGGTAAACACGGGCTGCCGGGAGCAAGAGGTGTGCAAGCTGAGATGGGATTGGGAAATATCGGTGCCGGAACTGGGAACCAGTGTTTTCCTGATCCCTGCTGACTTCGGCGGGAGACACGCCCGTTCGGGCGTAAAGAATGGCGACGAGCGCCTGGTGGTGCTGAATAACGTGGCGAAGTCGATCATTGAAAGGCAGCGCGGGATCAGCAAGGAATGGGTATTCCCATACAACGGCACCGCGATGCACCGGATGAACGACTCGGCATGGAAGAAGGCACGGGTGAGAGCGGCGAAACTCTGGCAGGAGGAAAACCTTCGCCCCGCTCACCCTGGATATGCCTCGATCAGGATTCACGACTTGAAGCACACCTTCGGTCGACGACTGCGGGCAGCAGGCGTTACTGAAGAGGATCGGAAGTCACTGCTCGGGCACAAGAACGGCAGCATCACCAGCCACTACTCCGGCGCTGAGCTGGGCAAGCTGATTGAGGCTGCGAACATGGTATCAACAACTGACTCCCGCGGGCCGGTGTTGACGATCTTGAAGAGGAAAATCGGATGAAGTCCCGAAAAACTCCCCACATGCAAAAACGACAAAGCCACCCGAAGGTGGCTAAGTCGTTGAAATATATGGTCGGGACGGAGTGATTCGAACACTCGACCCCTTGCACCCCATGCAAGTGCGCTACCGGGCTGCGCTACGCCCCGACTGGGCTTGAAGCATGTCCTCAATGTTGCTGAGGACGTTGAAGAATGTACCCTAACCATCTGATAAGTGGAAGCTTTTTCTTAAAAAAATTCCACCTATGCGAAAGATCTCACTTCTTCAAAACCACCAACACATCCTCCAACTCAACAATCATCTGCCGAATCAGCTGCTTGTACTGGCTGGATTCATCCTTAGCCTCATCACTGGAGAGCCGTAACCGCGCCCCGCCAATGGTGAACCCTTGGTCATAAAGCAGCGCACGAATCTGGCGGATCATCAGCACATCCTGCCGCTGATAATACCGCCGATTCCCCCGCCGCTTCACAGGATTAAGCTGGTCGAACTCCTGCTCCCAGTACCGCAGCACGTGTGGCTTTACAGCACACAGCTCGCTGACTTCACCAATGGTGAAGTAGCGTTTGCCCGGTATGGGGGGCAGTTCGTCGTTATGGCTTGGTTCCAGCATAGGCCTCAACCCGGGCCTTCAACTTCTGCCCTGGACGAAAGGTGACGACGCGCCGTGCAGTGATCGGGATCTCTTCCCCTGTTTTAGGGTTGCGGCCCGGCCGCTGGCGTTTGTCGCGAAGGTCGAAGTTGCCGAAACCGGACAGCTTCACCTGCTCGTTCTCTTCAAGTGCGTGCCGAATTTCTTCGAAAAACAGCTCGACCAGCTCCTTGGCCTCACGCTTGTTAAGCCCCAGCTCCTCGTACAGCCTTTCGGCCATCTCAGCTTTCGTCAGAGCACCCATGCCGTTATTTCCTTAACGTGGTGTTCAACCTTTGTTCGAGCGAGGTGAGGATGTTTTGCAGGGTAGTGTTCACCTCATCGTCGTTAAGAGTGCGCGATGGATGCTGCCAGGTCAAGCCAACGGCAAGGCTTTTTCTATCAGGATCAATGCCTTTACCTTGGTAGACATCAAACAGCCTGAGGTCTGTGAGCCATTCGCCTGCATTGTCACGAATTAATTCAAGCACCGCGCTAGAAGCTACATCACGTCCTGCAATCAAAGCCAGGTCGCGACGGGTTTCCGGGAACTTGGACAGCTCGCTGAATTTCGGCAGGCGGCCTTCGACCACATCGCCCAGCACCAGCTCGAACAGGAACACCGGGCGATCCAGGCCCAGGGCTTTGGCCAGCTCTGGGTGGATGGCGCCAAGGTAGCCGACCAGTTTGCCGTCGCGCTCGATGGCGGCGGTCTGGCCTGGGTGCAGGGCTGGGTGTTTGCCGGCGCTGAAGGTGAAGTCGCTCAGGGCGCCGGAGTAGCCCAGCAGGGCTTCGACGTCGGCTTTTACGTCGAAGAAGTCGACGCCGTCGCGGCCGTTGGCCCAGCCTTCTGGCAGGCGGCTGCCGGTGATTACGCCGGCAATCATTGGCTGCTGTTGCAGGTCACCCAGTTGGCCGACGAAGCGCAGGCCGCTTTCGAACAGGCGCACGCGGTCTTGCTGGCGGTTCAGGTTGTGCTGCAGTGCCTTGACCAGGCCCGGCCACAGCGAGGCGCGCATGGCGGCCATGTCGCTGGAAATGGGGTTGGCCAGCAACAGCGGCTCTACGCCCGGGCTGAACAGTTCGAACAGTTTCGGGTCGATGAAACTGTAGGTGATGGCTTCCTGGTAGCCGCGGGCAACCAGCAGGCGGCGCAGGGTCGGCAGGTCACCGCGGGTTTCCGGCTTGCCTTTTGGCGCCAGGCGGGCTTGCGGGTAGCGAACCGGCAGGTTGTTGTAGCCGTACAGGCGGGCCAGCTCTTCGATCAGGTCCACTTCCAGGCTGATGTCGAAGCGGTGGCTCGGGACGTTGACGGTCCACTGCGCTACACCTTCAGAGCCGCCACTCTTGGTGGTGGTCAGCTCCAGAGCGTTGAGCAGTTGCTCGACCTGGGCTGGGTCCATTTCCATGCCGAGCATCTGGGTGATGCGTTCGGCGCGCAGGGTGACGGGGGCCACTTTTGGCAGGTGTTGCTCGCTGACAGCTTCAACGACCGGGCCGGCTTCGCCGCCAACGATGTCCAGCAGCAGCTGGGTGGCGCGCTCGATAGCTTCGCGGGCCAGCTGCGAGTCGACGCCGCGCTCGTAGCGGTGCGAGGCATCGGTGTGCAGGCCGTAGGAACGGGCTTTACCGGCAACGGAAATCGGCTCGAAGAAGGCGCTTTCCAGGAACAGGTCGCGGGTTTTTTCGGTGTTCACACCGCTGTGCTCGCCACCCATGACGCCGGCGATGGCCAGGGCGCGGGTGTGGTCGGCGATTACCAGGGTGTCTGCGCGCAGGGCAACTTCCTGGCCGTCGAGCAGGACGAGTTTTTCGCCCTCTTCGGCCATGCGTACGCGGATGCCGCCGTTGATTTCTGCCAGGTCGAAGGCGTGCATCGGCTGGCCGAGTTCGAGCATCACGTAGTTGGTGATGTCGACGGCAGCGTCGATGCTGCGCACGTCGCTGCGGCGCAGGCGTTCGACCATCCACAGTGGGGTCGGCTTGCTCAGGTCGACGTTACGGATAACGCGGCCCAGGTAGCGTGGGCAGGCAGCCGGGGCGCTGACCTCCACCGGGCGCACTTCGTCGTGGGCAGGCGCTACGGCAGGCACCACCGGGCGGGTGACCGGGGTGTCGTACAACGCGCTGACGTCGCGGGCCAGGCCGGCGATGGACAGGCAGTCACCGCGGTTGGGCGTCAGGCCGATCTCGATGCTGGCGTCGTCCAAGCTCAGGTAGGTGCGAATGTTTTCGCCAACCGGGGCATCAGCCGCCAACTCCAGCAGGCCGTCGTTCTCTTCGCTGATTTCCAGCTCGGCCGCCGAGCACAGCATGCCGAAGGACTCGACGCCGCGCAGCTTGGCCTTCTTGATCTTGAAGTCGCCAGACAGCTCGGCGCCGATCATGGCGAACGGCACCTTGATGCCTGGGCGGGCGTTAGGGGCGCCGCACACGACCTGGAAAGTTTCCTGGCCGTTGCTCACCTGGCACACGCGCAGCTTGTCGGCGTCCGGGTGCTGTTCGGTGGCGAGGATTTCGCCCACGACAATGCCGCTGAACTGGCCGGCAGCGGGGGTAACGCTGTCGACTTCGAGGCCGGCCATGGACAGGCGGGCGACCAGTTCGTCACGGGAGACTTGCGGGTTTACCCAACCGCGCAGCCACTGTTCACTGAATTTCATGCTGTTCTCCTAGAATGTGCGTCGATTGGGCCTAGCGGAATTGGGCAAGGAACCGCAGGTCGTTGTCGAAGAACAGACGCAAATCGTTGACGCCATAGCGCAGCATGGCCAGGCGCTCGGCGCCCATGCCGAAGGCGAAGCCCTGGAACTCTTCAGGGTCGATGCCGGACATGCGCAGCACGCTCGGGTGCACCATGCCGCAGCCCATCACTTCCAGCCAGCCGGTTTGCTTGCACACGCGGCAGCCGTTGCCGGAACACATCACGCACTGGATGTCGACTTCGGCGGACGGCTCGGTGAAGGGGAAGAACGACGGGCGGAAACGCACCGCCAGTTCTTTTTCGAAGAACACCCGCAGGAATTCTTCGATAGTGCCCTTGAGGTCGGCGAAGTTGATATCGCGATCGATCAGCAGGCCTTCGACCTGGTGGAACATCGGCGAGTGGGTGATATCCGAGTCACAGCGGTATACGCGGCCCGGGCATACAATGCGGATGGGCGGCTGGGTGGACTCCATGGTCCGCACCTGCACCGGCGAGGTGTGGGTGCGCAGCAGCATGTTGGCATTGAAGTAGAAGGTATCGTGCATCGCCCGCGCCGGGTGGTGGCCAGGGATGTTGAGCGCTTCGAAGTTGTGGTAGTCGTCTTCGACCTCTGGGCCTTCGGCAATGCCGTAGCCGATGTGGGTGAAGAACTGCTCGATGCGCTCGAGTGTACGGGTGATCGGGTGCAGGCCACCGGTGGCCTGGCCGCGGCCTGGCAGGGTGACGTCAATGCATTCGGCAGCCAGGCGAGCGCTGAGCTCGGCTTCTTCAAAGGCAGCCTTGCGGGCATTGAGCACAACGGTGACGCGCTCTTTGGCGTCGTTGATCAGCGCGCCGACTTTCGGCCGCTCTTCGGCTGGCAGGTTGCCCAGGGTCTTCATCACCTGGGTCAGTTCGCCCTTCTTGCCGAGATAATTAACCCGGATCTGTTCCAGGGCATTGATGTCTTCAGCGCGCTCCACGGCCTCTAGGGCTTGGGAGACCAGCGCATCCAGGTTTTCCATGTACAGACTCCAGATACGAAAATAGGGGAAGAGCTTTGAAGGCTCTTCCCCTATCGATGACGTTCAATGCCCGACGGCGCTAGCGCCGCCGGGTGATTGTCGCGGGTACTTAAGCCAGAACGGCTTTAGCTTTCTCGACAATCGCAGCAAACGCCGCTTTTTCGTTCACTGCCAGATCGGCCAGAACCTTACGGTCGATTTCGATCGAAGCCTTTTTCAGGCCAGCAATCAGACGGCTGTAGGACAGACCGTTATTGCGGGCACCGGCGTTGATACGAGCGATCCACAGTGCGCGGAACTGACGCTTCTTCTGGCGACGGTCGCGGTAGGCGTATTGGCCTGCCTTGATGACCGCTTGCTTGGCTACGCGGAATACGCGCGAGCGTGCACCGTAGTAACCTTTAGCCAGTTTCAGAATTTTCTTGTGACGCTTACGAGCGATGACGCCACGCTTAACACGAGCCATGAGTAACTTCCTCTATCTTAACCAGAATTAACGAACGCGCAGCATGCGCTCGACTTTTGCCACGTCAGACGGGTGCAGCAAGCTGGCACCGCGCAGTTGACGCTTACGCTTGGTCGACATTTTGGTCAGGATGTGGCTCTTGAAAGCGTGCTTGTGCTTGAAGCCCGAAGCTGTCTTCAGGAAGCGCTTCGCAGCACCGCTTTTGGTTTTCATTTTTGGCATGTTGGAACTCCGCATTCGATAAAATTACACATAATCATCAGGCCTGCCGTGCCCGGGAGATTACTTCTTTTTCTTGGGGGCGATGACCATCATAAGCTGGCGTCCTTCCATCTTCGGATGCTGCTCAACGGTGCCGTATTCAAGCAGGTCATTTTCAACCCGCTTCAACAACTCCATGCCCAGCTCCTGGTGGGCCATCTCACGACCACGGAATCTCAGAGAGATCTTGGCCTTGTCCCCATCGGTAAGGAAACGTACCAGGTTGCGTAGTTTTACCTGGTAATCCCCATCCTCCGTCCCTGGACGAAACTTGATTTCTTTGATCTGGATCTGCTTCTGGTTTTTCTTGGCTTCGTTGGCCTGCTTCTTCTTCTCGAAGAGGTGCTTGCCGTAGTCCATGACCTTGCAGACGGGCGGTACCGCGTCTGCAGAGATTTCTACCAGGTCCAGCTTCGCTTCATCAGCGATACGCAGCGCTTCATCAATCGAGACGATGCCAACCTGCTCGCCGTCTGCGCCAATTAACCGAACCTCGCGGGCCGAGATATTCTCGTTGATCGGGGCCTTCGGTACAGCACGCTTATCGTTTCTCATTTCACGCTTAATAGTCATTACTCCGATTCTTGGCGACCACGCCGGGAAACCGCTTGTGTCAGAAGCTCAGCGAATTGGGCGACGGGCATGGAGCCCAGGTCTGCGCCTTCGCGAGTACGCACTGCAACGGTCTGCGTTTCGACTTCGCGATCCCCTATAACCAAAAGGTACGGGACCTTGAGCAAAGTATGCTCGCGGATTTTAAAGCCGATCTTCTCATTTCTCAAGTCCGACTTGGCACGGAAACCGCTACCGTTCAGAGATTTCTCAACCTCGAGGGCGAAATCGGCCTGTTTGTCGGTGATATTCATGATCACCGCCTGGGTCGGTGCCAGCCACGCCGGGAACACGCCAGCGTAGTGCTCGATCAGCATGCCGATAAAGCGCTCGAACGAACCGAGGATGGCGCGGTGCAGCATGACCGGGCGAACACGGCTGTTATCTTCGGCGATATAGCTGGCATCCAGACGCTCTGGCAGGTTCGGGTCGTACTGCAGGGTACCACACTGCCAGTTACGGCCGAGGCAGTCGCGCAAGGTAAACTCGATTTTCGGGCCATAGAAAGCGCCCTCGCCTGGCTGGTATTCCCACTCCAGGCCCGATTCGTTCAGGGCGTCGGCCAGTGCCGATTCGGCACGGTCCCACAGCTCTTCAGAACCGACACGCTTGGCCGGACGGGTGGACAACTTCATGGCGATATCGCTGAAGCCGAAGTCTTTGTACACGTCCAGGGTCAGCTTGATGAAGTCGGCGGCTTCTTTCTTCACCTGGTCTTCGGTGCAGAAGATGTGCGCGTCGTCCTGCACGAAGCCACGCACGCGCATGATGCCGTGCAGGGCGCCGGACGGCTCGTTACGGTGGCAGGCACCAAACTCGGCCAGGCGCAGCGGCAGGTCGCGGTAGCTTTTCAGGCCCTGGTTGAACACCTGCACGTGGCACGGGCAGTTCATCGGTTTTACCGCGTAGTCACGGCTTTCCGACGACGTGGTGAACATGTTCTCGGCGTAGTTGGACCAATGCCCGGAACGCTCCCAGAGAATACGGTCAACAACCTGCGGGGTCTTGATTTCCAGGTAGCCGTTGGCGCGCTGAACCTGGCGCATGTACTGCTCAAGCACCTGGTATACAGTCCAGCCGTTGGCATGCCAGAACACCATGCCCGGGGCTTCTTCCTGCAGGTGGAACAAGTCGAGCTGCTTGCCGATCTTGCGATGGTCGCGTTTTTCGGCTTCTTCGATGCGCTGAACGTAGGCAGCCAGCTGCTTTTTGTCGGCCCAGGCGGTGCCGTACACGCGCTGCAGCTGCTCGTTCTTGGCATCACCGCGCCAGTAGGCACCGGACAGCTTGGTCAGCTTGAATGCCTTGAGGAAGCGGGTGTTCGGCACGTGCGGGCCACGGCACATGTCGACATATTCTTCGTGATAATACAGGCCCATGGCCTGCTCATCCGGCATGTCCTCGACCAGGCGCAGCTTGTAGTCTTCGCCACGGGCCTTGAACACATCGATGACTTCGGCGCGCGGGGTCACTTTCTTGACCACGTCGTAGTCTTTCTCGATCAGCTCCATCATGCGCTTTTCGATGGCAGCCATGTCTTCAGGGGTGAAGGGGCGCTCGTAGGCGATGTCGTAATAGAAGCCTTCATCGATAACCGGGCCGATGACCATCTTGGCGGTCGGGTACAGCTGCTTCACTGCGTGGCCGACCAAGTGGGCGCACGAGTGACGGATGATCTCCAGTCCCTCTTCATCTTTAGGGGTGATGATCTGCAGGGTGGCGTCGTGGCTGATCAGGTCGCACGCGTCGACCAGTTTGCCATCGACCTTGCCGGCGACCGTAGCCTTGGCCAGGCCGGCACCGATGGATGCGGCTACGTCGGCGACGGATACGGCGTGGTCAAACGAACGTTGACTGCCATCGGGAAGAGTAATAATGGGCATGGCGCCTCCTCTCCTAGTGGTGACCCCTACCAAAGGTCACGTGGGTTGGGATGAGCCAGTACAAGATCCGGCCTGCCTTCCTTCATAAGGAAGCCTGCCTCACAGTGGCAGAAGCCTTTCGGCTTGCAAGGGACGAACCAGAGTGACTGGAAAGAAAAAAGATAGCTGCAGCCGGCACAGCGCGACTACAAGCCGGGCATGCTAGCACGCGGGTTGCGCCCCAGGCAGAAATATTTGGAAATTGCACCGCAGCGGTGAACTATCGCGGAAAAATACGGCTCAGACCTTAGGAAGCAACCTACTCTTGATGAGACCTTGACCCAAGGAGTAACTGGTTATGCGAGTTCCGTCTCTTCTGGCCCTGGCGGCCGCTGGCGCCCTGCTGCTGCCCGTGGCTGCGAACGCTGGCAACTTCCCCGCCGGGAAGGAGGCCGCCTACACCGCCCAGTGCACGCAAGTGGCCGGCAGCCAGGGCGTTGACGCTGCCACCGCGAAAAAACACTGCGACTGCGGCGCACGAGCCATCGAAAAGAATTTCACCGACGCCGAGATTGCCGACCTTAACAGCAACGATGGCGTTGACGCCAAGCTGATGCAGAAGGCCCAGACTGTGGTGCAACAGGCCTGCGCACCGAAGCGCTGAACCCTTAAAGCCGGTGACCGCCGGTAACTATTTTGCGTTAGATCAACATCTGGTGAAGGTAAAAGGCGCTAGTTCTGCAGAATTAGACTATGATGTCCTCTGTGCCAGACAGCTCAGGCGTCTAGGCACTTCGAAAAATTTCAAGTTTCTGGAGATTCATCCCATGTCCAATCGCCAAACCGGCACCGTCAAATGGTTCAATGATGAGAAAGGCTTCGGCTTCATCACCCCACAAGGCGGCGGCGACGACCTGTTCGTTCACTTCAAAGCCATCGAATCCGACGGCTTCAAGAGCCTGAAAGAAGGTCAGACTGTTTCCTTCGTCGCCGAGCGCGGTCAGAAGGGCATGCAGGCTGCTCAGGTTCGTCCGGAGTAATTCGGAAGCTGTGAAAAAACCCGCCCTTGTGGCGGGTTTTTTTATGGGCGCTGACCAGGCGGCACACGCTGCTCTTTGCTTCAGGCGGTGAAGCTAAAAACCTGGGGCCGCTTTGCGGCCCTTTCCGGCCGGTCCGGCGCCCCGGCAAGGCCGCTCCTACAGGGACCGCATGGGCCTTTGGAGCTGCATCAACCGCAGTTGACGCGGGTTACCTTGCCCTGCTCGTCCACGTTCAGGTTCAGGCGTTCGGAGCGGTACTCCAGGGTTACCACGTCGTGCGGCTTGAGAATGCGTGCCATCTGCGAGCCACTGGCCTTGCGTGCCTGCTCCAGCAGCTCGGCGCTGGCAGGCTTGCCAATGGCAAAATCGGCGCCACTGGCATCGCAGCGGCCGTCATTGGCTACAGGCGAAGCTGGCACAGCACCACCATCGGCGTTGCCACCAGTGCTGCAACCAGCCAGGACAGCAGCCACCGCCAGGGTTGCCAGGTAAGCACGGGTACGGAACATGAAGCCTCCTAAATAGGTCCGGGAACTGTCTGTTCCGACAGCTCCGCTGGGTATTCGTTGCAAAACCGGTCAAGTCTGCCTGAACTCTGGCAGCGAGGCGAAAAGCAATCGTGACCGGATTTTGCACAACCCACTGCGTTTGCCATATGCTTAGCGCGCACAGTCACTGGCGCAAAGCCATGATTTACTGCAAGAAGTGGAGCGCATCCCGCCTCCATCGAACACCAGGGTCAGGTGTTCACCCCTTCGTCCCGGGCCCCAGCGAGAGCTTTTCATGAGTACCCACAGCATCGATGCCGACATCAAGGTCAAATGGGCGGAGGGCCAGAGCGCGTACAGCCCTGGCACACCGGAAGAATTGCTGTTGATCGCCATCGACCTGTTGGTACGCGACAACGGTGCCGAGGCGGCCCGCAGCTTCATCGACCAGGTGTTCGAGCGCTACGCGCCGCACGCGGCTATTCCAATCGCGCCAGACGGGCGCTGAGCAGGTCAAACAGCCCCTGAGCATCGCCCTGCTCCACCCACAACACATTCGCCGGCTGCTTGAGCACGCCGTACCAGTCGGCAACCGTCTGGCCGAAAGTCGGGCCTTCGCGGCTGTCGATGCTCATGTGGATACGCCGGCCACTGAACAGCTCGGGCTTTAGCAGGTAGGCAATGACACTGGCGTCGTGCACCGGGCCGCCGGGCATGCCGTACAGGTCCATGTCGTGGGTGATGTAGGCATTCAGGATATCCACCACGCGCTTGCTGGCCTGGTTGTTCACGGTTGCCAGTTGTTTCAGGCGTGCGTCGCTGGTCAGCAGCTTGTGAGTGACGTCCAGCGGCAGGTAGGTGAGCTGCACACCGCTGGCCAGCACCACTTCGGCGGCATGCGGGTCGGCATAGAGGTTGAATTCCGCCACAGGGGTGATGTTGCCTCCGTTGAAATGGGCACCGCCCATGACCACCACCTCCTTGATGGCCTTGACGATGTCCGGGCGCTGGATCAGCGCCAAGGCCAGGTTGGTCTGCGGGCCGAGCATGGCCACGGTGATGCTGTGCGGTTTGGCTGTGCCGAGGGTGTCGATCAGGTATTGCACGGCATTGCCTTGGGCCAGAGGCGCTTTGGGCTCGTGCACCTGTACCCCGGTAAGGCCTTCTTCACCATGAACATCGACGGCGTATATCGGCGCGCGCACCAGTGGGCGGCCGGCGCCGGCGTACACGGGGATGTCTTCGCGACCCGCCCATTCGCGGGCCAGACGGGCGTTTCGCGAGGTTTTATCCAGGCGCACGTTGCCTGCCACGGTGGTGATGGCGCGGATATTGAGCTCGTCGGGCGAGGCCATGGCCAGAAACAGCGCGACCACGTCGTCGGCGCCAGGGTCGGTGTCGATGATCAGGTCGATGGGGGCGGCCTGAAGGGTGGTGGCTGTGGCCATGAAGGCGAGTCCTTGTAGCAGGGGTTTGAGCATGGGGCACTCCTTGTTGCCAGAACACAGGACACAAACACACCGCAGCCCCCTGTAGGAGCGGCCTTGTGCCGCGATGGGGCGCGAAGCGGCCCCGGAAAGTTTTGCTGCGAAGCTGAAAATCTGGGGCCGCTTCGCGCCCCATCGCCGCACAAGGCCGCTCCTACAAAAAGCGCGGTGGCTGTCAGAAAGTGACGCCGGAGATGAGGGCGATGTTGCTGTAGGGCTGGCACTCACCGGTACGCACCACTGCACGGGCACTGCGCGACAACACCTTGAAATCCTCATGGCTCAGCCATTCGCGCTTGCCCAGCTTGCCCTTCAGCCGCTCGATTTCGATCAGCGCTGGCGGCACCACTTTCTGCATTTCTTCAGCCAGCACATGCCGCTCTACCTGCAGCTCGCTCAGCACCGCCCGCAACACGCTGGCGAAATCCGGCAGACCGGGCGTGATGGCCAGGTCGATCAGTTCCACGCCTGGTGGCACCGGCAGCCCGGCATCGCCGATCACCAGGATATCGCCATGCCCCATGCCGGCAATGACCCGCGACAGGGCAACGTTCAGCAAGGGGGTTTTCTTCATGGTGTCAGCTCCGCCAGGTAAGGGATCGACGGCTGGGCGCCAGCACGGGTAACCGACAAGGCTGCGGCACGCTGGCCAAAGGCAATGGCTTCGCCCTCCTCCAGCCCCCGCACCAGCCCGGCAGCAAAGCCACCGATGAAAGTATCACCAGCAGCGGTGGTGTCCAGCGGCTGCACCACCGGCGCCGGGTAGTGCTGATGACCTTGGGCAGTCACCAGCAAGGCCCCTTGCGCGCCCAGGGTGATGATCACTTTACCCGCCCCCAGTTGCAGCAAGCGCTCGCCAGCACGCCGCGCACTGTCCTGGTCCGTAACAGCCACGCTGGTCAGGGCTTCGGCCTCGCTTTCGTTAGGTGTGAGGTAATCGATGCAGGCAAACCAGCCCGCCGGCAAGGGCCCGGTGGCCGGCGCCGGGTTCAGGATCACCTGCTTGCCCAGTTCACGGGCCCTGGCCAGGGTCCAGGCCACGGTGTCGGCCGGCACTTCCAGTTGGCAGATGACCACCTCGGCTGCCTGCAGCAGCGCATCGAAGCGCTGTACCGAGTGCGGCGTCAGCAGGCCGTTGCCGCCAGGAATGATGACAATGCAGTTCTGGCTGGCAGCATCCACGGTAATCAGTGCCACACCGCTGGATACCCCTGGGCACGTGCTGACGCCCTGGCAATCGATGCCCTCGACATAAAGGGCCCGATGCAGTTGCCGGCCATAGTCATCGTCACCCACATTGCCGATCATTGCCACGCTACCGCCCAGCCGTGCCACCGCCACGGCCTGGTTGGCGCCCTTGCCGCCCGGCACGGTGAAAAAGCTATCGCCGGGGAGTGTTTCGCCGGCCCGGGGCAGGCGCTGGGCGCGAGCCACCAGGTCCATATTGAGGCTGCCGACTACCACAACCTTGGCATTCATGACATTTCCTTAGCGTTAGCGGTAATCGTTGAACAGGTCCGGGCGCGGCCCGGTGGACTCACGCAGTACGATGCGCGGCGCAACGATGCGTTGCTCCGCCGCACCTTGGCGCGGTGTGCCGATACGCGACAGCAGCAAAGAGGCGGCGCTCTCGCCCAGCTCGCGAATCGACTGGCCTACCGTGGTCAGCGGCGGGTACACATAGCGGCTGAGCTCGATGTCGTCGAAACCGATCACCGACAGCTCGCCCGGCACGCTGATATTGCGTTCGGCTGCCGCACGCAGCACGCCAAACCCGATCATGTCATTGCCGGCAAAAATCGCCGTGGGCCGTTTGCCCTCCAGTACCTGCGCCGCTGCCGCATGCCCACCCGGGCTGGTGAAGTCGCAGTGCAGCACACGGCTGCCCAGTACCGGCACGCCGGCTTCGGCCATGGCACGGCGGAAGCCGTTCAGGCGCAGCTGGGTAACCCCGGTTTCGGCGGGGCCGCCAATATAGGCGACGTCGCGGTGGCCAAGCTCTAGCAGATGCTGGGTAGCCAGGTAGGCGCCGTGCTCGTGGTCGATGCGCACCAGGTCGGCATCCACGCCTTCCAGCTCACGGTCGACGATCACCATGGGCGTGCGCACGCAGGCCAGGCTTTGCAGCAGGTCGCTGTCCTGGCCCACCGAGGCCACCACCAGGCCATCGATGCGCTTTTCCAGCAGCACGCGCAGGTAACTGCGCTGCTTCTGTGGGTTATCGTCGGAGTTGCACAAAATCACACAGTAGCCGTTGCGTTCGCAGGCATCTTCAATGCCCCGTGCCAGCTCGGCGAAGTACGGGTTGACGCTGTTGGGCACCAGCAGGCCGATGGTGGCTGTGCTGCGCGCCTTGAGTGAACGCGCCACCGCGCTGGGCACGTAGTCCAGCTCGATAATGGCGGCTTCAACCTTCTGCCGCACGTGTTCGCTGACCGGCCGGGTCTTGTTCAATACATGGGACACGGTGGTGTAGGAAATGCCCGCCAATGCCGCGACGTCTTTGATGGTTGCCATATAGTCAGTTCCGCCGGCCTGCACGCCGGCTGCGGTAAGTGTCGAGTACCACGGCGATGACGATGACCGCCCCGGTAATGATGCGTTTGGTCGGCTCGCTGGCGCCAATCTGCGCCAGCCCGGCGGCCAGCACGGAAATGATCAGTACGCCAAAGAAGGTGCTGATGACCGAGCCGCGCCCACCCATCAGGCTGGTACCGCCAATCACCACGGCGGCGATCACCTGCAGCTCCAGGCCGGAGCCGGCGTTGGGGTCGGCTGCTTCCAGGCGCGATATCTGGAACAGCGCGGCCAGGCCTGCCAGCAGCCCCATCAGGGCGAATACCAGCACTTTGTACGGGCGTGGGTCGATGCCTGCCAGGCGTACGGCTTCTTCGTTGGTCCCAATGCCGATCAGGTAACGGCCGAACACCGTGCGGGTCAGCAGCAGGTGCGCCAGCACAATCACCAGCAAGGCGATGATGAACGCTGGCGAAATACCAAAGGCAACCGGGTTGGAGAACCAGGCATAGGCATCGCCGATGTAGGCGGTGCGCGAGTCGGTGAACTGGTAGGCCAGGCCGCGGGCCATTTCCAGCACCCCGAGCGAGACGATGAACGACGGGATGCGCCAGGCCACGGTAACGCCGCCGGTGATGCTGCCGGCCAGCGCGGCCACGGCCATGCCCAGCAGCGCCGAGGGCAGCACGCCCCAGCCCCAGCCGAGGATCGCCACACTCACTGCAGAAGCCGCCAACGCCAGCACCGAGCCCACCGACAGGTCGATGCCACCAATGATCAGCACGAAGGTCATGCCCACGGCCAGCACCATCAGGTCGGGGATCTGGTTGGCCAGGGTACTGAAGGTGTTGTACGACCAGAAGTGGCTGCTAAGAAACGAGAACAGCACAATCATGGCCAGCAAGGCGGCGGCCAGGCCCAGGTAGGTGCCCAGGCCAAAGTACGTGCCACTGCGGCGCACAGGGGCGGCGCCTTGGCTATCGAGCGGGGTGGTTTTCATGCGTCCATCCTGGGGGCTGCACCGTGCAGCATTCCGTCACGTTTCTGATAGCCGGCAAAGGCGGCCGCAAGCAGCTGATCCTGGCTCCAATGGTCACGTTCGAAGGTGTCGATCAGGCGGCCGGCGGACAGCACCGCGATGCGGTCGCAGATCAACATCAGCTCGCGCAGGTCGCTGGACACCACCACCAGGGCCTTACCCTGGCGCGCCAGCTCGGCCAACAGGCCATAGATATCGAATTTGGCACCCACATCGATGCCACGGGTGGGCTCGTCGAACAGCAGCACCTGGCAGTCGCGCTCCAGCCAGCGGCCAATCACCACTTTTTGCTGATTGCCGCCAGACAGCTCGCCCACCACTTGTTGCGCGCCGGCACTGCGAATGCGCATGGCCTGGATCTGGCGTTCGGCCAAAGCCTGTTCCGCCTCGCCGTCGAGCACGCCGGCCCGCGATACCGCACCCAGGTTGCCCAGGGCGATGTTGGCGCTGATCGACTGCGTCAGCAGCAGGCCCTCGCCTTTGCGGTCTTCGGTGATCAGCGCAATACCAGCCCGTACCGCGGCTTTGGGCGAGTCGATACTTAACGGCTGCGGCGGCAGGCCCAGCGCGACGCTGCCGCTGTCGGCGCGATCGGCACCGTAAATCAGGCGCAACAGCTCGGTACGGCCGGCGCCGATCAGGCCGGATATGCCGAAGATCTCCCCTGCCCTCACCTCGAATGACACTTCGCGCACCTTGTCCGCACGGCTGAGCTTGTCGACCTTGAGCAGCGGTGCACCGATCTGCCGGCGGCCCAGGTCGATATGCTCGCCCAGCTCGCGACCGACCATCAGGTTGACCAGCTCGGTGCTGCTGTAGCGTTGGATCGGCTCGTCGCACACCAGCTTGCCATCGCGCAGCACAACGATGCGTTGGGCCACGCGCTGCAGTTCTTCGAGGCGATGCGAGATATACACGATGGCCACGCCCCGCGCGCGCAGGCGCTCGATCTGGGTGAACAGCAACTCCACCTCGCGCGCGGTGAGCATGGCGGTAGGTTCATCGAAGATCAGCACATGGCAGTCACCGATCAGGTTGCGGGCAATTTCGACCATCTGCTGATGGCCTATGCCCAGTTCGCCGACCGGGGTGTCCGGGTTGATGGCGTCAAGCCCGACCTGGGCCATGGCGGCCGTGGCCAGCTGGCGCAGGCGCTTTTGGCTGATCCAGCCAAAGCGGCTGGGCAGGTTGTCGAGAAACAGGTTTTCCGCCACGGTCAGCGTGGGCAGCAGGTTCAACTCCTGCATGACCATACGCACGCCAAGGCGCTCGGCCTCGCTGCGGCTGCCGGGCGCGTATGCCTGGCCGCGGTAGGTCATGTGCCCGGTGGTGGGCGCCTCCAGGCCGCTGATGAGCTTGGAAAGCGTACTCTTGCCCGCGCCGTTCTCGCCAGTCAGGGCCAGTACTTCGCCAGCCCGCAGGTTCAGGCTGACTTCGCCCAGCACCGGCTGGGCGTACGTCTTGCCCAGGCCGTTGGCGGCGAGCACCACTTCATTGGCCGATGCAGGCATGGCCGTATCTCCTGGCAGCATCAGGGCTTCTTGGTGATGAGTTGGACCGGGGTCTGGATGACGTTGTCGGCATCCACATCCGGTTTCTCGCCCTTGACCATTTTCAGCGCAGCCTGGATGCCGTACACCGCCTGCTGGCTGGCGGCCTGGTCGAGGGTGGCCAGCACGCGACCATCGGCAAGCATCGGCTTGATGGCGTTGATGTTGTCGTAGCCCACCACTTGCACCTGGCCGGCCTTGCCGGCGGCGCGCACGGCCGATACGGCGCCCAGGGCCATACTGTCGTTGCCGGCCAGCAAGGCCTTCAGGTCGGGGTATTCGTTAAGCATGGAGGCGGCGACGGCATTGCCTTTGTCGATTTCCCAATTGCCGCTTTGTACCGAGACGATTTCCATCTTTGCGGCGTCCATGGCGTCCTTGAAACCGGCGGTGCGCTGCTGGGCGTTGGTGGTGGTCGGGACCCCTTCGATGATGCCCACCTGGTCGCCTGCCTTGAGCTTCTGGCTGGCCAGGTAGTCGCCGACCAGGCGCGCGCCTTTGCGGTTGTCGGGGCCCACGAACGGCACGCTGATGCCTTTGCTCTTGAGCAGATCAGGGTCCAGGCGGTTGTCGATGTTGATCACCACCACACCCTGGTCCATGGCCTTCTTCACCGCCGACACCAGCGCCTTGGAATCAGCCGGGGCAATCACCAGCGCCTTGGCGCCGGCATTGACCATTTGTTCGACAATGCGAATCTGCTCGCCGGTGTCGGTCTCGTTCTTGATGCCGTTGGCAATCAGCTCAAATTCGTCGGCGTGACTTTTTTGGTAGTCCTTGGCGCCGTCTTCCATGGTGCGGAAAAATTCGTTGGCCAGTGACTTCATCACCAGAGCGACTTTGGGTTTGTCTTCGGCGTGAGCGGCAGCCAGGGGAAGTGCGAGTGAAAGGGAGGAAACGACAGCGAGGGCCAGCAGACGACCGGGGAACGGCA
Source organism: Pseudomonas fortuita (assembly GCF_026898135.2). Classification (NCBI taxonomy): domain Bacteria; kingdom Pseudomonadati; phylum Pseudomonadota; class Gammaproteobacteria; order Pseudomonadales; family Pseudomonadaceae; genus Pseudomonas; species Pseudomonas fortuita. Next base: position 4,006,702 of record NZ_CP114035.2, read on the forward strand.
GTTTCATGGACGATGACTCCGAATCTTGTTTTTTTATCGGATCGCAAACGTTTGCGTTGGCTAACTATGGAAACAAGACCGGCGTTTGTCAAATCCGTTTGGCTGTCGGAGGCAGATGCTGCTGGAGCCGATTATGCAGTTTTTTCCGGAAAACCGAACAGCCTTTCCTATGCTTGTTCGGAATTACGAATGGAACATTGTCTCTTGCAGGAACGTCCTTGTGTCGCGAAAGGGTCGCGTAGCCGCTCCGTTTTAGGTGCAACACCCTACATTGTCGGGGCTGCTACGTAGCTCATCGCGACGCAAAGCCGCCCCTACAAGGGGCGCACGATGGCTTGGTACGAAATATGCCTACCGCTCTGTGCGAAATAACAACAATCTCATTAGGAAGAGAGAACAATAATGATGAACGCCGCATTCAAAACCTTCGCCCCCAGCGCACTCGCCCTGCTGCTGATCCTGCCAGCCACCGCCTCTGCCAAAGAAGCCGAAACCCAGCAGAAACTGGCCAACGTCGTCATCCTCGCCACTGGCGGCACCATTGCCGGCGCTGGCGCCAGCGCGGCCAACAGCGCCACCTACCAGGCTGCCAAGCTGGGCATCGACAAGCTGATTGCCGGCGTGCCGGAACTGGCCGACATCGCCAACGTACGCGGCGAGCAGGTGATGCAGATCGCCTCTGAAAGCATCACCAACGAGGACTTGCTCAAGCTTGGCAAGCGGGTTGCCGAACTGGCCGAGAGCAAGGACGTCGACGGTATCGTCATTACCCACGGCACCGACACCCTCGAAGAAACCGCCTACTTCCTCAACCTGGTGGAAAAGACCGACAAGCCAATCGTGGTGGTCGGCTCGATGCGCCCGGGCACCGCCATGTCTGCCGACGGCATGCTCAACCTGTACAACGCCGTGGCCGTGGCCGGCGACAAGCAGTCGCGCGGCAAGGGCGTGCTGGTGACCATGAACGACGAGATCCAGTCTGGGCGTGACGTGAGCAAGTCGGTCAACATCAAGACCGAAGCCTTCAAGAGCGCCTGGGGCCCAATGGGCATGGTGGTAGAAGGCAAGTCCTACTGGTTCCGCCTGCCAGCCAAGCGCCACACGGTCAATTCCGAGTTCGACATCAAGCAGATCAGCAGCCTGCCACAGGTGGACATTGCCTATGGCTATGGCAACGTGACCGACACCGCTTACAAGGCACTGGCGCAGAACGGTGCCAAGGCGCTGATCCACGCCGGTACCGGCAACGGTTCGGTGTCGTCGCGGGTGGTGCCGGCGTTGCAGGAGCTGCGCAAGAACGGCGTGCAGATCATCCGTTCGTCGCACGTCAACCAGGGTGGCTTTGTGCTGCGCAATGCCGAACAGCCGGATGACAAGAACGACTGGGTAGTAGCCCACGACCTGAACCCGCAGAAGGCTCGTATTCTGGCGATGGTCGCCATGACCAAGACCCAGGACAGCAAAGAGCTGCAGCGGATCTTCTGGGAATACTGAGTACCTCGCGCCCACTGTGGGAGCGGCCTTGCGTCGGGCAAGCCCGCTCCCACAGCCCCCCCTGCTAAGGCACCGAGTTAGCGTTTATTCCATGAGATCGGGTTCACCCCGCCATTCACCGCACTGCATGCTTCGTCAGGATGTTGCCAGCTACCTGAACCGGTACTCCAACCCCGCCCCCGCATACCACGACCGCCCGGGCGCTGCCTCGTAGTAACGCCCGTTGCCGTCGCCGACAATGACCGAGCCTACATACTGCCGGTCAAACAGGTTGTCCAGCCGCACCAGCTGGTGGAACGTCCAAGGCCCCACATGTTGCTCGAACCGGGTCCGCCAGTTGAATACCGCATACGCAGGTGCGGCCTTGGCGTTGTTGCTGTCGTCCACATACACCTTACTGCGGTACTGCCCTTCAACCCCCATGCTGATGGACGACACTGGCTTCCAGACCAGCTCGCCATACAGGTTGTCCAGCGGCACACCTGGCAGGCGGTTGCCACTTTGGATGGTCTGGCTGATGTCATCGGCATAGCGGGCATCAGTGCGGGTATACACCAAGGTGGTCTGCCACTGCTGGCTCAAGTCACTTTGCAGGCTCGCCTCAAAGCCGCGTCGTACAGTACGCCCCGCATTGCGATAGCTGGTTCGACCATCCGTAGCGCTGGCGACGACGATTTCGTCATCGGTATGAATCTCGTACACCGCTGCATTCAGGCGCGTGCGCTCGCCAAGCCGGTACTTCACACCCAATTCGTACTGCATGCTGGTGGCGGGCTTGAGGCCGAAGTTAAAGCTTTCGAGCACACCCGGCGCATAGGCCATTTCGGCCTGCGTGGGGGTTTCGAAGCCTTTGCCGACGCTCACGTAACCGCGCAGATCAGGCGTGAACGCGTACATCACCGACAGCGATGGCGTGGCCTGCTGATACTTCTTCGAGCCGCTGGAGTCACCGTTGGCCAAGTAGTGGTCGTCGACACGCATTTCCATGGTGCTGTAGCGCAGCCCCAGCTCACTGGTCCAGTTGCCGATTTCCCAATGCGCCTGAAGGTAAGGGTCCAGGCTGGTAGCGGTGTCTTTCTCGTCGCGGCGCAACTCACCTTTAAGGCCCAGTTGGTCACCGCTGAAATTCTGATAACCGCGTCGGTCGTCCTTGCTCTGGTCGTAATCGGCGCCGACCGTGAAGGTTAGGTTGCCGGGCACATTCGCAACCGGCTGTATCCAGCGCAGGGTGCCGCCGTGGAACTCGCGGTCGAAGTCAACGACCCCGCCGCCACGCTGGCTGTTGGAGGCCACCGATTTGGGGATGGACAAATACTGCACCACGCTGCGTCGCCCCGCGTACAGGTTGAACTGCAGCGTGGCATCGCCAAAGTAGCGTTCGTAGTTCATGCCCAGTTGCTGGTGGTCGATGCTTTTGCGGGTGTTGTAGGTTTCGGCCACTGCTGCCGTGGAACGTGGGTCATGCTTGTAGGCATCCCAGGTCTGCCCCAGCGGGTCCTGCGTGTTGTTCTGCTCCAGGCTGCTGTAGATCAGCGCCATGCGCGAGTCGTCGTCGGGCTTGAAGTTGACCTTGGCGAAGGTCTGGTCACGGCGCGCGGCACTGTGGTCGCGATAGCCATCGGTATCCAGGCGCGAGGCATCCAGCACGAACCCTGCGGTGTCGTTCCCGCCCTCTGCCGACAGGTGATTCTTGTTGAAGCCGTCGCTGCCGAAGGTGGTTTCGGCCCCCACGCGCGCAGGCCCCTGCCCGTCCCGGGTAAACATCTGGATCACACCACCGGCGTTGCTGCCATACAGTGTCGCTGCCGGGCCGCGCAGCACTTCAATACGGTCGGCCACATCCAGGTTCAGCGTGGCGGCCTGCCCTTGCCCGTCGGGCGTGCTGGCCGGTATGCCGTCGCTTAGCAGCTTGATGCCACGCACGCCGAAGGCCGAGCGTGCACCGTAGCCCCGCGACGAAATCTGCAGGTCTTGCGCATAGTTCTGACGGTTCTGCACCACCAGCCCAGGGACTTTGCTCAGCACTTCTGACAGGTTGACGCCAAGTTGGCCATCGGTGCCGTGGGACAGGTCAACGGTATCCACCGAAAACGGCAGGTCGAATGTGCTGGTGGGGGCATAGGCACCGGTCACCACCAGCGGTGCCATGACGACGACATCGGGTGAACTGGCCTTGGCACTGCCATTAACGCTCATCCCACCTGCAAACAGCAGGACCAGACTTGTAGATGAAGGAAAACGAGAAAGAAATCGATACATGCGCAGCTTCCGGAAATTGCCGGTATTACACCAGACCGGCAGCGCCAGCGCGAACGGTGGTTTTTTTCCTGACAAGCTGTTGCGAATTTACTTACGCTGAAATACTGTATGCACATACAGCAAAAATAAGGAATTTCCTGTGTCCAGCACCGCCTCCGCCACTCCGAGCAGCTATGAACAGCTGGGTGTACGCATCCAGAAGATCATCAACAGCCCCACCGCCCAGCGCAGCCGTGCGGCGCTGATCTTCCGCCTGGAACAGGAAAGCCCGGAAGACTGGGAAAGCTTGCTGGAGGAGATCGCAGAAAACGACAACGTGACCCTCGCCCACCGCGACGATGGCGGTGTGCAGATTTTCTGGACTGTGCCGAAGGAAGACTGACCGCGCATGAGAGTTTCGCTTTTCGCGGCAGCCTGCCTGTTACTGACCACGCCGCTTGTTCAAGCCGATGCCCCACGCACCTTCCAGGAGGCCAAGAAGGTCGCCTGGAAGCTCTATGCCCCGCAATCGACCGAGTTTTATTGCGGGTGCAAATACAAGGGCAACAAGGTCGACCTGGCGTCCTGCGGCTATGCCCCACGCAAGAATGCCCAGCGCGCGTCGCGCATCGAGTGGGAACACATCGTGCCTGCCTGGCAAATTGGCCATCAGCGCCAATGCTGGCAGAGCGGCGGTCGCAAGCAGTGCGCGCAGCATGACGAAGTGTACAAACGCGCCGAAGCCGACCTGCACAACCTGGTGCCCAGCATCGGTGAGGTCAACGGCGACCGCAGCAACTTCAGTTTCGGCTGGTTGCCGGAACAACGCGGCCAGTACGGTAGCTGCCTGACCCAGGTCGACTTCAAGGCCAGGAAGGTGATGCCGCGCCCGTCGATTCGCGGCATGATCGCCCGCACCTACTTCTACATGAGCAAGCAGTACAACCTGCGCCTGTCCAAACAGGACCGCCAGTTGTTCGAGGCCTGGAACAAGACCTACCCGCCGCAGGTTTGGGAGCAGCAACGCAACCAACAGGTCGCCTGCGTGATGGGGCGGGGAAACGAGTTTGTCGGGCCAGTCAACCTCAAGGCGTGCGGTTGAGCCTCAGGCCAGTGCCTGGAGATAGGCGCTGGCTTCCCGGTAACGGGCCAGCCGCGCCAGGTCGGCGGGGCCAGGGCAAGGAATGCGTGAAAGGTCACTGTTATCGGCCAGGTCGGCCAGCTTGACGGTTCGCGCCAACGGGTCATCGCCCAGGCGTACCACGAAATCCTGGTACGGCTCGCCCTCACGGCGACTGAGTGCCAGCAAGGCGGCAAGGATTTTCAGGGTAAAACCCTCGCGGGCCAGGTCGGACACGGTCAGCGGGGTGTCCTCGATCACATCGTGAAGGACTGCGACAATACGTTGCTCGGGTGTGGACACCCGCATCATCACGCGTAGCGGGTGGAGAATATACGCCACCCCGCCCTTGTCGTATTGCCCTTCATGCGCCCTGGCGGCCACGGCAATGGCCCGCTCCAGTGTAGACATGAGGCCCCTCCCCCGTTCGGCATCTTCCACCCAAGCATAGCCAAACTTGTGTGAACAATATCTAACACACGCCTCACAAAGCTGCACACACCCGGTTGGCGGGGCCTTATGACGGCAACAGTTGTGGGAGCGGGCATGCCCGCTCCCACAACTGCCGCGAAGGCTCCGGGCTCCCACCCACTGCTGCAGTTCTAGCGGGTTGCGCCATGCTGGATGACCACCGAATCGGTGCCCAGCTTGGCCATCACTTCGTCCTTGCGCGCTTGAGCTTCTTCACGGGTTGGGAACGGCCCCATCAGCACCACCGGCTTGCCGTTGCGGTATTCCACCGAAGACGGGATACCCTTCTCGATGAGCCGCGCGGTCATGTCGCTCAGCGCGCCCATGTTGGCACCCTGGATCACTTCCACGTCCCAGCCCTCGGGTGCCGGCTGGCCAGCCAGTGCATCGGCACGGCGCTGCAGATCGGCGCCGCCGCACACCTCGCGGATGCGCAGGTTGTTGCCGGTGTCGTCGACGATGATGTCGTACTGGCCGTCACGCTTGATCGCCACATAGCTGCGGTAGGCTTCGTACTGCCCGGCATCGTCCTTGCCGCGAACCTGGCCGCAGATGGTGCCCTGTGTGTCGATCCGCACGTTGCCGAACTTGGCGGTTTTGGGGTTATGCAGGTGTTCGGCCACCTGCTTGTGCACGCCTTCGACCTCGTTTTCACAGCCCGCCAGGGCAAGCACTGCCATTACCACAGCCAGTTTGCGCACGCGTGTACCTCCAGATTCGAAGGGGCGGATTCTAGCACGAGGGCCATGCGCAAGAACCGCGACCATACGTTACACCTTGCAACCAAGTCATAGGACAACTACCCGTGGCGTCTGCGCTGATCGCCATTTCTTATCCCGCTGATAAAAAACTTGAGGCAGCGCAAGCCGGGCGTTTCGTAGAAGAATCGGGGCAGTCATACGACGACGTATGTCGAATAATAATAAAGGTGAACCCATGTCCCGCTCATACATACAGGTGGATGCTCGTGTCCGCATGATCGCACCGGGCGCTTTTGGCGCTTCCTGGGCAGCTCTGCCTCAGGAGGCGCCATGAAAACCCTGGTCGATGGTTACTTCATCATCCTCAAAACGCTGGTGGTAGGTTGTCTGGTCGGCATCACCTGCCTGATCTTCACCAACGTCGTGCTGCGCTATGGCTTCAACTCAGGGTTGTTCTTCAGCGAAGAGATTTCCCGCCTGGCGTTTGTATGGCTGGTGTTTGCTGGCGCGCAGCTGATGCTGCACGAACACGGCCACATCGGCGTCGACATCGTCACCCGCCGCGTCTCGCCTGGCGTGGCCCGCTGGCTGCTGGCACTGACACAACTGCTGATGCTGTATGTGACCTGGCTGTTTCTCGACGGCAGCTGGAAGCAGACCCTGATCAACCTGCATGTCGGTGCTCCCTCCACGGGTATTTCCATGGCGCTGTTCTACGGCGCGGGCCTGGTCTTCTGCATCCTCAGCGCGCTGCTGATCAGCACCCAGCTGGTCAGGAACCTGACGGGCACCCTCCCGGCGCCCGCCCAGACCGAAACTTCGCTCAAAGATGGAGCAGTCGAATAATGGCCCTGTCTGTTTTCGTCGGCGTGCTGATGGCCGCCATCCTGATCGGCGCCCCCATCGCCTATGCCCTGATCCTTTGCGGCGTGGCGTTGATGTGGCTCCTGGGCCTGTTCGATGGCCAGATCATCGCGCAGAACATCATCAACTCGGCCGGCAGCTTCCCGCTGCTGGCAATTCCGCTCTTCATCATCGCTGGCGAGGTAATGAACAGCGGCGGCTTGTCCAAGCGCATCATCAAGCTGGCCATCACCCTGGTCGGCCACCTGCGCGGCGGGCTTGGCTACGTCACCATTTTTGCCGGCGTGCTACTGTCGAGCCTGTCCGGTTCGGCCTTGGCCGACGCCGCCTCGCTGACCGCCCTGTTGCTGCCGATGATGGTCATCGCCGGCTACAACCGTAACCGCTCCGGGGGCCTGATCGCATCGGTGTCGGTGCTGGGTTCAATCATTCCACCCAGCATCGGTTTCGTTGTGCTTGGCGTGGCTTCGGGGCTGTCGATCACCAAGCTGTTCCTCGCCGGCATCGCCCCGGGGCTGATGATCGCCGCCGCACTGGTGGTGGCCTGGTGGCTGATGTCGCGGCGTAACAACGATGTGCAACTGAGCCCCAAGGCCAGCGGCAAGGAGCGCCTCAAGGCCCTGGTGGACAGCTTCTGGGCGCTGATGCTGCCGGTGATCATCGTCGTCGGCCTGCGTTTTGGCGTGGTCACCCCGACCGAGGCCGGTGCGGTGGCCAGTGTCTATGCCCTGCTGGTGTCGTCGCTGATCTACCGCGAGCTCAGCCTCAAATCGCTCAACCAACTGCTGCTGCGCGCCGGCAAGACCACCGCTGCCGTGATGTTCCTGGTAGCTGCCGCTTCGATCCCGGCCTGGATGATTACCATCGCCGACATCCCCGGGCAAATCATCGACCTGATCCAGCCAGTGATGGACAACCCGCGGCTGCTGATCGTAGTGCTGATGCTGCTGATCCTGGTGATTTCCATGGTCATGGACCTCACCCCCACCATTTTGCTGCTCGCACCAATCCTGGTACCGGTGGTGACCGCTGCGAACATCGACCCAATCTATTTCGGGGTGCTGTTCATGATCAATTGCTCGATCGGCCTGATCACCCCGCCGGTGGGCACGGTGCTCAACGTGGTCTGCGGCATCGGTCGCATGCGTTACGAGGCACTGCTCAAAGGCACGTTCCCCTTCCTGATCGCGGAAATCATCGTGCTGTTCCTGCTGGTCATCTTCCCCGAACTGGTCACCGTTCCCGCCCAGTGGTTCGGGCATTGATCCCCTCTATAACAATAAAGGTACTGTCCATGAAGAAACTCGCCCTCATCGCCGCCCTGTTGCTGTCCAGCAGCTTGAGCATGGCCGCCGACTACAACGCCCGCGTCATCAAGTTCGCCGCCACCAGCCCCAAAGGCACGCCACCGGCCATCGGCATGGAACTGTTCGCCAAGAAGGTTCAGGAGCGCAGCGAAGGCAAGATCAAGGTGCGCACCTTCCCCAACGGTGTCCTGGGCGGCGACGTACAGGTGCTGTCTTCCTTGCAGGGCGGCGTGGTGGAAATGATGACCTGGAACGCCGGGCTGATGCTTAACCACATCACCGACTTCGGCATCCTCGACTTCCCGTTCCTGTACACCGACACCGCCAAGGTCGATGCCATGCTCGACGGCGAGGTAGGCAAGATGCTCACCGACCAGTTGCCAGCGAAAAATCTGGTAGGCCTGGCGTTCTGGGAGCTGGGCGAGCGCAACCTGACCAACAATGTGCGGCCGGTGCAAAAGCTTGAAGACATTGCCGGGCTGAAGATTCGCGCCCAGCAATCGCCGCTGTTCCTGGACGTGTGGGCGGCACTCGGTGCCAACCCGACGCCGCTGCCTTTCACCGAGGTGCACACGGCACTGGAGACCGGCACCGTGGACGGCCAGGAAAACCCGGCGGCGCTGATCCTCGCCTCACGCTTCAACGAGGTGCAGAAGTACCTGAGCCTGACCCGGCACAACTACAACCCACAGATTGTGCTGATCGGCAAGACGTTCTGGGACAGCCTCAACAAGGATGAGCAGCAACTGCTGACCGAGGTTGCCCAGGAAGTGCGGCTGGAACAACGGCGCATCTCCCGGGAGGCGGACAGCAAGGCCATCGCCGACCTGCAGGGCGCGGGCATGCAAGTCAACCAACTGCCGCCCGACGAGGTGGCGCGCATCCAGGCCAAGATTCGCCCCGTGGTCGACAAGTACGCCGCACAGATCAATCCCCAACTGGTCAGCAAGGTCTACCAGGCCATGGGCTACCAGCCACAGTGACGCCCTCGCGCCGCGCATTGCGGCGCCTTTCAACTGCCATCAAGGAACAGCATGAAAATCTCCGTAGCCCAGATTCACCCGGTGGCCGGCAACCCGGCCCTGACCGTCGACAAGGTTGCCACGCTGGCACGCCAGACCGCTGCAGAAGGCTCGCGGCTGATCGCCTTTGCCGAATGCCTGCTCACCGGCGGCGCGTTCGACAGCCGTGAAGACCTCGAGCGCGGCGCCATCAGCCTCGACGCCCTGGCGCCGCTGCTGGAGGTATCGGCGCAGACCGGCATCCTGATCGTGGTCGGCTTCTACGAGCGGCACGCCAGCTCGGTGTACAACACCGCCGCGCTGATCGGCGCGCAAGGCATCATCGGCCTGCACCGCAAGCGCCACTTGCCATTCATGATCGGCGACCGCTTCACCGACCGCCCCAGCGATTGGGCAACACCTGTGTTCGATACCGACATCGGCCGCATCGGCCTGGCCATCTGCTACGAAATCCGCTTCCCCGAAGTGGTACGCACCCTGGCCCTGGAAGGTGCCGACATCGTCGTACTGCCTGCTGCCTGGCCAGAACAGGCACGCATGCTGCCGGACATTTTCAGCACCGTGCGCGCCGCTGAAAACATGGTGTACTTCGTTGCTCCCAACCGCAACGACATGGACGAGGGCATGCAGTTCATCGGCACCAGCCATATCATCGAACCGTCCGGCAAGACCCTGGTGCGCGCCGGCCTGGAAGACGGCGTGTACACCGCCGAGATCGACCTGGCCAAGGCCCGCAACAAATCGCTGATCCGTGACCCGGGCATATTCGAAGTGCACCCGTTCCGCGACCGGCTGCCTGAAACCTACCGCATCTGACCCAAGGCGGCCTCGAACATGAACCAAAGCACTACACACACCTTGCTGAAGGCCCGCATGGCGCGCGGTGCCACGTTCGGCATGAACATCTACAGCACCGCCTGCATGGCCATCGAAGTGGCCGGCAACTGGGGCCTGGACTTCGTCTTCATTGACGCCGAGCACACCGCGCTGGGCGTGGACCGCGACATGGAAAAACTGCTGCTGGCCGCCAGCAGCGCTGCAATCCCCAGCCTGGTACGGGTGCGGGGCACGCTGGAGTGGGATATACGCAAGGCCCTGGAAATGGGCGCTGCCGGGGTGATCGTGCCGCAAGTGCACAACGCCGCGCAGATGCGCCAGATCATCCATTACAGCAAGTTCCCGCCCTTGGGACGCCGCGGTGGCGACAGCTCGGTGCGCTCGGCCGGGTTCGCCGGGCCAGGTTTCGACTGGGCGCGCTATACGCAGGCAGAAAACGACCGCAGCGTGATCGTGCCCATGGCCGAAAGCTATGAGTTTTTTGACAACATCGATGAGATTCTCGATGTGGAAGGGATCGATGCAGTGCACTTCGGGCCGGCGGACTACTCACTTTCACGCGGGCTACCGGTCGACTACCGCCTGGGCAACCCCGAGGTGCGGCAACGCCTGCAGGTGCTGATCGAAAAATGCCACGCCCGCTCGATCAAGGTGATGGTGCCGTGCTTTCCGGCCGACCGAGTCACCGCCGGGCGTTTGCTGGACATGGGCAGCGACATGCTGCTGATGGGCAGTGATCTGTCATGGCTCAACCAGGCCGGGCAACATATCGCTGCAGTAAAACAGGCGCTCACCTGACCGGCTGACACGCCACACAACCGGCGCCTGCAGGCACCGCGCAGTTTTCGGGCTGCTACGGTGCCTGCGGGCTCGGGACTAATCAATCTACCAGAAAGTTCTGCTTTACCAGTGTCGCCCGAATGATCGATACCAGTTCACCCAGTTGCATGTCTGGCCGTTCAGTCAAATAGGAAAGGCAGAACTTTGCCGCAGGAATCGCCGGGTCGCACGGTAATGTCTTCAGCATGTCCACCGCCAACATGTCGCGAATCAGTGGCACCGGCAATATGCCAATGGCATGCCCCGCCGATACCATCTTGGCAATAAACGCCAGCGAGTTGCTGGAATGAAAAGCGTGGCTCGCCGAGCCGCTTTCCTGCAACCAGCGGTCCACCACCGAATACAGTGTCGACGGCGCGCTGTGGGTAACGATCGAATACTGCCGCGCCTGCTGCGGCAGAAACGGCCCGTCGGCAATCTCCAGGTGCCGCGCCGCCACCCACTGAAACGTCATCCAGCCAAGGAACACATCGGTCACATCCTCGCGTGTGGCCGGGTTGGTCAGCAGGGCGATGTCCAGTTCGTGATCGTTCAGTTTGCGGTTGAGCGCGGCGCCCACATCGATGGTGATTTCCAGGGTGATTTCCGGGAAGTGCGCCTTGATTTCGCTTATCACCGCAGTCAGCCCGACCATGGCCGAGCACTCGTCTGCACCCAGGCGCAGGCGCCGGTGTTGCTTCTGCTGGGCCGCAAACTGCTCCAGCTGCGTGCTGTTGTTCAGTACCAGTTCGGCATGGCGCAGCGCCGTGTGGCCGTCGGCGGTGAGGCTCATGCGCTGCTTGCTGCGGTCGAACAGCTTGACGCTGAGCAACGACTCCATTTCCTTGATGCGCGCCGACACCGCAGGTTGCGTCAGGTGAAGATGCCGTGAGGCCGCGTGCACACCGCCCAGGCGAGCGGTCCAGTAGAATGCCTCGATCTGCATCAGCGTGATACGCATGATAAAAACTGCTCCGGCTACTGCTTACGGATTTTTATTATCGACCGTTCAGGGCGCTTGTTAGGATGACCGAAACCCTTCGAAAAAGCATCCGGCATAACAACAACTCCCTATGTATATCATCGAAGCTCTGCCTACCCCGGTTAACGCCAACGAACTTGAAATACTGATCAATGCCGAACCGGCAACTATCGGTCATTTCATTACCCACGGCATACCCCACCCAGACATCAAGGCACACTTGCAGAATGTACGCGCGGTGGGCACTGCCGTAACCGTACGCATGCCCGGCAATGACGGTGGCATCCTGCACTACGCCATGGGCTGCGCACGCCCCGGCGATTTCCTGATCGTGGACCGCTGCGGCGAGCGCATCACCGCCGCGCTGGGTGGGGCCATGGCGTACGCCGCCAAGCAGGCCGGGGTAGCCGGGATCATTGTCGACGGCTATGTCACCGACCTTGGCGAATTGCGCGAGCACGGCGTGCCGGTATGGTCGCGCGGTGCCAGTGCCATCACCACGCGAGTGATCGGCCACGAAGGCGAGTTCTGCACTGCCATCCAGTGCGGCGGGGTCATCGTGTACCCGGGCGACGCCGTGGTGGCAGACGAGAACGGCATCGTGTTCCTGCGCCCAGGCAAGGTGGTAGAACTGGCGCAACGGGCAATCGACTTCCAGCACAACGAAAAGCACACCCTCGCACGGCTGGCCAAGGGCGAGAAGTTTCCCGACATCGTCGGGTCGCGGTCGACCATCGAGGCGGCGACCCGCCCTCGCGGATAGCGTCACACCGCACCCGAAGTAGCCCCCGAACAACAACAAGAGGCCTACCGTGAAGCTCATCTCCCTGCTCATACCGCTGGCGCTTGGCGTGCTGATGGGCAGCCCGGCCGCCCAGGCGCAGGACTACCCGCAAATCCGTTTCAACGTGATCGGTGGTGGTAGCCACAACTACACGTTCCGCGCCGTTGAACAGCCGTTCTGGAACGGCTCCTTGCCCAGCGCCTCCCACGGCAAGGTCACCGCCCAGCTGCTGGGGCTGTCGGAGAGCGGCCTCAAGGGCCCGGAAATCATTCGCCTGATGCGCTTTGGCGCGGTTGACATTGGCATGGGCGTGTTCGCATTCGTCGCCGGTGACGATGCTACCTTCGAAGGCATCGACCTGCCGGGCATGGCCGCCGACATCGGCAGGGCCCGCCGCATCGCCGACGCCTACAAGCCGGTGCTGGAACAGCGTATGGCCGAGCGCCATGGCATAAAGCTGCTGGCCACCGTGCCGTACACTGCGCAGGTGTTTTTCTGCCGCGCGCCCGTGCAATCGCTGGCCGACCTCAAAGGCCGAAAAATCCGCACCCGCGGGCGCAACATGGCCGAGCTGGTCAAAGCGATTGGCGCTGCGCCGGTCACCCTGCCCTTTGCCGAAGTGGTGACCGCCATGCAGACCGGCGTCATCGACTGCGCCATTACCGGTATCGGCTCGGGTAACGCGGCCAAATGGTACGACGTGGCCGGGTACCTGTACGACCTGCCGGTGGACTGGTCGGTCGGCTTCTATGGTATCGGCCTCAAGCGCTGGCAACAGTTGCCGCCTGAGGTGCAGCAACTGCTGCAGGCGCAGTCGAAGGTGCTGGAAGATGCCCTTTGGCAGGAGACGGCCAGGGAAAACCGGTACGCCAAGGCATGCAATGTCGGCAGCCCTGACTGCCAGATCCACCAACTGGCGCACATGAGTGCGTCGGCACCCGACGCGCAAGAACAGCAGCGCGTGCGCCAAATGGCGCTGGAAATCGCCAACGACTGGGGCAGGCGTTGCGGCCCCAGTTGTGTCGAACAATGGAATGCCAGCGCAGGCCGCGCCATCGGCATGCGCCTGGCCCCATAAACCCTTTCCCTCGGAGCATACAGTGATGAAGACGGCCCGTTCCAGCCTGGCGGCCATCACCGCCATCGCCAAGGCCAGCACCTGGGTGGGTGGCTTTGCCCTGCTCGGCTGCGCCCTGCTGATTGGCATCGACCTGATCTTGCGCAAGACCGTGGGCATCTCCATGGGCGGCGCTGATGAAATTGCCGGCTATGTTCTGGCAGTCACCAGCGCCTGGGCGTTACCGGTCACTTTGCTCAAGCGTTCGCACATCCGCGTCGACATCCTCTACGCTCGCCTTGGCTTGAAACCACGGGTGGCGCTCGACCTGTTCGCCCTGGCTTGCATGGCCGCGCTGGCCAGCACCTTGGTCTTTCACGCCTGGCATGTATTGTGGGACTCCATCGAATACCGTTCAGTGTCCAACACCCCCTTGCAAGTACCGCAATGGATACCGCAATCCCTCTGGTTTGCCGGCTACCTGTTCTTCGCCCTGACCCTCCTCAACCTGGCGCTGGTGAGCCTGGGGCATTTATTGCGCGGGCGCTGGGGGGCAGTCAGTGCACTGATCGGTATCAACACGGTCGAGCAGGAAATCGAGCAAGCGCTACACCCCGCCGCCAACCCTCCCCAGGAGCACCCGCCATGCTGAGCATCACCTTGTTGCTGCTGCTGACCCTGTTGGCGCTGAGCGTGGCCGCGGCCGTCAGTGTCGGCTTGCTGGGGATGTCGCTGTCGCAGTTGTTCTCGACCCTGCCGCTGAGCAATGCCATGGGCGAAATCGCCTGGAACATCAGCGCCGAGTTCCTGCTGGTGGCCATCCCCCTCTACGTACTGATGGGTGAACTGCTGGTGTGTTCGGGAGTGGCCGGGCGCATGTACCAGGCGGTCGAGAAATGGCTATCCTGGCTGCCGGGCGGGCTGATGAACGCCAACATCGGCGCCAGCGCGCTGTTTGCCACCACCAGCGGCTCCAGCGTGGCAACCGCCGCTACCATTTCCACCCTGGCCATTGCAGAGCAGGAACGCAAAGGTTACAACGCACCGCTGTTCCTTGGCTCCATCGCCGCTGGCGGCACGCTGGGTATCCTGATTCCGCCATCGATCAACATGATCCTGTTCGCCCTGATTGCCAACGTGTCGGTGCCCAAGCTATACCTGGCCGCGACCATCCCCAGCATCATCCTCAGCCTGTTGTTCGTCGCACTGATCGTGCTGGCCTGCCTGGTGCGCCCACCATTGGGTGGGCGCATAGAACACACCCGCTGGGCAGAACGCCTGGCCTGCATCCCCGACCTGCTGCCGCCACTGGCCATCTTCGTTCTGGTGATCGGCTCGATCTACAGCGGCTTTGCAACGGCCAGCGAGTCGGCGGCACTTGGGGTACTCAGCGCCTTGGGCTTGGGCCTGTGGCGTCGGGCTTTCACCTGGCAAAGCCTGGGCCAGGCCTTCGAAGCCACGTTGCGCACCACCGGCATGATCATCTTCATCACCTTGTCGGCGTTCTTCCTCAACTTCGTGCTGGCGTCCATCGGGCTGACCGCCACCCTGGTCAGCTTCGTCACCGACCTGAACCTGCCACCCACGACCGCGCTGCTGGCGATCATCGTGTTCTATATCGTGCTCGGCTGTTTCATGGACACCCTGGCGATGCTCATCACCACGGCGCCGCTGATCGTGCCAATCGTCGTCAACCTGGGCTTTGACCCGCTGTGGTTCGGGGTGGTGCTGATCGTGCTGTGCGAGATGGGCCAGATCACCCCGCCGTTCGGCATGAACCTTTTCGTGGTGCAGAGCATCCGTGGTCGCGGCAGCTTCATGGACGTGGTGTACGGCGCCCTGCCGTTCTGCCTGGCTTTGCTCGCGCTGATCGGTTTGCTGATTGCCTTCCCACAACTGGCGCTGTGGCTGCCAAAGGCGTTCTAGCGGCAGAATGCAAAAAGGGCGATCATCTCTGATCGCCCTTTTTGGGATTTGGTAGGCACAATTGGACTCGAACCAACGACCCCCACCATGTCAAGGTGGTGCTCTAACCAACTGAGCTATGTGCCTGTCGTGTGGTGCGCATATTAGTGATCCGATGCGTACCTGTAAAGCTTTTTTTTGAGAAAAATCAAAAACTTTCGAATGTGAGCACTGGGTGCCCTTACCGCAGTTTGCGGTACCCACAGCAATGGCTAATGAAAAAAGGGGTGACCCTTTCGGATCACCCCTTCTTCGATTTGGTAGGCACAATTGGACTCGAACCAACGACCCCCACCATGTCAAGGTGGTCTTGTGAAGACGCGCGCTACAGAATGGCAAATCTGACGTTCGTGGCGCGGGTGCCGCGTGGAATATTTTTTACGCCGGTCAATTTGCAAAACCGCATGCTAACTTATTGATTGTTATGGAACCTGAGATTATCCACATCCCTGAGCTGGCAAAACTACTCGGCCGATCCTAATCCGCCATACGACGCGCCATGCAAACCCGTGCATCATGGCTACCCCCGTTCTTCAGGCAGGGACAGCGGATCTGTTGGCGGCTGGAATCTGTTAGGGCGTGTCTCAAAGATTGGGAGCAACGCGGCGGGCGGTAATCGAAGCCTGGACGCAAGCGGAAACCACCCCCAACGCTTACCAAGTTGAGATAGCCAATTGGGGCCCGGAGGTCAGTATGATTTCAGCCGCGACTGATCGGTTCATACGAATTGATGAGGTGATATCCGTGACGGGCCGGGAAGGAACACTATCTATCGACGGATGCGCGAAGGCACATTTCCACGGCAGGTTCGACTGGGTCCCAATTCCGTTGCATGGCTTCAGTCGACCATCTCGGAATGGATGACATCCGTCGTAGAAAGCACCTCGTCGGTCCACAAAATGATCAGCAGAGCTAGGGTATGCTTAATCTGGTCGCCGCGAGAATACTCAATCGAACCGGACGCGCTCGCTGCACGAACGTAACGGCCTCGCGGCGACCTCCACTACATAGTGTACGTGGCCTCTGCACGGCTAGCATCCATGTACGCGGCCAGATCAGCCAAATGAATACCGCGAGCTCACTTTAGCTGCGCTCCATCGCAATGAGTGGAAGGCGTATCTCGCCCTTGGCGATATTGAGCCTCTGTTTTTCTGGGCTCCGGTGAGAAAAGTAGTCGGCGCACACCTAGTCCAGCGGAATTACTGCCAGTCCATCGTACTGAGCTAGCAGGAGAAATTCTGTTCTCATGACATTCACCTCTTGCGCCGCACCAACTCCAGTGCCGGCTCAAGATCCATCCCTGACTGCTCAGATCGTTTTCCTTCAGCTCGAATAACAGAACTACCTGACAAAAGCATCCGACCGGGAGTCTTGTCTACTGCGTGCTCAGCTATGTAAGTGTCTGCCCACTCATCGAGTTCATACCGATCAAATCCTACGCCTCGCGCGCCAATCGGGAACTCCTTTACGAATGGCCGTACTGCCTTATCGAACTCTGTCCTGCACATCCCTAGGTAACCAGGTGCAGATCGATACCTCAAAATACGAGGGAGAACCTGATGCTCTTTGCTCATCACAGAGGCGCTCGCTGCAGATTGGTAGATGACTATCAGTCATGAGTGTGGAGCTGGCCAGAGCATTCTGTCGGTCGGTGTTAGCGTCTAAATGTTCAATGGGTAGGTGGCAGGTTCTTGCCCCTGGCTCTCGCAACGACCCGCAATTGGTAGTCGGATACCGCCTGAAATAACGACTCGGCCAGCAGGCGCTCGACCTCCTCCGCCGGCGCGCCGCGACCCTGCGCCTGGTGATACTCACGGACGGCGTCGACAGCCTGCTGAATCAGCGGCTCGCCGGCCTCGACCATTCCGATAAAGGTGCGCTTGTCCAAAATGCGATGCCCTGCCCAATTGACCAGCAGAGTATAGGGCGGATTGGTGGCACCCAGAACGGGAACAGCTGATGACTCTAAAGCCTCTCGCTGATACCATTTGGCCACGCTGGCTTGCCATTCATAGGGACCAAGGTAGCTAGAAGCCCTGGACACCAGCATCCAGGGCTTCGTTTTTTGTTTGCCCAGTTCATCCAGGCCGCATAAATTTACTGCTGATCCTTAGAGATTTGCTGGATCGCTGATAACTCTGACAGAAGGCGTGCTTTTTCCAGAGATGATCTCATGCTCATTGAACTTGGCGATGCGAATCTGTTTGTGAGAATCACGACCGTTATCGTAGATGATAAGTATCTCACCATCATCACCGAAACTGACTACCGGATACGAAACCTGAATAGAAGAATCTGGCTCGATAATTTTTTTATACCGGTATGTAGCTCCGTCGTCATCGGAGAGACCAACTGTCAGTGTTCCTCGCACAAGATCATTGTTCCAGCAAAGTAGAAGGAGTCCGGAAGGAGTCCTGCCTAGCCACGCACGCGACGAAGAGCTCGGAGCGGTAACCGTGTAAGCCTGCCAAGGCGTCCAGGTCCTCATTAGGTCGCGACTGACGGAATACTGCATTTGTGAGTTGGAACCCAACGATCTTAGCAGAGCTAAAACACTTCCATCGGACCGCTGCACGAACTCAGTTTCAAAGAAACCACTGTACTGGCCGTTATTGTTAGGTGGAAGCTGAGAAACATGTTTAATTTTCTGGCTTTCCCAATCCAGCTCGTAAATATGCGGCCCTACATGATCCATGTATGCTGGAGGATATTCAGCAGAGAAGCGCCAGCCATCTACTGCTAGATACCACTTATCTTCGATCTTGACTGGACGTCGCGGATCACCGTAGTAAGACAAACGGAATGGCTCGCCCCATTTGGGGTCCTCAGCATTGGGATCGTCACAAATAACTGCCCATGCTCCACCAATACCATCGTAGAGCTTGTTGTCTCCCAGGACGCCATAGAAAAGCCAGAGACGGCCCTTGGGATCTGTCCAGAGCATTGGATCTACAATCTGGTTTCCTGGATGGCTAGGTGAGTACGTCAGGTATCCGTACTCTTTAACGCTCTCGCCGCCGTTATCCGAGTAGGCCAGCACCGCGAAGTTTCCTGGTCCTTCGGCTGCATGGGTATTGTCAGCACGCCATGCGGTCCAGTATCGGATTGGACCGGTTCTGGCGATTGTGGCCGTGGCCTGGTACGCACGATTGGCCAGACGGTAGGAAGGGTCGTCGGTGTCTCGCTCGATACGCGCCGGGGAATCCACAAAGACGCGTGCCGGCCGCTGATCGAAGCTGGAAACGATATCGGATTTTGTCGTGCCCTGACGCTTGGCCCTATCCCCTCCCGGCGCAAGCGGGTCATTTTTCGCTAAATACAATGGAGCGCTCCCGTTGGCAGGCGAGCTATGGACATCGGGGGTATTCCGATGGTCTGGACGACCTATAGCCCCTTCGAAAACATCTGCGTTTTTTCGAGGCTCCACATTCAACACCCAGTGGCTGAGCTCGGTATCGAATCGCGCAAGCTCCTTATCACCCACGATAACAGCTGATGATTCCGATACCGCTTTCGACACCTGAGTGATAGGCAGTCCGTCCATCAGTTTCTTCCTCTTCCTAGGATCCGAGTATTTCCAAGATAGTACGTAACATCACCCTGCTGCCTAATACGCATGCGGAAACTGGCGCTAGGAAGCTGATGAAGACGTAGCACAGGTTGTAGTACTTCTATGGCACCGCTTAATCAGACTGGTTCCGCGACTGTCGCCCGCTCACATAGTCGTACTCCTTGGCGCACTGGTCTCCCGCTATCTTGGCTCGGTCATACGCCTTCGCCAACTGTCCGGCTCGAGCATCAGCCCGTGCGAGCAGGTCGGAGAGCACCAAGGTGGCGCGGGTGGCTGTCTCGCCTCTGGCGACAGCAGCGGTGTCCGTGCCGGGGCAACTGCCGGTCTGCGGCCAAAAATTTCACGGAGGTTTGTCCTATCCCAATCCAGTGCGAGATATCATTCGCCTACTGGAACCAGTCAGGCTGTGATATCAAGAAACCATCAGTCACAGGAAAGAGGCCTGGTGGAATGATACTGAAGCTTTCAGATGTGGACATAATAGGTTTCAAGACCGCCATTTCTGTTTCGCATGGAACGGACGTGGAGTACACCAGAGGAAAGATTATTGGTTCGGAGAACGGCATTATTGAGCGTGATCCGCCTTCTTTTCTTGAAATGCTTGGCCTTCCAGCGGATACGCCTTTTGATGCCCTGCTGATAGCTCTGATGACCCTGCGGGACAGGCCAGAAGCGCCACTTGAAGAGAAAACACAGGCCCTAAAAACCTCGAAGATCGGGCCGTATCTTCAACACTCAGCCAATGCTGCAACAGTGGTAGAAGGTCTCGCATTGCTTGCAACGAGCCCAGAAGGGACTCAAGTAATCACTTGGCTCAAAGGCGTTGTAGGTTTCTAGGGCCTAGAGAGGATAGAGGTGGGTGGTTTTGCAAAAGTTTTGCAAAAACAAAAAGGGCGACCCTCTCGGATCGCCCTTCAAGTGCCCGAAAACCGGGGCTTTTGTTTGGTAGGCACAATTGGACTCGAACCAACGACCCCCACCATGTCAAGGTGGTGCTCTAACCAACTGAGCTATGTGCCTGTCGTGTGGTGCGCATTCTACGCATTCCAAAAACCCTGTCAACACTTTTTTTTGCGCTAACCTACTGAATCTTAACCCCTTTGTATAAAGGCTGCTGGCGGGTCCCCCGTAAAGGATTTTCACCAGACGACTAGCGGGTGTTTATTATTATTGATAGCATCGGTACATTCGTTAAAAATATAAAACACGAGGTTCCTGCAGCATGGCTAACACCCCCTACCCCCAGTCCTACTACGCCGCCTCGGCCAACCCGGTGCCGCCACGTCCGGCGCTGCAGGGTGAGGTGGAAACCGATGTGTGCATCATCGGTGCCGGCTACACCGGCCTGTCCAGCGCCCTGTTCCTGCTGGAGAACGGCTTCAAGGTGAGCATCGTCGAAGCGGCCAAGGTCGGTTTCGGCGCATCGGGCCGCAACGGCGGCCAGATCGTCAACAGCTACAGCCGCGACATTGACGTCATCGAACGCACCGTCGGCCCCAAGCAGGCACAACTGCTGGGCCACATGGCCTTCGAAGGCGGGCGCATCATTCGTGAGCGCGTGGCCAAATACAACATCCAGTGCGACCTGAAAGACGGTGGCGTGTTCGCCGCCCTCACCAGCAAGCAGATGGGCCACCTGGAGTCGCAAAAGCGCCTGTGGGAACGCTTCGGCCACAACCAGCTCGAGCTGATGGACCAGAAGCGCATCCGTGAAGTGGTTGCGTGCGACAGCTATATCGGTGGCATGCTCGACATGAGCGGCGGCCATATCCACCCGCTGAACCTGGCCTTGGGCGAAGCAGCTGCGGTCGAGTCGCTGGGGGGCATCATCTATGAGCAAACCCCGGCCGTGCGTATCGAGCGCGGTGCCAACCCAGTGGTGCACACCCCGCAAGGCAAAGTGCGCGCCAAGTTCATCATCGTCGCCGGCAACGCCTACCTGGGCAACCTGGTGCCGGAACTGGCCGCCAAGTCCATGCCATGCG
Source organism: Pseudomonas fortuita (assembly GCF_026898135.2). Taxonomy (NCBI): domain Bacteria; kingdom Pseudomonadati; phylum Pseudomonadota; class Gammaproteobacteria; order Pseudomonadales; family Pseudomonadaceae; genus Pseudomonas; species Pseudomonas fortuita. Next base: position 4,027,919 of record NZ_CP114035.2, read on the forward strand.
GTACCCAGGTGATCACCACCGAACCCCTGGGCGAAGAACTGGCGCGCACCCTGCTGCCGCAGGATTACTGCGTCGAGGACTGCAACTACCTGCTCGACTACTACCGCCTGACCAGCGACAAGCGCCTGATCTTCGGCGGTGGCGTGGTGTACGGCGCACGTGACCCGGCCAACATCGAGGCGATCATCCGTCCGAAAATGCTCAAGGCCTTCCCGCAGCTGAAAAACGTGAAGATCGACTACGCCTGGACCGGCAACTTCCTGCTGACCCTGTCGCGCCTGCCCCAGGTTGGCCGGATCGGCGACAACATCTATTACTCGCAGGGTTGCTCGGGCCACGGCGTGACCTACACCCACCTGGCGGGCAAAGTGCTGGCCGAGGCCTTGCGCGGCCAGGCTGAGCGTTTCGACGCCTTCGCCGGCCTGCCGCACTACCCGTTCCCGGGTGGCCAGATGCTGCGCGTGCCGTTCAGCGCCATTGGCGCCTGGTACTACAGCCTGCGCGATCGCCTGGGCTTCTGATGTAAGCCGGCCTGGCGCTATCGCCGGCAAGCCAGCTCCCACAGGTACCGCACAGGCGTCGAACCCAGTGCGCTACCTGTGGGAGCTGGCACCGCTATTTGTTCAGGCTGCTGATGGCCTGCTTCGCCGCAATTTCCTGCCCCGCCCGTGCCAGCTCATCCGCAGCCTGCAACCAGCGCTGGCGATCCACCTGGGCCGGCAGTTGCCGCGGTGGCTGCACCAGCACCGCCCAACTCCCCTGCTTTGCCCACGCCGAGGCAAAGTCATCAAACGCCATCACCTGCCGCCGGTGCATGCCCGAGCGCAGCAGCACACGCTGCTTGTAGCGGTCATAGCCGATCAGCACCGCATAACGTGGCTCACCCCACCAGGCCGAACCCTCTTCGTAACGCAGCAGCACCGGGTTGCCCGCCGCCACCTGGGTCAATAGCGCGTCCAGTTGCTTGTCCAGTGGGTATACCACCATGCCGTAGTCCCGTGCCACGCGAGGGATAGCCGTGTCCAGCGCATCTGCGCCTTGGGGCAGGTTCAGCGGCTTGTCCAGCAAACCAGGCGTAATCGGCGCGCCCTGTTGCGACAGCACCGCTGCCAGCGCCATGGCACCGCTGTGGTTGGCGTTGCCACGGTAGAACGGCACGCTGCTGATCTCGACCCGCTGCGCCAGGCCTTTGAGATTGGCGGGCGGTGCGCTGGCACAGCCAGCCAGGGTGGCTGCCATCAGACAGACGGCCAGCAGCCGCCGGGGGGCAGTTTTGACGGAATGTTGCTGCATGGACACTCGCTTGTTCCAACGCCAGGCAGGCAGCGCCCGGCTCTGGCACCGATCATAGGTCCGACAGCGGCGCGGGTATAGTCCGACAGCGGCTTGGAGCGAATCGGACTCAGGGATAGACCTTTGTTCGATGGAACGTCACAGGCGAAGGGCTAGACTAAAGCAGTGTCTGGAAGGCAAGCGCTGGCTGACCGAGCGCTGCCCTTGGAGAGGGAGGCACAGATGAGCCTGACTATGGCAATCCTCATGCTGGTGGGCATGTGGCTGAGCGTTGCAGCCGCCATGCTGTGGGGTGTGCTGCGTATCGTGCGGCGCCATTCCCACCACCACCGGCCACCGCTGGTACCTGCCAAGCCGCAACCTGTGCGACGGCCACGACGGCCAGCCGGGGTGCACTAAGATTTCAGAACCCGCGAACGGGGCGCAATGCGCCCCGTCTTTTTTTCATCAACCTTCAGCAGCCTCACGCTTCAAGCGCGCCCGGCGAGCCAGAATGTTGAGGATCTCGATCGCGGTCGAGAACGCCATGGCCGCATACACATACCCCTTCGGCACATGAGCGCCAAAGCCTTCGGCGATCAGTGTCATGCCGATCATGATCAGGAAGCCCAAGGCCAGCATGACCACGGTCGGGTTGTCATTGATGAAGTTGGCCAGCGGGTCAGCGGCCACCATCATCACGATGACTGCCGTGATCACGGCAATTATCATGATCGGCAAGTGCTCGGTCATGCCCACAGCGGTGATGATGCTGTCGACCGAGAAGACGATGTCCAGCAGCAGGATCTGGAAGATTGCCGCAGCAAAGCCCAGAGTTACAGTCGAACCGACCTTGGCTTCTTCCTTGGCACCGTGCGGGTCAACGCTTTCGTGAATTTCCTTGGTCGCCTTCCACAGCAGGAACAGGCCACCGGCAATCAGGATCATGTCCTTCCACGAGAAGGCGTTACCGAACACTTCGACCACAGGGTCGGTGAGCTGTACGATCCAGGCCACCGTGCTGAGCAAGGCCAGGCGCATGACCAAGGCCATGCTGATCCCGATCCGCCGTGCCTTGGAGCGGTACTCCACCGGCAGTTTATTGGTCAGGATGGAGATGAAGATCAGGTTGTCGATGCCCAGCACAACTTCCATGGCCACCAATGTAGCCAGGGCAACCCAGGCAGTAGGGCTAGCGGCGAGTTCCAGCAAGTATTCCATTGTTCAAATCCTGCAGCGGCGGTTTAGGGTCAGATTTCCTGGGTGTCTTTTTTCTTGTCGGCATCTTCAGGCTGTTGCGCTTCGCCGCCGATAGCCTCGTTCAACGCCTGCTGGGCGGCCTTGTTGGTATCGTCAATGGCCTGCTTGGCCGACTGCGCGGCCTGGTCGAGCATCTGCTGGGCGGATTTCTCGGCTTGGTCGCAGCCTGCCAGGGTGAACAGGGCCAACGCCAGCACCAATGGGGTTCCGATGGATTTGAATTGCAGCATGGTGTCCTCGCTTGAAATATCCCGGCGGCGCATGGCGCCTGATGCGGTGCATTCTAGAGATGCCGACAGTTCAGGAAAATTCGTATTTTCATGGCGTATACTTCGGGTTTTACGAATCGGGACGACCGACGGTGCTCAACTATCGCCAGCTGCATTACTTCTGGGCCGTGGCCAAGACGGGCAGCATCACCCGCGCCAGCGAACAGCTGAACCTCACACCACAGACCATCAGCGGGCAAATCAGCCTGTTCGAGCAAACCTACGGCCTGGAACTGTTCCAGCGCGTCGGCCGCCAACTGGAGCTGACCGAGACCGGCCGCCAGGCGCTGGTGTACGCAGAACAGATGTTCCAGATTGGCGGCGAACTGGAGGCCATGCTGCGCGCCGGCCCGCAGGAGCAGATCCTGTTCCGTGTGGGGGTGGCCGATGTGGTGCCCAAATCCATCGTCTACCGCCTGCTGGCACCGACCATGGAGCTGGATGAGGTGCTGCGCATCAACTGCCGCGAAGACAAACTTGAGCGGCTGCTGGCAGACCTGGCCATCCAGCGCCTGGACCTGGTGATTTCCGACAGCCCCATGCCCAGCAATCTGGACATCAAGGGCTACAGCCAGAAGCTGGGCGAGTGCGGGCTGAGCTTTTTCGCCACGCCGGCACTGGCACAACGCCTGAACGGCCCCTTCCCCGCCTGCCTGCAGGATGCTCCGCTGCTGGTGCCCGGGCAGGAAACCGTGGTGCGCAGCCGTTTGCTGCGGTGGCTGGGCGAGCAACAGCTGCAGCCCCGCATCGTGGGCGAGTTCGATGACAGTGCCCTGATGCAGGCGTTCGGCCAGTCGGGCAGCGGCATTTTCGTCGCCCCCAGCGTGATCGCCGACGAGGTGTGCCGCCAATATGGTGTGGCGCTGATCGGCCAGACCGAGGCCGTGCACGAATCGTTCTATGCCATTTCGGTAGAGCGCAAGGTCAAGCACCCGGGGATTGTCGCGATTACCGAGGGGGCGCGGCGGGAATTGTTTCATTGGTGATCGTGGTGGCGTCTTTGTCCGTGAAACCGCTTCCACCGGTACTGCACACGTCTCGGTACACGGCGAAGACGCCAGAACAGCCGTACACGTGGTCTATGGTAAAGTCTCGCCCTTTCCAGATTCCGAGATGCCGCTGCACATGACCCCTGTCTTCCGCCTCCTCAACCGCACCAGCCTGGTGACACAGATCGTCATCGGCCTGCTCGCGGGCATCGCCGTTGCCCTGCTCGCGCCTGCCATCGCCCGCGACCTGGCCTTCCTGGGCAAGGTGTTCGTCAGCGCCCTCAAGGCCGTGGCGCCCGTGTTGGTGTTCATCCTGGTCATGGCCTCGATCGCCAACCACCGTCACGGCCAGGAAACCCATATCCGGCCGATCCTCTGGCTGTACCTGCTAGGTACCTTCGCCGCAGCGGTCGTAGCCGTGGTCGCCAGCATGCTGTTCCCCTCCGACCTGGTGCTGAGCAGCGGTGAGGCAACGTTGAGCGCCCCGGGTGGCATCTCCGAGGTGATGCAGAACTTGCTGCTGAGCGCGGTCGACAACCCGATCAATGCCCTGCTCAACGCCAACTTCATCGGCGTGCTGACCTGGGCTATCGGCCTGGGCGTGGCCCTGCGCCATGCGGGTGAAACCACCCGCACCGTGGTCGAAGACCTGTCCAATGGCGTGACCCTTATCGTGCGCGTGGTTATTCGCTTCGCCCCGCTGGGCATCTTTGGCCTGGTCAGCTCCACCCTCGCCCAGTCGGGCCTGCAGGCCCTGCTCGGCTACCTGCACTTGCTGGCTGTGCTGATCGGCTGCATGCTGTTCGTGGCGCTGGTGATGAACCCGCTGATCGTGTTCTGGAAAATCCGCCGCAACCCCTACCCGTTGACCCTGCTGTGCCTGCGCGAAAGCGGCATTACCGCGTTCTTCACTCGCAGCTCGGCGGCCAACATCCCGGTCAACCTGGCACTGTCAGAGCGCCTTGGCCTGCATGAAGACACCTACTCGGTGTCGATCCCGCTGGGCGCAACCATCAACATGGCCGGTGCGGCAATCACCATTACCGTACTGACCCTGGCCGCGGTGCATACCCTGGGTATTCCGGTGGACCTGCCAACGGCCGTGCTGCTCAGCGTGGTGGCGGCGGTGTGCGCCTGTGGCGCCTCGGGTGTGGCCGGGGGCTCGCTGCTGCTGATTCCACTGGCGTGCAGCCTGTTTGGCATCCCCAGCGAAATTGCCATGCAGGTAGTGGCGGTGGGCTTCATTATCGGCGTGCTGCAGGATTCGGCCGAGACAGCGCTGAATTCGTCGACCGATGTGCTGTTCACAGCGGCGGCGTGCCAAGCCGAAGAGGGGCGTAGCGCCTGAGCAGACCAAAGGGCCGCTTTGCGGCCCATCGAAGGCAAGCCTGCGCCTGCTAGCGATGATGCCAGTGATTGCTTAAGCCAGGCGCATTACCTAGGCTAGTGGCCTTTCCCCAGCAATTGAGACAGGGCCATGTCAGAACAAGAAACCGCCGATGAAGGCCGCTTCAGCAGCGTTGAGATCCGTATTCTCGGTTCGCTGATCGAGAAGCAGGCCACCAGCCCGGAAAGCTACCCGCTGACCCTTAATGCCCTGGTCCTGGCCTGCAACCAGAAGACCAGCCGCGAGCCGGTGATGAACCTTACCCAAGGCCAGGTTGGGCAGGCCCTTCGCACACTCGAAGGGCAAGGGATGACCCGCCTGCAGATGGGCAGCCGTGCCGACCGCTGGGAACAACGGGTGGACAAGGCCCTGGAGCTGGTGCCGGCACAGCTGATTTTGATGGGCCTGATGTTCCTGCGCGGCCCGCAAACCCTCAACGAACTGCTCACCCGCAGCAACCGCCTGCACGACTTTGACGACACCGAGCAGATCCAGCACCAGCTGGAGCGCCTGATCTCGCGCGGCCTGGCCTTGCACCTGCCACGCCAGGCCGGCCAGCGTGAAGACCGCTACACCCATGCATTGGGCGACCCGGCAGAGATCGAGACCATCCTCGCTGCACGTCAACACGAAGGTGGCGCGCGCAGCAGTGGCGGCAGCGTTTCGGAAGACCGCATCGAAGCACTCGAGGCCCGCATCGCGGCGCTGGAAGCGCGGCTGGCCGAGCTGGAAGGCTAAGCCGTCACGGCTCGCGTTCGGGGAAGTTGCGGCAGCTCTTGCGTTCGGCCAGCTCCCGGTCACTGGGGCGCTGGTCGACAAACACGGCGCGGCCGTCGGCGTAGATTTCCAGGTAGCCCCAGTGCAGGTCCTGTTCTTGCTGGCCGGGCTTTGGGGGTACTAGCCACCAGGGTTCGCGGCTGATCAGGGTCATAGGCGTGATTCCTGAGGGGATCTGCACTAATCATAGACACCCTCAGCCTTCGAAGGCCCTACCGCCGGCAAACCAGCTCCCCCAGGTGCACCACAGTTTCGAATGCTGTGATCACCTGTGGGAGCTGGCTTGCCGGCGATAGGGCCAGCGCAGGCTTATGCCGGTGCCGAAGTACGAATCAGGTGGTCGAAGGCTGCCAGCGAAGCCTTGGCCCCTTCACCCACTGCAATCACGATCTGCTTGTACGGCACGGTGGTCACGTCACCTGCGGCAAACACACCCGGGATGCTGGTCTGGCCCTTGGCATCGACGATGATCTCGCCGCGCGGCGACAGCTCGACGGTGCCTTTAAGCCAATCGGTATTCGGCAGCAGGCCGATCTGCACGAAGATGCCTTCCAGCGCCACCTCGTGCTGCTGATCGGTCGTGCGGTCCTTGTAGCGCAGGCCGGTCACCTTCTCACCATTGCCCAGTACTTCGGTGGTCAGCGCGCTGGTGATCACTTTCACGTTCGGCAGGCTGTGCAGCTTGCGTTGCAACACCGCATCGGCACGCAGCTGGCTGTCGAACTCGATCAGCGTCACCTGGGCAACGATACCGGCCAGGTCGATGGCCGCTTCCACGCCTGAGTTACCGCCGCCAATCACCGCCACGCGCTTGCCTTTGAACAGCGGGCCGTCACAGTGCGGGCAGTAGGCCACGCCGCGACCGCGGTATTCCTGCTCGCCCGGCACGTTCATTTCGCGCCAGCGGGCGCCCGTGGCCAGGATCACGGTCTTGGCCTTGAGCGAGGCGCCGCCGGCCAGGCGTACTTCATGCAGGCCGCCATCGGTGGCCGGAATCAGCGCCTCGCCGCGCTGCAGGTTCATGATGTCCACATCGTATTGCTTGACGTGTTCTTCCAGTGCAGTGGCAAGCTTCGGCCCTTCGGTTTCCTGCACCGAGATGAAGTTCTCGATGGCCAGCGTATCGAGCACCTGGCCACCGAAACGCTCGGCGGCGATACCGGTGCGGATGCCTTTGCGTGCGGCGTAGATGGCCGCTGCAGCCCCGGCTGGGCCACCCCCGACCACCAGCACGTCAAAGGCATCCTTGGCGTTGATCTTTTCGGCCTGGCGAGCGCCGGCATTGGTGTCGATCTTGCCTAGGATTTCTTCCAGCCCCATGCGGCCCTGGCCGAACACTTCGCCGTTCAGGTACACGCTGGGCACCGCCATGATCTTGCGCGCTTCCACTTCATCCTGGAACAGCGCACCATCAATGGCCACGTGGCGCACATTGGGGTTGAGCACCGCCATCAGGTTAAGTGCCTGAACCACGTCCGGGCAGTTCTGGCACGACAGCGAGAAGTAGGTTTCGAAGGTGAACTCGCCTTCCAGCGCCTGGATCTGCTCGATCACCTCGGCACTGGCCTTGGACGGGTGGCCGCCCACTTGCAGCAGCGCCAGCACCAGCGAGGTGAATTCGTGGCCCATGGGTATACCGGCGAAGCGCAGGCTGATATCGCTACCCGGGCGGTTCAGTGAGAACGACGGGCGACGGGCATCTGTACCGTCCGCGCTGAAGGTAATGAGGTTCGACAAACCGGCAATTTCCACCAGCAGGTCGTGCAATTCGCGGGACTTCGCGCCGTCGTCGAGGGAGGCTACGATCTCGATCGGCTGGGTGACCCGCTCCAGGTAGGTTTTCAGTTGCGATTTAAGCGTGGCGTCCAACATACGGGCGATTCCTTTTTTTCAAAACTCGGATACAAAAACGCCCAGGCGATGTCGCCCGGGCGTTTGACGGGGCGGTAGGTATTTCAGCTTTGGCGGCTGCTTACCGCCCGCGTTATGGGCATGACCTTAGATCTTGCCTACCAGGTCCAGCGATGGCGCCAGAGTGGCTTCGCCTTCTTTCCACTTGGCCGGGCACACTTCGCCTGGGTGGGCGGCAACGTACTGGGCAGCCTTCACTTTACGCAGCAGTTCGGCAGCATCGCGGCCTACACCACCGTCGTTCAGTTCGACGATCTTGATCTGGCCTTCCGGGTTGATCACGAAGGTACCGCGATCCGCCAGGCCGGCTTCTTCGATCAGCACGTCGAAGTTGCGCGAAATGACGTGGGTCGGGTCACCGATCAGCGGGTATTGGATCTTGCCGATGGTGTCCGAGGTGTCGTGCCAGGCTTTGTGGGTGAAGTGGGTGTCGGTGGACACGCCGTAGATTTCCACACCCAGTTTCTGGAACTCGGCGTAGTTGTCGGCAAGGTCACCCAGCTCGGTCGGGCAGACGAAGGTGAAGTCAGCCGGGTAGAAGAACACGACAGACCACTTGCCTTTCAGGTCGGCTTCGCTGACCTGGACGAACTCGCCCTTGTGGTAGGCGGTGGCGTTGAACGGTTTGACTTGGCTGTTGATGATTGGCATGAGAGACGCTCCTTCATGGGGTTGGAATCAGTTGATGGATAGAATCCTAACTAATCATCCCGCTGAAGGCTCATTGGCAAAGCTCATGCTTGTGATTGGTTTTGGCTATAACCGGGGTTAATCAATAGAAGGGAATGGGCTGAGCAAAGGATTGCGCTGCATTCATTGGCCCCATCGCCGGCAAGCCAGCTCCCACAGGTACCGCGCAGGCCCATGGACTTGTGCAATACCTGTGGGAGCTGGCTTGCCGGCGATGAGGCCAGTGCCATTAACGAGTGACTGTACGCATGGTCACGAACTCTTCGGCCGCCGTCGGGTGCACGCCGATGGTTTCGTCGAATTGCTGCTTGGTCGCACCGGCCTTCAGGGCAATGCCCAGGCCCTGGATGATTTCGCCAGCGTCAGGGCCAACCATGTGGCAACCCAGCACCTTGTCAGTCTCGGCATCCACCACCAACTTCATCAGGGTCTTTTCCTGAATGTCGGTCAGGGTCAGCTTCATGGCGCGGAAACGGCTTTCGAACACCTGCACCTTGTGCCCGGCCTCCAGCGCCTGCTCCTCGGTCAGGCCAACAGTACCGATAGGCGGCTGGCTGAACACCGCCGTCGGGATGTTCTGGTAGTCCACCGGGCGGTACTGCTCCGGCTTGAACAGGCGCCGCGCCACGGCCATGCCTTCGGCCAAGGCCACCGGGGTAAGCTGCACACGGCCGATCACATCGCCAATGGCCAGGATCGAAGGCGCAGTCGTCTGGTACTGCTCGTCGACACGAATGTAACCACGCGCATCCAGCTCGACACCGGTGTTTTCCAGGCCCAGGTTGTCCAGCATCGGGCGCCGGCCTGTAGCGTAGAAAACACAGTCTGCAACCAGCTCGCGGCCGTCCTTCAGGGTGGCCTTGAGGCTGCCATCTTCAAGCTTGTCGATACGCTGGATGTCGGCATTGAATTGCAGATCGAGGCCACGCTTTTCCAGTTCTTCCTTCAGGTGCGTGCGCACCGAGCCATCGAAGCCGCGCAGGAACAGGTCGCCACGGTACAGCAGCGTGGTGTCGGCCCCCAGGCCCTGGAAGATACCGGCGAACTCGACGGCAATGTAGCCACCGCCGACCACCAGCACCCGCCTTGGCAGCGCCTTGAGGTAGAACGCTTCGTTGGAGGTGATCGCCAGTTCCTTGCCCGGGATGTCCGGGATCTGCGGCCAGCCACCGGTAGCGATAAGGATGTGCTCGGCGGTGTAGCGCTGGCCTTCCACCTCCACTTCATTGGCACCGGTCAGGCGTGCATGGCCCTGCAGCAGGGTGACGCCGCTGTTGACCAGCAGGTTGCGGTAGATGCCGTTGAGGCGCTCGATCTCGCGGTTCTTGTTGGCAATCAGGGTGCCCCAGTCGAAATGCCCTTCTTCCAGGGTCCAGCCGTAACCCGCGGCCTGCTCCAGTTCGTCCGCGACATGCGCGCCGTACACCAGCAGTTTTTTTGGCACGCAGCCGACGTTGACGCAGGTGCCACCCAGGTAGCGGCTTTCGGCCACTGCCACTTTTGCGCCGAAGCTCGCCGCAAAGCGCGCTGCGCGCACACCGCCGGACCCGGCACCAATCACGAACAGATCAAAATCGTAGGCCATGTATTCACTCTCCTAGGCAGGCGCACAGCATAACGCCGTTGGCCACTGCAAACAAAAAAGCCACCCTGAAGGGTGGCTCTCTATGACCTGCGGGGCTTATCAGTAAGCCTTGCCAGCCTTGTAGAAGTTCTCGAAGCAGAAGTTGGTCGCCTCGATGTAGCCTTCGGCACCACCGCAGTCGAAACGCTTGCCCTTGAACTTGTAGGCGATCACGTTACCTTCGGCCGCTTGCTTCATCAGCGCGTCGGTGATCTGGATCTCGCCACCCTTGCCCGGCTCGGTCTGCTCGATCTTCTCGAAGATATCCGGGGTCAGGATGTAGCGGCCGATGATGGCCAGGTTCGATGGCGCATCTTCAGGCTTGGGCTTCTCGACCATCGAGTCCACACGGAAGATACCGTCACGGATTTCCTCGCCGGCAATGACGCCATACTTGTTGGTTTCCTGCGGATCGACTTCCTGGATCGCGACGATCGAGCAGCGGTATTGCTTGAACAGCTTGACCATCTGCGCCAGCACACCGTCACCGTCAAGGTTGACGCACAGGTCGTCCGCCAGCACCACTGCAAACGGCTCGTCGCCAATCAGCGGGCGGCCGGTGAGGATCGCGTGGCCCAGGCCTTTCATTTCGGTCTGACGGGTGTAGGAGAACGAGCACTCGTCGAGCAGGCGACGGATGCCCACCAGGTATTTTTCCTTGTCGGTGCCCTTGATCTGGTTTTCCAGCTCGTAGCTGATGTCGAAGTGGTCTTCCAGGGCGCGCTTGCCGCGGCCGGTCACGATGGAGATTTCGTTCAGACCAGCATCCAATGCTTCTTCAACGCCATACTGGATCAGTGGCTTGTTGACCACCGGCAACATTTCCTTGGGCATGGCTTTGGTTGCGGGCAGGAAGCGAGTGCCGTAGCCGGCCGCCGGGAACAAGCATTTTTTGATCATATACGTCCTTAACAAAGGCTAGGCCTGTGGAATTCGCCGCAGTCTAATCAGGCGGCACTCACCTTACAATGCCCCCCGATAGCGACCGATGCCATCATAGAGATAACCCAGTGTAGATAGTTCCGGGGGATCGTAAATAATAACGTCATACATGACGGGCGGATGACAGCAAAATAAGGGTGCCTGTACCGGCCCTTTCGCGGGTAAACCCGCTCCCACAGGTACCGCATCAGGCCTGAGCTCTGCACAGATTTTGTGGGAGCGGGTTCACCCGCGAAGACGCCGGCACAGGTGCTGCATCAGCTACCGGTGCCCTGCCCGATCAGCACCCCATCTACCTTCTGACCATACAGGTTCACGCCGTCATTGGCATGGAACTTCACCCGCGTCTTCTCGATGGAGCCCTCGACCAACCGCGGGTCCTGCGGCCGTTCGTGGCGGTTGATCCACGCCGCCACGTCCCAGGCCTGCTGATCGCTGAGGCTGCCCGGCTTGCCCAGCGGCATGTTGGACTTGATGAACGACGCCGCTGTGTTGATACGGTGCATACCGGCGCCCCAGTTGTAGGACTCCTTGCCCCACAACGGCGGCATCACGTACTCACCGGCCACTTTCTGCCCTTCACCGTTGTCGCCATGGCAGATCGCGCATTGCTCGCGGTACACCTGCTGGCCACGTTTGAAGTCATAGCCGCCCTGGGGCTGCGGCACTTCCGGGTAACCCCGCCCGGCAATTTCCACCCCCGTTGGCGCCTTGGTCGAAAGCCAGTAGGCATAGGTCGCCAATGCCGTCATTTGCGGGCTGTCAGCGGCAGGTGGCTTGCCATTCATGCTGAACTGGAAGCACCCCTGGATCCGCTCGGCATAGGTATTCACCTTGTCGTTTTTCTTGCGGTATGCGGGGTACATCGGATAAGCGCCCCACATCGGCGCCGAATGCGCCAGCCGCCCCTGGTCGAGGTGGCAGTTACTGCAGTTCATGCCGTTGCCCACGGCCTCGGGCATCAGCCGGCGTGTATCGACGAACAGGGCATGGCCCTCGCGCACCATCTTGCCAAAGGCGTTGTCGGGCAACGCGTTTTCAGCGGGCGGCACGAACTGCGGCGCAGCCTGCAGGCCAGGCACGTTCAACTGCGACTGATCTTCCATGGCGATCGGCACGGCCGCCTGGGCGCTGCCCATGGCCAACAGCAACAGCGTTGGAATCATTGGTTTCACGGCTTGACCTCCTGGCTGACGGCGCGGGCGAAGAACTCGGCAACAGCCTTGATCTCCTCATCGGTCATGGCCTTGGCCACGCCAACCATCAGCTGGTTGGGGTCATTGCTGCGGCTGCCGTCACGCCAGGCATTGAGCTGGGCCACCAGGTAACTGGCAGGCTGGCCGGCCAAAGGCGGAAAGTGTTCGCCAACGCCACCGCCGCCAGGACCATGGCACTGCACACACCCCGGGATCTGACGACTCCAGTCGCCGTAAAGGGCCATTCGGGTGGTAGGGTCAACGGCGATTTGCTGGCGCCACAACTTGCTGGCGGGGTCGGCCGGCAGGCTGGCCAGATAGGCACTCACCGCCTCGATTTCATCCTCGGTCAAGGCCTTGGCCAATGGCTCCATCACCGGCTGCTTGCGGCTGCCGCTGCGCCAATCGTGCAATTGCTTGCTGAGGTAACCGGCCGGTAACCCGGCCAGACGTGGAAAGCCGGCAGCGGCGATACCTTTGCCGTCCGGGCCATGGCACCCGAGGCACGCCATGGCGGCGGGGTTGGCCCCACCCTGGGTGAAGATTTTCTGGCCCTCCACGGCATGTGCCATGGGCCCGGCCAGGACCAGCACGCCGCCGACCAGGGCGCGTCTGAACGGTGTCATCACGAATCTCCTTTTCTTTTGTTATATGTTTAGGCTTAAAACATATAAGCAAAGACAGGAAGGTCCGTTGCCTCAGATCAATGTCCGGAGATGCACTGGGTGGCCGCCGTGCGCACATCGCCCAGGCGCAGGGGGAAGTTGTTCAGCCGCTCATGCAGCTTGATGCTGCTGCCGCCGCCACGCTTGTCGATGTCCACCAGCGCCGCAGGGCCTGCCCCGGAGCTGATTTTCTGCGGCACGATCAGGCGCAGGCCGTCGCCACGTGGCTCCTCTACCAACGGATCGCGCGTATCAGCCAGCTTTAGCTTGATGCAGTCGGCATATTCACGCGGGGTCTTGCCGGAAATCACATCCAGCGTCTCGTGGGATTGCTCCAGTTCCGAAACACTCACACAACCGCCCAGAGCCAAAGACACCACCGCCACCATCCACTTCATTTAGAGCACCTCAGCCTTCAAGAATCCAGTTCGACCACAACCAGGCCGTTTTGCTCCCTGCATTGGCAGATTTAGCGGGGCCTGACCATCGAGCGCGCCAGTGTAGCGACACATCGTGGTATCTTTTGCCTTTACAGATCCAACCCTTGCGGAGCATCACATGAAATTCGTCCACCAGCGCGAGCACCTCAACGAGGACGACATCGTCGTCATCGAATGCTCCCAGCGCTGCAATATCCGCCTGATGAACGACGCCAACTTCCGCAGCTTCAAGAACGGCGGCCGTCACACCTACCACGGCGGTCAGTTTGTCGACTTCCCGGCCAAAATTACGGTACCCAGCACCGGTTTCTGGAACATCACCATCGACACCGTGACCACGCGCCCTATCTCGGTGACGCGCAAGCCAACCTTGAGCCACAAGATCAAGATCATCCGTCGCTCTTCGTCGAAACTCAGATAAGACTGCCATGACCCAGAACATCAAATACGTCATCAAATACAAGCTCGACGGCGAGCGCCGCTGGGATTTCGCCGTCATGCCCGACGCCTCGCAGGCGCAGGCCCTCGATGCCCTGCGCAAGATCCACGGCGACGACGCCGACAAGATCAGCGACATTCAGGTGAGCAAGGCACTGTAAGGCTGCGCGCCAAGGAGAACTGCATGAGCAACTGGCCCGACCGTCGTATCCTCGATCTGCTGGGCATCGAGTTGCCCATTCTGCAGGCGCCCATGGCCGGTGCCAGCGGTTCGGCCATGGCCATTGCCGTGGCCGACGCCGGGGGGCTTGGCGCCCTGCCCTGCGCCATGCTCACAGGCGAACAGGTGCGTGGCGAGATCGCAGCCTTTCGAAAGGCTTGCCCGGGCCGCCCGCTGAACCTGAACTTCTTCTGCCATCAGCCGCCAGCGCCCGATGCCGAGCGTGATGCACGCTGGAAGCAGGCGCTTGAGCCTTATTACAGCGAAACGGGTGCCGATTTCACGGCCCCCACGCCAGTGTCCAACCGTGCGCCGTTCGACGAACAAAGCTGCCAGCTGATCGAGCAACTGCGCCCGGAGGTGGTGAGCTTCCACTTCGGCCTGCCCCAGGCTGACCTGCTGCATCGGGTGAAGGCCAGTGGTGCCAAGGTCCTGTCCAGCGCGACGACGGTGGAAGAAGCAGTGTGGCTGGAACGCAATGGCTGTGACGCGATCATCGCCATGGGTTATGAAGCCGGTGGCCATCGGGGCATGTTCCTCAGCAACGACATTACCAGCCAGATCGGCACCTTTGCCCTGGTGCCGCAGGTGGTGGACGCGGTCAGCGTGCCGGTGATCGCCGCAGGCGGTATCGGTGACCACCGCGGCCTGGTGGCGGCACTGGCCTTGGGCGCTTCGGCAGTGCAGATCGGCACGGCTTACCTGTTCTGCCCCGAGGCCAAGGTTTCGCCGGCGCACCGCCAGGCGCTGGACAGCGCGCCCGCCAGCGACACGGCGTTGACCAACCTGTTTACCGGCCGACCGGCGCGTGGCATCAACAACCGCATCATGCGCGAGCTAGGGCCGATGAGCGACCTGGCACCGCGCTTCCCGCTGGCGGGTGGGGCACTGATGCCTTTGCGGGCGATCACCGATCCGCAGGGTAACAGTGACTTCAGCAACCTCTGGGCAGGGCAGGCTCTGAGGTTGGGTAGGCACATGCCTGCGGGGGAGCTGACCCGGGAGATTGCCGAAAAGGCACTGGCCTTGGTTAATCGTTAGGCATCTTCATATACAGGCTCGGCCTCTTCGCAGCACAAGGCTGCTCCTAAAAAGGTGCGGCGCCTGTAGGAGCAGCCTTGTGCTGCGAAGAGGCCGAGCCTGCAAATGCATCACCCAGCCCCTTCCCGGCAAATGGCCTATCGCTATATAGTTCAGGACATAACGATAACCCCAAGGAGCTGTCTTGATGCGTATCCGCCCCTCCCACCTGGCCGCCACCGCCTTGGCCACCCTGTTCGCCTTCAACACTGCCTGGGCCGACGAAGTCCAGGTCGCGGTCGCAGCCAACTTCACTGCCCCCATCCAGGCCATCGCCAAGGACTTCGAAAAAGACACTGGCCACAAACTGGTCGCGGCCTACGGCGCCACTGGGCAGTTCTACGCACAGATCAAGAACGGCGCACCGTTCGAAGTGTTCCTCGCCGCTGACGACAGCACCCCGAAGAAGCTTGAAGAAGAAAAGGAAATTGTCCCCGGGTCGCGCTTCACCTACGCCATCGGCACCCTGGCCCTGTGGTCGGCGAAAGAAGGCTACGTAGACGCCAAGGGTGACGTGCTGAAGAAGAACGACTACAAACACCTGTCCATCGCCAACCCGAAAGCGGCACCTTACGGCCTGGCCGCCACCCAGGTGCTGGACAAGCTGGAGCTCACCGAAGCCACCAAGGGCAAGATTGTCGAAGGCCAGAACATCACCCAGGCCTTCCAGTTCGTCTCCACCGGCAATGCCGAGCTGGGCTTCGTTGCGCTGTCGCAGATCTACAAGGACGGCAAGGTAACCAACGGCTCGGCCTGGATCGTACCGGCCAACCTGCACGACCCGATCCGCCAGGACGCCGTGATCCTTAACAAAGGCAAGGACAATGCTGCCGCCAAGGCGCTGGTCGACTACCTGAAAGGTCCGAAAGCCGCAGCGGTGATCAAGTCCTACGGCTATGAACGCTGATGCCCCTGGACGCCAGTGACCTGGGTGCCATCTGGCTGACCGTCAAGCTGGCCAGCCTGACCACGCTGATCCTGCTGGTCATCGGCACCCCCATCGCCTGGTGGCTGGCGCGCACGCGCTCATGGCTACGCGGCCCGGTGGGTGCGGTAGTGGCACTGCCGCTGGTACTGCCTCCGACGGTGATCGGCTTTTACCTGCTGATCGCCCTGGGGCCACACGGCTGGCTAGGCCAGGCTACCCAGGCACTGGGCCTGGGCAGCGTGGTGTTCAGCTTCACAGGCTTGGTGATCGGTTCGACGGTGTACTCCATGCCGTTCGTCGTGCAACCGCTGCAGAATGCCTTTGGCGCCATCGGCCAGCGACCGCTGGAAGTCGCCGCTACCCTGCGCGCCAGCCCATGGGACACCTTCGTTCATGTGGTGCTGCCGCTCGCCCGCCCCGGCTTCGTCACGGCCAGCATCCTCGGCTTCGCCCATACCGTGGGCGAATTTGGCGTGGTGCTGATGATCGGCGGCAACATTCCCGACAAGACCCGAGTGGTGTCGGTGCAAATCTTCGATCACGTCGAGGCCATGGAGTATTCGCAAGCCCACTGGCTGGCCGGTGCCATGCTGGTGTTCTCTTTCCTGGTGCTGCTCTTGCTGTACGCCGGACGCCGCGGCAAAGCTGGCTGGAGCTGACATGACCGCATCGATAGTGGCGCGCCTGAACCTGGCGCGCGACGACTTCACCCTGGACGTTGACCTGCACCTGCCCGGGCGCGGCATCAGCGCGCTGTTCGGCCACTCGGGCTCCGGCAAGACCAGCTGCCTTCGCTGCCTGGCCGGCCTGGAACGGGCCGCCAGTGCCTACATCGAGGTTAATGGCGAAGTCTGGGAAGACAGCGCCCGCGGCTACTTCCAGGCGCCGCACCTGCGCCCGGTGGGCTACGTGTTCCAGGAGGCCAGCCTGTTCCCGCACCTGTCGGTACGCGGTAACCTGGAATTCGGCTGGCGCCGGGTAGCGGCTGCTGAACGCAAGGTCAGCCTCGACCAGGCTTGCCAGCTATTGGGTATCGGCCACTTGCTGGAGCGCCGCCCGGCAACCTTGTCTGGCGGCGAGGCGCAGCGGGTGGGCATTGCCCGCGCCTTGCTCAGCAGCCCACGGCTGTTGTTGATGGATGAACCGCTGGCGGCGCTGGACGGGCCTCGCAAGCGCGAGATCCTGCCCTACCTGGAGCGCCTGCACGACGAACTGGACATCCCGTTGGTGTACGTCAGCCATGCCCAGGATGAAGTGGCGCGACTGGCCGACCATCTGGTCTTGCTTGAACAAGGCAGGGCGGTCGCCAGCGGCCCGATCGGCGAAACCCTGGCCCGCCTGGACCTGTCGCTGGCCCAGGGCGACGATGCTGGCGTGGTGTTCGAGGGCATGGTGGTGGGGCACGATCCGCACTACGACCTGCTCGACTTGCGCCTGCCCGGCAGTAGCGGGCCGCTGCTGCGCATCGCCCACCCGGCGCATACGATGGGCAGTACGCTGCGGGTCAAGGTGCAGGCCCGGGACGTAAGCCTGGCACTGGCGGCAGACAGTACGTCAAGCATCCTCAACCGCCTGCCAGTGCGTGTGCGTGATAGCCGCCCGGCGGACAACCCGGCGCATGTGCTGGTCAGCCTGGATGCCGGTGGCAATGCCCTGCTTGCGCGCATCACCCGCTTCTCGGCAGACCAGCTCGGCTTGCACCCGGGCCAGGTACTGTTCGCCCAGATCAAGTCGGTGGCCCTTTTAGGCTGAGCATCCTGCGCTCAGGTGTTGTCCATTGATCAGTGACCCGATCAAGGCCCGCACCCTATGCTCGACTGCCCCCTGCCGCGCACGCTGCATTACGTTGACGACAGCCAGCCGGGCCTGACCCGGCGACGCTGGCGCGACCGTTTCATTTACCTGGATCCCGATGGCCAACGGGTACGCGACAGCGAAACCCTTGCGCGCATCGCCGCCCTGGTAATCCCCCCGGCCTATACCGATGTGTGGATCTGCACCGACCCGCAGGGCCACCTGCAGGCAACCGGCCGTGATGCCCGTGGCCGCAAGCAGTACCGTTATCACGCGCAGTGGCGCGAACTGCGCGACCAGCACAAGTACGGGCGCATGCTGGCCTTCGCCAAAGCGCTGCCCAAGCTGCGCGCGCAACTGGAGACCCACTTGGCTCGCCCAGGGCTGGACCGGGAAAAAGTCATGGCGCTGGTGGTGAGCCTGCTGGACCACACCCTGATCCGCATCGGCAACCAGCGCTACCTGCGCGATAACCAGTCGTACGGCCTGACCACCCTGCGCAACCGCCACGTACAAGTCAAAGGCAGCACCATCCGCTTCCAGTTTCGCGGCAAGCGCGGCGTCGAACACAATGTCACCCTCAACGACCGGCGCCTGGCCAGCCTGCTCAAACGCTGCATGGAGTTACCTGGGCAAGCGCTGTTCCAGTACCTGGATGAAGACGGCCAACGCCACAGCGTAGGCTCGGGTGAGGTGAACCAGTTTCTGCAGCAACTGACCGGCGCGGACTTTACCGCCAAGGATTACCGCACCTGGGCCGGCAGCAGCCTGGCGCTGGACTTACTTAAACCGCTGGCCTGGGAGCCGGAAAGCGAAGCCAAACGCCAGGTCGCGGCGATAGTCCGCCAGGTCGCAACGCGCTTGGGTAATACGCCGGCAGTCTGCAGGCGCTGCTATATCCACCCGGCAGTACTGGAGCACTATGCACTGGGGCGTTTGGCCAGTTTGCCAAAAAACCGTGTACGCAAAGGCCTGGACCCCGAAGAAGTGGCATTATTGCTGTTTCTTCAGGCGCTTGAGGAACAGGATGACCATTAAGCCTGTCTATCTAGCCCATGATGCGAAGAAATTTCCCATTAGCGTCCAAGCCCCCTATCCTTGCCATCGAGCACCTCGGCCGACAAACCGTTGACGGTTTGCACCGGCCCCTGCAAGTGAAGACACGCAACAGAATTTGTCTGTCTGGGAATTCTTATCCGCCGAAAGCGTCTTTAATGAGAAGGAAGAGGGACAAGCTCCCACCGCTGCGGCAAATAGGCCGGCGGACTCTTACATTACCAAGGAGAACTACATGCTGATACTCACCCGTAAGGTTGGCGAAAGCATCGTCATCAACGATGACATCAAAGTCACCATTCTGGGCGTCAAAGGGATGCAGGTGAGGATCGGTATCGATGCACCGAAAGATGTTCAGGTCCATCGCGAAGAGATCTTCAAGCGTATTCAGGCTGGCAGCCCGGCCCCGGAGAAACACGAAGACTCACACTGAGCCCCCTGGGAACATGGCTGCGCTTGATCGCCAGGCTCAGGTGCCCAACAACTGGCGCACCTTGGCGATCATCTCGTCCATGTCGAAAGGCTTGTCGAATATGGCGGCGAACAGGGCCGGGCATCCTTGGCTGGCCTGTGCGCCGCTCATCAGAATGACCGGCAATTCGCACAGCAATGGGTCTTGGCGCATGGCACGAACCAGCTCCTCACCATTGAGCAGCGGCATCATGTAGTCGGTGATCACCAGCTCAACACGCTTTTCCTTCAAGGCCTCCAGTGCCTTGCAGCCGTTGCTCGCCTTTTCTACCAGATAGCCTTCGTCCTCCAGGGCAAAACCAAGGATATCGGCAATCAGGTATTCGTCATCGACGATCAGGATGGTGTTCATCGGCTTGCTCCGTCACCCGCTCCCCTGCGGCACGGGCGTTCCCGAGAGCACACCACTGGCGCCTTCGAACGCCTTGCGCAAGCTAATGCCCTGCGGCCCGATCAACAGTTCGTGCAAGGCCGGGTCATGGTGACTGTCACGCACCTTGAGGATCGACAGCATGCGCCGTAGTTGAGAATCCAGCTCGACGAAGCGCATCAGCATCAGGTTGTCGACAATGCTCGACAGGTCCGGGGCCGGCGCGCTGATTTCCGCGCCGAAGATGTCGCGCATTTCCCAAGTCAACATCACGCTCACATCACGCGCACGCAGCTCGCCGGCGATGGCGCGGAAAAACCCATTGAGCCGCGCCGGATCGACGGCCAGGCGACTGAATGCCCCAAGGCTGTCAATCAGCACGCGCTTGCTGCCCTGCGCCTCGACACGTTCGAGCAGGCGCGCGCCGATCTGGTCTAGCAGGCCCTCGGTAGTCGGCTGCCAACACAACTGCAGGCTACCGTCCTGCTCCATCGCTGCAAAGTCATAACCCAGCGACGCAGCCTTGTTGCGCAGGCGTTCGGGCGTTTCATAAAAGCCGAAATGCAGCCCCGGCGCCTGCACGGTGCTGGCGCCAAGAAAGGCCAGCCCCAATGATGTCTTGCCAATACCAGAGGGCCCGATCAACAGGCTGACCGAACCCATCGCCAGGCCGCCTTCGAGCATCTCATCCAGGGATGACACACCACTGCTGATGCGCGCCGGGGTGGCGCTGCCCATCTGGCTCGGGTGGCTGAACAACGCTTCCAGGCGCGGATAGACCTGCATGCCGCTTTCATTGATAAGGCATTCATGGCGCCCCGACAACGCCGCACTGCCGCGGGTCTTGCGCAACTGGATATGCCGCACGGCGCGGCTGCCCACCAGTTGCTCACCCAACTCGATTACCCCGTCGACCATGGTGTGCTCCGGGCTGCCCTCGTCCAGCCGCGCACTGGTGAGCAGCAGGACGGTGCAGCCGGCAAAGGCCGCATGGCCCTGCAGCTCGGAGACGAATTTCTTGGTGTCCAGCGTGGTTTCGGCACGCACCCGGGCATTGAGCACACCGTCGACAATCAGCAGGCTGGCCTGCTGCCGGGCGATTTCCTGGCGCAGCAGCCGCACCACAGCATCCAGACCTTCCTGCTCAAGGGTATCGAAGGCACTGACAAACTGTATCTGATCGCCAACCAGCGTCGGGTCAAAAAAGTCCAGGGTGGACAGGTACTGGAACAGCCGCTCATGCGACTCGCTCAACAAGGTGGCGACCAGCACGCGGCCACCCGAGCGCACGTGCCCGTAGGCCAGCTGATTGGCCAGGATAGTCTTGCCGGCACCCGGCGGGCCTTGAATGATGTAGGAGGCTCCGGCTACCAGCCCCCCCTTGAGCAGCGCATCGAGCCCTTCGATACCTGTCACCAACCGCCTGAGTGCCTGCGCCATGATGCTTACCTGTCGAGTGGGCTGTTGGTCTTGTCCTGATACGTTGGCAAGTAAAGCTGCATGAAAGTTCCATGGCCGGGCTCACTGTCGACGTGGATAGCGCCACCGCTCTGCCTGGCAAAGCCATATACCTGGCTAAGGCCCAGGCCAGTACCCTTGCCGAACGCCTTGGTCGTGAAGAATGGCTCGAAGATGCGCGGCAGAATTTCTGGTGCAATCCCTCCACCACTGTCTTCCACCACGAAGCGCACAAAGCTGCCGTGCAGCCCTCCCACCTCGCCAGCCAGCTCAACCACATCGACTGTCAGACCTATCCGGCCCTCCTCTGCGATAGCATCGCGGGCGTTGAACAGCAGGTTCAGCAGCACCATCTGCAACTGCCCGGCATCCACTTCAATAAACGGCAAGTCCGCTTCCAACTGCACCTGTAGCTCTATCGAGCTGGGCAGTGCGTGCTCCAACAGGCCGCGGGTAGCAGCGACCAGGTCTGCCGGTGCGACACGCGCTACATCGAGCTGACGGTGGCGAGCAAAGCTGAGCAGCTGCTGGGTCAGTTCAGTGCCCCGCTGCCCGGCGACGAGAATGTGCTGCAACATGCGCTCGATGCGCGCCGGGTCTTTGCTGGCGAGCGCCAGTCGCGCGGAACTGATGATGATGGTGAGCATGTTGTTGAAATCATGCGCCAGCCCCCCGGTCAACTGGCCGAGGGCTTCCAGCTTCTGCGCCTGGAACAACTGGGCGCGCACTGCATCCAGTTGCATCGCCGACTCGCGGCGGTCGGTGATGTCCCGCGTGACCTTGGCCAGGCCGATGATCTGCCCTTGGTCATCGCGGATCACATCCAGCGCCGCCAGGGCCCAGAACTGTGTGCCATCCTTGCGCACGCGCCAGCCCTCATCCTGCGCCACTCCTTCCTCCAGCGCCTGGCGCAGCAAGCGCTCAGGGCGGCCGTCGGCGCAGTCCTGGGGGGTGAAAAACAGCGAGAAATGCTGGCCGATCACTTCATCGGCGCGGTAGCCTTTGATCCGTTGCGCCCCGGCATTCCACGACACCACATGGCCAGACGTATTCAGCATGTAGATGGCGTAATCCACCACAGACTGAACCAGCTGCTCATAGCGGTGTTCAGGCATGACGGGGTTGTCGAGGCAGTCAGCTGAAACCATGAAGACTCCACTGGCACAGCGCAAGGGACATAAACGTTAGCCGAGGGTGCCCGCCAGCGGCTAGCGATGGTCAGCGTTCAGGCTCGACCAGCACGGGGCTGATGCGCCGTGGCATCGCCACCCTCAACAGCCACAGGCCAACCAGCATGATAACCCCTCCGCCCACCAAAGCCATCCACCGCTGCGGCTGTGGGTGCTCAGCATCGAAACCGAGCATCAACAGGTAGCCACCCAGGCTTATCAGGCTGAGGAACAGAAACGCGCCCAACACCATCACCTGGGCAAATAGCAGCCGCCAGAACAGCCGTGGGCGCGCCACTTGCGTGCAAGGGTCAGACCGAGTCATCGCGGCATACTCTTGGATCCAATAAAGGCGGCAACAGTGGCGTAATGACACCAAGGTGTCAATTGCCCAGTGGTCCAACCCTTCTGTTGATCATAGGTGCTGCAGTTGACTCAAATATAACAATGGGTTATAAAGCGCGCTTGATTGCAAAGCCCTTCTGCTAGAAGCGGGCTGGTCGTCACGACCCTTTCAAGCGTGCGAGTGTGGTGGAATTGGTATACACAGCAGACTTAAAATCTGTCGGCGTGAGCCTTGCGGGTTCGAGTCCCGCCACTCGCACCAAACTTCCTCGAAAAGGCGCCCTTGCGGCGCCTTTTTGCTGTCTGCCAGCAATCCTTGGCGCAGCTGCTAAAGTGGAGCGTGTCCTCTTCCACTGGAACGCCGCCATGCGCTACTCGCTGCTAGATGGCCAACGCGACATCATTATCCTGATTGCCCGCGTACTGCTGATGATTTTGTTCGTCTTGTCTGGCTGGGCCAAGCTGACCGGCTTTGATGGCACGGTTGGCTACATGACGTCGCTCGGCGCCCCTGCCCCCATGCTGGCGGCAGCGATTGCCGTGCTCATGGAGTTCGTCGTCGGCATCCTGCTCATCCTGGGCTTTTACACCCGCCCGCTGGCATTTCTATTCGCACTGTTCGTGCTGGGTACGGCACTGCTGGGCCACCCGTTCTGGAACATGGTCGACCCCGAACGCAGCGCCAACATGACCCAGTTCCTGAAAAACCTTGCCATCATGGGTGGCTTGCTGTTGCTGGCAGTGAGCGGCCCTGGGCGTTTCTCGGTGGACGGGCGCTGAGTCAGTCGTCTTCGCAGTCATCGAACCAGGCTGGGTGATCACGCTCTTCATCATCAAGGTCATCCAGCGTTTCCTCATCTTCTTCCACTTCATCCTCGGCGCCTTGGGCATCCGCCTCGGGCTCCATGTCTTCGTAGAGAAATTCATGGTCAAGCAAGTGATCATGCTCGGGTTCGTGCAGGTCGTCTTGGTCGTGCATGCTGGCTCCTGGGGTGATGGCAGGCCTGTATAGGCTGATCAGGTGCCAAGGTCAATGTGTTCCGCTTAATCCTGGGTTAACCGGCCGGGTGCAGCCTGCAGGCTCTCCCTTCAAACGTCTTTTGCCCGCCTTTCATGGCGGGCTTTTTTATGGCCCAGGGAACATGACAGCCTCATGACCTGAGCTTCACGAAATACTCACAACCAGACCGGCACACTGACCCTGCTCCGTACGTTCTTGAAGCCCGCCGCATCATTGCCGCGGGCTTTTCTTTTTGCGACGTGTTCATGAAGCATACGCAGGGCCGCTGCTACACCTGCTAATCCAGCCGCGCATGACCTATAGCAGTTTTGCCCGGTCCGCCAAGGGCTATGCTAACCCGGCGATAACCCAAGCTCACTCAGATAGACACGGAGGCTCTTATGAAAGCTGCTGTCGTTGCACCAGGCCGTCGCGTGGACATAGTAGAGAAAGCCCTGCGCCCCCTCGAACACGGCGAAGCGCTGCTGAAGATGCAATGCTGCGGTGTGTGCCACACCGACCTGCACGTAAAGAATGGCGACTTCGGTGACAAGACCGGCGTCGTGCTGGGCCATGAAGGTATCGGCGTGGTCCAGGCAGTCGGGCCGGGGGTTACCTCGCTCAAACCGGGCGACCGTGCCAGTGTTGCCTGGTTCTATCAGGGTTGCGGGCATTGCGAGTACTGCAACAGCGGCAACGAAACCCTGTGCCGCGAGGTGAAGAACTCCGGGTACACCGTGGACGGCGGCATGGCAGAGGCCTGCATCGTCAACGCCGATTACTCGGTCAAAGTACCCGACGGCCTCGATTCCGCTGCCGCCAGCAGCATTACCTGCGCTGGCGTCACGACCTACAAGGCGGTGAAAATCTCCAACATCCGCCCCGGCCAGTGGATCGCCATCTACGGCCTCGGCGGGCTGGGCAACCTGGCCCTGCAATACGCCAAGAACGTCTTCAACGCGAAAGTGATCGCCATCGACGTCAATGAACAGCAACTGCGCTTCGCCAGCGAAATGGGCGCAGATTTGGTGGTCAACCCGCTCAACGAAGACGCCGCGAAGGTTATCCAGGCCAAGACCGGTGGCGCCCACGCTGCCGTAGTGACTGCCGTCGCCAAAGGCGCATTCAACTCGGCCGTCGATGCCTTGCGCGCTGGCGGGCGACTGGTTGCTGTCGGGCTTCCGTCGGAGTCCATGGACCTGAACATTCCCCGCCTGGTGCTGGATGGGATTGAAGTAGTGGGCTCATTGGTCGGTACACGCCAGGACCTGCAGGAAGCCTTCCAGTTTGCCGCAGAAGGCAAAGTCGTGCCCAAGGTGACGCTGCGACCGATCGAAGATATCAACCAGATCTTTGACGAGATGCTGGAGGGCACGATCAAAGGCCGCATGGTGATCCAGTTCGAAGACTGACTATTTTCACACGCCGACAAGGCCTGTAGATTTTTGGTCTACGGGCTTTGTGCCTTTTCGCAGTCAAGGAGCAGACCATGAGCGTCGACTGGCACGCCGGGCCGATTACCCGCACCACCGCGCTAGACAAGCATTACCGCAACACGCACAAAGTGCGTCAGTTTCTGCTCAGTGAGTGCGGCCCGTCATTCCGGTTCGACCGCTCCTTTATGGCATGGATCAAAACCGGGGCACCGTCGACGATGGGCGAAGTCGCGGACGAATGGCAGCGACTCCATCGATGACAACCGGCACCTGCCCCCTGCAACCCGGACTGCGCGCCAGCCGCGTCTTTCAGCATTTTGTCCAACGATTCAACCATGCTGGAATAATCCATTTCCTGACTCCGTCAATAATGGAATTGGCTTCGGTACAACCCTAGCTTCAGAACATTTCAATCTTTGATGAGGAAGCCGAAGAAGGATGCCTCTCATGCTGAAGACCAGCGTTTCAGAGCAGAGGTTCAAGATAAGTGCCTGGGAGAGGGCACGCAGGACGCCATCCTTGAGGGGTTATGCGCTTCGATTCCAGTGAAAAGCAACGGCCAGCACAGTGAATGCCAGCACGGCCTCAGCTACCAGAAACACGCCGTAAAAGTCTTCCGAAAACATGTCAGTCATTCCGCAGATAAGCGTTGAGAGAGGGGGGCGCCACGCATCTAACGTAACGGCCAACCTCAGAGCGATTACCCCTCTCAGAAGTTCACTGCTTTTCGCGGCTCGTCGCCCTTACCCCACCGATGTAACCCAATACACAGAAAGCGATAGCGCTTGCGCATGACATGGGCACTGGCTGCGCGTAAAGGCTCGAAACCGTCACTCAAAAAAATGAATTCGGTAGCTGCCTGTTCGGTCAAGAATAATGAACGCAGTAAATCTGACGAGGTGACAGCAATGACTATCCAAGCAGAGACACTCGCTCAACTGACCGAGGCGCTTAAGCAGCACGGCATGAACCTGGTATCAGAGGTTGCATTTACCAGAGCGCCTTACAGATACAACCACCGCTGGATCTGCATCGTAGAGCAATGACCTTTATGGCCGGCGGCCTGGAGCGAGACTCCTCCGCCGGTCCCCCTCTTCTGTACACCACACGCCTATGGAAGGGGAAGCAGACGGGGCCAAGCCGATGACAGGTTCAACATTTGACCGTCCACAGCTGGTCAATCCGCGTGGTATAGGATTGGCTCATCATCTCTCTCCTCATGCCCCAGTCCGGTGTTGCCGGCACGCTGGCGGCTCGCATTGTCCCTCGCCCCCAGCGCTGGTTGATGTCATCCATCATCTGCATCAATCGGTGACATGCAACCGATTGCCTGGGCGCAAACAAGTCCCCTGAAAATTCATCTGGTTGCCGCAGGTCCATCAGCAGCACCTCTGCCTTGCTGTAGCGAAACCCTGGCCTGAAGACCTGCCCGACCGCGTCGGTAGCCAGTCGGGTCATCAGCAGCGTGTCGCAGGTTGGGTATGGCAGCTCCACCAGCGCGCCTTGTGCGTGGTGCGCCTCATCCGGGTTGAACATGCCGGTGCGAATGCTCACACGCATGCGCTTGCACACTGAGCCCTGAACCCGGAGCTTCTCCGCTGCTCGGCCAACGTAAGTGGCCACTGCCTGCTGGATGGGCGCAAGCTCTGTCAGCCGCTTGCCGAACATCCGGCTACAGCAGATTTCCTGTTTAGGGGGTTCGGCCTCGTCCAGCTCCAGGCACGGCGTGCCCGCCAGCTCGCGGGCAGTCTTCTCCACGATCACACTGAATTTCTGTCGAAGCGTGCGGGCGTCAGCCTTGGCCAGGTCCATCGCCGTATGAATGCCCATTGCCTCGAGGTGGGCGGTCATTCGCCGGCCAATGCCCCACACCTCCTTCACGTCGGTGTTGCGCAGCACCCAATCGCGCTTGAACGGATCGGTAATGTCGACCACCCCGCCCGTCTGCGCATGCAGGCGCTTCGCCGTATGATTGGCCAGCTTGGCGAGCGTCTTTGTGCCAGCGATGCCGACCCCCACGGGGATACCGGTGCACTGGAAGATCCTGGCCCGCAGCTTGCGTCCGAACTGGGTCAGGTTTTCCTGAATACCCGACAGATCGGCGAAGCATTCATCGATGCTGTAGACCTCAGTGTCAGGCACCATCGATTCGATCAGGGACATGACACGCTCGCTCATGTCGCCGTACAGCGCGTAATTACTGCTGAAGGCCATGATGCCGTGCCGACGCAGCTTGCCCCTCGCCTGGAAGTACGGTTCACCCATCTTCACGTATGGCTTGGCGTCGTATGACCTGGCGATCACGCAGCCATCGTTGTTGCTCAGCACCACGATAGGGGTCTTGGTCAGATCCGGCCGAAATACCCGCTCGCAGCTCGCGTAAAACGAGTTGCAATCGATCAGTGCAAATACCGGGTCACTGCGCATGATCGCGAACGCTGTATCGAACCACGCCCCAGATGACGAGCTCGTCGCCTTCCATGACATAGCGTGGCGGATAGGCGGGGTTTTCTGACTTCAGGATCACCACGCCGTCGCGACGGTAAAGGCGCTTGCAGACCGGTTCACTATTGACGGCGGCAATCACCACATCGCCGTGCCCGGCTTCACGGCCGCGGTCTACGATGACGATGTCACCTGAATAGATCCCCGCCCCTTGCATGCTGTCCCCCTCCACTTTCACCAGATACACATGGGGTGCACGGAGGTCGAATAACTCATCGAGGGAAATATGGCCTTCCAGATGGTCTGCAGCAGGCGACGGGAAGCCGGCCGGAACGTGGAATGAATAGAGCGGTAGTGGTTCGGTGCCGCCGGCTGGCGCACCCAATAACGTGATGGTCATGATGAAAGGCCCAGCGCAGACTGTATGTATATACAGTAAATCTGGCATCAGGTGCACGGTCAATCCTGGCCAGCGAAATTTCTGACGGGCGAGAGGTGGAAAATGTGCGGACGGTATTCGATGTACGAGTCGATGGACCACTACCTGCGCCAGCTATCGCTGGATCTGGTGGTAATCAATGGCTACGACCACGCGTCCATCAGTCGCTACAACGTGGCGCCGTCGACCCGGGTGGAGGTGATACGTCAGATAGAAGGCGCGCTCAGCGTGGATCGGGTCAAGTGGGGATGGTCGCCATTCTGGGCAAAGGGAAAAAGGCCCGACCCGATCAATGCTCGGGCGGAAACGGTGGTAACGGGGAAATTTTTCAAAGGCCTGTGGCCAGGTGGCAGAGCGCTGGCGCCGGCAAACGGATGGTTCGAGTGGGTAGCCGACCCCGCGGACCCGAAGCGCAAGCAGCCTTACTACATCACAAGCGCTGATGGAGGGCCGCTCTACTTCGCAGCGCTCGCTGAAGTGCACCAGGGCATGGAGCCCAATGAGAGCGATGGCTTTGTCATCATAACCGCAGCGGCGGACCAGGGGCTCATCGACATACATGACAGAAAGCCTTTGGTACTCAAACCGGAGACCGCCAAAGAATGGCTGGACCCGGCAACATCTCCGGCGCGCGCGGCAGCAATTGTTACAGCGGGTTGCAGGCCGGCTGAGGATTTTCGTTGGTATCCGGTAGGCAAGGCGGTGGGCAATGTCAGGAATGAGGGGGAATCGTTGATTGCGGCAATAGACAGCGAAAACCATCAGGGTCAGCTAGAGTTTTGACAAGGTGAAACACCGCGAGAGAACGATCATGCTAAAACAAGAAGCAGACGACGTGATTGAGCGTATCCGTGACGATCTGAAAAGGCACGGAGTGCTGATCGGCTACGATCCAGAATTTACCAGTGCTGAGTTCGGATGCGACCTGGATTACCATGTTGCTCAGGTTAGAGAAGACCCGAACAATCATGTATTGCGTATCGCGATACATGACGAAGGCTTGTGGGCCCAGCTCCGGCAGGGGGCGGTGTATCGCGGTATTGTCAGTGATTGCCAAGGGAAGCTCTTCGGCATACCTATTCTGATAGAGCCCAGAACCGATGCGTCCTACACCATTCAATACAAGCTCTAGGCGTCACCAAGGTTGTCTGGCGCAAGCCTGTGCCCCCTGCAGAGTGAGCTGTGCGATTCGGTGAAGCAGGGGGCAATCGCTACCGCGAGTCTTGGCCAAACCCGCACGACGCGGGGGCATTCATTAATGCGCTATTATCCGGCCATCACCAAGGAGATGGTCTGATGAAACAGCTGTGGACGGGATTGGCGCTGCTCATGATGCTTGGCGGTTGTGGGACGGTACGCACCGTTTCCAGTGAATCAAAGGCCATGGGCGACCTGGCTGAATGGAATTCTTATTGCCCCGCTATCCCCCGGATGTATAGCGGGGTCGCCTACCAGTTTTGCAACTTGACTGGACCTGAAAGAACGGGAGTACATTCAGACCCCTATCAAATTCTGGTAGATATGGCTGCGTCGGGCGTGGCTGATACGCTGGTTCTGCCCTACACCAGCTATCAGCAATACAAGCTCGGCAATATGGTGATACCAAGCTTCAGCCCACAGATGAGTCAGCCATCGGATCAGCCTGGGCCGTCGAACTGATAGTGATCTCGGGGCTGTAATCGCTCAGGGCCTGCGCGACGCAGGCGCGGCTAGCTGGGGGACAGCCGGGTTGTGCAGCATGTACCGCGCTGCGCCACCCGATCACCGACCTCGGTGAACGCGCCTGCCAGGCCAAACTCAACTTTTCTGACTTTCCACGTACTGTTCCGCCATAACCTTCCCTTCGAGAATGGCTTCTGTCGAAGAGGAGAATGGGCGGCTCACACGCAGGGTTCGCGCCGTTGCACCTGGCTTCCCTACTTCAACCAACATCCCGGTTGGAAATTCAACGCTCGACTCCCACAGCACGTAAATCGATGCCTGGTAACCGAGATAGGAATGCACGTAAAGGTCATGACTGGTGGACTGAAGGCTCATCACTTTCTCCAACTGGGCGCCTTGATGCGCGTCTGATAGAGATACGACTGATGCGATCTGAGGAGCGTTCCGTTTTCCCGGCATCGTTATCTGTGAAGACGCGAACCTCTGCGGGGAAGGGGTTCAGGCCCTGGTGCTTTTGGCGCCGGAAACGCCTGTGCGACCCAGCCGTGAGCACGCTCGATCGCCCAAGCAATCGCTACAGACGGTTTTTGGCCACAGCAGTTTGGGTGAAGCTCTTCAAGCAAGAGCACGCCTTTTTCTCCATAGATACCCAAGAAAAGTTGAGTAGCGTTTTCAGGCGAGAGCCGCGCCTGGATGTTGATTAAAGTGCCGCAGGTCAGGCGCTCATCGTAGTTCCGAAAATACATCTCAGGATTGGCCCACTCCCAGTAGACTTTGCCGCGATTGCGCATGGAAAGGACCTTGAGCTCAAATTCTTGACTGGTGGGACAGCATACACAGCTGTTCCACCGAATCCACTGCAGAAGCCCTGCGTTACATTTTTTTACAACTGCTTTTCGGTTGAACCGGTGATGGCGCCCATTGCCACCCCTTCAATCGCCACGCGGCGAGCCAGGCCCACGCCCCATGCCAGCGCCCTGGTCATCGACTCGCCAGGCCGAGAGTTGAATGCCTCTTCGTACAACGCCATCCCTGACCAAGCATAAACCCCCAAGAAAATCTGCGTCCCGCCAGGTCGGCAACGCCTCACCTGAACGTCAATGCGAGTGCCGTCACTCAGTGTTTCTTCATGACTTTGGTGGTGCAACGCCGGTTCAGCCCAAGCCCAGTACACGTGGCCCCTCATTCGCATATAGCTCTCCGTCATCGCCGGTGGGTGGTTGATGTAACCAGGACTGGCAGACCCCTTCATTTGTAATTAGGCCTATCCAACTAGCTTGACCACCGACCGCGAACAAAAGCTCATTTTTTCCGCTGCCCCCTCCAGCAGCAGCACCGCTCTGATGGTTCAGGATTTCATGCCAACGCGATCTGAAATCGATATTGCCAGGGTTCCGGTTGCGGATGCCGCAGGCGTGTTTACAGATTTATAAGGCGATCACTGGGGCTGGCCAAGTCATCGACGACGCTACGGGACGATCCAGAATTGCGGCATCTGGATTAAGCGCGGCCACTGGATGAACAGCGCCAAGGTCGCGCGGATCTCAGAGGTCGAGCCTTTCGACGCGCTCGCGGGATTGATGGAGATGTTCAGCGGGGGGTCAGTCCCGGATCAATCACCGCGCAGCGCAGCGGGCACAGGATCCGGAAACGGTGCGGCTTTTTTAGGCGCAAATAAAAACCCCGCAGACGTTAATCTGCGGGGCTTTCGAATGGTGGAGGCCGAGGTCGGAATCGAACCGGCGTAGACGGATTTGCAATCCGGAGCATAACCACTTTGCTACTCGGCCTCAAAGGTCGGATCTAGCTGCTTGCGCTTTGCTATCTCCTTGAAACGCTGAACCTTTTTCAAAGTTTGCTGCGTTTCGATGGGCGCCATTATGTCTTCATTCTTTTAACCTTGCAACCCCCTGAACGAAAAAAAATTTCAACGGGTTCAAGGTGTTAGCGCAGGCGGCCGAGTTTACTCCACAAGCCCACCACTGTGTTCTCCACCGCACCACTCGCCGCCATGCCGATTCGCTCTTGCAGGCTCTTGCGTTCGGCATAGTGCAGGTGGAACAGGTTGGCGTTGCGCGCGCGGGCGCTAAGGTACTCGTCGCTGGTCTGCAGTTCGTCCACCAGCTGGCGGTTGAGTGCTGCCACGCCCAGCCAGACTTCGCCTGTGGCCACTTCGTCAATGTGCAGTTGCGGGCGATAGCGGGCAACAAAGTCCTTGAACAACTGGTGGGTAACGTCCAGGTCTTCCTGAAACTTCTCCCGGCCCTTGTCAGTGTTCTCGCCAAACACGGTCAGGGTGCGCTTGTACTCGCCGGCGGTCAGCACTTCGAAGTCGATATCGTGTTTTTTCAGCAGGCGGTTGACGTTGGGCAGCTGCGCCACCACCCCGATCGAACCCAGTACGGCAAATGGCGCACTGATGATTTTTTCCCCGATACAGGCCATCATGTAACCACCGCTGGCGGCCACTTTGTCGATGCATACGGTCAGCGGTATGCCCGCTTGACGAATGCGCGCCAGTTGCGACGCCGCCAAGCCGTAGCTGTGTACCAGGCCACCACCGCTTTCCAGGCGTAGCACCACTTCGTCACGCGGGGTGGCGAGGGTTAGCAGCGCGGTGATTTCGTTGCGCAGGCTTTCGGTGGCAGAGGCTTTGATATCGCCATCGAAGTCCAGCACGAAAACCCGGCCCTTTTCCTCGGCCTTGCCTTTCTTCTGCTGTTTTTCCGCCTTGGCCTGCTGCTTGCGCAAAGCCTTGAGCTGAGCCTTGTCGAGCAGGCCGGACTCCAGGCGCTCGCGCAGGTCCTTGTAGAATTCGTTCAGGCGGGTGACCTGCAGTTGCCCACCCGGTTTGCGCCGCCCCTTGCTGCGCAACCCGGCGATAGCCGACAGCACCACGAGGATGGCGATGACCAGGGTGGCGGTTTTGGCGAGAAAGCTTGCGTATTCGGCAAGAAACTCCACGTTGACTCCTTAAATACCTGCGCCAAGGCGGCGCGTTAACTGTTGCAAGCATACCGCTGCGCCAAAGGTGCTGCCAGCTGGTGTAAACGCTGGCAACACCTTTCAAACAACCTTTTCAAACGCTTGTATGTTTTTTCGTTGACAGCCCGTGTGCTGCATCCTAACCTCGCAGCAACCTCCAAACAGGCCGGAACCTTTCGTGGGCAACCTCTACCTGATCCGACATGGCCAAGCCTCTTTCGGTGCTGATGACTACGACGTCCTCTCGCCCGTGGGCGTGCGCCAGAGCCACGCGCTGGGTGAGCACCTGGCCCAGTTGGGTGTACGGCTGGACCGTTGCGTGGCAGGCGACCTGCGCCGCCAGCAGGATACCGCGCGCCTGGCCCTGCAGGCCTTGCATGCCAGCGGCTGCCAGGTGCCGGCTGTTGAGACCGACGCGGCGTTCAATGAGTTCGATGCCGATGGCGTCATCCGCGCCCTGTTGCCTGGGCTGCTGCCAGAAGAGCCCGATGCCCTGCATATACTGCGCAATGCTGCGCAGCATCGCAGCGAATTCCAGCGCCTGTTCGCATTGATGGTGCAGCGCTGGCACGCGGGCGAACAGGCGGACGATGGCCTGGAAAGCTGGCAGGCTTTCACTCGTCGTGTACAAGGTGGCCTGGAGCGCGTGCTCGATACCGCCGGCAGCGGTGACAATGTCGCCATCTTCACTTCGGGCGGCACCATTGCCGCCCTGCTGCACCTGGTTACCCGTATTACCCCCAGCCAGGCGTTCGCGCTGAACTGGCAAATCATCAACACGTCGCTCAGCCAGCTGAAGTTCCGCGGCCGCGACGTGGCACTGGCCTCCTTCAACAGCCAGGCCCATGTGCAGCTGTTGAAGGTACCGGAGCTTGTCACCTATCGATGAGCCCGGCTTGTTGTGTCCCTGCGGGGACGTGTAAATAACTCTATAAGGAATGCGCCATGACCTCCGTAGCTGATGCCGTCAAAAAGATGCAAGAGAAGTTCAACCCATCCGCTGCCGCCGGCCTGGACCTGGTGTTCGGCTTCAACATCACCGACGAAGGCAAGCAATACGCGCTGATCGTCAAAGACGGCACCTGCGACCTGCAGGAAGGCGAAAACCCGGACGCCAACTGCACCCTGGTGATGGACAGCGAAACCCTGAAGGGCATCGTCAGCGGTGAAACCGATGGCATGCAGGCCTTCATGGGCGGCAAGCTGCGCGTTGAAGGCGACATGATGCTGTCGATGAAGCTCAGCGAGCTGTTCCCGTCCTGAGGGCTGGGTACACCGGATGATCGAAAGACCGAAGCCTTGGCGGCTTCGGTTTTTTTTTGCCTGCCCCAAAGCCTGCGCTGGCACGTTGGTCGTTGACATAAGGGCAGTTGATCAACCAGCAACACCCTCACCTATATGGCACCTGGCACGCTTGTTCCAGCGCCGGCAGGCCATTAGATTAGCCAATAGTCCTTGGGATCGAAAATAAGGAAAACGCATGACGCTCACCGACCAGTCCACCCAGGTACGCCCCGGCGAAGAACTCGACGCGGCCGTCATCGACCCTTACCTCAAGGCCAACATCCCCGACCTGGACGGCCTGCCGCGCATCAGCCAGTTTCCAGGAGGGGCCTCCAACCTCACCTACCTGGTCAGCTACCCGGGCCGGGACTTTGTGCTGCGCCGCCCGCCATTCGGGCAAAAGGCCAAGTCGGCCCACGACATGGGCCGCGAGTTCCGCATACTCAACCAGTTGAACAGCGGCTTCCCCTTCTGCCCCAAGGCGTATGTGCACTGCACCGACAGCAGCCTGATTGGCGGTGAGTTCTACGTCATGGAACGGGTCAAGGGCATCATCCTGCGCTCGGACATCCCTGCCGGGCTGAACCTTGACGCCAGCCGCACCGAGGCCCTGTGCAAAAGCTTTATCGACCGCCTGGTCGAGTTGCACCAGGTGGACTACAACGCCTGTGGCCTGGCCGACCTGGGCAAGCCGGAAGGCTATGTACAGCGCCAGATCGAGGGCTGGACCAGCCGCTACCAAAAAGCCCTGACCCCGGATGCCCCGCGCTGGGAAAAGGTGACCACCTGGTTGCACGAAAAAATGCCTGCCGACCACCCGAAGCCCGCCATCGTGCACAACGATTACCGCTTCGACAACGTCATCCTCGACGCCGACAACCCTATGCGCATCATCGGTGTGCTGGACTGGGAAATGGCCACCCTGGGCGACCCGCTGATGGACCTGGGCAACAGCCTGGCCTACTGGATCGAAGCCGACGACCCGGCGCCGGTGCAACTGATGCGCCGCCAGCCGAGCAACGCGCCGGGCATGCTCACCCGCCGCCAGTTCGTGGATTACTACGCGGCACGCGCAAACATCACGCTGGACAACTTCGATTACTACTATTGCTATGGCCTGTTCCGCCTGGCCGGCATCGTCCAGCAGATCTACTACCGCTACTACCACGGCCAGACCCAGGACAAGCGTTTCGCCCAGTTCATCCACATGAACCGCTTGCTCGAGCAGATGACCTTGCAGGTCATTGCCAGGTCCAGCCTCTGAGCAACGCCCACGACGACGGATAACAAGGAAAACAGCATGTCCAAGACCCACCTGTTCGACCTCGACGGCAAGATTGCCTTCGTTTCCGGCGCCAGCCGCGGCATTGGCGAAGCCATCGCCCATCTGTTGGCCCAGCAAGGTGCACATGTGATCGTTTCCAGCCGCAAGCTCGACGGTTGCCAGCAGGTGGCCGAGGCGATCATCGCGGCGGGTGGCAAGGCGACGGCGGTGGCCTGCCACATTGGAGAGCTGGAACAGATCCAGCAGGTGTTCGCCGGCATCCGCGAACAATTCGGGCGCCTGGACATCCTGGTCAACAACGCCGCCACCAACCCGCAGTTCTGCAACGTGCTGGACACCGATCCGCATGCCTTCCAGAAGACCGTGGACGTGAACATCCGCGGTTACTTCTTCATGTCGGTAGAAGCCGGCAAGCTGATGCGCGAGCATGGCGGTGGCAGCATCATCAACGTGGCATCCATCAACGGTGTGTCCCCCGGCCACTTCCAGGGCATCTATTCGGTGACCAAGGCGGCAGTCATCAACATGACCAAAGTCTTCGCCAAGGAGTGCGCCCAGTTCGGCATTCGCTGCAACGCCCTGCTGCCGGGCCTGACCGACACCAAGTTTGCCTCTGCACTGGTGAAAAACGATGCCATCCTGAACGCCGCACTGCAGCAGATCCCACTCAAGCGCGTAGCCGACCCCAAGGAAATGGCCGGCGCGGTGTTGTACCTGGCCAGCGATGCGTCCAGCTACACCACTGGCACGGCACTCAACGTCGACGGCGGGTTCCTTTCCTGATCAGGCCTTGACCGCCACCAAGCTGTAGCTCAGGGGCAGGCGTGCAGGCTGCTCGCGCAAGCGATACTCGCCATCGCTGCCCTTGACCATCTGCCCCGGTAGGGCCTCCCAAGGGATGCTCTGGTGCTCGACCAGCACCGTCAGTTGCAGCCCATGCGCCAGCAAGGCAGTAACCACTTCACCCAAGCCGTGGTTCCATTCGTGGGTTTCAGTGTGGGCAAGGCGCTGTTCAGTCTCGACATAGGTCTGGTCGTTGTGCCACACCGTCGGGGCTTCGTGCTCGAAGTACGGGTATTCGAGCTGCAGGCGGTCCTGGTGGTCTTCATTGACGGCCATCAGCATCGGGTGCCCATCGCGCAGGAATAACCGCCCGCCCGGTTTCAGCAGCGCCGCGACCGCACGCGCCCACGGCTCGATGCGGGGTAACCAGCACAGCGCGCCGATACCGGTGTAGACCAGGTCGAACGTGCCTGCCGGCAGTACCGTGTCGGCGGCATAGACGTCGGACTCGACATACTCGATGGCCACCGCACAACGCTCGGCCAGTACCCGTGCCTCGGCCAGCGAAGCCGCGGAATAGTCCAGGCCGCAGACCTTGGCGCCAAGGCGCGCCAGCGATAGGGTGTCGGTGCCAATGTGGCACTGCAGGTGGACGGTCTTCAGCCCATTGATGTCGCCGAGCAAAGGCAAATCGAAGCGCACGGTTTCGGACAGGTGCCCAGGGCGCTGGACGAGAGTCTCGACTTCGTAGTCCTTCGAGGCAGCGTGCAGCGGGGCGCGTTCGTCCCAACTGCTGCGGTTGAGTTGCAGTGAACGGTCCATGGTGTCTTCCTTGAGTGGTAACGGTTCATGCTAGCCGCCACCTGCCCCTCTAAGACACCACTGCCTTGCTAAAAATTGTAAAGCCCGCAAAGCACCCACTGAGCAATAACTGGACTGCACTGGCCGCCCCTACAGGCCGGCGATGAAGCCAATACAGGCTGCGGCCTTTACAAACAGGTCGCCGCCGCTGCCCGGCGCTGCAGCGCCACGCCGTCGTTTTTCTGCGCGTAGTAATCCACCCGAGCCCCGCCTGCCTGTGGATAGACATCCACAAACGCCTCTGCCTCACGGGTATACACGGTGAACCCGCCCTGCTTGCGCGGTTGCAGGTAGCCACTGGCGTCATCGCCGAACACCTTCTCTTCCTGCCAGCTGAACTGGATACACTGCGCCACCAGCTCCGGCGCCTTGCTTGAATCGAGCTGCGCAGTCGGCTTGCCGCCGCGGGCCGTCTCCATGGTCGCAGAAGCACAACCGACCAGCATCAGCGCCGCGGCCATCGGCAAAATCGCACGCATGTTCCATCCTCAGGGTATCGAAAAAGATGCGACTCTAGCACTCGCGGGCATTGCGAGTGAATTGTCACGCACATGCCGCTGTCGCAGATAAGGTACGCCGCCATAAGGAGCACCACATGAAGCTTCACTATCTGCTACTTGCCGCCCTGCCCTGCCTGCCCCTGGCCGTCAGCGCCGCGCCCTCCAGCGAAGAAAGCATCACCGCCCCGGAAACCCACAACCGCACGCTTGAAGTGGGCGACAAGGCACCGGACCAGTACAAACGTGACGAGCAGGCCATCAAGGACTGGAAAGCCAAAGGCCTGCCCGCCCCCGAGAAAGAAAGCCATTGGGTACGCATGGGCGAGCACTACGTGCTGGTGCAGATCACCAACGGTGTAGTACTGGCGATCCAGCCGGCGTCCTGATTCAACCCGCCTGGATCAATGCCGCCATGTGCACCGTGTTGCGCCCGGCGGCCTTGGCCTGGTACAGCGCGGCATCCGCCTGGGCCAGCAGGTTGGCGGTGCTATCTTTGGGAGCTGGTACGCCACACCACAGGCCCACGCTGAAGCGCAGTTCGATCTGGTCATCGGCAAAACGGGCCGGGCTGCGCGCAATAGCCTCGCGCAGGCCTTGCAGCGCAGCCATCGCCCCGCTGCGGTCAGTGCCCGGCAACAACAGCAGGAATTCCTCACCACCATAACGGCCCAGGCTGTCACCCTGACGCAGCCGCTGCTGCAACTGGCGCACGCAATGGCACAGCACTTCGTCGCCAGCCAGGTGCCCATACAGGTCGTTGATGCGTTTGAAATGGTCGATGTCGATCATTGCCACGGCCAGGCTGGCCTGTTGCTGGCGAGCACGGTCCAGTTCCACCGCAAACCGGTCCAGGATCGCCCTGCGGTTGAATGTGCCGGTCAGCACATCGTGCAGGGCCAGGTGCTGCAAGCGGGACTCGCTACGCTCCTTGGCCATCAGCACCAGCCCGATCGAATACATCATTACCGTCGCCGTGCCGATTGCCACGGAAATGCTCTGCTTGAGGTTGCTGGTGTCATAACGCATTTCCACTGCCGTGCCATTGGCCACCGCCACCACACGCATACCCAGGCCGACCAGGCTGATCAGCGCACCGATCTGCAGCAGCAGGTGGGCCCTGCCCGGCCGTTCGGCATGGCGCCACGCCCAGTAAAGGATCATCGAGCACTGCAGCATCAATACCAGCGTCGCCAGCAGCATGCGCGGCTCCAGCGTATCGAGCAGCAGCACCAGCCCCCCCAGCATGCAGGCAGGAATGACGAAGATGACACGCCAGGGCACCACCTGCTCACGCACCCGGAACAAGCTGGCGGTGTAGAACGCCAGGGCCAGCGACAGCAAGCTGTTGCCCAGACCATAGCTGACCCACAGCGGGGCCTGGGCATAGACGGTGTAGCAGACATAAGCCAGGGCATGCACCAGCAGCCCGCAACCCGTTAGCAGCAGGTTGTCACGGCGGTTGCTACGCCCCACCAGCAACAGGCAGAAAGCTAGAATAGTTGCGACCAAGGCAACGGCGGCAAACAACGTGGGGGTGTGGGCGATCATCGTGATTCACCGAGTGGCAGATTGCCGTCTTCGCTGCGGCTTACCCCACAGTCTAGAGGGCCATGGCGCACTCGACCATGACCGAATGGGACAGAACAACAGCCTGCAAGCACGCCGCCCATCACTGGCGCGACAAATTTTTGCCTGCCCGGGAAACCAAATGGATCATTCCCAGTCTCAGCAAGTGCCCCGTAAACCTTTGCGGATCAAGGACCTATATCGTGATGACCCGCCTTGCAAGCCTTTCGCTGATTGCTGCAGTCCTGCTGACCGCAGGCTGTCACAGCCATCGCTACCATGATGACGACGATGGCTGGCGTGACCGCGACCGTGGCCATCGCCACCACCATCGGCATGACCGCGATGACGATGACAATCGTCAGTACCGCGGTGACCGCGACTACCGCTGAAGCGTCTTTGCACCCCTGACCTGCCGCCCGTTGCGCGGCACCTTAACCTGATGATTCCTTTGAGGTTCGTATCATGCGTCTGACTCTGCCTTCCCTTGCCCTCGGCCTGCTGCTGTGCCAGGGCGCTTTCGCCGGCGACGGTACTGCCGCCATTGGCGGTGGCCTGGGTGGTGTGCTGGGTAACGTTGTTGGTCAACAACTCGGCGGCAAGGCCGGCGCGGCCATCGGTGCTGGCGTGGGCGGCGCAGCCGGCAGCGCGGTAGGTGCACGCAAGGGCAATCGTACCGAAGCCGCCATCGGCGGTGGCCTGGGCTCGGCTGGCGGCTCGCTGCTAGGCGGCGCGGTGGGCGGCAAGACCGGCTCCACGGTCGGTGCTGGCCTGGGCGGCGCAGCCGGTGGGGCCCTCGGCAACCACCTGGGTGACGACAACCGCGGCAGCAAAAAGCACCGCCGTCACCGTCACTGATTACCTGACTCAAGGGCCGTATAGCGGCCCTTTTTGTTGCAGCACATCAACACCCCCTTCATCACGAACTGGCACACTGGCTGCTACTGTCTATCGTGCCCCGTGTGAAGGAACACCCCCTCCCCATGAACCAAGATCTGCTCTGGGTCCTCGGCCTGCTGGCCATCGTCGTTACCCTGTTCATCATCAATCGCCCACGCATGGACGTGGTCGCGCTGATGGTGATCCTCGCCCTGCCCCTACTCGGCATCCTCACCGTTGAGCAGGCCCTGGCCGGCTTCAGCGACCCCAACGTGGTACTGATCGCCGCCCTGTTCGTGATCGGCGAAGGCCTGGTGCGCACCGGCATTGCCTACCGCATCGGCGAATGGATGAGCGAGCGGGCCGGCAATAGCGAAACACGTCTGCTGGTGCTGCTGATGGTGGCCGTGGCCGGGCTGGGGTCGATGATGAGCTCCACCGGTGTGGTGGCCATTTTCATCCCGGTAGTGCTGAGCATTGCCGCGCGCCTGCAGCTGTCGCCCAGCCGTCTGATGATGCCACTGGCATTTGCCGGGCTGATCAGTGGCATGCTCAGCCTGGTGGCCACACCGCCCAACGTGGTGGTGCACAGCGAGCTGGTGCGCAATGGCGAAGCGGGCTTCAGTTTCTTCAGCTTTACCCCTTTCGGCCTGGTGGTGCTGGTGCTGGGGATCGGCTACATGCTGCTGACCCGGCACTGGCTGAACGGCGAAGTGCGCAAGGACGGCCGCGTGGAAACCCGCCGGACACTGCTGGACCTGGTGCTGGACTACAAGCTCAACGGCCGTGAACGGCGCCTGCGCATACGCCCTGATTCACCGCTGATCGGCCATACCCTCGGCGAGCTGGAGTTGCGCACCCGGCACGGCGCCAACGTGATCGGCATCGAGCGCCAGCACAAGTTCACCACACGGGTGATCGGCGCCGACTCCAACACCGTACTGCACCAGGGCGATGTGCTGCTGCTCGACCTGTTCGCCAACCGCGACAACCTGCGCAGCCTGTGCCAGACCATGCAACTGGAGCCCCTGCACTTCAAGGCGGCCTATTTCATCGACCAGTCCCAGGAGCTGGGCATGGCCGAGGTCTCGCTGCCGCCGGGCTCGCAGTTGATCGGCAAGAGCGTTCTCGAACTGGCCTTCCGCACCCGCTTCGGCCTCAACGTGGTCGGCCTGCGCCGCGAACAGGCGGCAATCGAAGAGCAACTGGTAGACGAAAAACTGCGCCTTGGCGATACCCTGCTGGTGGTCGGCCCGTGGAAGGCGGTACGCCAGTTGCAAAGCCAGCCCAAAGACTTTCTGGTATTGAGCCTGCCCGCCGAGATCGATCAGGTCGCGCCAGCCCGCACCCGCGCGCCGCAGGCATTGCTTAGCCTGGCGGTAATGGTCGGGCTGATGGTCAGCGGTGCCGTGCCCAATGTCATCGCGGCGCTGATCGGTTGCCTGCTGATGGGGGCCGGCCGCTGTATCGACATGAACAGCGCTTATAAGGCCATTCATTGGCAAAGCCTGGTGCTGATCGTCGGCATGCTGCCATTCGCCCAGGCACTGCAGAAAACCGGTGGCATCGATTTGGCGGTGGGTGGGCTGGTAAGCGTACTGGGTGGTGCCGGCCCCAGTGCCATTCTTGCCTGCCTGTTCGCCGTTACAGCGGTGATCGGCCTGTTCATTTCCAACACGGCCACTGCGGTACTGATGGCACCCGTGGCTGTCAGCACCGCAGCGCAGCTGGGCATGTCGCCCTACCCGTTTGCCATGACCGTGGCGCTGGCCGCATCGGCGGCGTTCATGACACCGGTGTCATCCCCGGTCAACACACTGGTGCTGGGCCCGGGGCAATACCGCTTCGCTGATTTCGTCAAAATTGGCGTGCCCTTCACCGTGCTGGTGATGTTGGTCACCGTCGTGATGGTGCCGTGGTTCTTCGGGCTATGAGAAAAGCGCTATAGACTAAAGGCAATTTGACATTATCTCGACCGATCGCGGCAGATTGACATCAAGTGGCCTGACGAAACACACTGCGGGCTATTGCCCCAGGTGCTTCAAGGCGTTGTCCTGGATTTCGTTTCCGCTTGCCGGTCGAGTTCATGGTTTTTCCAGCCCAAT
Source organism: Pseudomonas fortuita (assembly GCF_026898135.2). Taxonomy (NCBI): domain Bacteria; kingdom Pseudomonadati; phylum Pseudomonadota; class Gammaproteobacteria; order Pseudomonadales; family Pseudomonadaceae; genus Pseudomonas; species Pseudomonas fortuita. The sequence goes on from NZ_CP114035.2 coordinate 4,069,900, forward strand.
CGCGCTTGTTGCCTTATGTCGTTCTGTTTTGCCTGACCTTTGCCCTCACCCTGGGCGGTATCCTGGCACGCCCGATCGAATCGCTGTCGCTGTTCTGGCCAGTGAATGCTGTGTTGGCCGGCGTGCTGCTGCGCTACCCGCGCCAGGCCACGCTGACCGGCTTCAGCCTGGTCTGGCTGGCCATGGTCGGTGCCGACCTGCTGTGTGGCAGTGCCTGGGTGCCGGCCCTGTGGTTCAACCTGTGCAATCTTGGCGTGGTCGTTACCCTCTGGCAGTTGCTATCGCGTTTGCCGCGGCTGCACCGGCGCATGCGCACCCCGCACGGCGTACTCAGCGTGTTTGCCGCCTGTGCCGCCGCCGCCATGGTGGCGGCCAGCATGGCAGCGGTCATGGCCGCACCGTGGTTCGAGCAATCCCTGCGTGCCACCTGGCTCGCCTGGTTCAGCGAACAGTTTTCGACCAGCGTGCTGGTACTGCCGGTGCTGCTTACAGCACCCTCGGCGCGGGCTTTGGTGCGGGGTGGCGCCCAAGCCATCCGCCTGGCGCCACTGCTGATGCTGCTGGCCTCGCTGGCGGTCAGCATTGCCTTTGGCGGCCCCGGTGCCATTGCCTTCCCGATTGCCGCCTTGCTGTGGTGTGCGTGGACCTACTCGCCGTTCATGGTTTCGCTGCTGACACTTACCGCTGGCAGTACCTTGATTGTGGCGGTGGCGCAAAACCTCATGCACTTCAGCGTGCCGCAAAGCGAGCCCGGTGTGACCACGCTGATGTCGGCGCGCCTGGGCATTGCGATGCTGGTGCTCGGCCCGCTGGTGGTGGCCTGTGTCAGCCAGGCCAACCGCAGCCTGATGGCGCGCCTGGCGCATCAGGCCACCATCGACCACCTTACCGGCGTGCTCACCCGCAGTGCCTTCACCCGCCGCGCCAACGCATTGCTGGACAGCCGCCAGCAGCATGCCCAGGCGCTGCCGCTAACCCTGATGATGCTGGATATCGACCACTTCAAGTCGATCAACGATGCCCATGGCCACGGGGTCGGTGACCAGGTGCTGCGCCAGTTTGCCAGCACCCTGCAGGACCAGTTGCACAACGATGAACTGCTCGCGCGGCTGGGCGGCGAGGAGTTCGTCGTCATCCTCCCGGGGCTTGCGCCTGAACGTGCCAAGTTCACCGCCGAACGCCTGCGCCGTGCCATACAGGACCTGCACGTGGTGCAGGCCGACCAGCGCCTGCAGATCACCGTGAGTATCGGCCTGGCCGGCTGCGACGCCAATATCCCGGCCCCCAGCCTGGACGCGTTGCTGGCAAGTGCCGACCAGGCGCTGTACCGGGCCAAGGCCCATGGCCGCAACCGCGTCGAGCAGGCCGAAGCACAGCGCCAGGTGGCTGAGTCACGCAACCAGCAAGTCCCACGATAGCTTGGCGATCAACACGCACAGCAGTATCAGGAACAGCCCGCGCACAAAGCCTGCGCCCTTGCGTACCGCCAGCCAGGTGCCGGTAAGGGCCCCCAGCACATTGCACGCAGCCATGGGCAGGGCAATGGCATACAGCACGTTGCCCGAGGGCACGAAGAACACCAGCGCCGCCAGGTTGGTGGCAATGTTCACCACCTTGGCCGAGGCCGAAGCGTGCAGGAAGTCCAACGCAAAGAAGCGGATGAACAGAAAGATCAGGAAGCTGCCGGTGCCTGGACCGAACAGGCCATCGTAAAAGCCGATCGCACCGCCGATCAGCACCGCCAGGCATTGCTCCTTGCGGCCGATCTGCGCGGGCTTGTGCAGGGTGCCGAAATCCTTCTTGCAGAAGGTATAGATGGCCATCAGCACGATCAGCACCAGCACTGCCGGGCGCATCACACTGGGCGGTACCAGTGACACCGTGGCAGCCCCAGCGAACGACATGACAAAGGCGCTGAGCGCCGCTGGCACGATAAGCCCCCAGTCCAGCGTCACCTTGCGAATGAACGAGCGCGCCGCGAAGGCCGTCCCACAGACCGACGCCAGCTTGTTGGTGCCGAGCAAGGCCGCTGGTTGCGCGGTAGGCAGCACGTTGAACAAGGCCGGGATCTGGATCAGCCCCCCGCCCCCCACTGCGGCGTCGATCAGCCCAGCGGCAAAGGCGAACACAGAAAGCACAGCAATATCCATCATGACGCGGTTCCAGGCAGTGAAGACGCCTGCAAGGCTAATCAAAGTGCCGCGCATGTGTTGAAATGCCATATTGCAAAAACTGCAACAAGGAGCAGGCAATGGCATTGGACATGTTGCGGGAAATCCAGGCGTTCGTCAGCGTGGCCCACAAGCGCAGCTTCGTGGCCGCCGCACGTGCACTGGGGCGCTCGCCCAGTGCGGTAACCCGCGCGGTACAAACCCTGGAAGACAACGCCGCCAGCAAGCTGCTCAACCGCAACGCCAACGCCGTAACCCTCACCGAAGCCGGCGAGCGCCTGTTGCCCCATGCCGAACGTTTGCTGGATGTGCAACGTGATGTTGCCGACGCGTTGGCCGCGCTCAGCGGCAGCGCCCAAGGCTGGATACGCTTTGCCGTACCGCAACTGCTGGGTGAACATGTATTGCCACAGGTGCTTGCCGAGTTCTCCCGCTGCCACCCCGGGGTGACCCTGGACATAAAGTACTGCGACGAAACCCTCGACCCGCTGCAAGGCAAGTTCGATTTCGTGGTGCGTGGGGCCTTCCCGCAATCAAGCGAGCTGATCGGCTACCCGCTGTGGGCCTACCAGCGCCACCTGTATGCCAGCCCGGCGTACCTGGCCGTGGCCGGCACGCCACAGCAACCGGAAGACCTCGAAGGGCATGCATTGATCCTGCACACCGCCCCGCGCATCCTCAAGGCCTGGCATTTTTACCGCGACGGCCAGATCACCAGCCTGCGCCCAAGGCCCAGGTTGCGCCTGGACTCAGGTGACGCGGTGTACCACAGCACCCTGGCCGGCGCAGGCATCGCCCGCCTGGCTGCCTGGGTTGGCGAAGCGCAGGTCAGGGCCGGACGGCTGGTGCGCGTGTGCCCGCACTACCGCCTGACTTCCAGCAGCGGCCAGGACCCGCAAATGCATGCCGTGTACCCTGCCGGCGAGCTGCCAGCGCGGGTGCGCGACTTGCTGACGGCGTTGCGCCGCGCCGGCCTCGCCTGCTGAAACAGCCCCCTGAAATGACTGTTCAATTTCTGCTCAATTTAACAGAGACCGCAGCGGGCTTGGCTTTCAGCACTTTATCCACAGACCTACCCACGTTTTTTGTGGACAGATTTCCCAACGCAAAGAACGACTTATCGCACAACCAGCAACGCGGTGTTTGCCAGCTTGACCAGCTCGATCCACTCCGACGTACTGATCACTCCAGCCTGCTCCAACAGCAAGGCATCGCGCAGTGCCTGGTCATAAACCTGCTCATCAAGTGTACCTTCAGCAAGAAAACGGCTACGCCACTCCAGCACGGCTGAAGTGCCTTTCTTGTATTCCATTGATGTATCGACTCCAAGGCAAAATGACCGGCCCGAATGAGCGGCGGCGGGAGACTACACGAGGCTTTTGCACTTGAGAATGACTTGCACCTACCGCTGGTCCAGCAGTGCAGGAAGGGAGAATACTGGCCAATTGGTCAGGGATTGGGCCCGCCACTTGAAATAGACGGGCCGCGGAGGGAAAACGCAGTTGCAGTCAGCTTGGCGGAATGGTGCCAAGAATACCAATCAGAATGGTCAGCAGCAGAAAACCACCCAGGAACAGCGCCAGCTTGCCCATTGGAACCTCTACAGTTTTGATGCGGGAATGGGCTTATTGTCAGGCTTGGGCTGATACGGTTACAGATTCAGGTTTGTGGAAAAAAAGCGGATCAGATGCACTGTGCAGATTCTTCATGGTGCTTATTGCTTAAACTTTCAACGACCGGGGCGGGCAGCGCTTATGAGGTCAGTTGCTGCAGCTTTTGCGCCGATGGTCACTGACCTGCAGGGCGACAATTGCTACATGAGATTTCAAAAAGGACTAAAGGCTCCGATTGCAACCACGCCGGGTGGCCTGCCCCTCGAAGGGTGAATGCACCCAGCTGGGGCGGGAAGTTGAGCGCAATCGGGAGCACATGAATTGAAACGTAGTTTGTAGGATTGTTTACTCTGCGCTGTAGGAAGAATCGCGGCACTGGGAATCACCTGTATGAAACATCAGTTTCTCCAGCAAATCCGAGCTGCTACGGTCCATTTTTCCTACAACGGCACGGAAGCCTACAGCGTGAGAAAAGCATGGACCCGTTCAACACTTCGGCCCTGAAGCTACAGAAAAAATTGCTCGACCTGCGTCTTGAGTGTGACCGCCTGAGAAGTGAGGGCAAAGACCAGGAAGCGGACCGCCTCGCTGGCCCTATTGCACGGATTGAGGCGGCTATCAGGCAGTTGCCGGATAGCCTGAGGCCCGTGACCTTGCAGTGACCGCTGCTGCTCCCACAAAGTATGCCCAGCCTTGCAGGAGCAGCCCTGTCGCGATACAACGCGGCTCCTGCAAAAGCGCGCAGCTCGGGCAATCACTTCAGAACAGTTTGACTGTGTAACTGAGGATCAACCGGTTCTCGTCGATGTCGGTCCGGTAATTGGAGCGCGCCATCACGTTGCGCACCCGTACCCCAAGGCCGGCCAGCGGCCCACTCTGTACCACGTAGGCCAAGTCCAGATCGCGCTCGCGGTCACGCCCTTCATAGCCCAGCCCGGTGTCTACATCCCGCCCCTTCACATAACGCAGGGTCGACGTCAGGCCCGGAAGCCCCAAGGCGACAAAGTTGTAATCATGCCGCACCTGCCACGAGCGTTCGCCCGGCGCGGAAAACTCATAAGTCGGCAGCGTATTACCCATCGGGTTGGTGTTGGCTCCCACCTGGATAAAACCGTCCTCGCCGCCGATCTGCTGGTAGCCCGCGTAAAAGGTATGCCCGCCGGTCTTGGCCGAGAACAGGCTGAACAACGCATGGTTGTCATAATCGCCGGCGATCTTGCGCCCGTCCTCGCGGGCATCGAAGTAGCCGGCGTTCACCCCCAGCGTCCAGTCCCCGACCGGCTCGGCGTGCTTGAAGCTATAAAACCGCTGCTGGTAGACATCCTCCAACTGCGCCTGCCACAGGCCAACGCTGGTGCGGTTATCGTTGAAGGCATAGTCGGCGCCAACGTAGTTGAAGCGATCACTGGTAAAACGCGCCAGCCGCGCCGGGTTGATCGGGTCGTTGACCAGCGCGTACATCTTCTGGCTGTTGGAGGAGTCGCGCAGGCTGGTGGAGCGGAACTGGCCGGCACTCAGTGTCAACCCGGCAAACTCGCGCGACTCCAGCATCGCGCCCTGGTAGGTGGGCGGCAGCAGACGCAAGTCGCTGAACAGCAGCACAGGCAGGTTGGGCATCAACTCGCCCACCTTCAGCTCGGTTTGCGACACCTTGAACTTGATCGCCGCCCCAAGCCGGCTGTATTCGTCCGCCGACTTGCCGCTGTCCAGGCTGGGCAGCAACCCGGACCTGGCATGCGCCGGGCTGCTGTCGAGCTTGAAACCGAGCAGGCCGATAACATCCACACCGATGCCAACGGTGCCCTGGGTATAACCGGAACTGGCATTGAGGATGAAACCCTGCGCCCATTCCTGAGTACGCGACTGGGTGCTGGCACCCTTGATATCGGCATAGTCGCGGCTGAAGAAATAATTGCGCGCCTGCAGCGTGGCGCGAGCACCTTCGATAAAACCGGCCTCTTCTGCCGAGGCCTCTGCACACAATGCGGCGGCAATACAACCGCCGGCCAGACGCGCAGACGAAGAAAAACGCGGTGCAGTGAAACCTTGCATGGGGCTACTCCTGGATTCGGGCAACAGCAACCCGGCGCGGCGGCCATGTATGGCCACCCACGTGGGGTTGCAGCGAGAGGGGGGGCGGCAGGCGGGCACCCGGCCCGCCTGCCCTGCCGTTGCTTGAAACGCTGGGCCGCTAGCGGTTGACCAGCTTCGCCGGCAAGGCGATGACCAGGAAGCAGCTGAGGATCAGGCACCCGGCAAATACCCACAGGGCAGCGTGCGAGGTCCCGGTAAGGTCGGTGACCACGCCCATCAGTGAGTTGCTCACCAGGCCCGCGATGTTGGCGACCGAACAGGCCAGGGCAAAGCCGGTGGCGGCTGCAGTACCTTTAAGGAAGGTGGCCGGCAGGCTGAAGAACACCGGCACCGCGCCGATGATCGCTGCCGAGGCAATGGCGAACAGCACCACGGTCATCACCAGGTTCTGGCTGAACAAGGTGCTGCTGGCCATGGCAATTGCACCAATAATGAACGGCACGATGATGTGCCAACGGCGCTCACGGTGGCGGTCGGAGCTGGCCCCGATCATCAGCATGCCGGCCAGGGCGGCCAGGCTCGGAATGGCCGTGAGCAAGCCGATGTGGAAGGTGTCGCTGACGCCCGCATCGCGGATGAAGGTCGGCATCCAGAACCCCATGGCGTAGGCACTGAGCAAAATCGAAAAGTCGATGCCCCCCAGCATCCATACCTTCAGGTTGAAAAAGCCGTCACGGAAGCTGTGCTTGCTGTCCTTGCCCTCGGCATCGTCGGCGGCCAGGTCTGCCGCCAGTTGGGCCTTGTCTTCAGCCGACAGCCACTTGGCCTGCTGGAAGTGGTTGGGCAATGCCCAGAATGTGAGGATGCCCAGCAGCACGCTGGGGATCGCCTCCAGCAAAAACAGCCACTGCCAGCCGTGCAGGCCATGCACCTGGTCGAAATTGCCCATGATCCAGCCAGAAATCGGCCCGCCGATCACGCTCGACAATGGCAGCCCGATCATGAACAGGGCAATGATGCGCCCGCGCCGGTAGGTGGGGTACCACATGGTCAGGTAGAACAGCACGCCCGGCAGGAAGCCGGCCTCGGCCGCGCCGAGCAGGAAACGCAGGATGTAGAACTGCGTGGTGGTGCTGACGAACATGGTGCAGGCCGACAGCAGGCCCCAGGTGATCATGATGCGGGCGATCCACAGCTTGGCGCCAACGCGCTGCAGGATCAGGTTGCTCGGCACTTCGAAAATGATATAGCCGACGAAGAACAGCCCGGCACCCAGGCCATAGGCCGCTGTGCTGAACTGCAGGTCTTCGAGCATCTGCAGCTTGGCGAAGCCGACATTGATGCGGTCCAGATAAGCTGCGAGGTAGCAGAAGCACAGGAAGGGGATGAGCCTCCAGGTGATCTTGCTGTACAGCGCTTTCGTGCCATGGTCGATGTCACTGTGGACCGTGGTTGCATTCGCAATTGGCATTTCCTGTCTCCTGGCGGGCGACTTTGTGGTTGTTTTAAGGCCAGCAGTGTTCGACGCGCCGGGCACCCCGCGCACTATACGCGGCGTGCCTGGGCAGCGCCTGAAGACCCCGAGTGCTCCTGCGGGGCGACCGCCCGGACAGCAGGCGGTCATGGACGGGCTTCCCGCACCGTTCCTTGATTGTTATGGGTAAGGGCTGCCCGGCACTCAGCCGGCCAGGTGCCTGAGTTGCTGCATGGCGTCCTGCCGGGTGACGACATCGCCGTACTTGCTGTCGATGTCGAACAGGTTGGCTTCATGCGGGTCGTTGTGGCGATCACCGACGCACTCGCGCACCACGATGGTTCGAAACCCGTGCTGCATGGCATCCACCGCACTTGCGCGGATGCAGCCGCTGGTCGAGCAGCCGGCCAGCACCACGGTATCCACGCCTTGAGCATGCAGCAGCGGGGCCAGGCTGGTGGCGAAGAAGGCACTGGCGTACTGCTTGCTCAGCACCACCTCCCCTGCCTGTGGCGCAACGGCCTCGCAGAAAGCCGCCAGCGGGTTGCCTTCGACCATGTCCTTCATCACCGGCGCCTTGCGCACCCACACGCCGCCGTCAGCAAAATGCGGCGGCTGGTAGCGGATGTTGGTATGCACCACCAGGGTACCGCAGTCGCGGGCCAGCGCCAGCAGGCCGGCGGCCTGCTCGACCGCCGCGACCACGCCCGGGGCGTACAGCGGTGCGCCGGGGGTGGTGTAGCCCTGCATGAAGTCGATCATCAGCAGGGCCGGCTTGCGGCCAAAGCCGATGCGCTGGCCCCACACGCCCTGGTAGTTGTCACGTGCGCTTTGTGCGTCGCTCATGTCCGTCCCCAATTTCAGTAGGCGCCCGACAGCAGGGCACCGGCGCCCGGCACGACCGGCTCCAGGTCCAGCGCCTTGAGCATGGCGTAGGTGGTGGCGATGGCAGCGGTCACCACCGGCTTGCCGGTTTGCGCCTCAACCTTGGCCACGGCCGGCAGCGATTGCATCTGCACGCAGGCCGAGAGCACCACCACATCGACGCCCTCAAGGTTCATGCCGGCGACGATGCCTGGCAGGTTGGCCGGGTCGTGGCGGGCCACGGCGAGGTTGTCGGGGATTTCCAGCGCGCGCCAGTCCTGCACCTCGAAGCCTTCCTCGCGGATATAGTTCACCACCAGCTCGGTCAACGGCTTCATGTACGGCGCGACGATGGCAATGCGCTTGGCCTTCATCACATGCAAGGCCTCCACCAGCGCCCCGGCGCTGGTGATCACCGGTGCCAGTGCGTCATTGTCGGCGGTAGCCTGCCGCAAGCGCTTTTCCGATTGGCGGTGATAGCCCAGGCCCATGGCCATGATCGCCACCAGGCACGCGTAGCCCAGCACATCGACCTTGGCGTCGGACAGCTCCACGGCGCAGCGGTCGGACTCGGCGTCCATGGCGGCCAGCTCTTCCTTCTTCACCTGCTTCATGCGCATGCGGCTGGAATGGAAGGTGAAGCGCTCGGGGCGGATCGCCTGGCGGGCATTGAGCATCGCCGGGATTTCGGTTTCCATCGTGGTGTTCGAGCTCGGCACGATCTGGCCGATGCGGTATAGCTTGGTCATGTCTCGTGCTCCGTCAGACGAGGGGTTGGTCGAGGAAGTCGCCAAAGGCGGCAAAGAAACCGTCCAGGTCATCCCAGGGGATCATATGGCCGGCGTTGTCCACGTGCGCGACCTGGATATCCGGCTTGAGCTCGCGAATTTCGGCGATGTCACGGGGCTCGATCACCCCGCCCCGCCCGGCCACCATCAGCAATGCCGGCTGGCGCACTGCGGGCAAGTACTGGTGGATATCCACGTCGTGGAAATCATCGAAGGCCCGCACGATCGCTGGCTCGTAACAGGTGTGCAGCCATTCGGCGCGCAGCGCCAGCTGCTCGTCGCTCCAGGTAGCGCAGAAGGTGCGCATGTCGTCGCCGCTCATGCCCACAGTGGCCTGGCGGATCGAATCCACATACCACGGCAGCTTGCTCGGGTAGGCACGCCGGCCCGGCCCGGACACTGGCGGGTCTACCAGCACCAGCCGCTGCAGCCCCGGTGCTCCCTGGGCCGCCGCGCGAATGGCAAAGCGCGCGCCCATCGAGTGCCCGACCAGGTGGTAACTGTCCAGGCCCAGCGCTGCGGCAAAAGCCGGAATGTCCGCAGCACAGGCGTCGGTGCCGTAGTCCAGTTCGGGGCCGCTTGAAGACAAGCCGCGCCCGCGCACATCCAGCACGTAGGTGTCGAAGTACAACCCAAGGCGCTGGGCGACGAAGCCCCAGGTAATCGCCGGGCTGGTGATGCCCGGCACCAGGATCAACGCGTGGCCCTTGCCGCCATAGCGCAGGTAGTGCTGGCGGATGCCATTGGCGCTGACGTTACCGCCAGCGACGAAGGTGCTCATGCTGCCTCCCCGCTTTTCAGCGCCTGCCCGTACAGGTCGTAACCGTAGACCCAGGCCGGGTCTTCCTGGCTGTAGAGGAAGGTGTTGGCGTTCGACACCGCCTGCACCTGCGATGCCCGCTCCTTGCGGTTGGCCTCATAAAGCGCAAACGCCGTGCGGTGGTCGGACAGCCCGGTCTCTTGCAGGCAACGGGTCAGCATGGCCGCGTCCTCGATGGCCATGCACGCCCCCTGGGCCATGTGTGGCTTCATCGGGTGGCAGGCATCGCCCAGCAACACCAGGCGGCCACGGCTCCACAACGGCAACGGGTTGCGGTTGCGCAGCGGCCACTTGGTAATCGACTCGGTAGCGTCGATCAGCTTCTGCACGGTTGGGTGGTAGCCTTCGAAGGCCGCGCGCATTTCTTCCTGGCTGCTGTCGACGAACGCACCCTGGAAGTCCCACGCCTCATGTGGCACACCGGTGACGAAGTAGTACTCGTCGCGTTTGCCGGTGGTGTAATAGACCATCATGTGGCGGTCCTCGGACCACCATTTGACGCAAGGCTCGAACACATCGGCATGTTGCGCCAGGTTCACGCCACGGATCAGCGCCCGGTGCGCCACCCAGCCGCTGTAGATCGGCGCTTCAGCCCCCAGCAGCTCTTCACGGATCTTCGAGTGAATGCCGTCGGCCCCAATGACGATGTCGGCCACGGTGTGGGTACCGTCAGCAAAGGTCAGGCGTACCTGGTCGCCTTCGTCGACAATCGTTTCCAGGCGCTTGCCGAAGTGCACGGTGCCCGGCTTGATTGCCTCGATCTGCAGGGCATGCAGGTCGCCACGGTGGATGGTGATATAGGCAGCGCCGTACTCGCGCCGGGCAAACTCGCCCAGCGGGATACGCGCCAGGTAATCACCGCTGTTGCCATCGCGGCTGAACCAGAAGTCCGGGTGTGAGCCCATCAGCTCCAGCTTCTGCTCCAGCCCCATGCGGCGGAAGATCTTCATCACATTAGGGCCGATATGAATGCCTGCCCCAAGGCGGGTGAACGCCGGCGCCTGCTCGAACACTTCGACATCGAACCCGGCCTGCTGCAGCAACGTGGCGGCGGCTGCCCCACCCAGACCTGCACCGACGATTGCGATTTTCTGCCTACCCCGCATGGGTATGTCTCCTCTTGTTCTGATGTGTGGCCAGCGGTTCGACCGCCTGACGATTTAGAGCGTATACGCTACAAATCACTTTTGGAAAGAGGCCTGTGAAAATATTTTTAAAGCAGCCAGGCGAAAGTATATTCGGCGCCTTGTTACCGAAAATATTGAGCACTGTGTGGATAGGTAACGTTGTGACAGATAACTTGCGCTTGCTGACCGGATGCGCTTACATCTGCAAAAGTAGGGTGTACACACTGTTGTTTTGCACCGAGATGACGCACCTGGCACTGCCATGGTGCACCCCTGTCAACGTCACCCAGGAGAACCCCGATGCCGGTGAGCAATGCACAACTGACCCAGATGTTCGAGCACGTACTGAAGCTGTCTCGTGTGGATGAAACGCAGAGCGTGGCCGTGCTCAAGAGCCACTACTCAGACCCGCGCACGGTCAACGCCGCCATGGAAGCCGCCCAGCGCTTGAAGGCCAAGGTGTATGCCGTAGAGTTGCCAGCGTTCAACCACCCCACCGCCATGGGCAACGACATGACGGCCTACTGTGGCGATACCGCGCTGACCGGCAACCTGGCGGCGCAGCGGGCGCTGGAAGCGGCCGACCTGGTCGTCGACACCATGATGCTCCTGCACTCGCCCGAGCAGGAGCAGATCCTCAAGACTGGCACGCGCATCCTGCTGGCCGTAGAGCCACCCGAGGTGCTGGCACGCATGCTGCCAACCGAAGCCGACAAACACCGGGTGCTGGCCGCCGAAACCCTGCTAAAGCAGGCCCGTAGCATGCATGTGCGGTCCAAGGCTGGCAGCGACTTTCACGCCCCGCTCGGCCAGTACCCGGCCGTGACCGAGTACGGCTATGCTGACGAACCGGGGCGCTGGGATCACTGGCCCAGCGGCTTCCTGTTCACCTGGCCCAACGAGGACAGCGCCGAGGGCACGCTGGTGCTGGACGTGGGCGACATCATCCTGCCATTCAAGAACTACTGCCGCGAGCGCATCACCCTGGAGATCGAAAAAGGCTTTATCACCGGTATCCACGGCGGCTTCGAGGCCGAATACCTGCGCGAATACATGAGGTACTTCAACGACCCCGAGGTATACGGCATCTCACACATCGGCTGGGGCCTGCAGCCGCGCGCGCAGTGGACGGCCATGGGCCTGCACGACCGCAACGACGGCATGTGCATGGACGCCCGTGCGTTCTACGGCAACTTCCTGTTCTCCACCGGCCCCAATACCGAGGTCGGCGGCAAGCGCAAGACCCCATGCCACCTGGATATCCCGCTGCGCAACTGCGATATCTATCTGGATGACAAGGCCGTGGTGCTGGCCGGCGACGTGGTCGCACCAGAGGAGTCGCGGGCACGATAGTGGTTATACTGGCCGGGCGCTCCGCTATTGGCGGCCGGCCAGCACCTTTCCACCAGCCCAAGCCATCCTATGCCAAAGAAAACCACACCCAGCAGCGCCCCGCTCGACACCACCCCCTATGACGTCACCGAACAGGTCGGCCATTTGCTCCGCAAGGCCTACCAACGGCACACGGCGATCTTCCAGCAGCAGGCCTGCGACCCGCAGCTTACCTCGATCCAGTTCGTCACCCTGTGCGCCCTGCGTGACCACGGCCCCAGCTCCCAGGCCGAACTGATCAAGGCCACCGCAGTGGACCAGGCCACCATCCGCGGCATCGTCGAGCGCCTGAAAACCCGCGAACTGGTGCAGCTGTCGCCAGACCCGGGCGACCGGCGCAAGGTCATTGTCGAACTCACCGACAGCGGCGCGGCCTTGCTCGACGCAATGATCCCCTGCGCCCGGCAGATCAGCGAATTGAGCATGGGCAGCCTGAATGCCGGCGAACGCGTGGCCATTTTGTACCTGCTGCGCAAGATGATCGACAGCGACGAGAACCTGGGCTGAAATTGGTTGTAACTGCCGCGCTTGCCGTCACAGATACGCAGCCTTCGAAATCGAGCGCCACCCGCGCGGCGCTCGATTTCCCAGGCGCCGATGATCTTCCGCCATACCCCCCATCACAGCGCTCTGCAAATTCCTCTCTGGCCTGCTTCTTGCTCACTCATTTCATGTAGTGAGTACTTACCGAAAATCTCGCGCCATGTGAGTCCTTTGGTAGCGCAAGCAACCTCCAGAGATGAGCCAACAATGCAAACAACCATCTCCCTGCGGATCAACGGCCAGCCTGTCGAAGTCAGCGCCATGCCCGACACCCCGCTGCTGCTGATCCTGCGCAACGACCTGTGCCTGAATGGGCCCAAATATGGCTGCGGCCTGGGTGAATGCGGGGCGTGCACGGTGATCATCGACGGCGTGGCCGCGCGCTCGTGCGTCATCCCCCTGGCCGGTGCTGCGGGCCGCGATATCACCACCCTCGAAGGGCTGGGCAGCAAGGCCGCCCCACACCCGGTGCAACAGGCGTTTATCGACGAACAGGCCGCCCAGTGTGGCTACTGCATGAACGGCATGATCATGACCGCCAAGGCCCTGCTCGACCGCATTCCCGCCCCCAGCGACGAACAGATTCGCAACGAACTGTCCGGCAACCTGTGCCGCTGCGGCACCCACGTCGAAATCCTGCGCGCCGTGCGCCGCGCCGCCGACCCCCGGAGGAAAGCATGAACCACTCACAACAGGTGCCCAGCCGCGACCAGTTGCTGGCCAAGACGGGTGTGTTGCTGATCGTCGACCAGATCACCCCTCCCTCGGGCCCCGTGGCCAAGGGTGTTACCCCTGTGGTCAAGGCGCGCGAGCTGGCGTTGTTTATCGCTGTCAGCGACGACGGCATGGTCTACGCCTTCAACGGCCACGTCGACCTGGGCACTGGCATCCGTACCTCGCTGGCGCAAATCGTCGCCGAGGAGCTGGACCTGCGCATGGACCAGGTGCACATGGTGCTGGGCGACACCGAGCGGGCCCCCAACCAGGGCGCGACCATTGCCAGCGCCACCCTGCAGATTTCTGCCGTGCCACTGCGCAAGGCGGCCGCCACGGCGCGGCGCTTTCTGTTGCAACAGGCCGCGCAACGGCTTGGCTGCGCGGCCGAAGCGCTGCGCATTGAAAACGGCGCAGTCATTGCCAGCAACGGCAGCACCCTGAGCTTTGCCGAACTGGTGCAAGGCGAAAACCACCAGTTGCCCATTGCCGACGATGCCCCGCTAAAAGCCATCGAGGACTACCGCCTGGTCGGGCGTAGCACCGCACGGGTAGACATCCCCGGCAAGGCCACCGGCGAGCTGACCTATGTGCATGACATGCGCCTGCCCGGCATGCTTCACGGCCGGGTGATCCGCCCGCCCTACGCCGGCCACGACAGTGGCGACTTTGTCGGCAACAGCCTGCTGGCGGTGGATGAATCGTCCATCGCCCATTTGCCCGGCGTGGTGGCCGTGGTCGTCATCCGCGACTTTGTCGGCGTGGTGGCCGAGCGCGAAGAGCAAGCGATCCGCGCAGCCCAGGCGCTGAAAATCAGCTGGAAGCCATTCACAGGCAAGCTGCCCGACCTCAGCGATGTCGCCCAGGCCATCCGCGACAACCCGCGCGTACAACGTACCGTGCTGGACCAGGGCGATGTTGACGGTGGCCTCGCCAATGCCAGCCAGCGCCTGAGCCGCAGCTACCTATGGCCGTACCAGTTGCACGCATCGATCGGCCCGTCGTGCGCGCTGGCCGATTTCACCGACGGGCCGATCCGCGTGTGGTCCGGCACGCAGAACCCGCACCTGCTGCGCGCCGACCTGGCCTGGCTGCTGGCGTGCGACGAAGCCCGCATCGAGATCATTCGCATGGAGGCCGCCGGTTGCTATGGTCGCAACTGCGCCGATGACGTGTGCGCCGATGCGGTGCTGCTGTCGCGGGCGGTACAGCGCCCGGTGCGGGTGCAGCTGACCCGCGAGCAGGAGCACGTGTGGGAGCCAAAGGGCACTGCGCAGTTGATGGAAATCGACGGCGGCCTGAACGCCGATGGCAGCGTGGCCGCCTATGACTTCCAGACCAGCTACCCGTCCAATGGCGCCCCCACCCTGGCCCTGCTGCTGACCGGCGCCGTGGAGCCGGTGCCGGCCCTGTTCGAAATGGGCGACCGCACCTCGATCCCGCCTTATGACTACGAACACATGCGCGTCACCATAAACGACATGACGCCACTGGTACGTGCCTCGTGGATGCGTGGCGTGTCGGCCATGCCCAACAGCTTCGCCCACGAGTCGTACATCGATGAGCTGGCCTTTGCCGCTGGCGTCGACCCGGTCGAATACCGCCTCAGGCACCTGTCCGACCCGCGCGCCATCGACCTGGTCAAGGCCACCGCCGAACGCGCCGAATGGCAGCCGCATACCCGCCCCATGCAGGCGCAGGCCGAAGGTGACGTGCTGCGCGGCAGGGGCTTTGCCTACGCGCGCTATATCCATAGCAAGTTCCCAGGGTTTGGCGCGGCCTGGGCGGCATGGGTGGCCGATGTCGCAGTGGACCGGCGCACCGGTGAAGTGGCCGTCACCCGCGTGGTGATCGGCCACGATGCCGGGATGATGGTCAACCCTGAAGGCGTGCGGCATCAGATCCACGGCAACGTCATCCAGTCCACCAGCCGGGTGCTCAAGGAACAGGTCAGCTTCGAAGCGTCGACGGTGGCCAGCAAGGAATGGGGCGGCTACCCGATCCTGACCTTCCCCGAACTGCCGGCCATCGACGTGATGATGCTGCCCCGCCAGCACGAGCCGCCAATGGGCAGTGGCGAGTCGGCCTCGGTACCCAGCGCGGCGGCCATCGCCAACGCCATTTTTGACGCCACCGGCATTCGCTTTCGCGAGCTGCCGATCACGGCAGAACGGGTGCGTGCCGCCCTCGATGGCCAACGTCAGGGCCCTGATGCACCAGCGCAGCCCACGCCCAAACGTTCAAAGTGGTGGTTCGGCTCGCTGGCCGGGGTATTCGGCGCTGCATTGGGTGTGCTCGCCACCGCCTTGCCCTGGCGCGCCGAAATCGCCCCGGTAACCCCGCCAGGCGCTGGCAGCTGGAGCGCCGCGATGCTCGAGCGCGGGCGCCAGGTGGCCGCGGCCGGTGACTGCGCCGTGTGCCATACGGTCAACGGTGGCAACGTCAATGCAGGTGGGCTGGCGATGGAAACGCCGTTCGGCACCCTGTACAGCACCAACATCACGCCCGACCCGCAAACCGGCATCGGCCGCTGGTCGTTCGGCGCCTTCGAGCGGGCCATGCGCGAAGGTATCAGCCGCGACGGTCGGCACCTGTACCCGGCCTTTCCCTACACCTCGTTTCGCAACATCAACGATGCCGACATGCAGGCGCTGTATGCCTACCTGATGTCGCAGACCCCGGTACGCCAGGAAGCACCCGCCAACCAGATGCGCTTCCCGTTCAACCAGCGGCCGCTCATGGCCGGCTGGAATGCGCTGTTTCTGCAACGCGGCGAATACCAGCCCGACCCGCAGCGCAGTGCGCAGTGGAACCGCGGCGCCTACCTGGTCGACGGCCTGGGCCACTGCACAGCCTGCCACTCGCCGCGCAACCTGATGGGCGCGGAAAAAGGCGGCAGCAGCTACCTGGCCGGCGGCATGGTCGATGGCTGGGAAGCCCCGGCCCTGAATGCGCTGGGCAAATCATCCACGCCGTGGAGCGAAGACGAGCTGTTCAGCTACCTGAGCACCGGCTTCTCCGAAAAGCACGGTGTGGCGGCCGGCCCCATGGGCCCGGTGGTCAGCGAACTGGCCACCCTGCCAAAGCGTGACGTGCGTGCCATTGCCCACTACCTCGGCTCACTCGACGGCGAGCCGCAGGCAGTGGCCACCAAGGCCGCGCCCCAGGTGGACACGCAGGTGTCGCTGAGCAACGGCGAGCGGGTATTCAAAGGCGCGTGCATGGCCTGCCACAGCGATGGGCTGGGGCCGAAGCTGTTTGGCGTCAGCCCGTCGATGGCGGTCAACAGCAACGTCCACAGCGCTCTGCCGGACAACCTGCTGCGCGTGGTGCTGCACGGCATTGCCACCCCGGCCACCCGTGACCTGGGCTACATGCCCGGCTTCAAGGACAGCCTGTCGGACCGCCAGGTCGCCGACCTGGCAGCTTATCTGCGCCAGCGCTTCGCTGCCGACAAGCCGGCCTGGCAAGGGCTGGCGGCCAAGGCCGCGCAGGTGCGCGCCAACCCCGGCAGCCACTGAGCGTCAGCGGCGCAGGCCGCGCAGGGCAAGGTCGCTGATAAACACCAGCCAGTCGGCCTTGGCCTGTTTGTCGGCCAGGTCCACGGCCAGAAACGAGCTGAGGGTATGGCGGTTGGAATTATAGAAATAGCAGAGCGAGGCAATCATCAGGTAGGCGTGGGTGATGTCGATGTCGTCGCGGAACAGGCCCTTGGCCTGGCCTGCTTCAATGATCGGCCGCAGCACGCCCACCGCTTCGCCGGACAGCGCCTTGAGGTTCTGCGACTTGCGCGCGTGCTGGCCCTGATGCAGGTTTTCGGTGGCGAGAATGGTGACGAATTCGGGGTGCCGCACGTAGTAGTCCCAGATGAACGCCACCAGCTCACGCAGGGCCTGTTCCGGGTCGCCGAGATCGATGCGCAGCTTGGCTTCGGCCTGGTTGAAGCTGGCATAGATGTGCTCCAGCACGCTGATGAACAGCTTTTCCTTGCTGCCGAAGTAGTAATAGATCATCCGGTCGTTGGACTTGGCCAGTGTGGAGATCTGCTCGATGCGCCCACCGGTGAAGCCTTCCTTGCTGAAGACCTTCACCGCAGCCTTGAGAATGTTGTCCCGGGTGCGGTCGGCCTGTTGGGCGCGAACACCGGTTTTGCGAGTTTGCATGTCGATCCCTGAGGGGGCTGGCCAGATACCCAACACTGCCACAGACGTTGGGCCATTGCGCGGCTTTTTCGGCTGGGCTGACACGATAAACGCGGGGGAGCTGAACATGCGACAGGGCACGGCAACGGGCCAGGGCCGGGGATACGGTGTGGCTGTGCACCGTGCTGCCACCTACGGCTCGGCACCCCGTTCGTCTTGGGTGATGCTTCGCTGGGCGCGTGTCAGGCAGTTGACCAGGTGCAGCCGCATGGCAGCACGGGCAGCACCGGCATCCTTGCGGGTGACCGCGGCATGCACTTGCTCGCGCTCCAGCGCCTCCAGTGCCCGCTGCTGGGCATCGCACGCGGGCATGGCCTGCTGCGCCACCGCCAACAAGGTATGCCCAAGGTGGGTCATGGTGTCGATGAAAAAACTGTTGCCCGTGCATTGGGCTATGCGCAGGTGAAACTCGAAGTCGGTTCGCATGCAGGGCGCTGACTGCGTATCAACAGCCTCATCCAGCGCCGCCCGCATGGCAGCCAGTTGCCCTGCGGTAGCACGCTGGGCAGCAATGGCAGCCGCCTCGACCTCCAGGCAAAGCCGCAGCTCGATGATCGCCACCTCGTTGTAAGCATCGCCCATTCCAGGGCTGGTACTCTGGAAGTCACCTGCCGGGATGGCGTCTACAACGAAGGTACCGATACCACGACGGGTTTCGACCAGGCCTTCGGCCTGCAACCGAGAAATGGCTTCACGCACCACGGTACGGCTTACGCCTCGCGCTTTGGTCACAGCTTCTTCGGTGGGCAATTTGCTACCCGCTGGCAATTCACCCGAGCGAATCTGCTGCGACAGGTCATGCACCAGTTGCTGGGCGAGATTCAGGCGTTTTTCCGGGGTGGCGGATGCCATTGTGTGAACCCTTGATAAGCGGAAGACCCCGGAGTATACCCGCAGCCTGGTGCCAAAACGCACTATACTGGCCGCTGTTCAGACGCGAGCACAGCAATGCCAGACCACACCGCCAGCCCCTCTCAACCGCCCCGCCGCCTGGCCGAAGCGCTGGTCGAACGCTTCGCCGAGCGCATGCGCGAAGGCACACTCAAGCGTGGCGACAAGCTGCCCACCGAAGCCACGCTAATCGCAACCGAAGGTGTCAGCCGCTCGGTGATACGCGAGGCTTTATCACGCATGCAGGCCGCGGGCCTGGTCGAGACTCGCCACGGTGTCGGCACCTTCGTGCTGGACATGCCGGCACCGGAGAGCTTCAACGTGGGGCCGGCAACCATCAGCCTGCTGTCCGATGTGCTCGACCTGCTGGAATACCGCCTGAGCCTTGAAGTGCAAGCCGCCGGCATGGCCGCCGAACGGGCCACGCCGCAAGCGCTGGAAGAACTGCATCAAGCACTTGAAGCCTTGATGCAGGGCCCGGAAAAATCCGGCAGCACCACCAACGCTGATTTCCAGTTCCACCTGAAAATTGCCAAGGCCGCAGGCAACCAGTACCTGATCGATATCATGAAGCATCTGGGCACCAAGATGATCCCCCGCACGCGCATGAACTCTGCCTACACCGGCCAGAGCAACCGCAGCACCTACCTGGCCGGTATCAACGCCGAACATCAGCAGATCTACGATGCCATCGCCAGCCGCCAGGTTGATGCGGCGCGCGCTGCCATGTACCTGCACCTGAGCAACAGCCGTACGCGCCTGCGTGAGGCGCAACGGCTACAGGCTTTTTACAGCGAGGCCTGAAGCTAAGGCGCAGGCTCCACATCCGTGAAGGCCAGCCCTTGGCTGCCCTGTACCTGCCAAGGGTTGGCGCCCCCGGTGTGGGTGAAGCGAAGCCCGACGAAGCGCGAATCTTTCAGGCCATCGATCTTGACCGGGGCCGGCCCGCTGAAACGTACACGCTCGAACACCAGCCCCTGATGCCAGGCGTCATGGCTGCTATCGCCCCTCACCTCGATGGCAGCGGTGCGGGCGTTTTCCACGCTCACATCGCTGACCGTGATGTCACGAAACTGCCCCGCCACCGTCGAGCGCTTGTAGTCGAGCTTGGCATTCGGGTCGTTGTAATCCAGGGTGAAGATGAAGGCCTGTTTTGCGGTATTGCGAATGGCTGAATCACGGAAGGTCACGTGGCGTGCGCCACCGCCCATGAAGTTGGTGCTTTTCATGCGCAAGCCGGTATCTGTGCCGTCCGAAACGTTGTCTTCGGCCAGGATGTTCTGGATCCAGGCGCCGGTGTGGCTGCCCGCCACGATCATTCCATGGCCTTTGCGGAAATAGTTGTTGAAGATCCAGGCATCTTCCTGCGGCTTTTGGTGGACCGCACCCGCACCAGTGCCAGCGGCGAAGTTGACGCAGTCGTCACCGGTGTCGAAGAAGTTGTTGAACACCAGCGCGCCGCGGCTGTTGGCAAACTCGATACCGTCGCCGTTGTTGGCGTCGTAGGTACGGTGCGTGGTGTTGGTCAGCACCACATTCTGCGTTTCCAGGTTCATGATGCCGTGATAGGCCGGGTTGACCACCGTGAAGCCGCCATAGAACACGTTTGTCACATTGCGCAGGGTGATCAGCGAGGAGCGCATCTGGCCGTAAGCGTCCTTGACGTTCATGCCCTCGGCCACCGCCCGCTCCACCTGGGCCTTGGCCAGCACGCCATCGTGCATGTAGCGGGTGTTGTCGCTGGCTAGGTAGAAGGGCAAGGCTCGCCCGCGCTCGTCGAGCACATCCGGGTTACGCTTCCAGCCATTGCCGTCGATGGTGCCCTTGCCAACGATGCGGATGTTCTCGAAGGCCTGATGCGCCTGCGGGTCGCGCGGCAACGCGTTGATCAGCGAGGCCGGGCGCACGGTGGTGGAATACGGGTACTGGATATAGCCTTCGCGCGGGTAGTCCTCGGCACGCTCGGAGCCCAACAGGGTAGCGCCCTCGGCGATTTCCAGGGTCATGTTGCTCTTGAGGTAGAGCGCCCCGCTCCTGTACGTGCCGGCAGGCAGCAGCACCTTGCAGTCCTTGCTGCAAGCGTCGATGGCACGCTGGATGGCGGCCGTGTCGAGCGCCTTGCCATCGCCCTTGGCACCGTAGCGCTGCACATTGAACAGTGCCGGTACGGCCGTGGTTCGCTGCACAACCACGGGGCTATCAGCAGACTCCTTGCCTTTGCTATCGACCGAGCGCACGGTGAAGCGGTACTCGGTATCGGGCGCAAGCCCCTGGGCGGTGAAGCTGTGAATGGCGATGCGGTGATGGAAGTTCTGCGTGTCCTGCTGGTAGAAGTGGTCGATGTAAGGCTTGGCCGGTGAGACCTGGTCATTGTTGGCGTTGCTGCCACCGAGCAGCTTGCCATTGGCATAGACATGGTAATCGACGATCTCGGCGTGGTCGGCCGGCTTCTCCCAGACCAGGATGATCTGTTGCTCATCGTAGGCCAGCGTCGGCACCAGGAGTTTGGCGGGCGCGTCCAGCGCCAAGAGCGGCAGGCTGCAGCCCATGGCCAGGGCACTCAGCAGTGCACGCGCCAGTGGGTGTTTGCGTGCAGCGACAGCAGGGTGTGCATACGGCATGGTTTTTATCTTCCTTGTTTTTGCCATTGATAACGCCACGCTTGAGCGGCCGAACCGCGTGGCTCAGGCCGTCAACGCGGCTTGCTCGAGGTACTGGCTGCGGTTGACGAAGGTCTCCCGGGTCATTTCCCTCACATCCATTGATAGCGCCTCGACCTCGGGCAGCAGGCCGACCAGCGCCGCCACCCCCGCCGAGGCGAGGCTGCGCCGCTGCTCGGCGCTGCGCCCGGCGAACAGGTACAGTGCAACATGCACGAAATCACCCTGCCCGGCGCCGCAGCGGTAATGGCTGAAGGTGTTCAGCCGCGCCTTGATGTCGCCGGGCTTGAACAGCCCGCTGGCATCGATGGCGTCGTGCACGGCGGCCAGCAGCGTCTGCTCGCCAACCCGCTCAGCCAAGCTGGCCGGGCAATCGATAATGCAATGAGGCATGGTGGATTCCTTGATCGGCAGCCCTGTGCGCCCTGCCCCGCTGGCTCAGGCGCAAGGCTTGGGAGGGGTTCAGGCAGAGGCGGCGCGCGGCGATTCGGCGCTGAAGTCGCGGCTGGCCTGGACCAGCATGCGGGTGTAGTCATGACGGGCGAGGTCCTGGCTCAACGCTTGGCTGTCGAGGCGCTCGACGATGCGCCCTTGCTGCATCACCGCGACCTTGTCGCACAGGTGGCTGACCACCCCCAGGTCGTGGGTCACCATCAGGTAGGTGAGCTTCTCGCGCTGGCGCAGGTCTGCCAGCAGGTTGAGGATTTCCGCCTGCACCGAGACATCCAGCGCCGAGGTCGGCTCATCCAGCAGTAACACACGCGGCTCGAGGATCAGCGCACGGGCAATCGCCACACGCTGGCGCTGCCCACCCGACAACTGGTGCGGATAGCGGTAGCGGAAGCTGTCATTGAGGCCGACCTTGACCAGGATGTCGTTGATCCGGTCGTCGCGATCAGCCATGCCGTGAATGGTCAGCGGCTCGCGCAAGGCTGTGTCGATGGTGTGCCGCGGGTGCAACGAGCCGTAGGGGTCCTGGAAGACCATCTGCACCTTGCGAAAATGCTCCTTGGGCAGCTTGTGCTGCAACGCACCGCCGGCAATGCTCAGCGCCCCGCTCCAGTGCCGGTACTGGCCGGCCAGGCAGCGCAGCACGGTGGTCTTGCCGGAGCCCGACTCGCCGACCAGGCCGAACGACTCGCCGTCCTCGACGGTCAGGTCGACGTCGTGCAGCACCTGGTTGAGTGTGGCGCCAACGCCGAAGCTCAGGTTCAGTGATTGTGCTTGGATCATGGACATGACAGTTACCTCAGCAGGTGAGCCAGAGCGGGTCGCGTTGCAGCACCGGCAAGCGCGGGCGGCGGTTGTCCATGCTCGGCAAGGCCGCCAGCAGGCCACGGGTATACGGGTGTTCGGCATATTGCAGGTCGCACGCGGCGAGCGACTCGACCACCCGCCCGGCGTACATCACCAACACCCGGTCACAGTAGTTGCGCACCAGGTTGAGGTCGTGGCTGACGAAGATCAGCCCCATCTGCTGCTCGACCACCAGCGCTTCGAGCACGTTGAGCACCTGCTGGCGCACCGACACGTCGAGTGCCGAGGTCGGCTCGTCGGCGATGATCACCTCCGGGTTGGTGATGACCATCATGGCGATCATGATGCGCTGGCCCATGCCGCCGCTGACTTCATGCGGGTACAGGTTGTAGACGCGTTTCGGGTCGCGGATATGGACCTTTTCCAGCATCAGCATGACCCGCTCGCGTGCCTCGCTGCGGCTGGCCTTGTGGTGCGCCAGGTACGCCTCGGCGATCTGGTCGCCAACCTTGACCACCGGGTTGAGCGAGTACTTGGGGTCTTGCATGATCATCGAGATGCGCTGGCCACGGATCTTCTGCATGGCCTTTTCGCTGGCGCTGAGCAGGTCGACATCGCCGAACTGCAGGGCCTTGGCGGTGATCTGCGTGCTGCCGGGGTGCAGCTTGAGCAAGCTGCGCCCGACCGTCGACTTGCCCGAGCCGGACTCGCCGACGATGGCCAGTTTTTCCCGGCCAAGGGTGAACGACACATCGCGCACCGCGTGCATTTCTTTCTTGCCGTTGACGAAGCGTACGTTGAGCGCTTCGACGTTGAGTTTGAGCGACGACATAAAGCCTCCAGTTACTCGCTACGCGGGTCGAGAATGTCCCGCAGGCCATCGCCCAGCAGGTTGAACGCCAGGCTCACCAGCATGATCGCCGCACCCGGTACCGCCACCAGCCACCAACATTCGAGCATGTAGCGTCGACCGGTGGAGATCATCGCGCCCCACTCCGGCAGCGGCGCCTGTGCGCCAAGGCCGAGGAAGCCCAGCGCCGCGGCGGTGAGGATGATCCCGGCCATGTTCATGGTCAGGCGGATGATCACCGACGACAGGCACATCGGCACAATGTGACGCAGGATGATGCGCGTCGACGAGGCGCCCTGCAGCTCGACCGCGACAACGAAGTCGGCCTTGCGCAGCGACAGGGTTTCAGCCCTTGCCAGCCGTGCGATCGGTGGCCACGAGGTCAGCGCGATAGCGACCACGGCATGCTCCAGGCCAGGGCCAAGGGCAGCGATGAACGCCAGTGCCAGGACCAGGCTGGGGAACGAGATGAAGATGTCGGTGATGCGCATGAACACCGTGTCGACGATGCCGCCGTAGTAGCCCGACACAGTGCCGATGAACAGCCCGATCGGTCCGACGATAACGGTCACCAGGGTAATGATGTAGAGGGTGATGCGTGAGCCGTAGACCAACCGGCTGAAGATGTCGCGGCCGTATTCGTCGGTGCCGAACCAGTGCGCGGCACCGGGGGCCTGCAGGGCATTGGCGAGGTTCTGCACCACCGGGTCATGGGTGGCGATCCACGGGGCAAAGGTGGCGACCACGATCAGCAGCACGGCCACCAGCAGCCCGGCCAGGGTCATGGGGTTGCGCAACAGGTGGCGCAGCACCCGCAGGCTGCTTTTGTAAAAGGCGTCGAGGCTGGAAGCCGGCGTGGTGTCGGCCTGCGGCTTGGCGCTTGCTTGGGTAGAAGACATGTTGGCAATCATCGGCATGTTCTCGGTGTGAAATCATGGCCGCCCGGAGCGCCCGCTGGCGCCCCCGGACAGGTTCAGCGTTGCTTGTAGACGCCCAGGTAACGGGTCGCCTCGGCGTCATCGCCGGTAAAGCCCTTGACGTCCACAGCGCTCACCGCGGTGTCGGTCATCTGCGAGAGCATCATGATCGGCCCGACCTGCTGGTCGTAGCGCTGCTGGGCCTGGTGGTACAGGCTCACGCGCTTGGCGGCGTCACGCTCGACGCCCGCCTGGTCGATCAGCGCATTGAGCTGTTGATCGAAGAACGACGCGCGCCAGCCCTGGAAGTTGGGCAGGCCCGCACTGTCGCTGTTGTCCGGGTTGTAGACAAAGGTGCGCAGGCTGAAGTACGGGTGCGGGTAGCGCTCGGCACCGCGCGCGACGATCATCTCGAAGTTGCGCGCGCGCATCGCGCCATACACCTGGTTGCCGGTGCCGGTGACGATGCTGGCCTTGATCCCGCCTTCGGCGAGCGTCGACTGCATGCGCGCGGCGATGTCGATGAACGGCGGCTCGGACAAGGTCCGGATGGTGGTGGTGAAGCCTTGCGGGTAGCCGGCTTCGGCCAGCAACGCCTTGGCCTTGGCGACATCCATCTTGTAGCCTGGGTCCGGCAGGCGGGCGTCGAGGCCAAGCTGCATCGGCTGCTGGTTGAGCATGCCGTAGTGCGGCATGACTTGCTCGTCGATGCCTTTGTAGTCGATCAGGTTGCGCACTGCTTCGCGGACTTTCTGGTTGGCGAATTCGGGCTGCTTCATGCTCATCGCCACGTAGTACATGGTGCCGCGCTGCAGCGGTTGCACCTGCAGCTTGGGCGAGCGCTCGATGGCCTTGATGTCTGGCGCGGCCATGCCGTAGACCAGGTCGAGGTCACCGCGCTCGAGCATCAGCCTGAGTGATTGCGACTCGGTCATGTGCCGCACCAGCACCCGCTTCATTTTGCAGGGCCCGCCCAGTAGCCGTCGAAGCGGGTCATCACCAAGGCGTCGTTGGCGCTCCACTTGGTCAGGGTGAACGGGCCGCTGCCGGCCTCGTTGGTGACTAGCCAGGCGGCGCCCAGGTCGCCGTCCTTCTCGTGCTTCAAGGCTTCCTGGCGGTCGACGATGACCGCGCTGGGCGAGATTGCCAGCGAGTCGATCAGCAGCAGCGGGTCGGCGGGCTGTGGCAGCTCGACCACCAGGGTGTGCGGGTCAGTGGCGCGGATCAGCCCCTGAATGTTGTCGACGCTGTAGCCGTAGGCCTTCCAGGTGGTGGCCAGGCCGAAGTTGAGTTTCATCACGCGGTACAGCGACCAGGCCACGTCTTCGGCGGTGAGCGGGTTGCCGGAATGGAACTTGACGTCGCTGCGCAGGTGGAAGGTGACTTGCTTGCCGTCTTCGCTGATCTCCCAGCGTTCGGCCAACTGTGGCAGGTGTTTTTCCGGGTTGCCCTGGTCGCGCTTGACCAGCGTGTCATACAGGTTGGCGTTGACCCCGGAGGCATCCAGGCCCGGGGCGTTGGCCGGGTCGATGGAAAACAGGTTGACCATGCTCATGCCGACGATCAACTGGTCGGCGGGGGTCTTGGCCTGCACGGCGGCCATCGGCCCCAGTGCCAGCATCGCACCCAGCAGGCTCAGGCGCAGGATCGGAAGTACAGTTTTCATGTGGCTGTCCTTGTTTTTATAGTCATGCACTGTGTTCGCGCTGGCCGCGCGGGGCTTAACGGGTCCTTGGGTCGAACACCTTGTACAGGGCGTCGCTGATCAGGTTCAGGGCGACGAAGATCAGCCCGATCACCAGCACACAGCCCATCACCGCGTTCATGTCACCGAGCATCAGGCTGCTGGTCAGGTACTGACCAAAACCGGGCCAGGCAAACACCGTTTCGATAAGTACCGCGCCTTCGAGCAGCGAGCCGTAGGCCAAAGCGACCACCGTCAGCAGCTGCACGAGGATGTTGCGAAACGCATGGCCCCAGACCACCTGGCGGCGCGACAGGCCCTTGACCCGGGCGGTGATGATGTATTCCTGGGACAGCTGTTCGAGCATGAAGCTGCGGGTCATGCGGCTGATGTAGGCGACCGAGTTGAGGCCCAGGATAAGCCCCGGCAGGACGATGTGCCGCAGCGCGCTGGTGAAGGCTTCCCAATCGCCGGCCAAGGCCGTGTCGATCAGCAGCAGGCCGGTGATGTCCGGCACCATGCCGTCGTAGGCGAGGTCGATGCGCCCTGCCCCGCCGGCCCAGCCGAGCCAGGCGTAGAACACCAGCAGGCCCATCATGCCGACCCAGAAGATCGGCGTGGAGTAACCGAACAGGGTGATCACCCGTGCCACATGGTCGCCAAGGCGGCCCTGGTTACTGGCCGCGACCACGCCCAGTGGCAAGCCGATGACGATGCCGAAGAGGATCGCCAGGGTGGCCAACTCGATGGTCGCCGGGAACACCCGCTTGATGTCGTCCAGCACCGGGTGGCCGGTCAGCAGGGCGTTGCCGAAATCACCGTGGAGCAGGTCGTTGAGGTACAGCCCGAACTGCACCCAGATCGGCTGGTCCAGGCCCATCGCCCGGTACACCTGGTCGTAGGTAGAGCTGTCGGCGTCCGGACCGACCACGGCCAGCACCGGGTCCAGCGGCATCACCCGGCCAATGAAGAAGGTCAGCGCCAACAGACCGAGCAGGGTCACCAGGACCGTGCTGGCCCGGCGGGCAGTGCCAGACACGCGCGTGCCCAGCACAGAGGCAGTCGAAACTAACATAACAGGCTCCTGAAAATGCGTTCAGCCAACACCGAGGCGTTCGGGGCGCGCACGCCCCGCTCCCGCTCATCGCGACTTGTAGACGTCTTTGTAGCGGGTGGTGGCCGCACTGTGGGTCTGGTAATCCTGAACATCGTGGTAGACCACCACGGTGTCGGTCATCTGCGACACCGGCAGGATCGCGCCGACCTGCGCGTCCAGGGTCTTCTGGATCTGCTGGTACTGGGCCAGTTGCCTGGTCTTGTCAGGCTCGACTTCGGCCTGCTCGATCAGCGCGTTCAACTCGGGGCTGTAAAACGACGTGCGCCAGCCCTGGAAGTTGCTCAGCTTGGCTTCGTCGCGGTTGTCCGGGTTGTACACCAGGGTCCGCAGGCTCGAATGCGGATGACGCTCGGCCCCGCCACCGCCGCGGCCGACCAGGATGTCGAAGCTGCGTTCGCGCATGGCGCCGTAGATCTGGTTGCCGGTGCCGGTGACGATGGTCGCCTGGATGCCGGCCTGAGCCAGGGTCGCCTGCAGGCTGGAGGCGATGTTGATGAATGGCGGCTCAGTGAGCACGCGGATGGTGGTTTTGAAGCCATTCGGGTAACCGGCTTCGGTCAGCAGTTTTTTCGCCTCGGCGACGTTCAGGGTGTAGCCCGGATCGTCCAGCCGTGCCGGCAGGCCGAGCGGCAATGGGCGCTGGTTGAGCTGGCCGTAGTGCGGCATGACGGTCTGGTTGATGCCTTGATAGTCGATCAGCGAACGCACCGCGCGGCGCACACGGGCGTCATCGTAGGGCTTGTTCTTGACGCTCAGGGCAACGTAGTAGAGGGTCCCGCGCTGCACGGTCTGGGTGCGCACCTTGTCGGACTTCTCCAGGGCTTCGATGTCGGGTGCGGACATGCCCTTGGCCAGGTCCAGGTCACCGCGCTCGACCATCAGGCGCAGCGACTGCGACTCAGTCATGTTGCGCATGACGATGCGCTTGAGCTTGGCCGGGCCACCCCAGTAACCGTCGTAGCGGCTCATCAGGATCACATCGTTGGCGCGCCAGTCATTGAGGATGAACGGGCCGCTTCCGGCGGCGTGTGTAGTCAGCCAAGCGCCGCCCATGTCGTCGCCCTTCTGGTGTTGCTGAACCACTTTGCGGTCGAGGATGAAGGCACTGGGCGAGGTCGCCAGGGTGTTGAGCACCAACATCGGGTCGGTTGGCCGCGGCAGCTCGAGGACAAAGGTGTGCTCGTCGGCGGCGCGCAGGTACTGGGCGGCGTTGCCGGCGGTGAAGCCGTAAGCCTTCCATGTCGAGGCCAGGGCCAGATTGAGCTTGAGCACGCGCTGCAACGACCAGGCGACGTCTTCGGCAGTCAGCGGGTTGCCCGACTGGAAGGTCACGCCGGGGCGCAGCGTGAAAGTCAGGGTCTTGCGGTCGTCGCTAACCTGCCAGCTTTGCGCCAGAGCCGGTACCAGTTGGTCCGGCTGCTTGACGTCCTGCACCAGCAGCATGTCGTAGAGGTTGGCATTGACCTCTGAGACATCCAGGCCGGTGGCGGCGGCCGGGTCGAGCGACAGCAGGTTGATCATGCTCATGCCGACGATCAACTGGTCGGCGGGGGTCTTGGCGAAAGCGGCAGGTACCGACGTCATCGCCAGCGATGCGGCCAGGACCCCCGCCCAGAATTTGGGGAGAACGCTCATGTGAGATAGCCTTTTTATAGTTATTGGACTCTCGGGCGGCACGCACCAAGGCGTGCCGCCATGCACGAATCAGAAGCTCTGCAGCATGTTGGTCTCGACGTAGTCGAAGTCGATCTCCTCCCCCAGGCCAGGCAGGTCGGAGAGGTGCACGAAGCCGTCTTCATCCATCGGGTCGACCAGGCGCTTGAGGTAGGCCGGTACTTCGTCATAGTTGAGGAACGGGTGCAGCAGGCCGCGCTCGTACCAGGTGCAGTTCTTGATCGCGCCGACCACCGCCAGGTTGGCCGCGCCGTTGCCGTGGATCTCGCAATCCATGCCAAACGCTTCGGCCATGTGCGCGACCTTCAGGCACGGGGCGATACCGCCGACCCCGGCAACGCCGGCGCGCAGGATGTCACAGACATCGTTCTTGACCCAACTGGCGCGGCTCAGGTGTTTGCCACCGAGGCTTTCCGGGCCCAGCACGGGGATGTCCAACTGGGCGGCCAGCCACGCGTAGGACTCGGCCGAGTCTTCCATCATCGGCTCTTCGAACCAGGCGAAATTCAGCTTCTCCAGCGCACGGCCGACGGTCAGCGCTTCGGTGCGGCTGTACCAGTGATAGCCGTCGATCATCAGCGCGATGTCGGGGCCGACCGCTTCACGTACGGCGGCGCAGGCCTTGATGTCCATGCTCACGCTCGGGGCGAACGACACCGGCGGCATCCAGGTGTGCAGCTTGATCGCCTTGTAGCCGCGCTTGACCAGGGTCTCGGCGAAGCGGCCGTATTCTTCAGGGGTCGACAGGCCGCCCGGCAGCTCGTCACCGCACATGGTCGAACCGTAAGCCGGGACCTTGTCGCGGTAGCCACCGATGAGCTTGTGCACCGGCACCTTGAGCTTGCGCCCGGCCCAGTCCCACAGGGCCTGTTCGACCAGTGCCAGGGCGCGGTCGGTGAGCTGGCTTGCGCTGCCGCGTTGCCAGTGCGCCAGGTCGTGCCAGATTTTTTCGCGGTCGAAGGCATTGGCGCCGACCAGCACCTTGCGCACGAAGCCATCCAGCACGTACGGGCGGATCAGCTCGGGAGCGCCGAAGGCGAAGCCTTCGTTGCCGCACTCAGTCTTGATTCGCAGCAAGGCCATCTTGGCCTGGGTCACGTCGCCCGGATGGGCATGGCCGGCGCTGTCTACAGCGCGGCGCGTGGGGTAGGAAAACACCTGGACGTTTACAGCAGTAATGATCATGGACGTCTGAGCCTTCTTATTGGATTTGTGGCGGGTGAGTCACGCTCTGGGGGCAATCCTACGTCATCATACAACATTTGAAAAGCACCACTTCAAACTGACGAAATAGTCGTGAATAGCCTGCTAAACCCCATCATGTGATTCCCATCACAAAGCACAAAAAAAGCCATAACTACTGATTTAGAGCCTTCGATCAAGGTGATCAGACAACATTTCAATATTTCGTAGACAGCCCCCTGGTCGTACGATAACTTATTTGAAAAATCACGGAGCGCCCCACCCACCTCATCCCGATCACACGCCTCATCACGTCCTCAACAAAAACAAAAAAAGAGATCGCATGAACAACACACTTCGCCGCCTTATCGCCGCCAGTACCCTCGGCTTGTCGTTCTACGCCTGCGCGGACTCCGCCAGCATCAACTACCGGCATGGGTACACCGAAGACGACAGCATTCACTCCGACCGGATAAAGCTGAGCTACCGCAAGGACAGCGGCCTGGGGTTTGCCGCAGAAATCAAATACAAAACTGCCGGCGACCGCGAAGACGTCGCCTACGACAACATGGTCAACAACGGCCATGAGTTCACCGTGGACTACAACTACAAGATGAGCCCCCGGTCGACCTGGACCCCCGCCTTCCAGATGGACAGTTCCAAGGACGCAACCACCTACAAGTTCGGCTTGAAGTACAACTACAAGCTCAGCGACACCTGGTACGTCGCCACCCGCGTACGCCACGACGCACGCAGCCTCGACCGGGATCAGGTCGACCACAGCAAAGCGGACCGCGCCAAGGACAACCAGAACACCGCCCGCCTTGAAGGCTGGCTCGGCTACACCCCCAGCGGCCCGTGGGCATTCGAATACCAGTACATCCACTTCACCACCGACTACATCCGTTACGACAACAAGAAGCAGGACTACGAGCAGAACCTGATCATCAAGTACAAGCTCAACAAACAGTGGGCGCCATTCATGGAAGTGGGTGACATCAAGGTCAACAGCTACACGGACGATCGCCAGGCCCGTTGGCGCCTGGGTATCCAGTACAACTTCCTGTAAGGGCAACCGCCCGACCATGCCGGTGTCGTTGCACCACGGCACCCTCATGCAGTTTCAGCAAAAGGCATCCGACAATGACCACGACCAACCGCAAACCCTTCAACCGCCTGCTGCTCACCGGCGCCGCCGGCGGGCTCGGGCAAGTGCTTCGCCAAGCACTGCAAGCACACGCCAACATCGTGCGCGTATCAGACATCAGCCCCATGGCAGCGGCTGCGGGCGAGCATGAGCAAGTCATCAACTGCGACCTGGCCGACAAGGCCGGCGTATCGGCCCTGGCCGAGGATGTGGACGCCATCGTGCACCTGGGCGGCATCTCCACCGAGCGTGCCTTCGAAGAGATTCTGCAAGCCAACATCGTCGGCACCTTCCACATCTATGAGGCCGCCCGAAAGCACGGCATCAAGCGCGTGGTGTTCGCCAGCTCGAACCATGTCACCGGCTTTTACCCTCAAGGCGAACAGGTAGATGCGCATTCGCCGCGCCGACCAGACTGCTACTACGGGTTGTCGAAGGCCTACGGCGAAGACCTGGCCACGTTCTACTTCCACCGCTACGGCATCGAAACCGTCAGCCTGCGCATCGGCTCTTCATTCCCCGAACCACGCAATGTGCGCATGCTGTCCACCTGGCTGAGCTACGGCGACCTGGCGCATCTGGTAGATCGCGCATTGCTCGCCGAAAACGTCGGCCATACCGTGGTGTACGGTGTCTCAGCCAACCGCGACCTCTGGTGGAGCAACCGCCACGCCGCACACCTGGACTTCAATCCGAAGGACAGTGCCGAGCGCTTCCGCCCGGCCCTGGAGCAGCAGCCAAAGCCCGCTACAGATGACCCGACGGCCCACCTGCAAGGTGGCGCCTTCACCGCTGCCGGCCCTTTTGACGACTAAACCCTGATGGAGCGCGTAATTCTTCCATGACAGCCGAACTGATTACCGATGCACGCAATGCCACAGGCGAAAGCCCGGTCTGGCACCCGCAGGAAAATGCCTTGTACTGGGTAGATATACCGGCAGGCCGCCTGCACCGCTGGCAACCAGACGGCCAGACACATCACTGGGCCGCAGACGAAATGCTCGGCTGCATCGTCCGTCGCCAGCAAGGCCACTGGCTTGGGGCCATGGAGAGCGGGATCTTTCACCTCACCGCCCAGGCTGACGGTCGCCTGGTTGCCGACAAGCGCACCAGCGTCGAACACGCGAGGCCCGGCATGCGTTTCAATGACGGACGTTGTGACCGCCAGGGGCGCTTTTGGGCCGGTACGATGCAAACAAACATGGGCGCCGAGCCGGTGGGTGCGCTTTACCGATATGACGCGACGGCGGACGCAACGGTAAAGCCAATGCAAGCACGACTGGACAGGCTGATCGTGCCCAACGGCATGGCGTTCAGCCCGGACGGCAAAACACTGTATGTCTCCGACTCGCACCCCAGCGTTCAGCTGATCTGGGCCTTCGACTACGACATCGACAGCGGCACACCGCACAACCGCCGAATATTCGTCGACATGAACCAGCACCCCGGCCGACCGGACGGGGCTGCGGTAGATGCCGAGGGTTGCTACTGGATTTGCGCGATCGATGCCGGTCAGGTACTGCGCTTTACCCCCGAAGGGAAGCTGGATCGCGCCCTGCCGCTACCGGTAAAGAAACCGACCATGTGCGCATTCGGCGGCCCGCAGCTGGATACGCTGTTCGTGACGTCGATTCGCCCACAAGGCATCGACCTGAGCGACCAGCCCCTGGCCGGCGGCGTGTTCGCGCTCAACCCCGGCGTAAAGGGCTTGCCGGAGCCGATTGCCGGGGGCTGAAGCCTGGGCCGGTATTGGCTGCCACCAGGGGTATGCTCAATAAGCAGCCTTGCTGGGCATCCCCCTGCGACCTGCCCCAAGGCAAGTGACTGCAAAGGCAATCACCAACGCCCCGGTACCCAACAGGAAAATCAGCTGCTGGTTGGAGCCCTCCACCAGCATGGCGATCAGCGCCGGCGTCACCGCTGCCGCCCCCATCAACGTGATGCTGACCAGCGGTGTGAGCTTGCCAGTCGGGTCGTTGGTGGTAATCAGCGCCATGTAGTACGACAACGACAGCACCCAACCAAAGTTGATCAGCAACAACGCAACGAACAGCTGCATTGGCGTGCGGGTATGCCCCGTAAGCATGGCGATGGAAATGAACACCGCCACCAGCCCTACGGCGATCATCAACTGGCGATTGACCCGCGCCCCCAGCAGGCTAGGCAGCCCCGCCCCGGGCAAACCACCCAGGGCCGACAGGCCGAATGCCCAGCCGATATCGACGCCGCTGATGCCCTGGTCTCGCGCCAACTGGTCGATGAAGCCCCATACGCAGTAGATGGCGATCTGCATGAACAGCATGCCCACCAGCGCAGTGCGCCCCGTGCGCGCCGAACCACTCTGGGCAGGTGAGGCTTCGCCACTGGCCAGCAACGCCGCCGGGCGACGCGGTAGCACCAGGCTGGCGCCGCAGATGAGCAAGTACCACAGGCCGAACGCGCACAAGGCGGTCACCGTGCCACTCTGCGCGGCCAGCAGCGGCAACCCTGCGGAAAACAACGAGTACTCGGGCGTTTGCAGCAACAGCATCAACCCGAACGAACGGTCCTGGTTGGGCAAGCGGCCCAGCGTGGACACCGCATAGGCATACACCAGCCCCGCACAGGTGCCGGCCGCCAGGCGCACGATCAGCAGCACGGTGTTGGTGGTGGCAAAGGCGGTCGCGATGCTCAATGCCACGCACAGCGCGCCAACGAACAGGCACAGGCTGCGCCCGCCATGGCGCTTCATCAGCACCGGGCAAAGCAAGGTGCCCAGGGTCATGCCGATCATCTCGACCGACACCACCCAGCCCTGCTGATCGAGTGACAGGCTCAGCTGCTCTGTGACCAAACCCATGAAGATGGGTTGTACGCCACAGACGATGAAGGAAGTACAGGCGATGAAAATCAGCGCGGCACGCAGCAGCTTGGCATCTTGCGTCATGGGGACCCCGACACGGCATTTGTTTTTATTGTGTGTGGCGACCTGCCCGAAAGGCGCCGTAGCTGGCGGCGAGGCGGGTCTCGGTGGCAATCGTGGGCCGACATTGCGGGCTTTGAAAGTTAATTATCGGCATCCACGTCAGTGGGCTTTTTAATACAGGTCAGCATCCCCTGCCTGCATCCAGAAATGCACTGCACCCGATCCTGATAATTAATTGGAGACAGGCCCGCATCCCCCCTACCGTGGTACGTCACCCAAGCCTCCGTAAAAAAGGCCCGATCATGAACGACCGTGAGTTCATCAACGCTATCGATGCCGATGGCAAGCCCCTGCACATTGCGGTAACCAACGGCCGCATCACCCACATCGGCCCGCAACGCGCCAGCACCCCAGCCCGTGAAACCATCGACCTCGAAGGCCTGCTGGTGCTGCCAGGCTTTGTCGATGGCCACATTCACCTGGACAAGAGCTTTGTCGGCGACCGCTGGCGACCGCACCAACCCGTGGCCAGCCTGCGCGAGCGCCTGGCCGTGGAAAAACGCGAACTGGCCAGTGCCCCACCCATCGTCGAGCGCGCCGATGCGCTGATGTGCCAAGCTGCCTCGTTCGGCACCCTGGCGATGCGCTGCCACGTGGACGTAGACGCCACCACCGGCCTGACCAACCTGCACGCCATGCTCCAAGCCCGGGACAAGTGGAAAGACCTGCTCGACATCGAGCTGGTGGCCTTCCCTCAGGCCGGTGTGGTGACCTGCCCCGGTACGGCTGAAGTGATGGAAGCGGCCATCCGCGAAGGCGTGCAGGTGGTCGGCGGCATCGACCCCACCACACTGGATGGCGACGCCGACGCCCAACTGGACATCGTGTTCGGTATCGCCGAGCGCCATGGCGTGAAGGTTGATATCCACCTGCACGAACCCGGCGACATCTGCATCGCTCAGCTCCAACGCATCGCTGCGCGCACCCAGGCACTGGGCATGCAAGGCCTGGTGGCGGTCAGCCACGCCTATGGCCTGGGCGACGTATCCGATGCTGTTGTCGACCGCACGGCCGAAGTGCTGGCCGGCGCAGGCATCTCCATCATGACCAACGCCCCCGGCGAACATGCGTTTCCACCCGTACTGCGCCTGCGTGACGGCGGCGTGCGGGTATTTACCGGCAACGACAACATCCAGGACGCCTGGTGGCCCTACGGCAATGGCGACATGCTGCAAAGGGCCATGCTGGTCAGCTACCGCTCGGGCTTCAATACCGATGAGGAGCTGCGGGTTGCGCTGGAAATGGCGACCGAAGCCAGTGCCGGGGTGATGGGCAAGCAGGACTATGGGTTGAAGGTTGGTAACGAGGCCAGCTTCGTTCTGTTCAGGGCACCGAATGCTGCTGCGGCGGTGGCAGCGGCCATTCATGAACGGGTGATCGTGCGCCACGGCGCGTTCTGGGGCAGGCCTGCACAGTTGCAGTTGAAGGCTGCGCAGTTCGCCACGGAAATCCACCGTTAAAACCCCTGGCAGAGCACAGATTTTAAGCCCTGCGCGCCCCCTTGTGGGAGCGGGCAAGCCCGCGAAGCAGGCGGCGCGGTGGATGGCACGGGCTTCGCCCGTGTTCGCGGGCATGCCCGCTCCCACAGTGATCGCGAAAGCTTTCAGATTTGAGCAAGACAGTTGCTCCCACAAAGTACGCGACTCGGTTTCAGACTTTGCACTCTGAGCGAAGGCGCATTCTTACTCCGCCTCAGCCCGCAAGATCCCGATCAGAATTTCAGCCAGCGCCATGACCATAGGGTCCGCCGTAGGCCGATGAAAAATCGCCGCCTCGAACACCTTGATAGGCTTGAACCCCTGCTCCGCCCCGAGCACTCGATGCCCACCCGTCACTACCCGCGACGGCAAGAGGCTAACCCCTAACCCGTTAGCCACCGCCTCCTGAATCCCCGCCAGGCTCGAACTGGTAAAAGCGATCCGCCAACTGCGCCCCATTGCCTCGACGGCACCGATCATGTCATCCCGGTACAACCCGCGTGGCGGAAAGGTCACCAGCGGAATCGGGTCCTGGGCAAAACACGGGTACTGCGCACTGTCGATCCATTCGATGCGCTCCGGCTGGCACGCATTGGCCTCACGGCTGTGGCGCCGCTGCTTGATCAGCACCAGGTCCAGCTCGCCACGGTCATAGGTGCTCATCAAGTCCCGGCTAAGCCCTCCGGTAATTTCCAGTTTTACCGTCGGGTTGCGGCGGTTGAACGCCGCCAGCGCCTGCATCGTCTTGCCCGCGACAAAATCGTCCGGCAGGCCGATGCGCACGGTCACCGTCACCCCGCCCGACATGGCTTCGGTCAACTGGCTGCTCACCGCCAGCAAGTGCCGCGCATACCCCAGCAGGGTTTCCCCCGCATCGGTCGGGTGCACCTCGCGGTTGCTGCGGTCGAGCAGCTGCTGGCCGACCATTTCCTCCAGCCGGCGCACCTTCTGGGTGACCGTGGACTGGGTGGAGTGCAGGCGCGCGGCAGCGGTGGTGAAACTGCCGCAGTCGGCCACCATGACCACGGTGCGGAGCATGTCCAGGTCATAGATGGCGCGGTTGGGTTTGATGGAGTCTGGCATTTGACGGGTTCAGCTTTCTGGATGGGGCTGGGTACATGATGCCTGAAGCTGGAGTGCATGATGCATTGCCCGAGGGCACGGCATGCCTTGTACGCATGCACGAACCGTTTCGCGCACCCGATCTTGTGCTCAAGCTGCAGCGGCCCCCTTACCCTCACCGCTGACCTCGAACTGCCCTACCAGCTTCTGCAGCTTGCCAGCATCCACCCGCACCTTCTGCGCGCTGCTCTGCAGCACCACCGCGGTCTGCTGCATCTCGCTGGAGGACTGGTTGACCTGCTCGATGGTCTTGCCATATTCCACGCTTCGCCGGTTGAGCTGCTGGATGATGGCGAACATGCTTTCCACGGCCTGGTGCAGTTGGACGTTCTCGGACGAAGCGTCTTCGGCAAGGCGCAGGCTGTTGTCCACGTCCTGTACGCCCTGCTCCATGAAACTGACGGCCTGGCGGGTTTCGCCCTGTAGGCTCTCGACCATGTGGCGAATGTCTTCGGCCGCGCGCGCGGTTCGCGCGGCCAGGCTGCGCACCTCGTCGGCCACCACCGCAAAACCACGACCATGCTCGCCGGCGCGCGCCGCCTCGATGGCGGCATTGAGCGCCAGCAGGTTGGTCTGGTTGGTGATGTCGCTGATCAGCCCGGTGATGTTGTCGATCTCGACCATGCGGCTGTCAAGCCGCTGCACGCTGGATGACGAGCGCGCCACCACATCGCGAATGGACTGGGTGCCTGCCTGCACCGCCAGAAACTGCTCGCGGGCACGGCTGACCACCTCGTCCATGGCCTGCTTCATCTGTTCGGCGCTGACCGACGCCTGCTGCAGTTCGCCAAGCTGCTCCTCCATGATGATCATCATCTGATGCACCGCATCAGCCACATCGGCGGAGCTCACGCTGGCCGCCTGGCTGCGCCCGAGCATCATCTGGTTGGTACTGCCGACCGTGCGGCTGGCCTTGACCACCTGGCCCACCACCGCGTCCAGGCGGTCGATGAAACTGTTGATCCAGCGCGCCATATCGCCGCTCTCGTCATTGCCCAGGGTGCTGGTGTCCAGGCGCTGACGCAGGTTGCCTTCACCCTCGGCGATGGTACGCAGCACGCCGCTCATGCCATTAAGCCTGGCAGCCAGGCGCTTGGGCCCAAATACGCCGAACAATAGCGTGGCGCCGAGCATGCTCAAGCCCAGAACAACATCGTTCAGCCCTTGCGCCAGGCCGGCATAGTGCTGCACCAGGTAGTTGCAGCCGAACAACCCGGCCATGGTCGCCACATAGGGTTTCATCAACCCATGACTCAGCGAGCGGCGGCGGTAGACCTCCTCCAGGTCGGCTTCGCACATCATGCCCCAGCGGTCAGGCGAGCCCGGCAACTGGAACGTTACGCCCTTGCCGACCACTGGTACGTGGCGGTAATCCGAGTAACCCGGGTAGGTCACGAACAGGTTGGCACCACGCCTGATGGTTTCCCTTACCCCAGGGTGCAGTTCGCGCGTGGAGGGGTCGGTGAAGCGCAGTTCCAGTTCGGTATGGCGCTGGACCTGTACGGTGGACCAAGGCGTGTGCACTCCACTTTTGAGGTTTTCGCCGTGGGTGAAGGTGCCGTCCTCGAAGCGCGAGCGCGACAGGGCCGTGCCGGGCTGGATCGCCGGGTCGAAGCGCGACTGCGCCATGAACAGGTAGTTGTCGCCCGACTCGGCGAAAATATGCCCGGCCTCGCGCTGGATCAGGTCACCCAGAACATCGTTGGGTACCCGACCGCACAGGCAGCCAAGGACTTTACCGCCAGCCTTCACCGGCTGGTAGAACATCAGCGTCACTTCGTCGTGGAAGCGTGACGACGACGGGCCGATGCGCAGGGTCAGCGGGTCGCTGTAAGGGCCATGCAGAAAGGGCGCCTTCAGCCCTTGGGCCAGCGCTGCAGTCTGCTCGATACGTGGCGTACCACGTTGTGGCCAGGTCGAGGTGATGATGCTGCCCGCAGCATCGACGACAAACAACTCGGAAAAGTCTTCGGCCTGCGCCAGTTTGTCCCGCAGCAGCGTGCTATCGGGTTGAGCGAACCCTTGCGCGAGTTGTTCTGCAAGTTCAGCCAAATGCTCCCAGTGCTCGTTCGCCCAGTCATGCAACAAACGCATGCGGGTCTGGGCAATGGCTTCGAAGGTTTGTTCGATCTGCGGATAGCTCGCCCGGTTCAGGCGACATGCCCAGCCCATGCTGAGCTTTCCGGTTTTACCGAACCAGGGCAACCAGCCCTTCTCACTCGATGACAACGCCATCGAACCACTGGAAAGCGACATTATCTTCACCATACGCGACATCGGATGGCAATCTGATAGCAAATCGCACGCCAACGGCGGGAGCGGTGATAAATGGGGAATTCAAGTCATTGAATGCACAGCACTTGTGCAAGAAAGGTTATGCCAGGCCCTGCATGCACCAACGAGGCGCAAACCCGATGAAATCGGGCCCTTGTCCGAAATGTGACAAATAGCCACCAGAACTGCTCGCACATCGCACAACAGTTCGATAATCGCACAAATTCCGCTAAACCCCCTCTACTGTTGCCCTATCTTGCGGCACGCTATAGCGAAAGTCAGCAACCCATTTCAAGCGCTGACAGGCCTGATCGCTTCAACGCGCCGGCCAGCCCGACAACCCTACTCCAGGAACAACCAGGAGCTCGCCTTGATCAACAAAACGTACGAGTCCATCGCCAGCGCGGTGGAAGGGATCACCGACGGTTCGACCATCATGGTCGGTGGCTTCGGCACAGCCGGCATGCCGTCCGAGCTGATCGATGGCCTGATCGCAACCGGTGCCCGCGACCTGACCATTATCAGCAACAACGCCGGTAACGGCGAGATCGGCCTGGCCGCCCTGCTCATGGCGGGCAGCGTGCGCAAGGTGGTCTGCTCGTTCCCGCGCCAGTCCGACTCCTACGTGTTCGACGAACTGTACCGGGCCGGCAAGATCGAACTGGAAGTCGTACCACAAGGTAACCTGGCCGAGCGCATCCGCGCAGCAGGTTCGGGCATTGGTGCGTTTTTCTCGCCGACCGGCTACGGCACCCTGCTGGCCGAAGGCAAGGAAACCCGTGAAATCGACGGCCGCATGTACGTGCTGGAAATGCCGCTGCACGCCGACTTTGCGCTGATCAAGGCGCACAAGGGTGACCGTTGGGGCAACCTGACCTACCGCAAGGCCGCCCGTAACTTCGGCCCGATCATGGCCATGGCTGCCAAGACCGCCATCGCCCAGGTCGACCAGGTTGTCGAACTCGGTGAACTGGACCCGGAACACATCATCACCCCGGGTATCTTCGTCCAGCGCGTGGTTGCCGTTTCCGGTGCTGCCGCTTCTTCGATTGCCAACGCTGTCTG
This sequence comes from Pseudomonas fortuita, assembly GCF_026898135.2. NCBI lineage: Bacteria > Pseudomonadati > Pseudomonadota > Gammaproteobacteria > Pseudomonadales > Pseudomonadaceae > Pseudomonas > Pseudomonas fortuita. Next base: position 4,109,925 of record NZ_CP114035.2, read on the forward strand.
AGGCCTGCCATGACCATCACCAAAAAGCTCTCCCGCACCGAGATGGCCCAGCGCGTGGCCGCAGACATCCAGGAAGGCGCGTACGTAAACCTGGGCATCGGCGCCCCCACCCTGGTGGCGAACTACCTGGGCGACAAGGAAGTCTTCCTGCACAGCGAGAACGGCCTGCTGGGCATGGGCCCAAGCCCTGCGCCGGGCGAGGAAGACGATGACCTGATCAACGCCGGCAAGCAGCACGTGACTCTGCTGACCGGTGGCGCCTTCTTCCACCATGCCGACTCGTTCTCGATGATGCGTGGCGGCCACCTGGACATCGCCGTACTGGGCGCCTTCCAGGTGTCGGTCAAGGGCGACCTGGCCAACTGGCACACCGGCGCCGAAGGCTCGATCCCGGCCGTAGGCGGCGCGATGGACCTGGCCACCGGCGCCCGCCAGGTGTTCGTGATGATGGACCACCTGACCAAGACCGGCGAAAGCAAGCTGGTGCCCGAGTGCACCTACCCGCTGACCGGCATTGCGTGCGTCAGCCGCATCTACACCGACCTGGCCGTACTGGAAGTAACGCCTGAAGGGCTGAAAGTGGTCGAGATTTGTGCGGATATCGACTTTGACGAGCTGCAGAAGCTGAGCGGTGTGCCGCTGATCAAGTGATCTTGCGGCTTACACGATCTGTTGGCTTACGCGGACCTTTGTAGGAGCGGCCTTGTGCCGCGAAGGGGCTGCAAAGCAGCCCCAGCACCAGTTGATGTAACGCCAAAATCCGGGGGCCGCTTTGCAGCCGGACTAGCCACGCAGGCATCGCCAGAGCCCAGACTTGCCAGCGACGGTCCGACACCGCCCTAGAAATCCACCTTGCCCCGACCCGCCTTGACAGTGCTCCGCCTGGCTTTCCCTTCAAGCCGGCGGGTCTTCGAGCCGAGGGTCGGTTTGGTGGGGCGGCGTTTCTTTTCGGTCTTGCCGGCAGCGATGATCAACTCGGCAAGACGCGCCAGTGCGTCAGCACGGTTCTGCTCCTGGGTGCGGTATTGCTGGGCCTTGAGGATCAACACACCGTCGCCGGTGATGCGACTGTCACGCAGCGCCAGCAGCCGCTCCTTGTAGAACTCGGGCAATGAAGAGGCCGGGATGTCGAAGCGCAGGTGCACGGCGCTGGACACCTTGTTGACATTCTGCCCACCCGCGCCTTGCGCGCGGATATAGGTCAGTTCGATTTCGGCATCCGGCAGATGCACGTTATTGGAGATGGTCAGCATGGTATGGCCCTTGTCATTGCCGCCATTATCACAGCCTTGGCAGCGCTCCCATAGAACAATGCACGATTCCTTGCTATCCCCACCCAAGATGATGTCTATCTGTGTCGAAAAATCAGAATTTTTCGCTTTCTTGTAGGGCATTTCCCAAAGATACTGTTGCCGCCTATTTTCCGTTGCGGGTGCCCTGTTGGGGCTCTAGTCTGGGCCGGTCGCCGCTCATCAGCGACACGGCTTTGACAGGCCGTAACGGTATATAGGTTCTGCGGCGCCCTCAATGGCGGCTGCGCGTGGGGCACGCTTGCGTGCGCCGGAACTTCCTATATCCGCCGGTCTGTCAACCCACGCACAGCTGCCACCTAACCTGTTTGACAGCGGGATCGGCGCAGCCTATCTGGAGATATAGGAATGTTAAAGATGGTCCCCGACCCACCCCACCCCCTCCACTCCCTCGAAGACACCCTCATCCAAGCTGCGGAATATGCCGTCTGCGCGCTAGCCATTTCGCAACAAGCGATGCTGATGCAGCCCAAGTCACCTGCAGCGGTACTGATGCTGGCGACGACCCATGAACTTGAGTCCCTGCGCTCGTTACTTGAGTCCGCATTGATTCAGGTACAGGTGCCGAACGAGCTGCGAATGCAGCACTGAGCCGATCCGGGAGATGGACACATGACTACTGACGAATCGACCGAACAAACCACAGTAGGCAAGACCACGTTCTACCAGGGTGAAAACCAGACACACCCACTGTTTCGCATCGAAGCCGGGATTCCCTGCAAAAGCGCTCGGGAGCAATCCTCGGAGCTGATGGGGTACGTGCGGGAGCTGACGATTATCGGGTTGATGGATGAGAAACCGATGATGATCTGGGCTGCTCATTATCTGAGTGCGCTGGCCAAGGCACTGATGGATGATGCCGAGCTGGGCATGATGCGCTGACTTGCCTGGCCAGCCAGGCGGGGTACAAAAAGCCTCTCACGTTGGCTCGTTAAGCACCTACTGCTCCAACCCAGTCCAAAAAGCCCCAGCATCTCTGCCGGGGCTTTGGCTGGGCTCAGAAGCTGTCAGGTGGGCTCTTTTCGAACTTCCACTTGGTCATCTTTTTGGCAGCGTGGAAGCTCTTGCAGTTGGCGATGAACTCATTGCGGTCCCACTCCCTGGAGAGGCTCGCCAGGATTTGCTCATAGGTTTCACCCGAGCAATTCGCTTCGTTGGGTTCAGGCACCCTGTCTTCGGCAATGGCTGTAAGGCTCACGGCAACGCCAAGCGCTGCAACCAGACGTGCAAAAGGCACACTGGGCATTCACTCACTCCTTTGAATGGACCCGCTCCAGAAGCCCGTTTTACAGGCCCCAAAAACGCAAAAAGCCCTGAATAATCAGGGCTTTGAATATGGCGGAAGCGTAGAGATTCGAACTCTAGGATAGTTGCCCATCGACGGTTTTCAAGACCGTTGCCTTAAACCACTCGGCCACGCTTCCAGCTCGTTTTGCGGCCGCCATAATACCGTAATGAAACACGCTGTCAAACTCTCTGTGTCGCGGGTTGCAGGAGCTCTGTTAGACTCCTAGCATCTGAACGTCTGAAACCACAGGTTTTACCAAGGAGTGTCGCCATGCGCGAACAGGATTACGCCGTCCACCACGGCCAGCAGGTCGAGCAGCAGGAGATCAGCAAGGTCCTGCGCAACACGTACAGCCTGCTGGCGCTTACCCTCGCCTTCAGCGGTGTCATGGCATTCGTTGCCCAGCAAATGCGCGTCGGCTACCCGAACGTGTTCGTGGTGCTGATCGGCTTCTACGGGCTGTTCTTCCTGACCAACAAGCTGCGTGATTCGGCCTGGGGCCTGGTGTCTACCTTCGCCCTCACCGGTTTCATGGGCTTCATCCTCGGCCCTATCCTGAACCGTTACCTGGGCATGGCCGGTGGCGCTGAAGTGGTGAGCTCTGCGTTTGCCATGACTGCGCTGGTGTTTGGTGGTCTGTCGGCCTATGTGCTGATCACCCGCAAGGACATGAGCTTCCTCAGCGGTTTCATCACCGCAGGCTTCTTCGTGTTGCTGGGTGCTGTCGTTGCCAGCTTCTTCTTCCAGATCAGCGGCCTGCAACTGGCGATCAGCGCTGGCTTCGTGCTGTTCTCGTCGGTCTGCATCCTGTTCCAGACCAGCGCGATCATTCATGGCGGCGAGCGTAACTACATCATGGCGACCATCAGCCTGTATGTGTCGATCTACAACCTGTTTGTCAGCCTGCTGCAGCTGTTTGGCATCATGGGTCGTGATGACTGATTGATTGCTGTGTGAGAAAGCCCGCTTCGGCGGGCTTTTTTGTGGGTTTTCGAAAGGGGACTGGGGTCCGGGGTGTACGTCGATAGAGGTTCAGCGCCTGATAAATCGAGCGCCGCGCGGGCGGCGCTCGATTTCTGCCCCTCCCTATAACTCAGGGAGGACACCTGCCCCTCAAAACCCTGCCAACCGCAATTGCTGACTAAAAAGTCAGATAATCAGGCAAATGCTCGCCGATCATGCAGACATCGTGCTTTTCTCTACCGCAATCGCTTATCACCCCGTAGAATGCGCTCCTTTTTTCTTTCGGGGCGGCTTTCAGCAATGAGCTCACACGAACACAGCCCAGGCGCAGCGGCGCCTGCCAATGAACTGGTGCTTGGCCTGGAGGACAAGCCACGGCTGCTGATCGGCCTGCTGGCTGCCCTGCAGCACCTGCTGGCGATCATCGTGCCGATCGTCACCCCTGGCCTGCTGATCTGCCAGGCGCTGGGCGTTTCTGCGCGTGATACCAACCTGATCGTTTCCATGTCGCTGGTTATCTCGGGTATCGCCACCTTCGTCCAGTGCAAGCGCTTTGGCCCGTTCGGCGCCGGGCTGCTGATCGTGCAGGGCACCAGCTTCAACTTCGTTGGCCCACTGATTGCGGGCGGCGCGCTGATGGTCAAGCAAGGCACGCCGGTAGAAGGTGTGATGGCAGCCATCTTCGGCGTGGTGATTGCGGGCTCGTTCGTGGAAATGGGCGTGTCGCGCATCCTGCCGTTCGTCAAACGCCTGATCACCCCGCTGGTGACCGGTATCGTGGTGCTGATGATCGGCCTGACCTTGATCAAGGTCGGCCTGATCAGCATGGGCGGTGGCTTTGGCGCCATGGCCAACGGCACCTTTGCCAATGGCGATAACCTGCTGCTGTCGGGCGTGGTGCTGGCGATCATCGTGATCCTCAACCGCGTACCCGTAGTGTGGATGCGCAGTTGCGCCATCGTCATCGCCCTGGCGGTCGGTTACGCGCTGGCCGGCTACATGGGCCGCCTGGACTTCACCGGCATGCATGAAGCCGCGCTGTTCCAGGTGCCGACCCCGCTGCACTTTGGCCTGGGCTTCTCGTGGGCGCTGTTCATTCCGATGCTGGTGATTTACCTGGTGACTTCGCTGGAAGCCATCGGTGACGTTACCGCCACCAGCAAGGTGTCGCGCCAGCCGGTCGAAGGGCCGGTGTGGATGCAGCGGATCAAAGGTGGCGTGCTGGTCAACGGTGCCAACTCGCTGCTGGCCGGTGTGTTCAACACCTTCCCCAGCTCGATCTTTGCCCAGAACAACGGGGTGATTCAGCTGACCGGTATTGCCAGCCGCCACATCGGCATGTGGATTGCCGTGATGCTGGTGCTGCTGGGGCTGTTCCCAAGCGTTGCCGGGGTGATCCAGGCGGTGCCGGAGCCGGTGCTGGGTGGTGCGGCCATGGTGATGTTCGGGGCGGTTGCGGCTTCGGGTATCAACATTCTGGCCAGCACCCGGCTGGACCGTCGTGCACTGCTGATCATTGCCGTGTCGTTGGCGCTGGGCCTGGGCGTGGCGCAGGTGCCGGAGTTCCTGGCGCATATGCCGGCGGCGATTCGCAATGTGCTGGAGTCGGGTGTGGCTACCGGGGGGATCTGTGCGCTGGTGCTGAACTGGTTCTTGCCGGAGAGCAAGGAGCAGGGTTGAGTCTTGTGTCCTTCTGACAGGGCAATGGGGCTGCTTTGCAGCCCATCGCGACACAAGGCCGCTCCTACAGGGGTCGCGTAGGGCACACGGATACATAGAAAGCCCGCGCCGCTTGCACAAGCGGGCGCGGGCTTTTTTGCTTTATCATGGCAGCATTCCTTTGCATGAGTTATCCATGAAATTCGCTATCGCGGTGTTCTCCCCGGCCCATGCGCCCTCCTCGCGGCGTGCCTTGCGCTACGCCGAGGCGGTACTGGCCGGCGGGCATGAGATTGCCCGGCTGTTTTTCTATCAGGACGGGGTGCACAGTGCCTCGGCCAACGTGGTCGCGCCCCAGGACGAACTGGACGTGGCAGGCCAATGGCGTACCTTTATCCAGACCCACCAGCTGGACGCGGTGGTGTGTATCGCCGCGGCCCTGCGCCGTGGCGTGCTCGACGAGGCTGAAGCCAACCGTTACCAGCGCCCGGCCGTGAACCTGCCCAAACCGTGGGAACTGTCGGGGCTTGGCCAGCTGCATGAAGCGGCGCAGGTTGCCGACCGCCTTGTCTGCTTCGGAGGCGACTGAAATGGCCAAATCCTTGTTGATCATCAGCCGTCAGGCCCCGTGGAACGGCCCATCAGCCCGCGAAGCACTGGACATTGTCCTGGCCGGCGGCGCGTTCGACCTGCCGCTGGGCATGCTGTTCCTGGACGACGGCGTGTTCCAGCTCGCCCCGGCGCAGCAACCTACCGCTGTGCAACAGAAGAACCTGGCCGCCAACCTGCAGGCACTGCCAATGTTCGGTGTCGAAGAACTGTTTGCCTGCAGCCACAGCCTTAAGCGCCGCGGCCTGGCAGCCGATGCCCTGGCACTGCCGGTGCAAGTGCTCGACGACGCGGCACTGGCCGCGCTGATCGCCCGTTTCGACCAGGTGGTAACGCTCTGATGACAACCCTGCATGTAATTGCCCACTCCCCGTTTGGCGACGAGCGCCTGGCCAGCTGCCTGCGCCTGCTCGGCACCGACGACGCGTTGCTGCTGTGCGGCGATGCGGTGTATGCCCTGCGCAGCGGCAGCGAGCCGCATCGCCAACTGCAAGCTGCCGGCCTGGCCCGGCGCCTGTTCGCCCTGGATGAGGATGTGCAAGCTCGCGCGGTCGGCAACGACTTGGCCAAAGCCGTGGACTACGCCGGGTTCGTCGAACTGTCGCTGCTTTACGACAAGGTCAACAGCTGGCTATGAGTACGCTCAACGTTGGCGATCAGGCGATCGCCCTGGACAAGGACGGCTTTCTGGTCGACCTGCAAGACTGGTCCCGCGCCGCCGCCGAGGCTTTAGCCGAGCGCGAGGGTATCCCGTTGACGGCGGACCATTGGGAAATCCTCGAACTGCTGCGCCAGTTCTACCAGGAATACCAGCTGTCCCCGGCCACGCGCCCACTGATCAAGTACACGGCCCTGAAGCTGGGCCCGGAAAAGGGCAACAGCCCGCACCTGAACCGCCTGTTCAATGGCACCCCCGCCAAACTTGCCGCCAAGCTGGCGGGCCTGCCCAAGCCGACCAACTGCATATGACCCAGCCCCTCTTGAAAGAAGTTCGCCCGCTCACGCTTGAAACCCCTGCCGAGCACCCGTTCGCCGAATTCGTGCGCATTCTCGGCAAAGGCAAGCGCGGCGCGCGCGGCCTGACCCGTGAAGAGGCCCGCGCGGCCATGACCCTGCTGCTGGAAGGCAAGGTCGAGGACACCCAGCTGGGCGCCTTCCTCATGCTGCTGCGCCACAAGGAAGAAAGCGCCGAAGAGCTGGCCGGCTTCACCGAGGCGCTGCGCGCCCACCTGCAGGCGCCGAGCATTGCGGTGGACCTGGACTGGCCCACTTACGCCGGCAAGAAGCGCCACCTGCCCTGGTACCTGCTGGCGGCCAAGTGCCTGGCCGGCAATGGCGTGCGCATCCTGATGCACGGCGGTGGCGCGCATACCGCCGGGCGGATGTACACAGAGCAACTGCTCGACCTGTTGCAGATCCCGCTGTGCCGCGACTGGGCTGCTGTGGGCAATACACTGGACCAGCATCACCTGGCGTTTTTCCCGCTGCACGACTGGGCGCCGCAGTTGCAGCGCATGATCGACCTGCGCAACACCTTGGGCCTGCGCTCGCCCATCCACTCACTGGCCCGGGTGCTCAACCCGCTGGGCGCACGCTGTGGCCTGCAAAGCATCTTCCACCCGGGTTACCAGGCTGTGCACCGTGAGGCCAGCCGCCTGCTGGGCGACCATGCCGTGGTGATCAAGGGCGATGGCGGTGAGATCGAAGTCAACCCCGATGTCATCAGCCACCTCTACGGGACGACGGCGGGCGAAGCATGGGACGAAGAATGGCCAGCGCTGAGCGAGCGCCGCCATGTCAAACCGGCCAGCCTGCAGGCCGAGCACTTGCGGGCGTTCTGGCGCGGTGAAGTGGAAGACAGTTATGGCGAAAAAGCCCTGATCGCAACCATGGCCCTGGCCCTGCGTGGCCTGGGACAGAACCGCGAGCAGGCATTTGCGACAGCCCAAGGCTATTGGAATACGCGAGATAGATCGATTTAACTGATAATAGCACCTGGATCTTTGCGCTATTTGTTCGAACGATTTGGCCTAGACTGGGCTCCAACGACAAACAACTTTGTTTCAGGAGCTCGTCATGGGCCTTTTGATCGACGGCCGCTGGCACGACCAGTGGTATGAAAACGGCAAGGACGGCACGTTCAAACGCGAAAACGCCCAACGCCGCAATCAACTGCCGGCTCCCGAAGCCGGCCGGTACCACCTGTACGTCTCGCTGGCCTGCCCATGGGCCCACCGCACCCTGATCTTGCGCGCCCTCAAAGGCCTTGAGCCATTGATCGATGTATCGGTGGTCAGCTGGCTGATGCAAGACCATGGCTGGACCTTCGACCAGCAGCAAGGCTCCAGCGGTGACCCCCTCGATGGCCTGCAGTACCTGCACCAGCGCTATACCCAGGATGACCCACACTACACCGGCCGCGTGACTGTGCCGGTACTGTGGGACAAGAAAGAGAAACGCATCGTCAACAATGAATCGTCGGAGATCATCCGCATCTTCAACAGCGCGTTCAACGAATTGACCGGCAATACCCTGGACCTCTACCCCGAGGCACTGCGCCCGACCATCGAAGCACTGAACGAGCGCATCTACCCAGCGGTGAACAACGGCGTATACCGCGCAGGCTTTGCCACCACGCAGGACGCCTACGAGGCTGCTTTCGACGACGTGTTCAACGAGCTGGATTATCTGGAAGACGTGCTGAGCCGCAACCGTTACCTGGCCGGTGAGTACCTGACCGAGGCCGATGTACGCCTGTTTACCACGCTGGTGCGCTTCGACGCGGTGTACCACGGGCACTTCAAGTGCAACCTGCGCCGCCTCAGCGACTACCACAACCTGTCAAACTGGCTGCGTGAGCTGTACCAGTGGCCAGGGGTGGCGGGCACGGTGGATATGGAGCATATCCAGAAGCACTATTACATGAGCCACAAGACCATCAACCCGACCGGGATCGTGCCTAAAGGGCCTTTGCAGGACTTTGGCTTGCCGCATGATCGGGAGAAGTTGGTAGGGAAAGGGATCTGGCAGGCTTGAGATAGCCGGGGCTGCTTTGCAGCCCATTCGCAGCACAAGGCTGCTCCTACAGGAATCACGTCGGGCTTCACGCGATCCCTGTGGGAGCAGCCTTGTGCTGCGAATGGGCCGCAAAGCGGCCCCAACAATGTCAGCTGTTTTGCGAACCTTCGAACCAGGCCAGCTTGTCACGCAACTGCACCACTTCCCCCACAATCACCAGGGTCGGCGCATGCACTTCATGCCGGGCCACCAAGTCTGGCAAGTCCGCCAAGGTACCGGTAAACACTCGCTGGTTACGCGTAGTCCCCTGCTGCACCAACGCCGCCGGGGTACTTGCCGCCCGCCCATGGCGAATCAGCTCGGCGCAGATGGTCGGCAAACCAACCAATCCCATGTAGAACACCAGGGTCTGGGACGGCGCCACCAGGTCATTCCACGGCAGGTTGCTGGTGCCATCCTTCAGGTGCCCGGTGACGAAGCGCACCGACTGGGCGTAGTCGCGGTGAGTCAGCGGAATCCCGCCATACGCGGAGCAGCCACTGGCCGCGGTAATGCCCGGCACCACCTGGAACGGAATGCCATGCTCGGCAAGCTCTTCGATCTCTTCGCCACCCCGGCCGAAGATGAACGGATCACCACCCTTCAGGCGCAACACGCGCTTGCCCTGCTGGGCCAGGTCGACCAGCAGGCGGTTGATCTGGTCCTGGGGCACGGAGTGGTCAGCACGGCGCTTGCCCACGTAGATCCGCTCGGCATCACGCCGGCACATCTCGATAATGGCAGGCGCCACCAGGCGGTCGTACAGCACCACGTCGGCCTGCTGCATCAGGCGCAAAGCGCGGAAGGTGAGCAGGTCCGGATCACCCGGGCCCGCCCCTACCAGGTACACCTCACCGCCCTGCTGCAGTGGCGCGCCTTCTACCATCGCCTGCAACAAGCGCTCGGCTTCAGCGCCCTGCCCGGCCAGCTGGCGCTCGGCAATCGGCCCCTGGAACACCGTCTCCCAGAAGCCGCGACGCTGGTTGACGTCCGGGTACAAGGCTTTCACCTTGTGCCGGAAACGCGCAGCCAGCCCGGCCAGCTCACCATAGGCTGCGGGGATCCACGCCTCCAGCTTGGCGCGAATCAGACGCGCCAGGACCGGGGCGTCACCGCCACTGGATACCGCAATCACCAGCGGTGAGCGGTCGACGATCGCCGGGAAGATCACCGTGCACAGGGCCGGCGCATCCACCACGTTGACCGGCAGGCTGAGGGCCTGGGCATCGGCCGACACCTGAGCGTTCAGCCCAGGGTCGTCGGTAGCCGCGATCACCAGCCGGCAACCGACCAGGTCGGCTGCCTGATAGCCACGCACCAGCACCTCACCGCCACCTTCGCGGGCCAACGCGGCCAACTGGCCGTCGACGTCCGGCGCTACCACGCGCAGCACGCTACCGGCATCCGCCAGCAGGCGCGCCTTGCGCAAGGCGATCTCCCCACCGCCGACGACCAGCACGCGGCCGCCCTGCAGCTTGTGGAACAGTGGCAGGTAATCCATTTAGCGGATGACCTCGACGCCGCCCATGTACGGCTTGAGCACGTCCGGTACACGGATGGAACCGTCGGCCTGCTGGTAGTTTTCCAGCACGGCAACCAGGGTACGGCCTACGGCCAGGCCGGAGCCGTTGAGGGTGTGCACCAGCTCTGGCTTGCCGGTTTCCGGGTTGCGCCAGCGGGCCTGCATGCGGCGCGCCTGGAAGTCGCCACAGTTGGAGCACGAGCTGATTTCGCGGTACTTGTCCTGGCTCGGCACCCACACTTCCAGGTCGTAGGTTTTCACTGCACCAAAGCCCATGTCACCGGTGCACAAGGCCAGCACGCGGTACGGCAGCTCCAGCAGCTGCAGCACGCGCTCGGCGTTGGCGGTCAGGCCTTCCAGGGCTTCCATCGACTTGGCCGGCTCTACCACCTGCACCATCTCGACTTTGTCGAACTGGTGCTGACGGATCATGCCGCGGGTGTCACGGCCGGAAGCACCGGCTTCACTGCGGAAGCACGGGGTGTGGGCAACCAGTTTCAGCGGCAGCTGCTTGGCGTCGAGGATTTCACCGGCAACCAGGTTGGTCAGGGACACTTCAGCAGTCGGGATCAGGTAGAAGTCAGCTTCACCTTCGCGGGTGATCTTGAACAGGTCTTCCTCGAATTTTGGCAGCTGGCCAGTGCCCTGCAAGGCAGGCGCCTGCACCAGATACGGGGTGTAGTGCTCCTCGTAGCCGTGCTCGCCGGTGTGCAGGTTGATCATGAACTGCGCCAGGGCGCGGTGCAGGCGGGCGATCGGGCCGCGCAGTACAGCAAAACGGGCACCAGACAGCTTGGCTGCGGCCTCGAAGTCCAGGCCCCCGCTGACTTCGCCGAGGGCGACGTGGTCCTTGATTTCGAAGTCAAAGGCGGTCGGCGTACCCCAACGGCGCACTTCGACGTTGTCGTCTTCGCTGGCACCGACCGGTACGCTGGCATCCGGCAGGTTGGGGATGGTCAGCAGGATACCGTCCAGTTCGGCCTGAATGCCGTCCAGCTCGGTCTTGCCGGCAGCCAGTTCGTTGGCCATGCGCTCGACGTCGGCCATCAGTGGCGCGATGTCTTCGCCCTTGGCCTTGGCCTGGCCGATGGACTTGGAACGGGCGTTACGCTCGGCCTGCAATTGCTCGGTGCGGGTCTGCACCGCCTTGCGGCGCTCTTCCAGTGATTCGATGCGCGCGACATCCAGGCTGAAGCCACGGGAGGCCAGGCGTTGCGCCACTTCCTGAAGTTGGCCGCGTAACAGTTTGGAATCGAGCATATCGTTCTCTCGTTATAGGTAGGTGTTGGTTCAGAATCGGGTCAGGGACAGGCCGGCCCAGGTTGCGAGCAGCCCGCCCACCACGCTGATACTGGTATAGCCCAAGGCAAGGGGCACTTGCCCGCTTTCCATCAGGCGCACGGTATCGAGCGAGAAAGAGGAAAAGGTCGTCAGGCCACCGAGGAAGCCGACAATCAGGCCGGCGCGTAATTCGACCGGCGCCAGCGGCTTGTGCAAGAACAAGCCATAGAGCAAGCCGATCAGCAGGCAGCCAACCAGGTTGACCGCCAGCGTACCGGCATAAAAGTGCCGTGGCCAGTGGGCCGCTACCCAGTTGGCGGTAGCGAAGCGCAACAGGGTGCCGGCAACACCGCCCGCGCTGACCGCGGCAATGAGTGCAATCACGGTTTTCTCCGCTGGCGGGGGCTGTTACGGTCCAGGTCGGCCAGGTGGCGCAGCTTCTCGCCAATCTTCAGCTCCAGGCCACGGGGCACCGGCTGGTAGTACTGGCGCGGCTCCAGCGCATCGGGGAAGTAATCCTCACCGGCGGCGTAGGCATCAGGTTCATCGTGGGCATAGCGATACTCGTCGCCATAACCCAGTTGCTTCATCAGCTTGGTCGGGGCGTTGCGCAGGTGCAACGGCACCTCCAGCGAGCCATGCTCGGCCGCTTCACGCAGGGCAGTCTTGAAGCCCATGTATACCGCGTTGCTTTTCGGCGCACAGGCCAGGTAGGTGATGGCCTGTGCCACCGCCAGTTCGCCCTCGGGGCTGCCCAGGCGCTCCTGCACGTCCCAGGCTGCCAGGCACAGGCTGAGCGCGCGCGGGTCGGCGTTGCCGATGTCCTCGCTGGCCATGCGCACCACACGGCGGGCGATGTACAGCGGGTCGCAGCCGCCGTCGAGCATGCGGGCAAACCAGTACAGGGCGCCATCGGGGTTGGAGCCGCGCACCGACTTGTGCAGCGCGGAAATCTGGTCGTAGAACGCCTCGCCGCCCTTGTCGAAGCGGCGGCGGCTGTCACCCAGCAGGCTCTGCAGCATCTCGACGTCGATCTCGCTGCCGTCTTCCGCCAGGTCCGAGGCGTTCTCGAGGAAGTTGAGCATGCGCCGGCCATCCCCGTCGGCAGCGGCCATGAGCATCTTGAAGGCCTCGTCGCCCACCTGCAGGTTGCGCTTGCCCAGGCCACGCTCTTCGGTCAGCGCACGGTTGACCAGCTTGCGCAGGGCCGCCTCGTCCAGGCTCTTGAGCACATACACCCGCGCCCGCGACAACAGCGCGTTGTTCAGCTCGAACGACGGGTTTTCGGTGGTAGCGCCGATGAACAGCAGGGTGCCGTCTTCGACGTAGGGCAAAAAGGCGTCCTGCTGCGACTTGTTGAAGCGGTGCACCTCGTCAACGAACAGGATGGTGCGCCGGCCATACTGCCCAGCCTGCTGCTTGGCCACCTCGACCGCCTGGCGAATCTCTTTCACCCCGGCCAGCACCGCCGACACGGTTTCGAAGTGCGCATCGCAAAACTGCGCCAGCAGCCGCGCCAGAGTGGTCTTGCCCACCCCAGGCGGCCCCCAGAAGATCATCGAGTGCAGCGCCCCCTGCTCCAGCGCCTCACGCAGCGGTTTGCCGCGCGCCAGCAGGTGCTCCTGGCCCACGTACTCGTCCAGGTTGGACGGGCGCAGGCGAGCAGCCAGGGGCTGGGCGACGGGTTCGCTTCGAAACAGGTCCATGACGAGCTCCGCTTACTCCTTGATCACGTCCGCACCTTTGGGGATGTCGAACTTGAACCTGCTGTCCGGCACCGCCTGGTTGGCCTTGACGCCATTGAACAGGATGTTGGTGCGTTGGCCGACGCTGTCGACCAACTGCATGTCATTGATCAGGCCTTTGCGGAACGACACGCGCAGCGAGTCGAACAGGGTGTCCTTGGTCTTCGGCTTGAGGGTGAAGTCCATGACTTCGCCCTGCTCCTTGGAGGTGATATCGAAGCTCTGGCTGATCTTCGACACGTCACCGGACAGCAGCAGTGCCGGGGTCTGGTTCAGGCGCACGTCGAGCTTCTTGATGGTGGCCTGTTCCAGGTCCGGGTCCCACAGGGTAACCATCTTGCCATCAGACACCACCACCTGCTCCTGCGGCGCATCGGTGTGCCAGTAGAACAGGCCCGGGCGCTTGACTGTCATCTGGCCAGCGGTTTCCTGCAGGCTGGCGCCGTCGGCACCCAAGGTCAATTGAGAGAAATTGGCCTCGATGGTCTGCGACTTTTCCAGCAGCTGGGTCAGGCGTTGTACATCTTGCTCGCCGGCAAAAGCCGAAACGCTGCCCAGAGCAAGGGCAGAAACCAACAGCATGCGAATCGCGCGCATGGTAATCCTCATTGAGCATTGAAAAGACCGGGCGCCACCGTTGGCGCCCGGCAAGGTGTTCATCAGTCGCGCGGGCCGCCCGGGGCAATCACTTCCCGCGAGCCGTTGCTGTTCATCGGGGTGACCACGCCAGCCATTTCCATGGCTTCGATCATGCGGGCGGCGCGGTTGTAGCCGATCTTCAGCTTGCGCTGCACGGCCGAGATCGACGCACGGCGGCTTTCCAGCACGAACTGCACGGCCTCATCATACAGGGCGTCGCTTTCCGAATCTTCGCCATCCCCACCGCCACCGCCGCCTTCGAAGCCGCTGCCGGCCTCTTCCACGCCGTTGAGGATGTCGTCGTTGTAGTCCGGCGCGCCGCGCAGCTTCCACGCTTCCACCACGCGGTGCACTTCGTCGTCGGAGACGAACGCACCGTGCACCCGGATCGGCAGGCTGGTACCCGGCGGCATGTACAGCATGTCACCGTGGCCCAGCAGCTGCTCGGCACCACCTTGGTCGATGATGGTGCGCGAGTCGATCTTGCTCGATACCTGGAACGCCATGCGGGTCGGGATGTTGGCCTTGATCAGGCCGGTGATCACGTCCACCGACGGGCGCTGGGTGGCAAGAATCAGGTGGATACCGGCCGCCCGCGCCTTCTGGGCGATACGGGCGATCAGCTCTTCGACCTTCTTGCCGACGATCATCATCATGTCGGCGAATTCGTCGACCACCACCACGATGGTCGGCAGGGTTTTCAGCGCAGGCGGCTCGTCGTCCATGCTCTCGCGGCGGTACAGCGGGTCATGGATGATCTCGCCGGCCTCCTGGGCATCCTTGATCTTGCGGTTGAAGCCGCCAAGGTTACGCACGCCCATGGCCGCCATCAGCTTGTAGCGGCGCTCCATCTCGGCCACGCTCCAGCGCAGGGCGTTAGCAGCATCCTTCATGTCGGTGACCACTGGGCACAGCAAATGCGGGATGCCTTCGTAGATCGACAGTTCGAGCATTTTCGGGTCGATCATGATCAACCGCGCGTCTTCCGGGCCGGATTTGAACAGGATCGACAGGATCATCGCGTTCACACCCACCGACTTACCGGAGCCGGTGGTACCGGCCACCAGCAGGTGCGGCATCTTGGCCAGGTCGGTGATCACCGGCTTGCCGCCGATGTCGTGGCCCAGGGCCAGGGTGACCGGGGACTTCTGCTCCTCGAACTGCGGCGTGGCCAGCACTTCGGAGAACCGCACCATCTGCCGGTTTTCGTTGGGGATCTCGATACCCACGGTGGTCTTGCCAGGGATGACCTCGACCACCCGCACGCTGGTCACGGCCAGCGAGCGCGCCAGGTCCTTGGCCAGGTTGGCGATACGGCTGACCTTCACGCCAGCGGCCGGCTGGATTTCGTAACGGGTAATCACCGGGCCTGGGTGGATCGAGTCCACCGAGACTTCAACGCCGAATTCCTTGAGTTTGATTTCCAGCAACTGGCCGACACTGGCCAGGGACTCTGGCGAGTACTCGATCTTTTTCTGCTCGGCCGGGTCGAGGATGGAAATCGACGGCAGGGTGCCTTCAACGGCGCTGTCGACGAACAGCGGCGCCTGCTTCTCCTTCATCACCCGCTTGCTCGGCTCCGGCGCCCTGGCCGCTGCCGGAGGCACGATCGTCGGGGCTGCAGGCTGCTCGCGGGGCAGCACGGTTTCACGCGGCACAACCGGCTCGCGCGGCACAACGGGCTCACGCGCCAAGGTCGGTTCGCGTGGCGCGGCAGGTTGAGCAGGCGCTTCTTCGCGCTTGAAGAGACGCTCGCGCAACGCCGGCTTGGCAGGCTCGCGCTTGTCGGCGGCCATCGGCGGCGCCTTGAACACCGGCTCGTCCTCACGCAGCTGGGCCTCCAGGCGTTTACGCTCATTACGCGCTTCCCACCAGCGGTTGGCGGCACCCTGCACCAACTCGAACAGGTCAAGGGTGATCTTGCCGGTCAGGTCCATCACCTTGAACCACGACAAATCGGTGAACACGGTCAGGCCGAACAGGAACAGGGCTATGAACATCAGCGTGCTGCCCTGCACGTTCAGCAGGTTGCGCGCCAGCTCGCCCAGGCTTTCGCCCAGCGCGCCGCCCGCGGAAAACGGCATGCTCGCCGGCGGATGGAAGTGAATATGTGCCAGCGCTGCGCCGGATAGCACCAGGAACACCAGGCCGATCAGCCGCCAGGAGAACAGCCAGCCGCTCCAGTCCCAGGGCTGATGGCGCTCACGGAAGATCTGCCAGGTCTTGACCCCCAGCAACAGCGGGAAGATGTAGGCAAAGTAACCCAGCACCATGAACAGGATGTCGGCGAAGTAGGCGCCGGCGCGCCCGGCGGCGTTCTGCACCTGCTCGACGTTGCTGGTGTGGCTGAAGCCCGGGTCGGAAGTGTCGTAGGTCAGCAGCGCCATCCACAGGTACAGGCACAAGGCGCCGATCGCGATCAACGCACCTTCCTTGAGGCGATAATGCAGCTGCTGCCGCCACAGGGGCACAGGCAAAGGAGCTGGGGTTGCGGTGGATTTCTTCAAAACGCGTCTATTCCTGCGCGTGGTGCGCGTCCAATAGTGATCGGCCGGCTGTGCGGCCAATGAACCACTACTTTTAACATTACTGCCCGCCAGCCGCCATGGCGGCACGCCGCATGGGGGTTTGCCCGGGGGCGACTTTCACATGGCTGCAATTTGAGCATGCATTTTCTTTTGTGACAAAGGCTTATGCTGTGTTTTTGCACAGGTGTGACCGCAAATATAGCGGATGGTGCCTGCGGCTTGATAAATGTGCAGGAAATTGCCTGATTTCCTGGCCTGTGCCGGCCTCTTCGCGGGCTCGCCCGCTCCCACAGGCCTGCGCAAGCCTGAAGACCGTGGGGTTTCTGTGGGAGCGGGCGTGCCCGCGAAGCAGCCAAAGAGATTGACCCTGCTTTTCACCCGCGCCATGCTGCCCTCTCCCCTCCCCCACCGCACGATAGACCATGCTCACCTGGCTGACCCGCGACTCGCTGACCTTCCCGCCTCTGGAAAAGGCCCTGCACGACCCCAACGGCCTGCTGGCCGCTGGCGGCGACCTGAGCCCCGAGCGCCTGGTGCAGGCCTACCGCCATGGCTGTTTCCCGTGGTACCAGGACGGCCAGCCCATCCTGTGGTGGTCACCCGACCCGCGCACGGTGCTGTTGCCCGACCAACTGCACGTTTCGCGCTCGCTGGCCAAGCTGATGCGCCAGGGCCGCTACCAGGTCAGCTTCGACACCGACTTTGCTGCCGTCATTGCGGCCTGCGCCGCACCCCGCGACTACGCCGACGGCACCTGGATCACCGATACCATGCGCAACGCCTACTGCGAACTGCACCGCCGTGGCATCGCGCATTCGGTGGAGGTACGCCAGGACGGCGAGCTGGTCGGCGGCCTGTACGGCCTGGCCATGGGCCAGCTGTTCTTCGGCGAATCAATGTTCAGCCGCGCCGACAACGCCTCCAAGGTTGGCTTCGTGACCCTGGTCAACCACCTGCGCGAAGCCGGCTTCGTGCTGATCGACTGCCAGATGCCCACCAACCACCTGCACAGCCTGGGCGCCCATGCCATCAGCCGCGCCGATTTCGCCGGCTACCTGGCACGCCACCTCGACCAGCCCAACAGCGCAACGTGGGTTGCCTAGGCGAGTTGCCATAGCTGGCTTACACTTAAAACAAAGTCTCACCGAAGGGGTTGATCATGACAGAGTTGGCGCGCTTGAAGTTTTATGCCACTCAGCCCCACTCCTGCAGCTACCTGCCTGACGAGCAGGCGACCACACTGTTCCTCGACCCCAGCCAGCCGATGGACGTAAAGGTGTACGCCGACCTGTCGGAAATGGGCTTTCGGCGCAGTGGCGACCACCTGTACCGCCCCCACTGCCAGAACTGCAACGCCTGCGTGCCGGCGCGCATCCCGGCGGCGCGCTTTATTCCCAACCGCCAGCAACGGCGCATTCTCAAGCGCAATGCCGACCTGACCGTGAGCGCGGCGCGCCCCACGTTCAAGGAGGAGTACTTCGAGCTGTACCGGCGCTATATCGAAACGCGCCACGCCGACGGTGACATGTACCCGCCCAGCCGTGATCAGTTTTCCACCTTTCTGGTACGCGACCTGCCGTTCTGCTGGTTCTACGAGTTCCGCCTGGAAGGCCGGTTGATGGCGGTGGCCGTGTGCGACCTGCTGCCCAACGGCCTGTCGGCGGTGTACACCTTCTACGAGCCGGACGAGGAGCGACGCAGCCTTGGCCGCTTCGCCATCCTCTGGCAGATCACCGAAGCCGTGCGCCAGGACCTGGAGGCGGTTTACCTGGGCTACTGGATCAAGAACTGCAAGAAAATGAACTACAAGACGCAGTATCGGCCTATCGAGCTGCTGATAAACCAGCGCTGGGTCACCCTTAACTGAAAGCATTGGCTTGACACGCAGATTTCCGGCATAATCGGCGCCACTTTTTTGCCCGGTGCGGATATGCGTCGGGCTAACACTGGATCCGAGGGCTCAACTGCATGTCGAAAGAAGACAGCTTCGAAATGGAAGGTACTGTCGTCGACACCCTGCCCAACACCATGTTCCGCGTGGAGTTGGAAAACGGGCACGTCGTAACCGCGCACATCTCCGGAAAGATGCGCAAAAACTACATCCGTATTCTCACTGGCGACAAGGTCCGCGTCGAGCTGACGCCCTACGACCTGAGCAAGGGCCGCATCACCTACCGTGCGCGCTAAGCTCCAGCCATGAAAAAGCCCGGCCATGTGCCGGGCTTTTTTGTGCCTGTGAAATTGTACGGTTGCAACCCTCTCTGTGGGAACGGGCTTGCCCCGCGAAGCAGGCCCCGCGGCGCATGGCACCGGCTTCGCCGGTGTTCGCGGGGCAAGCCCGCTCCCACAGGGCCTCGCTTGTCAGGCAACCTCAGCCGTGGTCTCGAAGTCGAACACCAGTTCGCCATCGCGCAGGTCGATGTGCACCACACCGCCATGCTCGGCCAGTTCGCCAAACAGGATCTCCTCGGCCAACGGCCGTTTGATCTTGTCCTGGATCAGCCGCGCCATCGGCCGCGCGCCCATCTGCACATCGTAGCCCGACGCCGCCAGCCAGCCGCGGGCGTCATCACTGACTTCCAGCAGCACACGCTTGTCTTCCAGCTGCGCCTGCAGTTCGATAAGGAACTTGTCGACGATGCTCTTGATCGTCTCGTGGCTCAGGCGGCCGAACTGGATGATGGTGTCCAGGCGGTTGCGGAACTCTGGCGTGAAGCTCTTGCGGATGACTTCCATGGCATCGGACGCATGGTCCTGATGGGTGAAGCCGATCGAGGCCCGTGCCGCGGTTTCCGCGCCAGCGTTGGTGGTCATGATCAAAATCACGTTACGGAAGTCGGCCTTGCGCCCGTTGTTGTCGGTCAGGGTACCGTGGTCCATCACCTGCAGCAGCAGGTTGAAGACTTCCGGGTGGGCCTTCTCGATTTCATCGAGCAGCAAGACGCAGTGCGGTTGCTTGGTGATCGCCTCAGTCAACAAGCCACCCTGGTCAAAGCCAACGTAACCAGGAGGCGCACCGATCAAGCGGGACACCGTGTGGCGCTCCATGTACTCGGACATGTCGAAACGAACCAGCTCCACACCCAGCGCCTTGGCCAGCTGCCGCGCCGCTTCGGTCTTGCCGACGCCGGTTGGGCCGGCGAACAGGAACGAACCGACAGGCTTGTCTGGCGCCTTGAGGCCGGCACGGGACAGCTTGATGGCAGTCGACAGCGAATCGATCGCCTGGTCCTGGCCAAACACGGTCAGTTTCAGGTCACGCTCGAGATTACGCAGCAGCTCTTTGTCGGAACTGCTGACATGCTTCGGCGGAATGCGCGCAATCTTGGCAACGATGTCCTCGACCTGCGGCACGTCGATGCGTTTGACGCGGTTGGCTTCCGGCTGCAGGCGCTGGTAGGCACCCGCTTCGTCGATCACGTCGATGGCCTTGTCCGGCATGTGCCGGTCATTGATGTAGCGCGAGGCCAGTTCGGCGGCGGCGCGCAGGGCTTCGTCGCTGTACTCGATGTTGTGGTGGCTCTCGAAGCGCCCTTTAAGGCCGCGCAGAATGCCCACGGTGTCTTCGACCGACGGCTCGCTGACATCCACCTTCTGGAAGCGCCGTGCCAAGGCACGATCCTTCTCGAAGATGCCGCGAAACTCCTGGAAGGTGGTGGAGCCAATGCAACGGATCTCACCCGACGACAGCAACGGTTTGAGCAGGTTGGAGGCATCCATCACCCCGCCCGACGCCGCACCGGCACCGATGATGGTGTGGATTTCGTCGATGAACAGGATCGCCTGCGGGCGCTTGCGCAGCTCGCCGAGCAGCGCCTTGAAGCGTTTCTCGAAGTCACCGCGGTACTTGGTACCGGCCAGCAGTGCGCCAAGGTCGAGGGAGTACACCACGCTCTGCGCCAGCAGGTCGGGCACCTGGCCATCGACAATGCGCTTGGCCAGGCCTTCGGCGATGGCGGTTTTGCCCACGCCCGCCTCACCCACCAGCAGCGGGTTGTTCTTGCGCCGGCGGGCAAGGATTTGCGCCACGCGCTCAACTTCCTGCTCGCGACCTACCAGCGGGTCGATACGGCCGGCACGGGCCAGCTCGTTCAGGTTGCTGGCATAAGCGTCCAGCGGGTTGCTCGACGAGGACGTTTCGCCGCCCTCTTCGTCCTGCATTTCCTGATCGCTGTCAGCGTGCGAACCATGGCCAGGCACCTTGGAGATGCCATGGGCGATGTAGTTCACGACGTCGATGCGGGCCACGCTCTGTTGCTTGAGCAGGAATACGGCCTGGCTTTCCTGTTCGCTGAAGATCGCCACCAGCACGTTGGCGCCGGTCACTTCACGCTTGCCAGAGCTTTGCACGTGGAACACGGCACGCTGCAGCACCCGCTGGAAGCCCAGGGTCGGCTGGGTTTCACGGTCTTCATCGTTGACAGGGATCAACGGGGTGGTGGAATCGATGAACTCTTGCAGGTCGTGCTTGAGCTTGTCGAGATTGGCGCCACAGGCGCGCAGAACGGTCGCGGCAGCCTCATTGTCAAGGAGTGCCAGCAGCAGATGTTCGACGGTCATGAACTCATGACGTTTCGAACGGGCCTCCTTGAAGGCCAGATTGAGGGTGACTTCGAGCTCGCGGTTTAACATAGCTTCACCTCATACCCAAGTGGTCGGCGATTAACCGTCCTTCTCGATTTCACAGAGTAGCGGATGCTGGCTTTCCCTGGCGTATTGGTTGACCTGCATAGCCTTTGTTTCGGCGATGTCACGGGTAAACAATCCGCACACTGCCCGCCCTTCTGTATGGACGGTCAGCATGATCTTGGTCGCCAGCTCGCGGTTCAGACTGAAGAACGTCTCGAGCACTTCGACGACGAAATCCATTGGCGTGTAGTCATCGTTGAACAAAACCACCTTGTACATCGGTGGCGCCTGCAGGATCGGCTTGGCTTCCTGGACTGCAAGACCCGAGCCGTCGTCCTCATTCGTTTGCGGGCGATCCTGATTGAATGTTAGTCGAATCTCACTAGGTGCATGCATGGAAAGAATTTCATCATGAGCGTCAGGTTAAGGTTGTGGGTTGACGGCACAGGCCACGGCCGGCGCAGGCGCCGGGCGACCTTGACTATCGGCAAAACGGTGTTACAACCAATAAGAACCCACCGTGGTCGATAAAGATCCGCGCAGTCAACCAGATTTTTCGCAAGGTTCGTATGCGGATGAAGTGGATGATACTCCAGTGATGGAGTCCTTTGCAGAGGGACATAGGGATGGCAAGCGGTAAAGTCAAGTGGTTCAACAATGCCAAGGGCTATGGGTTCATCAATGAAGAAGGTAAATCCGATGACCTGTTCGCCCATTATTCGGCCATCCGAATGGACGGATACAAGACCCTCAAGGCAGGCCAGTGCGTAGTGTTCGACATCGTACAGGGCCCCAAAGGTCTGCACGCCGTCGACATCAAAGACGCTGCGGTGGCCGCGGCAGAGGGTGCCAGAACCCTGGGCGAGCCGCAGAGCGAAACTGCCAAAGCCTGACTGCCTGCGCTGTGCCGGTATACGAAACAACCGGCCGCTTCTTTACCTGGAAGCGGCCGGTTTTGCATTGCCTACATATGCTTGATCATTTCATCGCCAAAGCCTGAACTGCTCACCAGCGTGGCGCCGTCCATCAGGCGCTCAAAGTCGTAGGTCACGGTCTTGGCACCGATCGCACCGTTGGTGCCTTTGATGATCAGGTCGGCCGCCTCGGCCCAGCCCATGTGCCGCAGCATCATCTCTGCCGAGAGAATCACCGAGCCAGGGTTCACCTTGTCCTGCCCGGCATACTTGGGCGCGGTGCCGTGGGTAGCCTCGAACATGGCCACGGTGTCGGACAGGTTGGCCCCCGGCGCGATGCCGATACCGCCCACTTCCGCCGCCAGGGCGTCGGACAGGTAGTCACCGTTGAGGTTGAGGGTGGCGATCACGTCGTACTCGGCCGGGCGCAGCAGGATCTGCTGCAGCATGGCGTCGGCGATGGCGTCCTTGACGATGACCTCGCGGCCGGTCTTGGGGTTCTTGAACTTCATCCAAGGGCCGCCATCCAGCAATTCGGCACCAAACTCGTCCCTGGCCACCTCGTAACCCCAGTCCTTGAAGGCCCCCTCGGTGAACTTCATGATGTTGCCCTTGTGCACCAGGGTCAGCGATTCGCGGTCGTTGTCCACCACGTACTGCAGGGCCTTGCGCACCAGGCGCTTGGTGCCCTCGCGGGATACCGGCTTGACGCCGATGCCGCAGTCCTGGTCGAAGCGGATCTTGGTGACGCCCATTTCCTCCTTGAGGAACTTGATCACCTTGTTCGCCTCAGGCGAACCGGCCTTCCACTCGATACCGGCATAGATGTCCTCGGAGTTCTCGCGGAAGATCACCATGTCGACATCACCGGGCTTCTTCACCGGGCTCGGCACGCCCTGGAACCACAGCACCGGGCGCAGGCACACGTACAGGTCCAGTTGCTGGCGCAGGGCCACGTTGAGCGAGCGGATGCCACCCCCTACCGGGGTGGTCAGCGGGCCCTTGATCGACACCACGTAATCACGTACGGCATCGAGGGTTTCCTGCGGCAACCAGGTGTCCTGGTCGTAAACCTGGGTGGCTTTTTCGCCAGCATACACCTCCATCCAGGCGATCTTGCGCTTGCCGCCGTAGGCCTTCTGCACCGCCGCATCCACTACTTTGATCATTACCGTCGAGACATCGACGCCAATCCCGTCGCCTTCGATATAAGGAATGATGGGGTTGTCAGGAACGTTGAGCGAATGGTCTGCATTGACGGTGATCTTGGTGCCGTCGGTCGGAACCTTGATTTTCTGGTATCCCATGCTTGCACTACTCCGCTGTCGGGTGTGATTGGACATCGTGCGATCCACTGAGCCTAAACCACATCTGCCGACCTGCAAGGCATGCGACAACCCGCCACATTGCAGCTACGTCTTTGGTCTTATAAATGGGCCGATATCACTTGGCCTTGCTGATTAGCCCGAATGGTTTGGTATACTCCGCCGCGACCGTAGGGTCATCGGGGCGAATCCCAGGAAAATGCGGACCGCCCTTGGCCATGAATGGCCGAAAAGCCTGGGTTGTTACCGCAGCTCAGCATTGACGCTCGACTGATGCATCCACCATCACCGCTCGCAGCCTCTCGACTTTCCGCTCATGGCGCTGCCAGGGCGATGCGCCTACCCTGCGCACCACGAGACTCGAGCACGCTCAGCACACAGAGAGTTAACCCGCATGCCCACCCGTTCCAAGATCATCTATACCTTCACCGACGAAGCCCCCGCCCTCGCCACCTACTCGCTGCTGCCGATCGTCGAAGCCTTCACCGCTTCGGCTGACATCGCCGTCGAAACTCGCGACATCTCCCTGGCCGGCCGTATCCTTGCCGCCTTCCCGGAGCAACTGGGCGCAGAGAAGCAAGTAGGCGATCACCTGGCGGAACTGGGCCAGCTGGCTACCACCCCTGAAGCCAACATCATCAAGCTGCCAAACATCAGCGCCTCGGTACCGCAGCTCAAGGCCGCGATCAAGGAACTGCAAGGCAAGGGCTTCAACATCCCTGACTACGCCGACGAGCCGGCCACCGCGGACGAGAAAGAGTCCCGTGCCCGCTACGACCGCATCAAGGGCTCCGCCGTGAACCCGGTGCTGCGCGAAGGCAACTCTGACCGCCGCGCGCCGCTGTCGGTCAAGAACTACGCCCGCAAGCACCCGCACAAGATGGGCGCCTGGTCCGCTGACTCCAAGTCGCACGTTGCCCACATGACCCAGGGCGACTTCTACGGCAGCGAAAAAGCCGCACTGATCGAAGCTGACGACAGCCTGCGCATCGAGCTGGTTGGCAAAGACGGCAGCACCACCGTCCTGAAAGAAAAAACCGCCGTCAAGGCCGCCGAAATCATCGACTGCGCCACCATGAGCCGCAAGGCCCTGAAAGCCTTCATCGCCGAGCAGATCGCTGATGCCAAGGCCGCCGGCGTGCTGCTGTCGGTGCACCTGAAAGCCACCATGATGAAGGTTTCCGACCCGATCATGTTCGGCGTCATCGTCGAAGAGTTCTACAACGACGTGCTGACCAAGCACGCCGCAGCCCTGGCCGAAGTAGGCTTCAACGCCAACAACGGTATCGGCGACCTGTACGCCCGCATCAAGGACCTGCCAGCCGACAAGCAGGCCGAGATCGAGGCTGACATCCAGGCCCTGTACGCCCAGCGCCCGGCTCTGGCCATGGTCAACTCCGACAAAGGCATCACCAACCTGCACGTGCCGAGCGACGTGATCGTCGACGCCTCGATGCCGGCCATGATCCGTGACTCGGGCAAGATGTGGAACACCGCCGGTGAACTGCAAGACGCCAAGGCCGTGATCCCGGACCGTTGCTACGCCGGTATCTACCAGGCCACCATCGAAGACTGCAAGCAGCACGGCGCCTTCGACCCGACCACCATGGGCAGCGTGCCGAACGTTGGCCTGATGGCGCAAAAAGCCGAAGAGTACGGTTCCCACGACAAGACCTTCCAGATCAAGGCCGACGGCGTCGTGCGCGTGGTCGATGGCAAAGGCAACGTTGTGCTGGAGCAGAACGTCGAAGCCGGTGACATCTTCCGCATGTGCCAGACCAAAGACGCGCCGATCCAGGACTGGGTCAAGCTGGCCGTCAACCGTGCCCGCCTGAGCAACACCCCTGCGGTGTTCTGGCTGGACCCGGCCCGCGCCCACGACGGCGTGATGATCGAAAAGGTGCAGCAGTACCTGAAGGATCACGACACCACTGGCCTGGACATCCGTGTTCTGGCTCCGGTCGACGCCATCAAGTTCTCCCTGGCCCGCATCCGCGAAGGCAAGGACACCATTTCGGTGACCGGCAACGTGCTGCGCGACTACCTGACCGACCTGTTCCCGATCATGGAACTGGGCACCAGCGCCAAGATGCTGTCGATCGTGCCGCTGATGAACGGTGGTGGCCTGTTCGAGACCGGCGCCGGCGGTTCGGCGCCCAAGCACGTGCAGCAGCTGGTTGAAGAGAACTTCCTGCGTTGGGACTCGCTGGGTGAATTCCTGGCCCTGGCCGCTTCCCTGGAGCACCTGGGCAACACCTACGACAACCCGCGCGCCAAGGTTCTGGCCAGCACCCTGGACCAGGCCACCGGCAAGTTCCTCGACACCAACAAGTCGCCTTCGCGCAAAGTTGGCGGTATCGACAACCGCGGCAGCCACTTCTACCTGACCCTGTACTGGGCTGAAGCCCTGGCCGCTCAAACCGACGACGCTGCGCTGCAAGCGCGCTTCGCACCGCTGGCAAAAACCCTGGCCGAGAACGAAGCGACCATCGTCGCCGAGCTCAACGCCGTTCAGGGCAAGCCGGCCGATATCGGTGGCTACTATGCCCCGGATGCCGAGCTGACCGCCAAGGTGATGCGCCCAAGCCAGACCCTGAACAGCGCCATTGCTGCCCTGTAAGGTTCGCTTGAAGTAACAGCAAAAACCCCGGCCACGCACCGGGGTTTTTGCTTTCTGAAAGAGCTTGCACGGCCCCTGTAGGAGCGGCCTTGTGCCGCGAAAGGGCCGCGAAGCGGCCCCGGCGTTTTTTGCTGCGAAGCTGATTACCTGGGGCCGCTTCGCAGCCCTTTCGCGGCACAAGGCCGCTCCTACAGGGCCCGTGCCAACCATAGGAAATGCTCATGACCTGGCAACCCCACATCACCGTCGCCACCATCGTCGAGCACGAGGGCAAGTTCCTCTTCGTCGAAGAATTCAAAGCCGGCCTGCACGTCTTCAATCAGCCCGCCGGCCACCTGGAGCCCAACGAAACCTTGCCCCAGGCCGCGCTGCGCGAAACCCTGGAAGAAACCGCCTGGGAAGTCGAGCTCACCGGCGTGGTCGGTATCTATCTCTACACTGCCCCCAGCAACGGCGTGACCTACCAGCGCATCTGCTTTGCTGCCCGCCCGGTGTGCCATCACGCCGACCTGGCGCTGGACAGCGACATCGTCCGCGCCGTGTGGCTGACCCGCGACGAGCTGCTGGCCGACCCGGCCCGCTGGCGCAGCGAGCTGGTGCCACGTTGCCTTGAAGACTACCTCAAAGGCCCCTTGCACAGCCTTACCCTGCTACGCGACTGACGCGTCGCCACGGGTTTGATAGAATCGACGTTTTTCCCTTGATACACACCGGTAACCATGACCAGCCCAGCACTCAAAGACCCCGCCAAGACCCGCGTCATCGTCGGCATGTCCGGCGGCGTGGACTCTTCCGTCTCCGCCCTTCTGCTCATCGAGCAGGGCTACCAGGTGGAAGGGCTGTTCATGAAGAACTGGGAAGAAGACGACGGCACCGAATACTGCACCGCCCGTGAAGACCTGGCCGACGCCCAGGCCGTCTGCGACCGCATCGGCATCAAGCTGCACACCGCCAACTTCGCCGCCGAATACTGGGACAACGTGTTCGAGCACTTCCTTGAAGAATACAAGGCCGGCCGCACGCCCAACCCGGACATCCTCTGCAACCGCGAAATCAAGTTCAAGGCGTTCCTCGACTACGCCCTGTCACTGGGTGCCGACCTGATCGCCACCGGCCACTACGTGCGCCGTCGTGACACTGGCGCGCTCACCGAACTGCTCAAGGGCCTGGACCCGAACAAGGACCAGAGCTACTTCCTGCACGCCGTCGGCGGCAAGGAAATTGCCCGCACCCTGTTCCCGGTCGGTGAGCTGGAAAAACCGGCAGTGCGCGCCATCGCCGAAAAACACGGCCTGGCCACCGCCAAGAAAAAAGATTCCACCGGCATCTGCTTCATTGGCGAGCGCCGCTTCAGCGACTTCCTCAAGCAGTACCTGCCAGCCCAGCCGGGCAACATCGAAACCACCGAAGGTGAAGTGATCGGCCGCCACCATGGCCTGATGTACCACACCATCGGCCAGCGCCAGGGCCTTGGCATTGGCGGCCTGAAGGATGCCGGTGACGAGCCGTGGTACGTGCTGCACAAGGACCTGGCCCGCAACGTGCTGGTGGTCGGCCAGGGTAACGAACACCCTTGGCTGTTCTCCCGCGCCCTGCTCGCCTCGGACATCTTCTGGGTCAACCCCATCGACCTCAGCAGCCCGCGCCAGCTCACCGCCAAGGTCCGCTACCGCCAGAGCGACCAGCAGTGCACCCTGGCGCTTACGGCCAGCGGCTACCGCGCTGTGTTCGACGAACCGCAACGCGCCGTTACCCCAGGCCAGTCGGTAGTGTTCTATGACGGTGAAGTATGCCTGGGCGGCGGCGTGATCGAAGCCGCCGAGCCCTGGAGCCCGCGCGCATGAGCAACCTGCAGGAGCAGCTGATTGCATTGGGCGGTGTGTTTCAGGCCGCCGTATTGGTAGACCGCATCGCCCGCACCGGCCAGGCCAGTGAGGCCAACATCGGCTGCATGCTCGGCAGCCTGCTGGTCCGCGACCCCAAGAACACCCTGGAGGTGTTCGGCGGTGACGACCTGAACCTGCGTGACGGCTACCGTGCGCTGGCCGGTGCCCTGGAGCGCGACCCCAGCAGCCTGCAGCGCGAGCCACTGCGCTATGCCCTGTCGATGCTGGGCCTGGAGCGCCAGCTGAACAAACGTGGCGACCTGCTCGACACCATTGGCAACCGCCTGCCACAAATCCAGTCCCAGGCTGACCATTTTGGCCTGGTTCACGAAAACGTCATTGCTTCCAGTGGAGCCTTGTACCAGGACACCCTGAGCACCTTGCGCCAGCGTATTCAGGTGCATGGCGACATGCGCTTCCTGCAGCAGGCCAGCAACGCCTCGAAAATCCGCGCCCTGCTGCTGGCCGGTATCCGCGCCGCACGCCTGTGGCGCCAGCTGGGCGGTCACCGCTGGCAGCTGGTGTTCAGCCGGCGCAAGCTGCTGAACGAACTGTACGACATGATGCGCAGCGCCAGCTGAGGGGCTGCGCTGATCCTTGTGGGAGCGGGCTTGCCCGCGAAGCAGGCGACTCGGTGGATGGCACCGGCTTCGCCGGTGTTCGCGGGCAAGCCCGCTCCCACAGGGTTTGCCACCAGCATCAAATAGGCCCGACCTTTGGTCAGCCACCCGACCTCGGCGTATTTTTCATGTATGATATGCGCCCTCCAAAAGCCTGACTGTCCGAGAACACCCCATGCAGCTCTCTTCGCTCACTGCGGTTTCCCCTGTAGACGGCCGTTATGCCGGCAAAACCCAGGCCTTGCGCCCCATTTTCAGCGAATTCGGCCTGATCCGTTTCCGCGCCCTGGTCGAAGTGCGCTGGCTGCAGCGCCTGGCCGCCCACCCGCAGATCGGCGAAGTGCCGGCGTTCACCGCCGAAGCCAATGCCCTGCTGGACAACCTGGCCACCGATTTCAAACTTGAGCACGCCGAGCGCGTCAAGGAAATCGAGCGCACCACCAACCACGACGTCAAGGCGATCGAATACCTCCTCAAGGAGCAGGCTGCCAAGCTGCCTGAGCTGGCCAAGGTCAGCGAGTTCATCCACTTCGCCTGCACCAGCGAAGACATCAACAACCTGTCCCACGCGCTGATGCTGCGCGCCGGCCGTGACGACGTGCTGCTGCCACTGATGCGCCAGATCGCCGACGCCATCCGCACCCTGGCCCACACACACGCCGCCGTGCCAATGCTGTCGCGCACCCACGGCCAGCCGGCTTCGCCGACTACCCTGGGTAAAGAGCTGGCCAACGTCGTGTATCGCCTGGAGCGCCAGATCGCCCAGGTCGCTGCCGTACCACTGCTGGGCAAGATCAACGGCGCCGTGGGCAACTACAACGCCCACCTGTCGGCCTACTCGCAGATCGACTGGGAAGAGAACGCCCGCGCCTTCATCGAAGACGAGCTGGGCCTGCAGTTCAACCCGTACACCACCCAGATCGAGCCGCACGACTACATCGCCGAGCTGTTCGACGCCATCGCCCGCTTCAACACCATCCTGATCGACTTCGACCGTGATGTGTGGGGCTACATCTCGCTGGGCTACTTCAAGCAGAAGACCGTTGCCGGCGAAATCGGCTCCTCGACCATGCCGCACAAGGTCAACCCGATCGACTTCGAAAACTCCGAAGGCAACCTGGGTATCGCCAATGCGTTGTTCCAGCACCTGGCCAGCAAGCTGCCGATCTCGCGCTGGCAGCGCGACCTGACCGACTCCACCGTGCTGCGCAACCTGGGCGTGGGCTTTGCCCACAGCGTCATTGCCTACGAAGCCAGCCTGAAAGGCATCGGCAAGCTGGAAGTCAACGAAGCCCGCATCGCCGCCGACCTGGACGCCTGCTGGGAAGTGCTGGCCGAGCCGATCCAGACCGTGATGCGCCGCTTCAACATCGAAAACCCCTACGAGAAGCTCAAAGAGCTGACCCGTGGCAAGGGCATCACCCCGGACGCGCTGCTCACCTTCATCGACGGCCTCGACATGCCAGCCGAAGCCAAGGCCGAGCTCAAGCAGCTGACCCCCGCTACCTACATCGGTAACGCGGCAGCCCAGGCCAAACGCATCTAAGCTGAGCGTCGCATACAACGCCCGGCCTGGCCGGGCGTTTTTATTCCCGGACGAAAACTACGTTTTTTCAATAGGTTGAACATGAATCCTGATACTCCACTGCAGCTGCTCGGCGGCATCTCGGCCCGCGAATTCATGCGCGACTACTGGCAGAAGAAGCCCCTGCTGGTGCGCCAGGCCTTCCCGGACTTCATCAGCCCGATCGACCCCGACGAACTGGCTGGCCTGGCCCTGGAAGAGGAAGTCGAGTCGCGTATCGTGCTTGAACACGGTGCACACCCGTGGGAGCTGCGCCGCGGCCCGTTCAATGAAGACACCTTCGCCGAGCTGCCGGAAAAGGACTGGACCCTGCTGGTACAGGCCGTGGACCAGTTCGTCCCGGAAGTGGCCGAACTGCTGGAAAACTTCCGCTTCCTGCCCAGCTGGCGTATCGACGATGTGATGATCAGCTTCGCCGCCCCCGGTGGCAGCGTTGGCCCGCACTTCGACAATTACGACGTGTTCCTGCTGCAGGGCCACGGCCAGCGCAACTGGAAGATCGGCCAGATGTGCAGCAGCGACAGCCCGCTGCTGGAGCACGCCGACCTGCGTATCCTTGCCGACTTCGAGCAGAGCGGCGAATGGACCCTGGAACCAGGTGACATGCTCTACCTGCCGCCACGCCTGGCCCACTACGGTGTAGCCGTGGACGACTGCCTGACCTACTCGGTCGGCTTCCGCGCGCCAAGCGCCGCCGAAGTACTGACCCACTTCACCGATTTCCTGGGCCAGTTCCTGCCGGACGAAGAACGCTACAGTGACGCCGACGCCCAGCCGGTCAGCGACCCACACCAGATCCAGCACGACGCCCTCGACCGCCTCAAGGCCCTGCTCGACAAGCACATGGGCGACAAGGACCTGCTGCTGACCTGGTTCGGCCAGTTCATGACCGAGCCGCGTTACCCCGAACAGATCGTTGGCGAAGAGCTGAGCGAGCAGGAGCTGGTCGACGCCCTCGAGCAAGGCGCCATCCTGATCCGCAACCCGAGCGCCCGCATGGCCTGGTCAGAGTTCGAAGACGACTTGCTGCTGTTCGCCAGCGGCCGTAGCTGCCCACTGCCAGGCAAACTGCGCGAGCTGCTGAAGCTGGTGTGCGCGGCCGATGCCCTGCATGTCGACAACCTCGCCGAGTGGCTGCAGGATGAAGATGGCCTTATGCTTGTACAGCAGCTGGTCAAACAAGGAAGCCTGGGATTCGCCAATGAATAAGATCAGCGTTCGCCTTGCCGACTGGCACAAAGACAACGCCGACATCCGCCGTATCCGTGAAGCGGTGTTCGTCGCCGAGCAGCACATTCCACCAGAGCTGGAGTTCGATTCGGAAGATCAGGACGCCGTCCACTTCCTGGCCCAGGAAGGCGACTATCCGATTGGTACCGCGCGCCTGCTGGCTGACGGCACCATCGGTCGCATCTCCGTGCTCAAGGACTGGCGGGGCCTGAAGGTTGGCGATGCGTTGGTCAATGCGGTCATCGTCGAAGCACAGAACCGCGACCTGAAGCAGCAGACGCTCAGCGCCCAGGTGCACGCCACCCCGTTCTACGAGCGGCTGGGCTTTCGCGTGGTCAGCGAGGAATTCCTCGAAGCCGGCATCCCGCACGTGGACATGGTGCGCGACTCGCACGCCTGATCCATGACCAGCCCACAGGGGCCCCATACATCTGCAAATTGTGGGGGCCCTTGTGGCAGCGGGTTCAACCGGGAAAGGGCCGGAACAGGCCCAAGATACTTCCCCTGACAAAAACCTGTACATCCATCCAGATAAAACTTGCCTCCGCGCCCCCGCTTGCGCATCCTAGTGCCCATCACCCCCGATGAAGCGTTCCCGGCCATGCGCCTGTTCCTCTGCGAAAAACCCTCACAGGCAAAAGACATCGCCAAAGTGCTTGGCGCCACTCGCAAGGGCGACGGCTGCTGGCAAGGTACCGATGTCTGCGTAACCTGGTGCATCGGCCATCTGCTGGAAACCGCCCCGCCCGACAGCTACGACGAACGCTACAAGCGCTGGAACCTGGCCGACCTGCCGATCATCCCGGACACGTGGAAGATGCTGGTCAAGCCCAAAACCGCCAGCCAGTTCAAGGCGGTGAAGCGCCTGCTCGGCGAAGCCCGGGAGCTGATAATTGCCACCGATGCCGACCGCGAAGGCGAAATGATCGCCCGCGAGCTGGTCGAGCATTGCCGCTACCGCGGCCCGGTGCAGCGCCTTTGGCTGTCGGCGCTGGATGACACCTCCATCCGCAAGGCCCTGGCGCGCCTGCTGCCAGGCCACGAAACGTTCAACCTGTACCACTCGGCGCTGGGCCGCTCCCGCGCCGACTGGCTCATCGGCATGAACATGAGCCGGCTGTTCACCCTGCTTGGCCGCCAATCCGGCTACCAGGGCGTGCTGCCGGTGGGGCGGGTGCAAACACCCACCTTGCGCCTGGTGGTCGACCGCGACCGCAGCATTGCCGACTTCGTGCCGGTGCCGTTCTGGGCCATCGACGTACAGCTTGAACACGCAGGCCAACGTTTCAACGCCCAATGGCGTGCCCCCGAAGATGCCTGCGACGATCAGGGCCGCTGCCTGAACCAGGGTTTGGCGCAACAGGCTGCCACCGCCATCGGTAATGCCGGTACGGCCCGGGCCGTCAAGGTGACCACCGAGCGCATGCGTGAAGCCGCGCCCCTGCCCTTCGACCTCGGCACCCTGCAGGAGCTGTGCTCGAAAAAGTTCGGCCTGGGCGCCCAGGAAACCCTCGACATCGCTCAGGCCCTGTACGAGACCCACAAGCTGATCACCTACCCGCGCAGCGATTGCGGCTACCTGCCACATAGCCAGCACGCCGAGGCCCCCGCCATCCTGGCTGCCCTGCAACGGGCCGATGCCAGCCTGGCGCCGCTACAGCCCTACCTGGAGCCCCAACGCCGCTCGCGGGCATGGAACGACGCCAAGGTCAGCGCCCACCACGGCATCATCCCCACCGCCGCCGCCAGCGATCCCTCACGCCTGCCGGCCAAGCACAAGGCGGTGTACACGCTTATCCGCGCCCGCTACCTGGCGCAGTTCCTGCCCAATCATGAGTACGACCGCACCCAGGCCGACTTCGACTGTGCCGGCCATGCCTTGCGCGCAGTGGGCAAGCAGATCGTCGAACCGGGTTGGCGCCGCGCCCTGCCCGAGGCGCTGACCCCGGCAAAAGGCCGCGAAGCACCGCCGGCCCAGGTGCTGCCCGTGCTGCGCGAAGGCCAGGACTGCACCGTGCAAGGCCTGCAACTGAAAGACCTGTGGACCCAGCCGCCCAAGCCGTTCACTGAAGGCGACCTGATCAAGGCCATGAAAAACGTGGCCAAGCTGGTGGACGACCCGCGCCTTAAGCAGAAGCTCAAGGAAACCACCGGCATCGGCACCGAGGCCACCCGCGCCAGCATCATCCAGGGCCTGCTCGACCGCGGCTACCTGGTGAAGAACGGCAAGGCGCTCGCGGCCACACCCGCGGCCTTCAGCCTGATTGATGCCGTACCCCGCGCCATCGCCGACCCCGGCACCACGGCGATCTGGGAGCAGGCGCTGGACATGGTGCAAAGCGGCGAGATGAGCCTGGAAGAATTCGTGGCCCGGCAGTCGGCGTGGATGGGCAAACTGGTGGAACGTTGCAGCGGCATGCGCATGACCATCAGCGGGCCGGCAGCCGGGGCAGCACCGCCCTGGAAGAAGAAGCGTCGCGGTGGCAGTGGAAAAAGCAAAGCGGCCGGAAGCAAGTCGGCAGCGGGCAAGCCGCGCCAGCCCCGGAAAAAAGCGACAACCTGAAACTTCTGCACTGGCTTGCCGGCGATAGGGCCTGCTCAGGCAGCACATTAATAACAGGCAAACGACTAAACCCTGCCTGACACATTGGCGCTATGAAATTTCCCTGCTAAGTTTTCATGAAAATAATCACAATAATTTTCACGAGGCTTCTGCATGTTCAAACAATCCGCCCAGCACGTCGCCAGCTACTACGCCCAGACCTACCCCGCCAACATTCCGCTGCGCCCTACCCTGCAAGGCCTCCACGACACTGATGTGCTGATCATCGGCGCCGGCTTCAGTGGCCTGCATACCGCCCTGCGCCTGACCCAGGCCGGCAAGCGCGTCACATTGCTGGAGGCCAGCCGCGTGGCCTGGGCTGCCTCCGGGCGCAATGGCGGCCAGGCGCTGCTGGGCTGGTCCTGCGACATGCCGCCACTGGAAAAAGCCCTGGGCCTGGAACGTACCCAGCGCCTGTGGGCGAGCATGTGCTGGGCCGCCGACGAACTGCGCGAGCTGCCCCAGCGCCATGGTTTCGATATCGACTACAGGCTGGGCAGCCTGTGGACCGCCGTGCTGCCGCGCCGGGTGAAAATGCTTGAAGAAGCCCTGCACGATGCCGAAAGCAAATGGGGCTACGACGCCCTGCGCCTGATCAGCCGCGACGAGCTGCCGCAATGGATCGACAGCCCGCGTTACCAGGCTGCGCTCTACGACGCCAAAGGCGCCCACCTCAACCCGCTGAAGCTGGCCCAAGGTCTGGCCAGCACCCTAGAAGCGGGTGGTGGGCACATCTACGAACAAAGCCGGGTACTCAGTTATCAAAAAGCCGGCAACGGCTATGTTGCCCGCACAGACAACGGCGAAGTGCGCTGCCAGGTGTTGGTGCTGGCCTGCAACGCCTACATCGACCGCCTCGACCCCGGCCTGTCGCGACGCCTGTTGCCAGTCGGTTCCTACCAGGTCGCCACCGCACCACTGGACGCCGACTTCGCCCGCTCACTGCTGCCGCGCAACAGCTGCGTGATCGACAACCAGTTCGTACCCGACTACTTGCGCCTCACCCCGGACCATCGCCTGCTGTTCGGTGGCGGCTGCACTTACCTGGGCGGCATTCCCAAGGACGTCGCCAGCGCCACGCGCCCTTACCTGGAGCGGGTGTTCCCGCAACTGGCCGGGGTAGCCATTGACTATGCCTGGGGCGGCCATATCGATTGCAGCACCCGGCGCACCCCTGACGTCGGCCGCGAAGACCAGCGCTATTGGCTGCAGGGTTTCTCCGGCCACGGCATACTGCCTACCCTGGCCGCGGCGCGGGCGGTCAGCGATGCCATCCTCGGTGACGACGACCTGTTGGCGTTGTACCAAGGCATCGACAATGGCCGGTTCCCCGGCGGGGACCTGCTCGCAGCACCGCTGGAAGCCGCCGCCAAAGCCTGGTACAGACTGCGCGACACTGTCTGAAGACGACCGGCGCTTGCTGCGCCGGAATCTCTCCTATTCTCAATAGCTCCCTTCGGTTCCTGCAGACAGGAGACACGATCATGAGCCATGTAACCACGAAGGACGGCGTGCAGATTTTCTACAAGGACTGGGGCCCACGCGACGCCCCGGTCATTCACTTCCACCACGGCTGGCCGCTGAGCGCAGATGACTGGGATGCCCAGATGCTGTTCTTTCTCGCTCAGGGCTACCGCGTGGTAGCCCATGACCGGCGTGGTCATGGCCGTTCCAGCCAGGTATGGGACGGCCACGACATGGACCACTACGCCGATGATGTGGCAGCCGTGGTTGCCCACCTGGGTGTCCAGGGCGCCGTGCATGTCGGCCACTCCACCGGCGGTGGCGAGGTGGTGCGTTACATGGCCCGCTACCCTCAGGACAAGGTGGCCAAAGCGGTGCTGATCGCCGCCGTGCCGCCACTGATGGTGCAAACGCCCGACAACCCTGGCGGCCTGCCCAAGTCGGTGTTCGATGACTTCCAGGCCCAGGTCGCCAACAACCGTGCGCAGTTTTACCGGGATGTACCGGCCGGGCCGTTCTACGGCTACAACCGCCCCGGTGTCGAAGCCAGCGAGGGCATCATCGCCAACTGGTGGCGCCAGGGCATGATCGGCAGCGCCAAGGCCCATTACGATGGCATCGTGGCGTTTTCCCAGACCGATTTCACCGAAGACCTCAAAGGCATAAACCAGCCGGTACTGGTGATGCATGGGGACGATGACCAGATCGTGCCGTATGAAAACTCTGGGGTGCTTTCGGCGAAGCTGCTGCCCAATGGCACGTTGAAAACCTACGAAGGTTACCCGCATGGCATGCCGACTACCCATGCCGATGTGATCAATGCGGATTTGCTGGCGTTTATCCGTAGCTGATGTGATCACCTGTAACGGCCCTTTCGCGGGTAAACCCGCTCCCACAGGTACAGCGCTTCCACAGGTTCGACGCTGAACCTGTGGGAGCGGGTTTACCCGCGAAGAGGCCGCCACTGGCAACACACCCCTCCCAGGATTACCATGTCACCCTTCTAGCGCGGCCTTTTGCCGCACCTTGCCTCCCTGCCTGCCAAGACCCCCATGCCCTTCGAACTCACCGTAGAACCCTTAACCCTGCTGATTCTGGCCCTGGTCGCCTTCGTCGCCGGTTTCATCGATGCCATCGCCGGTGGCGGGGGCCTGCTCACCACCCCGGCCCTGCTCACTGCCGGCATGCCACCGCACCTGGTGCTGGGCACCAACAAACTCAGTTCCACCTTCGGTTCGGCCACCGCAGGTTTCACCTACTACAAGCGCAAACTGTTCCACCCGGCGCAGTGGCGCCCGGCGTTGTTCGCCACCTTGACCGGGGCGTTGCTCGGCGCGGTCATCGCCCACTACATGCCAGCCGAATGGCTGAACAAGATGCTGCCGGTAATCGTCTTCGCCTGTGGCATCTACCTGCTGTTCGGCGGCACACCCAAGGCCCCGCTGGATGCCGATGCACCCATCAAGAAGAAGTGGCAGGTACCGCAAGGCTTCACCCTGGGCTTCTACGACGGCGTCGCAGGGCCAGGCACCGGAGCGTTCTGGACGGTCAGCACCCTGCTGCTGTACCCCATCGACCTGGTCCGCGCCAGCGGGGTGGCGCGCAGCATGAACTTCGTCAGCAACATCGCGGCGCTGACGGTGTTCGTCATTTCCGGGCAGGTGGATTACATCGTCGGCCTGTGCATGGGCCTGTCGGTCATGGTGGGCGCCTTCTTCGGCGCACGCACGGCGATCAGCGGCGGCAGCAAATTCATCCGCCCGGTGTTCATCACCGTGGTGCTGGCACTGACTGTGCGCCTAGCGTGGCAGCACTGGTTCGGGCAAGCCTAAACGCCTGGCCACATACAGATCGATCAGGTACCGGGCAATGGACCGCCCGGCCGGCAGCGGCGGCAGGTCGTGGACGCTGAACCACTGGGCATCCTCGATCTCGTCCGGCTGCATGACTATCTCGCCCCCGGCATATTCGGCATGGAAACCCAGCATCATGGAATGCGGGAACGGCCAGCACTGGCTGCCGACGTACTGGATATTCTGCACGTCCACGGCCACTTCCTCGCGCACTTCGCGCACCAGGCAGTCTTCGGCCGACTCACCCGGCTCGGCAAAACCCGCCAGGGTGCTGTACACACCGGTGACGAAGCGCGGCGAGCGCGCCAGCAAGATTTCATCACCACGGGTCACCAGCACGATCATGCTCGGCGAAATACGCGGGTAGCTGCGCAGGTCGCACGGCTGGCAGTACATCGCCCGCTCCCAGTGAATTTGTGTCATCGCCTGGCCACAGCTGCCGCAGAAACGGTGCTCGCGGGCCCAGGTGCCGATCTGCGCGGCGTAACCCAGTACTTTGTAGGTGTCGAAGTCGCCTTCGAGCATGAACGCACGCAGTCCACGCCAGCTGCAGCCGGGCACATCGGTGGCGCTGCGCAGTTCCAGCAAAAATACCGGCTGGCCGTCAAAGTGGCCGATGCCATGCTCGCACAGCACATCGAGGTCCTGGCGCTTCAGCCAGTCGCGGGGGAACAGCGCGCCGTTGTCGTCCACCAGAAACCCTTCCGGGCTGCGGGCCACGGCCACACCCCCGGTGATCTGCGGGTCGAGTACTGCAGTAGTCCAGCGTGCTGACATGTCGGGAGATTCCTTGACTGCGCGTCCCCCGGCCCGATCAGTCGGCGAACGTCGGTTTCTGTTTGCTCATGTGCGCCGCCACGGCCACGCGCAGGTCTTCGGACTGCAGCATCGCGGCGTTCCAGGTGGCGATGTAGTCCAGGCCATCGTCAATGCGATGGTCACGCATGTAGCTGAGCATTTCCTTGGTGCCGGCCACGGCGATCGGTGATTTTGCAGCAATCTCGCGGGCTATGGCAAAGACACCGTCCATCAGTGCGGCCTGATCATCATAGACCCGGTTGACCAAGCCGATGCGCAGGGCCTCGTCGGCCGCAACGTTGCGCCCGGTGAAGGCCAGCTCGCGCATCATGCCGTCGCCAATGATACGTGGCAAACGTTGCAATGTGCCGACGTCGGCGGCCATGCCCATGTCGATTTCCTTGATCGAGAACTGCGCGTCGCTGCTGCAGTAGCGCATGTCACACGCGGAGATGAGGTCGATGGCGCCGCCGATGCAGTAGCCCTGCACGGCCGCCAGCACTGGCTTGCGGCATTTGTCCACGGCGGTGAACGAGGCTTGCAGGCGCTGGATGGTGCTACGCAGAAAGCGCGCATTGCGCCCCACGTCCTTGCCCATTTGCCCAGCCAGCGAGGCCAGCATCATGAGGTCGATGCCTGCGGAAAAATGCTTGCCGGCACCACTGATCACTACCGCCCGCACGGCATCGGTGTCGTCGATCCACTGGAAGATAGCGATGATCTCTTCCCAGAAGGCCGCGTTCATCGCGTTGACCTTTTCCGGGCGATTGATCTGAACGTGGGCGATGTTGTCGGTCAGTTCAACCTTGAACGCACTGTACTCGGTCACGGGCGGCACTCCTGCGGGTGAAGGATTCATGGCGTGGATGGTAACCCAGCCCGATGGCCGTACTTGTGCCAAAAACGGGACTCCACGCCTTGCCTAAGACGCGCCAATCCGGCACCGTGCGCCATCGCCGAATCATAAGGATACATATTCATGCCACGCTCCCTGTCCGGCGCCCTCGCCCATGGTTTTCTGGGCCAGTCGCCGCTTTGGTACAAGGTGGTCATCTGCCTGTTCCTGGTGCTCAACCCGCTGCTGCTGGTTACCGTTGGCCCGGTTGCAGCCGGCTGGGCGCTGGTGCTCGAGTTCATTTTCACTTTGGGCATGGCGCTGAAGTGTTACCCGCTGATGCCGGGCGGCCTGCTGCTGATCGAAGCCTTGCTGTTGCAGATGACCACGCCACAGGCGCTGTATGAGGAACTGCAACACAACTTCCCGGTGATCCTGCTGCTGATGTTCATGGTCGCCGGCATCCATTTCATGAAGGAGCTGCTGCTGTTCCTGTTCTCGCGCATTTTGCTCGGGGTGCGCTCGAAGGCAATTCTGGCGTTGCTGTTCTGCGTGCTGTCGGCGTTCCTGTCGGCGTTTCTCGATGCGCTGACCGTGACGGCGGTGATCATCAGCGCTGCGGTCGGCTTCTACGCCGTGTACCACCGCGTCGCGTCTGGCGCCAACCCACGCGAGGAAAGCGCGCTGGACAGCGACCAGCAGATCGCCCACCTGCACCGCCAAGACCTCGACCAGTTCCGCGACTTCCTGCGTAGCCTGCTGATGCACGGCGCAGTGGGTACCGCCCTGGGTGGCGTGTGCACGTTGGTGGGCGAGCCACAGAACCTGCTGATCGGCCACGAGATGGGTTGGCACTTCGCCGACTTCTTCTTCAAGGTGGCACCTGTGTCGCTGCCAGTGCTGGGTGCCGGCCTGCTGACCTGCGTACTGCTGGAAAAACTGCGCCTGTTCGGCTACGGCACGTTGATGCCCGAGCCAGTGCGTCAGGTGCTGGCCGCCTATGCGGCAGAGGATGACGCCGCACGCACCCAGGCACAGCGCGTCGCGCTGTGGGTACAAGGGCTCGCGGCGCTGATCCTGATTGTCTGCCTGGGGCTGCATGTGGCCGAGGTTGGCCTGATCGGCCTGATGGTGATCGTGCTGATCACGGCGTTTACCGGTATCACCGACGAACACCGGCTGGGCCGCGCCTTCCAGGACGCCATGCCGTTCACCTCGTTGCTGGTGGTGTTCTTCGCCGTGGTCGCGGTCATTCATCAGCAGCAGCTGTTCAGCCCATTGATCAGCTGGGTGCTGACACTGCCGGCCGAGCAGCAACCGGGCATGCTCTACCTGGCCAACGGTTTGCT
The DNA here is from genome assembly GCF_026898135.2 of Pseudomonas fortuita. Classification (NCBI taxonomy): domain Bacteria; kingdom Pseudomonadati; phylum Pseudomonadota; class Gammaproteobacteria; order Pseudomonadales; family Pseudomonadaceae; genus Pseudomonas; species Pseudomonas fortuita. The sequence continues at coordinate 4,150,236 of NZ_CP114035.2, forward strand.
GTCGGCAATCAGCGACAACGTGTTTGTCGCCACCATCTACATAACCGAAGTGAAGCAGGCGTTTCTCAATGGCAGCATGAGCCGCGAGCATTTCGAAACGCTGGCGGTGGCGATCAACACCGGCACCAACCTGCCCAGCGTGGCAACGCCGAATGGGCAGGCAGCGTTCCTGTTCCTGCTGACCTCGGCGATTGCGCCGCTGATCCGGCTGTCGTATGGGCGGATGGTGTGGATGGCCTTGCCCTATACCGTGGTGATGGGTGGGCTGGGTTGGTGGGCGGTGACCTACTGGCTGTGACGTAAACCTGCACTGGCCCCACCTGATCGGCTAATGCAGTCTCTTGTAGGAGCGGCCTTGTGTCGCGAACGGGCTGCGAAGCAGCCCCGGGATTTCAGCGCAAATGCACAAATTGCCGGGGCTGCTTCGCAGCCCGTTCGCGACACAAGGCCGCTCCTACACAGGAACTGCATCGCTTTCGAGACCTGTGTCGATTCTGCCTGGTGCCATTCGACTACCCATGAAAGCAGCCACCGGGCTGCCAACAGGAGAGTCCCCATGCGCAAACTCATCGTAGCCGCCTTCATCAGCCTCGACGGCGTGATGCAAGCTCCCGGCGGCCCGCAGGAAGACACCAGCGGCGGTTTCGCCTACGGCGGCTGGATCGTGCCCTACGCCGAGGAAGTGTTTGGCCAGGCCATGCAGGCATTGTTCAGCCAGCCCTTTGAGCTGCTGCTGGGCCGGCGCACCTACGACATTTTTGCCGGCTATTGGCCAAACATCAAAGACAACGCCGAAGACTTCTCCATCGCCAACCTGTTCAACAGCGTGCCCAAACATGTGGCCACCCACACCCCTGCCACCCTCGACTGGCACAACAGCCACGCCCTCGGCGCGGACATCGCCGCTGCAGTACGCTCGCTCAAGCAACGGGACGGCGCCAACCTGCTGACCCAGGGCAGCGCCGAACTGGTGCAGCAACTGCTGGCGGCAGACCTGGTAGATGAACTGCAACTGCTGATCCACCCGCTGCTGCTCGGCCAAGGCAAACGCCTGTTCGGTCATGACGCAGCAGCAGCGGCCTTTACCTTGCAGCAGTCGCAAGTCTCGCCCAAGGGCGTGATCATCAGCCGCTACGTGCGCGCAGGCCAGGTGCAGACCGGTTCATTCGACACGGTGTAATCCCATACAACTTTTGCCCCGCGCAGGCATCGAAACACAGGAAGCCCCTATCCGCTCCAAGGAGGTCAACCATGGCGCTGCGCACTACGCTGCTGCTTTCCTGCATGACCCTGGCGCTGCTCGGCTGCGCCGGCAACGATCAACCGGCACCGCCGCGCACCCAGCAGGTCGACCTGCAACGCTACCAGGGCACCTGGTATGAACTGGGCCGGCTGCCGATGTTCTTCCAGCGCAACTGCGTGCAGTCCGAGGCGCACTATGGCCTGCGCCCGGATGGCCGGATCGACGTGACCAACCGCTGCAAGGAAAAGGACGGCCAGTGGAACGAAGCCAAGGGCATCGCCGAGGCCCAGCAGCCGGGCAGCACCGACAAGCTGTGGGTGCGCTTCGACAACTGGTTCAGCCGCCTGGCACCGGGCCTGACCAAGGGCGAGTACTGGGTGCTGTATCACGACAAGGATTACCGGGTGGCGCTAGTGGGCCACCCCAACCGCGAGTACCTGTGGCTGCTTTCACGCACGCCTGCGGTCACCGACCAGCAGCGCGAGCAACTGCTGACCATCGCCCGGGAGCAAGGTTATGACACCAGCAAGCTCATTTGGCGGCAGGGAGACTAGCAGGCCGTCGACGGCAGGCAGCAATGCGGCTAAGGTGTGCGCCCGTCATACCTCGAAGGAGCGAGCACATTGATCACCTGCCACGTCAAATACATCGTCGACCCTTACCAGCTGCCTGCGTTCGAGGCCTATTCACGCCAGTGGATAGGCCTCGTCACGCGCATGGGCGGCCAGCATCACGGCTACTTCCTGCCTGCTGAGGGCGCTAACAACATCGCGTACTGCCTGTTCAGCTTCCCCAGCCTGGCGGCCTACGAGCAGTACCGCAGGCAGGCCGAGACCGACCCGGAATGCATCGCTGCAGTAGCCACAGCTACAGAGCAACGCTTCATCCTCAGCTACGAGCGCAGCTTCCTGAAACCGCTGCTGGGCTGAATCAAGGAGGTTGCACATGGACCTGCTGTTCCTCGGCACCTGCGCCGGGGTGCCCACCAAGGCACGCAATGTCAGCGCCACGGCGGTGATCGAAGCCAGTGGCAGCGGCTGGTACCTGGTCGACTGCGGCGAAGGCACCCAGCACCAGCTGCTGCGCACCCCGCTGTCGATCCGCGACCTGCGCGCCATTTTCATCACCCACGTGCACGGCGATCATTGCTTCGGCCTGCCCGGCCTGCTGGCCAGTGCCGGCATGAGCGGGCGTACGCAGCCGCTGGAACTGATCCTGCCCGCCGCGCTGCATGACTGGGTACGCCAGGGCCTGGCCGCCAGCGATACCTTCCTGCCGTTCGAACTGCGCCTGCTGGCCGTGGAAGATCTGGTCGAATGGCGCAACGATACTCTGCAGGTAACCACCGTTCAGCTGTCACACCGCGTTCCGAGCGTCGGGTTCATATTCACCGAACTCAACCCCGAACCGCGCCTGGACATCCCCCGCCTGGAAGCCGAAGGCATACCGCGTGGCCCGCTGTGGGGCGAGCTGGCCAGGGGTTTGACGGTGCAGCATGGCGAGCAGTTGCTGAATGGCAACGACTACCTGCGCCCTTCCCGGCCACCGCGGCGGGTGATCGTGTGCGGCGACAACGATACCCCCGAGCTGCTGGCCGACGCTGCCCAAGGCGCGGATGTGCTGGTGCACGAAGCCACGTTCACCCAGGCCGTGGTCGAACGCACCGGGGTCACCTTCGGCCATAGTACTGCAGCGGCGGTGGCGCGCTTTGCCGAAGCGGCGGGCGTGCGCAACCTGGTGCTGACGCATTTCAGCGCCCGCTACCAGAGCGACCCAAGGCGCAGCCCGAATATCGACAACGTGCGTGACGAAGCCCTCGTCCACTACAGCGGGCACCTGACCCTGGCGCAGGACCTGCAGCGCTATCACCTTGGCCGGGATGGCTGTCTTGAGCTGACCGGATGAATTAACATGGCCGGTTTTTCCAAAAGGACTTGGTCATGCAACGCATCGTGATTCTGGGCAACGCCGGCAGTGGCAAATCGACCCTGGCCCGGCAGATCGGCGCCCGCCTGGGGGCGTCGGTGGTACACCTTGACACGTTGTTCTGGGAGGCCGGCTGGGTAGAGCCGGATGCCGAGACCTTTCGCAGCCGGGTACGCGATGCGGTTAGCGGGCAAGCGTGGGTATGCGAGGGCAACTACAGCCGCCGCACCTTCGACCTGCGCTTGCCACGGGCCGACCTGGTTATCTGGCTGGATACACCACGGTTGACATGCCTGAAGCGGGTCATCCTGCGCAGTGTGCTGAACAAGCCACGGCCAGACCTGCCGGCTGGGTGTACCGAGCGGCTGGACCGGGCGTTTCTGACCTTCCTGAAGTTTGTGTGGACGTTCGACCGGGGCTATCGGCCAGGTATCGAAGCCAACCGCCAGGCAATCGGCCCGCAGGTGCCGGTTGTGCATCTGCGTGGTGACCGGCAGATTGCGGCGTTTGTGGAAGGCCTCACACAACCAGCACCAGCAGCGCGGTCCCTGTAGGAGCGCCCTTGTGTCGCGATCGGGCTGCACAGCAGCCCCAGCGATATCAGCGTTTACTTCCAAACCCTGGGGCTGCTGCGCAGCCCGATCGCGACACAAGGCCGCTCCCACAAAAAGCGCGGTCGCCTGATGCCCGAGGTGCTAGGCCGCCAAGCGCCCGCTGGCAATCGCCTCCGACGCCGCCAGCATCGCCCGCAGCAACACTGCGCAGCCCGCCGCCAGGTCATCGGGCGTGGCGTTCTCGATTTCGTTGTGGCTGATGCCGTTTTCGCAGGGCACGAAAATCATCCCCGCTGGCCCTAGTTCGGCCAGGAAGATCGCGTCATGCCCCGCGCCACTGACAATGTCCATGTGCGGCAACCCCAGCGCCTGCGCCGAGGCGCGCACGGCATCGACACAGCCTTTGTCGAAGTACAATGCCGGGAAGTCGGCCGTAGGCACCAGTTCGTGGCTCAAGCCATGCTTGGTACAGGTTGCCTCGATCACCCCGCGCACCTCGGCGATCATCGCACTCAGTTGCTCGCCCTCCAGGTGGCGGAAGTCCAGGGTCATGCGCACCTCACCCGGGATCACGTTACGCGAGCCTGGATACGCCTGCAGGCAACCCACAGTGCCACAGGCATGGGGCTGGTGGCCGAGGGCGGTATGGTTGACCGCCTCCACCACGGCGGCAGCGCCGACCAGGGCGTCCTTGCGCAGGTGCATGGGTGTCGGGCCCGCGTGGGCTTCGACGCCGCGCAGGGTCAGGTCGAACCACTTCTGCCCCAGCGCTCCGAGCACCACGCCGATGGTCTTGGCCTGGTCCTCAAGGATCGGGCCCTGTTCGATATGGGCTTCGAAATAAGCCCCAACCGGATGGCCCAGCACCGCGCGCGTACCGGCGTAGCCGATGGCGTTCAAGGCTTCACCCACGCTGATACCCTGGGCATCGCGCTTGGCCAGGGTTTCCGCCAGGCTGAACTTGCCGGCGAACACGCCTGAACCCATCATGCACGGTGCAAAGCGCGAGCCCTCTTCGTTGGTCCACACCACCACTTCCAGCGGTGCTTCGGTTTCCACGCCCAGGTCGTTCAGCGTACGGATCACCTCCAGCCCGGCCATCACACCGAAGCAGCCATCGAACTTGCCGCCCGTGGGCTGGGTGTCGATATGGCTGCCGGTCATCACCGGGGGCAGCTTGGGGTTACGCCCCGGGCGGCGGGCGAAGATGTTGCCGACGCCGTCGACACTGACCTCACACCCGGCCGCCTCGCACCACTGCACGAACAGGTCGCGGGCCTGGCGGTCGAGGTCGGTCAGGGCCAGGCGGCAGACACCGCCCTTGGCGGTGGCACCGAGGCGGGCCAGGTCCATCAGCGATTGCCACAGGCGGTTGCTGTCGACGTGCCGGGCGGTGGTTTCAAGCATCTCTTTGACTGGGGTCACGGGTTTCTCCTTCAGGCTTTTTTTGTGGTCGGTGCGGGCCTCTTCGCGGGTGAACCCGCTCCCACAGCCAAACCGGCGAGAACGTAGTACAGCGCGCCGCCCAGCAGCGAGCCGGTAAACCAGCCGTAGTCGTAGAACCAGCTGAAACTGCTGTTGCCAATCGCCAGTAACGTCAGCCCCACGGGCAAGGCAAAGGCGGCAAACCCGGCCCAGTTCCACGCCGGGTAGACGTCATCGCGGTACAACCCGGCCAGGTCCAGCTGCTGCCGACGGACCAGGAAGTAGTCCACCACCATGATCCCGGCAATCGGCCCGAGCAGGCTGGAGTAACCGAGCAGCCAGTTGGAGTACACGCTCTCCAGGCTCAGGTCCGAGACAATCAGGCCCAGTTTCTTAAGCAGTTCATGGCCCATCAGCGCCAGGCCGATAAAGCCGGTCAGCCATACCGCACGGCTGCGCCCGATCAGGCGTGGGGCAATGTTCTGGAAGTCGTTGGTCGGCGACACGATGTTCGCCGCCGTATTGGTCGACAGTGTGGCAATCACGATCAGCGCCATGGCCAGGGCCACCCAGAACGGGCTGTGGATTTTGCCGATCAGGCTGACCGGGTCGGACACCGTCTCGCCCACCAGAGACGCCGACGCGGCGGTCAGCACCACACCCAGCGAAGCGAACAGGAACATGGTCAGCGGCAGGCCGAAGATCTGCCCAAGAATCTGGTCTTTCTGGCTACGTGCGTAACGGCTGAAGTCGGGAATATTCAGCGACAAGGTGGCCCAGAAGCCGACCATGGCCGTAAGCCCGGCGCAGAAGTAACTGACCACGCTCGCCCCTTCCGGCCGCTTGGGCGGTTGCGCCAGCAGCTCGGTCATCGACATGTGCGGCAGGGCCCAGAACAGCAGCCCGACACCCACCGCCACCAGCAGCGGTGCCGAGAGCGTTTCCAGCCACTTGATCGACTCGGCGCCGCGCAGCACCACCCACAGGTTCAGGCACCAGAAGATCATGAAGCCGATCACCTCGCCAGTACCGGCCAAGGCCTTCCAGCCATCGAACACCGAACCCAGGAACAGGTGAATGGCCAAGCCGCCGAACAAGGTCTGGATACCAAACCAGCCACAGGCAACCACGGCGCGGATCAGGCACGGTACGTTGGAGCCCAGGATGCCGAACGACGAACGCAGCAGCACCGGGAACGGGATGCCGTACTTGGTGCCTGGGAAGGCGTTGAGGGTAAGCGGGATCAGTACGATCACGTTGGCCAGCAGGATCGCCAGCAGCGCTTCGCCAACGCTCAGGCCGAAGTAGGCGGTGAGCACGCCACCCAGGGTGTAGGTGGGTACGCAAATGGACATGCCCACCCACAGGGCAGTGATGTGCCATTTGTTCCAGGTGCGCTGGTGCACCTTGGTCGGCGCGATGTCTTGGTTGTAGCGCGGGCTGTCGAGGACATCACTGCCCTCGGACAGCTCAAACAGGCCATCCTGCTCGACCACTTCCGATCTGCTCTGTTGCATGGGCCCTTCTCCAGATTTTCTTGTAGTTGTTTGCTCATCGGGCTAATTCGATGGCCGGAGTACACACGCGTATTGGTGCTTAGAAATCTTGACCAGAATTCCATCTTGTCAAGTCAGTCAATAACCCCTGAAACCCCCGAAGTCAGCAGGTCAATAAAAATTAAGTGTTAAATTTCAAACAGTTAAAAACCACAAAAATAATAGGAAAATTTTCTTGAAGATTCCCAAATCAGCATCTAGCCTCGAATCTTGTCAGGTCTGACAGGATTAACCGCCCTGCCTGCCCTGCACCCGAGACAATTCCAAGAACCGGCCCAGACCGGTCAGCCTGCGAGGAAAAACGGCATGTCCCTGTTGATCCGTGGCGCCACCGTGGTCACCCACGAAGAGAGTTACCCCGCCGATGTCCTGTGTGTCGATGGCCTGATCCGTGCCATCGGGCCAAACCTCGAACCGCCCACCGACTGTGAAATCCTCGACGGCAGCGGCCAGTACCTGATGCCCGGCGGCATCGACCCGCATACCCACATGCAGTTGCCATTCATGGGCACCGTGGCCAGCGAGGATTTCTTCAGCGGCACCGCAGCGGGCCTTGCCGGCGGCACCACGTCGATCATCGACTTCGTCATCCCCAACCCGCAGCAGTCATTGCTGGAGGCCTTCCACACCTGGCGCGGCTGGGCGCAGAAGAGCGCCAGCGACTACGGCTTCCACGTTGCCATCACCTGGTGGAGCGAACAGGTGGCTGAAGAAATGGGCGAACTGGTAGCCAAGCATGGGGTGAACAGCTTCAAGCACTTCATGGCTTACAAGAATGCAATCATGGCCGCCGACGACACCCTGGTGGCCAGCTTCGAGCGCTGCCTGCAACTGGGTGCGGTGCCCACCGTGCATGCCGAGAACGGCGAACTGGTGTACCACCTGCAGAAAAAACTGCTTGCCCAGGGCCTGACCGGACCAGAGGCCCACCCCCTTTCGCGCCCTTCACAAGTGGAAGGTGAAGCGGCCAGCCGCGCCATCCGTATTGCCGAAACCATCGGTACGCCGCTGTATGTGGTGCACATTTCCAGCCGTGAAGCACTGGATGAAATCACCTATGCACGCGCCAAGGGCCAGCCGGTTTACGGCGAAGTCTTGCCCGGCCACCTGCTGCTGGACGACAGCGTCTACCGTGACCCGGACTGGGCCACAGCCGCTGGCTACGTGATGAGCCCGCCGTTCCGCCCGCGCGAGCACCAGGAGGCGCTGTGGCGTGGCTTGCAGTCGGGCAACCTGCACACCACGGCCACCGACCACTGCTGTTTCTGCGCCGAACAGAAAGCCATGGGCCGCGACGACTTCAGTCGCATCCCCAACGGCACCGCCGGCATCGAAGACCGCATGGCAGTGCTGTGGGATGCCGGTGTCAACAGCGGGCGCCTGTCGATGCATGAGTTCGTTGCGCTGACCTCCACCAACACGGCAAAAATCTTCAACCTTTTCCCACGCAAGGGCGCCATCCGCGTGGGTGCCGACGCCGACCTGGTGCTGTGGGACCCGCAGGGCACTCGCACTCTATCGGCCCAGACCCACCACCAGCGGGTGGACTTCAATATCTTTGAAGGCCGCACCGTGCGCGGGGTCCCCAGCCACACCATCAGCCAGGGCAAGGTGCTCTGGGCCGATGGTGACCTGCGCGCCGAGGCCGGGGCGGGGCGGTATGTGGAACGGCCGGCGTATCCGTCCGTGTACGAGGTGCTGGGGCGACGCGCCGAACAGCAGCGCCCGACGCCCGTTCAGCGCTGAGGCCATTGGGGCTGCTGCGCAGCCCATCGCCGGCAAGCCAAATATAATAAAGAGAGAGGCTACAACCGTGATCGACGCCCTGAACCACTTGCCGCGCCCCCGGGCCGGCGCCGACCAGCTGGCCGAGCGCTTCAGCGACCTGGCCCCACCCCTCACCGCTCGCCAGGCCGCCGTCGAAAGCGCGCGCTGCCTGTACTGCTATGACGCCCCCTGCGTCAATGCGTGCCCAAGCGACATCGACATCCCGTCGTTCATCCACCGCATCAGCGATGAAAACCTGCAAGGTGCCGCCGAGCGCATCCTTTCGGCCAACATCCTGGGTGGCAGCTGCGCCCGCGTGTGCCCCACCGAAATCCTCTGCCAGCAGGCCTGCGTGCGCAACAACGCGCAGGAATGTGCACCCGTATTGATCGGGCAGTTGCAGCGCTACGCCTTGGACAACGCGCATTTCACCGAGCACCCGTTCACGCGCTCACCGGCTACCGGCAAGCGCATCGCCGTGGTCGGCGCCGGGCCTGCCGGGTTGTCCTGCGCCCATCGCCTGGCCATGCACGGGCATGACGTGGTGGTGTTCGAGGCCAGCGACAAGGCGGGCGGCCTCAACGAGTACGGCATTGCCCGCTACAAGCTGGTCGACGACTACGCCCAGCGGGAAGTGGAGTTCCTGCTGGGCATTGGCGGCATCGAAATACGCCATGGCCAGCGCCTGGGCGGCAACCTCAGCCTGGGCGAACTGCGCGACCAGTACGATGCGGTGTTCCTCGGCCTCGGCCTGAATGCCGTGCGCCAGCTAGGCCTGCCAGACGAGGAAGCACCCGGCCTGCTCGCCGCCACCGAGTACATCCGTGAACTGCGCCAGGCAGACGACCTGAGCCAGCTGCCGCTGGCCGACCGCTGCCTGGTCATCGGCGCCGGCAACACGGCCATCGACATGGCGGTGCAGATGAGCCGCCTGGGCGCCCGCGACGTCAACCTGGTGTACCGCCGTGGCCACGCCGACATGGGCGCCACCGGCCACGAGCAGGACATCGCCAAGGCTAACCAGGTGCGCCTGCACACCTGGGCGCGCCCCGACGCCGTGCTGCTGGATGACGCCGGCAAGGTGCGCGGCATGCGCTTTGCTCGCACCGAACTAACGGACGGCCGACTGCGCGACACTGGCGAAACCTTCGAGCTGCAGGCCGATGCCATCTTCAAGGCCATCGGCCAGCGCTTCGACGATGCCTGCCTCGTCGACCCGGTGGCTGCACAACTGGCCCGGGACGGTGAGCGCATCCGCGTTGACCACACCCTGCAGACCAGCTTGCCGGGCGTATATGCCGGCGGCGACTGCACGGCCCTGGGCCAGGACCTCACTGTCCAGGCTGTGCAGCACGGCAAGCTGGCCGCCGAAGCCATCCATGCCCAACTCATGCTCAACGTGGAGGCAGCGTAAATGGCCGACTTGTCTATCGTATTTGCCGGCATCAAGGCACCCAACCCTTTCTGGCTGGCTTCCGCACCGCCAACCGACAAGGCCTACAACGTGGTCCGCGCCTTTGAGGCTGGCTGGGGCGGCGTGGTCTGGAAAACCCTGGGCGAGGACCCGGCAGCGGTCAACGTGTCGTCGCGCTACTCGGCGCACTACGGCGCCAACCGCCTGGTGCAGGGCATCAACAACATCGAGCTGATTACCGACCGTTCGCTGGAAATCAACCTGCGTGAAATCACCCAGGTAAAGAAGGACTGGCCCGACCGGGCATTGATCGTGTCGCTGATGGTGCCGTGCGTCGAGGACTCGTGGAAGTTCATCCTGCCGCTGGTAGAGGCCACCGGTGCCGATGGCATCGAGCTGAACTTCGGCTGCCCGCACGGCATGCCGGAGCGCGGCATGGGTGCGGCGGTCGGCCAGGTGCCTGAGTATGTGGAGCTGGTCACCCGCTGGTGCAAGACCTACTGCTCGCTGCCGGTGATCGTGAAGCTTACGCCCAACATCACCGACATCCGTCAGTCGGCCCGCGCCGCCCACCGTGGCGGGGCCGATGCGGTGTCGTTGATCAACACCATCAACTCCATCACCAGCGTCGACCTGGACCGTATGGTGGCCCACCCCATCGTCGGCGACCAAAGCACCCATGGCGGTTACTGCGGCTCGGCCGTAAAGCCGATTGCCCTGAACATGGTGGCAGAAATTGCCCGCGACCCGCAGACGCGTGGCCTACCGATCTGCGGCATTGGCGGCATCGGCAACTGGCGTGATGCGGCGGAGTTCATGGCCCTGGGCAGTGGCGCCGTCCAGGTGTGCACGGCAGCGATGCTGCATGGTTTTCGCATTGTCGAGGACATGAAGGACGGCCTGGCGCGCTGGATGGACCAGCATGGGCATCGCACCCTCGAGGCGTTCCGTGGCCAGGCGGTAGGGCACACCACCGACTGGAAGTACCTGGACATCAACTACAAATCGGTGGCGCACATCGACCAGGACGCCTGCATTGGCTGTGGGCGCTGCCACATTGCCTGTGAGGACACCTCACACCAGGCCATTGCCAGCACGCTGAAGGCAGATGGCACCCATGCCTACAGCGTGATCGAGGAGGAATGCGTGGGCTGCAACCTGTGCCAGATCACCTGCCCGGTTGAAAACTGCATCGAGATGCAGGCGCAGGATACCGGCAAACCGTACCTGAACTGGACACAGGACCCGCGTAACCCCTACCGCGAGGCCAGTTGAGGTAGATCACTGCCTGAACCCGCAACGCGATCGGTGTAGGAGCGGCCTTGTGCCGCGATGGGGCGCGAAGCGGCCCTGGGGTTTGAGCTTCGCCGCCGAAATTGCCGGGGCCGCTTCGCGCCCCATCGCGGCACAAGGCCGCTCCTACAATGGACCGCGTCAGGCTGGAACCTCGGTTCAAGGCTCCAGCCCGATCCCCCGCAAGATCACGCTGGTCACCGTTTGCACCGCACTCTCGAACGCCATGTCCGACAGCATCTCGCCGCCATTGAGCAACTGCACCTGGTAACCGAAGTCGGCATAGTGCTGGGTGGACGCCCAGATCATGTACAGCAATGCCGACGGCTCAACCGGCAGAATACGCCCCTCCTCCACCCAACGGCGGATCTTGGCTTCTTTCAATTTCGCCCAGGGCACCAGGCTGTCATCCAGGTTCACCCCAAGCACAGGCGCCCCGTGCAGCATCTCTTCGGCCCAGATCTTCGAGCCCAGTGGCCGCGAGCGCGAATGGCCCATCTTGGCCCTGATGTAGCTGGTCAGCACCACACGCGGGTCGTCGAAGTTCTCGAAGCACAGTGCGTCCTGCTTCCACACATCCAGCAGGTCCTGCAGCACCGCGCGGAACAGCTCGTCCTTGGTGCTGAAGTAATAATGCAGGTTGGAGCGCGGCAATTCGGCCTGCTCGGCGATATCGCCCATGGACGTGGCGCCATAACCTTTGTCGGCGAACACCTTTTCCGCCGCCTGCAAAATTTTCTCGATATTGCGTCGGCGGATTTCGATCTTGTGGTTGGCCATCAGGCTTGGGCCGTCCACACCGCCAGTTCATAGCCGTCCGGGTCGATGAAATGGAAGCGACGCCCGCCCGGAAAGGCAAAGGTCGCCCGGCTGATTGTCGCCCCGGCGGCCTCGACCCGCTGCTGTGTGGCATCGAGGTCGTCGGCGTACAAGATGACCAATGGCCCGCCCGGGCGTACTGGCTCGCCGGTGGTGAAGCCACCGGTCAGCCGGCCGTCACTGAACTCGGTATAGGCAGGCCCATAGTCGGTGAACGCCCAGCCGAACACGCTGCCATAGAAGGCTTTGCTGCTTGCGATGTCGCTGACATTGAACTCGATGTTGTCGATCTGCCGGTCAGTACCGCGAATGCCCATGTGTGCTCCGTGCCGTAGGGGTTTGGCCTAGTCTACTCCGGTCGTTTCACACTTTTATATCAGGCGGCCTGAAACATCCGTGTGATTACAGGCTGATGGCGATGGCTTGATGCGTCACCCATTGGTTGCGATCAGAAGCACGTCTATCCGCAACTCGCCCGGTCCCGCACCGGGCACTGTGCGCGATGAAGATTAAGTGCGGTGTTGATGATGCCGATATGGCTGAACGCCTGGGGGAAGTTGCCGAGCATGCGCTGGCCGGCCGGGTCGTACTGTTCCGCCAGCAAGCCAAGGTCGTTGCTCAAGCCGGTGAGGTGCTGGTACAGCGCTTCGGCTTCAGCCTGGCGCCCCAACAATACATAAACGTCTGCCAGCCAGAACGAGCACACCAGGAAGGTGCCTTCCCCCGGCGTCAGGCCGTCGCTGCAGCTGTCACTGTCGTAGCGCATCAGCAGGCCGTTCTTCAGCAGGCGCTGTTCGACCTGCTCCAGCGTGCGCAAAAAGCGTGGGTCATCTGCGGGCAAGAAGCCAGTCAGGGCGATCTGCAACAGGCTGGCATCCATCTCGGACGAGCCGTACGCCTGAACAAAAAAACGGCCACTGGGGTCCAGGCCTTTCTCGCAAACTTCGCGGTGAATGTCGTCAGCCACCTGGCGGTAATGGTCCCCGCGCTCGCGGCCTTCTTCAGTGGTGTCGGCCAACCCTGCGGCACGGTCGAAGGCGACCCAGGCCATCACCTTGGAGTGCACGAACTGTTGCCGGCCGCCGCGCACTTCCCAGATGCCTTCGTCCGGCTCGCGCCAGATGCCTTCGACGTAAGGCATGATCAGGCGGGAGATGGCGGCGCTGCGCGGATGGCGCGGCAAGCCGCCCTTGATCGCCTGGGACATGGCATCGGCCAGTTCGCCATAGATGTCCAGCTGCATCTGCTGCGACGCGGCATTGCCTACCCGCACGGGTTGCGAATGCTCGTAACCGGCCAGCCACGGCAAGGTGTATTCCTGCAGGTCACGCTCGCCGGCCAGGCCATACATGATCTGCATCTGCTCAGGGTTGCCGGCCACCGAGCGCAGCAGCCATTCGCGCCAGGCCTGGGCTTCGTCAAAGTAGCCGAGGTTCATGAAGGCCAGCAGTGTCATGGTGGCATCGCGCAGCCAGCAGAAGCGGTAGTCCCAGTTGCGCTCCCCACCCACACGCTCGGGCAGCGAGGTGGTGACGGCGGCGACGATACCGCCGGTGGGGGCGTAGGTCATGGCCTTGAGGGTGAGCAACGAGCGGCGCACCAGGGCGGTGTATGGCCCTACCTGCGGGCAGCGGGTGGCGAAGGCCTGCCACTGCTCGACGGTTTGGGCAAAAGCCTGGTCGATATCGCAGTCGGGCTGCACGGGCAGGTGCGAGGGTTGGTGACGCAGGCTGAAGATTTGGCGCTCGCCCGTGCCAACACGAAAGCGCGCGACGGTATGGTGGTCGAGTGCATGCGGGGGGACGGTGCTGCACAGGATCAGCCGGTCAGGGCCGGCAACGGCGCTGAGGGTCAGTGGGGCGAGCCGTTCCACCCATGGCACACTGCGACCGTAGTCGAAGCGCATGACCAGGTCCATTTCAAAATTGGTTTCGCCACTGAGACCCTCGACGATCCGCACCACCGAATTGACTTCGCCCAGCGGCATGAAGTCGAGCACCCGGGCACGGCCGGTGGCAGTGACCCAGGTGGTTTCCAGCACGAGGGTGTCGTCCAGGTATTGGCGGCTGCTGTGCTCGACGGGGTCGCAGGGGGCCACGCGCCAGCGGCCGTTTTCTTCGTTGCCCAGCAGGGCCGCAAACACGGCGGGGGCGTCGAAGCGTGGCAGGCAGAGCCAGTCGAGCGAGCCATCGCGGCTGACCAGGGCGGCGCTGCGGCAATTGCCCAGCAGGGCATAGTCTTCGATGTGGGCAGGCATTGAGTCTCCTTTCGGTTGAACCGGTTTGTTGCCTGTGCCGGCCGCTTCGCGGGGCAAGCCCGCTCCCACAGGTACTGCACACGGCTTAAGTGCAGTAGGGTTCCCTGTGGGAGCGGGCTTGCCCCGCGAAGCGGCCGGCACAGGCAACCCAGCTTGATCAGGTCAGCCCAAGCGGTGCCACTCGCGCTTGTCGCGGGTCAGCAATTCATTGCCAGCGTCAGGCCCGTCTTCACCGGCCGGGTACTGATGCACCTCGCCATCCTGGGCCCAGGCATCGAGAAACGGCTGCACCGCTCGCCAGCCGTTCTCGATGTTGTCAGCCCGCTGGAACAGGGTCTGGTCACCGGTCAGGCAGTCGTAAATCAGCGTCTCGTAGCCGGTCGCCGAGGTCATCTTGAAGAAGTCTTTATAGGCAAAGCCCAGCTCCACATTCTCCATCACCAGCTCCGGCCCTGGCCGTTTGGCCTGCAGGTCGAACCACATGCCTTCGTTGGGCTGAATCTGGATTTTCAGGTAGTTGGGCTTGGGCCGCTCCAGCTCCGACTCGCGGAACTGCGCATACGGCGCGGGCTTGAAGCAAATGGCAATTTCGGTGTCGCGCACGCTCATGCGCTTGCCGGTGCGCAAGTAGAACGGCACGCCGGCCCAGCGCCAGTTGTCGATCATCACCTTCAGCGCCACGTAGGTTTCGGTCTGGCTGTCAGGCGCGACATTGGGCTCCTGCCGATAACCGGGCAGCGGCTTGCGCCCCTGCTTGCCGGCACTGTACTGGCCGCGTACCGAGTTCTTCAGGGCCATTTTCGCCGACCATGGGCGAATAGCACCGACCACCTTGGCCTTTTCGCCGCGCACCGCGTCAGCCCCGAACGCAGCCGGCGGCTCCATGGCCACCATCGCCAGCAACTGGAACAGGTGGTTGGGAACCATGTCGCGCAGGGCCCCGGTGCTGTCGTAGAACGCACCACGGGTTTCGACGCCGACCGTTTCCGCAGCGGTGATCTGCACGTGGTCGATGTAGTGGTTGTTCCAGAACGATTCGAACAGGCCGTTGGAGAAGCGGCTCACCAGAATATTCTGCACCGTCTCTTTGCCCAGGTAATGGTCGATACGGTAGATCTGCCGTTCGCCCATCACTTTCAACAGGCAGGCGTTGAGCGCCTCGGCGCTGGCCAGGTCGGTGCCGAATGGCTTCTCGACCACGACGCGGCGAAAGCCGCCGCCAGACTCGTCGAGCAAGCCGGCCTGCCCCAGGCGCTGCGCCACCTCGGGGAAGAAACGCGGCGAGGTGGCCAGGTAGAAGATCGCATTGCCGTGGCTGGTTTTGTCGATGCGCTTGGCGAGGGCCTGGTAAGTGGCCGGGTCGAGGAAATCGCCCGTCTGGTAATCCAGGCGCTTGGCCAGGCGTGCCCAGAGCTTTTCGTCCAGGCACTTGGCGCTGCCCTCGCCGCCTTTATCCCGCTCGAGCATGAACGCATGCAGGCGCTCTGCAAATTCCTCGGCGCTGGCCGGGTTGTGGTCCACGCCAACGATGCGCAAGTTGCGGTCCAGCAAACCGTCGCGGCTGAGGTTGTACAGCGCCGGCATCAGCAGGCGCTTGACCAGGTCGCCATTGGCGCCAAACAGGAACAGGGTACAGGGAGGTGCGGCTGGAATGGTCTGTTTGGTCATTCGCCTTTCTTCTCGACGTGGCCACCGAAGCCCAGGCGCATGGCCGAAAGGATCTTGTCACCATACGTGCCCTGCTGCTGGCGCGAGCGGAAGCGCGCAAACAGTGCGCTGGACAGCACCGGCACCGGCACCGCCTGCTCAACGGCGGCATCGATGGTCCAGCGGCCTTCGCCACTGTCGGATACCGAGCCACTGAACTGCGACAGCTGCGGGTCGGCCACCAAGGCATCGGCGGTGAGGTCGAGCAGCCATGAGGTTACCACGCTGCCACGCCGCCACACCTCGGCGATCTCGGCCACGTTCAGGTCAAAGCGCTGGTCTTGCGGCAGCTCGTTGCCGCCTTTGCTGCGCAGCAGGTCGAAGCCTTCGGCATAGGCCTGCATGAGGCCGTACTCGATACCGTTATGCACCATTTTCACGTAGTGCCCGGCGCCGGGTGGGCCCGCGTGGATATAGCCGTGCTCGGCGCGCTGATGCTCGCCGCTGCGGCCATGAGTACGCGGGATGTCACCCACGCCCGGGGCCAGCGCCTTGAACAGTGGCTCCAGGCGCTCGAACACGTCCTTTTCGCCGCCGATCATCATGCAGTAGCCACGGTCCAGGCCCCATACGCCGCCAGAAGTGCCGACGTCCAGGTAATGCAGGCCGCGTTTTGCCAGCTCGGCAGCACGGCGCATGTCGTCCTTGTAGAAGGTATTGCCGCCGTCGATGATCGCATCGCCCGGTTCCAGCAGGTCAGCCAACTGCGCGATGGTCTGCTCGGTTGGCTCGCCGGCCGGCAGCATCACCCACACTGCGCGTGGGGCTTTCAGCTTTTGTACCAGCGCACCAAGGTCGTGCGCGCCTTGGGCACCCTCGCCCTCCAGCCCGGTAATGGCCTCGCGGTTGCGGTCGTGCACCACGGTGCGGTGGCCGGCGCGCATCAGGCGCCTTGCGATATTGCCGCCCATGCGGCCCAGCCCGACGATTCCCAATTGCATGAGCCGATGCTCCCTTACGAAATGGATGACAACACAGTCCAGCGTTTCAGATTAGTCCAGCCTGCCGCCCGAGGGTTCAGCGACGAACGGCAAGACCACGATAAACAAAAAAGTTCCCACCAACTGCAAAAGAATTCAGAATGCGCCCCGCGTGAAGCGTCTACGCTTTGACTTGTCACCAGCCAAAACCGCGAGGTGTGCTCATGGGTACCTTGATGCCTGCAACCCCAACCCAGACACTTTATGTCTCCGTGCGCCGTGATGAGCTGCGTAAACTGAAAGACGAACGTGACCAGTTGCGCCAACAGGTCGCCCAGTTGAACCTGCTGCTGGCGCAACAACGTGATGGCGAAAAGGCTGTAAGCCTCTGATCGATTTCTTCAAATCAGGCTTCTGGTAATGCGCAATCGCAACTCACTATGGCTGTGCCAGCTGGCTGAATCTGAGACGGATAATCCGTGATTTTTTGTTTCACGAATCCTTTCCCGTACATGCAAGGCTAGCCATACCTGATCCCTCGGTTTAATCCGCTTGTGGGCATCAGCAAGTCGATGCTGCAAAACAGATAGGGTTTCGAGCTGAGCATTGACCTCACGAGGATTTTGCGGCGAAAAAACCCTCACATCCATAATGTCGCGTTCAAGACGCTGAATTTCCTCGAACGTTGTTTGAACGTGACTCGCACCGCTACCTCCCGAAGGCGCCCCAAAAGAGAGATCTGAACTCCGCTTAACTGGACCGGGTTCGCTTAGGGTAATAGCGGTGATTGAATCTGTTCGGCGTCCTGGCGACCTGCCGGAGTTGCCAAAAATGCTGGCTACACCCCGTTTCAACCATTTGAAGACATGGCCTGAGGGGTCCAGGCGATTCACCGGGTCGTTAGCGCAGTAGGCGTATGCGTTCGCCCCCCCTTTGCCGAACGGACTGAGCGTATCGGGTGAGTTAAACCGCATAAGTTCGGGCTTATATCCCCGATACCCGTTACCGAGCAGGTAAAATTTTGAGTGCAAGTCCCTGTGTTGAGCGTTGAAGCTCAGAGATGAGTCGAGCCACACAGAGTATCCATAGGGTGCATAAGGGATGCCTGAAGAGTGCTTATGCACTGAGGTCAGCTGATCAATTTTTTCCATGACCTTCGTCCTAGGGGAGATCGGCACAATGGTGGTGCCCTAGCCCTGAATGACACAACTGTCAGAAATGCCAGCCAAGGGATTCACTGCGCGTAGAGAATCCAATGCCATGATGACCGGGTTGTCCACGATGAAGAAGTGACTTGCTGCTAGCACCATCATGGTGCGTTACCCCACCCTAGCCACAATTTGGCGCATCCTCCAAACACCCCGCACTGCCTTCGCCCACCTCTTTTCACATCCGGTCACATACGCCAACGTTTGCGTCTATTCCGCGCATGGCAATAGTGACCAATGGGTCACCTTTTTATCTTTTTCTCTCCTACACTCGGGTTTCGGCCCGCCATTTGCTCAACGGAAGAGCGACGAAAAAAAGTCGAACTTTCGCAAACGCCGGCAGGTCAGGAACTAAGTAGGCCAAACGCAAGGGACATTCCCTGGCTCGGCCCACCCATCCCAACCAGTCCAATCGCCTTCGGCCGGAGTGCTGATCGCGTTGTGCCTGCGCGCACGAACCTGGGGCATGGAACGCACTACGCAGAATCCAGAAACAGAGAGAACCAACACGCAATATCGTCACGGGTGCCAGCACCCGGTCAAGCATAGGGACGGAGAGAAGTATGATCAGTGCCGCTGTCGAGCCTCACGTAGATTCATTCAAACCGGACAACCGCGAGCCGCTCACCCCGGATTTCGCCACGACAGGCAAGGCACCTGGCGCCCAGCGCCAGCACAACCCGAACATGCGCAAGATTCTGTTCGTGACCTCGGAAATCGCAGACCTGGTGAAGACCGGCGGCCTGGGCGACGTGTCCTCCGCCCTGCCCCGTGCCCTGGCCCACCTGCACGATGTGCGGGTGCTGATCCCTGGCTACCGGCAGGTGATGGAAAGTGACAACCCGATCCACATCGTGGGTGAGCTAGGCGGCCACGCGGCCCTGCCGCCGTGCAAGATCGGGCGTATGGACATGGCCGACGGCCTGGTCATCTATGTGCTGATCTGCCCCGAGCTGTACCAGCGCGACGGCACACCCTATGGTGCCAACAATGGTCGCGACTGGCCCGACAACCACATCCGCTTCGCACGCCTGGGCCTGGCTGCTGCCGAAATCGCAGCTGGCGAAGGCAAGATCCACTGGACGCCAGAAGTGGTGCACGCGCATGACTGGCCCGCGGGCCTGGCCCCGGCCTACATGCATTGGCGCGGGCTGAACACGCCCACCCTGTTCACCATTCACAACCTGGCCTACCAGGGTGTGTACAGCCGAGGTTGCAGCCCGGAGCTGGCGATTCCCGATCACGCCATGCAGCAGGAAGGCATGGAGTTCTACGGCAAGCTGTCGTTCCTCAAGGCTGGCCTGGCTTACTCCAGCCACATCACCACCGTCAGCGCCACCTATGCCCGGGAAATCACCACGCCGGAATTCGGCTGCGGCCTGGACGGTTTTCTCGCCAGCAAAGCCCAGCAAGGCCTGCTTGGCGGCATCCCCAACGGCATCGACGAAAGCTGGGACTCGGCCACCGACAAACACCTGCAACACAACTTCAGCATCAACGACTGGGAAGGCAAGGCGCGCAACACTCATGAGGTACGCGAGCTGTTCGGCCTGGAGGAATCCGAAGGCCCGTTGTTCGCCGTGGTGTCACGGCTGGTCTATCAGAAAGGCCTGGACCTGACCTTGGGTGTGGCCGACTACATCGTCGAACAAGGTGGGCAGATCGCGATCATCGGCCGTGGCGAGCCGGAAGAAGAACAGGCCATGCGCGAGCTGGCGCTGCGCCACCCGGGCCGCATCGGCGTGCGTATTGGCTTCAACGAGACCGACGCCCGGCGCATGTTCGCCGGCAGCGACTTCTTGCTGATGCCGTCACGCTATGAACCTTGTGGCCTCAGCCAGATGTACGCGCAACGCTTCGGCTCGCTGCCGGTGGCGCGCAATACCGGTGGCCTGGCCGACACCATCGAGTGCGGCGTCACGGGCTTTCTGTTCAACGAGTCGACCGTGGAGAGCTACCGCGAGGCACTCAGCCGCGCCTTCTATGTGTACGGCAAGAAGGACTTGCTGAACGCCATGCGCTGCCTGTCGATGACCCAACCCTTCAACTGGTGCCAGGCGGTTGAGCCCTACGCCCGCCTTTACGAGGACCTGGTCAAGCAGGCACAGCTGAGCCATTACTGAGCGAGGGTCAGAAGATGCACAGGCATGGCGCACACTTAATGGACGCCACGTCGGCGCGCTTCGCCCTCTGGGCGCCGGATGCGCGCAGCGTGAGCGTGGAACTGGAGCAGCAGCCGCCCGTGGCGCTGCTGGCCGATGACGATGGCTGGTTCACCGGCGTTGCCCCGTGCAAGGCTGGCGACCTTTATCATTACCGTATCGACGGCGAACTCCAGGTGGCTGACCCGGCTTCGCGTTATCAGCCCCAAGGCGTACAAGGCCCAAGCCAGGTGGTGGATGTGGCCGGTTACCCCTGGCAACACCCGTGGCAAGGCCGGCCGTGGCACGAAGCGGTGATTCAGGAACTGCATGTCGGTTTGCTCGACGGCTACGCCGGGGTTGCCCGGCACCTGCAGCGCCTGGCCGAGGTGGGCATCAGTGCTGTCGAGCTGATGCCGCTGGGGCAGTTCCCAGGCGAGCGCAACTGGGGCTACGACGGCGTGCTGCCCTACGCGCCTCAAAATACCTACGGCAGCCCCGAGCAGTTATGCGCACTGGTCGATCAGGCCCACGGCGAAGGGCTGATGGTGCTGGTGGATGTGGTGTACAACCACTTTGGCCCCGATGGCAATTACCTGCACCAGTACGCCAGCGCGTTCTTCCGCGAAGACCGGCAGACACCCTGGGGCGCGGCCATCGACTTCCGCCGCCCGCAGGTGCGCGAGTACTTCATCCAGAACGCGCTCATGTGGCTGTGCGACTACCGCTGCGACGGCCTGCGCCTGGATGCCGTGCATGCCATCGACCAGCCCGATTTCCTGATTGAGCTGGCCCAGCGTGTACGCGCCGCCGTAGAACCGGGGCGGCACGTGTGGCTAGTGCTGGAGAACGAGCACAACCAGGCCGCCCTGCTGGAACAGGGTTTCGATGCGCAATGGAACGACGACGGCCACAATGCCCTGCATGTGCTGCTGACCGGCGAAACCGAAGGCTACTACGCCGACTACAAGCAACGCCCCATCGACCAGCTGGCGCGCTGCCTGGCCGAGGGCTTCGTGTTCCAGGGCCAGGCAAACCGCCATGGCACGCCACGCGGCGAACCCAGCGGGCACCTGCCGCCCAGCGCTTTTGTGTTGTTCTTGCAGAACCATGACCAGGTCGGCAACCGCGCCTTGGGCGAACGCCTGACCCGCCTGTGCCCGCCACCGGCCCTGCGAGCAGCCACTGGCCTGTTGCTGCTGGCGCCAATGATCCCGCTGCTGTTCATGGGCGACGACGAGGGCAGTTGCCGGCCGTTCCTGTTCTTTACCGACTTCCATGACGCGTTGGCAGACGCTGTGCGCGAAGGCCGCCGTGGCGAGTTCGCCCATTTCACCGCGTTCGCCGACCCCGAGCAGCGAGAGCACATTCCCGACCCCAACGCCGAACAGACCTTCGAGTCTTCCCGCCCGCAAAACAAGGAAGTGGTCGCCGGCTGGCACGGCCTTTATCAGCAACTGCTAGCCCTGCGCCGCCGCCACGTCATCCCGCACCTGCCCGGTAGCCGCTCACTGGGGGCCGAGGTGCATGGCGACAAAGCACTGACCGCACGCTGGCGGCTGGGCGATGGCAATACCCTGCGAATCGACCTGAACCTGGCGGCAACTGCGCAGGCCGTCGAACTGCCCGCTGCCGCCACCCGGCTGTTCGACACCAGCGACACCCAACACCCTGATAGCCAACTGGCCCCGTACAGTTGCGTGGTCAGCCTGCTTCCCCCTGACCAGGAGCGCCCATGAGCGAAACCGCCCTGCACCGCTTGGCAAACCGCGTCGGGTTAAGCCGCGACTGGATCGACGCCAACGCCCGGCCCCAGCGCGTCAGCGACGAGGTGCTGTGCAAGCTACTCGCAGGCCTTGGCCACCCGGCCAGCGATGACACGGCCATTGCCGCCAGCCTGCGCGCGGTAGAAGCCGCCGAAGACAGCGAACACTTGCCGCCCTTGCTGACCGCCGACCAAGGCCAGCCATTGGCGCTGTCACGCTATTTCAGCGCTGCCAGCGTCGCCCGCTGCACCTTGGAAGACCAAACCTCGGTTACCCTCAGCCTGGACGAGCAGGCACGCCTGCCAGGTGACCTGCCCATTGGCTACCACCAGGTGGAAATAGACAGCCGCCGCTTCACCGTGGCCGTGGCCCCGCCGCGCTGCTACAGCCTTGCAGACAACGTGCAGCCCCCCCCACGCTGCTGGGGCCTGGCAGTGCAGCTGTACAGCCTGCGCAGGCCCGGCGATGGCGGTTACGGCGACTGCCTGGCGCTGGAGCAGCTGGCCCGCCTGGCCGCCGAGCGCGGTGCCGATGCCTTGGCCATCAGCCCCATTCATGCACTGTCGGCCATCGACCAAGAGCACTACAGCCCCTACTCACCCTCCAGCCGCCTGCTGCTCAACACCCTGTATGCCAGCCCCGCAGCCCTGCTGGGTGAGCGGGAGGTGCGCATGGCCATTGAAGCCTGCGGGCTGGAGCAACAACTGGAAGAGCTGGAGCAACGCCCACTGGTTGATTGGCCACGCGCCGCCAGTGCCCGCCTGCGCTTACTTGAAGCGCTGTACCACGGGTTCAGCCATGGCGACCATCCGCTGCGCAGGGATTTCGATAGCTTCCGCGAGGCCGGTGGCCAGGCCCTGGAGCACCACTGCCGCTTCGAGGTGTTGCAGGCACAGGCTGTAGAGCACGGCCTGGGCGCCGACTGGCGCAACTGGCCAAAGGCCTGGCACGACCCCTATCACCCGGAAGTGGCGGCCTTCGCCAATGCTTACCCGGCCAAGGTCGAGTTCCATGCCTTTTGCCAATGGCTGACCGAACGCGGCCTGCAACGTGCTCAGGAGGCAGCCCGCGGCAACGGTATGGCTGTGGGCTTGATCGCCGACCTGGCGGTGGGTGCCGACGGTGCCGGCAGCCAGGCATGGAGCCGCCAGGATGAATTGCTGGCCGGCCTGACCGTGGGTGCGCCGCCCGACATCCTCAACCGCGCCGGCCAGGATTGGGGCATCTGCGCCTTCTCGCCCGAGGGCCTCAAGCGTAATGGCTACCGCGCCTTTATCGAGATGCTGCGGGCGAACCTGGCACATGCCGGCGGCCTGCGCATCGATCATGTGATGGGCCTGCGCCGGCTGTGGCTGATCCCGCAGGGGGCCAAGCCCAGCGAAGGCGCCTACCTCAATTACCCGCTGGACGACCTGTTGCGCCTGCTGGCGCTGGAGTCGGTGCGCCACCAGGCAGTCATCCTTGGCGAAGACCTGGGCACCGTGCCCGACGGCCTGCGCGAAACACTTGCCGAGAAAGCAGTGTTGGGCATGCGCGTGCTGCCCTTCGAACAGACCCAGCCAGGCCAGTTCAAGCCCATTCTGGACTGGCCAGACAGCGCCCTTGCCACAACCGGCACCCACGACCTGGCCCCGCTGGCCGGCTGGCTGGAAAACCGCGACATCGACTGGAGCCACCGCTTGCAACTGATCGACGCTGCCACCGAACTGCATTGGCGCCAAGACCGCCAGAAAGAACACGACGGCCTGCGCCGCACCCTGGAGGCCAACTACGGCGAACTGAAGGACAACGACGCCGTGATCGACGCGGCCATCCGCTTCGTTGGCCACACCCGTGCGCCCCTGGTGCTGGTACCGCTCGAAGACCTGTTGGGCTGCGAAGAGCAGCCGAACCTGCCAGGCACTACAGCCGGGCACCCCAACTGGAGGCGGCGTTTCACCCAACCGGTGGCAGAACTGCTCGATGACGAAGATGCCGCACGGCGCCTGGAGCTGCTGGCCCAGGCCCGCGAACAGGCCTGGGAGCGTGACCGATGAAGCCGCTGACTGCGACCCTGCGCCTACAGTTTCACAGTGATTTCACCCTCGATCACGCCGTGCCGCTGGTGCCGTACTTCGCCCAGCTGGGTATCAGCCACCTGTATGCCTCGCCCATCCTCAAGGCCCGCGCCGGCTCCCGCCACGGCTACGATGTGGTCGACCCGACCTGCGTCAACCCCGAACTGGGCGGCGAAGCGGCGCTGGAGCGGCTAGTGGCCGCCCTGCGCCAGCATGGCATGGGGCTGATTCTCGACACCGTATCCAACCACATGGCCGTGGGCGGTGCCGATAACCCCTGGTGGCAAAGCCTGCTGGCCTGGGGCCGGCGTAGCCCGTATGCCGAGTTCTTCGATATCCAGTGGCACTCCAGCGACCCGCTACTGGCCGGGCAACTGTTGTTGCCGTTCCTTGGCAGTGACTATGGCGTGGCACTCAAGAACGGCGAAATCCCACTGCAGTTCGACCAGCAGCAGGGGCTGCTGCACGTGGTCCATTACGAGCATAGTTTCCCGATCTGCCCAGTCGATTACGGCTGGATTCTCGCACTCAGCCCGGAGCCTGCGCTCAAGGCCCTGGCCGAACATTTCACTGCGTTGAACGAGTCACCCACCCCACTGGCCGCAGCGCTCCCGCTACAAACCGAACTGGCACGCCTGGTGCGTGAAGGGGCTGACCTTGAATCGGCCCTGGTGGCCTTCGACAGCCGCAGCGAGGCCGGCTTCAAACGCTTGCACCTGCTGCTGGAGCGCCAGACCTACCGCCTTGCCAGCTGGCGCACCGCCGCCGATGACATCAACTGGCGGCGATTCTTCGACATCAACGAGCTGGGCGGCCTGCGCGTGGAGCGCGCGGTGGTGTTCGAGGCCACCCACGCCAAGCTGTTCGAGCTGATCGAGCGCGGCCTGGTGGATGGCCTGCGCATCGACCATATCGACGGCCTGGCCGACCCGCGCGGCTATTGCCGCAAGCTGCGCCGTCGGGTCGATAGCCTGTTGGCGCAAAGGCCTTTGCAGGCTGCGTTGGAGCACTTCCCGATCTACGTGGAAAAAATCCTCGGTGCAGGCGAGCACCTGCACCGCGACTGGCTCACCGACGGCACCACTGGCTACGAATTCATGAACCAGGTCTCGCTGCTGCAGCACGACCCGGCCGGCGAAACGCCACTCACCGAGCTATGGGCGAACGTCACCGAACGGCCCGACTTCCCTGAAGAAGTGCGTCAGGCGCGTTACCTTGTGCTCAATGCCAGCCTCGCCGGTGACTGCGAATCGGTCGCCCAGGCGCTGCTGCAGGTCGCGCGCAACGACCTAATGACCCGCGACCTGACCTTGGGCGGCATTCGCCGGGCCTTGCAGGCAGTGGTAGCGCATTACCCCGTGTACCGTACCTACTTCAACGCCTGCGGGCGCCCCGCTGAAGACGAAGGGTTTTTCCAGCAGGCGCTGGCCAACGCCCGGCACGACCTCGGCGAAGCCGACTGGCCGCTACTGGACCACCTTGAACAATGGCTGGGGGGCCAAGCCTGGAAGCGGCTGCCACCGGGCCGCGCCCGCAAGCAACTGCGCCACGCCTGCGTGCGCTTCCAGCAGCTGACCGCGCCGAGCGCGGCCAAAGCCGTGGAAGACACTGCCTTCTACCGCAGCGCCCGGCTGCTGTCGCGCAACGACGTAGGCTTCGAGGCCGAGCACTTCAGCGCCCCGCCCATGCACTTCCATAACGAAGCCCAGCGGCGCCTGCGCGACTTCCCCGACAACCTGCTGGCCACCGCCACCCATGATCACAAGCGCGGCGAAGACACTCGCGCACGCTTGGCCGTGCTTAGCGAACGCGCCCCGTGGCTGGCCAGCCGAGTGGAACATTGGCGTGAACTGGCAGAACCGCTGCGCGCGCAGCTGAACGATGGCTTGGCACCCAGCCCCGGCGACGAGCTGATGCTGCTGCAAACCCTGCTCGGCAGTTGGCCGCTGGAGCTCGACCTGCACGACGAAACCGCCCTGCACCAATACGCCGAGCGTATCCGTCAATGGCAGCAGAAGGCGCTACGCGAAGCCAAGTTACGCAGCAGCTGGAGCGCGCCGAACGAGGCTTACGAAAGTGCCTGTGCCCGCTACATCGATAGCCTGCTGCTAGGCAGCGAACACCAGCAACTGCGCAAATCCGTGGCCGATGCCGCGCAACTGCTGGCTTGCCCCGGCGCCCTCAATGGCTTGGTCCAAGCCCTGCTGCGCATGACTACCCCCGGTGTGCCCGACCTGTACCAGGGTAACGAATACTGGGACTTCAGCCTGGTCGACCCCGACAACCGCCGCCCCGTGGACTACGCTTCGAGGCGTCGCACCCTGGACGACGCCACGCCGCTAGCCGAGCTGCTGGCGCACTGGCGCGACGGCCGCATCAAGCAGGCCTTGATCGCACGGGTGCTGGACTGCCGCCAGGCCCACGCCGAACTGTTTCGCCGTGGCGCCTACCTGCCACTGACCGTACAGGGCAGGCATGCGGACAAGGTGATTGCCTTTGCGCGCGTGGGTGAAGGTGAACACGCCGTCGTCGTCGCCCCGCGCCTGGCCAGCGGCTTGCTCGGTGGCGCTGCTACACCGTTGATCCCGGCACAGAACTGGGACGACACCCGGGTGGTACTGCCGTTTGCCTTGTCGCCTGCCAACTCGACGGGACTTTTCCGTGGCGCGGCGGTCAGCTCTTCCAAGGAGTTGATGTTGAGCACCGTGCTCGCGGAGTTCCCGGTCAACGTGTTGATACAACAATCTTGAGCATCAGGAGCGTCATGATGAGTGTCGATGAAAAACGTATTCGCGAATTTGCCTATCAGATCTGGGAGTCTGAAGGTAAGCCTGTAGGGGAGGAAGAACGGCACTGGGATATGGCCCGCAAGCTGGCCGAGGCCGAGGCGTTGGCCCCCAAGGCGCAACCGCGCAAGCGCGCGCCGGCCAAGCCCAAGGCAGCCACTGAGCCGAAGGCCCCTGCCGAGCCCAAGGCGGCTGCGCTGCCAGGCGTCAAACCCGCTGCGGCGAAAAAGCCTCGGGCGGTGAAAAAGCCTACTGCCGGTTAAGCCTGTCCCGGCCTCTTCGCGGGTAAACCCGCTCCCACAGGTTCTGCACTGCGTTGAGCACCTGTAATGAACCTGTGGGAGAGGGTTTACCCGCGAAGAGGCCAATGCAGGACAGCACAATTCCCCTTCTATCACGGCCATTTGAGGATCGTCATGAGCCCCCGCACCCCTAAGAAAACCCGCTCGGTCGCACCATCGCGTATCCGCGAAGGCATGCCCTTCCCCCTCGGCGCCACCTGGGATGGCCTTGGGGTCAACTTCGCGCTCTTCTCGGCCAACGCAACCAAAGTCGAGCTGTGCCTGTTCGACTCCACCGGCGAGCAGGAGCTCGAGCGCATTGAGCTGCCCGAATACACCGATGAGATCTACCACGGCTACCTGCCCGACGCTCATCCTGGCCTGGTTTATGGCTACCGTGTATACGGTCCCTACGAGCCGGAAAACGGCCACCGTTTCAACCCCAACAAATTGCTGATCGACCCCTATGCCAAGCAACTGGTCGGCAGCCTGGAGTGGTCCGAGGCACTGTTCGGCTACACCATTGGCCACCCCGACGGCGACTTGTCGTTCGATGAGCGCGACAGTGCGCCCTTCGTGCCCAAGTGCAAGGTGATCGACCCGGCGTTCACCTGGGGCCGTGATCAGCGCGTGTCTGTTCCTTGGGAACGTACGATCATCTATGAAGCGCACACGCGCGGCATCAGCATGCGCCACCCGGCAGTACCGGAAGAACTGCGGGGCACCTTTGCCGGCCTTGCCAACGACGAGCTGCTCAAGCACATCAAAGACCTGGGCGTCTCCAGCATCGAGCTGTTACCCATTCACGCCTTCGTCAACGACCAGCACCTGCTGGACAAGGGGCTGAACAACTACTGGGGCTACAACAGCATCGCTTTTTTTGCGCCGCACCCGCGCTACCTGGCCAGCGGCAAGATTGCCGAGTTCAAGGAAATGGTCGCGCACCTGCACGACGCCGGGCTGGAGGTGATCCTCGACGTGGTCTACAACCACACCGCCGAAGGCAACGAACGCGGCCCGACCCTGTCCATGCGCGGCATCGACAACGCCTCGTACTACCGCCTGATGCCGGATGACAAACGCTACTACATCAACGATTCCGGCACCGGCAACACCCTGGACCTGAGCCACCCCTGCGTACTGCAGCTGGTCACCGACTCGCTGCGCTACTGGGCCGGCGAGATGCACGTGGACGGCTTCCGCTTCGACCTGGCGACTATCCTTGGCCGCTACCACGATGGCTACAGCGAGCGCCACGGCTTCCTCGTCGCCTGCCGCCAGGACCCGATGCTCAGCCAGGTCAAGCTGATTGCCGAACCCTGGGACTGCGGCCCCGGTGGCTATCAAGTGGGCAACTTCGCGCCGGGCTGGGCGGAATGGAACGACCGCTTCCGCGATACCGCCCGCGCCTTCTGGAAAGGTGACGAGGGCCAGCTGGCCGACTTCGCCGCACGCTTGACCGCCTCGGGCGACATGTTCAACAACCGCGGGCGCAGGCCGTATTCCTCGGTCAACTTCATCACCGCCCATGATGGTTTCACCCTGCGCGACCTCGTGTCGTACAACCACAAGCACAACGAAGACAACGACGAGAACAACCAGGACGGTACTGACAACAACCTGTCATGGAACTGCGGTGCCGAAGGGCCAACCGACGATCCGGACATCAATGCGCTGCGCATGCGCCAGATGCGCAACTACTTCGCCACCCTGCTGTTGGCCCAAGGCACGCCGATGATCGTCGCCGGCGACGAGTTCAGCCGCACCCAGCATGGCAACAACAACGCCTACTGCCAGGACAGCGAAATCGGTTGGGTGAATTGGGACCTGGACCAGGAGGGCAAAGAGCTGCTGGCCTTCGTCAAACGCTTGACCCGCCTGCGCCTGGCCTACCCGGTGCTGCGCCGCTCACGCTTCCTGGTGGGTGATTACAATGAAGCAATCGGGGTCAAGGACGTGACCTGGCTGGCACCGGATGGCAACGAAATGAGCGTGGCGCAGTGGGAAGACCCACACGGGCGCTGCCTGGGCATGCTGATCGACGGCCGCGCGCAGGTCAGCGGCATCGCCCGGCCAGGGTCCGAGGCCACAGTGCTATTGATCGTCAATGCCCACCATGACGTTGTGCCATTCAAGTTGCCAGCGGTACCCGAAGGCGATTACTGGAGCTGCCTGATCGATACCGACCGGCCGGAGTTGCGCAAGGGCCAACATCTGCAGTTCGACAGCACGTTCGAGGTCAAAGGGCGGTCGATGCTGCTGATGGTGTTGCAGCACGAGGAGGAGTGAACCCGGGGTGGTCCTACCGCCAGCAAGCCACCTCCCACACGTTCTGCACCGCCTGAAGGCCTGCACCAACCTGAGGGAGCTGGCTTGCCGGCGATAGAGCCGGTAGATGCAACACACAGGCACCTGCGATCGAGGAGGAATTGTGAACCCCGAAGCTGGCAGCACAGGTTTTGCCAGCGTCAACCAGGCCCCGGCCGTGAAGCGGCTGCGGGTACTACGGTGAAAACCCACAAGGGCTTCACCGCCTTCAACCGGCGCTTCATTCTGCCGAAACTGCGCGAGGCGGTACGCAGCACCTAGGGCGACATCGTCTTCCTCCAGGAAGTAGTTGGTAGCCACGACCGCCACGCCGCGCGCTATCCCGGCTGGCCGCAGACCTCGCAGTACGAATTCCTTGCCGACAACACGTGGAGCGACTTTGGCTACGGCCGCAACGCGGTGTATCCCGACGGCCACCACGGCAATGCGCTGCTCACCTGCCATTGGCGGTGGAGGTCAGGCTCTAGCAATCATTCGTCATAGCCACGCAGGGGGAAATAGCGAACCCCGCTATGCCCTGGTGATTATCTCGGGAAATCAGGTGCTTAAAGTGAGTTACACAACCTGAACAGATCTTTCACGCTTTCTTGACGCAAGCGGCGTCCTCTCCTTAGCTGAACATTATCTAGCAGTAAAGATCTCGCGCCGGGCCTCTAGCTCGCGCCTTCGTGCGCGCTTCAGAAGGCTGGCGTGCTGGTTTGGGTCGCCCACTGTTTTTGCCGTACAGCTCGTGACAACAGGCCAGGTCCTTGGGCTGTAAAACCACAAAAACAAAGGAGATCCGCCATGAAAAGCACCTCGAACCCCGTGCGTTTCGACAGCATTTTCTACGCGGTTTCCACGTCGCTGCTTCTGGCAACCCCGGTGGAAACTTTCGCGTACGAACTGCAGGGTGACCCCACCTCGCCCGGTTTTCTGCAACAGCCAGCGATGCCGCAGCTGTCGCTAGACCCGGCCAGCGCCAGTGGTTTGAGTATCGGTACCCTAAATGCGTTTTCGCAAACGATGAGCGCGCGGCACGGGCAGGCGGCGCCGGACATGATCGCCAGCCAGTGGGCGCAGTTTTTCCCGACCAACGCCCGCATGGGTACACAACCCCCAGACCAGCTGGAGGCACCCAGCCAGCAACTGGTGATCGGCCCGGACCTGTTCGTGCGTGAAACTGCAGCGGGCAATGTGCACCGCGCAGGGGTTTTCGTAGGGCACAACAACCTGCAGAGCAGCTTCAACGGCATACGCCCACTGCTGGGCGACAAGCAGCGCAATGCGGTGAACCTGAGCGGGGAAAGCCTGGGCGTGTACTGGAGCATGACCCATGAACAGGGCTGGCACCTGGATGCCGTGGCCATGGGTTCGCGGATCGATGTGCTGGGCCGGGGCGAAAACGGCCAACGCCTTGACGAAAGCGGCCATGCGATGACCTTTTCGGTGGAAGGCGGCTACCCGATCCGCCTGAGTGGCAACTGGGTAATCGAACCCCAGGCACAGTTGATCAACCAGCAGTTCTTCCCCGGCAACCAGGTGCAGGAAGAAACCCTGCAAGCCTTCGACAGCCAGCCGAGCTGGAGCGGCCGGGTGGGTGCAAAATTGTCCGGGCGCTACGAAGTGCGCGGCATGCCCATCGAACCCTATGTGCGGACGAACGTGTGGTACGACTTCAGCAATGCCGATGAAGTGAAGCTGGACCAGGTCGACAAGATCTCCAGCTCGCGCTACTCGACCACGGTAGAGCTGGGCTTGGGGCTGGTGGCGCGTGTCACGCCTTCTGTGGCCCTGTTTGTCAGCGCCGATTACAGCAGTGATGTGGATGACAATGACCTGAACGGGCTGATTGGCAGCCTTGGGGTGCGGATGCGCTGGTAGCCAGGCCCGGCCCTTTCGCGGGCACGCCCGCTCCCACAGCGACAGCACAGGGACGAACATTGTGCAATCCCTGTGGGAGCGGGCATGCCCGCGAAGAGGCCAGTGCAGGCAAAACGTCAGGCCGGTTTCATTATCAACACGCCAAGCGGCGGCAAATTTAGGGCCAGCGACAATGGCTGCCCATGGCTGGCCACTGCCTCACTGGTTACAGCGCCCAAGTTGCCCACGTTGGACCCTGCATACAGCTCGGCATCGCTGTTCAGCAGCTCCTGCCAGCGCTCGCCAAACGGCACGCCAATGCGGTAGCCCTCACGCGGCACCGGGGTGAAGTTGGCCACCACCAGCACCGGCTCGCCACTGCTGCTCCAGCGCAGCCAGGCGTACACGCTGTTTTGCGCGTCGTCACCGATCAGCCACTGGAAGCCCTGCGGCTGGCAATCCTGCTCGTGCAGCGCCGGCACCTCACGGTACAGGCGATTGAGGTCGCCCACCAGGCGTTGCACACCTTGGTGCTCGGGGTACTGCAACAGGTACCAGTCCAGTTCGCTGTCATGGTCCCACTCACGCCACTGGCCGAACTCGCAACCCATGAACAGCAACTTCTTGCCAGGGTGCGCCCACATGAAGGTGAGGTAGGCACGCAAGTTGGCAAATTTCTGCCAGCGGTCGCCGGGCATCTTGTCGATCAGCGAGTGCTTGCCATGCACCACTTCGTCATGGGAGATGGGCAGGATGAAATGCTCGGAATAGGCATAGATCAGCCCGAAACTCATCTCGTTGTGGTGGTGGGCGCGATGCACCGGGTCGTTCTGGATGTAATGCAGGGTGTCGTGCATCCAGCCCATGTTCCACTTGTAGGCAAAGCCCAGGCCGCCCTGCTGGGTCGGCTGGCTGACGCCGGGCCAGGCGGTGGATTCTTCGGCAATGATCAGTGCACCAGGGGCCTCGACGGCAGCCACGCCGTTAAGGTGGCGAATGAAGTCGATAGCCTCCAGGTTCTCGCGCCCGCCGTAGCGGTTAGGCACCCATTCGCCAGCCTTGCGCGAGTAGTCGCGGTACAGCATCGAGGCCACCGCATCGACCCGCAGGCCGTCAATGTGGAAGTGCTTCAACCAGTGCAGCGCCGAGGCCATCATGAAGCCGCGCACTTCGTTGCGGCCCAGGTTGTAGATCAGCGTGTTCCAGTCCTGGTGGTAGCCCTCCAGGGGGTTGTCGTATTCGTACAGCGCGGTGCCGTCGAAGCGGGCCAGGCCGTGTTCGTCGGTGGGGAAATGCGCCGGCACCCAGTCCAGGAGCACGCCTATGCCGCCTTGGTGGCAGGCATCGATGAACGCGGCAAAGTCCTCGGCACTGCCGTAGCGCGAGGTGGGCGCGAACATCGAGAGTGGCTGATAGCCCCACGAGCCGCCAAACGGGTGCTCCATGATCGGTAGCAACTCGATATGGGTAAAGCCCAGCTCCTGCACGTAGGGCACCAGCCGCTCGGCCAGCTCGCGCCAGTTGTAGTAGCGCCCGACTTCGCCTGCCTCGTCCAGCTCGCAGCGCCATGACCCCGGGTGCAGTTCGTAAATCGACAGGGGGGCATTGTAAGCATGGCGCTGGGCGCGTTGTGCCATCCAGTCGTGGTCCTGCCACGCATGGCTGAGCTCACCGGCCACCTTGGACGCGGTGCTGGGCGGCAATTCGGTAGCGCGGGCCAGCGGGTCTGCTTTGAGTGGCAGTATCCCGTCCTTGCCCAGCACCTCGAACTTGTAGGTTTCGCCCACGCCCAGGCGCGGCACGAACAGCTCCCACACCCCCGCGCCGTGGCGCAGGCGCATGGGGTGGCGGCGGCCGTCCCAGTTGTTGAAATCACCCACCACCGATACCCGCCGGGCATTCGGCGCCCACACCGAGAAACACACGCCATCGATGCCATCGACCTGGATCGGCTGGGCACCAAAGCGCCCGGACAAGTCGCGGTGGTTGCCCTCGGCGAACAGGTGCAAGTCCATGTCGCCCAATTGCGGGCCAAAGCTGTAAGGGTCTTCGGTGATTTGCTCGCCGCCGGCCCAGCCGATGTGCAGCAGATAGGCCTGCGCATCATCCAGGTGCGCCGTGAACAATCCCGGAACTGCACCTTGCACCATTTCAGCCAGCACGCGCCCATCATCGCGCGCCAGCACCCGTGCATTCAGGGCATTGGGCAGGAAGGCGCGGATAAACACACCGCCCTTGCCATCGCCATGGGGGCCGAGTACTGCAAAAGGATCGGCGTGTTCGGCGCGGGCCAGGGCATCCAGGTCCCGTTGCCGAAGGCCGCCGTTTTCACGCGTGGTTGCATTCATCTATGACTCTCCCCAGGTACTGATCAGTCCATGCAGGCCATGCAAAGGCACGGCCAGCCAGGTCGGACGGTTTTCGGCTTCATATGTGATCTCGTAGGCGGCCTTTTCCAGGCAGAACAATTCCAGTGCCGCGCGCTCGCCGTCGGCCATTTTCCAGGCATGGGGCATGGCGGCGGTGGCCAGGCCGTAGGCTTCGACGAAGGCGTGGCGCGACTGGTGCAGGTACTGCCGGGCGACCCGCTGACGCGCCTGCTGCGCTGGGCCGGAAAGGTCGACCGCAGACGCGCTGCGCAGGATCATCGCAGCAGCATAGTCGAAGGAACGCAACACGCCGCTGACATCCTTGTACGGGCTGTGTTTTGCCCGGCGCTCTTGCAGTGGACGTGACGGTTCACCCTCGAAATCGATCAGGTAGGCGTCACCCTGCACCACCAGCACCTGGCCCAGGTGCAGGTCGCCGTGCACCCGCATCAGCAGGCCGCCCTCAGCCTGGTCCGCCAGGCTAGCGATGTGCTGGGCCAGGCCATCGCGCTGTTGCTGCAGGTCGTCGATCAGGGCCTGGCTGTCGCTGTCGAGAGCGTCACGGTGCTGGGCCAACAGGTCGAGGGCGTGGGTCAGTTCGGCGCTGATCTGCGCACCCCAGCGCTGGCTGTCGTCAGCATCGCTGGGGCGTGGGCGGAAGGCCTCATCATCGGTCGGCGCGGCCAGCAACAGGTGCATCTCGCCCAGGCGTTGGCCGAACAAGGCGGCAAAGCCGGTGAGTTCCTCCAACGCATCGGTGTGTACCTCGGCATCGCCACCAGCCGGCGCCATCTGGTCGCGGATGGCCCGCTCCAGGGTGTTCTGGGTCCAGGCCCAGGCATCGCCCTGGTTGCTCAGGTAGCCCTGGGCGATCATCAGCAGGTGGGGGGCATTCTGCTCGTCCACCCGGCTGACCCAGGCAAGCAATGGCGAGATATTGGCAAAGCCGGCGGCGGTCAGGTAGGCACTCATTTCCAGTTCTGGGTGAATGCCCGGGTTGACCCGGCGGATCAGCTTGAGCACCACGCTGTCACCGATCACCACCGAGCTGTTGGACTGCTCGGCGCTGAGGTAGCGCACTGCACTTTCATCGTTCAACCCAAGGGCCGCCAGCAGGTCGGTGCACTCGAAACGCAGTTCGCCCGCGCCGCTGCCACAGGGCAGGCGCAGGCCATTCTGGCAGGCGTGCAGCACCGCGCGGATAAACGGTTCGAGCACGAAGGCATCGGTAATCAGGCCAACCTGATGGGCACGGCGCACCCGCGACAAGGCCAGCTGCTGCGGCAGCGCTGTGTTGATCTGGTCTTCGGGCAGCAGGCCAAACGGCAGCTGGTAGTGGTTGGCCGTCCCCCCGCCAAGCACTTCGATTTCGCTGAGCAGTACGGGCGTGGTGGCGGTAGCGAAGCGCACGCCGTAGCACAGGCGCACCTGGTCGATGGGCCCTTCCTTGCCGGCGAACCAGCGCCGCTTGGGCAGGTATTGCGGCAGGATGGTGGTTTGCAGGGTT
Organism: Pseudomonas fortuita; assembly: GCF_026898135.2. Lineage (NCBI taxonomy): Bacteria > Pseudomonadati > Pseudomonadota > Gammaproteobacteria > Pseudomonadales > Pseudomonadaceae > Pseudomonas > Pseudomonas fortuita. The sequence goes on from NZ_CP114035.2 coordinate 4,185,402, forward strand.
TCGCGGGCGGGTGCTTCCAGCAGTTCTTCCATGCGCTTGCGCAATACCAGTGTAGTCAATTCGGGTAACCCCTCGGTGGCCTGGATGTGCCAACTGGGCATGCGGTCGTGGGAGGCCAGCAGGAACCAGTAAAAGGCATAGGGTGGCAGCGTCAACAGGAACGGCAGTTGCCCAATGGGCGGGAAGGCGCTGCCGCCGAGCATCTCCACCGGTACTTTGTCGGCGTATTGTGACAATTCCAGTTCGGCAGCCTGGGCGGCGCGGGACACGTTGGCCACGCACAGGATGACCTCGGTGTTGCCATCGGCATCGGTGTACTCGCGGATGTACGCAAGAATGCGCCGGTTGCTGGGGGTAAGGGTTCGCAGGCTGCCGCGGCCAAAGGCCTTCTGCTGCTTGCGCACGGCCAGCATGCGCCGGGTCCAGTTCAGCAGCGAGTGCGGGTCATGGCTCTGGGCCTCGACGTTTACCGTCTGGTAGCCGTACAGCGGGTCCATGATCGGCGGCAGCACCAGGCGCTGCGGGTCGGCGCGGGAGAAACCACCGTTGCGGTCGGGCGACCACTGCATGGGCGTACGCACGCCGTCGCGGTCACCGAGGTAGATGTTGTCGCCCATGCCCAGCTCGTCACCGTAGTACAGGGTTGGCGTGCCCGGCATCGACAGCAACAGGCTGGTGAGCAGCTCTATACGCCGACGGTCACGCTGCAGCAGCGGCGCCAGGCGCCGCCGAATGCCCAGGTTGATGCGCGCGCGGCGGTCTTCGGCGTAGTAGTTCCACAGGTAGTCGCGCTCCCGGTCGGTGACCATTTCCAGGGTCAGCTCATCGTGGTTGCGCAGAAAAATTGCCCATTGGCAGTTGGCCGGGATCTCCGGCGTCTGGCGCAGGATGTCGGTGATCGGGAAACGGTCTTCCATGGCCAGGGCCATGTACATGCGCGGCATCAGCGGAAAATGGAAGGCCATGTGGCACTCGTCGCCATCACCTTCGCCAAAGTAAGGCCGGGTATCTTCCGGCCACTGGTTGGCCTCGGCAAGCAACATGCGGTCGGGGTAATTGGCGTCGATTTCAGCGCGGATTGCCTTGAGCACAGCGTGGGTTTCGGCGAGGTTCTCGTTGTTGGTGCCGTCGCGTTCGATCAGGTAAGGGATGGCATCCAGGCGCAAGCCATCCACACCTAGGTCCAGCCAGAAGCGCATCACCCCGATCACCGCCTTGAGCACCAGCGGGTTGTCGAAGTTGAGGTCTGGCTGGTGCGAGTAGAAGCGGTGCCAGAAATACTGGCCGGCGACCGGATCCCAGGTCCAGTTGGACTTTTCGGTGTCGAGGAAGATGATCCGCGTGCCGTCGTATTTCTGGTCGTCGTCCGACCACACGTAGAAGTCGCGCGTCTTGCTACCGCGCTTGGCGTGGCGGGCACGCTGGAACCAGGGGTGCTGATCGCTGGTGTGGTTGATCACCAGTTCGGTAATTACCCGCAAGCCGCGCTTGTGTGCCTCGCTGATAAAGCGCCGGGCATCGGCCATGCTGCCGTAGTCGGGATGCACGGCCTTGTATTCGGCGATGTCATAGCCGTCGTCGCGCCGCGGCGAAGGGTAGAACGGCAGCAGCCACAGGGTATTGACGCCCAGCTCGGCGATGTAGTCCAGCTTGCTGATCAGGCCTGCAAAATCGCCGATGCCGTCGTTGTTCGAGTCGAAGAACGACTTGATGTGCAACTGGTAGATGACGGCGTCCTTGTACCACAGCGGGTCATCGATGAAGGCTGCCGGGCGTGAACGCTTGGCCATGGGTGACTCCTTTCATTTTCCGGGTTGCTCTGCCAGCAACTGACTTGACCCCATCCCCGTAAGAGCGGGTATGACCGCGAACCAGACACCGCGGTGTTTGGCACCCGCAGCGCCGGTGCTCGCGGGCACGCCCGCTCCCACAAGGAGATGTGTGCCTTGCTCTACCGGGCTTTTTCGATACGCCAGATCCCGAAAGGCTGATGCCAGGGCTCGATACGCATCCATTGGGTCTTGCCATGCCAGGTCCAGCGGTGGCCGTTCATCAGGTCTTCGCCCTGGGTGTCGGCGTCGTCATCCAGGCCTAGCTCCCAAAGCGGCAGCTCGAAATGCGCCTCTTGGGCGTTGTGCGGGTCGAGGCAGATAGCCACCAGGATGTAGTTGTCGCGCTCAGGCGTACGCTTGGCGAAATACAGGATGTTGTCGTTCCAGCAGTTGAAAAACGCCACGCCCAGGTGCGTTTGCAAGGCGCGGTTCTGCCGGCGAATACGGTTGAGCTGGGCGATCTCGGCAATGATGTTGCCAGGCTGGGTGAAATCGCGCGGGCGGATCTGGTATTTCTCCGAATCCAGGTACTCCTCCTTGCCCGGCAAAGGCGCGCTTTCGCACAGTTCGAAGCCTGAGTACATGCCCCACAGGCCCGAGCCCATGGTTGCCAGCGCGGCGCGGATAAGGAAGCCGGCGCGACCAGACGTGTGCAGGAAGAACGGGTTGATATCCGGCGTATTGACGAAAAAGTTCGGCCGGTAGCACTGGCTCCATGGCGGCTGGTTTAGCTGCTCGAAATACTCGCGCAGTTCCTGCTTGTGGTTGCGCCAAGTGAAGTAGGTATAGCTTTGCGCGTAGCCAACCTTACCCAGGCGCGCCATCATCGCCGGCCGGGTGAACGCTTCGGCAAGGAAGATGACGTCGGGGTGCTGGCTGCGCACATTGGCAATCAGCCATTGCCAGAATGGCAGTGGTTTAGTGTGCGGGTTGTCGACGCGGAAGGTTTTCACGCCCTCCTCTACCCAGCCGACCACCACGTCGCGCAGCGCCAGCCACAGCGAAGGGACGGCGTCCGGGGCGTAGAAATCGACGTTGACGATGTCCTGGTACTTTTTCGGCGGGTTCTCGGCGTAGCGAATGGTGCCGTCGGGGCGCCAGCTGAACCAGCCGGGGTGCTCTTTGAGCCATGGGTGGTCCTGCGAGCACTGAATGGCGAAATCCAGCGCGATTTCCAGGCCATGCTCGGCAGCGGCAGCCACCAGTCGACGGAAGTCTTCGCGGGTGCCCAGTTGCGGATGGATGGCGTCATGGCCGCCTTCGGCACTGCCAATCGCATACGGGCTGCCAGGGTCGCCGGGCTCGGCCTTGAGGGCGTTGTTGCGGCCCTTGCGGTGCTGCATGCCGATGGGGTGGATGGGCGGGAAGTACAGCACGTCGAAGCCCATGTCACGGATCATTGGCAGGCGTTGGTGCACGTCGTTGAAGGTGCCGTGGCGCTGTGGGTCGTCAGTGATCGAGCGGGGGAACAGCTCGTACCAACTGGCGAACTGCGCAGCCGGGCGGTCGACATCAATGGGGAATTCACAGCTGCGGGCCAGGTAGCTGCGGTGCCCGGCTTCGCTCATCAGGTGTGCAACATCAGGGCCCAGGAACAGCGCCACCTGCCCGTCGCTATCCAGCTCCGCGAGGCGCTGCTGCACCGCTTCGAGCTCCTCACGCACGGCGCCGCTGCACAGTTCGATGCCTTTGCCCAGCATCAAGCGGCCCTCTTCCAGTTCGAGCTGTACCTCGACGCCGGCGTTGTACTTTTTCTCCAGATCGTGGCTATAAGTGGCGAACGGGTCGACCCAGGCCTCGATGCTGAACAGGTGTGGGCCAAGCTCGGTGGGGGTGAATTCTGCCAGCCACAGGTCGTTGCCCGGCGAGTGCATGGGCACGCAATGCCAGCGGCGGCTGTTGGCCTGACGCCAGTTGAGCATCACGGCCAGGCGGTCGTGGCCGTCGCTGTACACCTTGGTGCTGACCGCCACAGCCTGGCCGCTGATGGCCTTGGCGGCAAAGGTGCCGGCGTCGAGCACCGGTTGGGTGTCTTCGATCACGACACGCGGCGCCAACAGCGCCTGGGACAGGCTGATGGCCTGTTCGGGGTGATCGTTCGCCATGGGCACGCTTTCAAAGGGCTCGTTACGTGACATCGACCTTGCTCCCTCAGGCTGGTGGCGGTAAGGGTTCAGAGCCGGGCACAGGCGTGGGGTTCAAAAAAATTGAGCGAACGGCAGCTACCAGCGGTCAGAGCCTGCAGCACCTCTTCATTCCACCCACGCGAGGTCAGGCCATGAACATTCCCATTCCACCGGAAACCCCCGATCCCAACATTGACGACCCCAGCTTGCCACCGCCCGTGCCGGAAAAAGAGCCGGACGAGCTGCCGATCAAGCCAACCATGCCGCCGACGGTGGGCGACCCGCCGAGCCAGGAGCCACCGGTGAAGGCTTAAGGATAGACAAGGTTTTTATGCAGCATTGGCTGGTCTGTGGGCGGGTAAATCTGCCGAGAGGCCAGCCAAGCCAACGCATCAACCTGCAGATAGCGCCGAAATCTCCGCCACGCTGATCTCCCGCATGCGGAATTTTTGCACCTTGCCCGTCACCGTCATCGGGTATTCGTCAACAAAGCGGATATGCCGCGGCACTTTGAAATGTGCGATGCGTCCCTTGCACCAACCCTGCAGTTCCTCGACCGTGGCGTGGTGCCCGGGATGCAGCTTGATCCAGGCCACAATCTCCTCGCCATAGCGGCTGCACGGAATGCCGATCACCTGCGCATCAGCCACTGCCGGGTGGGTGTAGAAGAACTCCTCCAGCTCACGCGGGTAAATATTCTCGCCGCCGCGAATGATCATGTCCTTGTTGCGCCCGACGATACGCACATAACCGTGCTCATCCATCACCGCCAGGTCGCCCGAGTGCATCCACCCGGCCGGGTCGATGGCGTCCGCCGTGGCTTGGGGGTTGTCCCAGTAACCAAGCATCACGCTGTAGCCGCGGGTGCACAACTCGCCGATCTCACCGCGCGCGACGATGCAGCCATCGGCGGCTACCAACTTGTTTTCCAGCTGCGGCTGGGTACGGCCGACGGTGGTCACGCGCAGCTCCAGGTCATCGTCCGGGCCGGTCTGCAGCGACACCGGGCTGGTTTCGGTCATGCCGTAGGCGATCTGCACTTCTGCCATGTGCATCTGGTCGATGACCCTACGCATCACTTCGATCGGGCAGGTGGCACCGGCCATGATGCCGCTGCGCAGGCTTGACAGGTCCATCTGCGCACGCGAGGGGTGATCGAGCATCGCGATGAACATGGTCGGCACGCCGTACAGGATGCTGGCACGCTCCTCGGCCACGGCGCGCAGGGTGAGCTCGGCGTCGAAGGCGTCGTTGGGGTAGATCATGGTGCTGCCGTGGGTGATGCAGCCGAGGTTGGCCATGACCATGCCGAAGCAGTGGTAAAGCGGCACCGGGATTACCATGCGATCGCGGGCCGTCAGGCCCAGGCTCTCGCCGACCATGAAGCCGTTGTTGAGGATGTTGTAGTGGCTGAGCGTGGCGCCCTTGGGCGCACCGGTGGTGCCGGAGGTGTACTGGATATTCACCGGCTGGTCGAATTGCAGGCTTTGCTGGCGGGCAGTACAGGCATCGGTCGATGTCTGCCCTGCCCGCTCGGCCAATGCGTGCCAAGGCAGGAAGCCGGCAGGCGGGTTGGCGGCCAGGCTGATCACGCCGCGCAACTCAGGCAGGCGCGGACTGGCCAGTTCACCGGGCGTGGTACTGGCCAATTCTGGCACCAGCTCCTGGACCATGGCGTGATAATCAGACGCCTTGAAGGCATCGGCGCACACCAGCCAGCGACAGCCGGACTGACGCAACACATAGTCCAGTTCGCCCACGCGATAGGCCGGGTTGATGTTGACCAGGATGGCGCCGACCTTGGCACTGGCCAACTGCAGAATGCACCACTGGGCGCAGTTGGGCGACCAGATGCCGACACGGTCGCCGGTGTTCACGCCCAGGGCCATCAGCGCACGGGCATGCACTTCGACCTGTTCGGCCAACTGCCGCCAGCTGTAGCGCAAGCCCTGGTGGCGCGACACCAGCGCCTCGCCATCGGCACAGCGAGCCACCGTGGCATCGAAGGCCTGGCCGATGGTCTGGGTCAGCAAGGGTTGGTCCTGGCGACCGCGGGTATAGCTCGGTTGACTCATGGGTGTCCCTTCTTGTGGTTGTTCTGGGCACGACTGAAGCAAGCGGGAATACTCTGGCGCAGATTTACGTTTACGTAAAGGTGATGAGTAGATTGACAGTCACACCAGGCAGGTTTACGTTAACGTAAAGGTGATGAACGACATCTGACCTATGGCTTGACGTCGACCCTTGTGGGAGCGGGCGGTGAGTCCATAAGCGCCGATGTAACCCAATTTCAAGAACAAGAAGGTGCCCCAGCATGCATTACCCCTCCCTGAACTTCGCCCTGGGCGAAACCATCGACATGCTCCGCGACCAGGTGCGCACCTTCGTCGCCGCCGAACTGGCCCCACGCGCTGCGCAAATCGACCATGACAACCTGTTCCCCGCCGATATGTGGCGCAAGTTTGGCGACATGGGCCTGCTGGGCATCACGGTGTCGGAAGAGTACGGCGGCGCCGGCCTGGGCTACCTGGCCCATGTAGTGTCGATGGAAGAAATCAGCCGTGCCTCGGCCTCGGTGGCACTGTCGTACGGCGCCCACTCCAACCTGTGCGTCAACCAGATCAACCGCAACGGCACCCATGAGCAGAAGCTCAAGTACCTGCCCAAGCTGATCAGCGGCGAGCACATCGGTGCGCTGGCCATGAGCGAGCCGAACGCCGGCTCCGACGTAGTCTCGATGAAGCTGCGCGCCGAAAAGCGCGGCGATCACTACGTGCTCAACGGCAGCAAGACCTGGATCACCAACGGCCCCGACGCCAACACCTACGTGATCTACGCCAAGACCGACCTGGACAAGGGCGCCCACGGCATTACCGCGTTCATCGTCGAACGGGACTGGAAAGGTTTCAGCCGCAGCAACAAGTTCGACAAGCTGGGCATGCGCGGGTCCAACACCTGCGAACTGTTCTTCGATGACGTGCAAGTGCCGGCAGAAAACATCCTTGGCCAGCTTAACGGCGGCGTGCGCGTGCTGATGAGCGGCCTGGATTACGAGCGCGTCGTGCTGTCCGGTGGCCCGACCGGCATCATGCAAAGCTGCATGGACCTGGTGGTGCCCTACATTCACGACCGCAAGCAGTTCGGCCAGAGCATCGGCGAGTTCCAGCTGATTCAGGGCAAGATCGCCGACATGTACACCCAACTGAACGCCAGCCGCGCCTACCTGTACGCCGTGGCCCAGGCCTGCGACCGTGGCGAGACCACGCGCAAGGACGCTGCCGGGGTCATCCTGTACACCGCCGAACGCGCCACGCAAATGGCCCTGGAAGCGATCCAGATTCTCGGTGGCAACGGCTACATCAACGAATTCCCGGCGGGCCGCCTGCTGCGCGATGCCAAGCTGTACGAAATCGGTGCCGGCACCAGCGAAATCCGCCGGATGCTGATTGGCCGCGAGCTGTTCAACGAAACCCGCTGAGCATAAAGGACGGGCGCACATGGCTACCTTGCACACCCAGATCAACCCGCGTTCGACGGAGTTCGCCGACAACAGCGCGGCCATGCTCGAACAGGTCCAGGCCCTGCGCGGCCTGCTCGCCCAGGTGGCCCAGGGCGGCGGGCCCAAAGCCCAGGAGCGGCACACCTCGCGTGGCAAGCTGCTGCCGCGCGAGCGCATCGACCGGCTGCTGGACCCGGGCTCGCCGTTTCTCGAAATCGGCCAGTTGGCTGCCCACCAGGTATACGGCGAAGACGTGCCCGCCGCCGGCGTGATCGCCGGTATTGGCCGGGTCGAAGGCGTCGAATGCATGATCGTGGCCAACGATGCCACGGTCAAAGGCGGTTCCTACTACCCGCTGACAGTGAAGAAGCACCTGCGTGCGCAGACCATCGCCCAGCAGAACCGCCTGCCGTGCATCTATCTGGTGGACTCGGGCGGTGCCAACCTGCCGCGCCAGGATGAAGTGTTCCCCGACCGCGAGCATTTCGGGCGGATCTTTTTCAACCAGGCAACCATGAGCGCGCAGGGCATCCCGCAGATTGCCGTGGTGATGGGCTCGTGCACGGCTGGCGGCGCCTACGTACCCGCCATGGCCGACGAAGCGATCATGGTGCGCCAGCAGGCGACCATTTTCCTGGCGGGCCCACCGTTGGTAAAGGCCGCGACCGGTGAAGTGGTCAGCGCCGAGGACCTGGGCGGCGCCGATGTGCATTGCCGCATCAGCGGCGTCGCTGACCATTATGCCGACAATGACGAACACGCCCTGGCCATCGCCCGGCGCAGCGTGGCCAACCTCAACTGGCACAAGCTGGGCAAGCTGCAGCGCCTGGCCCCGGTGGCCCCCCTGTATGCCGCCGACGAGTTGTATGGCGTGGTCCCGGCGGATGCCAAGCAACCGTTCGACGTGCACGAGGTCATCGCGCGGCTGGTCGATGGCTCGGTGTTCGATGAGTTCAAGGCGCTGTTCGGCACCACCCTGGTGTGCGGCTTCGCCCACCTGCAGGGCTACCCGGTGGCGATCCTGGCCAATAACGGCATCCTGTTCGCCGAAGCTGCGCAAAAAGGCGCGCACTTCATCGAGCTGGCCTGCCAGCGTGGTATTCCGCTGCTGTTCCTGCAGAACATCACCGGCTTCATGGTCGGCAAAAAGTACGAAGAAGGCGGCATCGCCAAGCACGGTGCCAAGCTGGTCACCGCCGTGGCCTGCGCCCAGGTGCCGAAGTTCACGGTGATCATCGGTGGCAGCTTTGGTGCCGGCAACTACGGCATGTGCGGCCGCGCCTACGACCCGCGCTTTCTGTGGATGTGGCCCAACGCACGCATTGGCGTGATGGGCGCCGAGCAGGCCGCTGGCGTGCTGGCGCAGGTCAAGCGCGAGCAAAGCGAGCGCAGCGGCCAGCCCTTCAGTGCCGAGGACGAGGCCCGGCTCAAGCAACCGATCCTCGACCAGTACGAGCACCAGGGCCACCCCTACTATTCCAGCGCCCGCCTGTGGGACGACGGCGTCATCGACCCGGCACAAACGCGCGATGTGCTCGGCCTGGCATTGTCTGCCGCACTGAACGCTCCGATCGAACAGAGCCGCTTCGGCATTTTCCGGATGTGACCCATGAGCGATTTCAGCACCCTTGAAGTAACCCGCGACCCACGCGGCTTCGCCACCCTGTGGCTGAGCCGCGAGGACAAGAACAACGCCTTCAACGCGCAGATGATCCGCGAGCTGATCGTCGCCATCGACCGACTGGCCGAAGACGCAAGCCTGCGCTTTGTGCTGCTGCGCGGCCGTGGCCGGCACTTCAGCGCCGGTGCCGACCTGGCCTGGATGCAGCAGTCGGCGCAGCTGGACTTCAACACCAACCTGGATGACGCCCACGAACTGGGCGAACTGATGTACGCCCTGCACCGCCTCAAGGCCCCTACCCTTGCCGTGGTGCAAGGTGCCGCCTTTGGCGGCGCGCTGGGCCTGATCAGCTGCTGCGACATGGCCATCGGCGCCGAAGATGCCCAATTGTGCCTGTCGGAAGTTCGCATCGGCTTGGCCCCGGCAGTCATCAGCCCGTTTGTGGTCAAGGCCATTGGCGAGCGTGCCGCGCGCCGCTACGCCCTTACCGCCGAGCGTTTCAGTGGCGTACGGGCCCGCGAGCTGGGGCTGCTGGCCGAGGTGTATCCGGCCAGTGAGCTGGACGCCCAGGTCGAAGCGTGGGTGAACAACCTGCTGCAGAACAGCCCGCAAGCCTTGCGCGCCACCAAGGACTTGCTGCGCGAAGTGGACGACGGCGAACTCAGCCCAGCCCTGCGTCGCTACTGCGAAAACACCATTGCCCGCATCCGCGTCAGCGCCGAAGGCCAGGAGGGCCTGCGCGCTTTCCTGGAAAAACGCCGCCCCGCCTGGCAAACCGATGACAAGAAGGAACCGCGCCCATGAGCCGCCCCGCTTTGACCACCCTGCTGGTCGCCAACCGTGGCGAAATCGCCTGCCGCATCATGCGCACCGCCAAGGCCATGGGCCTGACCACTGTCGCCGTGCACAGCGCAACCGACCGCGACGCCCGGCACAGCCGCGAAGCGGATATCCGCGTTGACCTGGGCGGTACCAAGGCCGCCGAAAGCTACCTGCTGGTCGACAAGCTGCTGGCCGCTGCCAAGGCCAGCGGTGCCCAGGCCATTCACCCGGGCTATGGTTTCCTTTCCGAGAACGCAGGCTTCGCCCGGGCAATTGAACAGGCCGGGCTGATCTTTCTCGGCCCACCGGCCAGCGCCATCGACGCCATGGGCAGCAAGTCGGCGGCCAAAGCGCTGATGGAAGCCGCAGGTGTACCGCTGGTGCCGGGCTACCACGGCGAAGCCCAGGACCTGGACACCTTCCGCGCCGCCGCCGAACGCATCGGCTACCCAGTGCTGCTCAAGGCCAGCGCTGGCGGCGGCGGCAAGGGCATGAAAGTGGTCGAGGAAGAAAGCCAACTGGCCGACGCCCTGGCCTCAGCCCAGCGTGAAGCGCTGTCATCGTTTGGCGATGCGCGCATGCTGGTGGAAAAATACGTGCTCAAGCCGCGCCATGTGGAAATTCAGGTGTTTGCCGACCAGCACGGCAACTGCCTGTACCTCAACGAGCGCGACTGCTCGATTCAGCGCCGCCACCAGAAAGTGGTCGAAGAAGCCCCTGCCCCCGGCCTGTCGCCCGAACTGCGCCGGGCCATGGGCGAAGCGGCGGTGCGTGCGGCCCAGGCGATCGGTTACGTGGGTGCCGGCACCGTGGAGTTCCTGCTGGATGCCCGTGGCGAGTTCTTCTTCATGGAGATGAACACCCGCCTGCAGGTGGAACACCCGGTCACCGAGGCCATTACCGGCCTGGACCTGGTGGCCTGGCAGATCCGCGTGGCCTGCGGCGAGCCCCTGCCGATCACCCAGGAGCAGGTGCCGTTGATCGGCCATGCCATCGAAGTGCGGTTGTACGCCGAGGACCCGGCCAACGAGTTCCTGCCGGCTACCGGCAAACTGGCGCTGTACCGGGAATCGGCGCCTGGCGAAGGTCGGCGGGTGGACAGCGGGGTCAGCGAAGGCGACGTGGTGTCGCCGTTCTACGACCCGATGCTGGGCAAGCTGATTGCCTGGGGTGAAAACCGCGAACAGGCACGCCTGCGCTTGCTGGCCATGCTAGACGAGTTTGCGATTGGCGGGTTGAAGACCAACATTGCCTTCCTGCGCCGCATTTTGGCCCACCCTGCGTTTGCGGCGGCAGAGCTGGACACCGGATTCATTCCACGCCACCAGGACGTGCTGCTGCCAGCGCCAGGTGCGCTGCCGGCGGGCTTCTGGGAGGCGGCAGCCGAAGCCTGGCTGCAAAGCCAGCCCGGGCATCAGCGCGATGACGACCGCAGTTCGCCATGGGGTGCGCACAACGGCCTGCGCCTGGGCCTGCCGGCACGCAGCAGCCTGCACCTGTTGAGCGGCGGGCAGGACCAGGCGGTTGCACTGGAACGCAGCGCTACGTCCACCTGGGAGTTAGTGGGCGAGCAACTGGTGCACGATGAGGCAGGTGTGCGCCGCCAGCATTTGGCGATTCGCCGCGACGGCACGCTGTACCTGCACTGGGATGGCGAGATGCACGCCATTCAGGCCTTCGACCCGATTGCCGAAGCCGAGGCCAGCCATGGCCATCAAGGCGGCCTGGGTGCGCCCATGAACGGTAGCATCGTGCGGGTGCTCGTCGAGCCGGGACAGGTGGTTGAAGCCGGTACGGCACTGGTGGTGCTGGAGGCCATGAAGATGGAACATAGCATTCGTGCGCCGCATGGCGGGACGGTGAAGGCGTTGTTCTGCCAGGAAGGGGATATGGTCAGCGAAGGGACGGTGCTGGTCGAGCTGGCTGAGTGAGGTAAGCGGGGTCCACCGCCTAGCTCGGACGGCGAAAGTTTGCGCGATCACTGTGGGAGCGGGCATGCCCGCGAACACCGGCAAAGCCGGTGCCATAAACCGCGTTGGATTCTTCGCGGGTGAACCCGCTCCCACAGGGCCAGCGCAATGCTTGAGATCGGCACCGTACTTGTGGGAGCCCCGCTTGGCGATGGGCTGCGCAGCAGCGCCGGCTATCTAGAAGGCCCCGTGCACCCGCACGACCACCCCCAGGAACTCGCAGCCCTCTTCACACAGGATTGTCGGATAGCGCGTATTCAACGGTTTGAGCATCTTGTCGCCACCCTCCTCGACCAACTGCCGCAACACTGCAGGCCGCCCCGGCTGCCGCGCAATCACCAACCTGCCGGGTTCTGCCTGCAGGCCCGTGTCCACCAGCACTCGCATGCCCTCAGGCACGCTCTTGCCACTGGCTGCATTCATCGAGTCGTTTTCCACCACTAGCCAGAACGCATTGCCTGCGGGCATGTAATCCGTCTGTTCGTGGCATTTGCCCGCTTCAGGCAAAGGCCCCTGCAAGTCAGCCCAGGTCAGAACCGGGAAGCGGAAGCTTGCATAAAGCAGCGCTTGGGCTGATACCGGGGGCTCGACCGCATAGCGCCCAGGGGCTTCGCGCAAGATGTCACGCTCTACCACCATGACTTGTGCTTCCAGAAACACCAGGCCAAGTTTCTCGAGCTTTTCGTTTATGGTTTCCAGCGTCGGCCGCCGCGTGCCACGTAGCCAATGACCCACGCCACCCTGAGTCATGCCCAGCCGTTCGGCCAGCTTCAGCTGGCTGAGGTTGTGTTCGCGCTTGTAGCGCTTGAGAAATGCGTTCCAGTTTTCCATGAGCGGAAACAATACGGACTGTATTATTCGCAGCAATACACAATCTGAATTATTTATTTGATCATAATCAGTACAGATTGACCTATCCTCTGATTCCATTGTGTTTAAAGGGAAATCACAAGGTATCGCGATGAAACCACCGAAAAACGACGAAACAGATCTCGACAGCGAAGCCGCCCGCCGCGCCCTCGACTACTACCTCAATCCCAAGCCACAGCGCCCTACCCTGGACAACAAGATCTGGACCCTGCACGAGAGCGTCACGAGCGACCAGGCCCAGGAACATGCCATCGCCCTGCTGCGCTGCGCCGCCGCCACCGCGCAGGAAACTGCCAGCCACCAGCATGGCAGCCAGCGCGAACTGACCTACGCGTTGATGCACATGATGGACATGGCCCGCGCCCTGCTGGAGCACAATCGCGCCGCAGATCCGGAATTCTGAAGAAAAAAGAAAGGGAGAGAACGTGATGGCCTGGAACGGCAAATGCCCCGATTGCCGGGACAAGGAAGCGCATCGGTAAAACTTTTTTACCGAAATGGATAAAAATCATTTGACTGGCAAATGATAACGATTATTATTGCACTCAGCTGATCGCGAGACCAGCTGGATAACCTGGAGCTTAGGTCGCTCTCAGATTATCTCCTCATCAGGCTAATCACGGTTTTTGACCCGGCTTTTTGCCGGGTCTTTTTTTTGGCTCTTCAGGCTAATGAAGATCGTAATGGCGCGCATGATAGCAAAGGTGTTTCAGGGCGTGAACGCTCATTACAAAACTTTGCGGAATCAGCACTTGAGAATCAATCTCGTTTCGCCTACGCTGGTTCCGCATCAAGGAAGATGCCCCCACCCCTCCCCCTTTCATGCAAGGAGCTGTCCATGACCCGTCTGCTACTGCCCCTTGAGCACCCAACGCCTGTTACCGAACACGATCCCGATCGCGCCTTGCTGCATGCGCTCAAGCGGCTGCCACGGCGTGTGCAGCAAGTGTTCCTGCTCAACCGCCTCGACCAACTGGACTTCGCCAGCATCGCTGCCCGCCTCGACTTGCCCCTGGCGAGCATCGAGCAAAACATGGACCAGGCGCTGCAGGCCGGGCGCTCACGCCGTGATGTGCTGTCGAGTGTTGCCGGGCAATGGTATGTGCGCTTGCAAAGCCCACAGGTGACCGCTTGCGAACGGATCGACTTTCGTCGCTGGCTGGATGCGGATACGGCAAACCTGCAAGCGTTTCACGAAACCGAACTGCGCTGGCGCAGCCTGTTGGCCCCGGCACGGCAACTGGGCCATGACGGCTGGTACCGGCAAGGCCGGGCGGCGCTGTCGCTGGGTGGGTGCTCGATTGCGGTCGGGCTTGGCGTGGCGGCGTTGGTAGTGTTTGGTCTCTGGGCCTGATTACGCACCCGTACGTCGGTCAAAAGCGCTCGGCCGGGTCTGTGGTCATGAGCATCTGCTGGAAGCGCTCCAGAAAGATCGACTCGGCTTGGGTAAACTTCTGTTCCCGGTTCCACAGCAGGTACACGTTCACATCGATCACCCCGTCCCACGGCGGCAGTCGCCACAGCTCATTGGCCTGGACATCCGCCGCGACGATGTGCTCCGGCAGGCAGCCGATGCCGTAACCGGCTCCCACCAGCCGCAGAATTTCATCCAGGCTCGGTGACGATGCAACAATACGCCCGGTAAACCCCTGCTGATCACGAAACACCGTCAGCGGCGACAGGTTGCCGCCCATCTGGTCACTGGTGAAGCTCACAAAGTTCTCGCCCTGCAGATCCGCCAGGGTGAGGTTCTTGCGACCGAACAAGCGATGGCGCTTGCCACAGAAAAACGCGTAGCGTTGTTCTAACAGCACCCGTTGTTCAAGCCGGGGCTGGGGCGTGCGGCACAGGCTCAGGCCGAACGAGGCGGTCTTCTGCAACAAGCCACTGGCCACATTCGAACTACGCAGCACATCGATCTCCACCTCCACCTGGGGGTAGTCACTGTGGAATTGTGCGAGAAACTCATCATAGACGCGGGACTGTATACGGCTGATGCTCAGCAGGCGGATTTTGCCCGTCACTGTTTCGGCTGGGCGGTCCAGCGCAGGCCCCAGCCGCGAGACCGTGCCGTATAGCTCGGCAGCGATCTGCATTACCTCTTCCCCCGCCTGCGACAGGTTGATGCGTGGCCCGCGGCGTACCACCAAGGCACTGCCCAACTGCTCCTCAAGACGCCTCAGCGCCTGGCTTACCGCCGGCTGGCTCAAGTGCAGCCGTGCCGCAGCGCGGCTGATACTGCCCTCCTGGCCGATCACCAGAAATGTTCGCAACAGGTTCCAGTCGAGGCGATCGTTGAGGAAACGCTTGGCTTCGGGGTCCCTCGTGAAGGGCGTTGTCGTCAGCATCATTATTTGTTGATCTTATACTGGAGTATTGGAATTAGAAGCTTTTCCTAGCATAGGACTTGGCCCAATATCTGGCAACGCACCACCAGGGTGCCTTTGTCATACCCGTGCTGAGGGTTCTCCCCGAACTGGGCGATTGATCGCACGCGTTACCAAGAGGTGATCCATGAAAGCGTTTTTCCATCCAGCTCAACGCCTGCACCACCCCCGCTCCTATCTGTCACGTGGGCAGATGCGCCAACCACAGGAAGTGCCGGCACGCATCGAACCGCTGCTGGCAGTGGTCAATAAGCTAGGCTACCCGCTGTTCGAGCCCGCTGACCACGGCCTGGCGCCGCTGGCGGCGGTGCATGGCCAGGCGTATCTGGACTACCTGGGCAGCGCCTACCAGCAGTGGCATGAAGTGCCGGAAGACTGGGGCGATGAGGTGATGTCCAACATCTACATCCGTGAAGGCAACCCGTTGCGCGGCATCCTCGGCAAGACCGCCCGCTACCTGGCCGATGGCAGTTGCCCGATCGGCGAGCACACCTGGCAGGCCGCCTACTGGTCGGCGCAGAGCGCAGTGGCCGCAGCACATGCGGTGATCGAAGGCGACCAGGCCGCTTATGCGCTGTGCCGGCCGCCAGGGCACCATGCCCGCGCCGAAGCGGCGGGTGGGTTCTGCTATCTGAACAATGCCGCAATCGCCGCCCAGGTGCTGCGTGGCAAGTTCGACAAAGTGGCCATGCTCGACACCGACATGCACCACGGCCAGGGCATCCAGGAAATTTTCTACGAGCGCAACGATGTACTGTACGTGTCGATTCATGGCGACCCGACCAACTTCTACCCCGTGGTCGCCGGGTTCGATGATGAGACCGGAGCGGGTGCAGGAGCAGGCTTCAACCTGAACCTGCCCATGGCACACGGGGCCAGCGAAGCGGATTTCTTAGCCTGCATGGACCAGGCGGCAACAGCGCTGCACGCCTTCGCTCCCGACGTGCTGGTGCTGTCGCTGGGCTTTGATATCTACGAAAACGACCCCCAATCCAAGGTCCACGTCAGCCATGAAGGGTTTTACCTTCTGGGGCAGCGGATCAAGGCGCTGGGCCTGCCTTGCGTGGTGATCCAGGAGGGTGGCTACGACATTGCGACCCTCGATGAAAATGCCTCGCGCTTTTTTGCCGGGATGGCTGCCTAAGGCAACACCCGTGCGGCGCCGAACCTGAGCGACACGCGAGCTCCAGCAATAATCGACTACGGGCTGGTCCACTCCAGCTCAACCACCACTGGGAAGTGATCCGAGGGAAGCACGCCGTTGATGAGGCGATCGTCGGTAACGAAGCTGCGCGCATGGAAGCCGCGCTCCAGCACCCAGTCCACGCGCACTGTGGCCTTGCCGGTGAAACCATGGAAGGTATTGCTTGGCCCCCGCGGGGTTTTCACTACAGGACGGGTATCCTGCAATACGCGGGAAAGCGCCAGGTAAGCCGAACTGCCGGGTTCAGCATTGAAATCACCTGTTAGCACCACGGGCACGCCAATGGGTAATTTGTCGACGCGAGCGGCGATCAGCTCTGCCCCCTTGACCCGCGCCGTCTCATCCTCTGCGCGATAAGGCAGATGAGTATTCAGGAAATAGAAACGGCGGCCGTCCTCGATCCGACGGAATAACGCCCAACTGACCATGCGAGGAAAGAGATTGCCCCAGCTGACGCTCCCTGCAACGTCAGGCGTGTCCGACAGCCAAAAGTCACCCCATTGTTCCGCCGTCATCTGCGTGCTGTCGTAGAACACACCCATATGTTCATCGCCGTCGCCGCCGCGTCGCCCCTCCCCGAACCAACGGTAGCCGGGAAGGTGAGCTGCCAGATAATCAGCCTGCTCCTGCACGAGCTCCTGAGTACCGATAACAGCGGGCTGGACATCCAGAATCATCGTGACCATCGCGGCCCGACGGTCTTCCCACCGCTTACCAGGCGCAGCGTCGACCGGTGTGCGCACATTGAATGACATGACCTTCAACGATTCGGGCAGCCCTGCCCAAACATTACCCGGCAGTACAAGTATCAGCAGCGCCAGCAGTATAGGTTGATAGATGGACACCCTCATGGAATCCCTCCGTAGATCCGCATAGGGGGTAGGCTACTGATGAAGGCACATCAGGTTCACACATTACCTCTGCGGGTCAGCGCACGCCCTGACGACGTTTTTTAACTCATCAACATTCGCTCGCTTACGCGCCTCTCGAGCAATGACTTTGAATCGCGTGACGCTTTGTGTCCACTAGCAAAAATGACAGGTCAGTTCAAACTCGTGCCGGGCAGCATTGGCATTGCGCCAACCTGCTTGGTTTACGAAAAAGGCAGAACCTCGGCAAGCACGACCCAGCCGTGAAGCGCGGCTGGTGTTTATAAGCACGATCGAGATCGAGGATGAGACTCAAGGTAAAACCAAAGCAAGGCGACTGAGGGCGTAGATAAGAAAAAATCAATTGCCAGGCACTGTAGTCCAGCGTGTTTGACCTGGGAACTGCCTCCCCTATATGCAGTGACTGACAACACATTTTGCTCATTTATGCCAAGCAGGCGCAACGACAAAGTTGACTATCAAGCTGGGGTTTACTGTAATCCTATAGTTTGTTGAACGTGGCAGGTCCCGCTACGTGTATTCCTACACGGAGGTTAGATGCTCAACAGGACCACAGAAGATTGGGAGCGATTGCGAGAGTTACCGGCATTGCTCAAGGAGCTCCCTCATCTCGCTGCAGGGTTGGGATTTACCTTCTACAGCTTCAGATACACCAGCCCCCCCTACGAGCTCCACTCAGAAAACCTCTTGCCCGGCGGACGCAGGATCGTCCAGGCGGCATTGGATTTTCGACCCCCTTATCTTCAAAGCTCGGACATCCCATTGTTATGGGAACCCAAAACATTCGCCAAGGGCCCGGCTCTGTGGTCGCAGGCTCGGGAACTGGGCCTTTGTCATGGGTGGTTACAGCCTGTGCATCAAGGGGTTATCCGCAGCTGCCTGGCCCTGCTACGCCCCCACGTCAGCATGTCTATTACAGAGCTTTATGAGAAAGCTGCCGGCGTCATGTGGTTGACCGAACGACTGCACCTTGCCGCCGGACGCGATGCAGCTGTCAGGTCAAAGTCAATTTCCCTGGGACTGGGATAGTCAGAACAACGTGTTGAAGCGCCCGCTGGCCCCACAAGGGCGAAGGTGTCAATGAGCGGCGTTTCGATGAGGCTCGACATGTAACAGCCGTCCCGCGTGCTGGTGCTCATCCACTCCTGCTATTCAAGTAACTCACCACCACCATCTTCAGCCATGGACGGGTGACGCTTTGTCTTGACCGCAAGCGCCAAGGCTTGATGCATATCCAGCCGTGCAAACTGCTCAACTGCGCAAGCAACATTGTTCGAGCAAGCGGCAGCTCTGATCGGTCGCGTCGGCCCAATGCGGCGTGCCTGATCAGGTCTGGCAATCATCGGCAATGCACTCTGGCGTAACAAGTGCTTGATTTGTCGTGGGGTGAGATCAGGGTTGATGGAAATCATCGCAGCGACCACGCCAGTGACCAGGGCTGCGGCATACGAAGTGCCACACCCTCCACCCCGCCCGGCCCTCACCGCAGTCGATCGAGAGGGATTCGGACACGCGGCAGCACTGATGTCGATACGAGGGCCAACGTTTGAACTGCTACGAGGCACTGCGAAACGAGGGTCAGCCACATCCACAACCTGGCGACTTCGCTGATGCCCACCCACTACTACAAGCTGAGCTGATGACAATGATGCAGGCAGATGATCATCGGTAGTGGAGGCGCTATTACCCGCTGAATTGACCACCACAACGCTCGAATGCCGGTGTTCTAACCAATCAAAGAAACGCCTCAATAACAATTCGTACCCGGCCATTGCCTCGTCGGTGCGGACGTTGATATCTACAGGTTCGCCCCTCAGGTTGAGCGTTCCTATCCGGTGAACCCCCCAGCTCCAATTGAGCACCCGCGCACCGTCTTCAACAAGGTTCACCGAAGCAGCGATGCGAGCCGTAACACCTGACGCTGCGCCGCGATCCACAATGATGTCGAAGCGCCCGCCCACGGCACCCAACCGACTTAGAAAAGCCACATTGCCGCGCGGATACAGGCGAGCCGCAAGTATTCCGGCAACCACTGAGCCGTGCCCGTTTATCGCAGAACTGTGGCGGGCGTAAAGGCACGTGCCGACGCCTTTGCACGGCGCTGCAAACGCCGAGAAATCAGTCGATTCAAAATTGACACCCTTCTCTACCACGCCGACTACCACGTTAGTTGGCTGAAAACTCCGCCCTTGCTCACGAACATTGTGCTTGAAGGCCTCCACTGCCTGCTCGAGTTTGTTGGCGATCCACCCCGCCTGGTCAGGCGGCTCGATGATTCGTTCAGGATCTTCCGGTCGCTCTGGGTTGTCATCCTCCACTACGATCCCCTGCACGGCAGGGTCGCTTTTCATGCTGCTCACGATGCTGTGACGCGCTGCCAATGTGCGAGCGCGCAGACGCACTTGAACAACATTCAAAGGCGGTATCACCCCAACGATGTCCACGTCGTACTGAAGCGCAATCCTTCGCGTCTCCAGCAGGCCGTTAGTATTTTCACGCAAGATCAAACTGACCAAATCCAGAGCAGTCACCACCCGGTCATTGATAGTCACGAGACGGTCTTGGCTGGGAGATTGCACCCAGCTTTGCCTTGTGCTGAGCCAGACCGCGTTGCTCGTAAACCCGCCAGCACTTAGCCAAACCGGGCCACTGTTTACCCCCTC
Organism: Pseudomonas fortuita; assembly: GCF_026898135.2. Lineage (NCBI taxonomy): Bacteria > Pseudomonadati > Pseudomonadota > Gammaproteobacteria > Pseudomonadales > Pseudomonadaceae > Pseudomonas > Pseudomonas fortuita. The sequence continues at coordinate 4,205,286 of NZ_CP114035.2, forward strand.
AGCTAAGTTGAAGCACAGGGAATCCCGCTGCTGCTTGACACGCGATATGGGCAAAGTAACTCCATCGACCACCACAGCTGGAGGTGCCTGATTCACACCCCGCACTTGCGCGCACCATTTTTGAAAGCCGGCCGTGTCGCCACGACCATAAGGCGCGAGGTCATCTATTCGTAACGTGTCGGAAGCTTCAGCGCCGCAGGTCAGGAGGATCGCCGCCCAAGCCGTTAACAACATTCGTCCGTTCATTTCTGCCACTTCCCTGTTGCTGTGAGGAAGTGCCCGACGGTTGTTCTTGTGACTCGCGCAGCTCAGCCTCCTCGCTGACCATGACCCTAAATCGCTTGGCGAGGCCTGCCTACTGGTAAAAATGTCAGTCCTGCGCCAGCGGCTTCAAGCTCCGAAGCCGTCCAACTGAATGGCTTTAAAGTGGAGAAATAGATCTTCACTACCGCCTGCTGGCGTAAATCAGCCCGATGATTTCCGTGGCCGGTGATCGCTGGCTACCCGAATGAGACCGATCAGCACCTAGGTTCCAACTTACTCTGCGCCGAAGGTTACGACACTGTAGCCAAATTCGTGCTCTTGACGCCTGGTGTGCGTCTCGGGATCTTCCACCCTTACCCGGTCGTCGTCATGCACGATCAGCACATGGCTGTCGTCAAGTACCTCCACACCCTCGGGCTTGTGGTTGAAGGCCACCACAGCCCCTTCTTCAAGCCTGACAGGCTGAGGCTCACCAAGCTTAGAGCCTTCAAACGGCAACACCCACAAGAAGCCGCCAATCTCTTTCTGGCCGACCTCCTTACCGTCTCGCTCGTAACTGGTAACTGCGTAAAGGCGGTCTTGGTTGTAGCGGTCAAACTCGAGCCCAGAAAGCCCCAACTCAGGATACGCCCCTGCCTGCATACCCAGTTTTTCGACCAGTTGGTCAGGCGTCAGGCTCAAAACAATCTCAAATTGGTCGCCAAGCTGAACGCCCTGCTCATTGATGGAGCAAGAAATTGACAGCAATAAAAACGAGAATTTTGCTTGTTTGCTCTCTTTACCATGCTTACGAATACCTATCAGCAAACGGTCGCCAGGCGAAGTAGAAATCGCCTCAATCTGATAATAAGACGAGCCTACGGCTTCCCTAATTTTCGCCCGCAAATCTTGCGAGTTTGTCACCTGATTTCCCGTTGATACAGAGATGACCGTAGCATTTTTTGGTTCGCTCACTGGCCAGTAGAGCAACGTATTGAGGGCGTCATTGGAAGGATTGTTGAACGCAGTGATGGCGATGACATACTTCCCATCCAGCGTGGTTGTAAGGCCTTCAAACTTGTCTGCCTTGAGCAGCACCGTTCCCTCTAGATAGGAGGGCGTGCCGACGATACGATGATCATCAAGTGCCATTGTAAAAATTGCAGGACCGCCAGGCCTAGGCATTTTCTTGTCATTAGCAAGGATGAGATTTTCGCCGACTCGCGCCACACCCGAAACTTCACAGTTCACACCGTTACCGGCCGTGAAACAGGGGGCCAGGTAATTCTGCACAGCTTTAGCAGGTACACCAACTGGAGCAGCGCTTGGGCTCTGCAGGTGAAGCATCAGGCCCGCGACTGCGAGTGATTTGACAAGTCTGTTCATAGGTCCCACTCCTTGTATGCGACATTCCGTGTGAAGGAACAACATACATAGAATTGGACCTATGAAGAACTGGCAATTTTGACAGGTAGTGGTTTTCCGGTCTTCACGGCGGCGACCTTGTATAGCGCGTTCAGCCGCGGATTGTTCTAATGGCAGCAATGCATCCTTTGACGATACGTTCCGCTTGATCATCTGAAATACTACTATTCATCGAAAGCCGAACCAACGCGGCAACAGATGGCGCCCGCCCCACACTGCATTCAAATGCTCTTGTACAAACGACTTCACTCTGGTACTGACAAAATCTGGCAGCCTTGGTCCGGCGTCGTTATCTATAGGCTTCATCACACTCACCCAGCCCGTTGCCCTTGATCATTTGAATCCGCTTTCATCAAATTGACTACTGGCGAAAATATCAGGCAAAGATCTGATATTTTTTAGGCGGTACCTTGAGATGAAGCCAGACTGGCTTATATGGCCGAAACCGGTCGTTCGGCGGTCGGATAGCTAAATGGCCGAGGGAAATAGCCTGTGAGGGTGGGTTTCTGTCCAAGTCGATAGACCTGCTGTTTCGCGCCGTGCGAGCCAGCCTGTGCCTGCCGTTGGCAATGACGGAACTGGGGGGAAAAACCGCGCGTCATACCCTCATGCAGGGACACGGCATCACCGAACTCGGCTCATGACATCGACCGTGCACGTGGCAACGAGCCTTTAAAGCGGGTTAACCAGGAACTGTCAGGAGCGACACCATGCGCAAACGGATAACGGCGCAAAACCTGAAATGGACCTGCGGTTGGCTCGCTGTCGCGGGTCTGGCTCTGTGCTGGTGGCTACCGCTACCCTTACACCCCGCTGCCGATAGCGGCCCACCGTGGATCTATGGCAACCCCGAAGCACGCTTTACGGTCACGCTCTATACCAACCTTGAATGCCCCCATTGCCGGTTCTACCTGCCCCAACTGCAGCGCTGGATCGTCACCAACGATCACGTCAACCTGGCCTGGCCCGATCTGCCGTTGCCACAAAACGAGCCTGCATCCAGTCGCGAAGCGCGGCTGCTCGAATGCGTAGGCCAGCCCGAAGGCCCAGAGGGCCTGTGGGGGGCAGGTGTCTGGGTCTACCTGCACTCGCAAAGCAACGGCCAGGGGTTGGCCACCGTCAGCACCTCTTCCGGTGGGACGCCTGGCCTGCAACGCTGCCTGGCGGGTGAAGAGGTGGCTCAAACCGCGGCCCGCCAAAACACGGAAGCCTCGCAGAACGGATTGAACGCCACACCGACTCTGCGCCTGATCGACAATCACACCCAACACACCGTGATCCTGGAAAGCCCCATCGAACCCGATGCGCTGCTGTCCGCAGTGGACCTGTTGAGCGCACCTGAACTTTCCGAAATGCCTGCGGACATGATAAGCGATATGCCCAGGTAAGCCACGTTCGTTACGGCGCTCAGCAACGCGTCGCGGTCTTTGTACCTAAAATTCAGGGCTACCTGCCTACGGGCTGGACGCTGCGTGGCCTGATACAGACTGCCGCCCATCCCTACGCATCAAAACAGCGAAAACGGATAGTTGAGGACCAATCGGTTTTCATTGAAGCTTGTATGGGTGCCCCAACCCCGACGTAACGTCGAATTCCGCCATTTGATATTCAAGTCTTTGAGCGCGCCAGCCTGGAACACATAGGCCAGTTCGGTCTCCCGCCCCCACTCCTTGACACCGGTCTCTCCCCCAACATGAATACCGCTACCTTTGATATAGCGGTTCATAAGCACCAGGCCCGGAACGCCCAACGCCACAAAATTATAATCGTGGCGCACCTGCCAGGAACGCTCATTGGCATTTTCGTAGCTGGAGCTAAAGCTGTCGTTGGCCAATGAGCCACCTGAAGTGCCGTTGACTTTCATCCAGCCGTCCTGGCCGGAAACCTTCTGCAGGCCTATGTAAAAGGTGTTCGCACCGTGCATCGCGGAAAACAATCCAGACCAGGTCCGGTTGTCGAGACCACCCGCCAATGATCGCCCGTCATCCTTCCCCGTGAACCATTGGACGTTGGCAGCCAGTGTCCATGTGCCAATGGGCTGGCTGTGAGTGATCTGGATCATCTGCTGGCGGTAGATATCCTTCAACTCAGCGCCCCAACCACCGAGCAACGTCCGCTTGTCGTTGAACGTGTACTCACCACCCACAAAGTTGAACCGATCCGAAAAGACGCCCGGCTTCTGGGCAAGGAACATATCGTCCATGCTGGCATCGTTTCGTGGGCTGTTGGCTCGGAATTGGCCGCCATACAAAGTGAGATTTTCGATCTCTCGAGAAGTGACCTGCGCACCTCTGAACGTCTGCGGCAACGAACGCCCGTCATCGGAACGCAAGATCGGTAGTGTAGGCATCCATTCGCCGACCTTGAGCTCCGTAGCGGAGATCCTGACTTTGCCTGCAATGGCCAGCCGCCCATAATCATCTGCCGCTTGGCCATCGTCATGAATCGGCAGCAATTGGGTCCCCGGCGTGCCACGGCCACCGTCCAGTTTCACAGAGTAAAGACCCATGGCGTCCAGACCAAAACCTACCAAGCCTTGGGTGAAGCCGGACTTGTAGTTCAAGATGAACGCCTGGCTCCACGCCTCGGCCTTACTTTGAGTCGCGGAGTCGCTGACATAGTTGCGGTTAATATAATAATTACGCAGGTTCAATCCTGCCGTTGAATCCTCTACAAACCCGGTTTCGACTGCCTGTGCGCCGATTGCAGTACTCAGCAGCGGCACGGCGACAAACACGTTTGCGTGACTGAAAATAGAGCCGGATGCGCGGATTTTCATTTTTATTTTTCCACAACAGATAGTTAATTGAAACGCAGCCCTTCACGCCGAACATTCATTCAACGAGGTTTTAATTCTTGTTATCGTTTGACGCATCACCCTTGAATAGCGTTTTTTTTCGCACGCACTGCAGCGCCGAGACGCTGGCTGAAAAAGAGCGCGCCCGCAGCGTGCTTATCTGCACGCGCGGCGCACCCAAAGGAGCAAAACGCGGAACGTTGTTTGCTTAGTGCAGCTCGGCAATTATCACCCGGCGCTGGAAGGGGTCTTGCAGCGGGTGTATTCCAGTTGATAAAGCGTCGTGGCAAGTTGCGGTTCAGGTTCGTCCAGCACGTTGCCAACGGCCTCGACCAGTTGCGCTCTGGCATGCCCGACATAGTCTGCGGCACAGCCTTCGATGATGATGATCCAGGATGGGATTTCAGTACCCTCCGATCGGGCCTTTTTCTCCGCAGTCTCAACCTTGCTGACGGCCTCATCGGCGGTGCAAAGGTGGATCCCCGTGATCCCCTGAGCATCGGCCAGTGGAGGCAGCACCTGATCACGCAACGCCTGGAGAACGTCTGCGTGGCGTTCGGCGGTTACATTGAAGCGCAGGGTGACCAGGTAGGCGCCATTTCCTACGCCGGCGGTGTAGTGCACGTCACAGATCGATCGAGCAACATTGCGATACGACTGCACGACTTTCTGTGTCCAGGGTGTCGGCGCATTGAGGCGAGCCAGGTAATCTGCCCCCCCTAACACCCCGACGGTATCGGCCTCGTACAGATTGAAATAGAGAGGCCCCGCATCGAGCGCGATGTATCGCCGTCCCCGCTGAAAACCAGGGATCGCCGCGCGCTCTGGCATGTGCTCACGGTTATGCCACTCGTAGAACTCATCCCGCGCCTCGGGCAAAAGATCATGCCAAATTGCGACTACGCCTGTTCCTGCAAAACTCATATCTTTTACTCCGGGGTCAATCAACGTTAGGGTAGCGACCGTCAACCCAGGCTGCGCCCATCTCCGAAACATAGGGAACTACAGTCTGGCACTGCTCGCCCAACCCCGTTCCACCTACGCGCATGACGTCCCCGGCCTTGAGAAACACATGCGGCTTCTGGCCCAGGCCTACGCCGGGCGGTGTGCCGGTGATGATGACGTCACCCGGCAGCAGGGGCATGAAACGGCTGAGGTAGGACACGATGTGAGCCACGCTGAAAATCATCGTCCGAGTGTTACCGTTCTGATAACGCTTGCCGTTCACTTCCAGCCAGAGGTCGAGGTTCTGCGGGTCGGCGATTTCATCACGAGTCACCAGCCAAGGGCCAAGTGGCGCGAAGGAAAAGCTGCTCTTGCCCTTTGTCCATTGCCCTTCGTACTCGAGCTGATAGGCGCGCTCGGAGACATCGTTTGCCAGGCAGTAACCGGCGATATGATCCAGCGCCTTGCTTTCATCTACGTGCCAGGCAGGTGAACCAATCACGATGGCCAGTTCGACCTCCCAGTCGAGCTTCTTTGCATCACCCGGCAGGATCACAGGGTCATTTGCACCACTGATGGCCCCGGTGTGCTTGTTGAACACCACAGGTTGGCTCGGAATGGGCGTGTTGGTTTCGGCGGCGTGGTCAGAATAATTGAGGCCGATACAGATCAGGTTCGGCACGCTGCCCACGCACGGGCCCAAACGTGTCCCGGCCGGTACCAGTGGCAGGCGCTCAATGTCGATGCCACGCAGTTTTTCAATACTGGACGGCGCCAGCGCTGCGGCATCGATATCATCGACGATGCCCGAAAGATCCCTGATCTGTCCTTGAGCATCCAAAATCCCAGGCAGTTCTTGTCCTGGCAAACCGAAACGAACCAAGCGCATACGTTACTCCTCAAGCGTTGAAAAAAAGACAGACAGAGATCCTGCCTCGCCGAACTGGATATCCAGCGGCTGGTGGGTGGGAACTTCGAGTAGCCCCGCATAGGAGCCGGTGATCACGACCTGACCCGCTTGCAGACCGATGCCACGTGCAGAGAGAAAATTGGCGAGCCAGACGATCGGCGAGACGGGGTCTTGATCCGGGTGAGTGCCGGCAATGCTCACAGGCTCTACACCCGGATGACTCAGGGTTACATCAAGGTGAGTGGGCAAATTGTTCGAGCTCAGCGAAATGGCACGAGGCCCCAGCACTAGTCCATGGTTGAACAACCCGTCAGCCAGCAACTGCTCGAACGGGACCTTCTGCGGATCGGTATATCGACAGTCGATTACCTCGAGTGCAAGGTGTACCTGACTGATGGCCCGCGTAATGTCATCGGCCGTGTAGGGCGCCGCGCGGGCAGGAAGACTGGCGCCCAACACGCATGCAAGCTCGGGCTCGATTCGTACCGTGGAAGTTGCGAAGCCAAGGGGGTATCGGTCGCAACTCACGATGCTATCGGTGTAGATGGGCGCGACTATCCACTTGCCAGGTTTGGGCAATGCGCATTTCCATCCGCCCACTTTTTTCCCGGCCAGCACACCGACATGCTGCTGTATCTGGAAGCCTTGCTCCAGGCTCAGTGACGCCTCATTGCAGGGCAGAGCATCTAGTCGATTACCCGTTTGGCGTGCTTTCGCGAGGTACGCGGCGGCTTGCATAAGGGTTGGTTCACGCGCATCAGCTGATTGACTGCACTGATCCATGAGCTTCACCCCTGCACGCTGGGTTGCCGAGGCCATACCGTCCCGAGCTTGTTCGCAGCATCCTCGAGCAGTGCATGCAATTCGTCATAGCGGTCTGGATGCATCCGTAACACCGGGCCGGCAATACTCATGGTCCCGACCACAACTCCCGACGGGATCATCTTCACCGGCACCGCGATAGCCCACACACCGGCCTCAGCCTCTTCCACAACGAGGCCATAACCCCGTGACCTGGTCGCCGCCAAATCGGAAAGCAAGCGTTCAACGGTATTGATAGCCTTAGGGCCTTTGCCTACACCCAGGTCTTTGCCCAGACCGTCGCGGATAGCAATTTCGACAGCTTGCTCGTCAGGCATGGATGCAAGCCAGGCTTTGCCGTTTGCAGTGGTGTACAGATTGATTGGCTGATCCATGGCTGGCGAGTACATCAACCCAGGTGCAGCGCCTTGAGCCGAGGCGAGCCAGGACAAACCGCCCTCGCAGACGACAGTCAGGCGTACCAGCTCATGGGATAAAGACGCTACGTTTTCGATAATCGGCTGCACAAGCTCCGGCAGCCCGATGCCGTTCAGGTAACGCTGCCCTAAAAGCGCCAGCTTGAGTGTCAGCCGGTATTGGGAGGTCGCCTCATCCTGCTCGGCCCAGCCTTGTTCTACCAACTGCGCAAGCACACGGTGGGCCGGCCCCTTTTCCATCCCCAGTTCACCTGCAATATCAGACATTCGCATCCAGCGGGCCTCACGAGCCAGCAGCTCGATAGCCTCAAGGCAGCGATCAACAGCACCTTTAACGACTCTCATGGAATTCTTCTCAGCTGGTTATGAGCAGCGCCAACCAAAATGTCACGCTGTTCTATTTGGAACACAGTTACAATAGTAAGCACCGTGTCCTCGTCAAGTCAACGCAAATGCACGCCTGCCATCAACACCGAACCGGGCTTGAGCTGCCAGCCTATTGCAGGTCGACGACCGGGGCGTGAGACCTGCCAGCAGCCTTGACAAAGGCAATGCTCCGGAACAACATTACAAATGGAACGACGTTACAATAACAAAATCACGGTACCGGAGACACTTCATGAGCCATGGCATCCCGAGCGATCCACACTCCAAGCGTCAGTCGAGGAAGGCCGCCGCTAGCGGCTGGATCGGCTCGGCGTTGGAGTACTACGACTTTTTCATTTATGCCACTGCCGCAGCCTTGCTTTTCCCGCAGCTGTTTTTTCCAACGGACAATCCCACCGTCGGCATCATCGTTTCACTTGCCAGCTTCGGGGTTGGGTACATCGCACGACCTATAGGCGCGGTGGTGCTGGGGCACCTGGGTGACCGCCATGGGCGCAAGACAGTCCTGGTCTACTGCATGTTCTTGATGGGCTTTTCGACCATGTGCATTGGCTTGCTCCCGACCTACGACCAGATCGGCGTGTGGGCTCCCGCGATACTGATTACCTTGCGTCTGATCCAAGGGTTCGCGGTTGCCGGCGAGGTGTCTTGCGCAAGCTCCATGACCATGGAGCATGCACCTGACGGGCGCCGTGGTTACTTCGCCAGCTTTACCCTTCAAGGCGTGCAAGCCGGGCAACTGCTAGCGGCGGCGGTGTTCCTGCCACTGGCCCAATTCATGCCCGCAGATGCTTTTGCGTCCTGGGGCTGGCGAATTCCGTTCCTGCTGAGCGCTGTGGTGCTTGTGGTCGGCTGGATCATCCGCCGTGAAGTCCATGAGGCCCCGGTCTTCGCTGAGGCGCAAGCAGGGGACAAGCCTCGCAAATTGCCAGTGGTCGAAGTGCTCACCGAAAGCTGGAAGGATGTGTTGCGCGTCGTCTGCATGGCACTCTCTGCAGTCCTTGCAATCCTCGCCTCCGTGTTCGGCGCCACCTATGCAGTCCAGCCTGCTTACGGTATTGGCTTCCCCTCAGGCTTGTTCATGTGGATTCCTGTCCTGGGCAATTTGTGCGCGGTGATACTTATCCCATTCGTCGGTAGACTCTCTGACAGAATTGGGCGTCGCCCCCCAGTGATCGTGGGCGTGCTCTGCGGCGGCCTGTTGTCGTTTGGATACCTCTATGCCATCAGCATCCACAATCTCTGGCTGTCTCTGATCCTGTCGCTTCTCATGTGGGGCGTGGCCTACCAAGGCTTCAATGGTGTTTTCCCAAGCATGTTCCCAGAGTTGTTCCGCACCCGGGTACGCGTCACCGGTATGGCTATCGGTCAAAACATCGGCGTGGCATGCACAGCGTTTCTGCCAGCGCTGTTCGTATCGGTTGCGCCGCCTGGCACCGAAAATATCCCGCTGAAAATTGGCGCCCTGACGTTTGGTATCTGTGCGATCTGCGCAATTGCGGCGTTCACGACCCGCGAAACGTTCCGTATTCGTCTGAGCGAACTTGGCGACCCCAACGCGGTGCCGATGTCGAAGGAGGAGTACGAACTGCTGCAGGAAAAGTCCAATCCCAGATCGAGCAGTAGCGCCCCCAATCAAGCGCTGAAAAATCAACTGCTGTGACGCACACCTGACAACCAGACCCATCACGCTCAACGTGTTGCGCAATTGCCCTGCGCAGCACGTTGAGCCCCAAGGCGATGAACGTGTGCGCCGCCAGCAAGCATCCAACCCGCGAGCTGGCAATTGCGTGCACTCGCCACCTACAGTAGGTTCACATGCATCCCCACATCACCGGCAAAACACGCATCTATGGACTGATAGGTGACCCGCTCAAGAGCGCCAGGTCGCCGATGCTGCTGAACAGGCTATTCGCCGAAGCACAGACTGACGCCGTGTGCATTCCATTGGAGGTCGGTACGCAGGCCCTGGCCGAGTTCGTCAAAGGCGCGCGCGCTTTGCGCAACCTAGACGGGCTTCTGGTCACCATGCCGCACAAGCAGACCATGCTTGAAGTCGTGGACATCCTTCACCCCTCCGCGCGCCAGGTAGGGGCAATAAATGTGGTTCGCTGCGATAAGGACGGTCGCTGGGAGGGCGCTGTGTTCGACGGGCTCGGCTGCGTACTGGGGATGCAGCGTCAGGGTGTTTCTGTGCTTGGGAAATCTGTCCTGCTGGTCGGAGCCGGCGGCTCGGGAAGGGCTATCGCTTTTGCCGTGGCCGCTGCTGGCGCCTACTCACTGACCATTTCTGATCTGGACCCGCACCGCGCCGCTGACCTGGCGCAAAGCGCTGGCAAAGAGGGTTCGTGCAATGTGCATGCAGGTCCACCAGACCCGGAAGGTCATGACATCGTTATCAATGCGACGCCTCTCGGCATGAACCCCGATGATCCGATGCCAGTAGAAGCAGAGCGTTTAACCCCCGCCATGGTGGTGGTCGACATCATCACTCGATCCGAGCCAACCGCGTTGTTACTGACGGCACAAGCGCGCGGATGCAAAACCCTTGATGGCGAGCCCATGCATTTAGGACAGGCCTTGCTGGCACTTGATTTTCTGGGCTTCAAAAACATCGAGCGTCGCTACTCAAAGGGACTTTAGTACCCCTCCTCCCCTCGGCAGCCAGCACGAGGGTTCTTCATTGCGTCAATCAAAACCTCCACGATGCGCATGCTCTCGGCCCGCTCACCTCCGTGATGCTGGCCGCCATGCCTTGCCAGCGTTTGGCACCCCAATAGAACGTAACTTACTTCCGTTCGTAACAGGGTCATGCTAGCCTGCTGGCAACCTCTGCAGTGTCGCTTGCGCGCTATTCGTCGGTGGTCCGATCCGAAACCCCGTTAGCGTCGCCAAGTTTGTCAAACATACTTATTAATAAAGGGTGGATGTTTGAAAGTCGTTCTCCTGGAAGTCAGCCACTGGCACACCCCGCTCTATCTTGATGCTCTGGAGCGTCTGCCTGATGTAACGGTCACGGCGGTATCCGACGCAACGGGGTCGCGGGGGCCTGCTCTCGCCCAGCGTTTCGGAGCAAAACTTTACGATCACTGGGAAACCCTGCTGGAAAACGAGGAAGCTGATTTTGCCTTCGCCTTTGGCCCGCACGATGAGCTGCATGCCATGGGCGAGGCATTGATTGAGCAAAAGGTCCCCTTCGCGATGGAAAAGCCTTGCGGGCTAACCCAACACGAAGTGCTGGATCTTTACCAACGCACACAGGCCAGCGGCCTGTTCGTGGCGGTGCCGTTGATATGGAGGCACAGCGAGTTATTGAACCGCCTGAAACAGCAAGCCAGGCAGAGTGATGCCAAGTGGAGAACCCTGGCGTTTCGATTCAACGCTGGCCCGCCTGGACGCTACCTGACCAACGGTTGCTCCTGGATGCTTGAGCCGAAACGCTCAGGTGGCGGATGCACGATCAATCTCGCCCCTCATTTCGTCGATCTGGTTCAGGAAATTTCCGGCGAGGCGATTCGAAGCGTGTCAGCCGTGATGTATCGCGACCCGCTACTGACAGCCGTAGAGATCGGCTCGTTGATGACCCTGGTGACCGAGAGTGGGTGCATCTGCACTATCGAAACGGGGTACAATTATCCCGCCAATACGCCCGAGCAACGGGAGTATTCATTTTCAATGTCAACGGATCAGTTCTACGCACGCTCCACCGCAGATGGCATGCGGCTGGTGGACGCGTCCGGGCAGGCAAGTGACCTGCACATGAGCTTGAACTCTGACGTGTATTACGACAACTTCGTAATCGACATACTCGCGCCTGACCGTGATAGTGCTTATGCAGGTGCCGGGCTCGCCACCATGCACCGCGTCATGCGTATCATCGAGGCGGCCTATGAGTCAGATCGCCTGGGTGGTGTTCCCATCAAGGTCTAAAACGCTGGCACGAAATTAAGGATTAGAAAATTGTCACATATAGGCCGCTACTTCAATACTTTGGAACTGCTCCTTTCCCATCCAGGCGGCCTCGCCCTGTCTGACATCAGTGAACAGACTCAAGTGGCTATGGCCACAGCTCACCGTATATTGAGCGCCCTGCGGGAAAGAGGCTACGTTTACCAAGACGAGCAGGACCACTACTGCCTGACGCTTAAAATTCCCAGCATGGGCGTGAACTACATCAGTGAAACCGGCTTTGCCAGAATAATGCAACCTTTGCTCGACGAACTCGCCAGCGAAACCGGCGAGCATGTTCGCCTGGCGGAAGTTGCTGAGGATCATCTGAGTTGGGTGCTGCAGGCCACGAATAACACCAGGGGCCTTCAATACCGCCGCGCCCTGGACGAAAAAATCATCCCCCATACCACCGCGGCTGGTAAAGCATGGCTCTCCACCATGCCTGATGAGCGCGCCATGCGCATTCTCGCCGCCTGGGATATCGAGAAAAGCCGAGAGTACGCAGGGCCCAACGCTCGCGTTTCGATACGCGATATTTTCGATGACATCGCCCTGATCCGCAAAGAGGGGCATGCTGTAGTCAGAGAAGAAGGTGAAGTGGGTGTGTGCGTTGTGGCAGTGCCTGTATTCGATAAAACACGCCCGGCCAACTCAGCCCCGGTGGCAACCCTCAGCATCGCCGGCCCTATCGCCCGCATGCGAGAGGAAACCCTGAATGCTCATATCGAACATCTGAAACAGTCCGCCATCAAGGTTGGCGAGTGCTGGTCGCTGTGGACTTCGGTCAACGGTGAAAGCCCGCTACCTGCACGCTGACGCTCTGACTTGGACCTGGGCCCATTGCGGGCCTCAGGGCTACTGTGATGACGAGCGATTGAAACGCAATTACGGAATGTCCCAACCCTTCTCCCGCAGATCCTGCACACCTTTGTTCAGCTCGTACAAGGCGTTTTCTTCGCGGATGATTTCGAGCACGCAGTTTTCAATACCGCAGGTCGCCTGAACGGCCTCACCCAGTCCGACGAAATCCACGACTCCGGTGCCCACTGGATCATGGCCCCAAACATCCATGCCGGTGTCGGACACATGCACAAAGTCGATAGCGCTGCGATAGGTCAGCAGACTGGCTACCGGATCCTCACCTATGTAAGCAGCGTTGGCGATGTCATATACGACCCTGACGACATCATCATTGATAGTGGCAACAACCTCTGCCAGCTCCCCCATCGTAGGCGTGAAGCAATACGGGGTATTTTCCAGCAGCAAGCGAACACCCGCCTGTTTCGCAAGCGGCGTTAAAACCGCCAGGCTCTCGTACATCCAGTCATAAGTCTTTTCAAGCGGTGGAGAAATCATCGGGCGCCGGGTACCCGGGGATATCACCACCTCTTGGGTATCCCAAGCGACTGCCAGGTCAATCACTGCCTTGATGTGATCGATGCTCTTCTGACGCATATTGGCGGCGGGACTGGCCAGGTTGACGTCATAGCCGCCGGCATTGAGCGACCTGATCTTTGCGTCGTACTGACGCAGACGCACGCTTGCAGCAGAACGCTCTGCAATAGACATTTCCACCGGCCAGCAATGGGGCGAGCTTACGGGCACCTCGAACACGCGGTGCCCATGCTCTGACAACTGCGCAATTGCATCGATTGCCGTGGATGACCACAGATAAGAAAACGTGCTGATGATCATATCGAAACATCCTTTCAGTTGAGGACTCACCGAAGTGAAACGGGCCATTCATATTATGAATTTTGTAGGGTGACCACTATCGCCTGCAGGAAGACGCGATGATGGATGCACCTGGAGAGCGACAGCCACTGCGCTGTCAAGGACATCCTGATGACGAAAAAAACGATAACGGAACTGGATTCCATTGTCAATTTGATTGCAAAGTACCTTCCAGTTTTGTAGTTTGAGCCTTCCACCTAAAACAAAATCTACGTGTGAGGGCAATTGAATGAGAGCTTTGGTGAGTGGCGGTAGTAGCGGCATCGGTGCTTCTACATGCCTGAGGATCGCGGAGGCTGCACTTGCCCGGGGCTCGCAGCCGAAAATTGCCGTGTGCGGGCAGACGTCAAACGCGACGCAGGACGACGTCGTTCGAACGATAGAGTCGATGGGTGGCATCGCGATCTCGCTGTCGGGTGATCTCGGCGACCCTGCAGTACCTGACCAACTTGTAGCAGCTGCAGTAGCCGAATTTGGGGGGCTTGACGCGCTTGTTGCGAATGCTGGCATCGCCAGCCCGGGCGCGATCTGTAGCTTGTCCTTCAAGGATTGGGACGACATGTTCGCCGTGAATCTTCGCGGCGCCTGGCTGCTAGCCAAAGCGGCCTACCCGCACCTTCGCGAGAGCCGAGGCTCAGCGTGCTTCACCTCGTCGATGTCTGGCCAGCTTCCGCATGCCGGCTCTGGCGCCTACAGCCCCACCAAGGCAGCATTAACCATGTTGGCGCAAACGCTGGCGCTGGAGTGGGCACCTGATGGCATCCGAGTGAATGTCGTGTCGCCAGGTATGACGCATACACCCATGTCTGAAAAAATGTACGCAGACCCACAGATCAAGAGAGCACGGGAAGGGATTATTCCGCTGGGGAGAATTGGTGAGCCAATGGATATCGCGAACGTGATCGAGTTTCTCGTTAGCCCGCTAGCCGGCTTTGTTACCGGGCAGGATATTTGTGTCGATGGCGGCTTTTCCAAGTCGATACTTAGCCATATCCCGGGGCGACCGAGCTCGAAATCCTAGCCACGGCAGCAGATTGAGCTCCATGTTGAATGGATTCAGGCCAGACTCACAGCCTGGCGGACTCAAAGGGCATTTTACGAATGCGGGGGCGCGGCTTTTAGCGAATGTGAGGATTCATGAGCAGCTCTCCCCGCAGAAACGAATTGGGCGATTTCAATTCTGGACTAGTTGCTGCCTTTGAAATGCCGGGATAACGCTGATTTTCGGTGAAGACTGCAGAAACGAAAAAAGGCCCCTAAGGGCCTTTTCGACGATATACCGATTCTGATTAAACCTGTATATCTTTATTTGGAGCGGGAAACGAGACTCGAACTCGCGACCCCGACCTTGGCAAGGTCGTGCTCTACCAACTGAGCTATTCCCGCGTCGTGATGGGTGCCATTCTAGCGATTTCTAAAACAGCGTCAACCCCTTGATTCAAAAAAAGTTTATTTCTGTTCAGAACCTTCGCGCAGGTGCGGCCAGGCGGCCAGCAGGTAATGCACCATCGACCACAGGGTCAGCCCCGCCGCCACCAGCAGCAGCCCGTAGCCCAGGATCACCCAGAACGTTACCGCTGGCGGGTTGCCCAGCAGGATCACCAGCGCCAGCATCTGCGCGGCGGTCTTCCACTTGCCAAGGTTGGACACCGCCACGTGCGCCCGCGCGCCCAGCTCAGCCATCCACTCGCGCAGCGCCGACACCACGATTTCGCGGCCGATGATGACCGCCGCCGGCAGGGTCAGCCAGAAGTTGGCGTGGGTCTGCACCAGCAGTACCAGGGCCACCGCCACCATCAGCTTGTCGGCCACCGGGTCCAGAAAGGCACCGAACGGCGTGCTCTGCTGCAGGCGACGCGCCAGGTAGCCGTCCAGCCAGTCAGTGGCGGCGGCAACGGCAAACACGCTGCTGGCGGCCATATAGCTCCACTGATAAGGCATATAGAACAGCAGAATGAAGCACGGAATGAGCAGGACGCGTAGAACGGTGAGCAGGTTTGGAATATTCATCGGTACGACTGGCTGCAAGTTGAGCCCGGCATTCTACTCGCTATGCAGGCTGGCATAAATCGACTCGGCAAGCTTTTTACTGATGCCGGGGGCTTTGGCGATTTCATCGATACTGGCGCGGTTGAGCTCCTGCAGGCCGCCGAAATGTTTCAGCAGGTCGCGCCGGCGCTTGGGCCCTACCCCGGCCACATCCTCCAGGCTCGACACCCGGCGGGCCTTGCCGCGGCGAGCGCGGTGGCCGGTAATGGCAAAACGGTGGGCTTCGTCGCGGATCTGCTGGATCAGGTGCAGGGCCGGTGAATCACCCTTTAGTGTGAACTCGTGGTGCACGTCGTTCAGGTACAGGGTTTCGAAACCGGCCTTGCGGGTGACGCCCTTGGCCACACCCAGCAGGGTCAGGTCAGTGAAGCCCAATTCCTGCATCACATCCCGGGCCATGTTCAACTGCCCCTTGCCGCCGTCCACCAGCAACACGTCGGGCAGCTTGCCCTCACCATCCTTGATACGCCCGTAACGGCGGGTCAGGGCCTGGTGCATGGCGGCGTAGTCATCGCCGGCTGTGACGCCTTCGATGTTGAAGCGGCGATAGTCGGACTTCAGCGCACCTTCGGGGCCGAACACCACGCAACTGGCCACGGTGGCTTCACCACTGGAATGGCTGATGTCGTAGCATTCCAGCCGCTGCGGTACTTCGTCCAGGCCCAGCACTTCGGCCAAGGCCTCGAAACGTGCGGCCATGTGCTGGCGGTTGGCCAGGCGAGCGTTCAGCGCCTGCTCGGCGTTGGTCACTGCCAGCTGCTGCCAGCGGGCGCGCGTGCCGCGTACCCGGTGGCTGATGGTCAGCTCGCGGCCACGCAGCGTGTGCAGCGCTGCGGTGATGGCATCGAAGTCTTCGTGAACAACGTTGACGATCAACTCGCTGGGCAATTCGCGTTCTGCGTTGCCCAGGTAGTACTGGGAAAGGAATGCGGCCATGACCTCGGCCACCTCCTCCTCGATGCCCACCTGCGGGAAGAAGTTCTTGCTGCCCAGCACCCGGCCGCCGCGCACGCTGATCAGGTGCACGCAGGCGCCACCGGGGTTGACGAAAGCGGCGATGACATCGACGTCGCCACTGCCGCCTTCGATGTACTGCTGGTCCTGCACGCGGCGCAACAAGGCGATCTGGTCGCGCAACTCAGCGGCCTTCTCGAAGTCGAGGGCCATGGCGGCCTTCTCCATCTCGGCATTGAGCTCGTTGCCCAGTTGCTGGCTGCGGCCTTCCAGAAACATCACCGAGTGGCGCACATCCTCGGCGTATTCTTCGGGGGTGACCAGGTCGGTGCAGGGCCCTTTGCAGCGTTTGATCTGGTACTGCAGGCACGGCCGGGTGCGGTTGGCGTAGTAACTGTCTTCACACTGGCGCACCGAAAAAGCCTTTTGCAGCAAGCTTAGGCTTTCGCGGATGGCGCCAGCACTGGGGTACGGGCCAAAGTAGCGGCCCTTGGCCTTCTTCGCCCCACGGTGAATGCCCAGCCGCGGGAACTCACCGTCGGACAGGAACACGTAGGGGTAGGATTTGTCGTCGCGCAGCAGGATGTTGTACGGCGGCCGCCATTCCTTGATCAGGTTCTGCTCCAGCAGCAACGCCTCGGTTTCGTTGGCGGTGATGGTGGTTTCGACCTGGGCGATGCGCGCGACCAGCGCGGCGGTCTTGGGCGCCAGGCCGGTCTTGCGGAAATAGCTGGCCAGGCGTTTCTTGAGGTTCTTGGCCTTGCCCACGTAAAGCAGGCGGGCTTCGCCGTCGAACATCCGGTAAACGCCCGGGCGACCACTGCAGGTGGCCAGGAATGCGCTGGCATCAAACACTTGGGACATGAGGTTCTACAGGCTTGCGTCGACCATGCCGTGGCGAACG
The DNA here is from genome assembly GCF_026898135.2 of Pseudomonas fortuita. Taxonomy (NCBI): domain Bacteria; kingdom Pseudomonadati; phylum Pseudomonadota; class Gammaproteobacteria; order Pseudomonadales; family Pseudomonadaceae; genus Pseudomonas; species Pseudomonas fortuita. Next base: position 4,222,823 of record NZ_CP114035.2, read on the forward strand.
GCCAGCAAGGTCAGTTCGACGTCGCTGGTGACCGAGAGTTTTTCAAAGATCCGATAACGGTAAGTATTGACGGTCTTGGGCGAGAGGCACAACTTGTCAGAGATGATCTGCACTTTCTGACAGCCAACGATCATCAGGGCAATCTGGATTTCCCGCTCCGACAGTGTATCGAACGGTGAGCCCTGTGGCTGGAAAGGTTTCAGCGCCAACTGCTGGGCGATTTGCGGGCTGATGTAGCGCTGGCCGGCAAAAGCCAGACGGATGGCCTGAACCATCTCGTCAAGGCCTGCGCCCTTGGTCAAGTAACCGGCGGCACCGGCTTGCAACAGGCGGGTGGGGAACGGGTCTTCCTCGCACACGGTCACGGCCACTACCTTGATATCCGGGTGGCTGCGCAGCAGTTTGCGGGTGGCCTCAAGGCCGCCGATGCCGGGCATTTTCACGTCCATCAGCACCACGTCCGGCTTCAGCTCGCGGGCCAGTTTGAGCGCGGATTCACCCGAGTCCCCCTCACCCACCACCTGCAAGCCGTCGATGTCGGCCAGCATGCGGGTAATACCGGTTCGTACCAGATCGTGATCGTCGACCACTAAGACCCTAATCAAGCACACACCTCGTCAGCAGGGCGATTGGATCCCGCCACCTTAACAAAATTTTTCCAGGCGGGTCTAACGCATTGCTTCTGTAAGAAACGCCTGACGCACAACAGTGACAGGCCTCACTGTTTGCCTGGGCTTGATATCGCTGCTCAAGCGGCCAAGCAGGTGCCAGATGGCCGCCTGGTCGTCGATCGGCAATTGCCGGAAGGCGCCCAGCAGCCCTGACTCATCCGTACTCAACCCTTCTAGCGGGGCCGGCGTGCGCATGCCACTAAGCACGTACAGTGCATCCACCCCCCTGGCCGCCACTGCTGCCAGGTAATCGACCCGCGGCGTACGCTCGCCACTTTCGTACTTGCCCTGGGCATTGGGTTCGACCCCACCGATATCGCCAAACACGCGCTGGGTCATGCCCAAGCGCTCACGTTCTTCCCGCAGCCGCGGACCAATCCCGTTCATTGTGGGCTTCTCCTTATCCCTGATCACGCTCATCCTCTGCCGCCCCGTCTACGGGCGACCGTGAGCGTCTGGGCTCACTATGCCGCTGCGCTTCGGTCGCGACAAGCCATCATTACGCTACTAGCCAATCGTACGTTGCATGCGCACAAAGCACTCATCCTCACCCATTTCGACAAAACCATGGCGTTGGTACAACAGGCGCGCCGGGTTGCTGCGAAACACCATCAGCCTGAGCAACGGCAGGCGCCGCTGCCCGGCCCACAGCGCCAGCTCTTCCAATACCCAGCTGCCGACACCGCGCCCGCGATGCTCGGGCAACAGGTGCAACTCGCGGATAAACAGCGCCTGGCGGTCCTGGCTGAGGCTGCAGAAACCCAACAGGCTGTCGCCTTCGCTGATCAACCACTGCTCGCGCCAACCCCAGGCCTGGTCGAACGCGTCCTCGATCCAGAGCAGGTCAAATTCACGGTAATACCGCAGCATGGCGCGCCGCGTGAGGTCGCGGGCGAACGTACGGTGACTGTCGTTGGCGGGAATCAAATGTAGCGGCATCGCACAATGGGCTCTGGAGATTGGCAGGGCCGGCGATGAGGCCGGTGCAGCAAATGTCACTCACTGGGCATAGCATACGGGTGAACTGCCAGGCCCATGCCGGTCCAGTTCGCTTTCCAGCCATTCGGCCAGCACCCGGGCGTTATTGTGCTCGGTGTCCTTGCCTGCATAAAGCAGGGTTAGCAACCCCTTTCCGGCCAAGTCCAGCAGGGGGTACCAATGCTCTGGATGGGCAGCCAATTCTTCCTGGTAGCACTGGGTAAAACCGGTAAAGTCGACCGCCCCCTGGTGAAACGCCTTGCGCAATTCATTGGAGGGTGCCACTTCGCGCAACCACTGCCCGTGCAGGTTTTCCTTGCGCAGGTGGCGCGGCCACAGGCGGTCGACCAGCACTCGCTGGCCATCGTCGCTCGCGACCGCATCGTAGACACGCTTGCAGCGGATCATGGCTGTCTCCGGCATTTACCGTCCGTCTTGAGCCTAGATAATTCATTGATCGAGGTCACGGCCGGGTTGCGAATTGTTTCTATGCTCAAGGCCTTCGGCAACTTGCCCAATGCCAACCGGAGCCATCATGGCAACCCCGCTACTGGCCAGCCAGCCGCACCTGGCCCAACGCGACGCCCGCCCGCCACTTGCCCACAAGCCTGGGCGCGCCACCCTCGTGTTGTTCTTCGGCCTGCTGCTGGCGGGTATCGCCTACACCGCCTGGAGCCTGAAACAGGATGTCAGCGCCAGCGGCACGGTCATCACCACGTTCACGCCGTTTCTGCTGCTGGGCCTGGCACTGCTGGTTGCCCTGGGCTTCGAATTCGTCAATGGCTTCCACGACACCGCCAACGCGGTAGCCACCGTGATCTATACCCATGCGCTGCCGGCACCGGTCGCTGTGGTATGGTCCGGGCTGTGCAACTTTCTGGGCGTGCTGCTTTCCAGTGGCGCAGTGGCATTCGGCATCATCGCCCTGCTGCCCGTGGAACTGATTCTACAGGTAGGCTCCTCGGCCGGCTTCGCGATGGTTTTTGCCTTGCTGTTGGCGGCGATCATCTGGAACCTCGGCACCTGGTGGCTGGGGCTACCGGCGTCATCCTCGCACACCCTGATCGGCTCGATCATCGGTGTGGGGGTGGCCAATGCGCTGATGCATGGGCGTGACGGCACCAGCGGCGTGGACTGGGCCCAGGCCAGCAAGGTGGGTTACGCCCTGCTGTTCTCCCCCCTGATCGGCTTTGCCTGCGCCGCCCTGTTGCTGCTAGCCTTGCGTGCACTGGTCAAGCGTCAAGCTTTGTATCAGGCGCCACAAGGCCATACACCGCCGCCTTGGTGGATTCGTGGCGTACTGATCCTGACGTGTACCGGGGTGTCCTTCGCCCACGGCTCCAACGATGGCCAGAAAGGCATGGGCCTGATCATGTTGATCCTTGTCGGCACCCTGCCAATGGCGTATGCGCTGAACAAAACCATGCCCAATGAGCAGGCCTTGCAGTTTTCCACCGTCGCCGAAGTGACCCGCCAGGCACTGGTGCGCAGCGCCCCACAAGCGGCCCCGGCCGATCCGCGCCAGACCCTGACCGCGTTCATTGGCGAGCCCAAGGCCAGCGCGGAACTGGTACCGGCACTGGCGGCGTTGACCGGGATGATCGGCGAAGAGGTCAAAAGCTACGGCTCGCTCAAGCGCATACCTGCCGAGGCTATGGCCAACGTGCGCAATGATATGTACCTGACCAGCGAAGCCATCCGCCTGATCGAGAAAAACCGCCTGGTGGCATTCAATGCCGATACCCGCAGCCAGGTGCAACTGTTCAAGACTCAACTGGACGACGCCACCCGCTACATTCCGCTATGGGTCAAGGTGGCTGTGGCCATCGCGCTGGGGCTGGGGACGATGGTTGGCTGGCGGCGCATCGTGGTGACAGTGGGCGAGAAGATCGGCAAGACCCACCTGAGCTATGCCCAAGGTGCCTCGGCGGAGGTCGTTGCCATGTGCACCATTGGCGCAGCGGACATGTTCGGGTTGCCGGTTTCGACCACTCATGTGCTGAGCTCGGGGGTGGCGGGGACCATGGTGGCGAATGGGTCGGGGATTCAGAAGCGCACGCTGTTCAACTTGCTGATGGCCTGGGTGCTGACCTTGCCGGCGGCGATGCTGTTGGCTGGCAGCCTGTACTGGCTGCTGAACCACATTTTCTAAACCTGAACTGCGCCCTTTGCAGGAGCGGCCTTGTGCCGCTCCTACAGGGACCGGTGTACGTGACGGGTTCTGCGTTATCAGCCCGGGATTTTCAGGCCGCGTTGCACCGCCGGCCGTTCGAGGAAATTCGCCAGCACCCGCTGCACTTCCTTGAACTGGTCGAAGCCCACCAACTCACGCGCGTTGTAGCGATCCACCAGGTTACGCACCCAAGGGAAGATCGCGATGTCGGCGATGCTGTACTCGTCAGCCATCCACTCCCGACCTTTCAAATGCCGATCCAGCACACCCAGCAGCCGCTTGGACTCGTTGACGTAGCGGTCACGCGGGCGCTTGTCTTCATATTCCTTGCCAGCGAAGAAATGGAAGAACCCGACCTGGCCGAACATCGGCCCGATGCCGCCCATCTGGAACATCAGCCACTGCAGCGTCTGGTAACGCTGGGCAGGGTCCTGGCTGAGCAGTTGTCCACTTTTTTCCGCCAGGTACTGCAAGATCGCCCCGGATTCGAACAGCGGCAATGGCTGGCCGCCAGGCCCGTCCGGGTCAAGGATGGCGGGGATCTTGTTGTTGGCGCTGAGCGAAATGAATTCGGGGCTCAACTGGTCATCGTTATCGAAGCTGACCTTGTGCGCCTCGTAGGCCAGGCCGATTTCTTCGAGCATGATCGACACCTTGACGCCATTGGGCGTCGGCAGCGAATACAGCTGCAGGCGTTCAGGGTGTTTGGCGGGCCACTTGCGGGTGATGGGGAAAGCACTGAGATCGGTCATGATCAACCTTGCCTGGGGAATGAACCTGTCACTCTAGAGACATCCCCGGCCGCTGACCATCACCGACCACTCATCCGGGCCGGCAACTCAAGCCTGGCCATGGGCCTTGAGTTTGAGCTTTTCGGTATCGACACGGACAAACACCGAGTCGGCCGTCACCGTCAGCACATCCTCGGCCCAGACCTCGCAAATCACCCGGCTTTTGCGCCCCACCTCCCCTTCGACTCGGGCTTTGAGCAAAAGCTCCACACCCATCGGGGTAGGTTTCAGGTAAGTCAGGTTGAGTGTGCCAGTCACGCAATCGATACGCGGCAGGCTGCCTGGCTCGCGGCCTTCGTTGCGGTAGTGGTAGGCCATGGCCGCCCAGTTGGAATGGCAGTCGACCAGCATCGCCAGCAGGCCGCCGTAAACCAGGCCGGGCCAGCCGATAAAGGTGCTGTCGGGTGCGTGCCGGCATATCAGGTGGATGCCGTCGGTGTCCCAGTGGCTTTGCAGGTGCAGCCCACTGGGGTGGGCGCAGCCGCAGCCGTAGCAGGTGCCTTCAGGCGCCGCAAGGGCCTGAAGGGAGAGTGGGTGGTCAGTCATACGCTTCCTGTGCTTGTTGGAATGGGGGCGCGCAACGCCCCCATTAAAGCAGAAACATCAGGCGGCTTGGGCAACCCCCTGGGCACGCCGTTGGGTCAGCGAAACCAGCAGGATGAATGCTGTCACCCCAGCGGTCATCAGGGTTTCATAGCGGTAGGCATCGCTGAACAGCATGTAGCCCAGCACCATGACGATGGTGCCGATCACCAGCCAGGTCAGCCAGGGGAACAGCCACATCTTCAGCTCCAGCGGGCGCCCTTCGCGGTCCGCACGCGCACGCATGCGCAGCTGCGACACGGCAATCACCAGGTACACCAGCAAGGCGATGGCGCCGGTGGTGGACAGCAAGAAGCCGAACACCTTACCCGGGAACACATAGTTGACCAGGCACCCGGCAAAACCGGCCAGCGTCGAGAAGATGACCGCCACGGTCGGCACGCCCGAGCCGGAGATACGCTTGGTCATGCTCAGTGCCTGGCCACGGGCGCCCAGCGAATACAGCATGCGCGACGCGGTGTACAGGCCCGAGTTCATGCAACTGGTCACTGCAACCAGCACCACCAGGTCGACCAACAGCTTGGCGCCTGGCACGTTCAGCACTTCCAGCACGCGCTGGAACGAACCGACTGCTTTCAGCGCAGGGTCATTCCAGGCTACCAGCGACACCACCAGGAAGATCGACGCCAGGTAGAAGATGGCAATGCGGTACACCACCAGGTTGGTGGCACGGCGGATCTTGTCTTTCGGGTTTGCGGTTTCGTCAGCGGCAATGGTGACGATTTCGGCGCCGAAGAACGAGAAGATGGTGATCAGCACACCACCGAGCACCGTGCCGAACCCGTTGGGCATGAAGCCGCCGTTGTCCCACAGCCGGCTGACTCCGGACACCTCGGCCAGCGGCCAGAAGCCGAATACCGCCAGGCTGCAGACCACAATGAAGGCAATGATCGCCACCACCTTGACCAGTGCGAACCAGTACTCGAAGGCACCAAAGTTCTTCACGCTGATCAGGTTTGTGCACGACAGCACCAGCATGATCAGGAAGGCGAACAACCAGGACGGTACGCCGGGGAAGTAAGCATGCAGGATGTCGGCGCCAGCGATGGCCTCCACCGGAATGATCAGCACCCAGAACCACCAGTACAACCAGCCGATGGTAAAGCCCGCCCAAGGGCCGATGGCTTCTGAGGCATAGGTGGAGAACGAGCCGCTGTTAGGGTTGGCGATGGCCATTTCGCCCAGCATGCGCATCACCAGCAATACCAGCAGGCCGGTCATGGCGTAGGAAATGAGGATGGCCGGGCCGGCGGTGGCGATGGCGTTCGACGAGCCGATGAACAGGCCGGCGCCGATGATGCCGGCAATGGAGATCATGGACACCTGACGGGAAGTCAGGCCGTGCTGCAGGGAACGCTGTTTCTTGTTGTCTTGCGAAGCCATGAAGAACCCTCGAATGGGTCGGCCGCGACAAAGCGGCTGAAGGTCGGAGCAGAATTCTTGTAAATTTCTGATAGTCGTTTTTGTTGTTTTGCAGATGCCGGAAGCGGGTACTGACCTCCTCTTCACATGACCGGTTGTAATCGTTGATCCAGGTCAGTATTAATCTATAGGCCGGGGTCAACAAACGACCTTTTCGAACCACATGATTCCGCTTTGGAATGAACTCCTTCCTTTTTTTGCTCGGTATTTGCCCGTCATGTCCAAACGCCTGATGCCTTCGACCACCGCCCTTCAGTGCTTCGAAGCGGCTGCCCGCCACCTCAGCTTCACCCGCGCGGCCCAGGAACTGCACCTGACGCAAAGCGCCGTCAGCAAGCAGGTGGCGCAGCTCGAAGACATGCTCTCGCACTCCCTGTTCCAGCGCATTCGTCGGCGCCTGCACCTGACCCCGGCGGGTGCGCTGTACCTCACCGAAGTGAACAAGATCCTCACCCAGATCGATATTTCCAGCCGCTACATCCTCAGCTACGGCGACGAAACCGAAGTGCTGCGTATTGCTACCCAGCCTACCTTCGGCGCGCGCTGGCTAGTGCCCAAGCTCAAGGGTTTCGGCGACCGCTACCCCCGCATTCACCTGGACGTGCGCAACGAGCTGGAGCCATTCGACCTGGTGCAGGCCAAGGCCGACGTGGCTTTTTTCTTCGGCCAGGGCACCTGGCCTGGGGCCACTTGCATCGAGCTGTTCAGCGAAGAAGTGGTACCGGTATGCAGCCCGCAGCTGCTGGCCAACCACCCCTTTGAAAGCGCCCAGGCGCTTACCGAGCACCGCCTGCTGCAATGCGTGTCGCGCCCGGAGGCCTGGCATGAATGGTTCCTGGGGTTGGGGCTACACAGCCAGAACAGCTACCACGGGCCGCGTTTCGACACGTTCTACCTGTGCATCCGCGCAGCGATCGCCGGTTGCGGCATAGCCCTGATTCCGCGCTACCTGGTGGCCGAGGAGCTGAGCGAGGGCAAGCTGGTGGTGGCCTGGGACCACCCGGTGGCGAGCAACGGCAAGCACTTTATCGCGCATGCCGAGCATGCGGCCGAAGTGCCCAAGATCAGGGCCTTTGTGCAGTGGATTCGGGAGCGGGTGGCTGAGGGGGACTGACTTAACCTATACCGGCCAGTTCACGAATTCAGGGAATGACCGCAATCGAATAATTCGTTTGCAGAATAACCCCCCAACACGCTTGGATAATAAGAAACTTGAACAAAGGTCCCGCGTGCCCATGAACCAGGAAAGTATCAGCCCATCCATCGCCATCGTTCACCCGATCACACTTTCCCATGGCCGTAATGCCGAAGTCTGGGACACCGACGGCAAACGTTACATCGACTTTGTCGGCGGTATCGGCGTGCTCAACCTGGGCCACTGCAACCCCGCCGTGGTCGAAGCCATCCAGGCGCAAGCCACCCGTCTGACCCACTATGCCTTCAACGCCGCACCCCACGGTCCATACCTGGCGCTGATGGAACAGCTGAGCCAGTTCGTACCGGTCAGCTACCCGTTGGCCGGCATGCTCACCAATAGCGGTGCGGAAGCTGCAGAAAACGCCCTTAAAGTCGCCCGCGGTGCTACAGGCAAACGCGCCATCATTGCCTTCGACGGCGGCTTCCACGGCCGTACCCTGGCCACCCTGAACCTCAATGGCAAGGTAGCCCCTTACAAGCAACGGGTCGGCGAGCTGCCCGGACCGGTGTACCACCTGCCCTACCCCAGCGTGGATACCGGGGTTACCGGCGAGCAGGCGCTCAAGGCCATGGAGCGCCTGTTCAGCGTGGAGCTGGCCGTGGAAGACGTGGCAGCGTTCATCCTCGAACCGGTTCAGGGCGAAGGCGGTTTCCTCGCCCTCGACCCGGCCTTCGCCCAGGCCTTGCGCCGCTTCTGCGACCAACACGGCATCCTGATCATCATCGACGAGATCCAGTCCGGCTTCGGCCGCACCGGCCAGCGCTTCGCCTTCCCGCGCCTCGGCATCGAGCCCGACCTGCTGCTGCTGGCCAAGAGCATCGCCGGCGGCATGCCGCTGGGGGCGGTGGTCGGGCGCAAGGCATTGATGGCAGCACTGCCCAAGGGCGGCCTCGGTGGCACCTATTCGGGCAACCCGATTGCCTGTGCGGCGGCGTTGGCCAGCCTGGCGCAGATGACCGACGAAAACATCGCCACCTGGGGTGAGCGCCAGGAGCAGGCCATCGTCAGCCGCCACCAGCGCTGGAAGGCTTCGGGCCTGAGCCCGTACATCGGCCGACTGACCGGCGTGGGCGCCATGCGCGGCATCGAATTCGTCAATGCCGACGGCAGCCCGGCGCCGGCGCAACTGGCCAAGGTAATGGAGTCGGCACGGGCCAAGGGCTTGCTGCTGATGCCCAGCGGCAAGGCGCGACACATCATCCGCCTGCTGGCCCCCTTGACCATCGAAGCCGAGGTGCTCGAGGAAGGGCTGGATATCCTCGAGCAGTGCCTGGTGGAGCTGAACTGAGGCTTACAGGCCCAGTTCTTCGGGGGTCAGCATGTCGGATTCGAAGGCGATCCAGCCGCCTTCGAGTTCGGCGTGGCCGTTGACGATCGGGCCGTAGTAGGTCAGGCCGTTCTCCAAGGTCACGCAGATGTGCGTGGCCTGTTTTTCAGGTGCCGCGAGCGTACCGACGAAATGCACCTTCTTCAGGGTTTCGGTCACCGCTTCCAGGCCCACCCGCATGCTGGGGTTTTCCGAAGCTTCGGTATCTCCGCCACGGTCTTCGGCGCTGATGGTCACGGTGGCGGTGTACGGGTACTTGGTGCTCAAACGGGGTTACCTCAGTGGGTGTGTAGGCGTAAGGGCGCGTAGAGTACGGCAGGTGGTCTCTGTTGTCTCTACAGGTGATCTGAATGCCCCGATCTGTTAGGGTGCCCGCCGATGCACGCCACACCACACGAGGATCCCGAGTGAGCGCCGAAGAACCCCTGATCGCCGACCTGTTCGATGTCGATAAACGCCTGTCCCTCAAGCCCGTCGTGGACTTCAACAGCTACCTGCGCAACGCCTTCGGCGAAGGCCCGTGCCGCTGCCACCGCTGCACTGAAGGGGGTGACGAAGGCACCTACAGCCACGCCCACACCTTCACTTTTGCAAGCCGCCAGTGCCATCGCCGCTTCGCCAGTACATCAGGCAGCGATGTCGCCCAGGTATTGAAAAAGGCCTGGCTGTCGTACACCAAGGCCGACCTCAACCTGGTCGGCCCACTGGACCTGGCCACCCTCAAGACCTTCACCGAAGCGGACCTGCACCCGCGCCTGCTGGCGCTGCTCACGGCCAGTGGCCTGGCCCGTGAAGTGGATGGCCAATGGATGCTGCAAGCCCAGGCCGACTGACGGCCCGGCGGCAGGGCAGGATTCCACCGGTCTGCTAACGTGGTGGAATCCGCCCATCCGCAGGTAGTCCGCCATGGCCCGCACAACCCCCATCGAGCTATACCGCAATATCGGCATCGTCGCCCACGTGGACGCCGGCAAGACGACCACTACCGAGCGGATCCTGTTCTACACCGGGGTCAACCACAAGATGGGTGAGGTGCACGATGGTGCCGCGACCATGGACTGGATGGCCCAGGAGCAGGAACGCGGCATCACCATCACGTCGGCGGCCACCACGGCATTCTGGCAAGGCTCGACCAAACAGTTCGCGCACAAATACCGCTTCAACATCATCGATACCCCCGGCCACGTCGACTTCACCATCGAGGTGGAGCGTTCATTGCGCGTGCTCGATGGCGCGGTGGTGGTGTTCAGCGGCGCTGACGGGGTAGAGCCTCAGTCCGAGACGGTCTGGCGCCAGGCCAACAAATACCATGTGCCTCGCCTGGCCTACATCAACAAGATGGATCGCCAGGGCGCCGACTTCCTGCGGGTGGTCAAGCAGATCGACCAGCGCCTGGGGCACCACCCGGTGCCGATCCAGCTGGCCATCGGCAGCGAAGAAAACTTCATTGGCCAGATCGACCTGGTAAAGATGAAGGCCATCTACTGGAACGACGCCGACAATGGCACCAGCTACCGCGAAGAAGAAATTCCGGATGACCTGCGCGCGCTCGCTGACGAATGGCGCGCTCACCTGGTGGAAGCCGCTGCCGAAGCCAACGATGAGCTGACCCTGAAGTTTCTCGATGGTGAGGAGCTGAGCGTCGAAGAAATCAAGGCTGCCCTGCGCCAACGCACCATTGCCAACGAAATCGTCCCGACCATTCTCGGCTCATCGTTCAAGAACAAGGGTGTACCGCTGATGCTGGATGCGGTAATCGACTACCTGCCCGCCCCCTCGGAAATTCCTGCCATCCGCGGCACCGACCCGGACGACGAAGAAAAGCACCTGGAACGGCACGCCGACGACAAAGAGCCGTTTTCAGCCTTGGCTTTCAAGATTGCCACCGACCCGTTCGTCGGCACCCTCACCTTCGCCCGCGTGTATTCCGGCGTGCTCAGTTCCGGCAACGCGGTACTCAACTCGGTCAAAGGCAAGAAGGAACGCATCGGCCGCATGGTGCAGATGCATGCCAATCAGCGTGCCGAAATCAAGGACGTGTGCGCAGGCGACATCGCCGCGCTGATCGGCATGAAGGACGTGACCACCGGCGACACCCTGTGCGACCTGGACAAACCGATCATCCTCGAACGCATGGATTTCCCTGACCCGGTGATTTCCGTGGCCGTGGAGCCGAAGACCAAGGCCGACCAGGAAAAAATGGGCATCGCCCTGGGCAAGCTGGCCCAGGAGGACCCGTCATTCCGCGTACGTACCGACGAAGAGACCGGCCAGACCATCATCTCGGGCATGGGCGAGTTGCACCTGGACATCATCGTCGACCGCATGCGCCGCGAGTTCAACGTCGAGGCCAACATCGGCAAGCCGCAGGTGGCTTACCGGGAAAAAATCCGCAATACCTGCGAGATCGAGGGCCGTTTTGTGCGCCAGTCCGGCGGCCGTGGCCAATACGGCCATTGCTGGATCCGTTTCGCCCCCGGCGACGAGGGCAAGGAAGGCCTGGAGTTCATCAACGAGATCGTCGGCGGCGTGGTACCGCGCGAGTACATACCCGCGATCCAGAAGGGCATCGAAGAGCAGATGAAGAACGGCGTGCTTGCAGGCTACCCGCTGATCAGCCTCAAGGCTGCCGTGTTCGACGGTTCGTACCACGATGTCGACTCCAACGAGATGGCCTACAAGATCGCTGCTTCAATGGCCACCAAGCAGCTGTCGCAGAAAGGCGGCGCGGTGTTGCTGGAACCGGTGATGAAGGTGGAGGTGGTGACGCCGGAGGAATACCAGGGCGACATTCTGGGCGACCTCAGCCGGCGCCGCGGGATGATCCAGGACGGTGACGAAACACCGGCTGGCAAGGTGATCCGCGCCGAGGTGCCGTTGGGCGAGATGTTCGGCTACGCCACCTCGATGCGGTCGATGACCCAGGGCCGGGCCAGCTTCTCGATGGAGTTCACCCGCTATGCCGAGGCCCCGGCGAGCATTGCCGATGGCATCGTCAAGAAAAATCGCGGGGAGTAAGTGGCTCTCCTGTTCCGGCCCCTTCGCGGCTAAAGCCGCTCCCACAAGGGATCGCATACCCCTGTGGGAGCGGCTTTAGCCGAAGGGGCCGGAACAGGCAGCCACAATTTTTTCAATGCTGCTCGCCAGCCCGCTTCAACAGCTTCTTGCACCGCTCCGACAAATGCACAACGCGCAAATGCTTGCCCGCCTTGGCATAGCGCTCGCGCAGGGTCTTGAGCGCCGCAATTGCCGAATAATCGACAAAGCTCAAATGCTGGCAATCCAGCGTGACCTGGGCCGGGTCCTGGGCCGGGTCGAACTGGTTGAGGAACGAGGCGGTCGAGGCAAAGAACAGGGTGCCATGTACCTGATAACGCTTGCCACCTTCAGCGTCCTCATGGCTGTCGGCGTACAGCTCCCGCGCATGCTGCCAGGCAAAGTTGAGCGCCGCGATGACGATGCCGAACAGCACCGCCATGGCCAGGTCGGTAAATACCGTCACCACGGTCACCGCAATGATCGCCAGCACATCGTTCACCGGCACCTTGTGCAGCACCCGCAGCGACGCCCAGGCGAAGGTCTGCTGGGCCACCACGAACATCACCCCGACCAGCGCTGCCAGCGGAATACGCTCGATCAGCGGCGACAGGAACAACACGAACAGCAAGATCATCACCCCGGCCACTACCCCGGACAGCCGGCCGCGCCCGTTGGAACTGAGGTTGATCACCGTCTGGCCGATCATTGCGCAACCGCCCATGCCACCGCACAGGCCCGAAACCATGTTCGCCGCACCCAGCGCCACGCATTCGCGGTCCGGGAAACCACGGCTCTCGGTCACTTCATCGGTCAGGTTGAGGGTGAGCAAGGTCTCCAGCAGGCCGACCATCGCCATCAGCACCGCGTAGGGGGCGATGATCTTCAGGGTGTCCAGATTCCAGGGTACATCCGGCAGCGCCAGCCCCGGCAGACCGCCTGCGATGTGCGCCATGTCGCCCAAGGTGCGGGTGGGCAGGTCGAGCAGGTACACCAGCAAGCCAACGCCCAGGATCGCCACCAGCGCCGGCGGTACCGCACGGGTCAATTTCGGCAGCACGTAGACCACCGCCATGGTCAGTGCCACCAAGCCGATCATCAGGTACAGCGGCGCGCCGCTGAGCCAGTGCTCACCCGCCTTGAAGTGCTCAAGCTGCGCCATGGCGATGACGATGGCCAGGCCATTGACGAAGCCGAGCATGACCGGGTACGGCACCAGGCGTACCAGCTTGCCCAGCCGTAGCAGGCCGAACAGGATCATCACCACGCCACCCAGCAGCACCGTGGCCAGCAGATACTGCGCGCCGTGCTGCACCACCAGCGCGACGATCACCACCGCCATGGACCCGGCAGCGCCGGAAATCATCCCCGGTCGACCGCCAAAGAGCGCCGTCAGCGTACAAATGATAAACGCGCCATACAGGCCCATCAGCGGGTTGAGGTGCGCCACCAGGGCAAAGGCGATGCACTCGGGCACCAGGGCGAACGAGGTGGTCAGGCCGGCGAGCAGGTCGGCGCGTATTCGGGCGGGCTTCATGGGTTTCCTGTGGTGCGGGACATTACAAAAACGAGGGCGCGATGTTACGGAATTTGTCTGACAGCGGCCACCGTTCAGCGCACCCGCTCCCGGCTCTGCACTGCCAGGTCCAGCGCACGCTGCATGTCCAGCCGCGCTGAACGCCCCAGGTCTGGGTGGTTCAGGCGCCCTCCACGTTCCGAAGGCAGGATCGGCGCCGTCAGGTCTTCGGCATCCATCGCCTCGAAATCCTGCTCGGTGCCCAGGGTCAGGGCACTGCGCCGCAACAGCATGCGCACCTGTTCCGGGGTCAGGGCCGGGTTGATCGACAGCATCGTTGCAACGGTGGCAGTCACCAAGGGTGTTGCGTACGACGTGCCGCAATGCGCAGCAGCGGCAGCCGCTGGGCGAATGCAGGCAGCGGCACTGACATCCACGCGCATGTCGACGTTGGAGCTGTGGCGCTTGCGCACATACTCGGGGGCTTCGACCGCAGTCGCCTTGTCGCTGCGCTGGTGCCCGCCCACCACCAGCAGTTGTTCGGAGATGAACGACGACGGCAGGCGGTATTCGTCGGTACCTGACCACGACGCACCGTTACCCGCCGAATTCACCACCATCACATCTGGATGCTCTTTGCGCAGCCAGAGAAAGAACTCCTCAAGCAATTCCTCGTAACCACTCATCGCCAGCCCGGAACGCACCAGCGAATCGACCTCATCACCGTTGACATCGCGTGCGCCTACCCGGTGGATGCCCCAGCTCCAGTTCAGCACCCGCACGCCATCCTCGACCAGGTTCACCGATGCAGCGATGTTGGCGGTGATACCTGCATCGGAGTTGCGCTCTACAATCACCTCGAAGCCAGGGCTGTGCTTGCCCAGCCCCGGCAAAAATCCCTCACCCTGTGCGGCGAGAATGCCTGCGACATGGCTGCCGTGGCTGGTCGCGCGATCCCCGTCGCGCGCGTACAGGCAGGTCTGGCCCTGTTCGCAGCCGCCTCGGTATTGGCTGAACGCGGGGGCATCAAAATCCACTTCACGCTCGACTACCCCAACCCGCACGGGGTGCACCGGCAAGTGCGAAGCGCCAATCCGTCGCTGGTAGAAATACAGCGCATCCATGAACCGGTTGGCGGCCCATTCGTCCGCCTGGTCGATGGCCCGAGCGTCGCGGCCGCTGCCTTCTTCACCGCGCTCCGGTGCAGACTCCTCGACAACCACGGCATCCACGCTGAGTTCACTGCCCATGCGCAGGATCATCGCGTCACGCTGCACCAGGTCAGCCACCGGCAAGCGCAACTGGTAGACATTCAGCGGCGGTATCGCACCGACAACCTGGGCGCCGTATTTGTCGGCAATACGCCGGGCCTCTCCAAGGCCTTCGTGTTTCTCCTCAATCAACAGGCTGACCAGGTCGACATAGGTGGTCAGGCCATCCATGTTCTTCGCCACCTCATCAGGCCTTGCGGCGACCACATGACTGCGCTGGCGGGTCAGCCATACAGGGTTGCTGGTACTGCTGCCAGATTCCAGCCAAAGCGGCGCGCTGCGCTGGGCTTGCTTCGCCAGCTTCAGCGTGAGCCGGTCACCTTGACGCTCGATATCCGCCGTTGGCAGCCGCACACCGCCCAGCCATACCTTTGGCACATCTGCCCCGAGCCCCTCGGCACGCAGGCACCATTGCTGCTGGTTATCGTCGAACAAGTCGCCGCACCGCTGCAGCTGCTTGATGCGCAGCGTGTCCGCTGCAGCCTGTGCACCAAGGCTGCAAAGCCATAACAGCAGGATCAGACTACCCTTCATGTAATCACCCCACGCGTTCCCTGTGAGTGCGACTGACGGCGCAGCTTAAAGGTTCATCTGCCCACCCCGGAGCGTGATCCAGATCCAGCAGGACATCCGCAAATTTGCCATCATGTTGATTCCCCCTGCGGAGATCATGGACATGCCGCTACGCCCCTTTTTCGCCTCCCTGCTGCTCGTTGCCAGCCTCGCCGCCCAGGCGGCCACCGAGGTGGTGCCGCTGCAGCACCGCGCCAGCGCCGAACTGCTGCCTGCCGCACAGGCATTCATTGGTAAGGACGGCACGGTCAGCGCTTTCGAAAACAAGCTGATCGTCAACGCCAGCCCCGAGCGCATCAGCGACCTGCGCACTTTGCTGCAGCAACTGGACACCGCTCCCAAACGCCTGCTGATCAGCGTTGACAACAACGACAGCAACTTCCAGGACAACCGCGGTAACGCACGCGTCATCCACTACGGCACCAGCAACCGTGACGGCGGCATGCAGCAGGTTCAGGCCAGCGAAGGCCAGCCTGCACTCATTCAGGTTGGCCAGAGCATCCCGATTACCAGCACCAGCACCGACGGTTATGGGCGCATCCAGAGCAACACCGAATACCGCAATGTGACCCAGGGCTTTTATGTCACGCCCAGTTTGAGCGGTGACACGGTTCGTCTGCAAATCAGCACTAATAATGACCGCATCAGCCAGGAACGTGCAGATGTAGTGAAAGTGCAGAGCACCGACACGACCGTGACCGGCAAGCTCGGCGAGTGGATCACCCTGGCAGGCTACAACCAGCAGAGCCAAGCCGAGCGCAGCGCGTCAAGCCGCAGTTACAGCACCCAGCGCGGTGAAAACATGACTTTGCGGGTGAAAGTCGACCTTCTGGACTGATCCCAGGCAATTCAAGGCCTCGACCAAAGGCCTTGAAACTGACTGACAAGTCGCATTAGACCAAAGATGTAGTAAGTGAAAAAATCCACTACAAAACATTTGACAGGGTCTTTTTCCCAAGGGCATGATGGCCTCGCTCCCGCTAATCAGGGGCCCTGGCAAGGGCCTTCGAGGCGTGCTCCTCCCACCCCCGGAGGCGCCTCGTGTCTATACGGCCCACAAGGCGGTTCGACGGGATTGCGACTGCAACGAAGAAGTTGTCCCGAGGGACGGAAGCGCATCACCGCAGTACTGGCAATCGCGTAGCACCGCAGCAAGGCAACCACGAGCCGACCTGCCGGAGCACACCTTCGCCCGGCCTGCCCACCCTTCCCCCTTCGAGCCTTCGCGTTCGCCGCCGCACTCCTGCGAACAGGACAGCCGCCAAGCGCCCTGATCTGCACCCGAGCATCAGCACAATTAACCCAAGATCGATGCGACGAGGTTTATTTCCATGGCACTGACACGCGAACAGCAAATTGCAGCCCTCGAGAAAGATTGGGCCGAGAACCCGCGCTGGAAAGGCGTGACCCGTACCTACACCGCCGCTGATGTCGTTCGCCTGCGTGGCTCCCTGCAGCCAGAGCCCACCCTGGCCCGCCAGGGTGCAGAAAAACTGTGGAAGCTGGTCACCCAAGGTGCCCACCCGTCCTTCCGCCCAGACAAAGATTTCGTCAACTGCATGGGCGCCCTGACCGGTGGCCAGGCAGTGCAACAGGTCAAGGCCGGCATCCAGGCCATTTACCTGTCCGGCTGGCAGGTTGCCGCCGACAACAACTCGGCCGAGTCGATGTACCCTGACCAGTCGCTGTACCCGGTTGACTCGGTACCGACCGTGGTCAAGCGCATCAACAACTCGTTCCGCCGCGCCGACCAGATCCAGTGGAAAGCCGGCAAGAACCCGGGCGACGAAGGCTACATCGACTACTTCGCCCCAATCGTGGCTGACGCCGAAGCCGGTTTCGGTGGCGTGTTGAACGCCTACGAGCTGATGAAGAACATGATCGAAGCAGGCGCCGCCGGCGTGCACTTCGAAGACCAGCTGGCCTCGGTCAAAAAATGCGGCCACATGGGCGGCAAGGTACTGGTACCGACGCAGGAAGCCGTACAGAAGCTGGTGGCCGCGCGCCTGGCAGCTGACGTTTCCGGCGTGCCGACTATCATTCTGGCCCGTACCGACGCCAACGCCGCTGACCTGCTGACCAGCGACTGCGACCCGTACGATCAGCCGTTCGTGATTGGCGAGCGTACCCGTGAGGGCTTCTACAAGGTCCGCGCCGGCCTCGACCAGGCCATCTCTCGCGGCCTGGCTTATGCGCCATATGCCGACCTGATCTGGTGCGAAACCGCCAAGCCAGACCTGGACGAAGCCCGTCGCTTCGCCGAGGCCATCAAGAAGGAGTACCCGGACCAGATCCTGTCGTACAACTGCTCGCCGTCCTTCAACTGGAAGAAGAACCTGGACGACGCCACCATCGCCAAGTTCCAGCGCGAACTGTCGGCCATGGGCTACAAGCACCAGTTCATCACCCTGGCGGGCATCCACAACATGTGGCACGGCATGTTCAACCTGGCGCACGACTACGCCCGCAACGACATGACCGCCTACGTGAAGCTGCAAGAGCAGGAATTCGCTGACGCCAGCAAAGGCTACACCTTCGTGGCGCACCAGCAAGAAGTGGGCACTGGCTACTTCGACGACATGACCACTGTGATTCAGGGTGGCGCATCGTCGGTGACTGCCCTGACCGGCTCGACCGAGGAAGAGCAGTTCCACTGATAGCGGCTTGCCGCGGAAGAAAGGCCCAGGGCTGCGAAAGCCCTGGGCTTCTTTCATGCATGATTCGACTACGCGCTGCCAAAACTCCGGGCGAACTCTAAGCGCGGAATCCACCATCGATTGGTACCGCCACACCAGTTACATAAGAAGCCGCCTCCGAGCTAAGCCAGTACACAAGCTCAGCAACCTCATGGGCTTCACAGACTCGCCGCATAGGCTGCGAGGCACACACCGAATCAAATTTGCTCCCCAGTACATGCTACGCCAATGGCGTTGATACAAACCCCGGACACACGGCATTGACCCGGACGCCATAAGGGGCATATTCCTTTGCAACGGCTCCGGTAATTCCAACTAGCGCGTGCTTGCTGGCAGTGTATACAGAGCCACCCGTGACACTGGCATTCAGACCCGCTAGCGAGGCGACGTTGACAATGGTGCCATGTCCCGCCTCACGCATTGCAGGCAACACCGCCTTGATGCATTGCCATGGCGCACGTACATTCGTGGACATGACATCATCGAAATCAGCCTCGGGATAGTCCTCGGTCATCGTGAATGATCGACCGTCAATACCGATGCTGTTGACGAGACAATTTATGGGTGGGTGATCGAGAGCCAGTTGCTTAAAAAGGTCGGTCAACTCGGTAGGGCTACGCAAATCGACCGAGTACGAATGCGCACACGCCATCTCCCTGTTGATACCCTCACACACACGAAGGTTCCGAACATGATCACGTCCGCACACAATGACTGTGTATTGCTCTCTGGCAAATTTCCATGCACACGCCTCTCCGATACCGGAATTGCCACCAGTAATAACAACAACCTTGCTCATGCCTTCAAGTCCCTTCTGTCAGTAATCAAGCCTTCCACGTCGTAGGAAGAGACAGGTCAGGCCAAAAATCACACCCGCGCAACCAAAAACCGTCCAGGTAACACTGAAGCCAAGGCCAGCCAGCATCGGCACAGCCAAGATTACGCATAGCACTCGTGCCGCAGCCTGAATTACAGGTATCAAGGAAAACAAAAACCCTTGTCGCGACACCGGCGCTCGCTGGGCAATCAAGGTCGCCATGTAGGTGATACCGATTATCTCTCCCAAGGTCCAGATCACCACTAACAATAGTATTGCGGGCCAAGTATCGACCAAGGCATAGGCGCCGAAACCAATGCCGTAGCAGATCGCCGCCAGCGCCATGTTAGCCATGGCAGAACAACGCCGGCTCAAGGCAATCAGCGGTCGAGTTAGGACAATAACCAGTAACCCATTAACAATTCCTGCCACTCCAAACAGATGAGCCGCATCACTCACCCCCAATGCTTCTAACCAGAGAGGGAACTGGTATTCGCGCTGACCATCAAGCAGGGACAATACGAAAAACATCACACCCGCCAAGATCACCACCGCGGGTATCGGCACATCCTTCGCCTTAAGCGGCGTATCCTTAGCATCGAGATGACTTCCGGTTAGCGGCAGAGCCAAGGCAGCGCTCGTCACCAGGCAAACCAGACTAATCGCTGCGGTAAACCACAAGAGATACTGGCTTTGCCAACTAAGCAGAACACCCCCTACGACGAACAGCAGGACACCACCTGCATTACTGGCTAGATGAAGATAGGCAAAGGCCCCCACCTGATCGTCTGACGGTGCAGCCCGGGCGGTCATCACGCTGAAAAGCGGTGTGATGGCGCCCGCACTGAACATAAAAAGCAAAATCATGCCGATTGCGATGGGTAAGATCGGCAGCAGACTGCCCAACAGCGCGAGCAGCGCCGTCGACGAACAGCCCAACAGAAGAAGTCGACTGCCCACACGACCTGGCAGTTGTCCACCCAGCAGGTTTCCGGCCAAATAGCTGATGATCATCAGCGACACCGTAGTCGCCAGTTCAGCATCTGCCAAAGCAAAGTGCCGATTCATAAATAACGCCGCAAACGACCCGACCCCGTTGGCCAGGACAAACAGCAACTTGAGCAATGCCACCTTATGCATTAGCGGGCTCATTCGCTTAATGCCGTGGCTTACGGCGCTACCCATGAGGACCGAGGCACAACGTCGTGCCGTCCTTGAACCTTGAAATCCAGCGACGCTCGCTACCCACTCGTTTATCAGTCTCAAGCCCCAGATAGGAGCATGAGCACATATTAATGAAAATATGCCCTTCTTGGTCGCGCAGCCGGCTGGATGGACAGTGGACCACACTGCGATCTGCCAGGCCAGACGCGTGGGCGAGTTCCCAAGACGGGTTACCCAACTCAATAGCGCGCTCGGTGTTGATGAACAGGTTTCTTTGCTCGGACATAGCATCTCCATAAGCATGCACGAATACTTTACTGACAAAGAAAAAGGAAACTTCCTACAACAACCAATACAAACTATTACTTGCTACTCCTCAACAAACCTTACCTCGAGTACAATACCAGCATCATTCAACCACGAAGATCAACCCCAAAACAAAACCATATCATTTAGACGCGCAAAAACTCATGCCCCAGGTGATTTCCAATGAAAATATCAAACACCACCTACCCTCGAAATCACCAAGAAAAGGGCAAACTCCAACCACAATCACCCAGAAACTATTTGTTGCACTTAGCGTTGGCTACCCACCCAAAGCTTCTCCCCAATCTTGAAATTAGTTGATTATTTTCACCCAACTTTTCCCCCACATGATCTGGTGCGAAACCGCCAAGCCGGACCTGGACGAAGCCCGTCGCTTCGCCGAAGCGATCAAGAAGGAGTACCCGGACCAGATCCTGTCGTACAACTGCTCGCCTTCCTTCAACTGGAAGAAGAACCTGGACGACGCCACCATCGCCAAGTTCCAGCGCGAGCTGTCGGCCATGGGCTACAAGCACCAGTTCATCACGCTGGCGGGTATCCACAACATGTGGCACGGCATGTTCAACTTGGCGCACGATTACGCCCGCAACGACATGACCGCCTACGTGAAGCTGCAAGAGCAGGAATTCGCTGACGCCAGCAAAGGCTACACCTTCGTGGCGCACCAGCAGGAAGTGGGTACTGGTTACTTCGATGACATGACCACCGTGATCCAGGGTGGCGCATCGTCGGTGACTGCCCTGACCGGCTCGACCGAGGAAGAGCAGTTCCACTGATAGCGGCTTGCCGCTGAAGAAAGGCCCAGGGCTCTCGCGAGCCTTGGGCCTTTCTCTTTGCCGATACAGACCGACCAGGAACATACGGAACCTGTAGGAGCGGCCTTGTGTCGCGAAAGGGCTGCGCAGCAGCCCTAGCAATTTGTGCATCTGCGCAAAACATTGGGGCCGCTGCGCAGCCCTTTCGCGACACAAGGCCGCTCCTACAGGGGGGATCGTGCAGGCCTGCGGTATGTCAGTGCTTCATGCCCAGCTCTGCGTCATCCATCAGCGCCTTGGCCATTGCACTCAGGTAGTGAGCAGCCCAGATCATCATGGGTTTCTCCTCCATCAGGCCAGTGATGGTCAGTTCACGGACATAGCCCATCAATTCCGAAGATTGCTCGCGGGCGTCCCGACAGGGGATGCCGGGTTCGATGCGGAACAGTGGATGGGTGCTGTTTTCGCCTTGATAGAAAGTGGTCTTGCCGACGGTGAATTGGGTGTCTTCTGTTGTCATTGTTGAATCCCCTGGAATATTTCGATTGCCTGGGCGGGCCTCTTCGCGGGCGCGCCCGCTCCCACAGGTAATGTGCAAGTTTGAGACTTGTGGGGATCCGGGTCAGCCGGATCAGCGGTGCTTCGAGGGAATGGGGGTTTTGGGGTGGATCGGGGATGGCTTTCAGCATTACGATTTACCGTTATCGGTGCCGCCTCCGGCCTGCTGTCAAACAGTTGGGTGGCAGCTGTACGTGGGTTGACAGACCGGCGGAAATCGTAAAGTTCCGGCGCACGCAAGCGTGCCCGCACGTACAGCCGCCATAAAGGCGAACCGCATCCGACTTACCGTCACAGCCTGTCAAAGCTGAATCGTTGATGAGCAACGACATGCCGAGACTAGAGCGCTGCCAAGGCAGCGGCAACGGAAAATGCGCGGCGGGAGTATGTTTGGGAAATGGCCTACAGGGAAGGGGTTAAATCCGACATGTCAGGTGTTCTGCGCGCGATTGCGTCAGGGCGGCGATGTGACCGGTTTGAATTTTGTGGTGATGCGTAGATCGAGCGCCGCCCGCGCGGCGCATCGCGAGCGAAGCTCGCTCCTACATTTGTTTCGGGCCAGTTATTCCTGAGGCGGAGGCGCGCGGCCCTTGGCGCCCACCTCGGAATCGCGTCGAACAAACAAGGCGGTCGCGCGCGCTGACACAGGCGATACTGGCCCGAAACAAATGTAGGAGCGAGCTTCGCTCGCGATGCGCCGCGCGGGCGGCGCTCGATCTCATAGGCGCTGCACTCCTTTCGCCATACCCATGCCAGCCCTAACCCAATCCAAAGGCATCACCAGCAAAACCCAGGATCAGGTCTATGCTTGAGGCAGCACAGCAGCAAGGACCGCCCATGCCTCGTCCAAGCCACCTGATGATTATGGCCCTGGCCGCCGTCGCCCTCTATATATATGCACTGGCCAGCGACAACACCCTGCTCGGCCTGCTGGCCAAACCGGTTCCCGTCCTGGCGCTTGTCGCCTGGCTGCGCAGGGCCCCGGCCACACCTTATCGCAAGTGGCTCTCAATCGGCCTGGGCTTCTCGGTACTGGGCGACATACTGCTGGCCATCCCCGCCGACCTGTTCGTGTTCGGCCTGGCCGCCTTCCTCTGTGCCCACCTGGCTTACCTGCGCGGCTATTGCGGCATTACCCTGCGCCCCACCCTGCCCGCACTGATCTTCAGCGCCATCACCGGCATCGCGCTGCTCGGCGTACTGGCCAGCCACGGCCTCGGCCCGTTGCTGATCCCGGTCGCGCTGTACGCCCTGGTCATCAGCGCCATGCTCTGGCGCGCCCTGGCCTGTGGCGGGCTGGCCGCAATCGGCGCCGGCCTGTTCGTGATCTCGGACAGCCTGATCGGCATCGACCGCTTCGTCAGCCCGTTCGCCGCCGCGCCCTATCTGATCATCCTCATCTACTGGCTTGGCCAGTGGGCGATTGCGGCATCAGCCAATCAACGCTCAACCGATAAAGTATTGATCCAGAGCGGTACGCGCCGCGTCGAAAGCTGCTAGAACAGGAGTCTTTCGCATTTGCAAGTAGGGGGCATCGCCGGATGAACTTTACAAGGCACAGAACAGCCAAATTACATGGCACCAGGTCAAATGATATTAATTATCATTACGAAACTTGTAATTCGTTACCAGCCGCAAGAAACATAATTAACAAAACCGCACGCAATGCCCGAATATCAAGGCTTTCAGCCATTTACGACTGCCTTTTGTTCTTAATCCTACGAATAAATTTGCGACAGAAATTTTACTTGCACCGGGTTTACCCATAAAATCAGCGCGATTGATTCAGCTGCGACATTTGGTCACTGCACCTGCGACACCACGTCGCCGCTCTACTTATTTCAGACTGCAGAGCTGGGTCTCTGTATAAGGATCTCTAGCATGTCCGATTCGGCAGGACTCATCGCCCACAACTGGGGCTTTGCCATCTTCCTCCTGGGTGTCGTCGGCCTGTGTGCCTTCATGCTCGGCCTGTCCAGCCTGCTCGGTAGCAAGGCCTGGGGCCGCGCCAAGAACGAACCCTTCGAATCCGGCATGCTGCCCGTCGGCAGCGCCCGCCTGCGCCTGTCCGCCAAATTCTATCTGGTCGCGATGCTGTTCGTGATCTTCGATATCGAAGCCCTCTTTCTCTTTGCATGGTCTGTGTCCGTCCGCGAAAGCGGCTGGACCGGGTTCGTCGAAGCACTCGTTTTCATAGCAATTCTGTTGGCAGGTCTTGTCTACCTATGGCGCGTCGGTGCTCTTGATTGGGCTCCCGAAGGTCGCCGCAAGCGGCAAGCGAAGCTGAAACAATGAGGCTTTGGCAATGCAATACAATCTCACCAGAATCGATCCGGATGCGCCTAACGAGCAGTACCCGGTAGGTGAACGGGAAACCGTCACCGACCAACTGCTGGAGGACCAGGTCCACAAGAACATCTACATGGGGAAACTCGAAGATGTGCTGCGTGGCGCGGTCAACTGGGGTCGCAAGAACTCCCTCTGGCCGTACAACTTCGGCCTGTCCTGCTGCTACGTGGAAATGACCACGGCATTCACGGCACCCCACGACATCGCCCGCTTCGGCGCCGAAGTCATCCGGGCCTCGCCGCGTCAGGCCGACTTCATGGTCATCGCCGGCACCTGCTTCATCAAGATGGCGCCGATCATCCAGCGCCTGTATGAGCAGATGCTCGAACCGAAATGGGTCATTTCCATGGGTTCGTGCGCCAACTCCGGTGGCATGTACGACATCTACTCGGTCGTTCAGGGGGTCGACAAGTTCCTCCCTGTGGACGTCTACGTGCCTGGCTGCCCGCCACGCCCTGAGGCTTTCCTGCAAGGCTTGATGCTGTTGCAGGAGTCGATCGGCCAAGAACGACGCCCGCTTTCCTGGGTTGTTGGTGATCAAGGTATTTACCGTGCCGAGATGCCAGCCCAGAAAGACCTGCGTCGTGAGCAGCGCATTGCAGTAACCAACCTGCGCAGCCCCGACGAAGTCTGATCCAGCGACCTGCCGCCCGCTCCCCCTGGAGCCGGCGGCCTGGCTTCATTCTTAACGTTGACCCAAAGCGACCGAGACCATGACAGCGGACAACGCTATTTATATTCCGCCCTACAAGGCTGACGACCAGGATGTGGTCGTCGAACTGAACAACCGTTTTGGCGCCGAAGCATTCGTCGCCCAGGAAACCCGCACCGGCATGCCCGTGCTGTGGGTCAAGCGCGCCCAGCTCAAAGAGGTGCTCAGCTTCCTGCGCGGTGTCGCCAAGCCTTACAGCATGCTGTACGACCTGCACGGCGTGGACGAACGCCTGCGCACCCAGCGCCGTGGCCTGCCGGCCGCCGACTTCAGTGTGTTCTACCACCTGCTGTCGATCGAGCGTAACAGTGACGTGATGATCAAGGTGTCGCTGAGCGAAGGCGACCTGAACCTGCCGACCGTGACCGGTATCTGGCCAAACGCCAACTGGTACGAGCGCGAAGTGTGGGACATGTTCGGCATCGACTTTGCCGGCCACCCGCACCTCAGCCGCATCATGATGCCGCCCACCTGGGAAGGTCACCCGCTGCGCAAGGACTACCCGGCCCGTGCCACCGAGTTCGACCCCTACAGCCTGACCCTGGCCAAGCAACAGCTTGAAGAAGAGTCGGCGCGCTTCAACCCGGAAGCCTGGGGCATGAAGCGTCAGGGCGCCAACGAGGACTACATGTTCCTCAACCTCGGCCCTAACCACCCTTCGGCGCACGGTGCGTTCCGTATCGTTCTGCAGCTGGACGGTGAAGAGATCGTCGACTGCGTACCGGACATCGGCTACCACCACCGTGGTGCCGAAAAAATGGCCGAGCGCCAGTCCTGGCACAGCTTCATCCCCTACACCGACCGTATCGACTACCTCGGTGGGGTGATGAACAACCTGCCGTACGTACTGGCGGTGGAAAAGCTGGCGGGCATCAAGGTGCCGCAGAAGGTCGACGTTATCCGCGTGATGCTGGCCGAGTTCTTCCGCATCACCAGCCACCTGCTGTTCCTGGGTACCTACATCCAGGACGTTGGCGCCATGACCCCGGTATTCTTCACCTTTACCGACCGCCAGCGCGCCTACACCGTGATCGAAGCGATCACCGGTTTCCGCCTGCACCCGGCCTGGTACCGCATCGGCGGCGTCGCCCACGACCTGCCGCGCGGCTGGGAGAAACTGGTCAAGGACTTCGTTGAATGGCTGCCCAAGCGCCTCGACGAGTACACCAAGGCTGCCCTGCAGAACAGCATCCTCAAGGGCCGTACCATTGGCGTTGCTGCATACAACACCAAGGAAGCCCTGGAATGGGGCACCACCGGTGCCGGCCTGCGCTCCACCGGTTGCGATTTCGACCTGCGCAAAGCCCGCCCCTACTCCGGCTACGAGAACTTCGAGTTCGAAGTACCGCTGGCCCACAACGGCGATGCCTACGATCGCTGCATGGTCCGTGTCGAGGAGATGCGCCAGAGTATCCGCATCATCGACCAGTGCCTGCGCAACATGCCGGAAGGCCCGTACAAGGCGGATCACCCGCTGACCACGCCGCCACCGAAAGAGCGCACCCTGCAGCACATCGAGACCCTGATCACGCACTTCCTGCAAGTCTCGTGGGGCCCGGTCATGCCGGCCAACGAGTCGTTCCAGATGATCGAGGCGACCAAGGGCATCAACAGTTACTACCTGACGAGCGATGGCGGCACCATGAGCTACCGCACCCGGATCCGTACCCCGAGCTACCCGCACCTGCAGCAGATCCCTTCGGTGATCAAAGGCAGCATGGTCGCCGACCTCATTGCGTACCTGGGCAGTATCGACTTCGTTATGGCTGACGTGGACCGCTAAGCATGAACAGCACGCTTATCCAGACAGACCGTTTCGCCCTGAGCGAAACAGAGCGCTCGGCCATCGAGCACGAAATGCATCACTACGAAGACCCGCGCGCGGCGTCCATCGAAGCCCTGAAGATCGTCCAGAAGGAACGTGGCTGGGTGCCGGACGGCGCCATCCACGCCATCGGCGAGGTGCTGGGCATCCCGGCCAGCGACGTGGAGGGTGTAGCCACCTTCTATAGCCAGATCTTCCGCCAGCCCGTTGGCCGCCACATCATCCGCGTGTGCGACAGCATGGTCTGCTACATCGGCGGC
Source organism: Pseudomonas fortuita (assembly GCF_026898135.2). Classification (NCBI taxonomy): domain Bacteria; kingdom Pseudomonadati; phylum Pseudomonadota; class Gammaproteobacteria; order Pseudomonadales; family Pseudomonadaceae; genus Pseudomonas; species Pseudomonas fortuita. The sequence continues at coordinate 4,249,845 of NZ_CP114035.2, forward strand.
CATGAATCGGTCGTCAGCCAGATCCAGAGCGAGCTGGGCATCGGCCTCGGCCAGACCACCGCCGACGGCCGCTTCACCCTGCTGCCGGTGTGCTGCCTGGGCAACTGCGACAAGGCCCCGGCGCTGATGATCGACGACGACACCTTTGGCGACGTGCAGCCCGCTGGCGTCACCCAATTGCTGGAGGGTTACGTATGACCATTACTTCCTTCGGCCCGGCCAACCGCATTGCGCGCTCGGCCGAAACCCACCCGCTGACCTGGCGCCTGCGTGACGACGGCGAGCCTGTTTGGCTGGCCGAATACCAGGCCAAGAACGGCTACGCTGCTGCCCGCAAGGCGCTGGGCGAGATGTCGCAAGACGATATCGTGCAGAGCGTCAAGGACTCCGGCCTCAAGGGCCGTGGTGGCGCAGGCTTCCCCACTGGCGTGAAGTGGGGCCTGATGCCCAAAGACGAATCCATGAACATCCGCTACCTGCTGTGCAACGCGGACGAAATGGAGCCCAACACCTGGAAGGACCGCATGCTGATGGAGCAACAGCCCCATCTGCTGGTCGAGGGCATGCTGATCAGCGCCCGCGCCCTGAAGGCCTACCGTGGCTACATCTTCCTGCGTGGCGAATACACCACGGCGGCGAAAAACCTCAACCGCGCCATTGATGAAGCCAAGGCCGCCGGCCTGCTGGGCAAGAACATCCTGGGCTCCGGTTTCGATTTCGAGCTGTTCGTGCACACCGGTGCCGGCCGTTACATCTGCGGTGAAGAAACTGCACTGATCAACTCGCTGGAAGGCCGCCGCGCCAACCCGCGCTCCAAGCCGCCCTTCCCTGCCGCCGTCGGCGTGTGGGGCAAGCCGACGTGCGTGAACAACGTCGAAACCCTGTGCAACGTGCCAGCCATCGTGGCCAACGGCAACGACTGGTACAAGTCGCTGGCCCGCGAAGGCAGCGAAGACCACGGCACCAAGCTGATGGGCTTCTCCGGCAAGGTGAAGAACCCAGGCCTGTGGGAGCTGCCGTTTGGCGTCACCGCCCGCGAGCTGTTCGAAGACTATGCCGGTGGCATGCGTGATGGCTTCAAGCTCAAGTGCTGGCAGCCAGGCGGCGCCGGTACCGGCTTCCTGCTGCCCGAGCACCTCGACGCGCAGATGTACGCCGGTGGCATCGCCAAGGTCGGCACCCGTATGGGTACTGGCCTGGCCATGGCGGTGGACGACAGCATCAACATGGTGTCGCTGCTGCGCAACATGGAAGAGTTCTTCGCCCGCGAGTCTTGCGGCTGGTGCACCCCATGCCGTGACGGCCTGCCGTGGAGCGTGAAGATGCTGCGCGCACTGGAAAACGGCCAGGGCCGCGCCGAAGACATCGAGACGCTGCTGGGCCTGGTCAACTTCCTCGGCCCCGGCCGTACCTTCTGTGCTCACGCACCGGGGGCGGTGGAGCCGTTGGGCAGTGCCATCAAATACTTCCGCTCGGAGTTCGAGGCCGGTGTAGCACCGGAAAGCGCTGGCACCCTGCGCCCGAACCTGGCGAAGCCCATTGTGGTAGGCGCATAACAAGATAGAACGCGGGTGGTCCGTGCCACCCGCCAGCCTGTCGGCCGGCCCGCATGAAGTGTGGCGTGCCGCAGGCATACAGATTTCCATTAGCCACGCCCGCTCACGCGGGCCAACGAAGAACTTTGAACAATGGCCACTATCCACGTAGACGGCAAAGCGCTCGAAGTCAACGGTGCAGATAACCTGTTACAGGCGTGTCTGTCGCTAGGCCTCGACATCCCTTATTTCTGCTGGCACCCGGCGCTTGGTAGCGTCGGTGCCTGCCGGCAGTGCGCGGTCAAGCAGTACACCGACGAGAACGACACCCGTGGTCGTATCGTCATGTCCTGCATGACCCCAGCCTCCGACGGCACCTGGATTTCCATCGAAGATGACGAGTCCAAGGCGTTTCGCGCCAGCGTCGTCGAATGGCTGATGACCAACCACCCGCACGACTGCCCGGTGTGCGAGGAAGGCGGTCACTGCCACCTGCAAGACATGACGGTGATGACCGGCCACAACGAGCGCCGCTACCGTTTCACCAAGCGTACCCACCAGAACCAGGACCTCGGCCCGTTCATTGCCCATGAGATGAACCGCTGCATCGCCTGCTATCGCTGCGTGCGCTACTACAAGGACTACGCCGGTGGTACCGACCTGGGCGTCTACGGCGCCCACGATAACGTGTACTTCGGCCGTGTCGAAGACGGCGTGCTGGAAAGCGAGTTCTCCGGCAACCTGACCGAGGTCTGCCCGACCGGTGTGTTCACCGACAAGACCCACTCCGAGCGCTACAACCGCAAGTGGGACATGCAGTTTGCCCCAAGCATCTGCCATGGCTGCTCCAGCGGCTGCAACATCAGCCCGGGCGAGCGCTACGGTGAACTGCGCCGGATCGAAAACCGCTTCAACGGCTCGGTCAACCAGTACTTCCTGTGCGACCGCGGCCGCTTCGGTTACGGCTACGTCAACCGCAAGGATCGCCCACGCCAGCCACACCTGGCCGATGGCACCAAGCTGGGCCTGGACGCCGCCCTGGACAAGGCTGCCGACCTGCTGCGCGGCCGTACCATCGTCGGTATCGGCTCGCCACGCGCCAGCCTTGAAAGCAACTACGGCCTGCGTGAGCTGGTCGGTGCCGAGTACTTCTACTCCGGCATGGAAGCGGGCGAACTGGCCCGCGTGCGCCTGGCCCTGAACGTGCTGAACAACAGCCCGCTGCCGGTGCCGACCCTGCGCGACATCGAAGACCACGACGCCGTGTTCGTGCTCGGTGAAGACCTGACCCAGACCGCTGCCCGCGTGGCCCTCGCCGTGCGCCAGGCCACCAAGGGCAAGGCCGAGGCCATGGCCGAAGCGATGAAAGTGCAGCCATGGCTCGACGCCGCCGTGAAGAACATCGGCCAGCACGCGCTGTACCCGCTGTTCATTGCCTCGCTGGCTGAAACCAAGCTGGACGACGTTGCCGAAGAATGCGTGCACGCCGCGCCTGCCGACCTGGCCCGCATCGGTTTCGCAGTGGCTCACGCCATCGACCCGAGCGCACCAGCCGTCGCCGGCCTGGACGACGAAGCCAAGGCCCTGGCCCAACGCATCGCCGACGCGCTGGTTGCCGCCAAGCGCCCACTGGTTGTCGCCGGTACTTCGCTGGCCGACCCGGCACTGATCGAAGCCGCCGCCAACATCGCCAAGGCCCTGAAGCTGCGCGAGAAGGACGGTTCGCTGAGCCTGGTGGTACCTGAGGCCAACAGCATCGGCCTGGCCATGCTCGGCGGCGAGTCCGTGGATGCCGCGCTGGACGCGGTCATCAGCGGCAAGGCCGACGCCATCGTCGTGCTGGAAAACGACCTGTACGCCCGCGTGCCGGCCGCCAAGGTCGACGCCGCCCTGGCTGCGGCCAAGGTGGTGATCGTTGCCGACCACTCGAAAACGCCGACGGTCGACCGCGCCCACCTGGTACTGCCGGCCGCCTCGTTCGCCGAAGGCGACGGAACCCTCGTCAGCCAGGAAGGCCGCGCCCAGCGCTTCTTCCAGGTGTTCGACCCGCAGTACCTGGACAGCAGCATCCAGATCCACGAAGGCTGGCGCTGGATGCACGCCCTGCGTGCCACCCTGCTGAACAAGCCGGTCGACTGGACCCAGCTGGACCACGTTACCAGCGCCTGCGCCGAAGCCGCCCCGCAACTGGCCGGCATCGTCAACGCTGCACCAAGCGCCGCCTTCCGCATCAAGGGCATGAAGCTGGCCCGTGAGCCGCTGCGCTACTCTGGCCGTACTGCCATGCGCGCCAACATCAGCGTGCACGAACCGCGCACCCCGCAAGACAAGGACACCGCGTTCGCCTTCTCCATGGAAGGTTACTCGGGCTCCGCCGAACCGCGCCAGCAGGTGCCGTTCGCCTGGTCGCCGGGCTGGAACTCGCCGCAAGCCTGGAACAAGTTCCAGGACGAGGTCGGTGGCCACCTGCGTGCCGGTGACCCTGGCGTACGCCTGATCGAGTCGCAAGGCGATCGCCTGAACTGGTTCAACGCCATTCCGGGCGCCTTCAACCCGGCCCGTGGCACCTGGACCGCGGTACCGTTCTTCCACCTCTTCGGCAGCGAAGAAAGCTCCTCGCGGGCCGCGCCGGTACAAGAACGTATCCCGGCTGCCTACGTGGCCCTGGCCAAGTCCGAAGCCGACCGCCTGGGTGTCAACGAGGGCGCCCTGCTGAGCCTGAACGTGGCCGGTGTGGCCCTGCGCCTGCCGCTGCGCATCAATGAAGAGCTGGGCGCTGGCCTGGTCGCGCTGCCGAAAGGCCTGGCCGGCATCCCGCCTGCCATCTTCGGTGCATCCGTCGAAGGTCTGCAGGAGGCAGCACAATGAGCTGGTTCACCCCCGAAGTGATCGATGTGATCATCCAGGTCGTCAAGGCTATCGTGGTGCTGCTGGCCGTAGTGGTCTGCGGCGCCCTGCTCAGCTTCGTCGAGCGCCGCCTGCTGGGCTGGTGGCAGGACCGCTACGGTCCTAACCGTGTCGGCCCGTTCGGCATGTTCCAGATCGCCGCCGACATGCTGAAGATGTTCTTCAAGGAAGACTGGAACCCACCCTTCGTCGACAAGATGATCTTCACCCTGGCGCCGGTCGTGGCCATGAGCGCCCTGCTGATCGGCTTCTCGATCATCCCGATCACACCGGGCTGGGGCGTTGCCGACCTGAACATCGGTCTGCTGTTCTTCTTCGCCATGGCTGGCCTGTCAGTCTACGCGGTGCTGTTCGCCGGCTGGTCGTCGAACAACAAGTACGCCCTGCTGGGCAGCTTGCGTGCTTCGGCACAGACGGTGTCGTACGAAGTGTTCCTGGGCTTGGCGCTGATGGGCGTTGTGGTGCAGGTGGGCTCGTTCAACATGCGCGACATCGTTGAGTACCAGGCGCAGAACCTGTGGTTCATCATTCCGCAGTTCTTCGGCTTCTGCACCTTCTTCATCGCTGGCGTCGCCGTGACTCACCGTCACCCGTTCGACCAGCCAGAAGCAGAACAGGAACTGGCCGACGGCTACCACATCGAGTATGCCGGCATGAAATGGGGCATGTTCTTTGTCGGTGAGTACATCGGCATCATCCTCATCTCGGCGCTGCTGGTAACCCTGTTCTTCGGTGGCTGGCACGGCCCGTTCGGCATCCTGCCGCAACTGCCGTTCCTGTGGTTCGCCCTGAAGACCGCGTTCTTCATCATGCTGTTCATTCTGCTGCGCGCCTCGATTCCGCGCCCACGTTATGACCAGGTGATGGACTTCAGCTGGAAGTTCTGCCTGCCGCTGACCCTGATCAATTTGCTGGTGACCGCTGCGATCGTGCTCTACAACACGCCAGCCGTCGCGGCCCAGTGAGGATTTGACCCATGTTCAAGTATATCGGCGACATCGTTAAGGGCACCGGCACACAGCTGCGCAGCCTGGCCATGGTGTTCTCCCACGGGTTCCGCAAGCGCGACACCCTGCAATACCCCGAAGAACCCGTGTACCTGCCGCCGCGCTACCGCGGCCGCATCGTCCTCACCCGCGACCCCGATGGCGAGGAGCGCTGCGTAGCGTGCAACCTCTGCGCGGTGGCCTGCCCGGTTGGCTGCATCTCGTTGCAGAAGGCCGAGACCGAGGATGGTCGCTGGTACCCGGAGTTCTTCCGCATCAACTTCTCGCGTTGCATTTTCTGCGGCCTGTGTGAAGAAGCGTGCCCGACCACCGCAATCCAGCTGACCCCGGATTTCGAAATGGCCGAGTTCAAGCGTCAGGACCTGGTGTACGAGAAAGAAGATCTGCTGATCTCCGGCCCCGGCAAAAACCCTGACTACAACTTCTACCGTGTTGCGGGTATGGCGATCGCTGGCAAGCCGAAAGGCGCTGCGCAGAACGAAGCCGAGCCGATCAACGTGAAGAGCTTGCTCCCATAAGGACAGAAAGATGGAATTCGCTTTCTACTTCGCATCCGGGATCGCCGTGGTCTCCACCCTTCGGGTGGTGACCGGCACAAACCCCGTGCACGCCTTGCTTTACCTGATCATTTCACTGATCTCCGTGGCCATGATCTTCTTCTCACTGGGTGCGCCGTTCGCCGGCGCCCTGGAAGTGATCGCCTACGCCGGCGCCATCATGGTGCTGTTCGTGTTCGTGGTGATGATGCTCAACCTGGGGCCGGCTTCGGTCGCCCAGGAACGGGGCTGGCTCAAGCCCGGCATCTGGGCAGGGCCGGTGATCCTCGGCACCCTGCTGCTGCTGGAACTGCTGTACGTGCTGTTCGTCGCCCCGAGCGGCGCTGGCATCAGCGGCACCACCGTGGGCCCGAAAGAAGTGGGCATCAGCCTGTTCGGGCCGTACCTGCTGGTGGTCGAACTGGCCTCGATGCTGCTGCTGGCTGCAGCCGTCACCGCCTTCCACCTGGGCCGCAACGAGGCGAAGGAGTAAATCATGGGTGCTATCCCTCTCGAGCATGGCCTGGCGGTCGCCGGTATCCTGTTCTGCTTAGGTCTGGTTGGCCTGATGGTCCGCCGCAACATCCTCTTCGTGCTCATGAGCCTGGAAGTCATGATGAACGCCTCTGCCCTGGCGTTCGTCGTCGCCGGGGCCCGTTGGGTCCAGCCCGACGGCCAGGTGATGTTCATTCTGGTGATCAGCCTGGCAGCCGCCGAGGCCAGTATTGGCCTGGCCATCCTGCTGCAGCTGTATCGCCGCTTCCACACTCTCGACATCGATGCTGCCAGTGAGATGCGCGGATGAACCTTCTCTTCCTGACTTTCGTCTTCCCCCTCGTCGGCTTCCTGCTGCTGTCGTTCTCGCGCGGGCGGTTCTCGGAGAACCTGTCCGCCCTGATCGGCGTCGGCTCGGTGGGCCTTTCGGCCGCCACCGCCGCCTATGTCATCTGGCAGTTCAATGTCGCACCACCTGAAGGTGGCGCGTACAGCCAACTGCTGTGGCAGTGGATGTCGGTGGACGGCTTTGCGCCGAACTTCACCCTGTATCTGGACGGCCTGTCGGTCACCATGCTCGGCGTGGTCACCGGTGTCGGCTTCCTGATCCACCTGTTCGCGTCCTGGTACATGCGTGGCGAAGCCGGCTACTCGCGTTTCTTCTCGTACACCAACCTGTTCATCGCCAGCATGCTGTTCCTGATCCTCGGCGATAACCTGCTGTTCATCTACTTCGGCTGGGAAGGTGTAGGCCTGTGCTCGTACCTGCTGATCGGTTTCTACTACAGCAACCGCAATAACGGTAACGCGGCGCTCAAGGCATTCATCGTTACCCGTATCGGCGACGTGTTCCTGGCCATCGGCCTGTTCATCCTGTTCGCCCAGCTGGGTACCCTGAACGTGCAGGAACTGCTGGTGCTGGCACCGCAGAAGTTCCAGGCGGGCGACACCTGGATGGTGCTGGCAACGCTGATGCTGCTGGGCGGTGCGGTCGGTAAATCGGCCCAGCTGCCACTGCAGACCTGGCTGGCCGACGCAATGGCGGGCCCAACCCCGGTTTCGGCACTGATCCACGCGGCAACCATGGTGACTGCGGGCGTGTACCTGATCGCCCGGACCAATGGCCTGTTCCTGCTGGCACCGGACATCCTGCACCTGGTAGGTGTTGTCGGTGGCGTGACCCTGGTACTGGCCGGCTTCGCCGCGCTGGTACAGACCGACATCAAGCGTATCCTCGCCTACTCGACCATGAGCCAGATCGGCTACATGTTCCTGGCCTTGGGCGTTGGCGCCTGGGATGCGGCGATCTTCCACCTGATGACCCACGCCTTCTTCAAGGCCCTGCTGTTCCTTGCCTCCGGTGCGGTGATCGTTGCCTGCCACCACGAGCAGAACATCTTCAAGATGGGCGGCCTGTGGAAGAAACTGCCCCTGGCCTACGCCAGCTTCGTGGTCGGTGGTGCTGCCCTGGCCGCCCTGCCGATCGTGACCGTGGGCTTCTACTCCAAGGACGAAATCCTCTGGGAAGCGTTTGCCAGCGGTAACACCGGCCTGCTGTACGCCGGCCTGGTCGGTGCGTTCATGACCTCGCTGTACACCTTCCGCCTGATCTTCATCGCCTTCCACGGCGAAGCCAAGACCGAAGCTCACGCGGGTCACGGCATCAGCCACTGGCTGCCGCTGGGTGTGCTGATCGTGCTGTCGACCTTCGTGGGTGCCTGGATCACCCCGCCGCTGGCAGGCGTGCTGCCTGAGAGCGCCGGCCACGCCGGTGGTGAAGCCAAGCATGCGCTGGAGATCACCTCGGGTGCCATCGCCATCGCTGGTATCCTGCTGTCGGCCCTGCTGTTCCTGGGCAAGCGCAGCTTCGTCAGCGCAGTCGCCAACAGCGGCATCGGCCGCGTCCTGTCGGCCTGGTGGTTCGCCGCTTGGGGCTTCGACTGGATCTACGACAAGCTTTTCGTCAAACCGTACCTGTTGATCTGCCACATCCTGCGCAAGGACCCGGTAGACCGCAGCATCGGCCTGATTCCTCGGATGGCGCGTGGCGGTCATGTCGCCATGAGCAAGACCGAGACTGGCCAACTGCGCTGGTACACCGCCTCTATCGCCGTGGGTGCCGTGCTGGTGCTCGGTGCCGTGTTAGTGGCTGCGGTATGACAATGAATCTTGCGACTTTGCCAAAGGAAACCAACCCGTCATGATTTTGCCTTGGCTGATCCTGATCCCCTTCATCGGCGGCTTCCTGTGCTGGCTGGGTGAGCGCTTCGGCGCCACCTTGCCGCGCTGGATCGCGCTGCTGACCATGTCCCTGCTGCTCGGCATCGGCCTGTGGCTGTGGGCGACCGGCGACTACACCCTCGCCCCCGCTCCGGGCGCCGAACCTGCCTGGGCCCTGGAATACAAACTCCAGTGGATCCAGCGCTTCGGCATCAGCATCCACCTGGCCCTCGACGGCCTGTCGCTGCTGATGATCCTGCTCACCGGCCTGCTCGGTGTGCTGTCGGTACTGTGCTCCTGGAAAGAGATCCAGCGCCACGTCGGCTTCTTCCACCTCAACCTGATGTGGATTCTCGGCGGCGTGGTCGGTGTGTTCCTGGCCCTGGACCTGTTCCTGTTCTTCTTCTTCTGGGAAATGATGCTGGTGCCGATGTACTTCCTCATCGCGCTCTGGGGTCATAGCTCGGCAGACGGCAAGAAGACCCGGATCTACGCGGCGACCAAGTTCTTCATCTTCACCCAGGCCAGCGGCCTGATCATGCTGGTGGCGATCCTGGGCCTGGTGCTGGTCAACTACAACACCACCGGCGTGCTCACCTTCAACTACAGCGACCTGCTCAAGGCCGAGCTGCCAGCCGGTGTCGAGTACCTGCTGATGCTGGGCTTCTTCATCGCCTTCGCGGTGAAGCTGCCAGTGGTACCGTTCCACTCCTGGCTGCCTGATGCCCACGCCCAGGCACCGACCGCAGGTTCCGTGGACCTGGCGGGTATCTTGCTGAAGACCGCGGCCTACGGCCTGCTGCGCTTCGCCCTGCCGCTGTTCCCGAACGCCTCGGCCGAGTTCGCGCCCATCGCCATGACCCTGGGCCTGATCGGTATCTTCTACGGTGCCTTCCTGGCCTTTGCGCAAACCGACATCAAGCGCCTGATCGCCTTCTCCAGCGTCTCGCACATGGGCTTCGTGATGATCGGCATCTACTCCGGCAGCCAGCAGGCCCTGCAAGGCGCGGTGATCCAGATGCTGGCCCACGGCCTGTCGGCTGCGGCGCTGTTCATCCTGTCCGGCCAGCTGTACGAGCGCCTGCACACCCGTGACATGCGTCAGATGGGTGGCCTGTGGCACCGCATCGCCTACCTCCCGGCGATCAGCCTGTTCTTCGCCGCTGCCTCCCTGGGCCTGCCAGGTACCGGCAACTTCGTCGGCGAGTTCCTGATCCTGATCGGCAGCTTCGCGCATGTACCATGGATCACCGTGATCGCCACCACCGGCCTGGTATTCGGTTCGGTCTACTCGCTGATCATGATCCACCGCGCCTACTTCGGCCCGGCCAAGGCCGACACCGTGCTGGCTGGCATGGATGGTCGCGAGCTGATCATGGTGCTGGGCCTGGCGGGACTGCTGATTCTGCTGGGCGTGTATCCGCAGCCGTTCCTCGACACCTCTGCCGCCACCATGAGTGGTGTGCAGCAGTGGCTCGGTTCCGCTTTCACTCAACTCGCTTCGGCCCGGTAAGAGCGCTATGGAATTCACCACTCAACACTTCATCGCATTGGCGCCGATGCTGATCACCACCATCACCACGGTGGTGGTGATGCTGGCGATCGCCTGGAAGCGCAACCACTCGCAGACCTTCCTGCTGTCCACCGTGGGCCTGAACCTGGCCCTGCTGTCGATCCTGCCGGCGCTGAAGGTAGCGCCGCTGGCCGTCACCGCGCTGATCACCATCGACAAGTTCGCCTGCCTGTACATGGCGATCATCCTGGTGGCGACGCTGGCGTGCGTCACCTTGGCCCACGCCTACCTTGGCGAAGGCTCCAAGGGCTTCCCGGGCAACCGTGAAGAACTGTACCTGCTGCTGCTGATGTCGGCACTCGGTGGCCTGGTACTGGTCAGCGCCAACCACCTGGCCGGCCTGTTCATTGGCCTGGAGCTGCTGTCGGTACCGGTCTACGGCCTGGTGGCGTATGCGTTCTTCAACAAGCGTTCACTGGAAGCCGGCATCAAGTACATGGTGCTGTCGGCTGCAGGCTCGGCTTTCCTGCTGTTCGGCATGGCCCTGCTGTACGCGGATGCAGGTAGCCTGAGCTTTGACCAGATCGGCAAAGCCCTGGCGACCACCAGCATGCCAAGCCTGGTGGCCCAACTGGGCCTGGGCATGATGCTGGTCGGCCTGGCCTTCAAGCTGTCGCTGGTACCGTTCCACCTGTGGACCCCGGACGTGTACGAAGGCGCCCCGGCGCCGGTCGCCGCGTTCCTGGCCACCGCCAGCAAGGTCGCGGTGTTCGCTGTGGTCGTGCGCCTGTTCATGCTCTCCCCTGCTGCCAGCAGCGGCGCGCTGAGCACCGTACTGGCGGTGATTGCCGTGGCCTCGATCCTTATTGGCAACCTGCTGGCGCTGACCCAGAGCAACCTCAAGCGCCTGCTGGGTTACTCGTCCATCGCCCACTTCGGCTACCTGGTCATTGCCCTGGTTGCCAGCAAGGGCCTGGCCCTGGAAGCCATGGGCGTTTATCTGGTCACCTACGTGATCACCAGCCTGGGTGCCTTCGGTGTCATCACCCTGATGTCCTCGCCTTACGGCGGCCGTGACGCCGATGCACTGTATGAGTACCGCGGCCTGTTCTGGCGCCGTCCGTACCTGACGGCCGTACTGACCGTGATGATGCTGTCGCTGGCGGGCATCCCGCTGACCGCTGGCTTCATCGGCAAGTTCTACATCATCGCCACTGGCGTAGAGTCGCACCTGTGGTGGCTGGTCGGTGCCCTGGTGATCGGTAGCGCCATCGGCGTTTACTACTACCTGCGCGTCATGGTCACCCTGTACCTGGTCGAGCCGAACCTGCGTCGCCATGACGCCCCGCTGAAGTGGGAACAGCGCACCGGTGGCGTCATGCTGCTGGCCATCGCCATTCTTGCCTTCGTACTCGGCGTCTACCCGCAACCGCTGCTGGAGCTGGTCCAGCAAGCCGGCCTGCAACTGATAGGCTGATTGCCCCGGCAACACAAAACACCCCGCCTATGCGGGGTGTTTTTTTATCGGCGTATTTTTGGCCTGCCCCCAGTGACGCCTCACTCAACCCGGCTGGGCTGGCCTGCTCCAGGCAGGGCGGCCTGGCGCAAATCACCATTGGCCGAAGGCAGGTACACTTCCGGATTGGGCATCCCGCTAGGGGACAGTTCATGGGTCATTTCGAATTCGGCACGTACTGACCAGCCACACGCCTCGGTGGTGCATTGCAAATAAGCGATACGCAGGAAAATATGGCGCCCCTCGCTAGTACGTATGCGCATCCGGCTGTGGCAATGCGGGCAAACCAGCTTGTAAGTACTCACGGCAAGTACCTGCTAGCATTGCCCAAGCCAGCCTGTGTGTAAGTATTGGCTGCAACTGTGGGTGTATTCTTCAATTGGATGGTTCTCATTGCAGAAGTGCTCCTTAAAACGCAGGGCTGTATTCATAACGAGTAGTTTAAGCCCATGGAATATCATTAAACCAGTCATGGATATTTGTTATGAGTACTCACGTACTTGCTGCTGTGCTCACGCGCCTTAAACTGCTGACCGGCTCAGAGTCCGATGCCGAGCTGTCCCGGGCACTTTCGGTGAGCCCACAAACGCTGAGCAGCTGGAAGACGCGCGACAGCATTCCATACTCACTTTGCATAGATATCGCCAGGCAGTATGACTGCTCACTGGACTGGCTGTTGCTGGGCCAGGCCGATCAGCACCCCGCAGGCCCTGATGAAGCAGGCTGGGAATGCGACATGCTTGAGCGCCTGCGTACGCTATCGCCCAGTGATCGCCAGGCCATCCTGCTGTTCATCAAGGACAAGCAGCGTATCCAGCAACTGGAGCGGCAGTTGAGTGAGCTTGGTGGCTAACCCCGCCGGCGCCAGCGCTGGATCAGCTCACGCGGGTCAAGCGTGTCCACCAGCACCATGACCTTGAGGCTGATGGGGATCACCACCACGGCAGCCACGAATGCCGCCATGCCACGGGTCAACAGTGGCACCAGTGACGAAACCAGTGGTTCGAATAAATGGCCCACACCCACGGTGATGAATACCAACAGCAATTTCTTGCTCAGCGTCAGGCGCCTGGCTGTATTGGTAATCAACCGATCGCGCGCCGCACTGACCAGCAATGCCCCCAGCAGCGCAGCGAACAGTACATTGCCATCCACACCGAGCAGCGCCAACAAGGCCGATGCCAGGTTATCCAGCACAGATTGCTCAGGCATGGGACTGCCCTCGTCGCGGCACAGAAAGGCAGGCCGTCGAACGCAGGCTGTACATGACCGCCGCTTCGACGAACCGGATGTAGCACACCCGCAAGGCACGCCCATGGTCATGCCCGGCGACATCTTCGAGGCGCTTGTAGCCGCGCTCTCGCAATACTGCCCGCCAGCGAGCGAATTCGCGTGCCGCGTCGATGGCCGCACAGCGGGCAGCTACTTCAAGTGCAACCTCACTGACAGGCGCTTGCAGTTGCAGGCGCTCACGCAGCCTGCCCAGGTCCACCCGCGGCCAGAACGGGTCGTGGCTATCGGCAAAGCGCGGCAGCCGAGGATCGTTATCCATGCATCACCCCCTCACTGCCCGGCCAGCATGCCGTAGCGGATGGCTTTGATCACTGCCGCCACCCGTGTAGGCACATCGAACTTGCGCAGGATGTTGGACACATGAAAGTTCACGGTCGACTCCTTGCACGCCAGGATCTGGCCTATCTCCCAGGAACTTTTGCCATAGGCACACCACAACAGCACCTGCTGTTCACGTGGCGTCAAGCGAACCGGAGCGTCAGCGGGGTGTTGCAGCAAATGTCGGGCATTGTCAGTCATGTTTGAACTCCGCAGCTGGTTGAGCGAGGCATCGCTGCCAATTTGCAGCCACCTTACGAAGCGCACGCCCCCCTCTCCACCGATGCGGCTTGTAAAGAACTTTCGTACAAAACCATCTGATGAAGGCTTCACGAAATTTGCTGAGTTCCTGCGTGCTCCAAGCGGCATTTCGCTCGTCTCAACGCCGTTATCCATCCGTTTTTCGCCTGGAGTCGTACAATGCGTTCCGTTTTCCCCCCATCGCACTGCCTTGGCCTGCTGGCTGCCTTTGCTGCCACCCAGCCGGCCCTGGCAGCAACCTCGGTCGAATTAGGCCAGGTGCTGATCACCGATGAGGAGCAGAACGACCTGTCAGCTGCCAGCGAACGCCTGCACGAGGTGCCAGGCGCCAGTAATCTGGTAGACATGCAACGCGCAGGGCAAGGCCGGGTTGCCAGCAACCAGGATGTGCTGGCCTACCAGCCCGGCGTTTTTGCCCAATCGGCGGGCAACGATGGCATCAAACTGTCGATCCGCGGCTCGGGCATCAACCGCGCTCCAGGGGCCCACGGCTCCGGGGTTTACACGATGTTCGACGGCCTGCCCCTGACGGGCCCGGGCGGTACCCCCTACGAGCTGTTCGAGCCGCTGTGGCTGAGCCGTGCCGAAGTGCTGCGCGGCGCCAACGGTTTCGACCAGGGAGCCCTTGCGCTGGGCGGTGCGATCAACTATGTCACCCACACCGGCTACGACGCCGCCCCGCTACAGGTGCGCTACGAAGTCGGCAGCCGCGGTTACCAGCGCCGGCACATCAGCTCAGGTCAAGTGCTGGGCAATCTCGACTACTACGTGGCCCTGACCGATTCGGAATATGACGGTTATCAGGCTCACAGCAGCGGCAGCGCCAAGGGCATTGCCGCCAATGTCGGCTACCGCTTCAACCCGAACCTTGAAACCCGCTTCTACCTGCGTTACCGGGAGACCGAAAACGAACTGGCCGGGCGCCTGACCAAAGACCAGATCAAGCACCACCCCCGCGCGGCCAACCCCGCCTATCTGGCGCGCGACGACAGCCGCCCGCAGCCAGGCAGCACCTGGGTGGGCAACAAAACCACCTTCTACCTCGACGACGATACGCGCCTGGAAGCCGGCCTGGTCTACCACGACTACCCGATGGACCTGCGCGAAGGCCCGATGCGCCTGAAAGTGGCCTACACCGATGTCAGCGGTACGCTGAACTATTTCCGCCGCGACACCCTGTTCGGTCATGAGAGCAAGACCACCATCGGCTGGCGCACCACCAAGCACCTGCCCAACAGCGGAGCCTCGCAGTTCGCGCGCAATGGCGATGTGTTCGGCGCACGTACCCGCGATTTCACTTACCAGGGGTCGGACACCGTTGTGCATGCAGGTAATGACCTGGAGCTGGTGCCCAACCTCTGGCTGACCACCGGCCTGGCCATGATCTACACGCGCCGCGAAAGTGACGTGACCTACCCGGCCGAAGGCGGCAAGGTGAGCATGCATGACTGGGACTTTGCACCGCGCCTGGGGTTGCGCTACGACATCCGCCCGGACCTGCAGGTGTATGGCAATCTCAGCCGCTCGGTAGAGCCGCCACACCCGTGGTCGCTGATCTGGAGCGCCCCCAGCACAGGCGGCAAGCAGATCCAGCCGATCGAGATGCAGAACCAGACCGCCACTACCCTTGAGCTGGGGGCGCGTGGCGACTCGGCGTTTGGCCACTGGGACCTTGCCTGGTACTACTCGCAAGTGCGCCACGAACTGCTGGCCGTGGAAGTGGTGCCGAACTTCACCTCGGAGTTCAACGCCAGCGCCACCGTGCATCAAGGCGTGGAAGCCGGCCTCGACAGCACCCTATGGGAACGCGCCGGTACCGGCAAGCTGAGCGTACGCCAAGCCTACACCTTCAGCGACTTCCACTACCGTGATGACGACAAGTTTGGCGACAACCGCCTGCCCGGCATCCCCATGCACTACTACCAGGCCGAACTGCGCTATGACTGGCCGAGCGGCTTCTACGCCGGGGTCAACACGCAAATGGCGTCGAAAGTGCAGGTGGACTATGCCAACAGCTATCACGCCGATGCATATGCCTTGCTAGGCGCGCGCCTGGGCTGGAATTCACCCAAACAGGACTGGCAGACGTGGCTGGACCTGCGCAACCTGACCAACAAGCGCTATGCGGCGACAGTGACACCCACCTACAACGATGCCGGCCAGGACAACGCCCGTTCGACGCCGGGCGAAGGGTTTGGCGTTTACGCCGGTGTTTCCTACAGCTTCCGCTAGAACATGCAGCGCAGTGTTTCTGCAGGAGCAGCCTTGTGCTGCTCCTACAAAGACCGCGCTCCCCAATGATTGCGGATCAAACCGCCCTGTTCAACTTCACCCACGAAGCAAACTTGTCGACAAACGCCTGCAAGAATGGCCGGGTCTTGTCGTTGAGCTTGCCCGAGTCCTCGAACAGGCTTGCTGCCCCGCCAATGTAGGCCTCGGGCATTTGCATGCATGGCATGTCCAGAAACACCAGCGACTGGCGCACGGCATGGTTGGCGCCAAAGCCTCCAATGGCCCCGGGCGATACACTCACCACCGCCGTCGGCTTGCCACCCCAGGCACTTTGCCCGTAGGGCCGCGAACCCACGTCGATGGCATTTTTCAGGCAACCAGGCACCGAGCGGTTGTATTCCGGGGTAACGAACAGCACCGCATCACTGCGGCGGATCTCCTCGCGAAAACGCTTCCAGGCCTCTGGCGGCGCTTCGGCCTCGACGTCCTCGTTGTACAACGGCAAATCGCCAATTTCGACGATCTTCAGGGCAAGGCTGGACGGCGCCAGCTCCGAAAGTGCGCGGGCGACCTTGCGGTTGTACGACTCCTTGCGCAAGCTACCCACGACAACCGCTACCGAATACACCTGGCTCATGGCAATTTCCAACCTTTGCTGGGTAAAGGGACGTTGTAGTTATAGATGACCGTTGCTCGGCGCTTTGGTTTTTTTTCCTCAGGGTGAAAACTTCCGAGGCTGTTGCACGGTCTATGCCTTCAGACATTTTCTACGTAATTCAGAGGTTTCCACCCAAATGGCAGCAGTAATGGTCGGCCAATTCCACGCCCGTGACGCCGAAGGCCGTATCTACCCCGTGCACGAGTTCCAGGAGTCCACCTTGCAACTTGACGGCAGCACGCTGGGCGCCCCCATCACCACTTACCGCCTGGCCATCGGCGACAAGGTCAACCACCTCGGTGAAAACCGCTTCGAACTGGCGCGCAGCGGCGTCGAGATCATTCGCATTCCGTGATGCAGTCCACGGTGTAACGGCCGCTCTCGTTCTGCAGGCCATGCACGTCGGCGACAAAACCGGGGAAGCCCTGGTTGAATGCCCGGGCGAAGGCCAGGTAGTCGAGTATCGAGCGGGTCGCCTCGGTGAACCGCTCGCCCGGCATGATCAATGGAATACCGGGCGGATACGGCACCAGCATCACCGCTGCCACACGCCCCAGCAGCGCCTCGATCGGCACCGCCTCCACGTCCCCACGCACCATCTGGTCATAGGCACGGGCCGGGCTCACGGCCACCTCCGGCAAACGCGTGAACAGCCGCTTCAGTTGCTTGGCCGTGGCATTGGCGCGGTAGCAGTCATGCAACTGGTCACACAGGTCGCGCAACCCCATCCTCTGGTAGCGTGAAGCATCAGCTGCCACCACGCTCGGCAGACAACTGCTCAGGGCTGTGTTGCCATCATAGTGGCGTTTGAATTCCAGCAACTCCGTCAGCAAAGTGCTCCACTTGCCTTTGGTAATGCCCATGGAAAACAGCACCAGGAAGCTGTACAGGCCGGTTTTCTCCACCACCAGCCCCCGCTCCCAGAGAAATTTGCTGACCACCGCCGCCGGGATGCCATGCTCGCCCAGCACACCACCCGCACTCAGGCCCGGCATTACCAATGTGACCTTGAGCGGGTCGAGCAGCACGTAGTCGTCCACCACTTCGCCAAAGCCATGC
Organism: Pseudomonas fortuita; assembly: GCF_026898135.2. Classification (NCBI taxonomy): domain Bacteria; kingdom Pseudomonadati; phylum Pseudomonadota; class Gammaproteobacteria; order Pseudomonadales; family Pseudomonadaceae; genus Pseudomonas; species Pseudomonas fortuita. Next base: position 4,267,395 of record NZ_CP114035.2, read on the forward strand.
CACTCGGCACCCGGTTGCAGCAACCAGTCCTGCGCGGCCAGGCGCTGGATACCTTCGGTGCCCGGCGGCTGCCAGATACTGAACCACCAGTCATCCGCAGCAATGTGCTCGCGCAAGTTGGCCAGGGCACGACGAAAACTCAACGCTTCGTCGAACATCTCTTGCAGCAGTGAATGCCCCGCCGGCCCTTCCATCATGCTTGAGGCTACATCCAGCGAGGCAAGGATGCTGTACTGCGGCGAGGTCGAGATATGCATCATGAACGCTTCGTTGAAGCGGTCTCGGTCCAGTTGCCGCCTGGCCCCGTCCTGCACATGGATCATCGAGGCCTGGCTGAACGCGGCCAGCAATTTGTGGGTGGAATGGGTACTGAACACCAGCGGGCTGCCCGCCGTGCAGGCCGTGCCCATGGCATAGCGCCCGGTGAAGAAATCATGAAACGCCGCATAGGCAAACCAGGCTTCGTCGAAGTGCAGCACCTCTACACTCGCACCCAAGCACTGCTTGATCATCCCGGCGTGGTAACACAGCCCGTCGTAGGTGGAGTTGGTCACCACCGCCAGCTTGATGCGCCGCCCGCGATCACGGGCAAGGGGGTTGGCCTGGATCTTCGCCTCGATAGCCTCGGGGCTGAATTCGCTGAGCGGGATCGGGCCGATGATACCCAGCTCGTTGCGCTCCGGGCACAGGTACAGCGGAACGGCGCCAGTCATGATAATTGCGTGAACCACCGACTTGTGGCAGTTGCGGTCCACCAGCACCAGGTCGTCACGGCCGACCATGGCGTGCCAGACGATCTTGTTGGCCGTGGAAGTACCATTGATGACGAAGAAGGTGTGGTCAGCACCGAAGTTACGCGCCGCCCTGGCTTCAGCCTCGGCCAAGGGGCCGGTGTGGTCGAGCAGCGAGCCGAGTTCCGGCACGGATACGGAGAGGTCCGAGCGCAGGGTGTTTTCCCCGAAGAACTGATGAAACGCCTGGCCCACCGGGCTTTTGTGGTAGGCCACGCCACCGCCGTGGCCCGGGGTGTGCCAGGAATAGTTGGACTGCGCGGTATGCTGCACCAAGGCTTTGAAAAACGGCGGCAGCAAGCCGTCAAGGTAGGTATGTGCGGCACGCGCCACCTGGCGGGCGAGGAACGGCACGGTGTCTTCGAACAGGTAAAGAATGCCACGCAGCTGGTTAAGCTCGCTCATGGCTTCGGCGGGGGCGTTTTCCAGGGTTACCTGCTCACCCAGGGCGAAAATCGGCAGATCGGGTGCGCGCAGGCGGGCCAGGCGGATCAGTTCGGCCATGTTCTGCAGCAGGTGGGTATTCTCACCCACGCCTTCGGCAGCGATCAGCATGCAGGCCAGGCCGTGGTGAGTGGCGGCGACCAGACGGGCTTCGGCGTGGTCAGCGGCGGCGAGAATGGCGAAGCCATCCTGGCGCAGTTCCTCGGCGATACCCCGCACGCGCTCGCCAGCGACACTGTCGGCCTTGATGGCGCGGTGGACGATGAGGATCGGGAACTTGAGGTCCTTGTACATCAGGTGGCTACCTCCGAAGGACATGGCGTCCACTTCAGGGTAGTTGACGGGCCGGTCTTGAGCGTTGAGGTGACGCGTAGATCGAGCGCCGCGCGGGCGGCGCTCGATCTCAAAGGCGCCACACAACCCACGGCAAGCAGAAAAAATTACCCTGTTGGCGTCTCGGTAAGGACCTGCCACATGGAGGGCCCACCCGCCGACTTGGCAACGGCGGCCAGCCGCTCGGCATGCGCCTCCAGTTCCTCGGTACTGGCCATGATCACCCGCCCCGGCGTACGCCCGACAATGCGGCGGATCTCGCTGCCGCCAGCGCCCTGCCCGTCATCTTCGGCATCCGCCCCATGGCCAGCCAGCGACAGGCTGGTCTGGCCACCGGTCATCGCCAGGTAGACGTCAGCCAGCAGTTCCGAGTCGAGCAATGCGCCGTGCAACTCACGGCCCGAGTTGTCGATGTCGTAGCGTTTACAGAGCGCATCGAGGCTGTTGCGCTGCCCCGGGTGGCGCGAGCGCGCCAGCAACAGGGTGTCGAGGATGGTGCAATGTTGCGAAATGTCAGCGCGATGCTGCTGGCCCAGCAAGGCGAATTCGTTGTTGATGAAGCCAACGTCAAACGCCGCGTTATGGATGACCAGCGTGGCGCCCTGGATGAATTCGAAGAATTCCTCGGCTACATCGCCAAAGCGTGGCTTGCCGACCAGGAAGGTATCGGTGATGCCGTGGACGTTGATAGCGCCCTCGTCACTCTCGCGGTCCGGCTGCAGGTAGACGTGGAAGTGCCGCCCGGTGAGGCGCCGGCCGATGACCTCGACACAGCCAATCTCGATGATGCGGTGGCCTTCGCTGACCGGCATACCCGTGGTTTCGGTATCGAGAATGACGAAGCGTTTATCTTGCTGCTGCTCCACGCGGGGCGCTCCAACTTGCATCAGTTACAAAGGCCGCAATTGTACCCCAGCTCAACGCTGGGCGCGCACCTCATCGACCCCACGGTTGGCCAGTTGGTCGGCGCGCTCGTTCCCGGGGTGACCAATGTGGCCGCGCACCCACTTCCAGCTCACCTTGTGGCGGTTGACCTGTTCATCGAGCTGCTGCCACAGGTCGGCATTTTTCACCGGCTCTTTGGCTGCGGTTTTCCAGCCGCGCTTCTTCCAGTTGACCATCCACTCGTTGATGCCTTTCATCACGTACTGCGAGTCAGTGGTCAGCACCACGTCGCACTCACGCTTGAGCGACATCAGCCCCTGGATGGCCGCCATCAGTTCCATGCGGTTGTTGGTGGTTTCACGTTCGCCGCCCCACAGTTCCTTCTCGACGCCCTTGTAGATCATCAGGACGCCCCAGCCACCCGGGCCAGGATTGCCTTTGCAGGCACCATCGGTAAACATTTCGACGCTATCGCTCATGTACCACTCTTGAATTCAGTGCTTGTCAGTTTCAGGGTTGGCCGCCGTGCGGTTCACCTTGGCCAGCGGCAGCGGCAGCAACTTGCCCATCGGCTCTCGGCGCTCCGGGCGCAACGGCCGCAGGCCCACCACCATCTTGCGCGCCACCAGCAGGTACACCCCGCCACCAGAGGTCTGCCAGCCGCCAGCCACCCGTTCCCAGCCCGCCAGGCGCTGCTGCCAGGCCGGTGAGGCAAGCGGCGGACGATAGCACCCGAAGCGGCGTTTCTCCAGCGCGAAGCCCAGCAGGTTGAGCCAGTCGCCTACCCGCGACGGCGAGATACAGCGGGCCTTGCGCAGGGCATCATGGCTGAAGAAGTGGCGCATGCCCCAACTGCTCCACGGGTTGATCCCGACGATCAGCAGGTGCCCGCCCGGGCGTACGGCGCTGGCGGCCTCGCGCAGCAAACCGTGAGGCGACAGGCTGAAATCCAGGCCATGTTGCAGCACCACCACATCGGCGGCGTGCTCGCTCAATGGCCAGGCCTGTTCTTCACAGGCAATCTCCACCCCCGGTAGCGGCGCCCCAAGGCGCACGTTGCGCTGCACCTGGGGAGCGCTGGGCGGCGGCTCCGCGCAGGGGCCGTAGTGCACGAGGTAACCCCCGAAGAAGCGCCCGAGCTCTTCTTCCAGCAGTTTTTCCTCTTCCTTGAGCATCAGCTGGCCGAGCGGGCCATTGAACCACTCACGGGCCAGGCTGATCAGCTTGACCCAGTCCGGGTCGGCCTGGGCAAAGGCTTGGTCGGTCATTGCGCTCTCCCTCGAAGGTTCTCCCACCGCGCCATCGCGGCTAAGATGCCTTCATGTGCCACGCTTGGCGAATCGGATCCGCACCATGATACAGATCGATGCTCTCCCCGCTTTCTCCGACAACTACATCTGGTTGTTACAGGATACTGCCAAACGCCGCTGCGCGGTGGTCGACCCCGGAGATGCCGGCCCAGTGGAACGCTGGCTGTCGGCCAACCCAGACTGGGTGCTCAGCGACATCCTGATTACCCACCACCACAACGACCATGTCGGCGGCGTGCAACGGCTCAAGCAACTGACCGACGCACGGGTCTGCGGCCCGGCCAACGAGCACATTCCCTGCCGCGATCTGGCGCTGGACGACGGCGACCCAGTGACGGTGCTTGGCGTGACGTTTCAGGTCCTGGCGGTGCCTGGCCACACCTTGGGGCATATCGCGTTCTTCAGCGATCAGCCGCCGACGCCAGTATTGTTCAGTGGCGACACCCTGTTCGCCGCCGGGTGCGGGCGAATGTTCGAGGGTACACCCGAACAGATGCAACCGGCCCTCGCCCGCCTGGCGGCGCTGCCGCCACAAACTGAAGTGTACTGCGCCCACGAATACACCCTCAGCAACCTGCGCTTTGCCAAGGCGGTGGAACCCACCAACCTGCACGTTCTTGAGCGGTTCGAGGACGTTACCCGTTTGCGCGCCGACAATCGCATCACCTTGCCATCAACGATTGGCCTGGAACGCCTCACCAACCCCTTCCTGCGCACCTCTGAAACATTAGTTAAACAAAAAGCAGACGAATGGAAGGGACATTCAAACGACTCGCAGGTCACTGTTTTTGCTGCCTTGAGGTCTTGGAAGGACACCTTCTGATAACCTCAAGATATATCGCAAAGCGCTGACAACGGTTGACCCGGCCGGGAGCGGTTTCTAGAATCGCCGAAATTTTTTGCCCGGATACCTGTCCCAGCCGATGTCTTCCCGTAGCCGCAGAACCGCTCATTCAGTCGCCTTGACGCGCCTGGCCCAAATCAGTGCGCTGGCGCTGGCCGCCACCCTGGTGGGCTGCCAGAGCACCCGTCAGCTTGACGACTCCGAAAGCGTTCGCGCGCACAATTACCAGGCGCGGATCAAGCACAAGCCTGCACCGCTGCTGGTCAAGCCGGTTGAGAAAACGCCGCAGGACGTTTGGGAGCGCATGCGCCAGGGCTTCGCCCTGCAGGACAGCATCGACGTCAACCCGCGCATCGAGCAGCAGCGCCTGTGGTTCGCCAGCAACCCCACCTTCATCGAAAGCGCCGGTGAGCGCGGCAGCCTCTACCTGCACTACATTGTCGAGCGTCTTGAAGAGCGCGACATGCCGCTGGAGCTGGCGCTGCTGCCCGCCATCGAGAGCGCCTACAACCCGATGGCCTATTCACGTGCCAGCGCTGCCGGCATGTGGCAGTTCATGCCAGCGACAGGTCGCCACTTCAACCTGCGCCAGACCAACTTCTACGATGGCCGCCGCGATATCACCGCGTCGACCAACGCAGCACTGGATTACCTGACCCGCCTGCACGACATGTTCAACGGCGACTGGCTGCTGGCCCTGGCCGCTTACAACGCCGGCGAAGGCACGGTCAGCCGCGCCATGGAACGCAACGAAAGGCTCGGCCTGCCAACCGACTACTGGAACCTGCCGCTGCCGCAGGAAACCCGCGACTATGTGCCCAAGCTGCTGGCCTTGTCGCAGGTGGTACTCACGCCTGAAGCCTATGGCGTCAACCTGAACCCGATCGCCAACGAGCCCTACTTCGAAGCGGTAGCCATCAATGATCGCCTGGACCTGTCGCGGGTGGCGGCCTTTGCCAATATCGACGAAGACGAGCTGATCCAGCTCAACCCGGCCTTCAAGAAGCGCATGACCGTGGACGGCCCGCAGCAGCTGTTGGTACCAACCGCCAAAGCGCAGTTGCTGAGCGACAGCCTGTCCAACCTCAAGCCCGAGCAACTGGTCAGCCTGCAACCAAACAAGGCCGTGTTCGCCCGCGCTGTGGCCGAAGCCAAGGCGCCGGTAGCGGCACGCAGCTACCGGGTCAAGCGTGGCGACAACCTGGGCGCCATCGCCAAGGCCAACCGCGTTTCGGTGAGTGACATCAAGCGCTGGAACCGCCTGTCCGGCAACAGCCTGCGTGCCGGCCAGGTGCTGGCCCTGCGCGGTGGCAATGGGCCGAGCGCCGCCGGCAATCGGGTTGCTGCTTCCGGCAAGCGCTCTACCCAGTACAAAGTACGCAAGGGCGACTCGCTGTACCTGGTGGCCAAGCGTTTCAACGTTGAGATGCAGCACCTCAAGCGCTGGAACCCGCGCAGCGGGCATGCATTGAAGCCCGGGCAGACACTGACCGTTTACTTGTCGCATTGATCTGAAGCTCCGGGTACACCTGCCATGGTGTGGTAATCGGCTAATACCTCGCGCAACCTCCAACAGCTGAAGCTGCAGCCTCCACTCCATCAAAGAGGCTGCACCCATGGCACCGTCTCAAAACAGCCAGCTCCAACGCTTCGAAGCCAACATTCATGATGTCTTCAGCTTTACCCGGGCGGAGTACCTGATCAACGATGATGGCGACTTCGACCTCTATACCTTGCGTTTTATCGATCCCCAGTACCAGATCACCAAATCTGCGCAACATGACAGAGGCGACCATAGGCGCTTGAAGCCGGCCGTGGCGCCTATCCTGGTAGCCTATTCAGACCATTTCATGAGGGGTACTTTCTCCTCTCACATTTCGTATCTTCATTTTGTATATCCTGCTGGAAAGCAGCTGACGCACAAAGTGCTCAACACCGACATAACCGTCAATCAGGTACCTGGGCAGATGAACGCGCTGCGCTTTCGCCAAGAGCGGGATGTGCCGGACAATTGGGTTGCGAACACGTACTGGGTTCTGACCGACCAGCACGGCACCGAATACAAAATCCAATTCACTTCAGAAGATAACGCCAACTTGATCGGCATCGCCCGTTATCCAGGTTGAGATCAAGATGGAGCGTCCATTCGGACGCTCTTTTTCCAATCTCACCAAGCTGTTACTGTACCCGATCAAAGCCCAACGCCTCTGGATCGGATGCCGACTTGATACGTCCCCTCCTGCTGTCACTCAGCCTGGCCTTGAGCTTTCCCGTAGCCGCGATGGTGAGCGAAAGCCACGGATACGCGCAGTTCGGCACGCTCAAGTACCCAGCCACATTCACCCATTTCGACTGGGTCAACCCGCAAGCGCCCAAGGGCGGTACCTTGCGCGCCATGGCTTTTGGCACCTTCGATACCCTCAACCCCTACACCTTCAAGGGGTCGAGCCCGATCACCACGCCCAATTTCCAGCAGTACGGCATCAGCGAGCTGAACGAGCCGCTGATGGTCGGCACCGGCCAGTACGACCCGTCGGGTGACGAGCCGACCTCCAGCTACGGCCTGATCGCCCGTTCGGTCGAATACAGCGAGGACCGCAGCTGGGTGGTGTTCAACCTGCGCCCGGAAGCCCGCTGGCATGACGGCCAGCCGATCACTTCGGCAGACGTGGCCTTTTCCTACCGCACGTTGCTCAAGGACGGCCACCCGATCTACCGCACCAACCTGCAGGAAGTGCAGCGGGTAGACATCCTCGGCCCGCTGCGCATCCGTTTCGTGTTCAAGCGCGCCGGCAACCCGCTGCTGATCCTGCGCCTGGGCGAAATGCCGGTGCTGCCCAAGCACTACTGGCAAAAGCGCGACTTCAAAGCCACTACCTTCGAGCCACCCTTGGGCAGCGGCCCCTACCGCATCACCCAGGTACAACCCGGGCGCCGGCTGGTGTTCGAACGGGTGAAGAACTATTGGGGCAAGGACCTCGCGGTCAACCGTGGCAAGTACAACTTCAAGCGCGTGGAATACGAGTTCTACCGCGACGCCACGGTCGCGTTCGAAGCGTTCAAGGCTGGCGAATTCGACATCTACATCGAGCACCAGGCGAAGAACTGGGCCAACGGCTACAACTTCCCGGCCGTGCGCCGCGGCGAGGTGATCAAGGCGCAGATCCCGCACCGCATCCCCACGCAAACCCAGGGCCTGTTCATGAACAGCCGTCGGGCCACCTTCAGCGACCCACGGGTACGCCAGGCGCTGGGCCTGATGCTGGACTTCGAGTGGACCAACCGCGCCCTGTTCAGCAGCGCCTACCGCCGCTCGACCAGTTACTACCCCAACAGCGAGTTCGCCGCCAGCGGCGTGCCTACCGGTAAGGAATGGCTGTTACTGGCGCCGTTCCGCGACCAGTTGCCGGCCAAGCTGTTCAGCGAACCCTACAAGGTCAGCCAGACCGATGGCCGCGGCATCAACCGCCAGACCCTGCGCCAGGCCTTGGGCCTGCTTGCCGAGGCTGGCTGGAAGCTGAACGGCCAGCGCCTGCTCGACAGCAAGGGCCAGCAACTGCGCATGGAACTGCTGCTGGTTAACCCCAACCTTGAACGCATCCTGCAACCTTATGTCGAAAACCTGGCCAGCATCGGCATCGATGCACGCTTGCGCACCGTGGACCGTGCCCAGTACAAACAACGTCTGGACCAGTTCGATTTCGACATGATTCTGATGACCTTGAACCAGACCCTGAGCCCCGGCCTGGAGCAGTGGCTGTACTTCCATTCCAGCCAGGCCGCGACCAAGGGCAGCAAGAACTATGCTGGGGTCAAGGACCCGGTGGTCGATCACCTGCTCGACACCCTGCTGGCCGCACGCACCCGCGACGATCAGGTCGCCGCCGCCCGCGCCCTGGACCGCGTGCTCTCATGGCAGTACTACATGATCCCCAACTGGTACCTCGACAACCATCGCCTGGCCTACCGCAACCGGTTCGCCTTCGTCACCACGCCGCCCTATACCCTCGGGCTGAACAGCTGGTGGATCAAGACTTCGGAGAAAGCCCAATGACGCCAACGCACCGTCTGCGCCGGCTGGCATGCAGCCTGTTGCTCGCCTGCCTGAGCCTTCCCACCCTGGCCGCACCGCAGCACGCGCTCACCCTGTACGACGAGCCACCCAAGTACCCTGCCGACTTCAAGCACTTCGACTACGTCAACCCCGACGCGCCCAAGGGCGGCACCTTCCGCCAGTCCAGCTTCGGCGGCTTCGACAGCCTCAACCCGTTCATCAACAAAGGCGTATCGGCCGAGAACATCGCCAGCATCTACGACACGCTGATGCGCCAGAGCCAGGACGAGCCGTTCACCGAATACGGCCTGGTGGCCGGCAAAATCGAGAAAGCCCCGGACAACAGCTGGGTGCGCTTCTACCTGCGCCCCGAAGCCCGCTTCCACGACGGCCACCCGATGCGTGCCGAGGACGTGGTGTTCACTTTCAACGCCCTGATCAAGCACGGTGCACCGCTGTACCGCCAGTACTACGCCGACGTCGCTGAGGTGGTCGCCGAAGACCCGCTGAAGGTGCTGTTCAGGTTCAAGCACAAGGGCAACCGCGAGCTGCCGCTGATTCTCGGCCAACTGCCCGTGCTGCCCAAGCACTGGTATGAAAACCGCGACTTCAACCGTGGCAACCTGGAAATCCCTCTGGGCAGCGGCCCGTACAAGGTCGCCGAGGTCAAGGCCGGCCGCTCGGTGCGCTACGAGCGGGTCAAGGACTACTGGGCGAAGGACCTGCCGATCAACCGTGGCTTCTACAACTTCGACGTCATGACCTTCGATTCCTACCGCGACACCACCGTCGCCCTGGAAGCGCTCAAGGCCGGGGCGTTCGACTATGCACTGGAAGTCAGCGCGAAGAACTGGGCCACCGCCTACAACGTGCCCGCCGTGCGCGAAGGCCGCCTGATCAAGGAAGAGCTGCCCAATGGCAACCCCACCGGCATGCAAGGTTTCGTCTTCAACATCCGCCGCCCGGTGTTCCAGGACATTCGCGTGCGAAAGGCACTGAGCCTTCTGCTGGACTACGAGTGGACCAACAAGCAGCTGTTCAACGGCGCCTACACCCGCACCGGCAGCTACTTCGAGAATTCGGAAATGGCCGCCCATGGCTTGCCTGGCCCCAACGAGCTGAACATCCTCGAGCCGCTGCGGGGCAAAATCCCCGATCAGGTATTCACCGAGGCTTACAAGAACCCGGTCAGCGACGGCAGCGGCATGATCCGCGAGCAGCAGCGCCAGGCCTACAAGCTGCTGCAGGACGCCGGCTGGAAAATCGTCGATGACAAGATGGTCGACGCCCAAGGCAAGCCGGTAACCATCGAGTTCTTGCTGGCGCAGACCGAGTTCGAACGCATTCTGCTGCCGTTCAAGCGGAACCTCGCCGACCTCGGCATTGACCTGAGCATCCGCCGGGTCGACGTTTCCCAGTACATCACCCGCCTGCGTTCACGTGACTACGACATGATCGTCGGCGGCTACCCGCAGTCCAACTCGCCGGGTAACGAACAGCGCGAGTTCTGGTCCAGTGCCGCCGCCGACAACCCCGGCAGCCGCAACTTCATCGGCCTGCGCGATCCGGCCATCGACCAGTTGGTGGAACAACTGATCAACGCCGACTCCCGCCAGAGCCTGATCGACCACTGCCGTGCCCTCGACCGCGTGTTGCTATGGGGCTACTACGTGATCCCCAACTGGCACATCAAGACCTGGCGCGTGGCCTACTGGAACCACATCGGCCACCCGAAAGTGTCGCCCAAATACGACATCGGCATCGACACCTGGTGGATCAAGCCCGGGGTAACCCCGGCGGTCAGCGAAGCCCCTGCGGACGAGGCCAACTAAGATGCTGGCCTACATCCTGCGCCGCCTGCTGCTGATCATCCCGACCCTGTTCGGTATCCTCATCATCAACTTCATCATCGTCCAGGCCGCACCCGGTGGCCCGGTCGAGCAGATGATCGCCAAGCTTGAAGGCTTCGAAGGCGCCACCAGCCGCATTGCCGGTGGTGGCGCCGAGGTTTCCGTGGCCGGCTCCAACTACCGTGGCGCCCAGGGCCTGGACCCGGCGCTGATCGCCGAAATCGAGCGCATGTACGGCTTCGACAAGTCGCCGCCCGAGCGCCTGTGGATCATGATCAAGAACTACGCCCGGCTGGACTTCGGCGACAGTTTCTTCCGCGATGCCAAGGTAATCGACCTGATCGTGGAGAAGATGCCGGTGTCGATCTCGCTGGGGCTGTGGAGCACGCTGATCATGTACCTGGTGTCAATCCCGCTGGGCATCGCCAAAGCCGTGCGCCACGGCAGCCACTTCGACGTGTGGACCAGCTCGGCGATCATCGTCGGCTATGCCATCCCGGCGTTCCTGTTCGCCATCCTGCTGATCGTGCTGTTCGCCGGTGGCAGCTACTTCGACTGGTTCCCGCTGCGTGGCCTCACCTCCAACAACTTCGACGAACTGAGCACCACCGGCAAGGTGCTGGACTACTTCTGGCACCTGGTGCTGCCGATCACCGCACTGGTCATCGGCAACTTCGCCACCATGACCCTGCTGACCAAAAACAGCTTCCTCGACGAGATCAACAAGCAATATGTGGTCACCGCCAAGGCCAAGGGCCTCAGCCGGCCAAGGGTGCTGTACGGCCACGTATTCCGTAACGCCATGCTGCTGGTGATTGCCGGGTTCCCGTCGGCGTTCATCGGCATCTTCTTCACCGGGTCGTTGCTGATCGAGGTCATCTTCAGCCTCGACGGCCTGGGCCTGATGAGTTTCGAAGCGGCCATCAACCGCGACTACCCGGTGGTCTTCGGCACCCTGTTCATCTTCACCCTGTTAGGGCTGGTGGTGAAACTGATCGGCGACCTGACCTACACCCTGGTCGATCCACGCATCGACTTCGCCAGCCGGGAGCACTGACATGGCCTTGTCCCCCCTCAACCGCCGGCGCTTCGAGCGTTTCAAGGCAAACCGCCGTGGCTGGTGGTCGCTGTGGCTGTTCCTGATCCTGTTCGGCCTGAGCCTGGGCGCTGAGCTGATCGCCAATGACAAGCCCGTTGCCGTGCGTTACGACGGTGAATGGTACTTCCCGGCGTTCAAGCGCTACCCGGAAACCACCTTCGGCGGCGAATTCCCGCTGGAGGCCAACTACAAAAGCCCGTACATCCGCGAACTGCTGGCGAAGAAAGACAGCTTCGTGCTGTGGGCGCCAATCCCGTTCAGCTATCAAAGCATCAACTACGACCTGCGCGTGCCCGCCCCCGCTCCGCCCTCGACCGATAACTGGCTGGGTACCGACGACCAGGGCCGAGACGTGCTGGCGCGGGTAATCTACGGCTTTCGCATTTCGGTACTGTTCGCCCTCACCTTGACGGTGGCCAGCTCCATCGTCGGCGTCATCGCCGGCGCCTTGCAGGGCTTCTATGGCGGCTGGGTCGACCTGGCCGGGCAGCGCTTCCTGGAAATCTGGTCGGGCCTGCCGGTGCTATACCTGCTGATCATCCTGGCCAGCTTCGTGCAGCCTAACTTCTGGTGGCTGCTGGGTATCATGCTGCTGTTCTCGTGGATGAGCCTGGTGGATGTGGTCCGCGCCGAGTTCCTGCGCGGGCGCAACCTGGAATATGTGCGCGCCGCCCGTGCCCTGGGCATGCGCAACGGCGCAATCATGTACCGCCATATCCTGCCCAACGCCATGATCTCGACGATGACCTTCATGCCGTTCATTCTCACCGGCGCTATCGGCACCCTCACTGCCCTGGACTTCCTCGGCTTCGGCCTGCCCGCCGGTTCGCCATCGCTGGGCGAACTGGTAGCCCAGGGCAAGTCCAACCTGCAAGCGCCATGGCTGGGCATCAGCGCCTTTGCGGTGCTGGCGCTGATGCTGAGCCTGCTGGTGTTCATCGGCGAATCCGCCCGCGATGCCTTCGACCCGAGGAAGTGACATGAGTGAACAGAACCTGATCGAAGTGCGGGACCTGGCAGTGGAGTTCGTGACCGGGGACCAGATCAACCGGGTGGTAGACGGCATCAGCTTCGATATCCGCAAAGGCGAGACACTGGCGCTGGTGGGCGAAAGCGGCTCAGGCAAATCGGTCACGGCGCACTCGATCCTGCGCCTGCTGCCCTACCCCCTGGCCCGCCACCCCAGCGGCAGCATCCGTTACCAGGACAAGGACCTGCTGCAGCAGAACGAGAAGACCTTGCAGCGAATCCGAGGCAACCGCATCGCGATGATCTTCCAGGAGCCGATGACCTCGCTCAACCCGCTGCACTGCATCGAGAAGCAGATCAACGAAATCCTTTTGCTGCACAAGGGCCTGAGCGGCAAGGAAGCGACCGCTCGCACCCTGGAGCTACTGGATCTGGTCGGCATTCCCGAGCCGCACAAGCGCTTGAAGGCCCTGCCCCATGAGCTGTCGGGCGGGCAACGCCAACGGGTGATGATCGCCATGGCACTGGCCAACGAGCCTGAACTGCTGATTGCAGATGAGCCGACCACGGCGCTCGACGTGACCGTGCAGTTGAAAATTCTCGACCTGCTCAAGGAACTGCAGGCGCGCCTGGGCATGGCGCTGCTGCTGATCAGCCATGACCTGAACCTGGTGCGTCGCATCGCCCACCGCGTGTGCGTGATGCAGCGCGGGCAAATTGTCGAGCAAGCCGAATGTGCCACGCTGTTCAGCGCGCCACAGCACCACTACACACAGATGCTGATCAATGCTGAGCCCAGCGGGCTGCCGGCCCACAACCCGGTCGGCGCGCCACTGCTGGAGGTGGATGATCTCAAGGTGTGGTTCCCGATCAAGAAGGGGCTGCTGCGGCGCACGGTTGACCATGTAAAGGCCGTGGACGGGGTCAACTTCAGCTTGCCCCAAGGGCAAACGCTGGGGATTGTCGGGGAGTCCGGGTCGGGCAAGTCAACGCTCGGTCTGGCGATCCTGCGGCTGATTTCCAGCCAGGGAGGCATCCGTTTCCATGGGCAGGACTTGCAAGGGCTGAACCAGAAGGCCGTGCGGCCGCTGCGGCGGGAAATGCAGGTGGTGTTCCAGGATCCGTTTGGCAGCCTGAGCCCGCGTATGTGCGTGGCGGACATTGTGGGCGAAGGGCTGCGCATTCACGGCATTGGCACCGCGCAGGAACAGGAAGCAGCGATTATCGCGGCCCTGGAGGAGGTAGGCCTGGACCCCCGCACACGCCACCGCTACCCCCATGAGTTTTCCGGCGGCCAGCGCCAGCGCATCGCCATTGCCCGGGCGCTGGTGTTGAAGCCAGCACTGATTCTGCTGGATGAACCCACGTCAGCGCTGGACCGTACCGTGCAGCGGCAGGTGGTCGAGTTGCTGCGCAGTCTGCAGCAGAAGTACAACCTGACCTACCTGTTCATCAGCCATGACCTGGCGGTGGTCAAGGCGCTGAGCCACCAGTTGATGGTGATCAAGCATGGGCAGGTGGTTGAACAAGGGGATGCGCAGGCGATCTTCCATGCGCCGCAGCACCCGTACACGCGACAGTTGCTGGAGGCGGCGTTCTTAGAGGTTGAAGTTTCGTAGGGGCTGCGTGTTGGCCTCGCTCCTTGTTGCACGTTGCAGATCCAGCGCCGCGCGGGCGGCGCTCGATTTACGCGACATCGCACCACCACCGCCCGGATTATCAGAAGTCAATGGTGCCGGAGAACTTCAGCAGTCGCGGATCGCCCTGGGTCAGGTAACCACCGTTAGCCGAGGCCCAGTAGTTCTTGTCGGTCAGGTTTTCCACATTCACCCGCAGGGTCAGGTCTTTCTCCGCTACCTTCAACTTGTAACGGGCACCGGCATCGAAACGGTTCCAGGTCGGCAAACTGACGTTGTTCGCCGCATCGACGAACTGGCCACCGGTGCGCAGCATCCTCGCATTCAGCGCCAGCCCAGGTACGCCAGGCACGTCCCAGTCGACGCTGGCATTGAGCTGGAACGTCGGCACGCCAATGGCATGGTTGCCATCGTTGCTGCCGTTGGCTGTTTTTTTCTGCTCCGAGGTCATGCGCGTGCCGCCAGCCATCAGGCGCAGACCCTGGACCGGCTCGCCGAACAGGCTCAACTCCAGGCCTTTGTTGACCTGTTCACCGTCGCGAATGAAGACATTGTTCAACGTATAGCCGTCTGAAGGCTTCTCGATACGGAATACGCCCAGGTTCGCACCAAAGGTCTGTCGGTCGAACTTGATACCAGCCTCAAGCTGCTTGGTGCGGCCTGGCGGGAACATCTCGTTGGCATTCGACACATTCGCTGGCGCCGTTGGCCCCTGAGCCAGGCCTTCGATGCGGTTGGCATACAAGGAAATGCTGTCGGTGGCCTTGAACACGATGCCATACACCGGTGTGGTGATCGACTCCTCGTACGGGTCGCCTTTGCGGCTGCCGTCATTCGCCAGGTTGGCCTGCCCTTGAGAGGTCGTGCCATCGTAAGTATAGCTTTCCACCCGCAGCTGCTGCCGCCGCAAGCCGTAAGTCAGCAGCAGGCGATCATCGAAGACGCCAATGGTGTCGGAAATGGCGATGCTCCGTGCGCGGGTCTTGCCGGTAACACCGGGGTCACCCATTTCGCCACCCGTGCTGGTGACAGTGCCCGGCTTGGCCTTTTGCACGCCGTCGTAGATGTTGGTGCTGACCGGCGAATAGAAGGTGTAGGCGTTTTCCGCCTGGGTCCACATGGTATTGGCCCCCAAGGCGATCTGGTGGCTGATCGGCCCGGTCTGCAGGCGCCCATTCAGGCCAGTACTGAAGCTGGTGTTGTCTTCACCGTGCACGATGTCCGAAGGGGTCATCGTCGCTGCACCGCTGTTGCCGACCAGTACCGGGGTACCGTAGGTGCCCTGCTCGCGCGTGTGCCGGGCGCCGCCGGCGAGGTAGGCGGTCCAGTTGTCGCTCAGGTCCCATTCGCCACGGACCATGCCGAAGGTATCTTCCGACTCGCTGTAGCTCCAGCTCTGGCCATAGTTGTGGCTGGCGTCCGGCGCGGTCGGGGCCTTGGTCGTGGTACTGCCCAGGCGCACGGAATTGCGCAAATGGTTGATGCGCTGTTTCTGGTAGCCGATGTCAGTCGCCACGCGGAAGTTGTCGCCACGGTAGTCCAGGCCAGCGGTGAACAGCTTGGTGCGCTGGTCCTGGTCATCCACGGCAGTTTCACCTTCGCGTTGGCTGAGGTTCAGGCGCGCGCCGAAACGGTTGTCCTCACCGAAGCGTTGGCCGATATCCAGGTGCTCGCCAATACGGCCATCGGCGCTGATGTCCTGGGTGTAGCGGCGGGTCGGCTCATCACCGGCGCGCTTGGGCTGCAGGTTGACGTTGCCGCCCAGGCCCGTGCCGGTCGGGCTCACGCCATTGAGGAAGGCATTGGGCCCCTTGAACACTTCGACCCGCTCGACGCCGTCGGTGGACATGATCTGCCGCGGCAAGATGCCGTACAGGCCATTGAAGGAAATATCATCGCCGGCCAGCGGCAACCCCCGGATCACGAAGACCTTGGACTGGTTACCGAAGCCGAATGATTCACGCACCGAGGGGTCGTTGGCCAGGACGTCACCGATGTCTTCCGCCTGCTGGTCTTCGATCACCTTGGCGGTATAGCTGGTCATGGTAAAGGGCACATCCATGTAGTCCTGGTTACCCAGCACGCCCATTCGCCCGCCACGGGCCACCTGGCCGCCGGCAAACTCGTCGGGCAATGCGTCGGGGCGCGCTTTCAGGGCATCGGCGCTGACATCGGTCGCCTCCAGCTGGATCGGTTCGGCAGCCTGCGCCATCAGGGTTACGGAACAGCAGATCGCCAGTAATGCGGGACGCGAGGGGACACGGGAAGGCATGGGATAATTCCTGACAGCGCGGAGGATGTGAAACAGAACGCAAATGGTAATGCTTACCAAACACAAACATCAACCTGCGGCTGTGGCAAAGGGCCGCCACTTATCAGGATTTCTGATCACGATCGTCTTTCATCATCAGTCAGATCGGGCATACAGTCGCTGCTGTCACTCCTGCTTCAACGGTAGAGCCCATGCCCAGTCATCCACAAAAGAACGTCTCCCCTGCCCTTGAGCAGATGATCCAGCGCGCCAGCCTGCCCGGCCCCACGCTCAGCGAAACCCAGGCACATGCCTTGTTGCAGATGCACTACGGCGTTGCCGGTGGGTTGTCGGCACTGGGCAGCCAGCAGGACCTGAACTTCCGGGTCGATACGGCCCAAGGGCAGTTCGTCCTCAAGGCCTGCCATGGCAGCTACGCAAAGCTGGAGCTGGAGGCGCAGCATGCCGCCCTCGCCTATTTGCGTGAGCACGGCCTGTCGGTGCCTGCCGTACGTGCGGCGCACAGCGGCGAAAACTTGCTGGCCGTGGAGATTGGTGGCCAACCACTGCGCGTACGCCTGCTCGACTACATCGAAGGTCAACCGTTGACGCGCCTCAAGCACATGCCGGCGCAGCTGATGGCCGAAATGGGCAGGCTGTGTGCGCGGCTCGACAGCACCCTGGCCGACTTCGACCACCCCGGCCTTGCGCGCACCCTGCAATGGGACCCGCAACACGCCCAGGCGTTGATCCAGCACCTGCTGCCCGTACTGGACAACAGCGAGCAACGCGCCCGCATCGAACACGCCACCGGCGTCGCCGCCCAACACCTCGCCCCGCTTGCCGAGCAACTGCCAAGCCAGGCCGTGCATCTGGACATCACCGACGACAACACCGTGTGGGCCCTTGACGGCGAGCGCCAGTGGCAGTTGCAAGGGGTGATCGACTTCGGCGACCTGCTGCGCACCTGGCGCATCGCCGACCTGTCAGTGACCTGTGCAGCACTGCTGCACCACGCCGAAGGCGACCCGCTGCGGGTCCTGCCGGCGGTCAGCGCCTACCAGGCGCTCAACCCGCTGACCGACGCCGAGCTGCGTGCCCTGTGGCCTCTGGTACTAAACCGCGCGGCAGTGTTGGTGCTGAGCAGCGCGCAGCAACTGGCCGTGGACCCGGGTAACCAGTACACCCGCGACAACGTGGCCCATGAGTGGGAAATTTTCGACACCGCTACCGCCGTGCCTTTCGCACTCATGCAAGCGGCCATCCTGCAGGCTGCCGGCGTGCAACCCGCCACGCCAGACCTGAACGGCTGCACGCCCCTGCTGCCCGAACTGGCGGGGCAATCTGTGACGCGCATCGACCTCGGTGTGCTCAGCAAGCATTGTGAAGCGGGCAACTGGGAGCAACCCGGCTTCGACCAACGCCTGCTAACCCTGCACCCTGCCCCGGCCTGCAGCCTGCACGGGCAGTATCGCCTGTCGCAAACCCATATCGACCGCCCCGAGGAGCCAGCCACCTGCGCCCTTGGCGTAGAGCTGCATGTAGCCAACGGTAGCGCGGTGCAAGCGCCGGCAGCGGGCACCTGGCATCGCCATGGGGATGGCCGTGGCTGCCTGCGCACCGCGCACTGGGCCTTGTGGCTGCAGGGTCTGGAAAATGCCCCGGCAAATGGCCTGGCCGTTGAACAAGGCCAGTCGCTGGGCATCAGCTGCGGTTTCCTCACCGTGCAGCTGTGCCTGGACAACTGCATTCAGCCGCCATTGTTCGCCACCCCGTCCCAGGCTGCCGCCTGGCTGGCGCTGTGCCCGTCACCAGCCGCACTGCTGGGCTTCGATTGCGATGCCGATCCGCTGCCTGATCCGCAGGCCCTGCTGGCACGCCGCGATGCCAGCTTCGCCCGTTCGCAGAAGCACTACTACGCGCAGCCACCCCACATCGAACGCGGCTGGCGCAACTACCTCATCGACATGCAGGGTCGCTCTTACCTCGACATGCTGAACAACGTCGCGGTACTGGGCCATGGCCACCCCCGCATGGTCGCCGAGTCGGCACGACAGTGGTCACTGCTGAACACCAACTCGCGGTTTCACTACGCAGCCATCACCGAGTTCTCCGAACGGCTGCTGGACTTGGCCCCCGAAGGTTTCGACCGGGTGTTCATGGTCAACAGCGGTACCGAAGCCAACGACCTGGCAATCCGCCTGGCCTGGGCCTACAGCGGCGGGCGTGACCTGCTCAGTGTGCTGGAGGCCTACCACGGCTGGTCGGTTGCCACCGATGCCATCTCCACGTCGATCGCCGACAACCCGCAAGCCCTGGAAACCCGCCCGGACTGGGTACACCCGGTCGAAGCGCCGAACACCTTCCGCGGCCGCTTCCGCGGGCCCGACAGCGCCGCCGACTACCTGCAGGACGTCGACGCCAAACTGGCTGAGCTTGATGCCCGTAACCGCCAGCTGGCGGGTATCATCTGCGAGCCGGTGTACGGCAATGCCGGGGGCATCTCGTTACCGGCCGGCTACTTGCGCGATGCCTACGCCAAGGTCCGCGCCCGTGGCGGGGTGTGCATCGCCGACGAAGTACAGGTGGGTTATGGTCGCCTGGGCGAATACTTCTGGGGTTTCGAGGAACAGGGTGTGGTGCCCGACATCATCACCATGGCCAAGGGCATGGGCAACGGCCAGCCACTGGGCGTGGTCATCACCCGCCGTGAAATCGCCGAGGCGCTGGAAGCCGAGGGCTACTTCTTCTCCTCGGCCGGTGGCAGCCCCGTCAGCTGCCGCATTGGCATGGCGGTGCTGGATGTGATGCAGGAAGAAGGCCTGTGGGACAACGCCCGCGACACCGGCCGCTACTTCAAGGCCCGCCTGCAGGCGCTGGTCGACAAGCACCCGCTGGCTGGCGCGGCACATGGCTCGGGCTTCTACCTGGGGCTGGAGCTGGTGCGCGATCGCACAACCCTGGAGCCGGCCACCGCAGAAACCATGACGCTGTGCAATCGCCTGCGTGACCTGGGCATCTTCATGCAGCCGACCGGCGACTACCTGAACATCCTCAAGATCAAGCCACCAATGTGCACCACCCGGGCGAGCGTGGACTACTTTGTCGACAGCATTGACCGGGTGCTGGGCGAAGGGCTGTAGAGATCTGGGTGAGGCTGGAGCGTTGGCCCTTGGAAGTTCGTCGCCTGTGAGATCGAGCGCCGCCCGCGCGGCGCATCGCGAGCTGTGCTCGCTCCTACATTAGTTTCTGGCCAGTAACGCTTGTGACAAGCGCGCGCGACCGCCTTGCTCGTACGACGCAATACTGAGTCATACACCAAAGCGTTCGCGCGCAAGTGCCCCAGGTATTATTGGCCCGAAACAAACGTAGGAGCGAGCGCAGCTCGCGATGCGCCGCGCGGGCGGCGCTCGATCTCACAAACACCGAATACTTCAAGCCCTACCCTTGGCAATTCCATCCATTACTATTCGCTCACAGCGCCCCAACATCAGGTTCACCGACCATGGCCTTCTCCAGCGACTCCCTGGCAACTTTCCTCGCGGTGCTGGATGCCGGCTCGTTCTCCGCCGCAGCGCGCAAGCTGGGCCGTGTGCCTTCGGCCGTGAGCATGGCAATCGCCCAACTGGAAGCCGAGCTGGACCTGCCGCTGTTCGACCGGGCCACACGCAAAGCCTTGCCCACCAGCGCCGCCCTGGCGCTGGAGCCCCAGGCCAGGCAGGTGATCTGCCAGCTCAACCTGCTGGATGCCCAAGCCCTGCAATTGCACCAAGGCCTGGAAAAGCGCCTGACCATCGCCATGGCGCCCGAGCTGCAGACCGGCCGCTGGAGCCAGCCACTGGAGACCCTCGCCCAAGCGTTTCCCAGCCTGGAAATCGAGGTACGTTCGGCCACCCAGACCGAAGCCATTCGCCTTTTGCATGACGGCAGTGTGCAACTGGCACTGGTGTTCGAGCGGCCCGGCATCGACGAACGTGAGTCGTTCCTCGAAGCCGGTAGCCAACTGCTGGTGGCCGTCGCTTCACCACGCCATCCAGCCGGGCAGAATAGCGGCACGCCATTGCCTGAGGAGGCCTTTGCCGAACAACGGCAGATCATCGTGGCCTCAGGCAAGGCCACCGGCTCGGACCCACGCATGGTGCTGTCGCGGCGCATCTGGCTGACCGACAGCTACCTGGCCACGCTGGACCTGGTGCAGTCCGGGCTGGGCTGGGCCTACCTGCCGCAGCCGTTGGTTGAACCGCTGATTGCTTCGGGTGCACTGGCAGAAGTGAGGTTCGACAACATGGCCAGCCGCCTGCGCTTATGGGTGGACATCATCTGGATCAAGTCACGGCCGCTGGGCCTCGGTGCCAGGCGTTACCTGGAGGTCACGCGCCAGCTCTTCGAGAAGGAGCCACCCAGAGCCTGACGCCCCTTGCGGACGTAACTGCCCGCGATCAACGGCACAGCCAGTATGCTGCCGCAAGGGGGAGTTAGATGGGCGGCGCCACCAACCTGTACCCCACCCCTGCCTCGGTGATGATAAACCGTGGCGCCGTGGGGTCATCGCCCAGCTTCTGCCGCAGATGCCCGACCACGATCCGAAGGTAGTGGGTATTCTCCACATGGGTAGGCCCCCAGACATCCTTGAGCAGTTGCTGCTGGGTAATCACCCGCCCTGGGTGCCCGGCCAATAGCGCCAGCAAGGCATACTCCTTGCGCGTCAACGCCACCTCCACACCGTCGAGGGTTACCCGGCGAAAGGCAAAATCCACGGTCAACGGCCCAAAGCTGGCTGCCACTTCCGAGCCCCCGGCCTGTGGCACCTGGCGTAGCAAGGCCCGCACCCGCGCCAAAAATTCCTGGATGCCAAACGGCTTGGTCACGTAATCGTTGGCCCCGCCGTCCAGCGCATCCACCTTCTGCACCTCACTGGCGCGCACCGACAGCACCATCACCGGCACCGCGCTCCATTCGCGCAGCTCTCGCAGCACCTGCTGGCCGTCCATGTCCGGCAGGCCCAGGTCGAGCACCACCAGGTCCGGCTTGCCCAGAGCAGCCTGGGCCAGCCCTTCCTGGCCGGTAGCAGCTTCGAGCACCTTGTAGCCCTGCGAGGCCAGGCTGATGCGCAGGAACTTGCGGATCTGCGGTTCATCGTCGATGACCAACAGCGTGGCGGACTGGCTCATGGGGTTTCGCTTTCAGCTTCAGGTTGAGGGGGTAGCGGCAAGCATAAAGTGATGCCGGTGCCCTGGCCATCGATGCCTTCGCCCACCAGAATCTGCCCGCCATGGGCGCCGATCATGCCCTGGCAGATTGCCAGGCCCAGGCCTGTGCCCTGCCCGCCGCGGTCACCACGGGCAGCGGTATAGAACATGTCGAAGATCTTCTCGCGGTCGGCGACCGGAATGCCAGGGCCCTGGTCGCTGACGGTAAAGCGCAACTGGTCTTCATGCACGGCCACTTGCAGCTCAAGCCGACCATTGCCCGGGGAGAAGCGTGCGGCGTTTTCCAGCACGTTGACCAGCGCCTGTTCGATCAGCGCCGCATGCACGAACAGCAAGGGCAGCTCGGCCGGCACGTCGGTGTGCACCCGCAGCGGCGCCAGCACAACGCGCAAGCGGTTGAGCGCACTGCCAACGATGTCGGCCGGGGCTACCCAGTCGCGTGCAAGCTTGAGGCCACCATGGCCCAGGCGGGTCATGTCCAGCAGGTTCTGGATATAGCGGTCGAGGCGTTCGGCCTCGTTGCGTGTGCCCTCCAACAGCTCGCGGCGGTCTTCAGGCGGGATCGCTTCGCCCAACGCCAGCAGGCTGTCGATACTGCCGCGCATGGCGGTCAACGGCGTGCGCAGGTCGTGGGAGACAGACGCCAGCAAGGCGCTGCGCAGCTGCTCGGTTTCGCCATGCAGGCGCGCAGCCTCCAACTGCTCGGCCAGGCGGGCGCGGGCCAGGGCCTGAGCCAGTGGCTGGCTAAGGGCCGTCAGCAGGCGCCGGCGTGGGTCGTTGAGCGGCTGCCCGTTGCGCGGGCGCACCCCCAGCAGTGCCAAAGGCTGTTCGTCCACCGCCAGCGGCCACCACCACCAGCGGCCATTGGGCAAGGTGTCGCTGCCATGGCCAGCGGCCTGGCCGTGCTGCCAGGCCCAATCGGCGGCAGCCCGTTCGGTGTCGCTGAAGGCGTGGGCTTCGCCGCTGGCCACCTGCAGCTGGCCTTCGGGGTTGCGCTCCAGCAGGCACACCTGCATGTCCTGCCAGCCGTCCAGGTGCTGGCCCGCAGCGCTGAACACGGCCTGGCGGTCGGTGGCCACGGTCAGTCGGCGCGACAGGTCGAGCAGCTGGCTGGTCTGCGCCTGGGTTTCGCGTAGCGCCTGCAACTGCCGGCGCTGGCGTGCAGCCAGATTGCCGGTAAGCGCGGCCATCAGCAGGAAGAACACCAGGGTCAGCACGTCTTCTTCGCGCTGGATGCTGAACGAGAAATTGGGTGGAATGAACAAAAAATCGTATGTCAGGAACGATAGCGCGGCGCACGCCAGCGCAGGCCCCAGGCTGCTGCGCACCGCCACCAGCAACACCGCAGCCAGAAACACCAGCGAGATGTTGGGCAGCGCCAACACACTCGACACCGCCCAGGCCAGCCCCGCCGCCATGACCGTGGCCAGCAGCGCCAGCAGGTAGTGGCGCCACACCCACACCCGCCGCACCGCCGACCGCGGTGCTTGCGGCTGCACGTCGCGGTCCAGCACGTTGATTTCCAGCCCATGGCTTTCGCGCAGCAGCCGCGCAGCCACACCGGCACCGAACAGGCGACGACGCAGGCGGTCACGGGACTGCCCCACCAGCACCAGGCTGGCCCGCCGTTCGGCGGCATGCTGGATCAACGTGCGCGCCACTTCGCCAGCCCTTAGCAGCACCACCTCGCCGCCCAGGCGCTCGGCCAGCTGCTGCGCGGCCTGCAAGCGGTGACGCGCGGTTTCGTCGCGCAAGCGGCCGTTGTCCACATGCACCAGGCTCCAGGGCAGGTGACGGCGTTGCGCCACGCGGCTGGCATGGCGCACCAGGCGTTCGGCCTGGTCGTCGCCGTCCACGCCTACCAGAAGCCGCCCGCGCAAGGCCGGGGCCTCTTGGCCACGCTGGCGATAGCCGTCGGCGAGGTCGGCATCGACCTGTGCGGCGGCAGTTTGCATGGCCAGTTCGCGCAAGGCGGTGAGGTTGGTTTGCGAGAAGTACGCATCGATGGCCGCCCGCGCTTGCTCGGGCACGTAAACCTTGCCTTCACGCAGGCGTTCGAGCAGTTCGCGGGGTGGCAGGTCGATCAGCACCAGTTCGAAGGCTTCCTGCAGCACCCAGTCCGGCAGGGTTTCACGCACCTGTACGCCAGTGATGTCACGCACCTTGTCGTTGAGGCTTTCCAGATGCTGGACGTTGACCGTGGTGTACACGTCGATGCCAGCGGCCAGCAGTTCCTGTACGTCCTGCCAGCGCTTGGCGTGGCGGCTGCCGGGGGCATTGGTGTGGGCCAGTTCGTCCACCAGGGCCAGTTTTGGCGCGGCCTTGAGCAGGCCGTCGAGGTCCATTTCTTCAAGGGTGACGTCGCGGTACTGGCTGCGCAGCAGAGGTTGCTGCTGGAGACCTGCAAGCAGCGCTTCGGTTTCCGCGCGGCCGTGGGTTTCGACAACGCCTGCCAGTACCTGCACGCCCTGGCGTTGCTGGGCGTGGGCGGCCTGGAGCATGGCGAAGGTCTTGCCCACGCCGGGCGCGGCGCCAAGAAACACCTTCAGCCGGCCCCGGCCGGTGCGCGGGAGGTTAGCCAACAGCGCATCTGCGCGGGCGGAATCACTCATGTTTCATCCTTTGCTATTTCAGGGGCAAGCACCGTACCTGTGGGAGCGGGTTCACCCGCGAATGCGTTGCTGGCAGCACCATCGCATTCGCGGGTGAACCCGCTCCCACAGGGTCCCTGCTACCGCTTCAATTCATTTGGTAATTGCGAGCTTTTCCAAGGCCTGGTTCAACGCCAGCACATTGACCACCGGTGGGCCGATCATTGGGTGGAGGGTGGCCTCTTCCTGCAAGGCTTGCAAGCGTTCCACCGGCAGTTGACGCGCCGCCGCCACCCGTGGGATCTGATAGGCCACGGCCTCCGGTGGCAGGTGCGGGTCGAGGCCGCTGCCCGAGGTGGTCAACAACGCCTGCGGCACCGGCCCCTGCTGCGCCTGGTACAGGCTAGCCGCCTCCCCTTTGACCCGCTCGGCCAGCGCCGGGTTGCTAGGCGAAAGGTTGCTGGCACTGCTGGCCACCGTGGCAAAAGCGCCTGCCGAAGGCCGCGCATGGAACCAGCCATCCCCCTTGAAATCCTGCGCGATCAACGCCGAACCGCGCACCTGGCCCTGGTCATCCCGCACCAGGCTGCCATTGGCCTGTTCCGGAAAAACAACCTGGGCGATGCCGGTTACTGCCAGCGGATACAGTGCGCCGGTCACCAGCGTCATCAACAGGGCCAGGCTTAAAGCCGGGCGTACATAAGCATTCATGGCGGCCTCCTCAGACCAGGTTCAGGGCATTGAGCAGCAGGTCGATCAGCTTGATCCCGGCAAACGGCACCACAATGCCGCCCAGCCCGTAGATCAGCAGGTTGCGCCGCAACAGGTGCGCCGCACTGGCCGCCTGCACGCGTACGCCACGCAACGCCAGCGGGATCAGCACGATGATGATCAGTGCGTTGAACACGATGGCCGACAGGATCGCGCTCTGCGGACTGGCCAGCTGCATCAGGTTGAGCACGCCCAACTGTGGGTAGATGGCGGCGAACAGCGCTGGCAGGATGGCGAAGTACTTGGCCACGTCGTTGGCAATGGAGAACGTGGTCAGCGCACCACGGGTCACCAGCAATTCCTTGCCCACCTGCACCACATCCAGCAGTTTGGTCGGGTCGCTGTCCAGGTCGACCATGTTGGCCGCCTCGCGCGCGGCCTGGGTGCCGTCGTTCATGGCCATACCCACATCGGCCTGGGCCAGTGCCGGGGCGTCGTTGGCGCCGTCGCCGCACATGGCCACCAGGCGGCCGTCGTTCTGCTCCTGGCGGATACGCGCCAGCTTCTTCTCGGGGGTGGCCTCTGCCAATACGTCATCCACGCCCGCTTCTGCGGCGATGGCGGCGGCAGTCAACGGGTTGTCGCCGGTCACCATCACCGTGCGGATGCCCAGCTTGCGCAGCTCGGCGAAGCGCTCGCGGATGCCGGGCTTTACCACATCCTTGAGGTGGATCACGCCAAGCAGGCGCTTGTCGATACACACCAGCAGCGGCGTACCACCGCTCTGGGCAATCCGCTCCACTTCGCGGGCCAACGCCGGGGGCATTTCCAGGCGTTGCATGCCGACAAATGCCAGCACGGCATCGACGGCACCCTTGCGGTAGCGGTGCTGCTGGTAGTCGATGCCTGACAGGCGTGTCTCGGCACTGAAGGCCACAGCGTCGAACTGCCCGGCCGCCGGTTCGACAAACTCATGGAGCTGGCGCAGGTATTCGACAATCGACTTGCCTTCGGCGGTGTCGTCGGCCAGAGAGGCCAGCAAGGCGCCCTCACCCAATTCGCGAGCGGTGATACCTGGCGCAGCATGCAGCGCGCTGCAGCGGCGGTTGCCGAAGGTGATGGTGCCGGTCTTGTCGAGCATCAGTGTATGCACGTCACCGGCGGCCTCGACCGCGCGACCCGAGCGGGCGATGACGTTCAGCCGCACCAGCCGGTCCATACCGGCAATGCCGATGGCCGACAGCAGGCCGCCGATGGTGGTGGGAATCAGCGTCACCAGCAGCGCGGCCAGGAAGATCAACGGCAAGCTGCCACCCGCAAAGTGGGCGAACGGCTGCAAAGTCACCACCACGATCAGGAAGATCAGCGTCAGGCCGATCAGCAGGATGTCGAGGGCGATCTCGTTGGGGGTCTTTTGCCGCTTGGCACCTTCGACCAGGGCAATCATGCGGTCCAGGGTCGACTCGCCCGGGTTGCTGGTAATGCGGATCAGCAGCCAGTCGGAGACCAGCCGCGTATTGCCGGTCACCGCCGAGCGGTCGCCGCCGGACTCGCGGATCACGGGGGCGGACTCGCCGGTAATGGCGGCCTCGTTGACAGCCGCGATGCCTTCAAGCACCTCGCCGTCACCGGGGATCATCTCGCCGGCGACCACGCGCACAACGTCGTCCTTGCGCAGCGCGCTGGCAGCAACCGTCTCGTAACTGCCATCCCGCTGGCGACGCTGGGCAGTCAGGCCTTGGCTACCGGCCTTGAGGCTGTCGGCGCGGGCCTTGCCACGGCCTTCGGCCAGGGCCTCGGCGAAGTTGGCGAACAGCACGGTAAACCACAGCCACAGTGCGATCTGCACGGCAACACCCGTGCTCACGCCATTGCCAGGGGCGAAGCACAGTACGGTGGTGAGCACTGCGGTCAGGGCCACCACCAGCATCACCGGCGAGCGCTTGAGCTGGCGCGGGTCGAGTTTGACAAACGCCTGCACCAGCGCCGGGCGCCACAGCGCGGCAAAGCGCGTCTGGTCCTTGGCAGTGTGCCGGGTATTCACTTCAGGAATGGGCATGTTCATGATCGGTCCTCAAAAACCCAGGCTCAGGTGTTCGGCGATTGGCCCAAGGGCCAGGGTCGGCAGGAAGGTCAGGCCGCCGACCAGCAAGATGGTCACCAGCAGCAGGCCGGTGAACAGCGGGCCGTGGGTGGGGAAGCTGTTTTGCCCCTGTGGCGCACTCTTCTTGGCCGCCAGGCTGCCGGCCAGGGCCAGGATTGGCAGGATGTAGCCGAAGCGGCCAATGAGCATGGCCAGGCCGATCATCAGGTTGTGGTACACCGTGTTGGCACCGAAACCGGCGAAGGCCGAGCCATTGTTGGCAGTGCCCGAGGTGTAGGCGTACAGCAGTTGGCTGAAACCGTGCGCCCCCGGGTTGCTGACCGCCCCCGCCGGGCCTGGCAGGCTGGCGGCAATGGCGCCGAGTATCAGGACGCCGACCGGCATCACCAGCAGGGTCGCCACCAGCAACTGCACCTCACGGGCCTGCAGCTTTTTACCCAGGTACTCCGGGGTGCGGCCAATCATCAGCCCGGCCAGGAATACAGCGATCAGGACGAACAGCAGCATCCCGTAGAGACCCGCGCCGACGCCGCCGAATATCACCTCGCCGACCATCATGTTGACCATCGCCACCATGCCGGTCAGCGGGTTCAGGCTGTCGTGCATGGCATTGACCGAACCGTTGGAGGCCGCGGTGGTAGTGACCGTCCACAGCACCGAACCGGTGGTGCCGAAGCGGCTTTCCTTGCCCTCCAGGGGGGCAGTCTGTTGCACCTGTGGGCTCTGCAACGCCGGGTTGGGTTGATGCTCGGACCACAACGCCGTGCTGCCACCGATCAGGAACAGGGCAAGCATGCAGGCCAGGATAGCGCGGCTCTGGCGCAAGTCCTTCACGTAGTGGCCGAAGGTGAACACCAGGGCCACCGGAATGAGAATGATCGAAGCCACCTCGAACAGGTTGCTCCAGGCCGTAGGGTTTTCGAACGGATGCGCCGAGTTGACGCCGAAGAAGCCGCCGCCATTGGTACCCAATTGCTTGATAGCGATCTGGCTGGCGGCCGGGCCCAGTGGAATGGTCTGGTCAGTACCTTGCAAGGTCAGCGCATGGGCATAGTCGGCAAAGGTCTGCGGTACGCCCTGCCAGACCAGCAACAGCGCCAGCAGCACGCACAGCGGCAGCAAGCCGTAGAGGGTGGCACGGGTCATGTCGACCCAGAAGTTGCCCAGCGTCGACGCGCTGCGCCGGGCAATGCCACGGCACAGCGCCACCAGCACGGCCAGGCCGATGGCAGCACTGACAAAGTTCTGCACGGTCAGGCCGAGTATCTGGCTCAGGTAGCTGACCGACGCTTCACCGCTGTAGGCCTGCCAGTTGGTGTTGGTCACGAAACTGACGGCGGTGTTGAACGCCAGCGACCATTCCTGGCCTGGCAGGTGCTGCGGGTTGAGCGGCAGGTACCCCTGCAACAGCAGCACGGCGAACAGCAGCAGGAACCCGACCAGGTTGAAGGCCAGCAGGGCCAGGGTGTACTGCCGCCAGTTCTGCTCCTGGATGGCGTTCACGCCCGCCAGCCGGTAGCAGGCTTGCTCGACCGGGCCGAGTAGCGGCGACAGCCAGGTGCGCTGGCCTTCCATGACCTTGAAGTAGAACCGCCCAAGCCAGGGTGCGGGTAGCAGCACGATGGCAAAGAACGCCAGGAGCAAGGCGAAATCGTAACTGTGCATGGCCGCTCCCTAGCTGCGATCGGCGCGCAGCAGCGCCACCAGCAGATAAAACGCCAAGGCCACTGCCAGCAGCAGTGACAGCCCGTCGAGCATGTTCATGTGTGGATCTCCCCGTGGTACGGCTTGGGCCGCTTTGGGGAAATTGTCCGAGGGAGGGGCGTAAAGGGGCGAGATCGGGGGATGGGCGTGGGGATAAAGAATGCGTAAAGATCAGCGCTGGGTCTGCCTGTAACGGCCTCTTCGCGGGCACGCCCGCAAAGAGGCCGGCGCGGACTTACTGTTGTGGCGGCTGTTGCGCCGCGTTACGGCTCCAGTCCAGCAGCAGGCTGTAACCTACCGCCAGCAAGGTCGGGCCGATGAACAGGCCAATGAAGCCAAAGGCAAGCAAGCCTCCGAATACGCCCAGCAGCACGATCACCAGCGGCAGGTTGCCGCCACGGCTGATCAGGTAGGGCTTGAGCACGTTGTCCACGCCGCTGATGACGAAGGTGCCCCAGATACCCAGGAACACCGCCATGCCGTATTCGCCCTTCCACACCAGCCAGGCAGTGGCCGGGATCCAGGCCAGTGGCGGGCCCATGGGGATCAGGCTGAGCATGAAGGTCACCAGGCCCAGCACGATCGCGCCGGGTACCCCCGCGATCAGAAAGCCGATCAGCGCCAGCGCGGCCTGCGCAGCCGCCGTGCCGATTACCCCGTTGACCACCCGCTGAACGGTACCGGCTACCAGTTCCAGGTAATACTCGGCGCGCTCGCCCACCAGGCGGTGCAGCAAGCGCAGCACGAATGCTGCCAGGCGCGGCCCGTCGCGGTAGAAGAAGAACACGAACACCAGGCTCAGGGACAGTTCCAGCACGCCGCTGCCAATCTGCGCACTGCGCGCCAGCAACCAGTTGCCCACTTGCCCGAAGTAGGGCTTGGCCGAGGCCAGCAGGGCTGCGCCCTGCTGGTCCAGGGATTGCCACCCGTTGACCAGGCGCTCGCCCACAAATGGAATGCCACCCAGCCAGGCCGGCGCATCGGGCAGCCCGTCGACCTGCACGTCACGCACAAACGCCGTAGCATCGCGAATATGATCGGCCAGGTTGAACCCCAGCCACACCAGCGGCAGTGCCACGATCAGTATCCAGGCCGTGGTCAGCAGGCTGGCCGCCAGGGTTTCACGGCCGCCCAGCACACGCGTCAGCAAGCGCATCAACGGCCAGCTGGCAAAAGCCAGGATAGCCCCCCACAGCAATGCAGAAATGAACGGTGCCATCACCCAAAGGCCGGCACCCAGCAAGGCCAGCAGCAGAATCTGGATCAGCAGGCGGTCATTGTTAACCATGGTGGCGCTCGTTCAACGGATCAATTCAAGGTGCAGGCCATCGGTGGGTGCGCTGCCGACTTCAAGGCGGCCATTGCGTACGCCTGCCTTGACCAGCGCCTCACGCCAGGCTTCAGCCTGGGCGCCGCTTAGGCTGGCGCGCAAGGTGCTGTCGAGGTTCAGGCTGCGGGCCAGCAGGTTCACCCAGGCGTCTTGCGGCGCCGCAAGGTCAGGGTAGTCGAGCTTGCCGGTGTCGCGCATTTCGCGCAGCACCGTGGCGGCGGTTGGCAGAAGCTCGCCCAGCGGGCTGGCGGCGACGAACTCCTCCACATGCAGGTAGGCGCGGCGGTTGCCGCGGGTAACGCTGTACAGCGCGACCAGCGTGTCGGCCTCGGCTGCCGAGCGGCGTAGCAGGATGAACGCCTGCTGCTCGTCACCACCGTTGAGGCGGGCATTGGCGAACACATCGTTGCCCCACAGGCTGGCCTCGCCGCAATCGCGACCCTGGCACCAGAACAATGGGTAACCCCCATCACGCTGCAGTGCTTCGCGGGCACTGGTGAAGGCTTCACGGGCTGTACGTTCGACCGGCAGTTCGTAGGTGACCGAGCTGACCTGCCCCCGGCTCTCGACTTTGTTATCGACCCGCAGACGACCGCTGATCTTGCGCAGCGGGCCCATGGGGTAGACGCGTTCCTGCTCCACGGCCGGGCGCTGGTCAACAACCTTTGCGTCCACCGGCACCGGCAGGCTGCCGGCCCACAATACCGGGCTGGCAAGCGCCAGGCAGGCGACGACAGCATTACGGATGGCAACAGGCGCGCTCATTGGCGAACCAGGCGGCGCGCGGCGCCGAAATGAAGCTCCAGGATGTCTGGCAGTTGCATGGTTGTCTCCCTGTTCAACCCGCCAAGCCTCGACACTTGTCCGGTGCAAGTCAAGCAAAGCCAAAGAAGCGATTGATACAGTCTGCGACAAGGGCCGCGCCCTGCTGGTCATTCAGGTGCAGGTGATGGCCACCGGGCAGCGTCGCCTGCTCAAAGGGTAGCTGCTCCAGCAACGCGGCGTGGCGCGCCAGCATACCTTCGGCGGCCACCACCAACAGCGCCGGGCAACGCACCCGGCGCACATGGGCCATGGCCTGGGCTTCACTCAGGCGCACCGGCGATGGCAGGGTGAGGCGGCTGTCACTGCGCCAGCTGTAACCCCCGGGCACTGGCATCAGGCCACGTTGCGCCAGCAATTCGGCAGCCTCACGGCTGACCGCGACCATGCCTTTCATCCGGGCATGCACGCCTTCTTCCAGGGTGGCGTACACCGACTTGCGTTTGCCATCCAGCCGCAGCTGGGCTTGCAGGGCCATCCCTAACCGTTCGCCGGCGTCCTGCTCGGCACCGGTTGGCGGGATGACCCCGTCGATCAGCGCCAGGTGGCTGACCCGGTCGGGCAAGGCGCCGGCCAGTTGTACCGAAATGATTGCGCCCAGCGAATGGCCTAGCAGGCCGAAACGCTGCCAACCCAGCTGCTCGGCAACCCGCAGCACGTCGTGGGCATAGTCGGCCAAGGCATAGCCGGCGCCAGGCGGGCGATGTTCCGAGTAACCGTGCCCGGCTAGGTCCAGGGCGACGATCCGCAGGCCCTTCAGTTGCGGCGCCAGGCGGGCGAAGCTATTGGCGTTATCCAGCCAGCCATGCAGGGCAATCACCGGCAGCCCGTCTTCGGGGCCGAACAGGTGAGCCGCCAGTTCGATATGGCCCAGGCTCAGACGGACTTCCTCCACCTGCGCGCTCATACCTGGCTCCAGCGGTCGAACAGGCCCTTGATCAGGCTGGCGGTGTCGGTCGGGCGCTCCAACGGGAACATGTGCCCGCCGGGCACACTGTGATATTCGCCTTTGGGCATGCCGCGCACCGCCAGGGTGTGGTGACGGCGAATGACGTTGCTGCGCTGGCCGCGCACCATGGCCAGCGGCACCTGCAACTGCCGGGCAGGCGCGGGGCTGGTGTGCGGGATGCTGCGGTAGATACTGATTTCGGTGGCGGGATCGAAGCGCAATTGCAGTCCCTGCTCCATCGCCTGCAAGCCATGTTCGACATAGGCTTCAAGGCAGTCTGGGTCAAAATGGCGAAACAGTGATTTGCCGGCAAAGTAGTCCCGGGCACTGTCGCGGTCACTAAAGACTTCGCGCCGCCCCAGCGTGCGCCCGGCGGGCGTGATGCGGTCAATGAAGCCAAAACGCTTGGCGGTGCGCAGCAGCCACTGGTCAGCACGGGTAAGCACCGGCGAGTCGAGCATTACCACCCCGCGGTAGTACTCAGGACGACGCAATGCAGCGTGCAGGTGCAACACCCCGCCTAGCGAATGCCCGACTCCCCAGATGGGCTGGTCCTGCTGTGCCAGGTGATGCAGCAGTTCATCGACCAGGCTCTGCCAGTTGTCGTCTACCGGAAAGCGCGGATCGTGCCCATGCTGGGCCAGGTGCTGCACCTGGTAGTCCGGCGCCAGGGCAGCGAACAGCTTGCCATACGTGGCCGAAGGGAAACCGTTGGCATGAGCGAAGAAGATCTGCTGCGACATGGCGCCTGGTCCAGACGGAAGATGATGGCTCATTGTCGGCATCGGGACGCCATTGAGCAACATCCGGAAAGGTCATCGACGAGGGCTATCAGGTCACGCCGAGCGGTCAAAGCTGGCCAGAGACCGGCGCAAGCAGGCCTGCATGTAGGCCAACTGGCTTTCCAACGCCTCACGGGCCAGGCGCTGGTCCTGAAAGTCCAGCTGCAGGCGGCGCAACGCCAGACAACTGGTTTGCAGCAGGTGGGAGACTCGCAGGCAGGCGTCCTGAAGCGTGCGCAGGTCTTGCTCGCTTTGCTGCCTGGTAGCAGGTTCCAGCTTGCCGTTGCCGTTGACCTTGTGCAGCAGTTGGTAGAGCTTGGCGTCGGCCGAATCGCGCAGCAGGCTGTACTGGGCAAAGTCCAGCGCAATACCTTGCCCCACTTTGTCTACGGTGGGTTGCAGGTCAAGGGAACTCAACAGCTCCCGCATGTCACCGCTCATCCGTTGCTCCCTGCCTGATTGCTTTGAGGCAACGCTAGCAAGAGGCCATCAAGTGCGACAACTGACAAAAATGCCAGTTGCCTTGTCGATCTGCGGGGGCATCACACCGGTGGGTTGATCGCCCGGAGGGTCATCAGCCCGGCCAGTGGCCAATCCCCTTCCAGCTCCGCCAGGCTGGCAGTGCTCATGGCCGCCGGTTGCTGCTGATGACCATGCTCCAGCGCGCCAACCAAGGTGCCTACCAGCGGCTGGTGGCTGACCAGCAGTACATGCTCCAGGCCCAGCCGTTCGATTTCGCCGATCACCTGCTGCACATCATGCTCTGGCGTCAGCCAGGGCACGGTGCGCACCGGCTCCCTGAAACCCAGCGTGTCATGCACCAGCGCGGCCGTTTGCTGGGCGCGCACGTAGGGGCTGGCGATGATCGCCTGCAACGGCTGCCCCAACAGGCGAGCAGCGCTGTGCAGCACCTGCTCGCGGCCATGGGCGGTCAGGCGGCGCTCGGCATCGGTATTGGCCCGCGGCTCTGCCTCACCGTGGCGCAGCACCCACAGCTTCACAGCTTGGGTTCCTCGTCCCGCACCGGGTGCGGGGCCGGGGCCACGGCATGCGGCGCCTCGCCTTCCGGAGCACGCGGTGCTGGCCAGTCGGCAAACGGCCAGGGCTTCTGCTCAGTGTGGAAGCTGCCATAGCGGCCGATCTGCGCCAGGTATTGGCTCAGGCTGTCGCCGAAGTTCATCAGGCTGGCGCTGGGCGCGCCATACACCAGGCGGTAGATCAGTTGCACCAGCACCAGGCCGCCGAGCAGCAATTCGGCCAGTTGCCAGACTACCAGGAACACCAGCATCCACAGGACCCGCAGGATGATCGACTCACGCTGGGCGCGTTCGGGCGTATCGTTCATGTGTTGCTCCTTGCTCGTGTCAGAGCCGCCAAGGGCTCAGTTGAAACCGCTGATGGAAATGAAATCGACATCGGTCTTGGGCTCGGCGCGCATCAGGTGCTCGATCACCTGGTTCAACGTGCGGCCTTCGAACAGGATGGCATGCAGGCCGGCCACCAGCGGCATGTACACCTGCACCTCCTGCGCCTTGGCCTTGAGCACCTTGAGGGTGTTGACGCCTTCGGCCACTTCGCCCAGGCGGTTGACCGCCTGCTCCAGGCTCAGGCCCTGACCCAGCGCATGGCCCACCTGGTAGTTGCGGCTCTTGGGCGAGGAGCAGGTGACGATCAGGTCACCCACACCGGCCAGGCCAAGGAAGGTCATGGGGTTGGCACCCTGGCTGACGGCAAAGCGGGTCATCTCGGCCAAGGCCCGGGTAATCAGCATGCTCTTGGTGTTCTCGCCCATGCCCAAGGCCACGGCCATGCCCGCGATAATGGCATAGATGTTTTTCAGCGCCCCGCCCAGCTCGACGCCGAAGCGGTCGGCGCTGGCGTAGACACGGAAGGTACGCCCATGCAGTACGGCCTGCACTTGCTGGCAGAGCTGTTCGTCCTCACTGGCGACCACCGTGGCAGTCAGCGCATGTTCGGCGATCTCGCGGGCCAGGTTGGGGCCCGACAGCACGCCGATGCGGGCATCGGGGGCGATCTCTTCAAGGATCTGGCTCATCAGTTTGAAGCTTTGCGCCTCGATCCCCTTGGTCAGGCTGACCAGGCCCTTGCCCCGCAACAGCTCGGCGTGGGGCGCCAGCACACTGCGCAAGGCGCTGGATGGCAGGGCGACAAAAATCAACGCGCTGGCCTGCAAGGTGCCCAGCAGGTCGTTGACCGGCTCCACGCCATCATGCAGGCGGATGCCCTTGAGGTAGCGCGGGTTTTCGCGGTTGACGCGCATGGCCTCGGCCTGCGCCGGGTCGCGCATCCATTGGCGCACCGGCACACCGTTTTGCGCCAGCAGGTTCGCCACGGCGGTGCCAAAGCTGCCGCCTCCCAGAACTGCAACAGGTTGCTGTTCAGTCATATCCAATCCGTTAAAGCCAAAAGTTAAGTGGCGACCCCGTCATTATACGGCTCGCCTGCCTTGCGCCAAGGCCAGCAACGCAGATGACACTGTCATGGCCACGTTGCAACCCCTGTAGGCGCGAGCTGGCTCGCGATGCGCCGCCCGGGCGGCGCTCGATTTTCGCCCCCATAAAAGCGTCAGGACAGACACGCTGCAAAACCGCCGCAGATCACTGGAAAATACGCCAAGGTCAGTTACCATGCCTGTTCCATTCCTGATACAAGGCCCCCCCGTGTTCCCTGGCACGCCCCCGTTCCCGCGCCTGCTGATACTGACTGCCTTGCTCGGTGGCCCGGCCATGGGCGACGACCTGTTCATCGACAACAGTGACCTGCCGCAGGTTCTGACCGCCACGCGCCTGAAACAATCCCCGGCGGCAGTCCCGGGCAGCATGACCGTGCTCGACAGCGAACTGATCCGCGCCAGCGGCGCACGTGACATCCCCGAACTGCTGCGCCTGGTACCGGGCATGATGATCGGCTACGGTGCCGGCAACCAGCCGACGGTCAACTACCACGGCAGCAACGCCAGCGAAGCACGGCGCATGCAGGTGCTGATCGATGGCCGCTCGGTGTACCGTGCAGGCCTGGCCACGGTGGACTGGAGCGACATCCCCCTGGCCATGGAAGACATCGAGCGCATCGAGGTGTTCCGCGGCCCCAACACGGTCAGCTACGGCGCCAACGCGCTGATGGCGGTGGTCAACATTCTCACCCGCAACCCTGCCGACAGCCACGGCACACGGCTGAAGGTGACCCGAGGTGAGGACGGCATCAATGACTTCTATGCCAGCCACGGCTTCGGCTGGGAGGGCGGCGACATGCGCCTGTCACTGTCGGGCCAGCAGGACGACGGTTTCGACCACGACCCGTTCGGCCAGGATTACCGGGACAGCCGCCGGCTGACCCGTTTCAACCTCAGTGCCAGCCACAATCTGTCGCTGAACCAGACCCTGGAATGGCAACTGGCGGCAAAAGAAGGCAGCAACCAGCGGCCTTACACCTACCAACCTGTCTTCCCCTACGTCACCCAGCGCGGCGACAATGCCGACGTCAATGCCAAGGACTACGCAGGGTCGGTACGCTGGAACATCGATTTCAACCCCGATCACAGCCTGTATGTGCAGGGTTCTGCCCAACACTTTGACCGCCAACAGGTCTGGCGGGCCTGTGATGCCGCGTTGTCGTTCAGCCCCGAACTGACCCGGCTGTGGCAGATGAACCCCAACTACGCCGAGCTGGTGGCACGCGGTGCCAACAACCCGCCGCCCAGCAACAACCCTGCTGAACAAGCGCTGGTCGATGCCATCAAGGATCAGTGGAACAACCAGGGCGGCAGCAGTGCGGTGTGCGGCGATGTCGACCAGAGCACGCGCGAAACCCGCTATGACCTGGAAATCCAGGACACCCTCAGCCTCACCGACAGCCTGCGCCTGCTCAGTGGGGTGAACTACCGCTATGATCGTGCCGACTCGCAGACTTACTTCAACGGCAGCATCGATGACCAGACCTGGCGCCTGTTCGGCCAGCTGGAATGGCGCGCTGACGAGCACTGGATCTTGCAGGGCGGGGCCATGCTCGAAGATTCGCGTCTGTCGGGCAGTTCGCTGACGCCGCGCGTAGCGGTCAACTACCTGATCACCCCGCGCCACGGCCTGCGCGCAGTGTATTCCGAGGCGGTGCGCTCGCCCGACATGTTCGAGAACAACATCAACTGGAGCTACACGGTCAAAAACCTCAGCCGCGACGTGTTCGGCCAGCAGCACGGCGAGTATTTCGTCAAGACCCGCGGCCCGGGCGACCTCGACCAGGAGCGCATGCGCTCGCGCGAACTGGGCTACAACGGCTACTTCAGCGACATCGACCTGAGCATGGATGTGAAGCTGTTCTATGACGAGATCACCGGCATGATCAGCGAGCCCCTGAAGAACAACCAGTACATCGCCAGCAACGCCAACAAGGCCCGGTTCAGCGGCAGCGAGACGCAACTGGACTGGCGGCCCACCCTGCGTGACCGCCTGCGCCTGACCTATGCCTATGTCGATGCCTGGGCCAGCAACCCCGACGACCGCCGCCTCACCGCCCGCAACAGCGGCTCGGTCGGCTGGATGCGCGAATGGGGCGATGGCTGGTCGAGTGCGCTGTTCTACTACGGTGACGATGCGCTCAACCAGTACCGCTACGAGCGCCTGGACCTGCGCGTGGCCAAACGCTTTCGGGTGCAGGGCAGCAACCTGGAACTGGCGGCGCTGTGGCAGCAGCGCCTGGACGACGAACCGACCACGACCGTGCAGAACCGCTACGACAGCCGCCACCGCCTCAGCTTCAGCGCGGAGCTGGCGTTCTGATGGCCTTGGTGCTGCGCCTGTTGCTGCTGTGCCTGTGGCCCTTGGGGCCGTTGTCCGCCAGCGAAATTCTGCTGGTAGGCGCGCAAGACCAGCCTGGCATCCGCAGTTTCGTCGCCGCACTCGAAAGCCGTCGGCCGGGCGATCATGTGCATTTCCAGACCACAGCCGACCTGCCAAGCCCTGGCAAGCTCAAAACTGGCCAGCGCCTGATTCTGATGGACAATGCCGCCCTGGAATGGCGGCTGGGTGAAAACGCCGGCCCGCCAGCGCTGGCCATGCGCATAAGCCGGGTACAGGCTGAGCAGCGCCTGGGAAAGTCGCGCCCAGCGTTCCTCACCCTGCTGTGGAGTGACCCGCCGTTGGGCCGGCAACTGCGCCTTGCGCGCTACCTGCTGCCGCAGGCACAGCGCATTGGAGTGCTGTACGGCGAGCACAGTGGGTTCCTGCTTGAAGAGCTGCGCCATGCGGCTCGACCGTTAGGCCTGGAGATCATTGCCCAGGCTTGGCCCGACCTGCGTGACAGCCGCCCCCTGCAGCACCTGCTGGGTAACAGTGATGTATTGCTGGGCCTGGATGACCCGGACCTGTACAACTCCAAGACTGCAAAGAACCTGCTGTTGAGCAGTTATGGCCGTCAGATGGCGCTGATCGGCCCGAACGCCGGCTTTGTTCGCGCCGGCGCCTTGGCCAGCACCTACAGCGACCAGGAGGACTGGCTGGCAGTACTTGACCAGTTGCTCGACCAGCCGCCAGGGCGCTGGCCGCGCAGCCTGTACCCGGCACGCTTCGGCGTCAGCGGCAACCAGCAGGTGGCGCGCGCCCTGGGCCTGCAACCGATCGATCCGAACGCCGCCGCCAAGGCCCTGGCAGAAGGAGAGCCCACCCCATGAGCAAAGGCCTGAGCTGGGACATCCACACCCGCACGCAAATCATCAGCCTGGGCCCTGCCCTGCTGCTGACCTTGCTGCTGATCAGCTTCTTCACCTTCGTGCGGATCCAGGACCTGCGCCAGGAGCTTAACCACACCGGGCAACTGATCGCCAACCAGCTGGCCCCAGCCTCGGAGTACGGGGTGATTTCAGGCAACAACGAAGTGCTCGAAGGCCTGATGCGTGCCACCCTCAGTATCCCGCACGTGCGCTTTCTCGAGGTGCAGGACAGCCGCAACCACATCCTTGTGTACGTCGAGCAGTCCGACGAGAGCGCTAACCGCGCGCAACGTGTCGAGGTGTTCCAGGCGCCCATACGGCTGCAGCAAATCCGCCTGGACAGCGACTTCCTGCAGCAGGGCAAGGCCGCCTCACCCGCCATTGGCGATGATTATCTGGGCCGGGTGATCGTCGGCATGTCTGATGACGCCTTCAGCCAACGCCAACAGGAAATCGTGATCAAGGCCGGCATCCTGGCGCTGTTCGCCCTGCTGTTCACCTTTATATTGGCGCGTCGCCTGGCCTTGAGCCTGGCCAAGCCGATCAGCGACATGGGGCATGCGGTCAAGGCAATCCAGCAAGGCGAGTACAACACCCCCTTGCCAGTGGTCGACGACAGCGAACTGGGCCACCTGGCGCGCCACATCAACAACCTGGCCAGCGCCCTGGAGCAGGCCAGTGACGAACAGAAGCAGGCCATTGCCGAGCTGATCCAGGCCCGTGAGGAGGCCGAACAGGCCAACCGTGCCAAATCGGACTTCCTGGCGATGATGAGCCATGAGCTGCGCACCCCGATGAATGGCGTGCTGGGCATGCTGCAATTGCTGGAAACCACGCCACTGAGCAACGAACAGGCCGACTACACCGCAGTGGCCAGCGAATCCACCGGGCATTTGCTGAAAGTCATCAATGACATCCTCGACTTCTCGCGCATCGAGCGCGCCGCGCTGCAACTGGAACACATCGACTTCAACCTCGCCGAGCTGATCACCAGCAGTGTCCAGTCGTTCCAGCACAGCGCCCAGCAGCGCGGCCTGGGCCTGCACCTGCAACTGCCGCCCGGTATCGGGCAACTGCAGGTGAACGGCGACCCCACGCGCATCCGCCAGATCCTGCTGAACCTGATCGGCAACGCCCTGAAATTCACCGAACGCGGGCAAGTGCAGGTGGAGGCGCGCTGGCAGGTACTCGACCGGCAGCTGATCTGGCTGACCTGCAGCGTGCGCGACACCGGTATCGGCATTGACAGCGCCCGCCTGGAGATGATGTTCGTTGCGTTCCAGCAGGCTGACAGCTCGATTTCCCGCCGGTATGGCGGTACCGGGCTAGGGCTGTCCATCGCCCGCACCCTTGCCGAGCGCATGGGCGGCAAGCTGCGCGGTGAAAGCCGTGAAGGCCTGGGTTCCACCTTTACCCTGGAGATGCCGCTGGCCCTCGCCAGCCCTGCCCCCGTCGCGCTGACGCCGCCAGCAGCTGCGCCAACCACGGTGTCTGACAACGATCAGGTACTGCTGGTAGAGGACAATCCGGTCAACCAAAGTGTCATCGAAGCCATGCTGCGCAGTCTGGGCCTGGCGGTATGCACGGCCGAAGACGGCCTGGAGGCGGTCGACCTGGTTGGCCGGCAGCGCTTTGCCGCTGTGCTGATGGACTGCCGCCTGCCGCACCTGGATGGCTACGAAGCTACCCGGCGCATACGCCAGCTGCCCAACGGCGCCGGCCTACCGATCATCGCCTTGACCGCCAATGCCTTGCAGGGCGACCGCGAGCGTTGCATGGCCGCCGGCATGGACGACTACCTGAGCAAACCCTTGCGTCGCACCGAACTGCAGCGGGTGCTGCAACGCTGGTTGCCCGGTCAGACAACCGCGACTGGCGATAAATGCTAAAGTGCGGCAGTCTTAAACACTGGACAGGACCTTCATCGGACCTGAAAATAGACGTTTCAGTGCACACCTGTACTTCTTTCGGCAGGTGCGCTGTGACTTTCACCACAACGCAATAGTCTACCTGTAGGCTGCCGTCTCGAAGCCGTTGGTTTTCGGGCCGGCCGGGAAGATTCATCCCCTGCCACAGGGGGTTATTGAGGAGCTCGCATGACCAAACAACACGCCTTTACTCGGGAAGACCTGCTGCGCTGCAGTCGCGGTGAGCTGTTCGGCCCAGGTAATGCGCAACTGCCCGCGCCGAACATGCTGATGGTCGATCGCATCACCCATATCAGCGAAGAAGGCGGCAAGTACGGCAAAGGTGAATTGGTCGCCGAGCTGGATATCACCCCGGACCTGTGGTTCTTCGCCTGCCACTTCGAAGGCGATCCGGTCATGCCGGGCTGCCTGGGCCTCGACGCCATGTGGCAGCTGGTTGGCTTCTTCCTCGGTTGGCAAGGCCTGCCGGGCCGCGGCCGCGCCCTGGGCTCGGGCGAGGTGAAGTTCTTCGGTCAGGTACTGCCCGAAGCCAAGAAAGTCACCTACAACATTCAGATCAAGCGTGTCCTGAAGGGCAAGCTGAACATGGCCATCGCCGATGGCTCGGTCAGCGTCGACGGCCGTGAGATCTACACTGCCGAAGGCCTGCGGGTCGGCGTGTTCACTTCCACTGACAATTTCTAAGGGTTATTCGCATGCGCCGCGTCGTTATCACTGGTCTGGGCATCGTATCGTGCCTGGGCAATGACAAAGCTACCGTCACCGAAAACCTGCGCAACAGCCGTCCGGGTATCCGTTTCAACCCGGATTACAAGGAAATGGGGCTGCGTAGCCAGGTTTCCGGGTCGATCGACCTCAACCTCGAAGAACTGATCGACCGCAAGGTCTACCGCTTCGTCGGCCATGCCGCTGCCTACGCCTACCTGGCAATGCAGGACGCGATCAAGGACGCCGGCCTGACCGAAGAGCAGGTTTCCAGCCCGCGTACCGGCCTGGTGGCTGGCTCCGGCGGCGCCTCGACCCTGAACCAGATGGAAGCGCTGGACACCCTGCGCGAGAAAGGCGTCAAGCGCGTCGGCCCATACCGCGTTACCCGCACCATGGGCAGCACCGTTTCGGCATGCCTGGCCACCCCGTTCAAGATCAAGGGCATCAACTACTCGATCTCGTCGGCTTGCGCCACCTCGGCACACTGCATCGGTACCGCCCTGGAGCAGATCCAGTGGGGCAAGCAGGACATCGTCTTCGCCGGTGGCGGTGAAGAAGAGCACTGGAGCCAGTCGTTCCTGTTCGATGCCATGGGCGCCCTGTCGACCAAGCGCAACGAAACCCCGGAACTGGCCTCTCGCGCCTACGACGCTGACCGTGATGGCTTCGTCATCGCTGGCGGTGGCGGCATGGTGGTGGTCGAGGAGCTGGAACACGCCCTGGCCCGTGGCGCCAAGATCTACGCCGAAATCGTTGGCTACGGCGCCACTTCCGACGGCTACGACATGGTTGCCCCGAGTGGCGAAGGTGCCATCCGCTGCATGCAGCAGGCATTGTCCACCGTCGACACCCCGATCGACTACCTGAACACCCACGGCACCTCGACCCCGGTCGGTGACGTTGCCGAGATCAAGGGCGTTCGCGCAGTATTCGGCGACAAGGCACCGAAGATCAGCTCGACCAAGAGCCTGTCGGGTCACTCGCTGGGCGCTGCTGGCGTGCACGAGGCGATCTACTGCCTGCTGATGATGGAAAACAACTTCATCGCCGGCTCTGCCAACATCGACGAGCTGGACCCGGAGGTCGCTGACCTGCCGATCCTGCGCAAAACCGAAGAAAACGCCAAGATCGACACGGTCATGAGCAACAGCTTCGGCTTCGGCGGCACCAACGCCACCCTGGTGCTCAAGCGCTGGGAAGGCAAGTAAGACGCTGATGCGGTAATCGAAAACGCCCCGACTGGTTCGGGGCGTTTTCATGTGTAGCCCGTACGGGCAACCCCTATTTTTGCCTGGGCAGCACAGCCAGAAAGTTATCGCGGGCTACTTTGTTCGCTGCATGCTCAGGCAAAGCATCCAGAAACGGCCTGAACCCGTGCATCTGCTCCCCCA
Source organism: Pseudomonas fortuita (assembly GCF_026898135.2). NCBI lineage: Bacteria > Pseudomonadati > Pseudomonadota > Gammaproteobacteria > Pseudomonadales > Pseudomonadaceae > Pseudomonas > Pseudomonas fortuita. The sequence continues at coordinate 4,309,817 of NZ_CP114035.2, forward strand.
GGCTGCCAAACCGCCCCACCACATCCGACCCCAGCATGAACCGCTCCGGGAACCGCTCGACCAACGCCAGCCATTCCTTGCGCGGCACACCCTTGTCGTCCAGCAGGTAAGGCTGCAACACACTCCACGACAGGTCGACATAGAGGTTCGGGTAATCCTCCAGCAACCGCGTCAGCACCGGCAGTAAAAAGTCCATCTGTGTCTGGTGCCGGTGGATCTCCATGCTGCTGCCGGCGTGCGCCCAGATAAAGCGCGTATGCGGGTGATTGCGCAGCGGCTCTTCGATTTCCGCCAGGTACAGTGGATTGCGCTCGCGCTTGGAGGTGATGTTGGAATGCAGGAGCACCGGCAGGTCACGCTCCGCCGCCAGGTGGTAGATACGCGTCATGGCTTCGTTGTTGGCCCGTGGCGTGTCCCCACTGGTCAGCGCCGTGAGGTCATCGTGGCGGGTGAAGACCTCGCCAATGCCCTGCCACAGCCCTGGGTACAGATCGAGCATGCGCTCAATATGGCTGACAGCATTCTTGTCCACCGGGTTGAAACCGGTCAGGAACGGATGAAAGCGCTTGCGCTGCTCGACCGGCAACTGCTGCAGGGCTGCGGCCACGTAAGTGTCGGTGGCGCTGTACCAATAGGCATCGGCGTCGTCACCCGCGTAATAGCGCGGGCGCTTGGGCTCGTCTTCATGCCATTTCTTGGCCACCGGGATGCCGGAAATCATCGACTGCTCGACGCCCGCAGCATCCATCGCCTTAAGCAACGCCGGCATGCCTTCGCTTTCCTGGAAGAAGTCGACGTAGTGCAGGTGAGCATCGCTGTAGCGGTAGTCGCGCGCCAGTGCCGCGTGGCACAAACTGCCAGACAACAACACGCAGGCCAGCGCTCGGGCAATCATGGGCAGCTTCCTTCTCCGGTGATGAAAACAGTAGACCCGTCGGCGATCCAGACGGTTCAGCCACAGCGGGCAAACCGCTATGCTTGAGGCATTTCCACCGCGCCTGGAGCCCACCGCATGAGCAGCCCCCTGGTCATCCGCCCACGTGCCGAATCGGTCGAGGGCCAGCCGATCCTGCGCCCGCTGCCGGCAGCCCAGTGCCGTAGCGTCGGCCCATTCGTGTTTTTCGACCACATGCTCGAAACCGACTATGCCCCAGGGCATGGCATGGACATCCGCCAGCACCCGCACATCGGCCTGTCGACCCTGACCTACCTGTTCGAGGGAGCGATCCTGCACAAGGACAGCCTCGGCTCGGAGCAGCGGGTACTCCCCGGCGATGTCAGCTGGATGACGGCTGGCAGCGGCGTGGCCCATGTCGAGCGCACACCCGCAGATGCCCTGGCCCATGGCTCGTGCCTGCACGGCTTGCAAGTGTGGCTAGCCTCGCCACAGGAGCACGAGCAAGGCCCGGCGAGCTACAGCCACTACCCGGCGGCGAGCCTGCCGGTGAGTGACAACCTGGGGGTGCGCATTTGCATGATTGCCGGCACCGGGTTCTGCCTGGCGTCACCGGTGCCGGTGCTCTCCCCCACTCTTTATGCGCATGTACAGATGCAACCAGCGACGACGCTGCTGATACCGAGTGAGCACGTCCAGCGGGCGCTTTACCTGCTGGATGGCGAGCTGTTGCTGAACGATGAGGATGTGGAGCCTTGCAGCCTGGTGGTGCTGCCAGAGGGCGAGGACATGACCCTGTATGCAGAGGGGGAGTGCCAGCTGGTGCTGATTGGCGGGGCACCACTGGATGGGCCGCGGCGGATGAACTGGAATTTCGTGGCCAGTGACCCGGAACTGATCGAACAAGCCAGGGCGCGGTGGGCTGCGGGGGATTGGCCGGTGGTGCCGGGGGAAACCTCAAGGATCGAGTTGCCCCGGTAAATCTGGGGCTGCTCTGCAGCCCATCGCCGGCAAGCCAGCTCCCACCAAGAGCGGCGTACGCTGTGCTGTGGGAGCTGGCTTGCCGGCGAGGGGGCGCAAAGCGCCCCCTGCTATATCAGCGCTGGAACACTTCAGTCAGCAGGTTGTGCATCGAGCGGAACGCCCGCTCGGAAGTGCGGCGGTCATACTGCATCTTGCCTGGTACGTTGGCATTCGGGTCGGTAAACGAGTGCACCGCCCCGCCATAGCTCAGCAACTGCCAGTCGACCTTGGCCGCGTTCATCTCGTCCTCGAATGCTGGCAACTGCTCTTTCGGCACCAACGGGTCGGAGGCGCCATGCAACACCAGCACCGATCCCTTGATGTGCTTGGCATCTTCAGGGTTCGGCGTGTCCAGCGTGCCGTGGAACGACACCGCCGCACGCAGGTCGGCGCCAGAACGGGCCAGCTCCAGGGCACAGCAACCACCGAAGCAGAAGCCGAACGTGGCAACTTTGCCAGGCTCCAGCAGCGCCTTCGACTGCCCCAGCAGTTGCGCCAGGGCTTCTTGCATACGCTTGCGCAGCTCGCCACGGTCGTTCTTCAACGGCATCATCGCCGCACCGGCCTCGTCGGCATTGGACGGGCGTACAGATTGGCCGTACAGGTCGGCAATCAGCACCACATAACCCTTCTCGGCCACTTCCTTGGCGATGCGTTCGGCACCTTCGCCAATACCCATCCAGTTCGGCGCCATCACCAGGCCTGGGCGGCCCAGCGCACCTGGCTCAAAGACCAGCCGGCTTTCGTAAGCCTTGCCGGACAGGTGATAAACCAGCGATTCGACGATTACCTTGCTCATCAAGCACTCCTTAGGCACTTTCTATGAAAAGCGCGCCATGAAAAAAGCCCGCCGAAGCGGGCTTTCCTTTGCATCAACTCAAGCAGACAGCTCGACCAACAGCTTGTTCAGGCGACGAACGTAAGCCGCCGGGTCCTTCAAGCTGTCACCGGCCGCCAAGGCCGCCTGATCGAACAGAATATGCGAGAGCTCGGCGAAGCGGTCTTCGCTCTGCTCGTTGTCCAGCTTCTCGATCAGCGGGTGGCTCGGGTTGAACTCGAAGATCGGCTTGGACTCCGGTACCTTCTGCCCACTGGCCTCCAGAATCTGGCGCATTTGCAAGCCCAGGTCCTGCTCGCCAATCGCCAGGATCGCCGGCGAGTCGGTCAGGCGGTGCGACACGCGCACTTCGGCAACACTGTCACCCAGCGCGCCTTTCAGGCGCTCGACCAGGCCTTCCTTGTCCTTGGCGACTGCTTCCTGGGCTTTCTTGTCCTCTTCCGAATCCAGGTTGCCCAGGTCCAGGTCGCCACGGGCGACGTCGACGAAAGCCTTGCCGTCGAACTCGTTGAGGTAGCTCATCAGCCACTCATCGATACGGTCGGTCAGCAGCAGCACTTCGATGCCTTTCTTGCGGAAGACTTCCAGGTGCGGGCTGTTCTTGACCTGCGCGTACGACTCGCCGGTGAGGTAGTAGATCTTGTCCTGGCCCTCTTTGGCACGGGCCAGGTAGTCGGCCAGGGCAACGCTCTGCTCGCCGCTGTCGTCGTGGGTGGAAGCAAAGCGCAACAGGCCGGCGATCTTCTCCTTGTTGGCGAAATCTTCGGCCGGGCCTTCCTTCAGCACCTGGCCGAAGTTCTTCCAGAAGCCCTTGTACTGCTCGGGTTCGTTTTTCGCGAGCTTCTCCAGCATGTCCAGCACGCGCTTGGTCAGCGCGGTCTTCATCGACTCGATGATCGGGTCTTTCTGCAGGATTTCCCGAGACACGTTCAGCGACAGGTCGTTGGAGTCGACCACACCTTTGATGAAGCGCAGGTACAGCGGCAAGAACGATTCGGCCTGCTCCATGATGAACACGCGCTGCACGTACAGCTTCAAGCCGCGCGACGCTTCGCGCTGATACAGGTCGAACGGTGCGCGGGCCGGCACATACAGCAGCGAGTTGTACTCGAGCTTGCCTTCGACCTTGTTGTGGCTCCAGGTCAGCGGGTTTTCAAAGTCATGGCCAATGTGCTTGTAGAACTCCTGGTATTCCTCGTCCTTGATCTCGGTACGCGGACGGGTCCACAGGGCACTGGCGCGGTTGACGGTTTCCCACTCTTCGGCCGGCTGCTCTTCGCCTTCGGCGGCAGCCTGCTCCTTCGGCAGCTGGATAGGCAGGGCGATGTGGTCGGAGTATTTCTTGACCACATTGCGCAGGCGCCAGCCATCGGCGAACTCTTTCTCTTCCTGCTTCAGGTGCAGGACGATGCGGGTACCGCGCTGTGGCTTGTCGATGGTGGCGACCTCGAACTCGCCCTCGCCTTTCGACGACCAGTGCACGCCCTCGGCAGCAGGCTGACCGGCGCGACGGCTGTAAACGTCGACCTTGTCGGCCACGATGAACGCGGAGTAGAAGCCCACGCCGAACTGACCGATCAGGTGCGAGTCCTTTTTCTGGTCACCGGTGAGGTTCTTCATGAAGTCGGCGGTGCCAGACTTGGCGATGGTGCCCAGGTGGGCGATGACGTCTTCGCGGCTCATGCCGATGCCGTTGTCCTCGAGGGTCACGGTACCGGCGTCCTTGTCGAAGCTCAGGCGAATTTTCAGTTCATCGCCACCCTCAAGCAACTCTGGCTTGGCCAGGGCTTCGAAGCGCAGTTTGTCCACGGCATCGGAAGCGTTGGAAATCAGTTCCCGCAGGAAGATTTCCTTGTTCGAGTACAGCGAATGAATCATGAGGTGCAGCAGTTGCTTTACCTCGGTCTGGAAGCCCAACGTTTCCTTTTGTGTTTCCACAGTCATGGTCTTCGAAACTCCGATCTGATGGCAGTGGCGCCTGGCAAGCGATTTGGCCTGCGTTAATGGCGGATGTCATTCAGATGGGGGCTGAGCGGATGATTTCAAGGGCTTTTCCGGCTCGATCTTGAAATGCGCACGGGCGGTGGCAATGGGTGCCTGCCTGTCGCCTTGCCAGGCGGTAATGGCGACGTTGGTCACCCGGCGGCCCTGGCGCCACAGCTGGCACTGGGCATAGGTATCGCGAAAATGCCCGGCGCGCAGGTAGTCGATGGAAAAATCGATGATCTTCGGAATACTCGCGCTTTCGCTGTAGATCAGCAGGTACAGCGCGGCGGACAACTCCATGAACCCCGCTATCACGCCACCATGGATAGCGGGCAGCAACGGGTTGCCGATGTTGTCCGCACTGGCCGGCAGGCGGAACAGAAGGTCATCGCCCTGGCGCTCGCATTCGATGCCGATAAGCCCTGCGTAGGGAATCAGCGCCAGCAATGGCCGGTAATCACCGACCGCGTGGGCAGCGTTGAGTTGCTGGCGAACCGCATGCGGAATCATGCGCCGCCCTCCTTCAGGCCATTGCCGAAACGGATACCGCCCTTGATCTCCTGCCCCAGGCGCATGAACGTCCCCACCACCTGGCAGATGGGCTGGTCGGGGTTGTCCTGATAGGCTGTGCCCCGGGTGAAGATCACGTCGCGGGTAACCCGGTAGCATTGGGCGTGACCGTAGATGTCCTTGCCAGCTTCGGCCGGGTGCATGTAGTCGATGCGCAGGTCCAGCGTGGGGCACACTTCGAAGCGGGGCAGCACGCACAGCGTGGCCATGCCACAAGTGGTGTCCATCAGCGTAGTCAGCGCACCGCCATGCACGGCGCCGGTCTGGGGGTTGCCGACGATGGCTGCTGACCAGGGCAGGACCAAGGTCATGCCATCGCCATCAGCCTGCGCCACACGCATCTGCAACAGCTGGCAATGTTTTAACGCCGAGAGAAACCGCTCGGCCATTGCCATCAAGGTTGAATCGCTCATAGGCTGTTCCCGCCCGCCGCCACGCGGCGGCATGAGTTCGTTAAAAAGTCCATGTAGAACACGGCGTTATATATCTGTAATCTGCGTGGAACTTATTCCGCATAGTTGCACTCGAAGGAACAAGTCACTTATTCCACCAAGGAGAAACACACCCATGCGTAAACCTTTTGCTTTTGCTCTGATGCTGGCTGCTGCCATGGGCCTGGCCGCTTGCGATAAAGCGAGCGAAGACAAAGCCCAAGACGCACAGGAACACGCCGAGCAAGCCCAGGAAAAAATGGGCGAAGCTCAGGATAAAATGAACGACGCTGCCAAGGAAAACGCCGAAGCCGCCAAAGATCAGGCCGAAGCCGAGCAGAAGGCTGCCGAAGAAGCCGCACCGGCTACTCCGGCTCCGCAAGCCGCGCCAGCTACTCCGGCTGAACCTGCCAAACAGTAATTGTTTAAAACAAAAAAACCCGACATTGTCGGGTTTTTTTGTGCCTGAAAGTTTTCGATTAAACGTTTCAGTTGCCGACCACGGGGCTTTCCTTGGCAGGCTCTGCCGGTACACTTTCGGTGGGTGTGAACACCATCACATCCAGCACATCCGAGTGGAACTCACGACGGTACAGAATAAACACGACACCCACACTCATCGCCATGAACAACCACGGGCTGATAAACCAGCTCAACATGGCCATGCCGAAGTAATAGGAACGCAAGCCCAGGTTGAACTGGTTGGCGGCAAGCGACAATACCCGTGCCGCCCGCGACGCGAACGCCTTGCGCTCCAGCTCATTGACCAGCCGTTCCCCGATCATGGGCGCCGAACCCACCAGCACCGCGGCAAAGTTGTACTGGCGCATGCACCAGCTGAACGTGAAAAAAGCGTAGACGAAGACCGTGGCCAGGCACAGCAGCTTGATCTCCGACATGCCCTGGGAGGTCTGTTGCACCAGCGGCAGGTCTGCCAGCAGCGAGAGCGCACGGTCGGAGGCACCGAGCACGGTAAGAATGCCAGCAAGGATGATCAGGGTGCTGGAGGCAAAGAACGACGCGTTGCGTTCAAGGTTGCCGATCACGCTGGCATCAGCAATGCGGTTGTCGCGCAGCAGCATGCGGCGCATCCAGTCTTCACGGTAAAGGTGCAACACGCTGGCCAGGCACGCAGTGTCGCGGCCCTTCCAGATGGCATAGCGGGTATAACCACCCCAGCACAGGGCAAACCATGCGATGGCCAGCAGGTTATTGAAGTTGCTTTGGATGAAGTTCATGCAGGGTTCCCGAAAGCGCCAGAGGCCTAGAGGATAGGGACCAGGTTTCGACGCTGGCAAGCGGCAAAAGACACAGCTGTGCAGAGAAATAGGCGTGGTTCCCACAAAGAGCGCACCGGGCAAAGGGACCGCACAAAAAAGCCCCGCATCCTTCCGGATACGGGGCTTTCGAGTCTAGACCTCTGGCGAGCACCCTTCGGCTTGTGGCCGGTGCCGCCCTCAGGCTTCAACCATCAGGCCAACGCCTCGCGTGGCTTGCCGAGCATGCGGTCGCAGGCCACGGCGCCAACCAGGGTCACCACCGAAGGCACCAGCCAGGCAAGGCCTTGGTCGCTCAACGGTAAGTGCGCCATGAAGTCCGGCAGCACGTGGGCGATGCTGCTGCCCTTGATTGCATCGACCATGCCGAACAGCAACGAAACCAGCATCACCGGTGCGAGGATGCGGGTCGGCGAGTTCCACAAGTCTTTCACGAAGCTCAGGCCGACCACCACGATGCAGGGTGGGTAGATGGCGGTGAGCACCGGGATCGAGAACATGATCAGCTTGGTCAGGCCCAGGTTGGAGATCAGCAGCGAGAAGCCCGCAAGGATCACCACCAGCGCACGGTAAGACAGCGGCAGAACCTGGCTGAAGTACTCGGCACAGGCGCAGGTCAGGCCAACTGCCGTCACCAGGCAAGCCAGCGCGATGAGTACAGCGAGGAAGCCGCTGCCCAGCGAACCAAAGGTGTGCTGCACGTAGGCATGCAGTACCGCCGCACCGTTGGTGGCGTCAGCCGCGATGTCGTGGCTGCCGGCACCCAGACGGAACAGGCTGATGTACACCAGGGCCAGGCCGACACCCGCGATCAGGCCGGCGATGATGGCATAGCGGGTGATCAGCTTCGGCGACTCGACGCCGCGCGAGCGGATGGCGTTGACGATGACAATACCGAACACCAGGGCACCCAGGGTATCCATGGTCAGGTAGCCATCGGAGAAGCCCTTGGAGAACGCGGCAGCGGCATAGGCCGGCTGTGCCTCACCAATGGTGCCCGCTGGCAGCGCGAAGGCAGCAATCCCCAGCACGGCCAGGGCGATGATCTTCAGCGGTGCCAGGAAGCGGCCGACGGTGTCGAGCAGCTTGCCCGGGTACATGGACACGGCCAGCACCACGACGAAGTACACGAGGCTGTAGATGAACAGTGCCAGCGGGCTTTCACCGGTCAGCGGTGCAACGCCCACTTCGAACGACACGGTCGCCGTACGCGGGGTGGCGAACAGCGGGCCGACCGACAGGTAACACACCGCCGCCAGCAGGCCGCCGAAGAACTTGCCGATCGGGCTGCTAAGTGCATCCATGCCGCCACCGACCTTGGCCAGAGCGACCACGGTAATGACCGGCAGGCCCACGGCGGTCACCAGGAAGCCCAGTGCTGCCATCCATACGTGCGGGCCAGACTGCAGACCGACGATAGGCGGGAAGATGATATTGCCCGCGCCAACGAAAAGCGCAAACGTCATAAAGCCAAGCGCCAGGATATCCTGGCCTTTGAGAACTTTCATTTAAGGTAGTACCACACTGCTGAAATCGGGATTCGAGAGGGGATTTCCCTTTGGATGAGGGGAAATGCTGCCCGGCTTGATAGGCCAGACCCGTTTAGCGTGTCGTTCCCTTTTGGGGTACGGGCACAGAGTGAACGCGTAATGTAACTGTTTTGTCAGTCAAACGCACTGGCACAGTGCTGCTTGTCCGATGTGCGTACATGTTTGTCGTCTGTGCGACCGAGGACAGTAGGAATTATCCTCGGATTGAAACATTGGTCTGTGTGAAAAATCCTATCAAACCCATCGAAAAATCTTTTTAGCCTGCGAAGCGCCCCAAACGGGAAACCCAGGCGCATTAACGACAAAGGCCACCCGAAGGTGGCCTCTGTGCGCGTGGGGGGTGTAGCAGTATTACTTCTTGGCTTCCCAGCCAGTCAGCTCGGCCAGGGCCTTGCCGATGTCAGCCAGCGAACGCACGGTCTTCACACCAGCGTCCTGCAGGGCGGCGAACTTCTCGTCCGCAGTGCCCTTGCCGCCGGAGATGATGGCGCCAGCGTGGCCCATGCGCTTGCCCGCAGGTGCAGTAACACCGGCGATGTAGGAAACGACTGGCTTGGTCACGTGGGCCTTGATGTAGGCCGCAGCTTCTTCTTCAGCCGAACCGCCGATCTCACCGATCATGACGATCGCTTCGGTCTTCGGGTCTTCCTGGAACAGCTTCAGGATGTCGATGAAGTTGGAACCCGGGATCGGGTCACCGCCGATGCCGACGCAGGTCGACTGGCCGAAGCCGGCGTCGGTGGTCTGCTTCACAGCTTCGTAGGTCAGGGTGCCGGAACGCGAAACGATACCGACCTTGCCTGGCAGGTGAATGTGGCCTGGCATGATGCCGATCTTGCACTCGCCCGGGGTGATGACACCTGGGCAGTTAGGACCGATCAGGGTCACGCCCAGCTCGTCGCACTTGACCTTGGCATCGAGCATGTCCAGGGTAGGAATGCCTTCGGTGATGCAGACGATCAGCTTGATGCCGCCGAAGGCCGCTTCCAGGATCGAGTCTTTGCAGAACGGAGCCGGTACGTAGATGACCGAAGCGTCAGCGCCGGTAGCTTCCACGGCTTCCTTGACGGTGTTGAACACCGGCAGGCCCAGGTGGGTGGTGCCACCCTTGCCTGGGGTTACGCCGCCGACCATCTTGGTGCCGTAGGCGATGGCTTGTTCGGAGTGGAAAGTACCCTGCGAGCCGGTGAAGCCCTGGCAGATGACTTTGGTGTCTTTATTGATCAGGACGCTCATTACTTGCCCTCCGCAGCTTTGACAACTTGTTGAGCAGCGTCGGTCAGGCTGGTTGCCGCAATGATGTTCAAACCGCTTTCTGCCAGTACTTTAGCGCCCAGTTCGGCGTTGTTGCCTTCGAGGCGAACTACAACCGGAACTTTAACGCCGACTTCTTTCACCGCGCCGATGATGCCTTCGGCAATCATGTCGCAGCGAACGATGCCGCCGAAGATGTTGACCAGAACGGCCGCGACATTGCTGTCGGACAGAATGATCTTGAAGGCTTCGGTAACGCGCTCTTTGGTAGCACCGCCGCCAACGTCGAGGAAGTTGGCTGGCTTGCCGCCATGCAGGTTGACGATGTCCATGGTACCCATGGCCAGGCCGGCACCGTTGACCATGCAGCCGATGTTGCCTTCCAGGGCCACGTAGTTCAGCTCGAAGCTGGCAGCGTGGGCTTCACGAGGATCGTCCTGCGACGGGTCGTGGAAGGTTTTCAGCTTAGGCTGACGGTACATGGCGTTCGCGTCGATGTTGATCTTCGCGTCCAGGCAGTGCAGGTCGCCGTCGGCCTTGATGACCAGCGGGTTGACTTCCAGCAGGGCCAGGTCGTGTTCTTTGAACAGCTTGGCCAGGCCTACGAAAATCTTGGCGAACTGTGCAACTTGCTTGCCTTCCAGACCCAGCTGGAATGCCAGTTCACGACCCTGGAACGGCTGAGCGCCGACCAGTGGATCGATAGTAGCCTTGATGATCTTCTCAGGAGTTTCGTGAGCGACTTTCTCGATGTCCACGCCACCTTCGGTGGAGGCCATGAACACGATACGGCGGCTCGAGCGATCGACTACAGCGCCCAGGTACAGCTCTTTGGCGATGTCAGTGCAGGATTCGACCAGGATCTTGGTCACTGGCTGACCGTTGGCGTCGGTCTGGTAGGTTACCAGGCGCTTGCCCAACCATTGCGCAGCGAACGCCTTGGCGTCTTCTTTGCTGCGAACCAGCTTGACGCCGCCCGCTTTACCGCGACCACCTGCGTGAACCTGGGCTTTTACAACCCACTCGGAACCGCCGATCTTGTCGCAAGCTTCTGCTGCAGCTTCAGGGGTATCGACTGCGAAACCCTTGGAAACTGGCAGGCCGTATTCAGCGAACAGCTGCTTACCCTGATACTCGTGAAGATTCATGCTTTTTACCGTCTTCGTTAGGTACTGCGCTTCGGCGCTGCGCCATTACTGGCGCCGCACCACCTGTGACCGTTGACCCCGGGTTTTCCCGTGTGATCCGGTCCGGCGGACGTTCCGCGGTGAGTCATGCACGCAAGACTCACGACGGGCTGCCCGCCGTGGTTTCTTATAATTAACGCTTCTTACGGTTGGCCACGTGAATGGCGCCGCCATTCACCGCCAGCGCTGCTTCATGCAACGCTTCGGACAGGGTTGGATGGCTGAAGACCATCATGCCCAGATCCTCGGCACTGGTGCCGAATTCCATTGCGATTGCACCCTGCTGCACCAGTTCGGCAGCCGACGGGCCAATCACGTGTACACCCAGCACGCGGTCTGTCTTGGCATCGGCGATGACCTTGACGAAACCACCGGTATCGTTGGCGGCCATCGCACGGCCGCTGGCCGCGAACGGGAAGGTGCCTACGTTAACCTCAACACCCTCGGCCTTCAAGGACTGTTCGGTCTTGCCGACCCATGCAATTTCCGGGTGGGTGTAGATAACCGACGGGATCAGGTCGTAGTTCATCTGGGCCTTGTGGCCCTTGATGCGCTCGACGACCATGATGCCCTCTTCCGAAGCCTTGTGTGCCAGCATCATGCCGCGCACCACGTCACCGATGGCGAACACGCCCGGCACGCTGGTGGCGCAATGATCGTCGACGAAGATGTAGCCGCGCTCGTCGATGGTCACGCCGCTGTCGGAAGCCAGCAGGTCGGTGGTTACAGGGCGACGGCCGACCGCAACGATCAGCTTGTCGAAGGTGATCTTCTGCTCGCCTTCGGCGTTGGTGTAGGTCACTTCAACTTCGTTGCCATTGACTTTCGAGCCGGTGACGCGGGCGCCCAGCTTGATGTCCAGGCCTTGCTTGGTCAGGGTCTTCTGGGCTTCTTTCGACACGGCAGTGTCAGCAGCCATCAGGAAGGTGTCCAGGGCTTCCAGCACGGTGACTTCAGCACCCAGGCGAGCCCATACCGAGCCCAGCTCCAGGCCGATCACGCCGGCACCGATAACGCCCAGGCGCTTCGGTACGGTCTGGAATTCCAGGGCGCCGGTGGAGTCGACGATGACGTTCTGGTCAACCGGAGCCGGGGGAATGTCGATCGGGCGCGAGCCGGAAGCCAGGATGACGTTCTCGGCTTCGATGACTTCGGTGGTGCCGTCAGCCTTGGTGACTTCGACTTTCTTGCCAGCCAGCAGCTTGCCGTGGCCCTGGATCGAAGTAACGCCGTTGGCCTTGAACAGGGTGGCAACGCCACCGGTCAGGTTCTTGACGATGCCAGCCTTGCGGCCAACCATCGCGGCGACGTCCATCTTCACTTCGCCAGTGGAGATACCGTGGACGTTGAAGCTCTCTTTGGCTTCCTTGTACTTCCAGGAGCTGTCCAGCAGCGCCTTGGACGGAATGCAACCTACGTTCAGGCAGGTGCCGCCCAGGGCCAGTTTGCCCTCGGCGTCGGTGTATTTCTCGATACAGGCAGTCTTCAGACCAAGTTGGGCAGCCTTGATGGCAGCTACATAGCCGCCAGGACCTGCACCAATCACCACTACGTCGAATTTCTGGGTCATAAAAGATTCCTTTTTAGCTTCAAGCGGCAAGCCGCAAGCCGCAAGACCAGCAGGCTTCGGCTTGAAGCTTGCGGCTTGCAGCTTACAGCTGCGCGATTAGATGTCCAGCAGCAGGCGGGACGGATCTTCCAGCAGGTTCTTGATAGTGACCAGGAAGGTTACCGCTTCCTTGCCGTCGATCAGGCGGTGATCGTACGACAGCGCCAGGTACATCATCGGGCGAATCACGACCTGGCCATTGATGGCCATCGGGCGCTGGATAATGTTGTGCATGCCCAGGATGGCGGCCTGCGGCGGGTTGACGATCGGGGTCGACATCATCGAACCGAAGGTACCACCGTTGGTGATGGTGAAGGTGCCACCGGTCATCTCTTCGATGGACAGTTTGCCGTCACGGGCCTTCTTGCCGAAGGTGGCGATGCCGTTCTCGATTTCAGCCAGGCTCATCGACTCGGCGTTACGCAGCACCGGTACCACCAGGCCACGGTCGCTGGACACGGCAACCCCGACGTCGGCGAAGCCGTGGTAGACGATGTCGTTGCCGTCGATCGAGGCGTTGACAGCCGGGAAGCGTTTCAGCGCTTCGGTAGCTGCCTTGACGAAGAACGACATGAAGCCCAGGCGCACGCCGTTGTGGGTCTTCTCGAACAGGTCCTTGTACTTCGAACGCAGGGCCATGACTTCGGTCATGTCCACTTCGTTGAAGGTGGTCAGCATCGCCATGTTGGACTGGGCTTCGACCAGACGCTCGGCGATCTTGGCACGCAGACGGGTCATCGGCACGCGCTTCTCGGTGCGGTCGCCAGCAGCGACGACAACCGGGGCAGCAGCGGCAGCAGCAGGCTTGGCAGCCGGGGCAGCGGCAGGGGCCGACTTCTTGTTGGCAACAGCAGCAACCACGTCTTCCTTGGTGATACGACCGCCTTTACCGGTACCGGCAACAGAGGCCAGGTCGATGCCGTTTTCTTCAGCCAGCTTACGCGCGGCCGGTGCAGCAACCGGGTCATCCTCGCCAGCGTCAGCGGCAGCAGCCGGAGCTGCAGCAGGCGCGGCGGCTGCGGCAGGAGCAGCGGCAGCACCGCCTTCAACGATCGAACCCAGCAATTCGTCGGACAGGACAGTGTCGCCCTCACCCTTGACGATGTCGCCCAGCACGCCATCGGCAGTCGCCAGTACTTCCAGGACAACCTTGTCGGTCTCGATGTCGACGATCAGCTCGTCACGCTTGACGGCTTCGCCCGGCTTCTTGTGCCAGGTGGCAACGGTGCCATCGGCAACCGATTCCGGGAAGGTTGGGGCTTTGATCTCGATAGCCATTATCTGTGTTTCCTTAAATTCGGTTTCAGGTGCGCGAAGGCGTTAGACAGTGAAGGCGTCTTGCAGCAGTTTTTCCTGCTGTTCGGCGTGCTTCGAAGCGTAACCACAGGCGGGTGCGGCAGAAGCGTCGCGACCGGCATATTCCAGGGTCAGAGCCTTGTTGTGGCGGCCCAGGATACGGCGCATGTGGTGCTGACTGCTGTACCAGGCGCCCTGGTTCATCGGCTCTTCCTGGCACCATACGGCGTGCTTGAGGTTGCTGTATTGGGCCAGGATTTCGACCAGGTCGTCCTCCGGGAACGGGTACAGCTGCTCGAGACGCAGGATGGCGATGTCTTCGCGGCCTTCGGCACGGCGTTTTTCCAGCAGGTCGTAGTAGACCTTGCCGCTGCACAGCACCAGGCGCTCGACCTTGGCCGGATCGATTGCGTCGATTTCCGGGATCACGGTCTGGAACGAGCCTTCTGCCAGGTCTTCCAGCGTCGAAACGGCCAGTTTGTGGCGCAGCAGCGACTTCGGCGTCAGGACCACCAGCGGCTTGCGCAGCGGGCGGATGACCTGGCGACGCAGCAGGTGGTAGATCTGTGCCGGGGTAGTGGGTACGCAGACCTGGATGTTGTGCTCGGCGCACAGTTGCAGGTAACGCTCCAGACGCGCGGAGGAGTGCTCCGGGCCCTGCCCTTCGTATCCGTGTGGCAGCAGCATGGTCAGACCGCACAGGCGGCCCCACTTGTGCTCACCGCTGGTGATGAACTGGTCGATCACCACTTGCGCACCGTTGGCGAAGTCGCCGAACTGGGCTTCCCAGATCACCAGCGCGTTTGGCGTGGTGGTGGAGTAGCCGTATTCGAAGGCCAGTACCGCTTCCTCGGACAGGAACGAATCGTACAGGTCGAAACGTGGCTGGCCCGGGAACAGGTTCTGCAGCGGAATGTAGGTGCTGGCGTCCTTCTGGTTGTGCAGCACCGCGTGACGGTGCGAGAAGGTGCCACGGCCGATGTCCTGGCCGGTCATGCGGATCGGGTGACCTTCGAACTGCAGGGTGGCGTAGGCCATGGTCTCTGCATAACCCCAGTTGATCGGCAAGCCGCCGGCCTGCATCTTCTGACGGTCTTCGTAGATCTTCGACACCTGACGCTGGACCACGAAACCTTCCGGCAGCTCGAGCAGCTTGGCCGACAGGTCCTGCAGGGTCTTGAGGTCGAAACGGGTGTCGTGACGCGCGGTCCAGGCGTGACCCAGGTACGGACGCCAGTCGACGAACAGCTCGCGGTTCGGCTCCTTGACCAGGCTTTTTACCACGTGCAGGCCATTGTCCAGCGCGTTGCGGTACTCGTCGACCTTGGCCTGAGCACGCTCGGCGTCGATACGACCGGCCTGGATCAGCGCCTCGGCATACAGCTCACGGGTAGTGCGCTGCTTGCTGATCTGCTGGTACATCAGCGGCTGGGTGCCGTTCGGCTCGTCAGCCTCGTTATGGCCACGACGACGGTAGCAGACCAGGTCGATCACCACGTCACGCTTGAACTGCATGCGGTAGTCGATGGCCAGCTGGGTAACGAACAGCACGGCTTCCGGGTCATCGCCGTTGACGTGCAGGATCGGCGCCTGGATCATCTTGGCAACGTCGGTGGCGTACTCGGTGGAGCGCGCGTCCAGCGGGTTGCTGATGGTGAAACCCACCTGGTTGTTGATCACGATGTGCACGGTACCGCCGGTCTTGAAACCGCGGGTCTGCGACATCTGGAAGGTTTCCATGACCACGCCCTGGCCGGCGAATGCGGCGTCGCCGTGGATCGAGATCGGCAGCACCTTGTCGCCAGCGGTATCGTTGCGGCGGTCCTGACGGGCGCGCACCGAACCCTCGACCACAGGCGAAACGATTTCCAGGTGGGACGGGTTGAACGCCATGGCCAGGTGAACTTCACCACCGGTGGTCATCACGTTCGAGGAGAAGCCCTGGTGATACTTCACGTCACCGGAGCCCAGCTCGTTCATCTTCTTGCCTTCGAACTCGTCGAACAGCTCGCGCGGGTTCTTGCCGAAGGTGTTCACCAGCACGTTCAGACGGCCACGGTGGGCCATGCCGATGACGACTTCCTTGGTGCCGTACGAGCCGGAACGCTGGATCATTTCATCCAGCATCGGGATCAGGCTCTCGCCACCTTCAAGGCCGAAACGCTTGGTGCCCGGATACTTGGTACCCAGGTACTTTTCCAGGCCCTCACCGGCGGTCACGCGCTCCAGCAGGTGCGCCTGCACGTCAGCGGAAAACTCCGGACGGCCGCGTACGCTTTCCAGGCGCTGCTGGAACCAGCTACGCTGCTCGGAATCGACGATGTGGGTGAATTCGGCGCCAATGGTGCGACAATATGTCTTCTGGAGTGCATCGAAGATGTCGCGTAGGCTCGCCTCCTCTTTGCCGATGAACAGGTCGCCGGCACGGAAGGTCGTATCAAGATCGGCATTGGTCAAGCCGTAGTGATTGATCGACAGGTCTACGGGCGCAGGGCGCTGCCACAACCCCAACGGGTCGAGCTTGGCAGCCTGATGGCCGCGCATACGATAGGCCTGGATCAGTCGCAGAACTTCAACCTGCTTCTTCTCGTGTTCACTGCTCACGCTCCCGGCGGATACCGGTTGGGCGCGGCGCTGGTTCTTTGCCAGCAGTACGAAATGGTCGCGGATTGTCGAGTGCGATACATCAGTAGCGGTGCTGCCGTCGGCTGGCAACTTCTGGAAGTAAGTGCGCCACTCTTCTGGCACAGCGTTAGGGTCGTGCAGGTAGAGTTCGTAGAGCTCTTCCACATATGCAGCGTTACCACCTGAAAGGTGGGCGCTATCCCACATGCGCTGCATCACGCTTTCTTGCATGCTTGGTCACCCTCGATTAGGGGACTGATCGGCGAGAGCCACAGCAAACCTGGAAAAGTCCGAATAAAGCGACTGAACCACGCCACTTGGATCCTGCTGATTTTCCGGGTACCAGCCCGGAAAGCCCCTGCTGGTCTCATATCTTCATAGGTATGAACGCGGGCTTTGTGGGCCCTTGTTCGGGTTTTACCTCAGTGCGGGCTCAACACCCGCACCTCGGCTTACTGCAGGTACAACAGGTTGTATCAGGTGCCGCTTTGCAGCAGCATGTTACGTACGTGACCGATTGCCTTGGTCGGGTTCAGACCTTTCGGGCAAACGTTTACGCAGTTCATGATCCCGCGGCAGCGGAATACGCTGAACGGGTCATCCAGGGACGCCAGGCGCTCCTGAGTCTTGGTGTCACGGCTGTCGGCCAGGAAGCGGTAGGCCTGCAACAGTGCGGCGGGGCCCAGGAACTTGTCCGGGTTCCACCAGAACGACGGGCAGGAGGTCGAGCAGCAAGCGCACAGGATGCACTCGTACAGACCGTCCAGCTTGTCACGCTCTTCAGGCGACTGCAGGCGCTCGATGGCCGGGGCCGGCGTGTCGTTCTGCAGGAATGGCTTCACCTTCTCGTACTGCTTGTAGAAGATGCTCATATCGACCACCAGGTCACGAATGACCGGCAGGCCTGGCAGCGGGCGCAGAACCAGCTTGTTGCCTTTGACCACACCCGACAGCGGGGTGATGCAGGCCAGGCCGTTCTTGCCGTTCATGTTCATGCCATCGGAACCGCACACGCCTTCACGGCAGGAGCGACGGTACGAGAAACCCTCGTCCTTTTCCTTGATCAGCGCCAATACATCGAGAACCATCAGGTCCTTGCCACCGGTATCGACGTCGAACGACTCCATCTTGGGCGCCGAGTCGGTGTCGGGGTTGTAACGATAAACTTCGACTTTCAACATAGCAGCCACCCTTAGTAAGTCCGGATTTTTGGCTCGAAGGCCGGTACGGTCTTCGGCGCAAAGTTGACGCCACGCTTGGCAACGCGCTTCTCACCCGGGTAGTACAGGGTGTGGCACAGCCAGTTTTCGTCGTCACGGTCTTCGAAGTCTTCACGGGCGTGAGCGCCGCGGGACTCTTTACGGGCTTCGGCCGCGATGGCGGTAGCTTCGGCGACTTCCAGCAGGTTCTGCAGCTCCAGCGCTTCGATACGCGCGGTGTTGAAGGCCTGGGACTTGTCGTTGATCTTGACGTTGGCGATGCGGTCACGCAGGCCGGCCAGCTGCTCGATACCCTTCAGCATGTATTCGCCAGTACGGAATACACCGAAGTAGTTCTGCATGCAGCTCTGCAGCTCGCGCTTGAGGCTGGCAACGTCTTCGCCAGTGGAGCGCTCGTTGAGCTTGTTCAGGCGGTTCAGGGCAACTTCGATGTCGGTGTCGCTGGCGTCGAGGTGCTCGATACCATCGCTCAGCGCCTTCTCCAGGTGCAGACCGGCTGCACGGCCGAACACCACCAGGTCAAGCAGCGAGTTGCCGCCCAGGCGGTTGGCACCGTGAACCGATACGCACGCCACTTCACCTACGGCGAACAGGCCAGGGATGATGTGATCCTTGCCTTCTTCGTCCATGGTGATGGCCTGGCCATGGATGTTGGTGGCAACGCCACCCATCATGTAGTGGCAGGTCGGAACGACCGGCACCGGCGCGACGACCGGGTCGACGTGGGCGAAGGTCTTGGACAGCTCGCAGATACCTGGCAGGCGGCTGTGCAGCACTTCCTCGCCCAGGTGATCCAGCTTCAGCAGTACGTGGTCCTTGTTCGGGCCCACGCCGTTGCCGGCGATGATTTCCTTGACCATGGAACGGGCAACCACGTCGCGGCCGGCCAGGTCTTTCGCGTTCGGCGCGTAACGCTCCATGAAGCGCTCGCCGTGGGCGTTGATCAGGTAGCCACCCTCACCGCGGCAGCCTTCGGTGACCAGTACACCGGCGCCGGCGATGCCGGTCGGGTGGAACTGCCACATCTCGATGTCCTGCACCGGTACACCGGCACGCAGGGCCATACCGATACCGTCACCGGTATTGATCAGGGCGTTGGTGGTGGAGGCGTAGATACGGCCTGCACCGCCAGTGGCCAGAACGGTGGCCTTGGACTTGATGTACATGGTTTCGCCGGTTTCGATGCAGATCGCGATCACACCGACAAAAGCGCCTTCCTGGTTCTTTACCAGATCAACGGCGTAGTACTCGTTGAGGAAGGTGGTACCGGCTTTCAGGTTGCCCTGGTACAGGGTGTGCAGCAGCGCGTGACCGGTACGGTCGGAAGCGGCACAAGTACGGGCGGCCTGGCCACCTTTACCGAAGTCCTTGGACTGGCCACCGAACGGACGCTGGTAGATACGGCCGGTTTCGGTACGCGAGAACGGCAGGCCCATGTGGTCCAGTTCGAAGACCGCAGCCGGGCCTTCCTGACACATGTATTCGATAGCGTCCTGGTCACCGATGTAGTCGGAACCTTTGACGGTATCGTACATGTGCCAGCGCCAGTCGTCGTTCGGGTCAGCCGAAGCGATGGCGCAGGTGATGCCGCCCTGGGCGGATACAGTGTGCGAGCGGGTCGGGAAGACCTTGGTGACTACGGCAGTCTTGTGGCCGCCTTGAGCCAGTTGCAGCGCAGCACGCATGCCGGCGCCGCCGCCACCGATGATGATGGCGTCGAATGAGATGGTTGGAATGCTAGCCATGGATCAGATACCCCAGAGAATCTGCACACCCCAGACGAAGTAAGCGAACATCGCAACGCCGCATACCGCCTGGAACAGGAAACGAATCGCAGTTGCCGACTTGCCGAACGACATAGGCGTCAGGTAGTCGGTTGCAATGGTCCACATGCCGACCCAGGCGTGAGCGCCCAGGGCAACGAGGGCCAGCAGACTGAAGATCCGCATCGCGTTGTTGGAGAACAGACCATGCCACTGGGTGTAGTCGATGCCTGGGTGGGCGACCACGTAGCCGATCAGGAAGAGGAAGTAAGCCGCGAGAACGACCGCGGAGACGCGTTGCGCCATCCAGTCATAGAGGCCCGAACGCGACAGGTTCGTGACATTGGTTACCATACCCAAACTCCCACCAGAACGATCAGCACCACGGAGATGACAATCACGATTTTCGAGCCCAGCTTGCCGCCTTCCAGCGTCTCACCGATGCCCATGTCCATGATCAGGTGGCGTACACCTGCCACGAGGTGATAAAGCAGGGCGGACAACAGGCCCCAGGTCACGAATTTGGCCAGCGGGCTGGTCAGACACGCCTTCACCTCACCGAAGCCTTCCTCGGAGCCCAACGATTTGCCCAGTGCATAAAGCATGATGGCAAGGCCGATGAACAGGATGACGCCGGAGATACGGTGCAGAATGGACGTGTATGCAGTGACAGGGAGCTTGATGGTCCTTAGGTCTAGGTTTACAGGTCGTTGGCTTTTCACGGCTTTTTTCACACTGAAGAGCCCCTAGCGAATCAGGGCAAAGTTGTTGGTAAGTGTACTGGTCAGGTACCCACCACCCAGGGAACGGCGACCCCCAGCAGTTCGGGCTTGCAAGCCCCTGGCGGTCGGGTGCCGAGTATAGACAGTTAGGCTGCTTATGACAACGTGACGGGGTAGCCCAAATAGCGCATTGCCTTTAACGAACAAAAGGCGTAAATGGGCGAGAATTTCGGGAAAAATCAGGCTTGAATGCCTGATTCAACAAGCCTTTAGGCAAATTGACATCTGAATTTATCCCTCTATAGTGGTGCGGGCCCTGCGTGGGGGGTCTGTCTGATGATTTCAAGCATTAATAGGAGGCCACATGGCTGACAAAAAAGCGCAGTTGGTCATCGAGGGCGCTGCCCCCGTCGAGCTGCCCATTTTAACCGGCACCGTTGGTCCTGATGTAATCGACGTCCGCGGGTTAGGGGCCACTGGTCACTTCACCTTCGACCCCGGTTTCATGGCGACCGCCTCGTGCGAGTCGAAGATCACCTATATTGACGGCGACAAAGGTATCCTGCTGCACCGCGGCTACCCGATCGAGCAACTCGCCGAACAGTCCGACTACCTCGAAACGTGCTACCTGCTGCTCAACGGCGAACTGCCGAATGCCGAGCAGAAGGCCCAGTTCGTCAGCACCGTCAAGAACCACACCATGGTTCACGAGCAGCTGAAGTCCTTCTTCAACGGCTTCCGCCGCGACGCTCACCCGATGGCGGTGATGTGTGGCGTAGTCGGCGCCCTGTCGGCGTTCTATCACGACTCCCTGGACATCAATAACCCGCAACACCGCGAAATTTCCGCGGTGCGCCTGGTCGCCAAGATGCCGACCCTGGCCGCGATGGTTTACAAGTACTCCATGGGCCAGCCGATGATGTACCCGCGCAACGACCTGTCGTACGCGGAAAACTTCCTGCACATGATGTTCAACACCCCGTGCGAGATCAAACCGATCAGCCCGGTGCTGGCCAAGGCAATGGACCGGATCTTCATCCTCCATGCCGACCACGAGCAAAATGCCTCCACCTCTACCGTTCGCCTGGCCGGCTCGTCGGGTGCCAACCCGTTCGCCTGTATCGCCGCCGGTATCGCCGCACTGTGGGGCCCGGCCCATGGCGGTGCGAACGAAGCCGTACTGACCATGCTCGATGAAATCGGCGATGTCTCGAACATCGACACCTTCATCGCCAAGGCCAAGGACAAGAACGACCCGTTCAAGCTGATGGGCTTCGGTCACCGCGTGTACAAGAACCGCGACCCGCGTGCTACCGTCATGAAGCAGACCTGCGACGAAGTCCTGCGCGAGCTGGGCATCAAGAACGACCCGCAGCTGGAACTGGCCATGCGCCTCGAAGAGATCGCCCTGACCGATCCGTACTTCATCGAGCGCTCGCTGTACCCGAACGTCGACTTCTACTCGGGGATCATCCTCAAGGCGATCGGCATTCCGACCAGCATGTTCACCGTGATCTTCGCCCTGGCACGTACTGTCGGCTGGATCTCGCACTGGAAAGAAATGCTCTCCAGCCCGTACAAGATCGGCCGTCCGCGCCAGCTGTACACCGGCGAGCAAAAACGCGATATCACTGCACTGAAAGACCGCAAGTAAGCTTTTCTAGCCGAACGCAAAAGGCTGCCCTCGGGCAGCCTTTTTTCTTCCAGGTCCTGGTGGCCGCAGTTCGACCCTTGCGGGAGCGGCCTTGCGTTAAACCTCAGTTTTTCTCAGCCCGCTCCCGCAGCCCTTTCAGGGTATTGAACGGCGCGTCCACCACGAACTTGTTGGCCACCATCGCCGGCACGCTACCCCCCGGCTCGGTGTGCACCTGGTAGGTCACTTCCGTGCTGTCGCCCTTGGGTACCAGCTTCCAGAAGCCCTCAACCTTGGCCACCCGCACATAGCCCTTCTCTTCCGGCAGATAGGTCGGCTCTTCCTTCAGGTTACGCACCAGGCTGCCGTCCGCTCCCTTGACAGTGGTCACGTGCAGAATCGAATCTCGCGGCGTTACCGGCCAAGGGGTATTGAACTGGGTGTAGGTCCAGCTCTGATCACCTTCGTGCTTGAGCAGCTTCTGCGACTTGCACTCATGAATCCATGCGCAGGCCCCGGCCACGTCTTCCTGCAACGCCTGCACCTTGGCCAGCGGCGCCTTGATTACGGTGACGCCCTGATAAGCCTTGTACTTGGACCCGGCCACTTCACTGAGGGATACCTTGATGCCCTCCTCGTCCTTGGCCACCTGCCAGTTTTCGGCCCAGGCCGCAGGCGACAGCAGAACACCCACGCCACACAGCAGTGCAATTCGCTTGAACGATCTCATCATGTTTATCCTTGTTGTCGAAGATCCAGCCTGTCACGCCGCCGTCATCTGCTCCCACCAGCCAAGAATCCTGATTGCCTCATCACGGTCACTGCCGCACACCTCGACATCTGCCTTGAAGCCGCCACATACCGCCGGCCGCTCGGGCTTGCCGAACAGGTCGCACAGGTTGGCAGCCGTCAGGTGCAGGCAGCGCTCACCAGCCGGCTTGCCATTGGGCATGCGCGGCATCGCAGACGTGATGGACGGGGCGATGCAGCAAGCACCACAGCCTTCACGGCAGTTCATGGCTATTCACCAAAATCAGGACTCCCTGGAACAAAACGGGACGAACGTCCCTGGATAGTAACCGCTCAAACAGGCGTTTGAAATTGCTGGCACGATGAAATCTGCCGTGACCCGGCAGTCAGTTCCCGGCTACTGCCGATACTCGAAATCGATCGCCGCCCCCTCCACGTCATGACGGCTGTCATTACGCAACTGCAGCTGCATTTCGTTATTGATAAGCCGGCCATTGAGCTGGAACGGGCTGTCATTGGTTTCGGGCTTTTCGGTGAACATCGGCGGCAGCAAAGGTTTGCGCCGCTGGATGGGCGACGGGGTACCCACATCCGGCTCAAGGGTATTGACCATATCGACTGGCAGGCTGAGGTCCAGCTTTGCCTTGGGCAGTGGTTTGGCAACCGCTTTACTGACGGGTTTGTGCGCCTTGGTCTTGCTGTTGCCGGTTTTTTTCACCACCTGCTTCGGCGCGGGCTTGGCTGCCACTTTTTTTTGCACGGGCTTGCTCTGGGCTGCCTGCGCCGGTTGCGCCGGCTGCGCAGCCAAGGTTGGACCGCCCGGGTAGCAGAGCGGTGCAAGACACAAGATCAGGGCAAAACGGCGCAAAGCATTCATGGCAAATGGACAGATTGGCAAGAAAGGTGCGTATGCTCCATGTTCCACAAGCGCCTGGCAAGCCTTACAAAAGTGTGAGCGCAGGCTCCCTGCACAACTGCTGAGCCAGCAAACCCAGCGTCATCACTGCCCGCTCGGCCTCCTTGTTCCACGGGATGCCGCAATTAAGGCGAATGCAGTGATTGAACTGTTCTGTGTTACTGAATATTAACCCCGGCGCAATGCTGATGCCCTGCTCCAGCGCCCGCACATGCAGCTCCTGGGTATTGACCCGCCCGGGCAAGCTTATCCAGAGGATGAAACCGCCCGTCGGCCGAGTCATCTGGGTACCCTCCGGGAAGTGCTGCTGCACCGCCAACTGGTAGGCGCTGAGGTTCTTGCGATACTCCTGGCGTATGTAACGCAGGTGCCGGTCGTAGCCGCCATTTTCCAGGTAGGCCGCCACGCCCATCTGCGTCACGCTGCAGGCCGAATGAGTGGTGAAGGTCTGCAGGCGCTGTATCTCGTCCTGATAGCGCCCGGCGATCATCCAGCCAACGCGCACACCAGGGGACAAGGTTTTGGAGAAACTTGAACAGTAGATCACCCGGTCCAGCCGGTCGAATGCCTTCAGCGCCTTGGTCTTGCCTTGCTCGAACATCAACTCGCCATAGATGTCGTCCTCGACGATCTGGATGTCGAAGTCCGACGCCAGGCGCAGCAACTGCTTCTGCCGCTCTTCAGGAACAGTGCCGCCCAACGGGTTGCTCAGGCGGGCGGTCAGCACCAGGGCCTTGATCGACCACTGGTTGGCCGCCAGTTGCAAGGCTTCAAGGCTGATGCCGGTGGACGGGTCACTGGGGATTTCGATCACTTTCAGGCCCAGCAGGTCGGCCAGTTGCAGCAAGCCGTAATACGTCGGCGACTCGGCCGCAATCAGATCGCCCGGGCGGGTCAGCACGCGCAATGACATTTGCAGGGCATCGACGCAGCCATGGGTCACGATCACTTCACGGGGGTCGACCAGCACGCCAGCATCGCGCATGCGAATGGCGATCTGCCGGCGCAACGGCTCAAAGCCGGGGCTGAACATGTAGCTGAACGCGCGCGGGCTGTGAAAGCGGGTGACCTTGGCAATTTGCTGATGCAGGGCACGGACCGGCAGGTAGTCGACATGCGGCACCGCAGCACCAAACGGGAACACGCCATCACGGCGCGCCTCGGTCAGCACTTGCTGGATGATGCTGGCGCGGGTGACCAGACCGGGGCGCTCCACCCGGGCAATGTCCGGCGTTTGCGCAGTCAGGGCCGGCGTCTGGTGCACGTAGTAGCCCGACTGCGGCCGCGCGCGGATAAGCCCTTGGTCTTCGAGGTTGGCATAAGCCTGCAGCACCGTGGCATGGCTGACATTGAGCTGGGCACTCATCTTGCGCACGGAGGGTACACGCTCGCCTGGCTGGTAGACACCGCGACGGATGTCATCGGCCAGTTGCTGGGCGATACGCTGGTACAGCAGCAGGTTGGTCATGGCGGCAGGCTCGTTGTTCTTGTGCGGCTCAGTGACGGTAGAGGATACCGTAACAGTTGCAAAGTGTACTGGGACAGAATGCAACATAGTCGACAATACAACAGCGTGACAGCTATCGAAACGACGAAGCCGACAAAAAGCGGGGCTGCCTGGCGGCCCCCCCCCGGCAATCCAGCCTCCTTTCAACAAAAACATGGCTTTTGATCTGGCAGGGACCTTGTGGGAGCGGGCTTGCCCCGCGAACACCGGAAAAGCCGGTGCCATGCACCGCGCGCCCCCCTTCGCGGGACAAGCCCGCTCCCACAATGACGCCTGACACGCATTCCCTGTGGGAGCTGTAACTCAGCGCGCCGGCGCGAGCTTGCCTTTGTCGTCGGAGAAGACGATCTCCACCCGGCGGTTCTGCGCCCTGCCCCGCTCAGAGGCATTGGCCTCGATCGGGTACTGGTCGCCATAGCCCTCGACCTGCAGGCGCTTTTCGTCGATGCCAAGGTCCACCAGCATGTCGGCCACGGCCTGCGCCCGGTCACGGGACAGGTTCAGGTTGTCCTCGGCGGCGCCAGTGCTGTCGGTATAACCCTCGATACGCACCACCCGTCGCGGGTTCAGCTGAAGGAACTGCACCAGTTTGAGTACGGTACGGCTGGCCGAGTTTTTCAGGTCGGCACGCCCAGTATCGAACAGCACGTCACCCAGGGTCATCACCAGGCCACGGTCGGCTTGCTCCGAAGCCAGCGCCGCGATCTGCGACTCGACCCACTTGCCCTGCTGCTGCACGCTGGCCAGCTTGGCCTCGCGCAAAGCCAGCTGCAGGCGCTGACGCTCGAGGTCAAGCTTGGCCTGGCGCTCCTGGTTCAGCGCCAGCTTGGCATGCTCACTGGCAATCTCGCTGTAACGCTGGCTCAGGTAAGCGTAATGACGCACATCGGAACCGGTGCCGATGTAGCTGGACAGGCGCTCGGCACGGGCCAGCGACTCGCCCGCGCGGATCACGTCACGCGGCGCACTGCGCAGCACATCGGAATCATCCTTGACCTTGGCGAAAGTGGCACTGGCTTCCTCCAGCGCTGCAGAGCTGCGTTGGCTGGCGCAACCTTGCAAGGCTGCTGCCAGCGCCAGCAACGCCAACGCGGCCAATGGCGTACGGCGGATCATGGCTGCACCTCCAGCTGCTTGCGCAAGCGCTTGACCCGCGACTGCAGCAGCTGCAACTGCTCTTCGCTCTTCTGGTTCAGCACCTGGGCCTCGGCCAGGCGAGCATCCAGTTCGGCCTGCTCGGCGCGCATGCGCGCATCGCGGTAATCTTCGGTCAGCATGTTGGTCTTGGCCCGGGCCAGCTTGTCTTCAGCCATCTTCAGCGTCTCGACCTGCTCGGTGGCACCTACGGCCCTGGCCTGCTCCAGTGCCTGTTCGGAAATGCGCATCTGCTCGTCAGGGGCCGGATCATTGGCGCAGCCAGCCAGGCCGAGCACGGCCAAGGCAAGGATTAGTGGTTGGGTTCTCACGCAATCTTCCTAGTGTTTGGGGGCGTCCGCCGGCACCTGCAATTGCGCTTTCCAGCGCTCGACATTTCGTTGCAGGACGGCCTCGGACGCACCGGAGATCGGCAATTCTGTCAGTTTTTTTGCCAATTGCCCACGCAACCAGCTGTCATTGCATGCCGAGTTGTGGGAAAGGGCCAAATACAGACCTGGCCGGTCCACCGGCAGGCCGCGGGCGATCAGGTCATTGTTCATGCCCAGGCTCTGGGCCATGGCCATGCCCGAATAGCGGCCGGCGAGCACATAATCCACTTGGCCAAGCACCAGCTTCTGGAATGCCTGGGTCAGGTTCTGCGCCGGCACCAGCTTCAGCTGGGCCTTGGCAAACGCGGTAAAGGCCGGGGTCAGGCGCGCGCGTTCGGACAAGCTGCCCTGGTATTTGGCCAGGTCCGCCGGGCCATCGAACGTCAACTCGGCGTCATGGCGTGTCCACACCAGGTATTCGTTGAGCTGAAGGGGTGGGTGGATGTAGTCCAGCGCGGTGAGCTGTTCGACCTGCATGGGTGTATCGAGCAGCAGGTCCATACGCCCGCTGCGCACCTCTTCCAGGGCCTGGTCGCGACGGCCGGCATTCAGCACCTCCACCTTCACGCCCAGCTCGCCAGCCACCTGGCGCAACAGGTCCACGTTGGCACCGATCAAATGTTTCGGGTCTTTCGGGTCCTGCCAAGAGTAGGGCGGCGCATCGGGGCTGCCGGTTGCCACCAGGCGCTCACACTTGCCTGCTGCCATGGCCAGCGGCGACGCCAACGCCGCCATGCATACCAGCGCCCTGCCCGTTCCGCGCAACGTCATCCCTCACTCCTCAACCCATAAAAAAACCCGACCCTCAATGCGAGGGCCGGGTTCTTTATAAGTGAAGCAGGCGGATCAGACCAGCTTTTCCAGCTCCGGAACCGCTTCGAACAAGTCAGCGACCAAGCCGTAATCGGCCACCTGGAAGATCGGCGCTTCTTCGTCCTTGTTGATCGCAACGATCACTTTGGAGTCTTTCATGCCGGCCAGGTGCTGGATCGCGCCGGAGATACCGACGGCGATGTACAGCTGTGGCGCAACGATCTTGCCGGTCTGGCCGACCTGCATGTCGTTCGGCACGAAGCCTGCGTCGACCGCAGCGCGCGAAGCACCAACGGCAGCGCCCAGCTTGTCGGCCAGGCTGTACAAGTGTTTGAAGTTGTCACCGTTGCCCATGCCGCGGCCGCCGGAAACGACGATCTTGGCAGCGGTCAGTTCCGGGCGGTCGGACTTGGCCAGCTCTTCACCGACAAAGGCCGAGATACCGGCGTTGTGCGCGGCACCCACCGCTTCAACGGCGGCCGAGCCACCTTCGGCGGCGACTGGGTCGAAGCCGGTGGTACGCACGGTGATGACCTTGACCGAAGCGCTCGATTGCACGGTGGCAATGGCGTTACCGGCATAGATCGGGCGCTTGAAGGTGTCGGCGGACTCGACCGAGATGATCTCGGAGATCTGGTCCACATCCAGCAGTGCGGCAACGCGTGGCAGGATGTTCTTGCCGTTGGTGGTGGCCGGGGCCAGCACGTGGCTGTAACCGTTGGCCAACTCGACGATCAGCGGCGCCACGTTCTCCGGCAGGACGTGTGCGTAAGCTGCGTTGTCGGCAACCAGCACTTTCGCCACACCCGCGATCTTGGCAGCAGACTCGGCAATGCCACCGACGTTCTGGCCAGCGACCAGCACGTGCACATCACCACCGATCTTGGCAGCTGCGGCAACAGTGTTCAGGGTAGACGGTGCGACTGCACCGTTCTCGTATTCAGCGACAACCAGGATAGTCATTTAGATTACCTTCGCTTCGTTCTTCAGCTTCTCGACCAGTTCGGCCACCGACTTGACCTTGATACCCGCGCTGCGGGCAGCCGGCGCTTCGACTTTCAGGGTCTTGTTGGTGGAGGCGAGCGAAACGCCCAGATCGCCAGGGTTGACGGTCTCCAGCGGTTTCTTCTTGGCCTTCATGATGTTCGGCAGCGACGCATAGCGTGGCTCGTTCAGGCGCAGGTCGGTGGTGACGATGGCTGGCAGGTTCAGCGATACGGTCTGCAGGCCGCCATCGATTTCACGGGTGACGTTCAGCTTGTCGCCAGCGACTTCGACCTTGGAGGCGAAGGTGCCCTGGGCGTAGCCGGTCAGCGCAGCCAGCATCTGGCCAGTCTGGTTGTTGTCGCTGTCGATGGCCTGCTTGCCAAGGATGACCAGCTGCGGCTGCTCTTTGTCGACAACGGCTTTCAGCGCCTTGGCCACGGCCAGCGAATTCAGCTCATCGGCGGCTTCGACCAGGATGGCACGGTCGGCACCCAGGGCCAGCGCAGTACGCAGCTGCTCCTGGGCGGTGGTCGGGCCGACGGAAACGACGACGATCTCGGTCGCAACGCCTTTTTCCTTCAGGCGTACGGCCTCTTCCACGGCGATTTCGCAGAAGGGGTTCATGGACATCTTGACGTTAGCAAGGTCGACGCCGGAGTTGTCCGCCTTGACGCGAACCTTGACGTTGTAGTCGACCACTCGTTTGACAGCTACAAGAACCTTCATGGATTCCTCGTTACTCTCCGGTGAATAGATAGTCGCCTGGGGCTGAGCCCGGCGATGCGCGTGGGTACAAGGGCACCTCTAAAAACGTACCGGAGCGAGCAAACTTCACAGTGACCGAACAGTCTTGTCCGGACTCCTGAGACAAATACTCACGGGTCATTTTCTGTCGTGGCGTGTAAACTCCACTACAAACCGGCCAAAGGCCGCAAAACCCTGCTCCACACCTGGTCTTTAGAGGTGTACCTGCGCCCGGCTGCAAGCCTACGGCGAACGTAAAACCGCTCGTATCTTGACCGTAACACCCCATCCGGTCAATACGGCAAATCGGTCACCCTCCAGCCGCGTTCCTGTGATTTTACTGGCCTGCGGCAAATTCAAACAAACGTTTGTATTGGACCTGCCAAGTGGTGTAGATATAATGCGCGGCCAAGACAAAACGGTGTAGTCCGTCATTTGCGCAGCTACAGTTCCGCTCCCGTGATGAGCCACTGCGCGCAAGCACCCAATAAGACAAAGCAACAGCACGAGCCTTGATGAGTAGGAGAGAACCAGTGGAACGCGAATACATGGAATTCGACGTGGTCATCGTCGGCGCCGGCCCGGCAGGCCTGTCCGCCGCCTGCCGCCTGAAGCAGAAGGCCGCCGAAGCCGGTAGCGAAATCAGCGTCTGCGTGGTGGAAAAAGGCTCTGAAGTCGGCGCCCACATCCTCTCTGGCGCGGTGTTCGAACCCCGCGCCCTGAACGAACTGTTCCCGGACTGGAAAGCACTCGGCGCACCGCTCAATACCGAAGTGAAGCGCGACGACATCTATGTGCTCAAGGATGCCGGCAGCGCCACCAAGGTGCCTGACCTGTTCGTGCCCAAAACCATGCACAACCATGGCAACTACATCATCTCGCTGGGCAACCTGTGCCGCTGGCTGGCCCAGCAGGCCGAGAACCTGGGCGTGGAAATCTACCCGGGCTTCGCCGCCCAGGAAGCGCTGTTCGACGACAACGGCGTAGTCCGCGGCATCGTCACCGGCGACCTGGGTGTCGACCGCGAAGGCAACCCGAAGGACGGCCTGTACACCCCGGGCATGGAACTGCGCGCCAAGTACACCCTGTTTGCCGAAGGCTGCCGCGGCCATATCGGCAAGCAGCTGATCAAGCGCTTCAACCTCGACAGCGAGTCCGACGTCCAGCACTACGGCATCGGCCTGAAGGAAATCTGGGAGATCGACCCGGCCAAACACGAGCAGGGCCTGGTGGTGCACACCGCCGGCTGGCCGCTGGATGTGGTCGCCAAGGACAACACCGGTGGATCGTTCCTCTATCACCTGGAAAACAACCAGGTGGTGGTTGGCCTGATCGTCGACCTGTCCTACGCCAACCCGTACCTGTCGCCATTCGACGAATTCCAGCGCCTCAAGCACCACCCGGTGATCAGCCAGTACCTCGAAGGCGGCAAGCGCATCAGCTACGGTGCCCGTGCCCTGGCCAAGGGCGGTATCAACTCGCTGCCGAAAATGGTCTTCAAGGGTGGCGCACTGATCGGTTGCGACCTGGGCACCATGAACGTGGCCAAGATCAAGGGCAGCCACACCGCCATGAAGTCCGGCATGCTCGCCGCCGAAGCGGTGGCGGACGCCCTGATCGCCGGCAGCGAAGGCGGTGACCAGCTGAACAGCTACGTCAGCGCCTTCAAGGCCAGCTGGCTGCACGAAGAACTGTTCGCCAGCCGCAACTTCGGCCCTGCCATGCACAAGTTCGGCCCGCTGCTGGGCGCCGCGTTCAACTATGTGGACCAGAACTGGTTCGGCGGCAAGCTGCCGTTCACCCTGCACGATACCAAGCCGGACTACGCCTGCCTCAAGCTGGCCGCCGACTCGAAAAAGATCGACTACCCGAAACCGGACGGCAAGCTCAGCTTCGACAAGCTCAGCTCGGTATTCCTCTCCAGCACCAACCACGAAGAGGAACAGCCCTGCCACCTGAAGCTGACCGACCCGAGCATCCCGATCGCCAGCAACCTGCCGCTGTACGACGAGCCGGCCCAGCGCTACTGCCCGGCGGGCGTGTACGAAGTGGTCACCCAGGAAGACGGCAACAAGCGCTTCCAGATCAACGCGCAGAACTGCGTGCACTGCAAGACCTGCGACATCAAGGACCCGGCCCAGAACATCACCTGGGTTACCCCTGAAGGCGCTGGCGGGCCGAACTACCCGAACATGTAAGGCCCTGCCCTTGCCGTAACAAAAAGCCCCCGGTTCTCATGAGCCGGGGGCTTTTTGTTACGTGCCAAAATCAGGCAGTACGCACTTCCTCGAAGAGTTCTGGATGGCGATCCAGCAGCTTGAGCAGTTTCACCAACGCTACGGGTGGTGTGGTCTTGCCGTTTTCATAACGGGAGAACGCGTTGACGCCACCCCCGAAAATTTCCCCCGCTTCACGCTGGTCGAGGTCGAACTTACGGCGGATTGAAGCAATGAAGGAAGGATCCACAACAGCTGCGTTGACTTGACGCTCGAATGCCGTCATCAGGTTACTGACACGCATGGCTTCATCGTGGCTAAGTACACATTCACCACAGGCGCAACAGTAATCGCCACTTACGTCAGGGATGACGGTCGCCTCTCCTTTATAGCTATAGGGCATCCCCTGAACATCAGGTGCAAGCTCCGCACCGCCGCATACTGGACATCTCATGGTTACAACTCCTTGAAAGACACGATGAGCACGTCGTCTACCACGGACACTTTCAGATAAACGTACCCAAATGCTGTAAGCGGACGATAGACGTCCTGCCAAACGCGGTGATCCATATGGCTGGTCATGCTCTTGTAGAAATCACTACGCTCCAAACAGGAGATCACTTCAAGCATGCCCGGATAATCCATTCCCAGGGCTCTGGCGCCTCTCAGTGCAGCGCCTGTAGGGCTGATGCGCCTGGCAGCAGCCAAGACTTTTACCCTTTCCAACGGACAGTGAGGCGTTCTCTTTTCCATGAGAAATTAACCTTCCAGGTTAAATTTGGCCAATAGGTTATTCCAATAACCCCCGCCCGGAAGGATGACTCAAGGCCCCACGCGCGTTACCCGATCATTTGTCACCACACATGATCGCCATCGGCTCTGCCGCAAACGCCAATGGCTCACGGCGCCCGAAATACAGGGCCGTCAGCAACCCAACCATACCCATGATCAGACAAAACCCGACACACACCCACGGGCTCCACGGCATCAGCGCGATCAGCGCCAGCGGCGTGGTACTGGCCCACAGTGCGTAGGCCACGTTGTAGGTGAAGGAAATGCCCGACACGCGGATCTCGGCCGGGAACAGCCCGACCATCACCGACGGCACCACCCCCACCACACCGCAACTCAAACCCGCCATCGCGTAGGCCAGCCAGGTCATGCCCCACTGCCCATTCAGGCTGGCGTACAACGTGCCAATGCCCAGCGGCAGCAGCACGCTGTAGAGCATCAGCGCGCGCCAGGCGCCCACGCGGTCAACCAGCAAGCCGGCCAGCACGCAGCCGATATTGAGGAAGACAATCCCCACGCTGCTGAGGGCAAAGGTGTGCCCGGCGCTCATGCCGAAGCGCTGCTGCATCACCGTTGGGGTGATTACCACCAGCACCACCACGGCAGAAGTCAGCACACAGGTCAGCAACGCCGCCGGGATCAGCGCCCGGCGGTGTTCGCCCAGTACCCTTCGCAGCGGGAACTTCACCGGTTGCTCCTGGCGCGCGCGCAGGGCCAGGAACACCGGCGTTTCGCTGAGCCAGCGGCGCAGCCACACGCCAATCACACCAAACACCCCACCGAGCAGGAACGGGTAGCGCCAGGCGTAGTCGAGGATCTCCTGCGGTGTGAATACTTGCGCCAGCAAGGTCGCGATCAGCGCCCCCAGCAGGTAGCCGAAGGTCAGCCCGGCCTGCAGGAAGCCCAAGGCGTAACCGCGCCGCCCGATGGGCGCATGTTCGGCGACGAAGGTCCAGGCACTCGGCACTTCGCCCCCCACCGCCGCGCCCTGCAGGATGCGCAAGGCCAGCAGGATCAGCGGCGCGGCATAACCGATGTCGGCATAGGTCGGCATTACCCCGATCAACAGGCATGGCAAGGCCATCATCAGAATACTCAGGCTGAAGACCCGCTTGCGCCCCAGGTGGTCCGCGAAGTGCGCCATCAGGATGCCGCCCAGCGGCCGCGCCAGGTACCCGGTGACGAAGATGCCGAAGCTTTGCAGCAGGCGCAGCCACTCCGGCATTTCGGGCGGGAAGAACAACTGGCTGAGGGTAAGCGCAAAGAACACGAAAATGATGAAGTCGTAGATTTCCAGCGCGCCGCCCAACGCAGCCAGGCCCAAGGTCCGGTGATCGCCGCGGCTGAACCGGGGCGGGCGAGCGGTATCGATGGCAGTCATGGCAGGGTCCGCAAATCGGCAAAGGGCAAGAGGATAACAAATAGCGGCCCCGTTGCCCTGCCCGCTGCGCCGCTAGCGGTTGAACACTGTGTGCGCGAAGTTGGCCCGCGGCCGTGGCCGCACCGTAGCAGCCGGCATGCCACTCGGCAGCGGCAATTTGCCGACCAGCAGTGGCGCGTCGATGATCGCCATGAACGACTCCAGCGCCTCGTTATCTGGCACGTGCGGCAGGCTCAGGCTGACCGCCTGGCGTTCGGTCGCCGGTACTGAAGGCACCCTCAATTGACTGGAGTGGTAAAGCAGGGCGTGCTGGATTTGCGTGCTGACCCGGCAGAAGCGCTCAAGGTCAACCCCTGCATGGTTTGCCAGCTCGATATTGCCCAGCAACAGATGAAAGGGCTGCAAGGCGCAATGCACCAGGCGCTGCAGCTCCTCGAAGCTCTCCACGGGGGCTATCCGGTAATAGCCCAGGCCATTGAGCAACCGTTCCAGCTGCAGCCGCTGGCATGGGTGGGCGTCGGCGATGAGGATGCGCAGGGTCTTGTTTGCCATGGTGGGACCTGGGCAGTTGGGTAATGGGTACGCTCCATGACCGTACTGCGCCAGTAACGGCTACTGCCAAGGTCACGCCTGGCAGCGGTCTTCTTTGATAGAAGTCGGTAAACCCGCATAAATCAAGTGATTGACTGACGGAATTTGCATTTGCCTTTAACCCGGCAAGCAGGATTACCACCCGTGCTCCCCCCGGCAAAGCGAGCGGCTAGCGCCCGCCCTAAACCCTGACGTCCGGGCTTCGTATAAAAAAG
Source organism: Pseudomonas fortuita (assembly GCF_026898135.2). Taxonomy (NCBI): domain Bacteria; kingdom Pseudomonadati; phylum Pseudomonadota; class Gammaproteobacteria; order Pseudomonadales; family Pseudomonadaceae; genus Pseudomonas; species Pseudomonas fortuita. The sequence goes on from NZ_CP114035.2 coordinate 4,344,134, forward strand.
GCGCATGCCCCAAGGCATTGCCTCTTACATTTTCGGAGTACCCAGATGTTTCGCCCTGCCCTCGCCTTTTTCGCCCTGAGCCTTTCCAGCGTCGCATGGTCCGCCGAGCCCTGCTCCGTGGACATTCGCAGTACCGACCAGATGACCTACGACCTGAAGACGATCACCGTGCCGCAGTCCTGCCAACGCTTCACGGTGAACCTGCAGCACACCGGCACGATGCCCAGGAACATCATGGGCCACAACTGGGTGCTAGCCAAAAAGGAAGACATAAAAGGCGTGACCACCGATGGCGCTGCAGCCGGTGAAGCCGATGACTATATCCAGCCGGGCGACCAGCGCGTGCTCGCCCATACCCGGTTAATCGGTGGCGGCGAAAAGGATTCGGTCACCTTCGACACCCGCGTGCTGCAGGCCGGCCAGGCGTACGCGTTCTTCTGCTCCTACCCTTTCCATTCGACCATGATGAAGGGCGCCCTGACATTCGGTGCACCGTCAGGCAACTGATGCGAACGCAACCCGCGCCGCGCAGCCGCGCGTGCGCTCAGGCCTCGGCCCACTCGCGCATGCGCAGGCGGCAATGTTTCATGGCGTTGACGATGTGTTTTTCCACCGTGGCCCTGGACAAACCCAGCCGCGTGGCGATCTCGCCATGCGACAGGCCTTCGAGCTTGCGGAGCAAAAAGCACTGCCGGCAGGTTTCGCTCAATTCGGCCACCGCACGTTGCAGCAACGCCAAGCGCTCTTCCTGCCGACAGACACCGTGCACGGGCGCGACAAAGAACCGCTCGTCGGTCTCCAGTACTTCCAAAGGCTCGGCGCGGCGGACCTTGCTGCGCCGATGGCCATCGGTGACCAGGTTCAGGGCCGTGCGATAAAGGAAAGCGCGCGGATGGGAGATCTGCGTGTCGTCACACCGCTCGAGTATCCGCAGATAGGCCTCCTGAGCGATATCCTCGGCAGCATGGCGGCTGCCGAGACGCGAACGAAGGTACCCGACCAGTTCACGATAGTATTGCTCGAGCAGTACACCCGAAGACGGCATCGAAGCGCTTTCCCTGTTTTCCGATGATGATATGACTGCAGTGCAGGCCAAGTAATGGCATTGCCGGCGCTTAAACTATAATAATTCTCATCAAGTTTAAAGACGCTGTTACATTTCCCCCGCCCGCAACGGGCGCTTCCCGCTAAATCCGTCCTTGGCGCTTTCGTTTAATCGGCAGCCTCCCTAGCTGCTCCTTGGTGACAGCGGCCCTCTCATGGTCGGAATACTGCATGATCCCTCAACGCCTTACTCGTCGCGCCGTCACACTCGTGCTTTGCCTGATCCCGCTGGCCGCACTCGCAGCCTGGCAATTGTTGCCCGGCGAAGCCGATAAGCGGCCTTTCGTCAGCGTCAGCCGTGGCAACATCGAAGCCAGCGTCACCGCTCTGGGCACCTTGCAACCCCGCCAGTACGTCGATGTCGGCGCGCAGGCCTCCGGCCAGATCCGTACCTTGCATGTCGAGGTAGGGGACACCGTCAAGCAAGGGCAGTTGCTGGTGGAAATCGACCCCGCAACGCAACAGGCCCGGCTGGATGCCGAGCGCTATGCCATCGAAACCCTGAAAGCGCAGGTCAAGGAGCAACGCGCCGAGCATGTCCTGGCCGAGCAGCAGTTGCGGCGTCAGCAGCGGATGGCCAACGACGGCGCCACGCGCGAGGAAGATGTGCAAACCGCCCAGGCGAAAGTGCTGACAACCCAGGCGCGGATTGACATGTACCAGGCACAGATTCTCCAGGCACAGGCCACGTTACGCAGCGCAGAAGCCGAGCTTGGCTATACGCGCATCTATGCTCCAATTGGCGGCACGGTGGTGGCGGTCGATGCACGCGAGGGGCAGACCTTGAACGCACAGCAGCGCACCCCGCTGATCCTGCGGATCGCCAAGCTGTCGCCGATGACGGTTTGGGCCGAAGTCTCGGAAGCCGATATCGGCCAGGTCAAGACCGGCATGCAGGCCTACTTCACCACCTTGGGCAGTGGCGGCAGGCGCTGGACCGGCACCGTCAGGCAAATTTTGCCAATCCCGCCCAAGCCGCTGGACCAGCTCAGTCAAGGCGGCGGCAGCCCGGTTGCCGCCAGCGGTACAAGTGCCAACGGGACCGGGCGCGTGGTGCTCTACACCGTGCTGCTGGACGTCGACAACGATGACAATGCGCTGATGGCCGACATGACCGCACAGGTGTTCTTCGTCGCCGGAGCCGCCAAGGACGTATTGACCGTGCCCATCGCCGCACTGCAGGGACGCGGCCAGCGCGAGGGGCTGCAGACTGCCCACGTGCTGACCGGCAAGGGCGAAGTCCAGACGCGCCAGGTACGCACCGGGCTCAGCGACCGCCTGCGCGTGCAGGTACTCGAGGGCCTTGATGAAGGTGACAAGTTGCTGATCGGCCCTGTCGGCAGCGAGGGTTGACATGAACACTCCGCTGATAGAACTGGTCGGCATCCGTAAATCCTACGGTGGCGGTGACAGCCCTCAGGTCGATGTGTTGCGCGGCATTGACCTGAAGATCCATGCCGGAGAATTCATCGCCATCGTCGGCACCTCGGGTTCCGGCAAGTCGACCCTGATGAACATCCTGGGTTGCCTCGATCGCCCGAGCGCCGGAAGCTATCGCTTCGCCGGCCAGGATGTTGCCGGGCTGAACAATGACGAGCTGGCCTGGTTGCGCCGCGAGGCGTTCGGGTTCGTGTTTCAGGGCTACCACCTGATCCCCTCCGCCTCGGCGCAAGAGAACGTGGAGATGCCGGCAATCTACGCCGGGACCACCGCTGCCACGCGCGCCGAAAGGGCCCGGGCCCTGCTGCAACGCCTGGGCCTGGGTGAGCGCACCGGCAATCGCCCGCGCCAGCTTTCAGGTGGCCAGCAACAACGGGTATCCATCGCCCGGGCATTGATGAACGGCGGCCACATCATCCTCGCGGACGAGCCCACCGGTGCGCTGGACAGCCACAGTGGCACCGAGGTCATGCGCCTGCTGGATGAGCTGGCCGAGCAGGGCCATGTGGTGATTCTGATCACCCATGACCGCGATGTGGCCGCTCGTGCGCAGCGCATCATAGAGATCCGCGACGGCGAAGTGATCAGCGACAGTGGCGCCGGTCAGGCGCCGCCACAGGATCGCCAGGGCGCACTGCAGGCAGATGATCTGGCCCATCGCCTGGCCCGGGCCGACACCCAGCGCAGCCCTTGGCTGGGCGAAACCCGCGACGCGCTGCAGGCCGCCTGGCGGGTCATGTGGAGCAACCGTACACGCACCGCGCTGACCCTGCTGGGGATCATCATCGGCGTCGCGTCGGTGGTCGTGATGCTGGCGGTGGGCGAAGGCAGCAAGCGCCAGGTCATGGCCCAGATGGGCGCGTTCGGCTCGAACATCATGTTCATGAACGGCGCCTCTCCCGCTCCGCGCGCCCCACCCGGCGACGTTCGCCTCAGCGACGTACAGGCGCTGGCCGAGCTGCCCCAGGTGAAATCCATCATGCCGGCCATGACGCTGGAAGCGCAGGTGCGCTTCGGCAACCGCGATCTCGAATCGACCATAGGCGGCTATACGCCGGTGTTCCCGACCCTGATGAGCTGGCCCGTCAGCGAGGGCAGTTTCTTCACCGACAACGACCTGGCTACGGCTGCCGCCGTGGCCGTGATCGGCTCTGAAGTGCGCAGAAAGCTGTTCGTGGACGGCCAAGACCCGATCGGCCAATACATCCTCATCGAGAACGTGCCTTTCCAGGTGATCGGCGTGCTGGCCAGCAAAGGCTCCAGCGGCGCCAATCAGCGAAACGACCTGCGCATCGCAGTGCCGTACTCAGCGACTGCCATACGGCTGTCCGGCACACAGCACCCGGAATACGTGATCATCGGCGCCGCCGACAGCACCCAGGTGCATGAAGCCGAACGGGCGATACGCCAGTTGATGCTGAGACTGCACAATGGCATCGAAGATTTTGAGATCGACAACAGCGCGGCGATGATCCAGGCCGAAGCCGCGACGCGCAACGGGTTGTCCCTGATGCTGGGGGCCATTGCCGCCATTTCGCTGCTGGTGGGCGGAATCGGCGTGATGAACGTGATGCTCATGACCGTGCGCGAACGCACCCGCGAGATCGGTATACGGATCGCCACCGGTGCCCGGCAGCGCGACATCCTGCGCCAGTTTCTGACCGAGGCCGTTGTGCTTTCGCTCACCGGTGGCCTTATCGGCGTGTGCCTGGCGCTGCTGATCGGTGTGGTACTCAGCCTGGCCCAGGTGGCCGTGGCGTTTTCCGCCCTGGCGATGGTGGGTGCTTTCGCCTGCTCGGTAGCCACCGGCGTCATCTTCGGCTTCATGCCCGCGCGCAAGGCTGCCGCCCTCGACCCTGTCGCCGCTCTGACCAGTGAATGACCATGACCAGAACCCCGCTTTTTCTGCTGCCGCTGCTGACCCTGCTTGGCGCTTGCAGCCACACACCCGCCCCCTTGGACAGCGGTATTGTTGCGCCCGCCAGCTGGCAAGGTCCGACTGGGGTCACGGCTACCTCGGCGCAGTGGTGGACAACCTTCAACAGCGCTCAATTGAGCCAGCTCATCGAGCAGGCGCGCCACGGCAGCCATGACCTGCGCGCCGCCATGGCCAGGGTCAGGCAGGCTCGGGCCGACCTTCGCATTGCCGGTGGCCCTCTGCTGCCGAGCCTGGACGCCAGCGCCGACGCCTATCAGCAGCGCCTCCTGCGAGGCCAAGGGTACAGCGAACAGGACACCTCGAGCAGCAAACGGACTTACCGCTACTTCGACACGGCCCTGACGGCCAGCTACGAGCTGGACTTCTGGGGCGCAAATGCCGCTGCGCGGGACAGTGCCCGGCTTGGCCTGCAAGCCACTGCATTTGACCGTGACACCCTCGAGCTGAGCCTGACGAGCAGTGTTGCCGACACCTATCTGCGAGCCCTCGCCGCTCGCGAGCAGGCCCACATCGCCACGCTCAACCTGGAAAACGCCGACAAGATCCTCAATGTGGTGCGCACGCGGTTTCAGGCTGGCTCGTCAACTGCCCTGGAGCTGGCCCAACAAGAGAGCCTGGTGGCCAATCAGCAACGACAGTTGCCGCTCTACCAGCAAGAAGCCCGCGATGCGCAGATCACCCTGGCAACCCTGCTCGGTGTGCCGGTGCAGGCACTTGAGCTTGCCGATCAGCCTTTCGATCAACTGCGCGGCCCGAGCATTGCCGCCGGCATTCCCAGCCAGCTGTTGACCCGTCGCCCGGACATTGCCAGCGCAGAGGCGCGCCTGGCAGCGGCTCAGGCGGATGTCAGCGTTGCACGGGCAGCCCTGTTCCCCACGGTAAGCCTGACGGCCAGCCTGGCCACCGGCGACAGAAAGGCCATCGACCTGCTGCACAACCCGGCGTTCAACCTCGGTGCCGGTCTGACGGCCCCCATTTTCAACAATGGCGCCTTGCGCGCTGCGCGTGATCGCGCCATCGCTCGCCAGGACGAGTTGCTCGATGCGTATCGCAGCGTACTGATAACCAGCTTCGGCGAAGTCGAGAAGGCACTGAACAGCGTGGACGGCCTGGACCGCCAGACTCGCTGGCAGAATGAGGCGCTTAGCCAGGCACAGCGCGCGTTCGACCTGGCCGAAAACCGCTATCGGGCCGGGGCCGAAGACCTGCTCAGCGTGCTGGAGGCGCAACGCAGCCTGTTTGCAGCACAGGCCGAGCGGGTACGCCTGCGTGAGGCGCGGCTGCAGGCCAGTGTTGCGCTTTACAAGGCATTGGGCGGGGGGTGGACAGGCACGGATGCGCTGATGACGGTGAGGTAGTTTGTCACGCTATCTTCAGTGCCTGTGAGCCCGCGCTCACAGGCACTGAAGATCCGATGCCGGGCACCCGCGCTACAACCCGTCACGCCGCGGGCCAGGTGCAAGATGGCGAGCATACCAGGGCCGCTGTGGCACCCTGCCAGACAGGCGATCGGCGTCTTCTTCAGGGCTGAAAATGACCTGCAAGGCCAGCTTCATGGTCTCGATGTCCAGTTTCCCGGTGCCGCCTCCATTGCCCAGCCCCCAGGCACCGCAACCGTCACGGGTGGGCCCTAGCCAAGGCTCGGCCACACGCACCCAGCGCCCCGGCGCAAACCACGGAACACCCTCGATCATTCGCGGCTTCACTTCCCCCGGGTGCGCCTGCTGGTGGGCCAGGTACCAGTCGTTCAGACGGTCGTCGATCCAGCCATGAAACGCCCAGAACACCGGGTTCACGTGAGATGAAAACGGATCGCCAAGGAAGTCGTTCTCGGCGCGAAACCAACGTTCGGAAAAATCATAGTTGCGACGCCCGTAGGGCATCGGGTAATCCGAGTTCGGATCGCGCCCCAGGGATGCCCAGCGCATGTGCAACCAATCGTGGACCCCCAACTCGATACGCGACCCCAACTCTCCCAGGCACAAGGTGCTGAGATATTCCGGGTCATGCAGCTGGGCTTCCCACAGCTGGAAGTTGGCGTGCAGGCCCTGAGTGCTCTTCACGTAGTACAGCCACTGGCTGAAGGCATCATCGCCGGCCGCCTGCCAATTGGGCGGGACGCTGTAGCCGTCGCGGTTGTCGAGGTAATCGAAAAACGCCTGGGCGCCATGCCCGATCGAAGGACGTGCCGCGGGCAGGCTGGCCCAGGAACGCAGGTCCTGGACCTTACGTACCCCATGCAGCATATGCCGATGCATGAACAGAAAATCCTCGCCGGAGCCGTTGCGATGGCGATCATGCCCGCGGGCGTTGCGCTCCTTGCCCAACGGGCCGACCTGCCAGCCCAGCGCACGCACCATCTGCCGTCGGGAATCATCGATGCGGTGCCAACGATCGCGGCTGGCATGCCACAGCTGATGATAGTAGCGGCGCTGCGGCGAAATCAGGTCCTCGTGCAGGGCCGCCACAAAAGGCAGCCGCTCACGCGCCAGCACAAACGGTCGACGGACCGCGACAAAACCCGCTTGCACACCGGAATGCCCCGCCTGCGTCCCTGCCAGACGCACTTGCCCACTCAGGGTGGCGCTGCCTCCGCCCTCGCTCCAGTCGCCCCATATCTCATCCAGCACGGCGTCGCAGTCATAGGCTTCGCCAGGGCCGGCAATTATCTTCAGGCGCACCGCTGGCAATCGGTCGGCAGCCAGCGGCCCGTAAACCTGCAAACCCCGGTCGCCATACGGCGCGGTACCCAGGTAGCCACGCAAGGCACGGGCACCCTGCCCGACGTCGAGCAACAGCTGCTGCGGCCCGGCCAGCACAGCCAGCGCCGGGTGATTGCCTGTCAGGCGCCAGTCCCAGATCCCGACCAGGCGTTCACCCAGCAGCGCATTGGGCAGGTCGTCGACCGGCACCGCAGGTTCGTCACTGCTCAGCTCCGCTTCCTGGGCCCGCTGCCATTCCTGCTGTGCGTAATAGCCGGCAGGCAGAGCTACACCGGCAGCCACCAGGCCTGCCAGGATCTTTCGACGTGACACTTTCATCCACTGTACTCATGACGTGACTACTGCTGCAAAAACGAATGGTTGAGGAAGCGATTTAGAGGGTTGCTAAATTCTCTTTGCCCCGGCTCGTTTCACCCAGCAAGTTCGAACGGCATGGGGCCGTCGTGCAGGCGATCGAGTACGCAATGAAGAAACCGGCTTTGTTTTCGCGCAGATGGCCATGGGCATTGGCACTTCTGCTCCTGCTCCTGATGGCCGCAGGCGCCTGGTGGTACTGGGTTTACCTTGCCAAGCACCCCTACAGCCGGGAAATCGAACAGCGAGCCAACGCCCTGCAGGCGCGCATCCCGGCCCTGGATGCGCACCTCGATGTGCCGCTGAGCTATGGCACCGATGGCGAGGAAGCAAACCGCGATGGCCCGACACAGTTCGATCTGGTGAAAGCCGCCAAAGGCCGCCTGAGCGGCGCTTCGATCGCGATCTGGTCATGGCCGGAATTCTGGAGTGGGCCCAACTGGCCACACCGCCCCACCCCAGGCTTCGAGGCCGCAATGGCCAACGAACTGGAAGTGCGCTACCGGATCATCACCAGCATCGCCAAGGATTTCCCTGCACAGGCCGGCATCGCCTACACCCCCGCTGACTTCCGCCGACTGGTCAGTGAAGGCAAGTTCGCCATCATCATCAGCATGCTCAATGCCGCGCCTTTGGGCGACGACATTGACAAACTGGACCACTGGGCCGCACGCGGCATGCGGGTATTCGGACCAGGCTACGTCGGTAACAACAGCTGGGTAGACTCGGCACGGCCCCTGCCTTTCCTGGGCGATTCGGTCGACCCGCTGGGCGGGCTTTCCGCGATTGGTCGGCGCGCCATCACCCGGCTCAACGACCTCGGCGTGGTCATCGACGTGTCGCAGATGTCCAGCCAGGCGCTGACCCAGGTCACCCAGCTTAGCCGAGCGCCGGTCATGGCCTCGCACACCGGCGTACAAGGCCTGATGGACATTCGCCGCAACCTCAGCGATGCCGACCTGGCACACATCAAGGCCACCGATGGGCTGGTCAATATCGTGGCCTACTCCCACTACCTCAAGCCGTTCTCGCGCCCCACCATCGAGAAGATGAACGCTTTGCGTGCCAGGCATGGCTTGCCCGACGTACAAAACCAGACCCAGATGGGCACCACCACCGACCCGGTGTTCTCGATCTGGTCAGAGAAGAAGTTCGGTGAATACCTCACACCGTTCTACGAAATCCTCGGCGCCGAGCCAGAGGCCACCCTGGCCGACTATGTCGACTCGATCGATTACGCGGTGAAGAAGATCGGTATCGACCATGTAGGCATCAGTTCCGATTTCAACGACGGCGGCGGTGTGGTCGGCTGGGAAAATGTCAGCCAGAGCCGCAATGTCACCGCCGAACTGATGCAGCGTGGCTATTCCGATGAAGACATCGCCAAGCTCTGGGGGGCCAACTTCCTGCGTGTTTGGGAAGCCGCCCAGAAAGCTGCCAAGCCCACCCCACCTCCCATTGCCCACTACCCGCAAGGAACCCCATGAAACGGCTGACCTCACTGATTGCACTCGGTTGTCTCTCGCTGTCGCTCGATGCCCTCGCTGGCGCCCCGAGTGCACCGGGCAAGGTCTTCAAGGACTGCAAGGATTGCCCGGAAATGGTCGTGCTGCCCGCCGGCAGCTACGTGATGGGCACCCCCGATGACGAACTGGGCAAACAGGACGATGAAGGTCCGCTGCATACCGTAACATTCGCCAAGGCCTTCGCCATGAGTCGCTTCCACGTGACGGCCAGCCAATGGCAAGCCTATGCCAGGGACACCCACACCGTGCTGCCCGACGGCGACGATCGCCCGGGCCGTCTGTGCAAGAACGGCAAGCCCAGTTACCCGCAAGGGCCTACCCAGCCAGCGGTCTGCATGACCTGGGAGGAAGCGCGCGGCTATATTGGCTGGCTGGCGAAGAAAACCGGCAAGCCTTACCGCATGGTCAGCGAGGCCGAACGCGAATACGCAGGTCGCGCTGGCTCCACCGGTCCTTTCCCGTTCCCCTTCGATGAGGAAGGCGAGTATCAGATCAGCAAGCATGCCAACACTTACGGGCCACGGGATGGCTTCACCTACACGGCGCCGGTCGGCAGCTTCCCGGCCAACGCGTTCGGCATGTATGACATGCATGGCAATATCTACGAGTGGGTCGAAGACTGCTGGCACACCGATTATGTCGGTGCGCCCACCGATGGCAGCGCCTGGACCACAGGTGGCACCTGCACGCACCGGCAGATCCGCGGCAACGACTACCTGGAACCGCCCATCTTCTCCCGCTCGGGCAACCGCAACGAGCGCGAACCCGAAGTGCGCGGTGACTGGCTGGGCTTTCGGGTAGCCCGCGACCTCAAGGACGGCGAACACAACTGACAACCTACAGGGAGAGTGACCATGCCCGCTTTGAGCAGACGCCGTTTCGTAGCGGCAGCCACCTTGACCGGCCTCGTACCCGCCATGCCCGCCTGGGCGGCGGGCGCAGCGGGCGATCCGACGGTGGACGATGACATCATCCGCCTGGACTACAACGAGAGCCCTTACGGCCCCTGCCCCTCGGCGCTCCAGGCAATGAGCCTGGGGATACGCCAGAGCGGGCATTACTTTCCGGAGCATGAATATCGCCTGATCGAGCTGTTCGCGCGGCAGCACAACGTGCCCGAAGACCATGTGGCAGTCTTCTGCGGCTCCCGCTCACCGTTGCAATATGCCCTGGCTCGCCACGCCGACAAGCGGGCCGTGGTCACCGCCGCGCCGACCTATGACTCCGTGGCCAATGGCGCCAGAGCCGTCGGCGCGACCGTGCATGAAGTGCCGCTCGATGCCCGCCACGCCCATGACGTGCGCGGCATGCTTGCCGCCAACCCCCAGCCCGGGGTGTTGTACCTGTGCAATCCGAACAACCCCACCGGCACGCTGACGCCACGCGCCGACATCGAGCACCTGGTCAGCCACAAGGCGGCAGGCAGCCTGGCCATCATCGATGAGGCGTACATCCACTTTTGCGACGCCCCTTCCTGCCTGGATCTGGCGGTCAGCCATGACGATGTCCTGGTGTTGAGGACATTCTCCAAGCTCTATGGCATGGCCGGTGCCCGCCTGGGGCTGGCGATCGGCAAACCGGCGTTGCTGCACGACCTGCAACGCCTGAATGGCTACAACTTCGTGCCGCTTGCCGCCGCCATGGGCGGTATCGCCAGCCTGCAACAAGGCGACCTGGTCAGCGAACGCAAACGCATCAATCGCCACATTCTTCTGACCACTACCGACGCCCTGCAAAAGGCCGGTTACCGCTGCACCGACGCACACGCCAACTGTTTCATGGTGGCCCTTGGCCGACCTGCCAAACCCGTGATCGAAGCACTTGCACAACGCCGGGTCCGGGTTGGACGGGTATTCGAGGCGTGGCCGCAGTGGATGCGCGTCAGTGTCGGCACGGCGGAGCAAATGCAAGCCTTTCTGAAGGCGTTCTTCGACGTCATGCAACGCTAGGCTGCGCTGCGCCTACCCGCATCTACCCTGAGCCACGAACCCCGGCGGGCGCCTGGCGCAGCATGCCTGCGGGGTTTTCGTGCGCCAGCGCGCAGCGTATGCCCCTCCTCGGATCACAACTTCTGCGTCTCTGCGAACACCTGCGTGGGGTGCATGCCCGGCTGGTCGTGACCGGCTAAATCCAGCCTCTGCGGCTTCGTTTAACACCTACTCACCGCTCACCAGCAACAGCAGGAGTCAACGACATGAGCGCCTCAACTCTCCACGACCTGATCGGCGTAGGCTTCGGCCCGTCCAACCTGGCCCTGGCCATCGCCCTGCAGGAGCTTTCCCAGAGCAATGGCAAGCCCATTGACGCCTTGTTCATGGACAAGCAGGAGCACTATCGCTGGCATGGGGATACCTTGTCCTCGCAGAGCGAACTGCAGATCTCGTTCCTCAAGGACCTGGTTTCGCTGCGCAACCCCACCAGCCCCTACAGCTTCGTCAACTACCTCAAGCAGCAGGGCCGCCTGGTCGACTTCGTCAACCTCGGCACCTTTTACCCGTGCCGGCTGGAGTACAACGACTATCTGGGCTGGGTCGCCGAGCAGTTCGCCGGGCAGGCACTGTATGGCGAAGATGTGTTGCGCATCGAGCCCGAGCTCGATAATGGGGTCATTCATCACCTCAGGCTGATCTCGCGCAATGCACAAGGCATGCAGCGCACCCGTCGCACGCGTTCGGTGGTGATCAGCACCGGTGGCTCACCGAAGATTCCAGCCATGTTCGCCCCGCTGCGCAACAATGCCCGGGTTTTTCATCATTCCCGCTACCTCACCGGCATGCAGCACCTGGCCTGCAGCGAAGGCAAGCCGATGCGTATCGCGATCATCGGTTCCGGGCAGAGTGCCGCCGAAGCGTTCATCGACCTCAACGACAGCTTTCCTTCGGTGCGGGCTGAAATGATCCTGCGCAGCTCAGCCCTCAAGCCCGCCGACGACTCGCCTTTCGTCAACGAAATTTTCGCCCCTGCGTACACCGACCTGGTTTTCCAGCAAGCACCGCAAGACCGCGAAAAGTTGATCGGCGAATACCATAACACCAACTACTCGGTCGTCGACCTGGGGCTGATCGAGCGCATCTATGCCGTGCTGTACCGGCAGAAGATCACCCGTCAGCCCCGCCACGCGGTGCTCTGCCGTCAACACCTGGAAGCGGCAGTCGATGTCGAAGGGGGCATCGAACTGACCCTGCGTGACCTCGCCACCGGGCAACAGCAGACCCACCGCTACGATGCCGTGATACTGGCCACCGGCTACGAGCGCAACAGCCATCAGCACCTGCTCGAACCGCTTCTGCCTTACCTGCATGGCCTGGAAGTGGACCGTACCTATCGCGCCCTGGCCACCCCACAGCTCCAGGCGCCAGTCTTCCTGCAAGGCTTCTGCGAGGCCACCCACGGCTTGAGCGACACCTTGCTTTCAGTGCTGCCGATGCGCAGCGAAGAGATCGGAAAAGCGCTCTATGGCGCCCTGAACCTTTCCAGCAGCGCACACCAGGCGCAAACCAAACCCCTTGCCAGCGTCGGCTGATCAACTCAGGAGCCCATCATGTCCCAGTCCTCCCGCGGCGCCGTGCAGGATCTCTTCGCCCTGCTCAAGCCGTTCAAATATACCGTCGCGCTGTCCGTCATCCTGGGCATGGTCGGCGGCCTCAGCATCACCTTCCTGCTGGCCACCATCAACCGCGCCCTGCACGACGACAGCGGCCTGACCCAAGGCGTTGTCTGGGGTTTCGCCGGGCTTTGCCTGGTGGCCCTGGCCAGCTCGGTGTTTTCCGACATCGGTAGCAACCGGGTAGGCCAGAACATCATCGCCGCCTTGCGCAAGGAACTGGGCGAGAAGGTTCTGTCTGCCCCCATCGAACAGATCGAGCGCTATCGCAGCCATCGACTGATCCCCGTGCTGACGCACGACGTGGACACCATCAGCGATTTCGCTTTCGCTTTCGCGCCATTGGCGATCGCCCTGACCGTTACCTTGGGCTGCCTTGGCTATCTGGCATTGCTTTCCTGGCCGATGTTCCTGCTGATGCTGGCAGCGATCGCACTCGGTACCGTCGTGCAGTACATCGCCCGATCCAAGGGCATTCGAGGGTTTGTTGCGGCACGGGACGCCGAAGATGAACTGCAACGGCATTACAATGCGATTGCCGCCGGTGCCAAGGAGCTGCGCATCCACCGCGCGCGCCGCCAACGCATGTTCAGCCGCAATATCCAAGGCACAGCTGACCAGATACGCGATATCCAGATCCGCTCCATCAATACCTTCGTCATCGCCAAGACCTTCGGCTCGATGCTGTTCTTCGTGGTTATCGGCCTGGCCCTTGCCCTGCAATCCTTGTGGCCTAGCGGCGACAAGGCAGTAATGAGCGGCTTCGTGCTGGTACTGCTGTACATGAAAGGCCCGCTGGAATATCTGGTAGGCACGTTGCCCATCGTCAGCCGGGCTCAGATCGCCTTCCGCCGGATTGCCGAGTTGTCCGAACAGTTCTCCTCCCCCGAGCCGCACCTGCTGCTCGAAGACAAGGCCAGCCAGCTGCCCGTCTTGCGTACTCTCGAGTTGCATGACGTGCGTTTTGCCTTCCCTCCGGTCGACGGCAATGCGCCGTTTACCCTTGGGCCGGTGAACCTGCAGGTCAGCCAGGGCGATATCGTGTTCATCGTCGGTGAAAACGGCTGTGGCAAGACCACCCTGATCAAGCTGCTGCTAGGTCTGTATCCGCCGCAAAAAGGCGAGATACGCATCAACGACCAACCCATCACCGCGCTCAATCGCGACGATTACCGCCAGCTCTTCACCACTGTCTTTTCTGATTACTACCTGTTCGACGACCCCTTCCTGGGCGCGCAGCAGGTGCCGGAGAGCGCCGAGGTCTATCTCAAGCGGCTGGAAATTGCACACAAGGTCAGCATCCGCGACGGCAGTTTCACCACCACCGACCTCTCGACCGGGCAACGCAAGCGGCTGGCACTGATCAACGCCTGGCTCGAGGAGCGCCCGGTGCTGGTGTTCGACGAATGGGCAGCGGACCAGGACCCGACATTCCGGCGCATCTTCTATACCGAGCTGCTCCCCGAACTGAAGCGCCTGGGCAAGACCATCATCGTCATCAGCCATGATGACCGCTATTTCGATGTCGCCGACCAACTGGTGCGCATGGAGGCCGGTAGGGTGCTGGTCGAAACGTGCGTCGCCTGATGCAACAAAAGCGAAACATTTGCATTCCGGTTTGTCACCCATCGTGCGTCATACCCGTAGTCGACATAAAAACAGATCTGCCCAGCCTGCCCACTCAACATCTACAACGAGCACCGAAATGCCCACCCACCTTCGATTGAATCACTTGACCAGGGCGCTTGGCCTTCGACGCGCTTTCAATGCACAACTGCCAGCGCTGGCCCTCACCCTGGCGCTGCCCCTGGCGGCCCAGGCGCAAGATCAGCAACTGACTTTGAATATCCCGGCACAGCCACTGAGCTCGGCGCTGCAGAAGTTTGCAGAACTGACCGACGTGCAGGTGCTGTACGAGCCCGGTGCCGTGCAGAACCTTCGCTCGGGTGCGTTAAGCGGTCGTCACAGCCTGGATCAATCGGTGCGTATCTTGCTCGGGGAGAGTGGGCTGCGCTATCAGCTGCGCGACAACACATTGACCTTGCAGGCGAGCAACGAGGGTGACAGCGCAATGCTCCTCGATGCCACGAGCATCCAGTCCGCTGCCTTGGGTGCAACTACCGAAAACACAGGCTCATACACCACGGGTGTGACCAGCACGGCCACCAGGCTGGGGCTGTCACCCCGGGAGACGCCCCAATCGGTCAGCGTCGTCACCCGCCAACAGATGGACGACCAGAACATGCAGTCCCTGGAAGACGTGGCCATGGCCGCGACAGGGATCAATACCGTCAAGGGTTTCGGCACCGAGCGCCCACTGTATTACTCGCGAGGGTTCCAGGTGGACGACCTGCAGGTCGATGGCCTGCCGACCAGCGTGACTGAAAGCTTCTCGATGGACGTCATGTCGGTCAATAACATGGCCATGTATGATCGGGTCGAGATCGTGCGCGGCGCCAATGGCCTGCTGCAGGGGGCGGGCAGCCCGTCGGCAGCCATCAACATGGTGCGCAAGCGGCCTACCCGGAGCTATCAGCTCAAGGCCGAGATCGGCGCAGGTTCATGGGATAACTACCGCACCCAGCTGGATGTCGGCGGTCCGTTGAATGCCGAAGGGACACTGCGCGGTCGAACGGTACTGATGTACAACAACCGCAATAGCTACCAGGATTACGCCGGCAAGGAAAACCAGCTGTTCTATGCCATCGGCGAAGCTGACCTGAGTGACTCGACCACCTTGACCCTCGGTGGCTCGCTGCAGCAGGACAACAACAATGGTTACGACTGGGGTGGCCTGCCAACACACCAGGACGGCAGTTTCTACGACTTCTCCCGCTCGACCTCCCTGGCCGGCAAATGGGCCTATCTGGACAAGCTGAACCGCAACGTCTTCGCCGATATCAAGCATTCGTTCAACGAAGACTGGAACCTGACCGTCGCGACCAACCTCATCTGGTCCAATGCGGACTTTTTGGCACAGGTCGGTTATCACACCGGCGAGACCGACTCGTCGATGCAGCACTACCCCAACAGCGCCAGATACGATGACGAGCAGGTCAACCTGGATGCAGCGCTGAATGGTGCGTTCAACCTGATGGGCCAGAAGCATGAAGTGGTCGTGGGCACAAGCATGCGCCGCGATCGCCTGCAGTACGTGACCGGCTCGCCGAGCTTCTACCCCAAGGTAGACGTCCTCGACTTCAATGCTTCGCAATTCCCCAAACCGGAAATAGTCGGCAACCTTACGCCAAGCCGCCACGTGCGCAAGGACAAAGGGATCTACGCGGCTACCCGTCTTAATCCTACCGACGACCTCCACGTAATCCTCGGCAGCCGCTTGAGCTGGGTCGATTACGATACCCAAGGACCTTGGGAAACCGATCGCTTCAAGGAAGACCGCAAGGTCATTCCGTATGGGGGCATCGTTTATGACATCACCGATCAGACCTCGGTCTACGCCAGTTACACTGAAATCTACAAACTGCAAAGCAACTACAGTGTCGACAACAAGCTGCTGGCCCCCACCACGGGCAGCAACTACGAGATCGGCCTCAAGAACGAGCTGTTCGACGGCAGGCTCAACACCTCTCTGGCGCTGTTCCAGGTCGATCAGACTGGCCTGCCCCAGGTCGTGCCAGAAGCCGGTCGTGTGTGCGGACCGAACCGCGATGCACGTTGCTATACCGAAGGTGCCAAGGTGCGCAATCGCGGTTTCGATGCCGAAGTGTCAGGCGAGCTGATGCCTGGGTGGAATGCTTCGATGGGCTACACCTACAGCCATCCCAAGTACGTTGCCGGGGCCAACAAGGGCGACACCTACGGTACGGAAAACTCGCCCCAGCGACTGTTCAAGGCGGCTACCACCTACCAGCTGCCGGGTGCGCTGGACCAGTGGCGAGTGGGTACCAGCGTCTATCACCAGAGCAAGCTCTACCTGAACAACATCACCCAGAGCGCTTACAACCTGGTCGATCTCAATGCCAACTTTCGGGTCAACCAGAACGTTAGCGTGCAGTTGAACCTCAACAACGTGTTTGACGAGAAATACTACACTGCCATCTTCAGCGAAGACACCGGCAACTACTACGGCGCCCCACGCAATTTCGCGCTTACCCTGCGTTACGAAAACTGATCCCCCCCCTGCGCCAGCCACCGCCGAAGGTGGCTGGCGCCTTTCCCTCCTCTGTTCCTACACCACCTGTCTGCTTGATTCAGCAGGGCCCTGACGCGGGGCTCGCCAGGGCATTGCGCTCAGCGCGACCACAATGCCCTTGGGGCTGGAGGTCTATCGTGCCTTGGCGATAAGCGCAAGCAGACTGTCGACCAATCGCTTGTACACTGTCGAAACTTCTGCAGTCACTGACATCATGCGCAGCAGGTCGTGGGTCATGTCCTGCGCCAGGATGATTTCCACATCCACCCCGGATGCTTGCAATCGCTCAGCGTAGGCTTGCCCTTCATCCAGCAGCGGATCCAGGCCGGCCAGCAGGACGATGGCTGGAGCGACACCGCTCAGGCTTTCTGCGCGCAAGGGAGAGAAACGCCAGTCGTGACGATCCAGGTGTTCGCGTGCATAAAGGTCATAGAACCATTCGAGCGTTTCGTCTTCCAGCAGGTACCCCTCCCCAAACAGGGTGCGCGAGGCGTATTCGCCCCCCGCATCCGTGACCGGGTAACACAACAGTTGCCCGATCGGCCGTACCACGGCCGCCAGGCCTTGCCTGGCGGCATGCAGGGCCAAGGTGGTGGCCAGGGTCGCGCCCACGCTGTCGCCCGCAAGGACGACGCGTTGCAGGTCCAGCCCCTGTGCCTGGGCGATGGAGGGCAGCGCTTCGAGCACATCCCAACCGTCCTCGAAAGCCGTTGGGAACCGGTGCTCAGGGGCCAGGCGATAGCCTACCGAAACCACCGCGCAGCCTGACCGTGCGCACAGCTCACGGCATACGCCATCATGTGAATCCAGGCTGCCGACGACAAAGCCACCGCCATGGAAATAAACCAGCACCGGCAGGGGCCGGCCATCGGCCTGCGCAGGTTTGTAAACACGCAACGGCAAAGCCGTACCATCGCGTGCGGTGCAGGTCAGCGAACCTAGCGCCAGGTCCTGCGGCGCTTGCCAGCGAAGACGCTGCGTGGCCAACTCGAAACGGGTGCGTGCCTGCACCGGACCCAGCCGATGCAAGGCCTGATCCTGTGGGTTCATTGCAACCATATCGAGAAACGCTTCCAGATCGTTATTCAACTTGATATTCCTTGAAAAAACCGCCTGGCGCTTGCACTCAGGCAGCGCCAGTCACGGAGAGGCAGTGATCAATCAGCAGTTCAAGTTCTTCGCGATAGCTTTCCATCAGGGCGTCGATGGTCTGCGCCCGATAACGACGTTTGCTGTAGACGCATCGCAATGAAAGCGAGCCGTCGTAGACCTGGCCGACGATCTCCAGCCAGTTGGCCAGGCGCGCCCTCGGGCTATAGCAATCGCCTGACCCTTCCGGCGCAGGCTCAAGCAAAGCGTGCTTGTCAAAGCTTTGGTCGAACTGACCGAAATAGTTGAACGTCACCCGCGGTTGAGCTACTGCCGCCAGGCGCTCGCGCATCCGAGGTTCGCCCAGGTAACGCAACACGCCATAACCGACCCCCTTGTCAGGTACCGCCGCCAATTGCCGTTGCGTGGCCAGGATCGACTCACCGACCGCCGCAGCCTCGCCAGGGGCGAGACGTACCGGGAACATGCTGGTAAACCAGCCCACTGTCCGGGACAGATCCACGCCTTCGTAAAGGTCTTCGCGACCATGTCCTTCCAGCTGGATCAATGCGGCCTCTTCGCCACTCCAACGGCACAGCACACGTGCCAGCGCCGCCAGTAGGATGTCGTTCACCTGCGTGCGATAGGCGGCAGGCGCCTGTTTGAGCAACTGCGCAGTCTTTTCCCGTGTCAGGTACAGATGGGCGGCCGCCTGCTCGCTGACCTCATTGCGCCCGCGCGGGTTGTCGCAAGGAAACTCGTTCGACAGCGGTTCGAGTTGAGCAAGCCACCAGTCACCCTGCTGCGCGCCAATCGATGCAGCCTCTTTTCGCAGAAGCTCTGCCCAGGCCCTGTAGCTCGTGGTGCGAGCAGGCAATGCCGGCGTGTCACCCTGGGTACAGGCCTGGTAAGCCCGCTGCAGGTCTTCGAGCAGTACCCGCCATGACACACCGTCCATGACCAGGTGATGGATGACCAGCAACAGTCGCGCCTGCCCATCGGCAAGCTGTACGTGCACAGCTCGCCAGACAGGTCCATCGACAAGCCTCAGGCTACGTTGAGCCTGATTCGCCAGCGTCATCAGCGCCTGCTCGTCACAAGCCTGTTCCCGCTGCAGCAGCGGTTGCCTGGCCTCATCAGGTGTCAGGTAGCGTTGCAGCCAACGACCGTTCTCCTGAACGAAGCGCAGCCGCAGGGCGTCATGGTGCGCTTCGATGCAGGCAAGCGCTTGGTCGAGCGCATCCAGGTCCAGCGCGATGCGCGGTTTGAGCATCAGGGCCTGGTTGAAGTGCGCGGGGTCCGCAAGCGCCTCGGCGAACATCCACTCCTGGATGGGCAGCAGATTGAACAGGCCGTCGACCGCCCCGGTATCGGCCACCTGCACGGGTGCATGGTCGGCCTGCTCCTGTTTGCCGACGATCGCCTCGATCGTCTGATAACGCAGCACATCACGGAGTTTGAGTTCCATGTCCAAGGTCGGGTGATTCCTCACCCGAGACACCACCTGCAGGCTGAGGATGGAGTCGCCGCCAAGCTCGAAGAAGTTGTCCGTAATGCCAATGGGATCGACCTGCAGTACCTCTTCCCAGATCTGCGCCAGCAATCGCTCCTGTTCATTGCGAGGAGCGACATGCCCTGACGACTCGAATACCGGATCCGGCAGGCGCTTGCGGTCGAGCTTGCCGTTCGGCGTGACCGGGAATGAAGGCAACACGATGATCTGCGACGGCACCATGTACTCCGGCAATTGGGCAGCCAGTACGGCTCTCAAAGCCTTCGCCATGCTCGTGTCTTCGCCTACCACATACCCGATCAGTTGCTTGCCCACCGTCGTTTCGTGCACGACAACGACGGCGTCCCGCACCCCGTCCTGGGTACGCAGAGCGGCTTCGACTTCACCGAGCTCGATCCGGAACCCCCTGATCTTGACTTGGTTGTCGATACGGCCCACGTAGTCGACCACACCGTCATCCCGTCTACGTACCAGGTCACCGCTGCGGTACAGACGGGCACCCTCCTTACCCAATGGGTCAGGCACGAAGCGCTCCGCAGTCAGGGCCGGGCGGCCATGATAGCCGCGAGCGACGCCGTCGCCGCCGATCATCAATTCGCCCGCGAAGCCCGGAGGCAGCGGGTTGAGCTCGTCATCGAGTACACGAAGGGAGCGCCGACCGACCGCATGGCCGATAGGCGCATAGGCAGCCGCACAATGACCGTCTCCAGGCACCTTCCACAAAAGCGGCGTCACCACCGTTTCGGTAGGGCCGTAGCCATTGGTCATCCAGGTGGGCTTGAGGGCCTTCCTGACCTGCTCGAACGTCTGTTCGGGCACCGCATCGCCACCAAAGCAGTAGATCTGCACCGGTGGCGGCTGATCGCCGCTGGCCTGCACCGACTCTGCCAACTGCTTGAGGTAGGCCGGCGGGAAACAGGCGATGGTGATGCGCTGGCGCCACAAAGCCTGCAGGGTCTGCTCCACTGTCCACACGTCACCGTCGCGTATGACCAGCGTGCCACCGCAGAGCAGGGTACTCAGCCAGCGCTCCTGAGCACCATCGAAGGCGAACGACATGAAATGCAGTTCTCGCGTCGAGGGCCCCATTTCGTATCGCTCCACGATAGCCTGACAATGCCGGCTCAATGGGCCCTGGGCGACAGCTACGCCTTTTGGCTTGCCGGTCGAGCCCGAGGTGTAGATCAGGTAGGCCAGGTTGCCGTCTTCGATGGCCGCAGGAGGCAGCGTCGGCTGGGGGACCCGCTGATCAGCAACAGGCTCGATGACGTGTACACGTTCCAGTGACGGCAGGCGCTGCAGCAGCGAGTGGCGCGTCACCAGCAGCTGCATGCCCGAATCCTCGATCATCCAGGCCAGGCGATCTGCCGGGTACTCGAGATCCAGAGGTACATAGGCAGCCCCCGTCTTCATGATCGCCAGCAACGTCACGACCAGCTCCAGCGACCGCTCCAGGGCCACGCCGACGATCACTTCGGGCGCGGCACCCTTGAGCCGCAGCACGGTGCACAGATGCTCGGCCTGCCGCTCCAGCTCCGCGTAGGTGAGGCTTCGCTCGGCACACACCAGCGCGACGGCATCCGGTTGGCGCTGAGCTTGCGCTGCAATCGACTGCGCCAGTGTCTGCGTACCATAGACCGTCGCAGGCTCGGCGCCCCATTGCGCTGCCTGCTCCAGTTGGGCAGGCAGCAAGCACTGCAGATTGCCAAGCCTCGCCCGAGGCTGGCTCAACATGGCGTCCAGTGTGGCTTCCATGGTCTGCCGGATGCCTTGTACCGACGCTTCACTGAAGCTGTTGCGCAGGTACAGGTATTCAATCGACAAGGTGTCGTTGAGATGCACGGCCAAGTCCATGGGAACGTTGGTCACACCCACGCCACTGGATTCGCCAAAGCCCACTTCGGCATCGGACGACTCGCGCATGCTCTCGTCGATCGGGTAGTTCTCGAACACGATAATGCTGTCGAACAGCGTCTGACCTGGGGTACCGGACCACCTCTGGACATCGTTCAGTGGGGTATGTGACCAGTTGCGCAGCTCCAGGTTGTAAGCCTGCAGGTCACGGAGCCAGTCCTCCAGGCAGGCGGTCGGGTCAAGTTCCTGCGATACCGGCAATGTGTTGATGAACAGCCCCAAGGTGCTGTCCGCGCCCGGCAGCGACTCCGGCCGACCAGCGACGGTCGCCCCGAAGGTGACTGCAGATTTGGCCGTGTAGCGCTGCAGCAACAACAGCCAGGCGCCCTGGATTACGGTGTTGGGCGTGACTCTCAGGTTTCGGCAGTAATCCTGCAGGCGCGTCGTCCACGCTTTGTCCCAGCGTGAATAGAGTGCGTTGTGCCCGGTTTCGTTGGCGCTGTGTCGCGGGTGAATCGTCTGGGCCAACAAGGTAGGCTCGACACCTGCCAGACTTTCACGCCAGAAGGCCTCCTGCCGCCCCTTGTCCTGGGCCTGCAGCCACGCGATGAAATCACCATAACGACCGACACTGCCGGACACTGGTTTGCCGGCGTAGTGCTGCATGACCTCGGCAAACAGCCGGGAGGTGCTCCAGCCGTCCATCAAGATGTGGTGGCTGGTCCAGATCATGTGATAGGTGTTCGAGTCCAGCTTCACCAGCAATAGCCTATGCAGAGGTGCCTGGGTCAGGTCGAAACCGTTCAGCCACTCTTCATGGGCAAGCGCCTGCACGGTCGCGTCAGGCGCCTCGCTGCCCTGCAGATCGATTTCCCTTACGGGCATCTGCGCCTGTGTATGGACAACCTGCAGCGGTTCGGCCAGGCCGGCCCAGTGGAAACTGGTACGCAGCACCTCGTGACGCGCGGTCACCGCTGCCCATGCCTGAATGAAAGGTGCGGTCTTCAGGCCGGTCACCGGCAGGCTGACCTGATGGATATACAGCCCTTCACCCTTCTCCTCGATGGAATGGAACAGCATGCCCTGCTGCATCGGCGAGAGCGGGTAGACATCTTCGATGACGTCGGCGGACAGGGGCAACAACGCTCGCTGTTCTTCACTGACGGCGACTCGGGCAATGACTGGCGCTTCGGATACAGGCGCATGGCGCTCCAACGTCGCGGCGAGCTGAGCGATGGTCTGGTGCTCGAATACCCGTTTCGGAGAGACGTCGTAACCTGCAAGCCGCGCCTTGCTGGCGATGCGGATCGACACGATCGAGTCGCCACCAAGCTCGAAGAAGTTGTCGTGAATACCTACCTGTTCCCGCTGCAGGACTTCCTGCCAGATCAGCGCCAGGGCGCTTTCGACTTCGTTGCTCGGGGCGCTGTATTGCTGCACGTTGGCCTTGAGCTCGGGCATCGGCAGGCGCTTGCGGTCCAGCTTGCCGTTGGGTGACAGCGGCATGCTGTCGAGCAGAACGTAATGGTAAGGCACCATGTAATCAGGCAGCCGTCGCGCCAGTACGGCCTTTACATCGTTCAGGTGTTCTTCACGGTCGATGACGACAAACGCCACCAGTTGCTTGCCGGTCGCCAGGTCGATTGCCAGGACAGCGGCTTCCTTCACGGCCGGGTGCTCCAGCAGGCTCGCCTCGATCTCGCCAAGCTCGATACGCAGGCCACGGATCTTCACCTGGTGGTCGATCCGCCCAGCGTACTCGATCACCCCGTCTTCACGCTGGCGCGCCAGGTCACCTGTGCGGTAGAGACGCTCCCCGTCACCGAAGGGGCTGACACAGAAACGCTCGGCCGTCAGCATCGCGCGCTCATGGTAACCGCGGGCCAGGCCGATACCGCCCAGATACAGTTCGCCCGTGACCGGCGCAGGCACCGGGTTGAGCTCATCGTCAAGAATGTAGGTATGCAGGTTGGCAATCGGCCGGCCGATCGGAACGCTGTGACTTTGCTCGTCCACACAGTGCCAATGGGTGACGTCGATAGCCGCTTCGGTAGGCCCGTACAGGTTGTAGAACTGGGTACCCGGCAGCAATGCCATCGCGCTGCGTTGCAGCTCAAGCGGCAGCGCCTCGCCGGAACACATCACCTGCCGTAGCGAAGTACAGGCCGCCTGCGGGCTGTCACCACTGATGAAGGCCTGCAGCATCGATGGCACGAAGTGCAACGTGGTGATGGCTTCGGTCTCGATCAGCCGCATGAGCAGCGCCGGGTCGCGATGTTCGCCCGGTTGGGCGAGCACCAGTCGGGCTCCCGTCATCAACGGCCAGAAAAACTCCCAGACCGATACATCGAAGCTGAAAGGGGTTTTCTGCAGGACCTTGTCATCGGTGCGCAACGCGTAGGCGTCCTGCATCCAGAACAGCCTGTTCAGCAGCGCTTCGTGGGTATTGGCGGCACCTTTGGGCTTGCCCGTCGAGCCGGAGGTGTAGATCACATAGGCCAGGTTGCCAGGGTGCCCTGCAAACGCCAGGTTGTCAGCCGGCCACGTCAGGCAGTCATCCAGCTCATCAAGCATCAGGGTGTGGATGTGTGGACAGGCAGGTAGCTGGACATTTCGATGGGTCAACAGCAGCTGGATTCGACTGTCTTCGATCATGTACGCCAGACGGTCCTGGGGATATTCAGGGTCGAGAGGGACATAGGCCCCCCCTGCTTTCAGGATTGCCAGCAATCCCACAACCATGTCCACCGAACGTTCCAGGGCAATACCGACCAATACGTCCGGGCCCACGCCGCGCTCGCGCAAGCGGTGCGCCAGGCCATTGGCGCGGACATTGAGCTGCCGGTACGTGAGCTGCTGCCCAGCAAATACCAGGGCGACGGCCTCGGGTCGTTGCAGTACCTGGGCCTCGAACAACTGGTGCACGCAGTGAGCGCCAGGGTAATCGACCGTCGTGTGGTTCCATTCCTCCACGATGCGACGGCATTCATCCACACCCAACATCGGCAGCTCGGAAATAAGACGCTGCGGCTTCTGGATGATGGCATGCAGCAGGTTGGCGAAGTGCCCGGCGATTTGCTCGATGTCCCGGTCACTGAAGCTCGAACGGTCATAGCTGTAGTGAACGGACAACTGCGCACCCAGGCCAATGGCCAAGGTCAAGGGGTAGTTGGTCTGCTCGTGAATGTGCGTGTCGATGAACCTCAAGCCTGCGGGAGCACCCTCGCGCAGCGCCTCGGAGACAGGGTAGTTCTCGAACACCAGCAAGGTATCGAACAGCCCATCCGCCGCTACGCCAGCCAGGCGCTGGACGTCATACAGCGCGGTGTGTTCATGCTCGCGCAGTGCCAGGTTCCGCCCCTGCAGTTCGGTGACCCATTGCTCCACGGTGATCGTCGGCTGCAGCCGGTTGATCACCGGCAACGTATTGATGAACAGACCCAGCTGATGCTCCGCACCGGCCACTTCCGCCGGTCGGCCAGCGACCGTGGCGCCCACGGCGACGCATTCCTGGCCAGTATAACGTTGTAGCAGCAACAGCCAGGCCGCTTGCACCAGCGTATTGACGGTAACCCGTCGTTCACGGGCGAACTCACTCAGCGTGGGCTGCCAGTCCAGCACCTGATAATGATCGGCGTAACCGCTGTCCTTGTTCGACTTGCCTTGTCGGAACACTTGCGCCAGATGTGTCGGCTCCTGCAGATCCTGAAGCTGCTCTCGCCAGAAGGCTTCGCTGCGATCCTTGCCCTGTCCCTGCAGCCACTGGATGTAGTCACGGTAACGGCCAGGCTTACGCTCGGCCGGCTGCCCCGCGTAGTGCTGCAGCACCTCGCCAAGCAACTGCGAATTGCTCCAGCCATCCATGAGGATGTGGTGGCTGGTATAGATCAGGTGATGGCTATCGGGGCCTGTACGGATCGCGGTTATCCTGAGCAACGGATCATGCTGCAGGTCGAAGCCCTTGCGACGATCGTGCTCGGCCCAGACGCAGAGCTCGCGTTGCAGATCCTTGGACGCCGACCAGTCCAGTTCGGTGCAAGGGATCTGCACCTGCTCACGAATGATCTGCAAGGGCTGCTCGAACAAGGTGATGAAATTGGCACGCAGCACATCATGCTGCGCCGCCATCGCTTGCCAGGCTTGATCGAAGCGCGCAGCGTACAGGCCCTGAACGTCGACACGCATCTGGTTGATGTAATCTCCGGTCTGCTCATAGGCGCTGTGAAACAGCATCCCCTGCTGCATCGGCGACAACGGGTAGATGTCCTCGATTTCGACGAGGGGCACAGGCAAGGCGTCGAGTTGCGCCTGGTTCAAGTTGCACAGGGGGAAATCCGAAGGCGTCCTGCCGAAGGCACTTTCGGATACGCAGTGATCAATCAGATCCTGCAATTCCCGAGCGTATTCGGCTGCCAGGCGTTCGACCGTCGTGACCTCGAACATGGCCTGGCTGAAGGTCCAGTTCAGGCTCAGCTCGCCTTTGAATATCTGCCCATCGATCGATAACCAGTTGCCCAGCGGCGCTGTCTCGCCTCGGCTTGCGCCACTGTGCTCGGCAGCAGGCATGAGGAAGGCTGCCTGGCCGAGTTCGCCGGCAGGCTCGTCGAAGCTGGCATCGAACTGCCCGAGGTAATTGAAGGTGATCCTGGGTGGTGCCAGTTCCGCCAAGGCCTGGCTGGCCTCTTGGTCGCCCAGATAGCGCAGCGCTCCGAACCCAAGCCCCTTGTTGGGAACCGCACGCAGCTGCTCCTTGATGGTCTTGATCGAGGTGTCCATCGCCTCGGCGGTGCTGAGCCTGACCGGGAACATGCTCGTGAACCAACCAACGGTACGGCTGAGATCGACGTTATCGCACAGTTCCTCACGACCGTGCCCTTCCAGTTGCACGAGCACCTCTTCCTGCTTCGTCCAGCGGGCGATCACGCGGGCCAGGGCCGTCAACAACAGGTCGTTGACCTGAGTGCGATAAGCCCCAGGAGCGTCCTGCAGGAGCTGGCGGGTGTAGCGCTCATCGAGCCGTGTCCGGGCGACAGCTGCATGCCTGGCCTGCAGTGAACCGTCAACGTTGTCGCAAGGGAGCGTGGCATCGACCGCTGACAGTGCCTGCCAATACGGCAGTTCATTGCGCAATACCTCGCTGTTGGCGTACGTCTGCAGCGCCTCGGCCCATGCCTTGACGGAACTGGTCTTGGCTGGCAGGGAAATGGTCTGACCCAGCGCCTCCTGACGGTAGGCGGCCTGCAGGTCTTCGAGCAGAATTCGCCATGAAACGCCATCCACCGCCAGGTGGTGGATCACCAGCAGTAGCCGCTGGTTACCGTCGGGCAGGTCTGCCAGCACGGCTCGCAGCAGTGGCCCTTGCTGCAGATCGAGGCTGCGTTGCGCCTTGTCGCACAGCGCCTGCAGTTCGGACGGGTGCTGAAGTTGCGCTTGCCACAGGCAAGTCGCCTGGGCTGGCTCGCCGATCTGGCGATAGCAGGCCGACCAAGTGCTGCCGTCTTCCTGCTGGAAGCTCACGCGCAACGCATCGTGATGGGCCAGCAGCGCTTGCAGCGCGCGGTCGAGCACGTTGCTGTCCAAGGCCTGTCCGGGCTTGAGCAGAAGGGCCTGGTTCCAGTGGTGACGATCGGCGATGTCTTCGTTGAAGAATGCCTGGTGAATCGGCAAGAGCTGCATGCGCCCCTGCACCGCGCCCTGATCAATCTGCATGGCCGGGGCGTGCCCCTTGGCGACCACGGCCGCCAGCCCCTCGACTGTCTGCAGCTGGAATAGCTGTTTGGGCGTGAACGTCATGCCCTCGCGGCGGGCCCTGCTGACCACCTGGATCGAGATGATCGAGTCGCCGCCCAGTTCGAAGAAGTTGTCGGTGGCCCCTACCCGTTCAAGCTTGAGGACGTCAGCCCAGATCGCGGCGATTCGCGCCTCGAGAGGGGTGCGCGGCGCCACATGGTGTTTCTGCCGCTGACGTACATCCGGGCGTGGCAATGCCTTGCGATCCAGCTTGCCGTTTGGGGTCAGCGGCAGCGCGTCGACGAACAGCAGATGGCTGGGAACCATGTAGTCCGGCAGTGTGGCCTTGAGGTGCCGGCGCAGGTGTTCTTCCAGCTCGCCAGCGTGTACATCGACCACCAGATAGGCGGCCAACTGCTTGCCACCCGGCCCATCGATATCGATTACCACGGCCTCGCGCACGCTGTCGTGCTCCAGGAGCTTGGACTCGATCTCGCCAAGCTCGATGCGCAGGCCGCGAATCTTCACCTGATGGTCGAGGCGGCCAGCGTATTCGATTACGCCGCCCGAGCGGTACCGCGCCAGGTCCCCGGTGCGGTAAAGGCGCGCACCACCCTGCTCGCTCCGATCAAGCGGGTCGGGCACGAACCGCTCCGCCGTAAGCCCCGGACGACGATGATATCCACGCGCCAGACCCACACCACCCAGGTAGAGCTCGCCTGCCACACCTTGCGGCACCGGCAGCAAGGCACTGCTGAGGACATGGGTCTTGAGGTTGTCGATAGGTGTGCCGATCGGCACACTGCCATTGGCTTGCGCCTGGCAGGTCCAGTGGGTAACGTCGATCGCCGCTTCCGTCGGGCCGTAAAGGTTGAAAAGCCCGACGTGCTTGAGCCTGGCCAGGACCTGCTCTGAAAGGTCAGCAGGCAATGCTTCGCCACTGCACACCACGCGCTTGAGGGTTTCGCACCGCTCCACGTGCTCGCTGGTCATGAAGGCCTGAAGCATGGACGGAACAAAATGCAGGGTCGTGACCCTGTGTTGCCTGATCGCCTCCACCAGGCGTTCGGGGTCCCGGTGATCGCCAGGGCGAGCCACTGCCAGCCGCGCACCGGTGAACAGTGGCCAGAAGAATTCCCACACCGATACGTCAAAGCTGAAGGGCGTCTTCTGCAGCACGGTATCGCCGTGATCCAGACCGTAGGCCTTCTGCATCCACCAGAGCCGGTTGACCAGCGCCTGGTGCGTGTTGCCGGCGCCCTTGGGCCTGCCGGTCGAGCCCGACGTGTAGATCACGTAGGCCAGATCGGCCGGTACGTTGAGGTTGACAGGGTCGACGTCGCTATAGGCAGCCAGCCATTCATCTGCGTCATCAAGCACAATGCAGGCCATGCTGGGGGCGATTGGCAACTGGTCGCGCAGGGTAGTCTGGGTCAGCAGCAGACGAATGCCGCTGTCCTCCATCATGTAGGCCAGGCGCTCGGCCGGGTAGTCGGGATCGAACGGCACATAGGCGCCCCCGGCCTTCAGAACGGCGAGCAGCCCGACCACCATCTCGAGCGAACGCTCCACCGCGATCCCTACCAGCACGTCCGGGCCCACGCCGTTGTCGCGCAACGCGTGAGCGAGCCGGTTGGCGCGCTGGTTCAGTTGACGGTAGGTCAACACATCCTCGCCGAACAGCACCGCAGGGGCCTGGGGCGTCGCACGGGCTTGCGCTTCGATCAGCTGATGCATGCCCTGGTCGGCAGGGTAGGACGCTTGAGTGCTGTTCCACTGCTCCACAATCTGGCGATGCTCTTGCTGCCCGAGCATCGGCAACTCGGCGACAAGCTGCCAAGGACGCTCGGCGATTGCCTCCAACAAGTGGGTCAAATGCGAAGCCATGCGCGCGACCGTCGATGCTTCAAACAGCGCAGTCGCGTAGTTGAGCTCTACCGCAATCCCATGCTCATGCTCGACCGTGTTCAGCGTGAGGTCGAACTGCGCGGTCTGTCGCTCCCAGGCGATGCCTTCGACCTGCAGACCCTGCAGGCGCCGGGCATTTCCCCTGGCTTGCGCCTGGTGGTTGTACATGACCTGGAACAACGGGCTGTGACTCAGGCTTCGTTCCGGGTGCAGCGCTTCTACCAGTTGCTCGAAAGGCAGGTCCTGATGCGCCTGGGCGGCCAGCGTGGTCTTGTGCATCTGGCTGAGCAAGCCCGTGAATGTCAGCGAGCTATCGAACTGCGCCTTGAGTACCTGGGTGTTGACGAAGAAACCGATCAGCCGCTCGGTTTCGACCCGGTTACGATTGGCGATGGGAATCCCGACACGCACTTCATCCTGACCAGAATACCGGTGCAGCAGGGTCTGGAAGCTGGCCAGCAGCAGTGTGAAAAGCGTCACCCCCTGCTGTTGCGCCTGTTGCTTGAGCGCGTCGGCCAGTGCTGATTCGAGCTCGAACTTCAGGCTCGCGCCTTCGAAGCGCTGCGTCGCCGGACGCGGCCGGTCGCTGGGCAGTTCCAGCACCGGGTGTTCATCCCCCAGGTGGGCCCGCCAATACGCCAGCTGACGCTCCTGCTCGCCTGCCTCCATCCAGTGCCGCTGCCAGATGGCATAGTCGGCATACTGAATGGGCAGCGGAGCAAGGTCCACGGCCTCGCCGGTACATGCGTGGGCGTAATGCCCGATGAGCTCGTCGACCAGCACCTGCATTGACCAGCCATCGGTAGCGATATGGTGCAGGGTGATGATCAACACATGGTCATGCGCGTGCAAACGCAGCAACCTGACCCTGGTCGGCCACTGGCGCTCCAGGTCAAAGGGCGTGCGAGCCTCAGATTCGACCCATGCCTTGATCTGTAAGTCGGTTTCCGGCGCCGCCCCGACGTCGACGGGTTGCGCGTCGATTTCGAACGATTCTGGCGGGTGAATGACCTGAACGAGCTGTTCGTCATCGAGCGAGAACGTGGTGCGCAAGGTCTGGTGCCGTACGATCAAGGCCTGGAAGGCGCCACGCAGGGCGTCGATATCCAGTGCGCCCTGCAGTCTCAGCGCAATAGCCAGGTTGTAGGCCGTGCTCTGCGGATCCATCTGCCACAGGAACCATTGACGCTGCTGGGCGAACGATACCGGAACGCGGTCGAACAGCGACTGGGTGCAAGGCACTGGCAAGTTAGCCGGAGAAATGTTCTCGGCGTGCATCTTCTGCAGATACAGCTTGCGCTTGGCCAGCGGCAGCGTGACAAAACGCGTGGCGATATTCAGCGCGGCATCGTTACTCATTCATTCACCTCGAACTCTTCAAAAAGCCTATCCAGACGCTGCAGTTTTTCGTCGAAAGCCGACGCATCGCCGATGGATTCGATGTATCTGGCAAAATCGCCAAGGACCGGGTGCTGGAAGAGAACGGCCGGTTCCACGGTCAATCCCAGCGAAAGTTGCAAGCGCGAGAGCACTGATAGCGCCAACAGCGAGTGCCCTCCCAACTCGAAGAAATTGTCATTGAGGCCGACCTTCTCGACATTCAGCAGCTGCGCCCAGACGGCAGCGATCTGCTGCTCCACCTCGCTCTGCGGCGCGACATGGCCTTGCTGCGATACGCCAGGATCAGGCTGGGGCAACGCTTTGCGGTCGAGCTTGCCGTTGGGTGTCAGCGGCAGTGCATCGAGCCAGGTGAGGTACGCGGGGACCATGTAATCCGGCAAGGTCGCGCGCAGCTGTTCGCGCAGATGGCGACGCAGGGCGCTGCGCTGTTCCTCCGTCGCGACCGCTGCTTCGCCGCTCGAGACCAGGTAGCCGGCCAGTTGCTTGCCACCAGGGCCATCGATGTCGATGACCACCGCCTCGCGCACAGCAGGATCATCGATCAGCCTTGCCTCGATCTCGCCCAGTTCGATGCGATAGCCACGCACCTTTACCTGGTGGTCGATGCGGCCCACGTACTCGAGCACCCCATCGCTGCGATAGCTGGCCAGGTCACCGGTACGGTAAAGCCGGCCACCACCCTGCCCGCTGCGATCGTATGGGTCCGGGACGAAGCGCTCGGCCGTCAATGCCGCGCGGCGCTGATAACCCCGCGCCAGGCCATCGCCACCGATCATCAGTTCCCCGGCCATGCCGATCGCGGCAGTCGACAGATCGTGCGCCATGACCTGCAAGGTCGTGTTGGCGATCGGCTTGCCCAGCAACGGCAAGGGATGTTGGTTGTCCAGGCAGTACGCCGCCGACCAGATCGTCGTCTCGGTTGGCCCGTACAGGTTCCAGATGCGCCCGCACAGCGCCAGCAACTGCTCGGCGAGGTCGACAGGCAGCGCCTCACCGCCACTGATGACCTTGCAACCGCGCAAGGTCTGCGCAGGCAGCGCCTGCAGCAGCATGCGCCAGGTCGAAGGTGTGGCCTGGAGGGTGGTGATGGCGTGGCGCTCGATCACAGCCTGCAGCGCCGACGGATCCTTGTTCTGGCGCTCGCCGATCAGCACCACCGAAGCCCCGGCCAGCAACGGCAGGTACAGCTCCAGGCCGGCAATGTCGAACGACAGCGAGGTCAGCGCCAGGACCCGATCGCCGGCATCGATCCCAGGCTCGACCGCCATGCTGGCAAGGAAGTTGACCAGTGCCTGGTGGCGCACCTCGACCCCCTTGGGCCGACCGGTGGAACCGGAGGTGTAGATGCAATAGGCAAGGTGCTCGGGATGCTGCTCGATACCGAGGTTCTCGCCATCGAAGGCCGCCACCTGATGCCAGTCGCTGTCCAGGCACCAGGTCTGCACGCTGTGGGTGGGCAGCTGCGGGAGCAGATGGCTGAGGGTCAGCAGCAGATGCGCCCCGCTCTGCTCCATCATGAACCCCAGGCGCTCGCGCGGATACTCCGGGTCCAATGGCACATAGGCGCCACCGGCCTTGAGGATCGCCAGCAGGCCAACGACCATTTCCACCGATCGCTCGACGGCAATCGCGACCAGCACATCCGGCCCGACGCCCATTGTGCGCAGCTTGCCCGCCAGGCGGTTGGCGCGCTGATTGAGCTCGCCATAGCTCAAGGTCTGCTCGGCAAACAACAGTGCCGGGGCCTCAGGGGTGCGCGCGACCTGCATTTCGAACAGCTCGGGCAGGCTGCGCTCATGCGGGTACTGCATCTGGGTACGGTTCCAGTCGTGGACGATGCGCTGTCGCTCTTCGTCATCGAGCATCTGCAGTTCACCGACCGGGGTATCGGCGTGCTGCACCAGGGCGTTCAGCAGATTGGCAAAGTGCCGGGCGATCTGCTCGACGCCGGTGTCGCCGAGGTGACTGCGGTCGTAGTGGTAGTGGATCGTCAGGGCATTGCCCGACTCGATCATCAGCGTCAGCGGATAGTTGGTCCGCTCGCGATTCTGCGTGCCTGAAAACGCCAGGCCTGCGCTGGAGCCCTGCTGCAGGACTTCCCCGACCGGGTAGTTCTCGAACACCAGCAGCGTGTCGAACAACGGCTCACCGGCCGAGCCCGCCCAACGCTGAATGTCGTAGAGCGGCGTGTGTTCATGTTCGCGCATGCTCAGGTTCTGTGCCTGCAGACGTTCGACCCACTCCCCCACCCGCAGGTCAGGCTGCAGCCTGGCTGCCACTGGTAGCGTGTTGATGAACAGGCCCAGCTGGTGCTCGACGCCACGCAGGTCCGCCGGCCGGCCGGCAACCGTGGCACCGAATGCCACGCCTTCCTGGCCGGTATAGCGGTGCACCAGCAGCAGCCAGGCTGCCTGCAGCAAGGTATTGACCGTCACCCGTCGTTGCCTTGCAAACGCGCTCAACGCCTGGGCGCAGGCTGCGTCGAGCGTCTGATGATGTTCGCCATGGCCGGTGTCCGCGCGGCTTCTATCCAGGCGCAGCGCCTGGGCCAGTCGCGTGGGCTCGCTGAGGTGCAGCAATTGCTGGCGCCAGAACGTCTCGCTCTGCTCGGCATCCTGGCGCTGCAGCCATTCGATATAGTCGCGGTAGCGCCCGGCCGGTCGCGCCAAAGCAACGCCCGCGTAGTGCTGCAACACCTCGCCCAGCAGCTGCGCATTGCTCCAGCCATCCATCAGGATATGGTGACTGGTGAAGACCAGGTGATGCTGCGCACTGTCTGTCTGGATGACTGTCAGTCGCAACAAGGGTGCCGCCTGCAGGTCGAAGCCACGCCGACGATCGGCCTCGGCCCAGGTATCCAGCCGCCCCTCGATGTCCTCCTGCGCGGTCCAGTCCAGCACGTCGAACGGCAGCTCGACGTGTTTGCGGATCACCTGCACCGGGCGTTCAAGGTTGGCGACGAATGCGGCGCGCAACACGTCGTGTCGGTCCAGCATTGCCTGCCAGGCACGCTTGAACCGCTCGATATCCAGGCCCGAAACGTTGACGCGCATCTGATTGACATACTCGCCCTGGCCTTGCTCGAAGACCGTGTGAAACAGCATGCCCTGCTGCATGGGCGAAAGCGGATAGATGTCCTCGATGGCACCTGCCGGAATCGGCAAGGCATCCAGCTGGGCCTGATCCAGCGCAGCCAGCGGGACATCGGACGGTGTCAGGGCGACTACGTCCTGATCGACGCAATGGTCGATCAGCGCCTGAAGCTCGCTGACATAGTCGTCGGCCACGGCCTGTACCGTGGCGCGGTCGAACATGTCCTGGCTGAACGTCCAGGCCAGGCTCAGCTCGCCAGCGTAGACCTGCCCGTTGATGGACAGCAGGTTTTCCAGCAAGGCCTCGGCAGACTGGCTAGCCCCGCTGCTCTCGCTGGCCGGCTGCAGGAATCGCTCCGTGGCTGTGCCTGGGCTTTCGGCAAAGGTGCTGTCAAGCTGCCCCAGGTAATTGAACGTGATGGGGGGCACTGGCAGGCGAGCCAGCACATCCCGTGCGTGCGAATCCCCCAGATAACGCAGCGCGCCATAACCGATGCCCTTGTCGGGGATCGCGCGGAGTTGTTCCTTGATCTGCTTGATCGAGGCATCGAGGGTCGGCGCCGCTGTCAGCTTCACCGGGAACAGGCTGGTCAACCAGCCGACAGTACGGGTCAGGTCGACCGCATCGAACAGGTCTTCACGGCCATGCCCTTCCAGTTGCACCAGCACCTCATCGCGCTGCGTCCAACGGGCGATCACACGGGCCAGGGCGGTCAGCAGCAAGTCGTTGACCTGGGTGCGGTAGGCGGCTGGCGCCTGTTGTAACAGCCGCGACGTTTGCTGCCGGTCCAGGCGCGCATGCACCGTCGCGGTGTGGCGGCCATGCAGCGATCCATCAGCCCTGTCCTGGGGCAGTTGCGCGTCGACCCCTTGCAACTGCGACTGCCAGTAACCGAGCTCTGCCTGCACTGCATCGCTCTGCGCGTAGGCCTGCAGCCGTTCGGCCCAGGCTTTGGTCGAGGTGGTCCTGGCGGGCAGCACGGCAGGTTGGCCTGCCACGTGGCGGTCATAGGCGTTCTGCAGGTCCTCCAGGAGAATGCGCCAGGACACCCCGTCCACCGCCAGGTGATGAATCACCAGGAGCAGGCGCTGGCTGCCATCGGGCAAGGTCGCCAGTACAGCGCGCAACAGCGGACCCTGTTGCAGGTTCAGGCTGCGCTGCGCTCGCTCGCACAGGGCTTGTAGCGCGTTCGCGTCGGTCAGGGTCTCTGCCCACAGCAGCCCGGCCTCAACGTCGCCCGGGGCGCAATGGGCGGCGAGCCATGCGCCTGCGTCCTGTTGTGGCGTGAAGCGCAGGCGCAACGCATCGTGATGCTCGACCAGCGTGTGCAAGGCCTTTTCCAGCGCGGCGCCATCGATAAGCCTCGTCGAGGCAAGCAGGACCGCCTGGTTCCAGTGATGAGGCTCGGCGATCGACTGTTCGAAAAACGCCTGCTGGATAGGCAGCAAGCGTGTCTCGCCGACCACCGGGGCCTGGTCGATCTGCGGGCCGCTGCCTTCCATGCGCGTGGCCACCGAGGCCAGGTCTTGTACGGTCTGATGCTGGAACAGCGCTTTGGGTGTGAAGTGGATCCCGGCCTGTCTCGCCCGGCTGACCACCTGGATCGAGATGATCGAATCCCCGCCCAGTTCGAAGAAGTTGTCCGTCACGCCGACCCGATCGAGCTTCAGGACCTCGGCCCAGATTGCCGCGATCTGTTGCTCCAGCTCGCTGCGCGGGGCCACGTAGCTGTCCTGCAGCACGCTTGCGTCGGGTTTGGGCAGGGCCTTGCGGTCCAGCTTGCCGTTGGCCGTTACCGGCAGGCGCTCAAGGAACAGCAGGTGGGTCGGGACCATGTAGTCGGCCAGCCCGTGCCTGAGGTGCTCGCGCAGTTCGCTGCGCAGTGCGTTCTGCTGCTGCGGGTCGGCCGGTGCTTCGCCGACCACCAGATACCCCGCCAGCTGCTTGCCACCCGGCCCGTCGATGTCCAGCACCACCGCCTCGCGCACGCTCGGGTGCTCGAGCAGGCGTGTCTCGATCTCGCCCAGTTCGATGCGCAGGCCGCGGATTTTCACCTGGTGGTCGAGACGGCCCTTGTACTCGATCACCCCGTCCGCCCGATAACGCGCCAGGTCACCGGTGCGGTACAGGCGACCGCCGCCCTGGGCCGTGCTGTCGAAAGGGTCCGGGACGAAGCGTTCCGCCGTCAGCGCCGGGCGCCGGTGATAACCGCGGGCCAGGCCGACGCCGCCCAGGTACAGCTCACCGGCAGCTCGTGGGGCGACACTCTGCAAACCGGCGCCGAGGATGTGCGTCTTCAGGTTGTCGATCGGGCGGCCGATCGGCACGCCGCTGTCGCTGCCTGGGCGGCAGGTCCAGTGGGTGACGTCGATGGCCGCTTCGGTCGGGCCGTAGAGGTTGTACAACTGGGCGCCCGGCAGGCGCGCCAGGGTCTGTTGCGCCAGCTCTGCGGGCAAGGCTTCGCCGCTGCACACCACGCGCTTGAGGCCGCTGCAGCGCTCGACCTCGGCGCTGCCCATGAACGCCTGCAGCATCGAAGGCACGAAGTGCAGCGTGGTCACCGCGTGCTGCCTGATCACCTCGACCAGGCGCTGCGGATCACGGTGTTCGCCCGGTTGTGCCACCGCCAGGCGTGCGCCGACAAGCAGCGGCCAGAAGAACTCCCAGACCGAGACGTCGAAACTGAATGGGGTCTTCTGCAACACGGTATCGCCGGCGTCCAGGCCATAGGCCTTCTGCATCCAGCACAGGCGGTTGACCAGCGCGCGATGGCTGTTGCCCGCGCCCTTGGGGCGGCCGGTGGAGCCGGAGGTGTAGATCACGTAGGCCAGGTTGTCCGGGCAGGTGTGGTGAACCAGGTTGGCCTCACTGTAGCCCGCCAGCGGCTCAAGCAGCAGCGGCTGCACACCCTCGGGCACCGGCAACTGCGCCAGCAGGTGGGCTTGCGTCAACAACAGGCCGATGCCGCTGTCCTGCATCATGTAGGCCAGGCGCTCGGCGGGGTATTCCGGGTCCAGCGGCACATAGGCGCCACCGGCCTTGAGAATGCCCAGCAGGCCGATGACCATGTCCACGCTGCGCTCGGCGGCAATGCCCACCAGCACGTCCGGCCCCACGCCCTGCTCGCGCAGCTTGTGCGCCAGCTGGTTGGCGCGCCGGTTCAGCTGGCCATAGCTCAGGGCCTGATCGGCAAATACCAGCGCCGGGGCATCCGGGGTGGCGGCGACCTGGGCTTCGATCAGTTGCTGCAGGCACTGCTCGACCGGGTAATCGGCCTGGGTGCGGTTCCAGTCGTGAAGCACCTGTTGTTGCTGGGTGGCATTCAGCAGTGGCAGCTCGGCGATGCGCTGCTGCGGCTGGGCGACGATGGCGGCCAGCAGGCCCTGCCAGTGCCCGGCGAGCTGGGCGATGGTGGCTTCGTCGAACAGCGCGGTGGCGTAGGTCAGGAACGCACCGATGCCGTGCTCATGCTCGAGCGTGTTCAAGGCCAGGTCGAACTGGGTGGTATGGATTTCCCAGTCGAGCGCCTCCAGGGTCAGGCCTGGCAGATGCCGTGCTTGGCCACGCCCCTCGCTGGCGTGGTTGTGCATCACCTGGAACAACGGGCTATGACTGAGGCTGCGCTCTGGCTGCAGGGCTTCGACCAGTTGCTCGAACGGCAGGTCCTGATGCGCCTGTGCGCCGAGCCCGGCCTGGTGCACCTGCTCGACCAGCGCATCGAAGGTGGTGGTCAGGTCGAATTCGGCCTTGAGCACCTGGGTGTTGACGAAGAAGCCGATGAGGCCCTCGACTTCGCTGCGATTGCGGTTGGCGATCGGGACGCCGACGCGGATATCGTTCTGCCCGCTGTAGCGGTGCAGCAGGGCCTGGAAGCTTGCCAGCAGCAACGTGAAGAGGGTCACGCCCTGGCGCTTGGCCAACAGCTTCAGCGCGTCCGCCAGCGCATCGGCGAGGGTGACGTCGAAGCGCGCGCCTGCCGGGCTCTGCACCGAGCCACGCGGGCGGTCCAGCGGCAATTCGAGCACAGGTTGTTCGTCCCCCAGCCGCGCCGTCCAGTAGCTCAGCTGCTTTTCGCGCTCGCCCGCTTCCATCCATTGCCGTTGCCACAACGCGTAGTCGGCATACTGCACCGGGAGCGCCGGCAGTCGCAGTGCCTGCCCGGATCTGGCAGCTTCGTAGAAACGCACCAGCTCGTCGACCATGATCGGTGTCGACCAGCCATCGGAGACGATGTGGTGCGAGGTCAGGACCAGCACATGGTCATCCGCCGCCAGGCGCAGCAGCTTGACCCGCAGCAAGGGGCCTTGCTCCAGGTCGAATGGCTGTTGAACTTCCTGCTCCACCCAAGCCTTGAGTGCCGCAGTGGCATCGGCACCGATGCCCTTGAGCGTTTCGATCACCAGCGCGAAGGGTGCCTCGGGGTGAATCACCTGCACCGGTTGGTCACCGTCGAGGTGAATGGTAGTGCGCAGGGTTTCGTGTCGAGCGATCAGGCCGTCGAAGCTGGCCTGCAACGCCTTGAGGTCGAGATCGCCCTTCAGGCGCAGGGCGACCGGAATGTTGTAAGCGCTGCCCTGGGGGTCCATCTGCCAGAGAAACCACTGCCGCTGCTGGGCGTAGGACAGTGCCAGGACCTCCTCCGGCGCCCTCGCAGGGATCGGCGCGACTCCGTACAAGTTGATTCCCTGACGCTTCAGGAGCATGGCCAGAGCGTGACGCTCTTTGGTGGACAACGATTTGACGGAGTCGAGCAACGCTTGCACTGATGTATCCCCTATGAAATCAGTTCATCAATTTCCTCCGTGGTTAGACGTTTGAGCGCCTCTAGCGATTTAGCCAGTTCTGCCTGAATCGGATCGATTTGCTGATTTTTCTCTTCGAGGCAGCGTGAGAAATCCTCCAGCCGGGGCTGTTCGAACAGTGCCTTCAAGGTGGCGTCGATGCCCGTCGCCTCACGAACGCGTACGATCACCTGGGTGGCAGACAGCGAATGGCCGCCCAGGGCGAAGAAGTTATCCGTCACGCCCACCTGGTCGAGTTTCAGGACCTCGGCCCAGATCGTCGCAATCTGTTGCTCCAGCTCGCTGCGCGGGGCCACGTAGCTGTCCTGCAGCACGCTTGCGTCGGGTTTGGGCAGGGCCTTGCGGTCCAGCTTGCCGTTGGCCGTCACCGGCAGGCGCTCGAGGAACAACAGGTGGGTCGGGACCATGTAGTCGGCCAGCCCGTGCCTGAGGTGCTCGCGCAGTTCGCTGCGCAGTGCGTTCTGCTGCTGCGGGTCGGCCGGTGCTTCGCCGACCACCAGATACCCCGCCAGCTGCTTGCCACCCGGCCCGTCGATGTCCAGCACCACCGCCTCGCGCACGCTCGGGTGCTCGAGCAGGCGTGTCTCGATCTCGCCCAGTTCGATGCGCAGGCCGCGGATTTTCACCTGGTGGTCGAGACGGCCCTTGTACTCGATCACCCCGTCCGCCCGATAACGCGCCAGGTCACCGGTGCGGTACAGGCGACCGCCGCCCTGGGCCGTGCTGTCGAAAGGGTCCGGGACGAAGCGTTCCGCCGTCAGCGCCGGGCGCCGGTGATAACCGCGGGCCAGGCCGACGCCGCCCAGGTACAGCTCACCGGCAGCTCGTGGGGCGACACTCTGCAAACCGGCGCCGAGGATGTGCGTCTTCAGGTTGTCGATCGGGCGGCCGATCGGCACGCCGCTGTCGCTGCCTGGGCGGCAGGTCCAGTGGGTGACGTCGATGGCCGCTTCGGTCGGGCCGTAGAGGTTGTACAACTGGGCGCCCGGCAGGCGCGCCAGGGTCTGTTGCGCCAGCTCTGCGGGCAAGGCTTCGCCGCTGCACACCACGCGCTTGAGGCCGCTGCAGCGCTCGACCTCGGCGCTGCCCATGAACGCCTGCAGCATCGAAGGCACGAAGTGCAGCGTGGTCACCGCGTGCTGCCTGATCACCTCGACCAGGCGCTGCGGATCACGGTGTTCGCCCGGTTGTGCCACCGCCAGGCGAGCGCCGACAAGCAGCGGCCAGAAGAACTCCCAGACCGAGACGTCGAAACTGAACGGGGTCTTCTGCAACACGGTATCGCCGGCGTCCAGGCCATAGGCCTTCTGCATCCAGCACAGGCGGTTGACCAGCGCGCGATGGCTGTTGCCCGCGCCCTTGGGGCGGCCGGTGGAGCCGGAGGTGTAGATCACGTAGGCCAGGTTGTCCGGGCAGGTGTGGTGAACCAGGTTGGCCTCACTGTAGCCCGCCAGCGGCTCAAGCAGCAGCGGCTGCACACCCTCGGGCACCGGCAACTGCGCCAGCAGGTGGGCTTGCGTCAACAACAGGCCGATGCCGCTGTCCTGCATCATGTAGGCCAGGCGCTCGGCGGGGTATTCCGGGTCCAGCGGCACATAGGCGCCACCGGCCTTGAGAATGCCCAGCAGGCCGATGACCATGTCCACGCTGCGCTCGGCGGCAATGCCCACCAGCACGTCCGGCCCCACGCCCTGCTCGCGCAGCTTGTGCGCCAGCTGGTTGGCGCGCCGGTTCAGCTGGCCATAGCTCAGGGCCTGATCGGCAAATACCAGCGCCGGGGCATCCGGGGTGGTGGCGACCTGGGCTTCGATCAGTTGCTGCAGGCACTGCTCGACCGGGTAATCGGCCTGGGTGCGGTTCCAGTCGTGGAGCACCTGTTGTTGCTGGGTGGCATTCAGCAGTGGCAGCTCGGCGATGCGCTGCTGCGGCTGGGCGACGATAGCGGCCAGCAGGCCCTGCCAGTGCCCGGCGAGCTGGGCGATGGTGGCTTCGTCGAACAGCGCGGTGGCGTAGGTCAGCGTTACCGCGATCCCCGCCGCGTGCTCCACGGTTTCCAGGGTCAGATCAAACTGCGCGGTCCTGCGCTCCCAGTCCAGGGTCTCGACAGTCAGCCCAGGCAGTTGCCGAGCCTGCCCGCGTGCTTCGGTCTGGTGGTTGTACATGACCTGGAACAGCGGGCTATGGCTGAGGCTGCGCTCGGGTTGCAAGGCTTCGACCAGTTGCTCGAACGGCAGGTCCTGATGGGCCTGGGCGCCAGCGACGCGTCGCTGAACCTGCTCGAGCAGGTCAGTGAAGGTCGTGCCCAGGTCGAATTCGGCCTTGAGTACCTGGGTGTTGACGAAAAAGCCGATCAGGCCTTCGGTTTCCATACGATTGCGATTGGCCGTGGGTATGCCGACCCGGATGTCGTTCTGCCCGCTGTAGCGATGCAGCAGGGTCTGGTAGCTGGCCAGCAGGAGCATGAACAATGTCACGCCCTGATCCTGCGCCAGCTGTTTGAGGGCGGCGCACAGTGCATCGTCCAGGGGGATATCCAAGCTTGCCCCTGCCCGGCTCTGCAAGGCCGGCCGGGGATGGTCGGTCGGCAGTTCCAGGACCGGCTGTTCACCCCCCAGCTCGGCCTCCCAGTACGCCAGCTGACGCTCCAGCTCGCCCGCTTCCAGGCATTGGCGCTGCCAGATGGCATAGTCGGCATACTGGATCGGCAGGGCCGGCAACGATGCTGGCTGACCGAGGCGAAGCCCCTCGTAGCTGCGGATCCACTCGTCCAGCAGTATCGGCATCGACCAGCCATCGGAGACGATATGGTGCATGACCAGGATCAGTACGTGATCGGCCTCGTCCACCTGCAGCAGCCTCACCCGCCACAGGGGCGCCTGCCCCAGGTCGAAGGGTTGGCCGGCCTCTGCTTCGATACGCCGTTTCAGGCGCTCGGCGAAATCCCCCGCCTCTGCAAAAGGCTCCCGAACTATTTCCACCCGCACGCGTGGATCAACGACCTGAACAGGCTGGTCAGCGTCCTGGGCAAAAGCAGTACGCAGGCTTTCATGGCGTTGAACCAGGTCTTCAAGGCTGCGCTGCAGCAGGTCGCCATCCAGCGCCCCCTTGAAACGCACGGCCATGCTGATGTTGTAGGCCGCGCTCTGCGGCTCGAACTGCCAGAGAAACCACTGTCGCCGCTGGGCGTACGACAGGCCGATGGGGCCCCATTCGTCGCGTATCTGCGGGATCGGCAGCCGAGCGAAGCTCATGCCTTTGGACTGCATCTTTTCAAAAAATTGCTTGCGCTGCTCCAATGGCAGATGCAGGAACCGTTTAACCAGCTCGATGTTCTGGGCCGTCATTTCAAACACTCTCCAGTTCTGCCAGGAAATCACTCAACTCATCGACGTCGGCTGCACTGGCAGGCGCCAGGCCAGCCATCGTCGCCACGTAGTCCGCCAGTCGTCCGGCAGCGAACAGGGCCGAAAGCGGTACCTCCAGCCCCAGCAGCAACTGCACGCGCTGGGTGGCCTGAACAGCCAGCAGCGAATGCCCGCCCAGCTCGAAGAAGTTGTCGTTGAGGCCGACCCTTTCAAGCTTCAGTACATCGGCCCAGATCGCCGCAACGTCCTGCTCCAGCGGGGTTTGCGGTGCGACGAACAGCTGCTGCAGCTGCGTGGAATCAGGGCTGGGCAAGGCCCGCCGATCGAGCTTGCCGTTTGCCGTAAGGGGCAGCGACTCCAGAAACACCTGGTGGGCGGGCACCATGTGCTCGGGCAATGTCGCTTTAAGGTGCTCGCGCAGGCTGTCGCGCAACGCTGCCGTGGGTGCCTGGGCAGGGATCAGATAGGCAACCAGTTGCGTACCGCTTGGGCCATCCAGGGCGAGCACCACCGCTTCGCGGAC
Source organism: Pseudomonas fortuita (assembly GCF_026898135.2). Classification (NCBI taxonomy): domain Bacteria; kingdom Pseudomonadati; phylum Pseudomonadota; class Gammaproteobacteria; order Pseudomonadales; family Pseudomonadaceae; genus Pseudomonas; species Pseudomonas fortuita. The sequence continues at coordinate 4,386,255 of NZ_CP114035.2, forward strand.
TTGCGAATGCTCCTGCAGCCTGGCCTCGATCTCGCCCAGCTCGATACGGAAACCTCGGACCTTCACCTGATGATCGATGCGCCCCGCATACTCGATCGCACCCTGCATGCGATAGCGTGCCAGATCGCTGGTGCGGTAGAGCCGACCACCGCCCTGCTCGCTGCCATCGAATGGGTCGGGTACGAAGCGCTCCGCGGTGAGCGACGCACGCCGGTGATAGCCACGGGCGAGACCGGCCTGGCCAACGTGCAGTTCGCCATGACAACCGGGCGCGGCGATGTTGAAGTCAGCATCGAGCAGGTACAGCGACTGATCCGGAATCACCTCACCGATGGGGCTGACGCCATCGCGCTGCAGATCCTCGCGACACACTGGCCGATAGGTGACGTGCACCGTGGTTTCTGTAATGCCGTACATGTTGATCAAGGTCGGCTGGCTGTCGCCGAAGTGGTTGAACCACGGTGCCAGGCTCCCGATGTCCAGTGCTTCGCCGCCAAACACGATATAGCGCAGGGCAAGCTCGGCCTGACCCTGTGGCTGTGCGCAGGCGTGCGAGATCAGTTGCTTGAACGCCGAGGGTGTCTGGTTGAGTACCGTGACCTGCTCACGCACCAACAAGGCATGGAAGTCGGCGGGCGATCGGGCCACGTCCTTGGCCACGATCACTGCCTTGGCCCCATGCACCAGCGCACCGAACAGTTCCCAGACAGAAAAATCGAACGCATAGGAATGGAACACGCTCCAGACATCCTGGCTGTCGAAGCAGAACCAGTGCCGGGTTGCCTGGAACAGGCGCACGACGTTGTGATGGGGCAACAAGGTGCCTTTAGGCTTGCCGGTAGACCCCGAGGTGTAGATCACGTAAGCCAGGTTTGCCGGTTGCGTGAAGTTGACCGGGTTAGCTTCGCTGTAGCCCGGGAATGGCTCCAGGAGCAGCGGCTCGACACCCTCGGGCAGCGGTAAGCGGGCGAGCAGATGTGACTGGGTCAGCAACAGGTTGATACCGCTATCGCTCATCATGTAGGCCAGGCGATCCTCTGGATACTCAGGGTCCAGCGGCACATAGGCGCCTCCCGCCTTGAGGATGCCCAGAAGGCCGATGACCATTTCCAGACCACGATCCACAGCGATCCCTACCATTACATCTGGCCCCACGCCCTGCTCGCGCAGCTTGTGCGCCAGCTGATTGGCGCGCCGATTGAGCTGTCTGTAGCTGAGTGTCCGCTCACCCGACACCACCGCGATGGCCTCCGGCGTCCGCGCGGTCTGGGCTTCGATCAGCTGGTGCAGGCATTGATCGGGGCGATGATTGGCAGGCGCCCGATTCCAGTCGTGGATGATTGCCTGGCGCTCCTGTGCGTCGAACAAAGGCAGTTGAGCGATCACCTGTTGCGGGTCCTCGACCAGCGCCTGCAACAACGTACCGAAGTGGCGGGCGATCTGCGCGATGCTTTCCTGGGTGAAACACTGCCGGTCATAGCTGTAGTGCACCGACAGCTGCGCACCTGCGCTAATCGCCAGGGTCAGCGGCACGCTCGACTGCTCATGGCCGTGCACGTTGCCGAACGCGAGCCCGGCGGGTGCACTCTGCTGCAGCGCATCGCCGACCGGGTAGTTCTCGAACACCAGCAGGGTATCGAACAGCCCTTCACCACCCGATCCGGCCCAGCGCTGAATCTCGTACAAGGGGCTGTGCTCGTACTCGCGCAGCGCCAGGTTCTGCGCCTGCAGTTGCTGCACCCACTGCGCCACACGCTGCTGCGGGCGCGGGCTGGCGGCCACCGGCAAAGTGTTGATAAACAGCCCCAGCTGTTGCTCCACACCACGCAGCTCTGCCGGGCGACCGGACACCGTCGCGCCGAAGCTCACGCACGATTGCCCGGTGTAACGCTGCAGAAGCAGTAGCCATGCCGCCTGCACCAGGGTATTGACGGTCACTCGCTGCTGCCGGGCAAAGGCACCCAGCGCCTGCGTCTGCCGTTCGCTCAAGCGCTGCTGGTGTTCGCCGTAGCCTGCGCCCAGCCCGGCTTTGTCCTGACGCATGGCCAGCGCCAGGCGCGTAGGCTCACTCAGCTCATGCAGCTGCTGCTGCCAGAAGGCTTGGGCCTGCACGGGGTCCTGGCGGTGCAGCCATTGGATGTAGTCGCGATAGCGGCCCGTCAGCCCGCTGTTCGGCAGCCCGGCGTAGGCCTGGAGCACCTCACCGAGCAACTGCGCATTGCTCCAGCCATCCATCAGAATGTGATGGCTGGTGAAGACCAGATGGCAGGATGCTTCGCTGGTGCGGATCACCGCCAGACGCAGCAGGGGGTCATGCTGCAGGTCGAAGCCCTTGCGCAGGTCTGCATCGGCCCAACGGTCCAGGGCCGCGCCCTGCTCGGCGACGCCCACCCAGTCCAGGTACGTGAACGGCAGCTCGAGCTGCTTGCGGACCACCTGCAGAGGGTGCTCGAAGCAGGTCACGAAGTTGGCCCGTAGCACTTCATGGCGGTCGACGGCGGCCTGCCATGCGAGCCTGAAGCGTGGCACATCGAGCCCTTTGACGTCGACGCGCATCTGGTTGATGTAATGGCCGCCGCCTTGCTCGAACAGGCTGTGGAACAGCATGCCCTGCTGCATGGGTGCCAGGGGATAGAGGTCTTCGATTTGCGCCGCCGGGATCGGCAGGCTGTCCAGCTGGGCCTGGGTAAGCCCGGCCAGCGGAACGTCCGAAGGGGTCAGACCCGCCTGGGCATCCTCCAGGCAATGGGCGACGATCGCCTCGAGCTCGGCGGCAAACTGGTCAGCCAGGTGTTGCACCGTACCGACGTCGAACATGTCGCGGCTGTAGGTCCACTCAAGGCTCAGCTCACCGGCATAGACCTGACCATTGATCGACAACCAGTTGTCCAGCGGCGCCTCGTGGCTCTGGCTGGCCCCGGCGCTTTCGTCGGCTGGCACCAGGAATGCCGGGGCCTCGGCGCCGGAGGCCGGCGTGAAGCTGCCGTCGAACTGCCCCAGGTAGTTGAAGGTGATGCGTGGGGGCGGCAACTGCGCAAGCGCCGCTCGAGCCTGGTCATCACCCAGGTAGCGCAAGGCACCGTAGCCGATGCCTTTGTCCGGGATCGCCCGCAGCTGCTCCTTGATCCGCTTGATCGATGCACCCAGTGTCTGCTCCGGGCTCAGCCGTACCGGGAACACGCTGGTGAACCAACCCACGGTCCGCGTGAGGTCCAGGGTATCGAACAAGTCTTCACGACCATGCCCCTCCAACTGCACGAGCACGTCGCTGCGCTGGGTCCAGCGTGCGATGACGCGGGCCAGCGCGGTCAGCAGCAAGTCGTTGACCTGCGTCCGGTAGGCAGCAGGCGCCTGTTGCAGCAGTTGCCGGGTACTGACCGCGCCGAGACGGGTGCGGGCGGTGCCGACATGCATGCCATGCAACGAGCCACCCGGGTTGTCGCAAGGCAGTTCGGCATCAGTCTGGTCGAGTTGCGCCTGCCAGTAAGGCAGCTGCGCCTGCAGCGATTCGCTACGTGCGTAGGTCTGCAGGTGGCCGGCCCACGCTTGGGTCGAGCTGGTCTTGGCGGGCAGGTCGAGTGGCTGGCCGGCGTGCAACTGGCTGTAGGCGGTTTGCAGGTCTTCGAGCAGCACACGCCAGGAGACCCCGTCCACCACCAGGTGATGAATTGCCAGCAACAAGCGCTGGCTGCCATCTTCGAGGGTTGCCAGCAATGCCCGCAGCAAAGGGCCACGCTGCAGGTCGAGGCTGCCTTGGACTTCATCGCACAACGCTTCGAGGGCTTGGGCATCGGCCACCGTAGCCTGCCAGAGCAGACCTTGCTGTGGGTCGGGCGAGCCGTAATGTGCCGCCCACTCGCCCGTTGCACAATCGAAGCGCAGGCGCAGCGCATCATGGTGGATCACCAGGGCCTGAAGGGCCCGTTCCAGCACCTGGCTGTCGAGCGCCTGGCCTGCCTTGAGCAACAGCGCCTGGTTCCAGTGGTGGCGCTGGGCAATGTCCTGCTCGAAGAACGATTGCTGGATCGGCAGCAGCAGCGTCTGGCCAGTTGCAGCCGTCTGTTCGATCATCAACCCACCTTCGTCCCCTTGCCGGGCGACTGAGGCCAGCCCTTGAACGGTCTGGTGCTGGAACAGCTCTTTGGGGGTGAAGCGAATGCCCGCCTGACGGGCGCGGCTGACCACCTGGATCGAAATGATGGAATCACCACCCAGTTCGAAGAAGTTGTCCGACAGCCCCACCTTGTCGACTTTCAGCACATCCGCCCAGATCCCGGCAATGGTCTGTTCCAGCGCGTTTCGAGGTGCGACGTACACCTGCTGCAGCTGGCTGACGTCAGGCTTGGGCAGGCCCTTGCGGTCCAGCTTGCCATTGGGCGTGAGCGGCAACGTGTCGAGAAATACCAGGTGGGTGGGCACCATGTAGTCCGGCAAGGTCCCCTTGAGGTGATCGCGCAGCGCGCTGCGCAGCAGGCTTTGCCCCTGCAGGTCGTGAAGTTGCACATCCGCGCAGACCAGATACGCGGCCAACTGCTTGCCCCCTGGGCCCTGGATGTCGATGACCACGCTTTCGCGCACTGCCGGGTGATCCTGCAACCGCGCCTCGATCTCGCCAAGCTCGATGCGAAAACCACGGATCTTCACCTGATGGTCGATACGGCCCAGATAGTCGACCAAACCGTCGGCCCGGGTGCGGGTCAGGTCACCGCTGCGGTACACGCGCTCGCCGTTCGCAGCGAACGGGTCGGGGACGAAGCGTTCGGCGGTCAGCCCTGGGCGGTCGAGATAGCCACGCGCCAGGCACAGCCCGCCAAGGAACAACTCGCCACTGTGGCCCAACGGCACCAGGTTGAGGCTGGCGTCGAGGACATAACTGCGGCGGCGCCCGACCAGTCGGCCGATAGGGGCATAGGCCGCACCGCAGGCATCGCCTGGCGACGCGTTCCAGAGCAGCGGTGTGACCACGGTTTCGGTCGGCCCGTAGCCGTTGAAGATGTATTGCGGGCGCAGGGCCTGCCAGGCCAGCTCATAACCGGCTTGCGGTACGGCATCACCGCCAAAGCAGTAGATTCGCACCGGTGGCGGGTTGCCCACGCGCAGAGCATGCTCGGCCAGCTGTTGCAGATACACCGGCGGGAACACCGCAATGGTCACGCCATGCCGGTGCATTTCGGCGTAGGCCTGCTCGGGCAGCCACAGGCTGTCATCGCGCACCAGCACACTGGCGCCGTTGATCAGCAGGTGCATCCAGGCCTCATGGGCACCGTCGAAGGCGAATGACATGAAGTGCAGCTCGCAATCCTGCGGGCCGGTTTCATAGCGCTCACCGTTGGCCAGGATGTGCGAGGCCAAAGGCCCATGCGCCACTGCAACGCCCTTGGGCATGCCGGTCGAGCCGGAGGTGTAGATCACATAGGCAAGGTTGTGCCTGGACAGCGCCACCTCGGGTGGCGTGTCCGGGCCTTGCTGCCAGGCAGCCGGCAGGTCCACCGCCAACGTTGGCAAACCCTCGGGGATCGGCAGCGTGCCCAGCACATCGCTCTGGGTCAGCACCAAGGCGGCGGCGCAGTCCTGCATCATGTAGCGCAGGCGGTCCTGGGGATAGGCGATGTCCAGCGGTACATACACGCCACCTGCCTTGAGTACCGCCATGAACGCCACCATGATGTCGGTAGAACGGCGCATGGCGATGACGACCCTGACCTCGGGGCCGACACCTTGCTCGATCAGGCGGTGCGCCAGGCGATTGGCCTGTGCATCGAGCTGGCGGTAGCTCAGGCGTTGATCGTCGAAGCGGATGGCGACGGCGTCCGGCGTGCGGGCGACCTGGTCGGCGAACAGTTGATGGACGAAACGGTCGTCCGGATAGTCGTCGCCGGTCTGGTCCCATGCCGCCAACAGCTGCTCGCGCTCCTCGCTGCCCAGCATCGCCAGCTCGGCGACGCGCTGCTGGGGTTGACGCACGATGTCGGCCAGCAGGTTGCACCAGTGCTGCGCCAGCGCCTCGATGCGCGCACGGTCGAACAGCGACGTGGCGTAGACCAGCGAGGCGCCCAGTCCGTCGGCGTGCTCGAAGGTGTCAAGGGTCAGGTCGAACTGTGCGGTATAGCGCTCCCAGGCCAGGCCTTCAACTTCCAGCCCAGGCAAGCTGCGCGCTTGCCCCTGGGGTTCGGTCTGGTGATTGTAGAGCGCCTGGAACAGCGGGCTGTGGCTCAGGCTGCGTTCGGGGTGCAGCGCCTCGACCAACTGCTCGAACGGCAAATCCTGATGAGCCTGGGCCGCCAGGGCGGTCTGGCGCGTCTGTTCGAGCAGCTGGCTGAAGGTGGTGTGCAGGTCGAAGTCGGCCTTGAGCACCTGGGTATTGACGAAGAAGCCGATCAGGCGCTCGGTTTCCAGGCGATTGCGGTTAGCGATCGGTACCCCCACGCGAATATCGTCCTGGCCCGAATAGCGGTGCAACAGGGTCTGGAAACTGGCCAACAGCAGCATGAACAGGCTGACGCCCTGCTGCTGGGCCAATGCCTTGAGCGCGTGCACGAGGTCGCGATCCAGGTCGATGGCGACGCTGGCGCCGGCAAAGTCCTGGGTCGCCGGGCGTGGGCGATCGCCAGGCAGTTCAAGCACCGGTTGCCGGTCTCCCAGCTGGCCTTTCCAGTAGGCCAGCTGGCGCTCCCGCTCACCCGCCTCCATCCACTGCCGCTGCCATACGGCGTAGTCGGCGTACTGGATGGGCAGCTCAGGCAGCTCGACTGTTTGCCCACTGCACAGCCCTTGGTACAACTGCACCAGCTCATCGACCATCACCGGCATCGACCAGCCGTCAGAGACGATATGGTGCAAGGTCAGTACGAGGACATGGTCATCCTCCGCCACGCGCAACAGTTTTACCCGCAGCAACGGCCCGTGCTCCAGGTCGAAGGGGCATTGCGTTTCTGCCTCGACCAGGCGCTTGAGCAGCGCCGCCTGCTCATCCCCCTGGCACAGTTCGACCTCTTCGCTTGGCAGGTGGAACGGCTGCGGCGGATGGATCACTTGCAGGGCATGGTCACCCGCCTGGCGGAAGGTCGTACGCAGGGTCTCGTGTCGCGCGATCAACGCTTCAAAGCTCAGGCGCAGTGCTTCTACATCCAGATCGCCACGCAGGCGCAGAACCGTGGCCATGTTGTAGGCGGTGCTTTCGGGTGCCATCTGCCAGAAGAACCACTGCCGCTGCTGGGCGTAGGACAAGGCTAACGGCTGCGCGCGGTCGACCGGCTGCAACGCCGGGGCCGGCGCGTCCGTCCCTTGCCCGGTCAGCGCCACGAAATCAGCCAGCACCGGGGCTTCGAACAGCGTGCGCAGGGGGATTTCCAGGCCCAGTACCTGGCGGATACGCGAGGTGACCTGCGTGGCCAGCAACGAATGCCCGCCCAGTTCGAAGAAATGATCGGTCAGACCGATGCGCTCAACCTTGAGCACCTGCGCCCAGATAGCCGCGATCTGTCTTTCGCGTTCGCTGCGCGCGGGCACGTAGGCAGGCTGGTCGCGGCCCAGGTCGGGCTTTGGCAGCGCCTTGCGGTCAAGCTTGCCGTTAGGCGTCAGCGGCAACTCGCTGAGGAACATCAGGTGCGCCGGCACCATGTAGTCCGGCAATGCGGCCTTGAGGTGGCTTGCCAGGTTTTCGCGCAACGCATCCTGCTGCTCGACACCGCCCTCTATCACCAGGTAGGCGACCAGTTGCTTGCCGGTGGGCCCGTCGATGTCGATCACCTGCGCTTCGCGCACCATGGCGTGCTCTTGCAGCCGCGCTTCGATCTCGCCCATTTCGATGCGCAGGCCGCGAATCTTGACTTGATGGTCGATGCGCCCCACATAGTCGAGAACACCATCGACGCGGTAGCTCGCCAGATCGCCGGTACGGTACAGGCGCCCGCCGCCGACCGGGTCGAACGGGTCGGGAATGAACCGCTCGGCGGTCAACCCCGGGCGGTTGAAATAGCCGCGGGCTAGGCAGCCCCGGCCACCGATCAGCAATTCGTTCACCCAACCGACCGGGGCCAAGGCCAGGCCATCGTCACAGACGTACGTCACCCTCCCCCCCACCGCTCGGCCGATGGGCACAATGGCCTTGCCACCGGCACCGGGCTGCAAGCCTGCGCAGTCCTGCACCGTGGTTACCACGGTCGCTTCGGTAGGCCCATAGGTATTGAGCAGACGAGCCTGCTGCAGGCCACTGGCGTACCAGTCGCCCAGGCTTTCCATCGGCATGGCTTCACCGCCCACGTGCACTTGGCGCAGCGACGCGCAGGCGCCGGCGGGCAGCTTTTGCGCAGCCAGCATGCGCCAGTAGGCGGTTGTCAGGTCCGCCACGGTGATGCCGTGGGTAACGATGGCCTGCTGGAGGGTTTCAATGTCCCACAGCTGCGGTCCACGCATGACAACCCGCGCACCGCAACACAGGGCCGGGTACAGCTGCTCGACGAAGCCATCGAAGTTGACCGTGGCGAACTGCAGCACCCGATCACTGGCGTCGAGCCGCGAATAATCGGCCGCCACGCTGCAGAACACCGACAGTTCCCGATGAGCGACGGCCACACCTTTGGGCTTGCCGGTGGACCCGGAGGTGTAGATCACATAGGCAAGGTTGTCGGCGACGGTGAGGTTCACCGGGTTGGCTGCGCTGTACTGGGCCAGCCATTGCTCATCCGCCTGCATCTGCAGGCAGGTCACTGCCGGGGGAATCGGTAGCGTCGGTGTCAGGTGAGGCTGGGTCAGGAGCAAGTGAATGCCGCTGTCCTGCATCATGAAACGCAAGCGTTCCTGCGGGTATTGCGGGTCGAGCGGCACATAGGCAGCACCGGCCTTGAGGATGCCCAGCAGGCCCACCACCATGTCCAGGCTGCGTTCCACGGCGATGCCGACACGCACATCCGGCCCCACGCCCAGTTCGCGCAACTTGTGGGCCAGCTGGTTGGCGCGGCGGTTGAGTGCCTGGTAAGTCAGCGCCTGATCATCAAGGACCAGCGCTGTGGCCTGCGGCGCGCGCTGGGCCTGCGCCTCGAACAGCTGGTGCACGCCAAGGTCTTCGGCGAAACGCAAGGGGGCCGGGTCGACGGCCTGGGCTGCCAGCTTGTGCTGTGCGGCTGTGAGCAGAGGCAGCTCGGCGACCGGCAATGCCGCCTCACTGGCCAGTGCACCCAGCAGGTTGACCCAGACCGATGCCAGGCGCTCGATACGCTCGACGTCGAACAGGTCCGATGCATAGCCGAAGGAGGCGATCACGCCATCGCTGCGTTCGAGGGTGTCCAGCGACAGATCGAACTGCGTGGTGTGCTCGACCAGCTCGACCTCCTCGACGCTCAGCCCTTGCACGCTGTCGCCGGAGACCCGCTCGCCAAGAATGCTCAGGTGGTTGTACATGACCTGGAACAGCGGGTTGTGGCCCAACCCCCGCTCGGGTTTGAGCGCTTCCACCAGTACATCGAAGGGGATGTCCTTGTTCGCCTGAGCCTGCAGGGTGGTCTCTTTGACCGCCAGCAACAAGTGGCTGAAAGACTGCAACGGGTCGACCGCCACGCGCGCGACCAGCGTGTTGACGAAGAAACCGATCAGCCCTTCCAGCTCAAGGCGATTGCGGTTGGTCACCGGGATGCCGATGTTGAGCGTTTCGCGCCCGCTGTAGCGCGACAGCAGCAGTGCGAACGAAGCCAGGAACACATGGAACAGCGTGGCATTGGCGGCAACCGCCAAACGTTGCAGATCGGCCGTGAGCGCGGCAGGCAGCAGCACATCCACGCGCCCGCCACGATAGCTTTGGGCCTGAGGCCGAATACGGTCGGCGGGTAGCTCGAGTACTGCAAAATCGTCTGCCAGCGTGGCTTTCCAGAATGCCAGCTGGGCCTGCAGCTCCCCCGAGGCCAGGCGTTCACGCTGCCAGGCGGCGTAATCGGCGTATTGCACCGCCAGCGCCTGGCGTTCAAGCGGCTGCCCGGTGGTGTGGGCGTTGTAGACGCCCGCCAGCTCGCGGACCATGACGCTCATGGACCAGCCGTCCGAGACAATGTGGTGCAACAGCACGGTCAGCACCTGCTCCTGCGGCCCGCCCTGGAACACCTTGACCCGGATCAGCGGACCCTGCTCGAGGTCAAAGGGCGTGAGCGCTTCTTCCTGTATGCGCTGCTGCAGCGCCCGGCCATCCGCCGAACTGAGGTCATGGAATTCAATGATTGCCGACGCTGCGGGCAGTATGCGCTGGCGGGGAATGCCGTCATGCTCCTCGAAGACCGTGCGCAGGGATTCATGGCGCATGACCAGTGCATCGAACGCGGCCTGCATGGCGGCCCGGTCCACCTCGCCGTGCAAGCGTATGGCCAGGGGGGTGTTGTAGGCGGTGCTTTGCGGGTGCAGCTTCCAGAACATCCACTGGCGATACTGAGCATGCGAAACCTGCAGCGGCAGTGCCCGGTCCAGGACCTGGATATCGCCCCCGGCGACCTGCTCCAGGCCTTGCAAAGCTTCGGCAAAACTGGACAGGTCGGCAGTGTCGAACAGCACCCGCAAAGCCACGTCCAGGCGCAGTTGCTGCCTGATCCGCGAGACCACCTGGGTAGCCAGCAACGAATGCCCACCCAAGGCGAAGAAATTGTCGTCGAGGCCGACCTGGGTCTGTTGCAGCACGTCGGCCCAGATGGCCGCGACCTGCATTTGCAGGGGTGTTTCGGGCGCCCGGTAAACGGCCGTGACAGCGACCGGTTCAGGCAGCGCCCTGACGTCGACCTTGCCGTTGAGGGTCACTGGCAGACGCTCCAGCAGCATCAGGTAATGCGGTACCAGATGCTCGGGCAAGGCCCGCTTCAGCGCTGCCCGAATGCTGTCGACCACGGCTTGACGGGCTTCGTCCTGTGCAGCCCAGTGCTGCGGGACCAGGTAGGCGGCCAGCTGCCGATCGGCGTCTTCGCCAACGACTCGCACAACGGCGCTTTCGATGCCCGGCAACTGCCGCAGGCAGGTATCGATCTCGGCCAGCTCGACGCGATAGCCGCGGATTTTCACCTGGCCATCGATACGTCCGGCGAAAACCCGTTCGCCGTCAGCGTTCAGGCGTACCCAGTCGCCGGTACGGTACATCCTCGCACCCTTGCAGCCACTGGGGTCGGGCACGAAGCGCTCGGCCGTGAGCGCCGCCTGGCCCAGGTAACCACGAGCAAGCCCTGCACCGGCGATATAGAGCTCCCCCCTGGCCTTGCCGGGCACGGGGTTAAGGCAACTGTCCAGCGCATGGGCGCGCAGGTTTTGCAGGGGTTGGCCGAGCAGCGGCCGCTCCTGCAGGGCATGAGTAAGCACACCGACCGTGGTTTCGGTGGGGCCGTAGTGGTTGATCACGTCGAGGCCGGGCGCCAATGCCTTGATCCGGCTCAGAAGTGCTGGGCTACAGGCTTCACCCCCAACCACCAGGCAACGCCGCGGCAAAGCCTGGGCACCCGCAGCGAGCATGGCCTGCAAGTGCGAGGGGACGATCTTCAGTGCATCGATGGCATGCGTCTGCAGGTAGGCGGCGAAGACCTCGGCATCGAGCACCGTCTCCTTGGGCAGCATGTGCAGGGTCTTGCCGTAGCACAGCGCACCGAACAGCATGGTGTGGCCAAGGTCGGCCGCCGGCGTGGTGACCATCGCCAGGCTACCGATCTCGTCCATTGGCAGGCGTTGACTCACGCCGCGCACATAGTTGACCAAGGCGCCATGGCTGACCGCGACGCCCTTGGGCTTGCCAGTGGTGCCGGAGGTGTAGATGACATAGGCAAGGTTGTCTGCACCCACCGCCACCTTGGGCGCCGAAACCGAGGGGTAGTCACCTTCCACGTCGATTGCCGCAACGCCTTGCGGCAGGCTGATCTGCCCGGCTCGGCCAAGTACCCAGCTGACCGCGCTATCGGCAAGCATGAAGTCGATGCGCGACTGGGGCTGCTCAGGGTCCAGCGGCAGGTAGGCCGCCCCAGCCTTGAGCACGGCCAGCATGGCGATGAGCATTTCGCAGGACCGGTCGGCCACCACGCCGACCCGCTGGTCCACCTGTATGCCACGCGCCAGCAGTACCTGAGCCAGGGCATCCGAGCGTGCCTGCAAGGTGGCATAGCTTAGCCGACCGGCGTCGCCGCTCGCTGCCAGGCCCTGCAGGTTGTGGCTGGCGGCCGTTTCAATCAGGTGATGGATGCACAACTCAGGCTCTGGCGTTCCGGCAGCTTGCTGCTGCTCCCCGTGCGACGCCTGAGTCGCCAAGGGCAGCTCGCCAACCGGGGTGGCGGACGGTTGGCTCAGCCCGTCGAGCAGTCGCAGCCAATCCTCGCCGAAACCAATGATGGTGGCTTCTTCGAAGACATCCAGCGCATAGGTGAACACAGCATGCAGACGCCCGGCGCTTTCGTAGGTGTCGAGGGCAAGGTCGAAGCGAGCGCTGTGCTTGTCCAAGGCGACTTTTTCCAGCGTCAGCCCGTTACCCAGGCGGACCTGACCGGGGTCGGCGATAGCCGCCTGATGGTTGAACAGCACCTGGAACAACGGGCTTTGCGCGCTGCTGCGATCGAGTTCAAGCGCCTCGACCAGGCGCTCGAACGGCAGGTCCTGGTGCGCCTGGGCTCCCAGGGCGGTGTCCTTGACCCGGCCGAGCAGCTGGCTCACGCTCATGAGCGGGTCGATATCGGTATGCAGCACCTGGGTGTTGATGAAGCAGCCGATCAAGCCCTCGACTTCTGTACGGTGACGGTTGGCGACCGGAACGCCGACGCGGATTGCGCGCTGGCCACTGTAGCGTTGCAGCAGCAGCTTGAACGACGCCAGAAGCACCATGAACAGGGTGACGCCCTGGGCACTGGCCAGCGCCCTGAGGCGCCCGGCAAGCGCCGGATCGACCTGCAACTCGCGCCGCGCACCGCGGTGGCTCGGTGCCCCGACACGTGGATGGTCGAACGGCAGTTCCAGTACGGCATGATCATCGCCCAGCTTGTCGCGCCAGTAGTTCAGCTGACGCTCCTGCTCACCGGCTTCCAGCCAGCTGCGTTGCCACAGCGCGTAGTCTCGGTACTGGATGGGCAGAGCCGGCAGGGTCGCTTCGCTGCGCTGACAGGCCGCATCGTACAAGCGCACGAACTCGTCGATCAGCACGTTCAGCGACCAGCCGTCGGCAACGATGTGGTGCAGGGTGAGCAGCAGCACGTGCTCGTCGGTGGCCAGTTGCAGCAGGGTCACGCGCAGCAGTGGCCCCTGCAGCAGGTTGAACGGTGCCTGCGCTTCGGCTTCAGCCAGAGCCGCGACACGGGCCTCGCGCTGCGCCACCGCCAGGGCGGTGAGGTCATGCTCGACGATGGCGACGGCCTGTGCGGCGACAACTTCCTGGTACAGGTGCTCGCCCTGGGTGCGCAGGCGCGTACGCAGGCTCTCGTGGCGCGCGACCAGGCGATCGAACGCCTGCTGCAGGGCTGCGCGGTCGAGCTCGCCCTTCAGGCGCACGGCCATGGGCAGGTTGTAGGCCGCGCCCTGCGGGTCCAGCTGCCAGAGAAACGACATGCGTCGCTGGGCGTAGGACAACCCGTCGCGGTCATCGCAGGCGACATCGGCAGGGATCGGAAACACGGAAAAGTCGACGCCCTCTGCCTGTAGCCCAGCCAGGAACAAACGGCGTTTTTCCGGCGGCAGTTCGATAAAGCGGCGAGCGAGTTTCAACGAGTTTTCGGCATTCATGCGATGCGTCCTTAGCGATAGGAAGCGGGACCACAGGGCCCAGTCATCCCTCAAAGACGAAACAACCGCGAGCTGATTTAGCCAAAGCCCCGGCCACCGACGACCGCCCGGGCTGCCCGCTTAAATCGCCGGGTGGGCGACTCGTCTGAACGTCATACCCATTCTCCAGAAGGCGGCCCTCGCGATGCTCTCCACCCTGGCCAACACCCTGCGCAAGCGGGTCACTCAAGCGCTGCCCGGCAAACAGCCCAGCTACCGGATTTTCGATGTGCAACTGAAGCGGCGGATCGCGCTCAGCCCTTCGCTGACCCGCCTGGTGTTCAGCGGCCCGGATGTTGCCGAAATGACCACATTGGCGCCGGACCAGCGGGTCAAGCTGCTGTTTCCCGCGCCCGACGGCTCACGGCCAAACCTGAGCAACGAGCGGCACTGGAAGGCTGCCCACAGCGCCTTGCCGGCAGACCAGCGCCCGCCCATGCGCACCTACACCATCCGCGCCCTGCGCCGCGAGGCGCTGGAAGTGGATATCGATTTCGTGCTGCATGGCGTCAACGGCCCCGCTTCGGCCTGGGCTACCCACGCGCAGGTGGGTGACAGCTTGCAGATGGTGGCGCCCAACCTGGCCTATGAGGGCGACACCGGTGGCTATGAATGGAAACCGCCACAGGGTGTGCGCAACATACTGTTGGTCGGTGACGAAACCGCGCTGCCGGCAATTGCCGGCATTCTTGAGCAACTGGCCGACGACCAGCTCGGATTGGCGGTGCAGGCATTCATCGAGGTACCGCTGGAGGCTGACTGCCTGCCTTTGCACCATGGCAGCGCCACCGACCTTCACTGGTTGCCCCGCGAGTTGCTCAATTGCGAGCATGGCCAGGCCATGCAGCATGCCGTGCGCGAACTGGCCAGCCTGCCGCAGGGGCAAGCCGCACCGCGAGTGAAGCTGGAAGAGGTGGATATCGATACACGGATACTGTGGGAGCAGGCCAGTAGCGCCAACAGTGCGTTTCATGCCTGGGTGGCAGGGGAATCGGCGACCGTCATGGATATTCGCCGCTACCTGATCAAGGAGCGCGGGTTGCCGCGCGAGTGCCTGACCTTGATGGGCTATTGGCGGGCCGGGCGGACCTTTGATTGACTGGAACTAGCCGGGGGCGCTTTGCGCCTTTCGCCGGCAAGGCAGCCTCTATCACACAGGTGCGCGGGGTCAATGGCGACGAAGTGTTCAGTCTTCTGTAGGTGGGCACAGCAAGCTGTGCCGACAGGGATCAACGCCGGTGCACAGCTGGCGTCATGCGCATCCTGTTTGCTGCGCGACAGCGCAGCCCGGAAGGGCTGGGTGATCTCTCATGGAACACACTTTGATTGACTGATTTAGCGGTGACTTTGTGGGAGGCCACTCATCCCCTATAGGCTGCGCTGTCACGCAGAGAACAGTGCCTGGTGTGGGAGCGGGCTTGTCCCGCGAAGCAGGCAACGCTGTGTATGGCACCGGCTTTGCCGGTGTTCGCGGGGCAAGCCCGCTCCCACAAGTTGACGCCAAATCAATACGTTGTTCTATGAGAGCCGGGGGCGCTTTGCGCCTTTCGCCGGCAAGGCAGCTTCTATCAAACAGGTGCGCGGGGTCAATGGCGGTGAAGTGTTCACTCTTCTATACGTGGTCACAGCAAGCTGTGCCGACACGGATTAACGCCGGTGCACAGCTGGCGTCATCCGCATCCTGTTTGCTGCGCGACAGCGCAGCCCGGAAGGGCTGGGTGATCTCTCATGGAACACACTTTGATTGACTGATTTAGCGGTGACTTTGTGGGAGGCCACTCATCCCCTATAGGCTGCGCTGTCACGCGGAGAACAGTGCCTGGTGTGGGAGCGGGCTTGTCCCGCGAAGCAGGCAACGCTGTGTATGGCACCGGCTTTGCCGGTGTTCGCGGGGCAAGCCCGCTCCCACAAGTTGACGCCAAATCAATACGTTGTTCTATGAGAGCGGGCTTGTCCCACGAACCCCGGCGCAGCCGGTGCCATGCACAGCGTTGCCTGCTTCGCGGGGCAAGCCCGCTCCCACAAGCGCCTCGGCAAAACGCTGCGCCACTTCATCAACCTGCTCGGCGCTGATGATCAGTGGCGGCAGGAAGCGCACCACTGCGCCATGCCGCCCGCCCAGTTCCAGGATCAGCCCGCGCTTCAGGCACTCACGCTGCACCTTGGCCGCCAGCTCGCGGTTGGCCAGCGGATGACCCAAGGCATCCGTTCTGCCCTGCGGGTCCACCAACTCGACCCCCAGCATCAAGCCACGCCCGCGAACATCACCCAGTTGCGGATAATCGCGCTGCAACTGCAGCAGGTGCTGGCGCAAACGCTGCCCCATGGCCTCGGCATGCTCGGCCAGGCGATGCTCGACCAGGTAGTTGATGACCGCCGACCCCGCGGCCATGGCCATCTGGTTGCCACGGAAGGTACCGGCATGCGCACCCGGCTTCCAGGTATCCAGCCAGTCGCGGTACACCACCACCGCCAGCGGCAGGCTGCCGCCAATGGCCTTGGACAAGGTGACCACGTCCGGCACGATGCCGGCATGTTCGAAGGCGAACATGCGCCCGGTGCGGGCAAAGCCGCTCTGGATCTCGTCGATGATCAGCGCAACGCCGGCCTGCTCGGTAATACGGCGGACCCCTTTGAGCCATTCGATATCGGCCGGGATCACACCACCCTCGCCCTGCACCACCTCAAGGATCACTGCCGCCGGCAGAGGCACGCCGCTTTCCGGGTCGAGCAGCAGGTTTTCCAGGTAATGCAGGTTGGCCCTGACCCCTGCTTCACCGCCCAGGCCGAAGGGGCAGCGGTAGTCGTAGGGGTACGGCATGAACTGCACGCCGTTGCCGAGCAAGGCGCCCAGCGGCTGCTTCGGCCCGTTGCTGCCCATCAGGTTCAACGCGCCCTGGCTCATGCCGTGGTAGGCGCCATGGAAGGCCAGCACAGTGCTCCGGCCGGTGGCCGTGCGCACCAGCTTGAGCGCCGCCTCCACGGCATCAGTGCCGGTCGGGCCGCAGAACTGTACCTTGGCCTCGCGGCGCAGCGCCTCGGGCAGAATGCCGAACAGGTCCTGGACGAAGCGGTCCTTCACCGGCGTGGTCAGGTCCAGGGTATGCAAGGGCAGCTCATCGGCCAGCACACGCTGGATCGCCTCGACCACCACCGGGTGGTTGTGGCCCAACGCAAGCGTGCCGGCGCCCGCCAGGCAGTCGATGAACTGGCGGCCTTCAACATCCTCCACATAGATGCCACGGGCGCGCTTGAGCGCCAGCGGAATACGCCGCGGGTAGCTGCGGGCATTGGACTCCTGCTGTTGCTGGCGTTGCAGCAGGGGGGATTCGGTAAACTCGTACAAAGGTTGCGACGCGCTGACCGGTGCAACCTGGGCAAGGCTGGAAGCGGTGGACATGGGTAAATCCTCGCAAGCAAGCGAATGGGCAGTTATCGCTTGAAAAACGCTTGAGTGCCGGGAGGATTTAGCGGTTGTTACTGGATTTTACTTTGCCTGCACCGGCCTCTTCGCGGGTGAACCCGCTCCCACAGGAATCGCACCGCTCTTGAAGCCTGTGCAGTACCTGTGGGAGCGGGTTCACCCGCGAAGAGGCCCGCCCAGCCGATAAACATCAATGCCCGGATCGCGCCGGTACTTGCAAGAGCACCCGCAACCCATCGCTACGGCTGTCAAAGCGCAGGCTACCCGCACACCGCTGCACGATCGCCTGGACAATCGCCAACCCCAACCCGCAGCCGCCACTCTGCCCATTGCGCCAGAAGCGCTCGGTCAGGTGCTCAAGGTCGCCTTCGGCAATCCCTGGCCCGTGGTCGCGCACCATGAAGCCCACCTGGCCGTCGGCCATCTGCACCTCCAGCTCCACCGCCTCATCGCCGCCATGGCGCAATGCGTTGTCCAGCAGGTTGCGCAGCGCGGCCACCGCCAACGGTGCGGGCATGCCCAGGTAGATTTGCGTGGCTTCTTCAGGCAGACGCAGCACGATGCGGCGGTTGTCACCCCCACCGGCATCCTGCACCGCCTGGCGGGCCACCTGCTCGGCGCTGCACTGCACCCCATCCTCGAACGACAGGCTGCCTTCCACCCGCGCCAGCATCAGCAACTGCTCCAGCGTGCGGTGCATGCGGTCGGTGCCCTGCTCGGCATGCTCCAGCGCCTGCTCGCGCACCGCGCCATCGGTCATGCGTGCCACCTGCAGGTGGGTCTTGATGGCGGTCAGCGGGCTGCGCAATTCATGGGCCGCATCGTCGGTCAGGCGCCGCTCGCGCTCGAGGGTCTGGGCTATACGCAGGAACAGCTGGTTCTGGGTTTCCAGCAAGGGCTGCAACTCGCTGGGCATGCCCGCCACCTGCAAGGGTTCGACACTGTCCGCGCGCCTACGGCGCAACGCGTCGCGCATGCGGTTGAGCGGCTCCAGGCCCTTGCCCAGGCCAATCCACAACAGCCCCAGGCTGCCGAGCAGGGCCATCAGCACGGGCGCCGAAGCGGCCAGCAGGATCGACTGGTTCAGCGCCTCGCGCTCCATGTGCCGGTCGGCAGTGGTGATGCGCACATCACCATGGTTGTAGGTGAAGGTGCGCCACAGGGCATCGTCGATGGTCTGGTCACGGAAGCCACTGCGCTCGTCGTCCATGGCGCCATCGTGCTTATGGTTGCTGGCAAGGATCTCGCCACGCAGCGAACTGACCTGGCAGGCCATGCCGTCCGGCACACTGAACTGGTCGGCGGAAAAGTGCGCCTCCCCGCCCTTGGCAGTCAGGGGTTGCGGCAACTGGTCGATCAGGCCGGCGACCATGCGCGCCGAGGCTACCAGACGCTGGTCGAGGGAAAACATCATCTGCTGGCGCAGGTCACGCAGCATCCACGCCGCGGCCAGCGCCCAGATGATCACGAAAGCGCTGCCCAGAATCAGGCTCAGGCGTACCCGCAGGCTCATGAGGCGGCCTCCTCCGGGGCCTGCGCAGGGCCCAGCCGATAACCCAGGCCACGCACGGTCTCGACAATGCCGTTGCCCAGCTTGCGCCGCAGGTGGTGGATATGCACGTTCAGGGCGTTGCTTTCGACTTCATCGCTGAAGCCGTATACGCAATCTTTAAGCTGTTCACTGGACAGCACCCGCCCGGGGTTTTGCAGCAACGCCTGGAGCAAGGCCTGCTCACGGCGGGACAGGTCGACCGATTGGCCGGCCAGGGTCGCCTCGCAGCTGCTCGGGTCATAGCGCAACGGCCCGTGCTCGATCACATTCACCGCCCGCCCGGCCACCCGCCGCAGCAGGGTATGCAGGCGAGCGGCCAGCTCGCGCAGGTCGAACGGCTTGAGCAGGTAGTCATCGGCGCCGGCCTGCAGGCCATCGACGCGGTCGGTGACGGCATCGCGGGCCGTGAGTACCAGCACTGGCAGGTCCACACCCTGCTGGCGCAGGCGGCGCAGCAGCTTGAGGCCGTCTTCGTCGGGCAGGCCGAGGTCGAGGATCATCACGTCGAACTGCGCGGCCTGCAACATCGCCCGCGCAGCGGCGGCGTTGCCCACCCGGTCCACGGTCAGGCCCTGGGCGGTGAGGCCGGCGCAGATGCCGGCGGCGATCAGGTCGTCGTCCTCGCAGAGCAGAACGTGCATGGTGGGGCTCCCGGAGTGGTGTGGCTGGCATTGCACCTTGGGCGGATTAAGGGGGCATTATGGACCTTTGTGGGTGGGTCAGGGTGTTCGTCTTGGGTGCAGTGGTGAGCACCAGGGCCCTACATCAACCCCTGTGGCGTATCGACATCCAGCAACACCCCGGCATCTGCCAGTTCGATCACCACACAACTGCCCCGATTGGCCTGCACCACCGAGCGCGCCCCTTCATCGCCGGACAATTGCCCCAGCGCAGGCCAGAAATCACGCCCGAACATCACCGGATGCCCCTGCTGCCCCGCATGGCGTGGCAACACGATGGTCGAAGCCGCGGCCGCTGCGGCCAGTTGGCGCAAGGTTGCCGACTCGATCCACGGCATGTCACCCAGCAAAATGGCCACTGCCTGGGCATGGCTGTCGAGCAAAGACCGAGCGCCGGCCGCCAGGCTGTGCCCCATGCCCGCGGCCGCTTGATGGCTGATGATTACCTGGCAATCGGGGGGCACGCCAAAATCCTCGGCCCGCTCACCTGCGCGCAATACCACGCGCACATCATCGAACACCGCCCGGGCTCGCTCCACGCTATGCGCCAGCAAGCTGCGGCCATCGGCCAGGGTGGCCCGGCGCTTGTCGGAACCGAAACGCGTACCGCGCCCTGCCGCCAGCACCAGGGCCACCACGCTCACAGCGCCACCCGCGCAATGCCGTTGCGCACCCGCAGGATATCGGCCAACACCGCCAGTGCGATCTCGGCCGGGGTCTTGCTGCCCAGGTTGAGGCCGATCGGGGCATGGATGCGGCCCAATTCCACTTCACCCAGGCCGCCGATGCGCTGCAAGCGCTCACGGCGCTTGTCGGAGGTCACCCGGGAGCCCATCACGCCAATGTAGAAAGCCTCGGTACGCACCGCTTCAAGCATCGCCAGGTCGTCGATCTTCGGGTCGTGGGTCAAAGCCACCACCGCCGTGTCGGCATGGCAACCGCCATGGTGGATAAACTCCGAAGGCAACTCGCGGCGCACTTCAACGCCGTCCAGCCGCACGCCATCCAGCACTTCGTCCCGCGGCTCGCAAAGGATGACTTCAAACCCCATGCCTTTGCCGAACTCGGCACAAAAATGCGCCACGCTGGAATAGCCGGCCAGCAGCAGGCGCTGGGCCGCGCCGACACGCAAGCGAACACAGGCTGCTTCCCGCTCGACGCGTGGTCCCTGGGAAGGGTCATCGGCCAGATGGCGGGTACCTTCGGGCAAGCTCACTTCACGCAGCACCCGGCGCTGGCCCTGCAGCGCGCTTTCCATCTCACGCAGGTGCGCCTGCACCTCGCACTCGGCCGGCAGGTTCTCCACCAGCACTTCAAGCACACCGCCACACGGCAAGCGGACACTCGAACGCGGGTCGCTGCCATCGCCGTAACGCACGATGGCAACCGGCTCCGGGAATTCACCCAGGGCCACGCGTTCGAGAAAGTCGTCTTCGACACAGCCACCGGACAGCGACCCCAGCCACTGGCCACTGGCATTGACAGCCAGCAGCGAGCCCGGCGCACGCGGCGCCGAGCCATAGGTGGCCAGCACCGTGCACAACCACACACGTTGCCCGTTGCACGACCACTGCAAGGCCTGACGAATCACCTGTAGATCGAGATGTTGCACGTTTACTCCGCCTTCAGCTCGGCGAGCTGCTGTACCTTCAGGTCACCGGGCAGTCCACCCCACGCCTGGCGCAGGTAGTTGACCATATCCGTCACCTGCTGGTCATCCAGCTTGTCGGCAAAGCCTGGCATTGGCTGCATGCGTTCAAAGCCGGTGAACTGCTGTTCACGAATACCTTCGAGGATGACCTTGACCAGGTTGCGCGAGTCACCCTGGCGCAGCACGGTGTTGCCCTGCATGGCCACGGCGATGTGCGGCTTGCCCTCGCCGTCGACACCATGGCAGCCGGCGCAGACGTTCAGGTACTGCTGGTGGCCGCGCTTGGCGCTGTCGCTCATCTGCTCCAGGGCAACTGCCTGGATGGCCTTGGCCGGCGGTGGCTGGTCGCCCAGCAGGTAAGTGGCCATGGCCGCCAGGTCTGCGTCTTCCAGGTGTTGGGTGCTGTGGTGCACCACCGGGAACATCTCGTTGAACATGCTGCCCTGGGCACTGATGCCGTGCTTGAGGAAGGTGGTCAGGTCTGGCTGGGTCCAGCCGCGTTCGGCCAGGTCCTGGGCCAGCAGGCTCGGCGCCAGGTAGCCGCCAAGCAAGCCACCGGTCAGGCGCTGGTCCTGCTGCAGCGCGCCGATGGGATTGCGCGGGGTATGGCATTCGCCGCAATGGCCCATGACCTCGACCATGTACTGGCCACGCTGCCAGGCCGGGCTTTTGCCTTCGGTTGGCTGCAACTGCACGCTCTTGCCATACAGCATGTTCCAGCCACTCAGGCCCATCCGCACATTGAACGGGAAGCGCAACGCGGTCTGCGGTGCCGGGCGGTTGATCGGCGGGATGGTCATCAGGTAGGCGAGGATCGCGTCCGAATCTTCACGCTTGATCAGGTGGTACGAGGTGTAAGGCATCGCCGGATACAGATTGGCGCCGTCCTTGCGCTTGCCCTCGGTGACTGCGGCGAAGAACTCGTCGGCGCTGTAGTTGCCGATGCCGTATTGCTTGTCCGGGGTGATGTTGCTGCCGTAAATGGTGCCAAACGGCGAATGAATCGGCAGCCCGCCAGCATACGGCGCGCCGCCTTCGGCAGTATGGCAGGCCATGCAGTCGGCCGCGCGTGCCAGGTATTCACCGCGCTTGACCTGGGCCTCGTCGGCCGCCAGGGCAAACGAACTGACGGCCAGACCCAGTGCCAACGCCCATGCGCTACGTACAAAGCCCATGCTCAACCCTCCTTGACCAGGCCGAGATCGTTGAGCACCTTGCGGGTAGCGTCGTAATAACGCACGTAGCCGGTGCAGCGGCAGATGTGGTGCCCGAGGCTGGCCTCGATGCGGTCTTCCACTTCGCTCTTCTTCAACGGCTGGCGCTGGGCCGTTTCCACCAGCACGGTAGCAGCGTTGACGAACCCCGGCGCGCAGTAGCTGCACTGGAAGGCGAACAGGTCAACGAACTTCTGCTGGATCGGGTTCAGCGTCAGGTTGCCGGCCTCGTCCGGTTTGGCGTGGCCCTCGATGGTGCGCACCTTCTTGCCCTCGAAATAGTGGGCGCCGGTGATGCAGGTGCGCACTTCCTCGCTGGTGCCGTCGGGGTTGTCGACGATCACCACGCAGGCGTGGCAGATGCCTTGGCCACAGCCCAGGCGCGAGCCGGTGAGGTTCTGGTGTTCGTGCAGGTAGTCGATCATCGCCAGGTCAGCGGGGACCTCGACCGGGCCGACCGGTTGACCGTTGAGGGTCAGTTGCAGTGGACGGTTAGCCATTGAGGGCCTCCTTGATACGGGCTGGGGTGATAGGGAGATCGCGCACGCGCTTGCCGATGGCATGGGCAACGGCATTGCCGATGGCCCCCACGACCGGGATCATCACCACTTCGGCGATGCCCTTGGACGGGTCGGTCGGTGACAGCGGCGGGAGAATTTCGCTGGTCTGCTGCCACACCGCCACGTCGCGCGCATGCGGCAGGCGGTAGCGGTTGAAGTTCCAGTCGCCCTCCCCGGGCCCACCCTCGTACAACGGCATTTCTTCTGTCAGCGCGTGGCCGATGCCCATGGCGATACCGCCTTCTAGCTGGCCCTTGACCAGCTCCGGTACCAGCACCCGGCCGCACTCGACCCAGCTGTGATGGTTGAGCACTTGCACTTCATGGGTGCCCTTGTTGACCTTGACTTCAACGAGGGTTGCCACCGGGCTGTAGTAGGTGACCATGGCGTTGTTCAGCTGGGTATCGGGGTAGGCTGCGTTCTGCCGGTCGAGCAGGTGGTAACCGTGGCTGCTCATCTGCGCCTTCTTGGCGCTCACTGCGCCATCGCCGTACTTCACCGCCACGGCGTCGAGCGGGAAGCGCTCGCGCACGCCGTCGATGACGAAGTCAGCCTCGGCCCAGCTCCAACGGTTGAAACCGTGCACACTGGCGCCGGTGACCAGGCCCATGTCGTGGGCCTTCTGTGCCAGCTGGGCGAACGGGATCGGCTGCAGGCCGTTACCGGTCAGCTCACCATTGACCCACACCGCGTTCTCGCGGCGCACCACCAGCGGGTTGGCCTGGCCGCCATGCGGGCCCTGGCTCCAGATGGCCATGGCCGCCGGCCACAGGCCGTGGTTGAACAGCACGCGCGCCGCTTCGCGGGTGGCATGGCTGAAGTAGAAGGCCGAGTTGGTCGCCGACGATGGCGACGCCAGCTTGCCCACCCAGCGCGGGTTGCGCAGCGCGGCATCCTGCTCGGGCTGGCTGATCAGGTACGGGTTGCCACTGGTACTCAGTTGCAGCTCTGGCCATTCGGTGACCGCAGTCCTGACCTCGTCAGCCGAGCGGCCAAGGAAATCGCTGACCACCAGGGCCTGCGAGGTAGACATGCCGGTGCCCAGCTCGGTGCCGATGTGGCGCAGGCTGATGCGGCCCTCGCGGCTGAACTCGATGCTGGCCATCGGCGCCTCGGAGCCGGTGCCGAAGTCCTTCTGGCAAATTGCAAAGCCCACGCCGTACCAGTGGTCCTGGTCCTGCGCGTCCATCTGCTGCTTGCGCGTATCGCGGTTGCGCCACCCTTCATGCACGGCGGCCTTGTCGAGAATCTCGTACAGACGCAGCGCGCCCGCCGGCACCGCGCCCTGGGTGTTTTTCATGCCCGATTTCAGCGCGTTGGCACGGCGCAGGTCGATGGCATCGACGCCCAGGCGGCCGGCAATTTCATCGACCATCATCTCGGTGGCCGCCATGCTCTGCAAGGTGCCGTAGCCGCGCATGGAGCCGGCCTCGACACCGCGAGAATGGTAGGCGGTGACCGACAGGTCGTTCTGCGGCATGTAATAGATCGACTGCGCTGCCGTAGCCCCCACCGCAGCTACCGACGGGCTGTAGTTGATGCGCCCGCCGCCGTCGCAGCTCATGTCGGCGCGGAAGATCTTGAAGCTGTTGTCCTTTTTGTCCACGGCCAACTGGTAGCGAATATCGAAGGCATGGCGCTTGATGCCACTCTGGAACTGCTCGTAACGGTCGTTGGCCAGGCGGATCGGCACGCCGGCGCCATACAGCGCAGCCACGGCGGCGTAGAAGACGAAGATGTTGTTGTCTTTGGAGCCATAGCCCACGGTGTAACCCGGGTGCATGTTCAGCGTATTCAGGGCGAAACGCGACGGCTTGATCATGTGCACGCATTCCTGCGCCACTTCGAACGGGCACTGGGTGGCGACCACGAAGTGCAGCGTGCCGCTGGCGGGGTCGTACCAGCCATTGCCGTTGTCCGGCTCCAGCGCGGCGGGTTCGATGGACGGCGTTTTGTAGCGCTCGTCGAACACCAGCCAGTCCTCGGGCGGGTTGTCCAGTTGCTCGGCCATGCGCTTGGCGTAGAACAGCCCCTGCTCGGTCAGGTCGCCATGCTGGTTGGGCTGTTTCGACCACACCGGCTTGCGGTTGAGAATGGTCGGGAACAGCATGGAATTCTTCAGGCTCGAGAATTCATCGTCGTCGAACGGCGTGGCACCGCCGACGCGCACGAAGCGGAAGCTGCCGTAAGGGTCGCGCTGGTACAGCGGTGCCTGGGCGCCGTAACGGATCGCCTGTTCGTTGAACTGCAGCTTGCGTTTGGCCTGGCGGAAGCGCTCGAAGTCGTGCCAGATCAGGATTGCCACCGGGTGGCCAATGAACATCGGCACCTTGCCGGGCGGCAGCAGCGGGTCGGGCGAATGGGCCTCGGGCCAGGCGAGACCGTCTTTCTCAAGGTCGGCAGCGGTAACGATGCGGTCCGGCTGCAACTCGCTTCCGAGCAGGCTAAGGTCATGCCCGGCATAGATACGGTCGGCCTTGGTGGCCTTGAGCAGCAGCGCGTGGCCTTGCTGCGTTGGCCAGCCAGGCATGTCCTTGGCGCGGATATCGCGGGCGAACACCTTGTCGCCACACACCTTGGACAAGGCATCGTTACGGAAACGGGCCTTGCCGTCATGGTTCATCCACTTCTGCGGCGAGGTGGTGACGCGGTCCTCCATCAGTGCGGCGAACGCCTGGCTGCCGAGTGGCGCCATGGTCACACCGACACCAGCTATCAGCCCGCCTTGCAAGAAGGCGCGCCTGGAAATATCACGGTTGGACATGCTTGATCCTCTGGGCAGTGGGGGGCCTGCCCTATTTTTGATTCTAGTGCTAGCGGGGAAAGCTGACTTGTGCGTCAACTTTACAGCAAGTGAGTGGGGATAGGCAAAGTCAAGCCGACAATATGTCGCGGTGTGTCTGGGGTGATGGGGGATTGGGGGTGGGCTGTCAGGTGTTTGCCGGGGGATTCTTGGCGCCTGGGAGATCGAGCGCCGCCCGCGCGGCGCATCGCGAGCTGCGCTCGCTCCTACGTTTGTTTCGGGCCAGTTATTTCTGGGGGATTTGCGCGCGAACGCCTTGGTGCATGGCGCCATATCGCGTCGGACAAACAAGGCGGTCGCGCGCGCCCGTCACAGGCGTAACTGGCCGGAAATAAACGTAGGAGCGAGCGCAGCTCGCGATGCGCCGCGCGGGCGGCGCTCGATCTCCCAGGCGCTAAGAATCCCCCGACAAGCATCTGCCCAAAAACCAGAGTTAACCTTCCTTTAATCAATCCCAGCCAGCATGGCCCCATTCCTAGATCTGCCAAGGCGAAGACATGCGCGTCCTCCTGCTCTTCCTCACACTGCTTCTGGCCGGGCCGTTGCAGGCCAGCCCGTTCGATGTAAAACCGGACTTCCTGCCGGTCGACCAGGCCTTCGTGCTCACCCACGACCGCCAGGCCGATGGCCAGATGCGCCTGTATTTCCAGATCAAGCCGGGCTACTACCTGTACCAGAAGCGCTTGAAATTCGACGGCCTGCCTGCCGAGCAGCACCCGCAGTTGCCGCCGGCGCTCAACCACCATGACGAATTCTTTGGTGACAGCGCGGTGTACCGCGACCAGCTCGAACTGCTGCTGCCGGCCAATGCCCAAGGCCAGTTGCGCCTGGGCTGGCAAGGCTGCGCCGACGCCGGCCTGTGCTATCCACCGCAGACCACCCTGATCGAGCTGGGCGGCAGTGTGGCCCCAGCCGCCGAGCAAGCCAGCGACCAGGCCCTGGCCAGTGGCTTGCAACAGGGCCACCTGGCCTGGAGCCTGCTGGCGTTCTTCGGCCTGGGCCTGCTGCTGGCGTTTACCCCCTGCTCGCTCCCGATGCTGCCGATCCTTGCCGGGCTGGTACTGGGCAATGGCGCCAGCGCCCGACGCGGCTGGCTGCTGGCCGGGGTGTATGTGCTGAGCATGGCACTGGTGTACGCCGCCCTGGGCGTGGTTGCCGCGCTGCTGGGTGCCAGCCTGCAGGCCTGGCTGCAGCAACCCTGGCTGCTGGGCAGCCTCGCGGGGCTGTTCGTGCTGCTGGCCCTGCCCATGTTTGGCGCCTTCGAGCTGCAACTGCCCGCCGCCGTGCGGGACCGCCTTGACCGCGCCGGGCAAGGCACCCGTGGCGGCAACCTGTATGGCGCGGCGCTGCTCGGGGCGTTGTCCGGCCTGCTGCTGGGCCCGTGCATGACTGCGCCATTGGCCGGCGCGCTGCTGTACATCGCCCAGAGCGGCGACGTGCTGCAGGGCGCGCTGGTGCTGTTCAGCCTCGGCCTGGGCATGGGCGTACCGCTGCTGTTGCTGGTAACCCTGGGCAACCGTTACCTGCCGCGCCCAGGCGCCTGGATGGACCGGGTCAAGGGCGTGTTCGGCTTCGTGTTCCTGGCCATGGCGCTGTATACCGTGCGCAGCCTGTTGCCCGCCACGCTGCTGCTGGCCCTGAGCGGCGCCTGGCTGATCGCCCTGGCCTGGGCCACCTGGCCGGCCCTGCAGCGCCTGCCAGCGTTGCGCGCCGTACCGTTGCTGGGCGCCCTGTGGGGCGGCCTGTTGCTGGTAGGCGCCGCAGCCGGTGGCGATGACCTGTGGCAGCCGCTGCGCCCGTTCACCGGTGGTGGTGGCGCGCCAGTCGCTGGCCAGCATGCCGAAGACAGCTTCGTCACGGTCAGCCGCCCCGAAGACCTGCAACGTGAACTGGATGCGGCCAAGGCTCGTGGCCAGTGGGTGATGCTCGACTACTATGCCGACTGGTGCGTGTCGTGCAAGGTCATGGAAAAACAGGTGTTCGCCCGCAGCGACGTGCAGGCCGGCCTGGCCGGGGTGCACCTGCTGCGCCTGGACGTGACCGCCGACAGCACAGCCAGCAAAGCCTTGCTGCAGCGCTACCAGGTACCCGGCCCGCCCAGCATCATCTGGATCGGCCCGGAAGGCGACGAACGCCGCGCGCGGCGCATTACCGGTGAGGTGGATGCCGCCGCGTTCCAGCAACACTGGGCCCAGACCAGGAGCCAAGGCTGATGCTGACCGTAACCCTCGGGCCACTGACGATGGCCCTCAACCACCTGTTGATGCTCACCGCCCTGGTGATCGCCAGCGTGGTCGGCTGGTGGGTCGCCCGGCGTGGCGGC
Source organism: Pseudomonas fortuita (assembly GCF_026898135.2). Classification (NCBI taxonomy): domain Bacteria; kingdom Pseudomonadati; phylum Pseudomonadota; class Gammaproteobacteria; order Pseudomonadales; family Pseudomonadaceae; genus Pseudomonas; species Pseudomonas fortuita. The sequence continues at coordinate 4,414,214 of NZ_CP114035.2, forward strand.
GAAAGCCCGGAATCGGCGCTGTTCAACCTGTTCCTGATCGGCCTGCTGTGCGCCCGTGCCGGCTTCGTGCTGGCCTACTGGCCGATGTACCGCGATGAGCCGTTGCAAATGATCGACATCCGCGACGGCGGGTTCCTGCTCTGGACGGGCCTTGTCGGCATCGTCTTTGGTGCCCTGTGGCAGGGCTGGCGCCACCCAGGCCTGCGCCGCCCGCTGGGCTGGGCGCTGTTCAGCGGCGCGCTGTTCTGGGGCCTGGCCAGCTTCGGCGGACATTTGTACAGCAAAGGTACCGAGCTGCCCGAACTGAGCCTGCGCAACGCTGGCGGCCAGCCGGTGGCGCTGCACAGCTACCGCGGCAAGCCATTGGTAATCAACATCTGGGCCACCTGGTGCCCGCCTTGCCGGCGCGAGATGCCGGTGCTGCAACAGGCGCAAGGCGAATACCCGCATGTGACCTTCCTGTTCGTCAATCAGGGCGAGACCCCGGAAAACGTCAGCACCTTCCTCGCCACTACCGGCCTGAGCCTGACCCACGTGCTGTTCGACGGCACCGGCCTGCTGGCCCAACGGGTCGGTTCCATGGCCCTGCCCACGACCTTGTTCTATGACGCCGACGGGCGGCTGATCGGCAGCCACCTGGGCGAGCTGTCCCGGGCCAGCCTGCGCCACGCCCTGGAACCTTTCGACCGGGCCACTGCGCCCGCCCCTGCCGCACAAGGAAACTGACATGCGACTGACTGCACTGCTGCCCCTGTCCCTGGCCCTGCTGGCCGCCCCGCCCCTGCAGGCCGAAGAGCTGCCCAAGGCGGTTCAGCAACTGCAAGCCAAGGGCGCCGTGATCAAAGGCAGCTTCAACGCGCCTGACGGCCTGCGCGGCTACGCCGCCGAGTACCAGAACAACGCCCTGGCCCTGTACCTGACCCCTGACGGCAAGCACGTAGTGGTCGGCAGCCTGTTCGACGAACAAGGCAAGGACCTTAGCGCCGAGCCGTTGGAAAAGCTGGTGTATGCACCGATGAGCAAAGCAATCTGGGCGAAGCTGGAGAAAACCGCCTGGATCGCCGACGGCAAGGCCGATGCACCGCGCAAGGTGTACCTGTTCAGCGACCCGAACTGCCCTTATTGCAACATGTTCTGGGAACAGGCGCGGCCGTGGGTGGAGTCGGGCAAGGTGCAGTTGCGCCATATCATGGTCGGCATCATCCGCGAGGACAGCCCGGGTAAATCGGCGGCGCTGCTGGCTGCGAAAGACCCGGCCAAGGCACTGCAACAGCATGAAAAAGCCGGCAAGGCCAGCACGCTGAAGGCACTGGAGCAGGTGCCTGAGGCGGTGCAGCAGAAGCTGGCAGCCAACATGGCATTGATGGAAGAGATGGGGTTGCAGGCGACTCCGGCGATTTTCTATCAGGATGAGCAGGGCAATCTGCAAAGCCAGCAAGGGGCACCGCGGCCAGAAATGCTGGGCAATATACTGGGTAAACGCTAGCGGATGTCTTGAGTTTTGCAGTGGGGCGGAGATCGAGCGCCGCCCGCGCGGCGCTTCGCGGGGCAAGCCCGCTCCCACATCTGTTTCGGGCCAATTTCGCCTGTGCCTTCCGCGCGCGCACCCTTGGCGCATGGCTGGAAATGGAAGAGGAGCGAATGCTCACCCTTCGATATCCAATGGAACGAACAGGGGGCGCGCGCCAATGACTCAGGAGTGATTGGCCCGAAACAAATGTGGGAGCGGGCTTGCCCCGCGAAGCGCCGCGCGGGCGGCGCTCGATTTCCGCCGCCCCGCAAAACCTAGGGCGAACCCTAATCCTACAGCCCCTCAAGCTCGGCCATCAGGTCACTAAGCCGGTCAACCTTGTCGTCATCCAGCGCACTGCCCTGCAACCCCTGCACATACTCGGCCAGCTCCTCCACCGTGCTGCACTCGAACATCGCCCTCAATGGCACGTTCAACTGCAATTGCTGCTGCACCCGCGAAGCGATCTGCGTGGCCAGCAGCGAATGCCCGCCCAGCTCGAAGAAGTTGTCGTGTACCCCCACCCGCTCGGCCTTGAGCACATCGGCCCAAATGCCCGCCAGCACTTCCTCCAGCTCGTTGCGCGGCGCCTGATAGGCCTGGCTGTGCTGGCCGCCGATGTCGATGGCCGGCAGGGCCTTGCGGTCGAGTTTGCCGTTGGCGTTGTGCGGCAGGCTGTCGAACCAACCCCAGTGCAGCGGCACCATGTACTCTGGCAACCCAGCCCGCAGGCGCTGCTTGATCTGCTCCAGCAATGCGCCATCGGCGGCGATACCCTGGTGTACCACCAGGTAACCGACCAGATGTTTGCCGTTGACGCCTTCCTGCACGCCCACTGCAGCATCGCGAATCTCGGCCTGTTCGTGCAGGCGGGCTTCGATCTCGCCAAGCTCGATGCGGTAACCACGGATCTTGACCTGGTGGTCGATGCGCCCGACGTACTCCAGCACACCGTCCGGGCGCTGCCGTGCGAGGTCACCGGTCCGGTACAGCCGCTCTCCAGGTAGCCCGTAAGGGTGAGGCATGAACGCCATTGCCGTGCGCGCCGGGTCACCGACATAGCCACGACCAACACCCGTGCCAGCCACGCACAGCTCGCCCACCGCGCCCAACGGCACCAGTGCCTGCTCTTCGCCGAACAGGTACAGGCGGTTGTTGTCGGTCGGAGTGCCGATCGGCAAGTAGCTGCCTTGGGTCGACGCGGCATCGACGCGGAAGAACGCCACGTCATCCGAGCACTCTGCCGGCCCGTAGGCGTTGACCAGGCCGATCTGCGGGTAACGCTGCAGCCACTGCGCCGCCAGTTCCGGTGGCATGGCCTCGCCGGTCGGCAGCATCCAGCGCAGGCCGTCGAGGGCCTGATGGTCGTTGGCCAGCATACCCTGGATCAGCGACGGCACGCTTTCCAGCACGGTGATGCCGGTGGCCTGCACATGCGCCAGCAGGCCCTGCGGATCATGGGCGATGGCGTTCGGCACGACCTCGACCTTGGCGCCGAACAGCGGCGCGGCAAGGAACTGCCACACCGAAATATCGAAGCTTTGCGATGCGGTCTGGGCGATCACGTCATGCTCGCTCAGGGCCAGATACGGCACCTTGCTCAGTTGGTTGTTGAGCATGCCGCGCTGCTCGACCATCACCCCTTTCGGCAGGCCGGTCGACCCTGAGGTGTAGATCACATAGGCGAGGTTGTCCGGGCCACTGTGGATGCCCGGGTTGTGGCTTGCGATCTGGCTGGCCTGGATGTCTTCCCAGACCAGCAGTTGCGGCCGCAGTGCAACCGCCAGCTCGCCCAGCAACTGCCGCCCCTGCTCGGCGCAGGCGGCGCTGCACACAAGAACTGGCGTACCGCTGAGCTGGATGATGCTTTGCAGGCGCGCCGCCGGCAGGCCCGGGTCCAGCGGCAGGTAGCCCGCGCCGGCCTTGAAGCTGCCAACGATCATGCCCAGCAGCGGCAACCCGCGCTCGGCCAGCAGCGCCACCGGCTGATCCACGCCGACCCCGGCAGCCACCAGGGCATGGCCCAGGCGGTTGGCTGCCAGGTTCAGCCCGGCGTAGTCATAGGACGCCTCCAGGCAGCGGGCCACAGTGCGCTGCGGATGTGCGGCCACTTGTGCTTCGAACTGTGCGATGTAGCTCTGCTCCAGCGGATAGGACCGCTCGGTCCGGTTGCAGTCGTCCAGCAGGAAACGCTGCTCCTCGGCACCCAACAACGGTAGCTCGCTCACCTCCCCTTCAAAGCCTTGTACCAGCGCCAGTAGCAGGCGCTTGAACTCGGCCAGCAGGCGCTCGACGGTCGGGTAGTCGAAGTACCGTTGGTCGAACGACAGGTGCAGGCCCAAGTCGTCGCCCGGGTAGCACACCGCCGTCAACGGGAAGTTGGTATGGGTACGGCCCGAGTCGGAGCTGGCGTTCAGGTGCAGGGCGTGGTCGAGCACGGCGGTTTCCACCGGCGCGTTCTCGAACACGAACAGGCTGTCGAACAGCGGCTGGCCCTTGGGCAGGTCGCTGCACTCCTGGATCGCCACCAGCGGCAGGTATTCGTACTCGCGCAGTTCCATGTTGCTTTGCAGCAGGCCCTGCAACCACTGGCGCACACTGCAACGCTCAGCGGATGCGGGCAACTGCACACGCAAGGCAACGCTGTTGATGAACAGGCCGACGGTGCGCTGCATCTGCGGCATGCTGACCGGGCGCCCGGCCACGGTCACGCCAAAGGCGACGTCGCGGTCGCCGCTGTAGCGTGCCAGCACCAAGGCCCAGGCCGCCTGGGCGAAGGTGTTGACGGTAAGCTGGTGGGCCTGGGCCAGTTCGCGCAGGCGCACGCCGTCACTCACCGCCAGGCGGGTGTAGCAGTCGCCGACGACCATGCCGCTGCCAGCGTGGTCATGCCGCAGCGGGCGGTCGCTGGGGATGGCGGTGGCGCGTTCGAAGCCGGCCAGGTTGGCCTGCCACCAGGCGCGCGCATCCTCCAGGCCCTGACGCTGCAACCAGCCGATGTAATCGCGGTAACGCGGCGGCACCGGCAACTGGGCCTGGCGGCCTTCGCCGAGGGCCTGGTAAACCTCAAAGAAGTCGTTCATCAGCAGCGAGCGGCACCAGGCATCGATAAGGATGTGGTGGTTGCTCATCATGAACCAGTAGCGCTCGTCGGCCACACGCACCAGGCGCAAGTGGAACGGTGCTTCGCTGAGCAGGGCAAAACCGGCCTCGCGCTCCTGCTTGTGAAGGGCCTGCAGGCGCTGCTCCTGGGCCTCGTCAGCAAGGCCGCGCCAGTCCTGGTAGTCCACCGCCAGGTTGCCCGGTTTGTGGATGATCTGCAGCATCGCCTCGCCGCTGTTCCAGCTGAACGATGCCCGCAACGCTTCGTGACGTGCCACCACGGCCTGCCAGGCCTGGGCAAAACGTTCAGGGTCCAGCGTGCTGTTGATGCGGTAGCGGTCCTGCATGTAGTAGAGGCCGGTGCCTGGCTCCAGCAGGGTGTGCAGCAGCATGCCTTCCTGCATCGGCGTCAGTGGGTAGACGTCCTCGATCTGCGCAGCGGGTACCGGCAACGCGTCGATCTGCTCCTGAGTGAGATGCGCCAGCGGGAAGTCCGACGGGGTGAAGCTGGTGTTGCCATCGGCCAGGCAATGCGCGACCAGCGCCAGCAGTTCCTGGCGATAGGCCTCGGCCAGGCGGGCGATGGTTTGCGGGTCATAGCGCTCGGCGCTGAAGGTCCAGCGCAGCTGCAAGGCCCCCCCATATACCTGGCCATCGACGCTCAGCCAGTTAGGCAGTGGTGCATCGAGGTCATGCGCCAGGCCGGCCGGTGCTTCCAGGGGCTGGAACAGCGCCGCGCTGTCGAACTGCTGGTCGAACTGGCCCAGGTAGTTGAAGGTGATACGCGCCTGCGGCAAGGCCGCCATCTGCTCGCGCCCGGCCGTGTCGGCCAGGTAGCGCAGGACGCCATAGCCCAGCCCCTTGTGCGGCACCTGGCGCAGTTGCTCCTTGATACGCTTGATCGAGCCGGCCAGCGCCACGTCGCCTTCGCCTGCCAGCGGGCGCAAGCTGAGGGGATAGGCGTTGGTGAACCAGCCAACGCTGCGGGTCAGGTCCATGTCTTCGAACAACCCGTCACGGCCATGGCCTTCAAGCTGTACCAGCACTTCTTCATCGCCGCTCCACCGGCTCAACGCACGCGCCAGTGCAGTCAGCAGCAGGTCGTTGACCTGGGTGTGGTAAGCCGCCGGGGCCTGTTGCAGCAGTTGCCGGGTCTGCTCCACGTCCAGGCCGATGGCCAGGGTCTGCGCATGGCGGTGCAGGTTGCCGCCCTGCGGGTGATCACACGGTAGCTCGCGACGCACGCCGCCCAGCTGGCCTTGCCACCAGCTCAGCTCGTCACGCAACGAATCGCTGCCGGCGTAGCTGGCCAGACGCGCAGCCCAATCGCCCATGGCATGGGTCTTGGCCGGCAGTGGCTGGCCGCGGTAAAGCGCCTGCAGGTCCTCCAGCAGCACCCGCCAGGACACGCCATCGACCACCAGGTGATGGATCGCCAGCAACAGGCGCTGGCTGCCCTGCCCGTCACCCACCAGCAAGGCGCGCAGCAGTGGGCCCTGTTGCAGGTCGAGGCTGCGCTGCAGGTCGGTGTACAGCGCCTGACAATCAGCGAAATCGGCAACGGTGGCGGTCCACAGCAATGGCCTGGCATCAGGCTGGGCGTATTCGGCCTGCCAGCGGCCATGGGCCTGGCTGAAGCGCAGGCGCAGGCTGTCGTGGTGCTGCACCAGCAGCGCCAAGGCCTGCGCCAGTACCGCCTCATCCAGCGGTTGGCGCGCCTCCAGCAACACGGCCTGGTTCCAGTGCTGTGGCTGGGGTACTTCACTGTCGAAGAACCAATGCTGAATCGGTGTCAGCCCGGCCTGGCCCTGGCGCAGCCCCTGTTCCACCGTGCTCGCGGTTTCGCTGTGCTGAACGACAGCCGCCAGGGTCTGGATGGTCTGGTGCTGGAACAGGTCGCGCGGGGTGAATTGCAACCCGGCCTGACGGGCCCGGCTGACCACCTGGATGGACAGGATCGAATCGCCGCCCAGTTCGAAGAAGTTGTCCTGTACACCGACCTGGGCAACGTTGAGCACATCGCGCCAGATCTGCGCCAACTGCCTTTCCACCTCGTTGCCAGGTGCCTGGTAGTGCTGACGCGCTTGTTCCAGGTCCGGCAGCGGCAGCGCACGGCGGTCGAGCTTGCCGTTACCCATCAGCGGCAGGCTGTCGAGCAGTACCAGGTGCGCAGGCACCATGTAGTCCGGCAGGTGCTGGCGGGCATCGGCTTTCACCGCTTCACGCAGCAGGTTTTGCGCCTCGCTACCCGCGTTGGCCTGCTTGCACACCAGGTAACCCACCAACTGCTTGCCGCCCGGCAGGTCGAGGGCCAGCACCACGGCCTCGTCGACATCGGCGTGCGCCTGCAAGCGGCTCTCGATTTCACCCAGTTCAATACGGAAGCCGCGAACCTTCACCTGCTGGTCGGCACGGCCGACGTACTCGACCAGGCCGTCAGTGCCCAGGCGCACCAGGTCGCCAGTGCGATACAAGCGGCCACCTTCGATGCTGAACGGGTCGGCGACGAAGCGCTCGGCGCTGAGGCCCGGGCGGTCGTGATACCCCTGAGCCAGGCCGGCGCCGCCAACGTACAGTTCGCCAATGCCGCCTTGCGGCAACAGGGCAAGGTCGTCGTCGAGGATATAGGCCGTGCGGCTACCGATGACGCGGCCGATCGGTACACTGCCAAGGTCCGCTGGCAACTCGTCTGGCGCCAGGCAGGCCAGCGGCATGACCACGGTTTCGGTCGGGCCGTAGGCGTTGAAGCACTGCTGTGGCGCAAAGGCCTGGCGAATACGCTGCAGGTGCTCGCCGGTCAGCGCTTCGCCGCCGGTGATCACCAGGCGCACCGGCAGTTGCTCGCCCTGCCCGCCCAGGTATTGCGCCAGCTGGCTACCGTAGCTGGGGGTAAAGCCCAAAATGCTCACCTGCTGCTCGCGCACCAGCTGGCAGATGTCCTCGGCGCCCCACTGCCCCTGGGCGCGCAGCACCACGCGGGCACCGCACAGCAACGGCACCCACAGGCGCTCGCTGGCAGCGTCGAAGTTGATCGAATAGAAATGCAGCTCGCAATCATCGCTGCGCATGCCGAACGCGGCGATGACCGCTTGGCAGTGCATGGCAAATTCGCCATGGCTGACCACCACGCCCTTGGGCTTGCCGGTGGAGCCGGAGGTGTAGATCAGGTACGCCTGATGCTGCGGCAGGCTGAGGTTGTCCAGCGGCGCATCGCTGTAGGCCGACAGGCTGGCGGCATCGTCCTCCAGGCTCCAGCGGGCCACGCCCTCAGGCAGCTCGCCCAGGGTTTGCAACAGCTCACGCTGGCTGAGCAGCAGGCCGATGCGGCTGTCTTCGATCATGTAGCGCAAGCGGTCGAGCGGGTACTCGGGGTCGAGCGGCACGTAGGCGCCGCCGGCCTTGAGGATGGCCAGCAGGCCGACGACCATTTCCAGCGAGCGCTCCAGCGCCAGGCCCACGCGCACCTGCGGGCCGACGCCACGCTCGCGCAGGGCGCGGGCCAGGCGGTTGGCCCGCTGATCGAGTTCAGCGTAAGTCATGTGCTGGCCAGCGAAGGTCAGCGCGCCAGCCTGTGGTGTGCGCGCCGCCTGGGCGGCGAACAGGCCGTGCAGGGTCTGGTCGAGGTCGAAGTCGTGCTCGCCCTGCAACTGACCCGCCAGCACCTGCTGCTCCGCACCGCTCAGCATCGGCAGCTCGCACAGGCGCTGCTGCGGGTTGTCCAGCAAGCCGACCAGCAGGTGCTGCCAGTGCTCGGCCATGCGCGCTATGCGCGGTTCGTCGAACAGGTCGCGGCTGTAAGTCAGGCAGCAACCCAGGCGGCCGTCGAGGTCGGTGACCTCCAGGTACAGGTCGAACTTGGTGGCACTGGCATCGTTGACCAGGTAATCCACCTGCATGCCGGCCAACGTGCGGCTTTGCTGGAAGGCCCAGCGCTGCACGTTGCACATCACCTGGAACAGCGGGTTATACGCGCTGCTGCGCGGCGGTTGCAACGCTTCGACCAACTGATCGAACGGCAGGTCCTGGTGCGACTGCCCTTCGATGGCGGCCTGGCGCATCTGCTCCAGCAGCGCGTTGGCGGTCATCTGGCCGTCCAGCTCGCAACGTAGCACCTGGGTATTGAGGAAGGCGCCGATCAGGCCTTCGCTTTCCGGGCGGATGCGGTTCGCCACCGGCGCGCCGATGCGCAGGTCACGCTGGCCGCTATAACGGTGCAGCAAGGCAGCCAGGGTGGCGGTCATGGTCATGAACAGGGTCAGGCCGCGCTGGCTGTTGAAGGCGTGCACGCGGGCGACCAGCGCCGGGTCGAGTTCAAAGCGGTACAGCTCGCCGCGGTGGCTCTGTACTGCCGGACGCGGGCGGTCGGCAGGCAACGCCAGCACCGGGTGCTCGTCACCCAGGCGGTCCTTCCAGTAGGCCAGTTGACGAGCGCCCTCGCCGCTTTCCAGCCATTGCCGTTGCCATACGCTGTAGTCCAGGTATTGCACCGGCAGCGGCGCCAGCGGCGACTCGCGGTCATCGACAAAGGCTTCGTACAGTTCGCCTAGCTCGCGGGCGAAAATGTCCATGGCCCAGCCTTCGGTGACGATGTGGTGCAGGGTGAGCACGAAGAAATGCTCGCGCTCGTCAGCCTTGACCAGGCAGGCGCGCAGCAGCGGGCCGCGCTCCAGGTCGAACGGCTGGTGCGCCTGGTCGTCGGCCAGTTGTTGCAGATGTTGCTGGCGGGCCGCGCCGGGCAAGGCGCTCAGGTCTTGCCAGGCGAGGTGCAGGCCGCTGTCTTCGGCCACGCACTGATACGGTACGCCGTCGATGCTGGGGAAGGTTGTACGCAGGGTTTCGTGACGCACGATCAGCGCCTGCAACGCACGCTCGAAGGCGTCCACGTGCAGGGTGCCGCGCAGGCGTGCCATGCCGCCGACGTTGTACGCCGGGCTGTCCGGCTCCATTTGCCAGAGGAACCACATGCGCTGCTGCGAATACGATAGCGGCACCGCCTGACGCCGGTCGACGCGGGCGATTGCGCCTTGCAGGTTGCGCTCGCCGGCCGCGCGGATACGTGCAATCTCGGCACAGAAGGCGCCCAGTTCGCTGGCTTCGAACAGCGCCTTGAGCGGCAGCTCGACATCGCAGGCCTGGCGGCTGCGCGAGACGATCTGAGTGGCCAGCAGCGAGTGCCCGCCCAGGGCGAAGAAGTCGTCTTGCAGGCCGACACGCGGCCGGTTCAGCACTTCGCGCCAGATGGCGGCGACCTGTTGTTGCAACTCGGTGTGGGGCTCGACATGTTCGCGTTGCTGCCACACCGGGGCCGGCAGCGCCTTGCGGTCGACCTTGCCGCTGGGGCCCAGCGGCAGCTGTGCCAACGGGATGAGCTGCGCCGGCACCATGTACGCGGGCAGTTGCTCAGCCAGCACGGCCAGGAGTTCGGCTGGGTGCGCACTGCCACTGTAGTAACCCACCAGTTGCGCACCAACGGCGTCCTTGTGGATCAGCACCAGCGCCTGTTCCACACCCTGCTGTGCCAACAGGCAGGCCTGTACTTCCTCCGGCTCGACGCGGAAACCACGCACCTTTACCTGCTGGTCGAGGCGACCGAGGTATTCCAGGGCCTGTAGCTGCACCTGCCAGCGCGCGCGGTCACCACTGCGGTACAAGCGCTCGCCGTGGCCGTCGGCCTGGGGCACGAAGCGCTCGGCGGTAAGACCCGGACGGCCCAGGTAGCCACGGGCCAGGCCAGCGCCACCGAGGTACAGCTCGCCCGACACGCCGGGGGCAGTCAGTTCAAGCTCATCGTCCAGCACGCGGCACAGCACATTGCCCAGCGGGCGACCGATTGGCGAGCGCTCGCCGTCCGCCACCTGGCAGTGCCAGTGGGTGACGTTGATGGCGGTTTCGGTCGGGCCGTAGCGGTTGTGCAGCTGCACCTGCGGCAGCACCTGCAGCACGCGGTCACGCAGCGCGGCGGGCAATGCTTCGCCACCGGAGAACACCCGGCGCAGGCTGCTGCAGGCACCCGCCTGCGGCTCCTGGACGAACACCTGCAACAGCGGCGGCACGAAGTGCAGCGTAGTCACGCCATGGGCCTGCACCAGCGCGGCGATGCGCTGCGGGTCGCGGTGTTCGCCGGGGCCGGCGAGCACCAGCTTGCAGCCGGTGACCAGCGGCCAGAAGCACTCCCACACCGACACGTCGAAGCTGATCGGCGCCTTCTGCATCAGCACATCGCTGTCATCCAGCGCATAGGTCGCCTGCATCCACTGCAGGCGCTCGGCCAGCGCTGCATGGGTATTGCCCACGCCCTTGGGCTGGCCGGTGGAGCCGGAGGTGTAGATCACGTAGGCCAGGTTGTCGCCGTGCAGGTGCAGGCCAGGCGCGTGGCTGGGCCAACTGTCCAGGTGCAGCTGGTCGAGGGCAATGGCACTGACGCCGTCGACCTGCGGCAGCTTGCCCAGCAGGCTGCTGTGGCTCAGCAGCAGCCCGGCATTGCAGTCGGCCAGCATGTAGGCAAGGCGTTCGGCCGGGTAGTCGACGTCCAGCGGCACGTAAGCACCGCCGGCCTTGAGGATGGCCAGCAGGCCGACCAGCAACTGTGGCGAACGCTCGATGGCGATGGCGACGCAGGTGTCGGGGCCGACGCCTTTGTCGCGCAGGTAGTGGGCCAGGCGGTTGGCCTGCTGGTGCAGTTCGGCGTAGTCGAGGCTGCCGCCGTCCCAGGCCAGCGCGGTGCGTTGCGGGGTCAGGCGGGCCTGTTCGTTGAGCTGTTCGACCAGCAGGCCTGGCGGCGCGGTAGCCGGTGCCCGGCCCCAGCCCAGCAATTGCGCACGGGCAGGCTCGTCCAGCAATTGCACCTCGCCCAGCGCCCGCTGCGGCGCGGCGCACACCTGTTCCAACAGCGCCAGCAGGTGATGAGCCAGGCGTTTGACGGTGCTGGCTTCGAACAGCTCCGCAGCATAGTCGAAGGCCAGGCTCAGGCGGCCCTGGTGGTCTTCTTCACTGTGCAACTGCAGGTCGAACTTGGCTTCGCGGCTGTGCCATGGCAACTCCTCGGCCAACAGCCCCGGCAGGCGGCGCAGGGCCGACAGGTCGCGTTGCTGGTGGTTGAACATGACCTGGAACAAGCCTTGCTCACGGGCTTGCGGCAGGGCTTCGACCAGCTGTTCGAACGGCAAGTCCTGGTTAGCCTGCGCCGCAAGGGTGGCCTGGCGCACCTGGGCCAGCAACTGCGTGAATGGCAGGCGGCCATCGAGCTGTGCACGCAGTACCTGGGTATTGATGAAAAAGCCGACCATGCCTTGGGCTTCCAGGCGCGGGCGGTTGGCGTTGGGCACACCGACACGGATGTCGGCCTGGCCGCTGTAGCGGTGCAGCAGCGCCTGCCAGCCGGCCAGCAGGACCATGAACAGGCTGGCCTGCTGTTCGCGGGCCAGGCCCTTGAGTGCTTCGGCAAGCGTGGCCGGTACCTTGAGGTTGAACCGGGCAGCACTGTGCTCGCGCTGACTGGCGCGGGGGTGGTCGGTGCACAGGTCCAGCACCGGCAGATCACCGCCCAACTGCGCCTTCCAGTACTGCAGTTGGCGTTCGGCTTCACCGGCGGCCAGCCATTGACGCTGCCAGGTGCCGTAGTCGGCATAACCCAGGCCCAGCGGCGCCAGGTTGGCCTCCAGGCCCTGACAGCGGGCTGCGTAAAGTTTGGCGAATTCATCCAGCAGGATATTCAGCGACCAGCCATCCGCGACGATGTGGTGCAGGGTCACCCATAACTGATGGTCTTCGTCGTCCAGGCGTGCCAGGGTCACCCGCAGCAAGGGGCCCTGAGTGAGGTCGAACGGCTGACGGGCCTCGGCTTCCCGCTGGGCGCTGACCTGCTCCAGCGTTTGGCCTTCGAGGTCCAGGCGGCGCAGGCTGAACGGCTGTTGCGCCACAATGCGTTGCAGGGGCTGGCCGTTTTCTTCGCTGAATACGGTGCGCAGGGATTCGTGGCGCGCCACCAGCGCCTGGAAGGCGGCTTGCAGGGCGCTTTCGTCCAGCTCACCGCGCAGCTGCAGGCCGGCGGGGATGTTGTAGGCAGCCGATTGTGGCTGCAACTGCCACATCAACCACAAGCGGTTTTGCGCCAACGACTGGGCCAAGGCCTGGGTGCGCTCCAGCGGTGCAATGGTGGCAGTGCCAGCAGCGCCGTCGGCCATGATCGACGCCACAGCGCTGCTGTAATCGGCCAGTACCGGCGCTTCGAACAGGGTGCGCAGGCCCAGGTTGATACCCAGCTCATCGGCCAGCCGTGCGGTGGCCTGGGTGGCGGCGATGGAGTTGCCGCCCAGCAGCAGGAAGTGGTCGTCTGCCGCAACCGCCTCTACTTTGAGAATGTCCCGCCACACTGCGGCGATCTGTGCCTGGAGCTCATTGCCGGCAGCCGCGCTTGCAGCCGTTTCGCTCACATCTGGGAAGCGGGCGTAGCAGTCCAGGCTGCCATCGTCCATACGCAGGCGACAGGCCGAACGTTGCAGCTTGCCACTGGAGGTCTTGGGCAACGCGCCCGGGTTCAGCAGCAGGACCACGGCCGGCGCCTGGCGGCAAGCGTCGGCGATCACCTGGCGCAGGGTCTTGACCAGCGCCTGGGGTTCGATTGCCTTTTGCACGTTGCGGCTGATCTCCACCGCCACGCCGATGCCCTCCTCGCCCTGCTGCTCGACGGCAAACACGGCCACACGGCCTTTGCGCAGCACTTGAACTTCACGTTCGAGGGTTTTTTCCAGGTCCTGCGGGTACAGGTTCTGCCCGCGCACGATCAGCATGTCTTTCAGGCGCCCGGTGACGAACACTTCACCATTGCGCATGAAGCCCAGGTCGCCGGTGCGCAGCCAGGTCTGGCCGTCCATTTCAACGAAGGTGCGTGCGCTGGCTTCGGGGTTGCGCCAGTAACCCCGGGCGATGCTCGGGCCAGCCGCCCAGATTTCGCCGACCTGGTTGTCGCCCAGCACCTGCAAGTGCTGCGGCTCCACGACACGTACCGCGTGACCGGGCTGCGGGTAGCCGCAGCTCATCAGCACGCTGCCTTTGCCCGGCTCGGCGCGGTTGGCGGCGAAGGCTTCGGCGTCCAGTTCCAGCGCGTCGATGCCCTGGCCACGGCGGCTGCCACTGACGAACAGGGTGGCTTCGGCCAGGCCGTAGCTGGCGAAGAAGCTCTGCGGGTCGAAGCCGCTGGCCTGGAACTTGTCGGCGAAGGTTGCCAGGCTGTCCTGGCGAATCGGCTCGGAGCCAGAATAGGCCACGCGCCAGCGGCTCAGGTCGAGCCCGGCCAGCGAGGCCTCGCTGACCCGCTCGCTGCACAGACGGTAGGCAAAGTCGGGGCCACCGCTGATGGTGCCGCCATATTCGCTGATGGCCTGCAACCAGCGCTGCGGCCGGGCCAGGAAGTAACCCGGCGACATCAGCACGCACGGCACGCCGCTGAAGATCGGCTGCAGCAGACCGCCAATCAGCCCCATGTCGTGGTACAGCGGCAGCCAGCTGACGATCACGTCGTCGGGGTTGAGGTCGATGCCGAAACCACAGCGGATCAACTGCTCGTTGGCGACCAGGTTGCTGTGGCTGACTTGTACACCCTTGGGCAGCGCGGTGGAGCCCGAGGTGTATTGCAGGAAGGCGATGTCATCACCTTTGAGCACGGGCTCGCGCCAGTTTGCGGCCAGCGCCGGGTCCAGGCTGTCCACTGCCAGCAGCTCAGGCCCGTTGTGCGCCGCCAGCGCTGGCAAGCCTTGCAGGCCGTCATGCAACGCCGCGACGGTCAGCAGCAGGCGCGGCTCGGCATCGTCGATGATCGACAGCAAACGCTCCTGATGGTGCTGGCGCGCGGATTCTGGCGGGTAAGCCGGTACCGCGATCACCCCGGCATACAGGCAACCGAAGAACGCCGCCACGTAGTCCGGACCACTGGGGAACAACAGCACCGCACGGTCGCCGAAGCTGGCACGGGCCTGTAACGCAGTGGCGATGGTGCGTGCACGCTGGTCGAGGTCCCGGTAGCTGAGCACAGCCTGCTCGCCGGGGGCGTCGGCCAGAAAGCGCAGGGCGATCTTGTCCGGGGTCTGCGTGGCGCGTTGCGCAAGTGCCTGGACCAGCGAGAGCGGGAGTTCGAAGGCGTCCGTCATGGGGGTTCCTGCCAGTGTCTGTTGGGGCGCGCCGGCTGCACCGCGAACGTGTGCGGACAGCAAAGGGCGATCGAAGATGTACAAAGGGGAACGGATGGGCGCAGGCAGAAATTAGCGGGGATTACGCAGTGGCAGGCGGGGCCAAAGGTGAACGCTGTCACACGATGACCTTAGACCTGAAAGATATAGATACTAATTACGTTTCGTATTTGACAATCATTATCATTCTGAATAGCTTGTCGCACGTCGTAGGAAGCTTCCCAGCCTTGGGGGCCTCCTTTCCCCTCTGTGACAAGGTGATTTCCATGGCGGAACAACTATCCACAAGTAAGTGCGATTCACCATTACTGCAGGCCTTCGTCGACAACCGCAGCATCCTGGTCAAGATCGCTGCACGCATCACCGGCTGCCGCTCGCGCGCCGAAGATGTGGTGCAGGATGCCTTCTTCCGGCTCAACGCTGCCCCGCAGATAACCTCGTCGTTCAAGGCGCAGCTCAGCTACCTGTTCCAGATCGTGCGCAACCTTGCGATCGACCACTACCGCAAGCAGGCAATGGAGCTGAAATACTCCGGCAGCGAGGAGGAAGGGCTGAACGTGGTCATCCAGAACGCCTCGCCCGAAGCCACTCACATCAACCTTGCCGCGCTGGATGACATTGCCCAGGCGCTGAACGAACTGCCGCAGCGCACCCGCTATGCGTTCGAGAAGTACCGCCTGCATGGCGTGCCGCAGAAAGACATTGCCAAAGAGCTGGGGGTATCGCCGACACTGGTCAACTTCATGATCCGCGATGCGCTGGTGCATTGCCGCAAGACGGCCAACCGGCAGGCCTGACCACACAGGGTTTGCTTCTTCGCGGGCATGCCCGCGAAGAAGCCAACTCGGTATCAAGCCAGCTTGCAGCGCTCGAAAAACCGCTCTCGCCCCAGAATCATCAGCGCCGCACGCTTGTGCGGGAAGTCGAACTCCTTGTCGCAGTGGAAGCACTGGTCGTGCATGTAGCCGATCATCTTGCCGTTGTCGGCACGCGGCTCGGCCACCACCCGCTGGGTACGCGGGTCATCCAGGAACAGGTAGTGCACCAGCGCCGAGAGCCAGCTGGCCACCTTGTGCGGCCCTCGGTGGTTCTCCTCCCCCACCAGCATGTGTATGCCGCGGTCGTAATCATCGGCCGGGTAGAACGGCGCAATGCGGTCTTCCTTGGCCCAGTAAGCCTCGAAGTAGGCAAACGGCTCATCGTCAAAGCAACCGATCAGCGTCAGGGTGTGCGGGTCGGTCTCGAGCTTGTCCAGGTACTCGCGGTGCTGGGCCAGCGTGCCCCCCTCCTGCCAGAACGCCTCCACCCGCGGGTTGTTCTGCCAGCGGTTGAAGCGCTCCAGGTCATGTTCGATCTCCAGCGTGCGCAGCGACACCCAGCTACCCAGCCGCGCATCGAAGCGCCGGTATACCTCACCACGGGGCTTGGGCGCGCGGCATGGGTGGCGCTTGCCGTTGCTGATCTGCATCTGCTGTGGGTACACCGCAGCCTGCGCATCGCCCAGCCAGGGCTGTGGCAGCTGCCAGAACAGCGCCCGCTCGCACAGATACTGGCCCGGCTGCTCAGCCACTCGCAGCAAGCCACTGGCCAGCGCCTGCGGCTGCACTTCGGGCAAGTGCCAGACCAGGCGCTGACAGGTGGTATCACGGGACAACAACCAATAGCAGGCCGACCACAAGGCTTGATAAGGGCGCTCGGGACACAGGCGCTCAAGGTGAACGTGCAGGGTAGCGCCCGCCTCCAGGCGCACCTGGATCAGTGGGCGACCTTCGAGGGAGAGGCCTAGCCAGCTGTCACCCTCCTCGGCACTGAGGCTGCGCCAGCGTGGCGGTGACAGGGGCTGCGAAGCGGCATCGAACGGCATGGCTTGTCTCACGAAAAATGAAGAAAAGGCTCACTGCTGAGAACGTTGCGAAAGTGCGTGAATTTAGTCCTTGGGCACCGAGACCGTGATGCGGTAGGGCTCGAAGATTCGGGCCAGTTCACCGCTGGCACGCAGGTCGCGCAGCAGGCCGGCAAACGACTGCTCGTCGATAGGCGCCCCCGGGCGCAGCAGGGCGTAGTGGTGATAGATTTGGTCGATGCGTTGCGAAGGCAGCAGCTGCGCCCTGCTGGCCGGGTTGCGCGCCAGGAAATCGCTGAGGTACGAGCGGGTGACCAGGGCGATGTCGGCGCGCCCAGCCTGCACCATCAGCAGGTTGCTGTCGTGGGAGTAGGTCAGGGTCGCGTTATAAGTTGTGCGCAGGTAGTCCGGGTCGGAATTGAAGCGGGCGAACGCGTAGTGATAGCCGTTGAACAATGCCAAACGTTTGCCGCGCAGGTCATCGAAGTACGACGGGTCGCTGCCATTGGCCTGGCGAGCAACGAACACTTCGGCGTCCTCCAGGCCCATGTCCACGGTCTGGTGGGCAATCTGCTCCCAGCCCCATTGCGGGTTTTCGAAAATCGCCATGTCGGTACGGCCTTGCTGGAAGTCGCCGAAACGCCGCTGGATGGAGGTGGGCACCAGGACGAAGTGGTAACCCTGCTGCAAGCGGTTGAGCGCATCGACCAATTGCGGCAACAGGCCGGTGTCAGCCCCCTGTTCAGGGCGCACCGTGTAGGGCGGGAAATGGGCCGCACCAATCTTCACTTCGACGGCATCGGCAGCCCATGCCGGCACCGCTAGCCAATACACGGCCAGCAACATCAGGGTGGACAAAGCCTTGAGGCCGGGTGCTGGAGTCAAGACGGACGCTCATCACGGTTCATGCCTGGGTCCGCTTAAGCTAGGCGTTTTCCGGAAGCGGCACAACTGCTGGAGCGCGCTCGTTGTGCCAAAGCAGGCGGCAATATGCCACGGGATGCCGTATGCGCGGACTTTGGCTACGCTCTAGCAGGATCTGCAAGGGAGCCTGGTATGGGCCATTGGTTGGTAATCGACCTGGAAGCCACCACCGACGAGGGTGGATGGCCGGTTACAGAGATGGAAGTCATTGAAATCGGCGCTAGCCTGGTCACCCGCGATGGCCGCGAGGTCGACCACTTTCAGTGTTTCGTGCGGCCACGCCGGCGGCCACAGCTGACCCCGTTTTGCCGCGAACTGACGCACATAAGCCAACATGATGTGGATCGCGCTGCACCGTTTCGCGAGGTGTGGGCAAGCTTCGAGCGCTGGCTGGAGCACCACCGTGAGCAGCTTCAGGCCTGGGTCAGCTGGGGCGACTACGACCGCCAGCAACTGCACCAGGAGTGGCAGCTGCACGGGCTCGACAGCCTGCTACGGACGTTGCCGCACATCAACCTCAAGCAACGCTTTGCCAAGGCCCGCCACCTGCAGCGCCCCACCGGCCTGAACGGTGCCCTGCATCTGGCCGGCATGCACTTTTGCGGGCAGCAGCACCGGGCCCTTGAAGATGCGCGCAACACGGCGCGGCTACTACCGTTGACGCTGCCCGCCAACAGCCCCTGAAAGCAGATGACGAGGCCTGTGGGCTTGGGCATACTGGCCAGCCCTTTTTCATCCCCCCTTTTCAGGAGTCGCCCATGTTCCAGGTCAACGAGTACTTCAACGGCACCGTCAAGTCGATCGCATTCGCGGGCGAAGAAGGCCCGGCCACTGTCGGCGTCATGGCCCCGGGCGAATACGAGTTCGGCACTGCCAAGCGCGAGATCATGCACGTGGTATCGGGCGCCCTGACCGTCAAGCTGCCAGGTAGCGACAACTGGGAAACCTTCAATGCGGGCGACAAGTTCAATGTTGCCGCCGACAGCAAGTTCCAGCTGCAGGTGAAGGTGGATACCGCTTACCTGTGCGAGTACCGCGACTAAGCGTCAGCCTGTGCCGGCCTCTTCGCGGGCATGCCCGCGAAGAGGCCGGCACTAATCCTTCAGGAAATCAGCAACGCGTTCCGCCGCCGTCTGCATATGCTGCTCATGGCTGAACCCCGAGGCCTTCAACGGCTTCAGGTCATGGTCACCCGCCACTAGCCAGCTCACCTCGATTGCCGGCGACAACGCATACCCCGCCACCGCCTCGCGGTTACCCAGCGCATCCCGTTCGCCCTGCACGATCAACGTCGGTGTTTTCAGCCCGGCCAGGTGTTCCACCCGTGGCTTCTCGGGTTTACCCACCGCGTAGAACGGATAGCCCAGGCACACCAGCGCATCCGCGCCCAATTCGTCAGCCAGCAGGCTCGCCATGCGACCGCCCATGGACTTGCCACCCACGGCCAGCTTGCCCGCGACCAAAGGTCGCACCTGCCGGTACACCTCGCGCCAGCATTCAAGCAGCACCTTCTGTGGGTTCGGCGGCCGTTTGCCGCCGGTAACCCTGCGTTCGGCCATGTACGGAAACTCGAAGCGCACCACCGCTACCCCAAGCGCCGCAAGCCTTTGCGCCATTTCGTCCATGAACCCGCTGTCCATCGGCGCACCTGCACCATGGGCCAGGATCAGGCAGCCCCTGTAGCCGTCCTTGCCCTGAACCTGTGGAAGATCGCAGCGCAAGCCTGGGACATTTCCGACCTTCGCCCATTGATCCCCGTCAATACCGGCACTTTGCCCATTAATCATGCTTGCCTCGCTGTAAAGCCTGCCAAATAACCGTGGATGGGAACCCATACATGAACACAACCAGCAGTACCGCCTATAACTACAAGGTGGTCCGCCAATTCGCCATCATGACGGTGGTGTGGGGAATCGTCGGGATGGGGCTCGGCGTCTTCATCGCCGCCCAGCTTGCCTGGCCTTCCCTCAACTTCGACCTCCCCTGGACCAGCTTCGGCCGCCTGCGCCCCCTGCATACCAATGCGGTGATCTTCGCTTTCGGCGGCTGCGCGCTGTTTGCCACCTCCTATTATTCGGTGCAACGCACCTGCCAGACCACCCTGTTCGCACCGGGCCTGGCCGCGTTCACCTTCTGGGGCTGGCAACTGGTGATCCTGCTGGCGGCCATCAGCCTGCCGCTGGGCTATACCAGCTCCAAGGAATACGCCGAACTGGAATGGCCGATCGATATCCTGATCACCATCGTCTGGGTGGCTTACGCCATCGTGTTCTTCGGCACGCTGATGAAGCGCAACACCAAGCATATCTACGTGGGTAACTGGTTCTTCGGTGCCTTCATCCTCACCGTGGCGCTTCTGCACATCGTCAACAACCTGGAATTGCCGGTCAGCCTGACCAAGTCGTACTCGGTGTACGCCGGTGCCACCGACGCGATGGTGCAGTGGTGGTACGGCCACAACGCCGTAGGCTTCTTCCTGACTGCCGGGTTCCTGGGGATGATGTACTACTACGTGCCCAAGCAGGCCGAGCGCCCGGTGTATTCCTATCGCCTGTCGATCGTGCACTTCTGGGCACTGATCACCCTGTACATCTGGGCCGGCCCGCACCACCTGCACTACACCGCCCTGCCTGACTGGGCGCAGTCGCTGGGCATGGTGATGTCGCTGATCCTGCTGGCACCGAGCTGGGGCGGCATGATCAACGGCATGATGACCCTGTCGGGCGCCTGGCACAAACTGCGCAGCGACCCGATCCTGCGTTTTTTGGTGGTATCGCTGGCGTTCTACGGCATGTCCACGTTCGAAGGCCCGATGATGGCCATCAAGACAGTCAACGCCCTGTCCCACTACACCGACTGGACCATCGGCCACGTGCATGCCGGCGCCCTCGGCTGGGTGGCAATGATCTCGATTGGTGCGCTGTATCACACCATCCCGAAAGTGTTCGGCAAGGAACGCATGTACAGCCTTGGCCTGATCAACGCGCACTTCTGGCTCGCCACCATCGGCACCGTGCTGTACATCGCCTCGATGTGGGTCAACGGCATCGCCCAGGGCCTGATGTGGCGCGCAGTCAACAGCGACGGCACGCTCACCTATTCGTTCGTGGAAACCCTGGTGGCCAGCCACCCAGGCTTTGTCGTGCGCTTCGTCGGCGGCGCGATCTTCCTCAGCGGCATGTTCCTGATGGCCTGGAACACCTGGCGCACCGTGCGTTCGCCAGCGCTTGACGTCGCCCCTGCGAACGCCCAGTTGGCTTGAGGAGAAACGCCTGATGAAACATGAAGTCATCGAGAAAAACGTCGGCCTGATGGCCCTGCTGATGGTGTTCGCCGTCAGTATCGGCGGCCTTACCCAGATCGTCCCGCTGTTCTTTCAGGACGTCACCAACAAGCCGGTGGAAGGCATGAAGCCCTACACCGCGCTGCAACTGGAAGGCCGCGACATCTACATCCGCGAAGGCTGCGTGGGCTGCCACTCGCAGATGATCCGCCCGTTCCGCGCCGAAACCGAGCGCTACGGCCACTACTCGGTGGCCGGCGAGAGCGTGTGGGACCACCCGTTCCTGTGGGGCTCCAAGCGCACCGGGCCGGACCTGGCCCGGGTCGGTGGCCGCTACTCGGACGACTGGCACCGCGCGCACCTGTACAACCCGCGCAACGTGGTGCCGGAATCGAAGATGCCGTCGTACCCGTGGCTGGTCGCCCAGCAGGTCGACAACAGCCACACCGACGTCAAGATGCGCACCTTGCGCACCCTGGGCGTGCCGTATAGCGACGACGACATTGCCAGCGCCCGTGACGCAGTCAAAGGCAAGACCGAGATGGATGCACTGGTCGCCTACCTGCAGGTGCTCGGCACCGCGATCAAGAACAAGAGGTAAATGCGATGGAACTGGACATCGGCATGATCCGCGGCCTGGGCACCCTGGTGGTGATGATCGCCTTCATTGGCCTCTCCCTGTGGGTATTCAACCGCCGCCGCGACCGTGATTTCGCCGAAGCGCGCCTGCTGCCCTTCGTCGACGACCACCTGCCCACTAGCGGGCAGGAACCTGCTGCCACGACTGCTGCAAGGAGTAACGGGCAATGACCACCTTCTGGAGTACGTACATCAGCGTGCTGACCATCGGTAGCCTGATCGGCCTGACCTGGCTGCTGCTCGCCACCCGCAAGGGCGAGAGCAAAAACACCACCGACCAGACCATGGGCCACAGCTTCGACGGCATCGAGGAGTACGACAACCCGCTGCCCAAGTGGTGGTTCTGGCTGTTCGTCGGCACCCTGGTGTTCTCGGTCGGCTACCTGATCCTCTACCCGGGCCTGGGCAACTGGAAAGGCATTTTGCCGGGCTATGAAAATGGCTGGACCGGCGCCAACGAATGGCAAAAAGAGATGGACAAGGCTGACGCCAGGTTCGGGCCGATCTTTGCCAAGTACGCCGCCATGCCGGTGGAGGAAGTCGCCAAGGACCCGCAGGCGCTGAAAATGGGCAGCCGCCTGTTTGCCTCCAACTGCTCGGTGTGCCACGGCTCGGACGCCAAGGGTGCCTTCGGCTTCCCCAACCTCACCGACAAGGATTGGCGCTGGGGCGGTGAAGCAGAAACCATCAAGGCTTCGATCATGAATGGCCGTCACGGCGTGATGCCGGCCTGGGCTGAGGTGATCGGCCAGCAGGGCGTGGCCGATGTGGCCGCATTCGTGCTGACCAACCTGGACGGTCGCAGCCTGCCTGAAGGGAGCAAGGCTGACGTTGCCAAGGGCAAGGAAATCTTCGCGGCCAACTGCGTGGCTTGCCACGGGCCCGAAGGCAAGGGTACCCCTGCCATGGGCGCACCCGACCTGACCCACCCGCAGGCGTTCATCTACGGTTCGAGCTTTGCCCAGTTGCAACAGACCATTCGCTATGGTCGCCAAGGGCAGATGCCGGCGCAGGCCGATATCCAGGGCAATGACAAGGTGCACCTGCTGGCGGCTTATGTGTATAGCCTGTCGCAGGAGAGTGCTGCTGAAACCGTGACTGCCAAATGAGTTCGCCGAGAGAGGTTCGGCGTCTGTGAGATCGAGCGCCGCCCGCGCGGCGCATCGCGACGCAAGGCCGCTCCCACATTTGTTTCAGGCCAATTATTCCTGTGGCGTTTGCGCGCGAACGCCTTGGCGCATGACTCGATATCGCGTCGTACCAACAAGGCGGTCGCGCGCCCCTGACACAGGAGGGACTGGCCCGAAACAAATGTGGGAGCGGCCTTGCGTCGCGATGCGCCGCGCGGGCGGCGCTCGATATCCGCCCCACCATAACCATCAAACCTTACACCCCCGCCCCACCATCCCCCTCAAACCATACCCCCCCCACCGCCTTTCCCCCTCCCTTGCACCCCCTCCGAACACAACTAAGCTTGTTGCCTCAGTGGGCTTCGCTCCGAAAGGACTGGAGCAGACGCGGCGCATAGCCTGTCGCCGCCCCTGAAAAAGCTTGACCGATCGATCAGAAAAAGGTGAAAAACGGTACACATTACAAATATTTATTTGTGTACAATCGTCCGGACCCATTCGCTGCGGGACATCAGTGAACGGGCCCGGACACGGGTCGGCGTACCAAAGTTGCGTTGCAGTAGCCTTGCTGGTTATCAATACTGGCGCCGATTTTTCGACCAACAAGAACATCAAAACCGTGGAACCTTAGAATGAGCACAGCAATCAGTCCGACTGCTTATAACTATAAGGTCGTCCGCCAGTTCGCCATCATGACGGTGGTCTGGGGGATCCTTGGCATGGGCCTCGGCGTCTTCATCGCCTCGCAGCTGGTATGGCCGCAACTGAACCTGGACCTGCCCTGGACCAGCTTCGGCCGCCTGCGCCCGCTGCACACCAACCTGGTGATCTTCGCCTTCGGGGGCTGTGCGCTGTTCGGCACCAGCTACTACGTGGTCCAGCGCACCTGCCAGACCCGGCTGATCTCCGACAGCATGGCCGCCTTCACCTTCTGGGGTTGGCAGGCGGTGATCGTCGGCGCGCTGATCACCCTGCCGATGGGCTACACCACCACCAAGGAATACGCCGAGCTCGAGTGGCCGCTGGCGATCCTGCTGGCCATCGTCTGGGTCACCTACGGGCTGGTGTTCTTCGGCACCATCGTCAAGCGCAAGACCAAGCACATCTATGTCGGCAACTGGTTCTACGGTGCCTTCATCGTGGTCACCGCGATGCTGCACATCGTCAACCACATCTCGCTGCCGGTGAGCCTGTTCAAGTCGTACTCGGCCTACGCTGGTGCCACCGACGCAATGATCCAGTGGTGGTACGGCCACAACGCCGTGGGCTTCTTCCTCACCACCGGCTTCCTGGGGATGATGTACTACTTCGTGCCCAAGCAGGCCGAGCGGCCGATCTACTCGTATCGCCTGTCGATCGTGCACTTCTGGGCGCTGATCACCCTGTACATCTGGGCCGGCCCGCACCACTTGCACTACACCGCGCTGCCCGATTGGGCGCAGTCGCTGGGCATGGTGATGTCGATCATCCTGCTGGCGCCAAGCTGGGGCGGCATGATCAACGGCATGATGACCCTGTCCGGTGCCTGGCACAAATTGCGCACCGACCCGATCCTGCGCTTCCTGGTCGTGTCCCTGGCGTTCTACGGCATGTCCACCTTCGAAGGCCCGATGATGGCCATCAAGACCGTGAACTCCCTGTCGCACTACACCGACTGGACCATCGGCCACGTCCACGCCGGCGCCCTGGGCTGGGTGGCAATGATCTCGATCGGTGCCGTGTACCACATGATCCCGAAACTTTACGGTCGCGAGCAGATGCACAGCATCGGCCTGATCAACGCGCACTTCTGGCTGGCCACCATCGGCACCGTGCTGTACATCGCCTCGATGTGGGTCAACGGCATCACCCAAGGCCTGATGTGGCGCGCCATCAACGATGACGGCACGCTCACCTACTCGTTCGTCGAAGCCCTGCAGGCCAGCCACCCTGGCTATATCGTCCGCGCCCTGGGCGGTGCGTTCTTCGCCAGCGGCATGCTGCTGATGGCCTACAACGTGTTCCGTACCGTACGTGCCGCCAACCCGGCACAGGCTGAAGAAGCCGCCAAGATCGTCGTTGTGGGAGCGCACTGATGAAGCATGAAGCCGTCGAGAAGAACATAGGCCTGCTGGCCTTCTTCATGGTCATCGCCGTCAGCGTCGGTGGCCTGACCCAGATCGTCCCGCTGTTTTTCCAGGACGTCACCAACAAACCGGTTGAAGGCATGAAGCCGCGCACCGCGCTGGAGGTAGAAGGCCGCGACATCTACATCCGCGAGGGCTGCGTAGGCTGCCATTCGCAGATGATCCGCCCGTTCCGCGCCGAAACCGAGCGCTACGGCCACTACTCGGTGGCCGGCGAGAGCGTGTGGGACCACCCGTTCCTGTGGGGCTCCAAGCGCACCGGGCCGGACCTGGCCCGGGTGGGTGGCCGCTACTCCGATGACTGGCACCGCGCGCACCTGTACAACCCGCGCAACGTGGTACCGGAGTCGAAGATGCCGTCCTACCCGTGGCTGGTCGAGAACAAGCTCGACGGCAAGGACACCGCGAAGAAGCTGGAAGTGCTGCGCACACTCGGTACCCCGTACACCGATGCCGACATCGCCGGCGCGCGTGACGCGGTCAAGGGCAAGACCGAAATGGACGCCATCGTCGCGTACCTGCAGGGTCTTGGCACCATCATCAAGAGCAAACGGTGACGCTGATGGATATCGGGATGATTCGCGGCCTGGGCACCGTCGTGGTGGTGGTGGCCTTCGTGGGCCTGGCGCTGTGGGTGTTCAACCCACGGCGTAAAAAGGACTTCGACGAAGCGACCCAACTGCCCTTCGCGGATGACCCCGAGGCCACCCGGCACGTCGAGCAAGCAAAAGCTTCTGGGAGCAAAAAACAATGACAACCTTCTGGAGTCTGTACGTTACCGTCCTGACCCTGGGCACCATCTTCTCGTTGACCTGGCTGTTGCTGTCGACCCGCAAGGGCCAGCGCGAAGAGGTGACCGACGAAACCGTCGGGCATGCCTTCGATGGCATCGAGGAATATGACAACCCGCTGCCAAAATGGTGGTTCTGGCTGTTCGTCGGCACCATCATCTTTGCCCTCGGCTACCTGGTGCTGTACCCGGGCCTGGGCAACTGGAAAGGCATCCTGCCGGGCTACTCGTACCTGGATAACGACAAGCAGACCGAGTTTTCCAACGGCCAGGCGGGCTGGACCGGCGTGCACGAGTGGGAAAAGGAAATGGCCAAGGCCGACGCTCGCTTCGGGCCGATCTTCGCCAAGTTCGCCGCCATGCCCATCGAGGAGGTGGCAAAGGACCCTCAGGCGCTGAAAATGGGCGCGCGGCTGTTCGCCTCCAACTGCTCCGTGTGCCACGGCTCCGATGCCAAGGGTGCCTTCGGCTTCCCTAACCTGACCGACAACGACTGGCGCTGGGGCGGCGAGCCGGAAACCATCAAGACCACCATCATGGGCGGCCGCCACGGCGTAATGCCAGCCTGGGCTGAAGTGATCGGTGATCAGGGCGTGGCCGACGTGGCTGCATTCGTGGTCAGCAAACTCGATGGCCGCACACTGCCTGAGGGCGCGAAGGCCGATGCCGAGAACGGGCAGAAGATCTTCGCCGCCAACTGCGTGGCCTGCCACGGGCCGGAAGGCAAAGGTACCCCAGCCATGGGTGCCCCGAACCTGACCCACCCGCAGGCGTTCATCTATGGCTCGAGCTTTGCCCAGTTGCAGCAGACCATTCGCTATGGTCGCCAAGGGCAGATGCCGGCGCAAGAACAGCTGCAGGGTAACGACAAGGTGCATTTACTGGCCGCTTATGTCTACAGCCTGTCGCAACGGGATCAGGCGCAGGCCAAGGCCGAGTAAGCAGGCCTGGCCTCTTCGCGGGGCAAGCCCGCTCCCACAGGTACACCACCGAATCCGGAACAACGGGTGACTTGTGGGAACGGGCTTGCCCCGCGAAAGGGCCGGCAAATGCCACCCAGGATGACCTGGATCAATTGACACCCGCCATAACACGATTCATACCACGAACCCAACGCGACTAAAGGTCGCAGTGCGGCCCCATACTGCCATCAGCGGCGTATCATGGACCGCAGAGCGCTAGCAGATTGCGCGAGACTGCGGCCGGCACGCACTGGCTGCGGCGTTTCTCCACTGCCGTGGGACTTGATGATGAGCAAGCAAATTCCGGTACATGATGTGACCCCGCCTGCCAGCAAAGGGAAGGATTCCGTCGACCTCTACGCCTCCCGGGAAAAGATCTACACCCGCGCCTTCACTGGCCTGTTCCGCCGCCTGCGCATGGTCGGCGGTGCAGTGCTGTTTCTGCTGTACTTCGGCACCGTGTGGCTGAACTGGGGCGGCCACCAGGCCGTATGGTGGAACCTGCCCGAACGCAAGTTCTACATCTTCGGCGCCACCATCTGGCCGCAGGACTTCATCCTGCTGTCGGGCATTTTGATCGTCGCCGCTTTCGGCCTATTCTTCGTCACCGTGTACGCAGGCCGTGTGTGGTGCGGCTACACCTGCCCGCAAAGCGTGTGGACGTGGATTTTCATGTGGTGCGAAAAGATCACCGAAGGCGACCGCAACCAGCGCATGAAGCTCGACAAAGCCCCCATGAGCGGCAACAAGTTCCTGCGCAAGTTCGCCAAGCACAGCCTGTGGCTGCTAATCGGCTTTGTCACCGGCATGACTTTTGTCGGCTACTTCTCGCCCATCCGCGAGCTGGTCATCGAATTCTTTACAGGCCAGGCCGATGGCTGGGCCTACTTCTGGGTCGGTTTCTTCACCCTCGCCACCTACGGCAACGCCGGCTGGCTGCGCGAACAAGTGTGCGTGTACATGTGCCCCTACGCCCGCTTCCAGAGCGTGATGTTCGACAAGGACACGCTGATCGTGTCCTACGACCCGCGCCGTGGCGAAACCCGCGGGCCACGTAAAAAAGACGCCGATTACAAGGCCCAGGGCCTGGGCGACTGCATCGACTGCACCATGTGCGTGCAGGTCTGCCCTACCGGCATCGACATCCGTGACGGCCTGCAGATCGAGTGCATCGGCTGCGCGGCGTGCATCGACGCCTGCGACAGCATCATGGACAAGATGAACTACCCCAAAGGGCTGATCAGCTACACCACCGAGCACAACCTGTCCGGGCAGAAAACCCACATGCTGCGCCCGCGCCTGATCGGCTATGCCGCGGTGCTGCTGGTGATGATTGTCGGCCTGGCGACCGCCTTTGCCACCCGTTCGCTGGTTGGCTTCGACGTCAGCAAGGACCGCGTGCTGTACCGCGAGAACGCCCAGGGCCGGATCGAGAACGTGTATAGCCTGAAGGTAATGAACAAGGACCAGCGCGACCATGTGTACGTGCTGGATGCCGTCGGCCTGCCGGACCTCAAGCTCGAAGGCCAGCGCGAAATCCGCGTGGCTGCCGGTGATATCGTCAGCCTGCCGGTGCAGCTGTCGGTCGCCCCCGAGAAACTGCCATCGACCACCAATGAAATCACCTTCACCCTCAAGAGCGCCGACGACAGCGACGCCCAGGTTGAAGCCAAGAGCCGCTTCATCGGCCCACAGATCCGCTAAGAGAGATAACGCACAATGCCTGCCGCCACTGCCGCCAGCCCCTGGTACAAGCACCTCTGGCCCTGGATCATCATTGGTATCCTCACCACCTCGGTGTGCCTGAGCCTGACCATGGTCAGCATTGCCGTACGCAACCCGGACAATCTGGTGAACGACAACTACTACGAGGCAGGCAAAGGCATCAACCGCTCGCTGGACCGCGAGCTGCTGGCGCAGCAGCTGGGCCTGAAAGCCAGCGTGCACCTGGACGAGCTGACCGGCGAAGTGGACCTGCGCCTGACCGGCAGCAGCGGCCCGCAAAACCTGGAGCTGAACCTGATTTCGCCCACGCAGCCGGAGAAGGACCGCAGGGTGCTGCTGAGCAGGGTCGACGCGGGGCGCTATGTGGGGCAGTTGGAGGACAAGGTCGACGGGCGGCGCTTTGTGGAACTGCTGGGCAGCGAAGGGGGCCAGGTGTGGCGCTTGTTCGAAGAGGAAAAAGTGGAACATGGTGTGACCTTGCAGCTGGGTGACGAAGCCCTGCAAGGTGCCGAGCACCAACAGTAGCATCATCGCAAATCCCTGTGGGAGCGGGCATGCCCGCGAATGCGGTAGCTCAGGCAAAGGTGTTTTCAGGCCTGACGCTTTCGCGGGCACGCCCGCTCCCACAGGGTTTCATATCTGCCTGAGCAGTCGTGCTTACCTTATGACCCAGCCCACCCCCTGCTACCACTGCGCCCTGCCCGTCCCCGCCGGCAGCCGCTTCACCGCCGTGGTCCTCGGCCAGCCGCGGCAGTTCTGCTGCCCCGGCTGCCAGGCGGTGGCCGAGTCGATCGTCGCCGGTGGCCTGGAGCACTACTACCAGCACCGCAGTGACAACAGCGCCAACCCCGAGGCCCTGCCCAGGCAGTTGCAAGACGAACTGGCCCTGTACGACCGCAGCGACGTGCAGCAAAGCTTCGTGCGCCACCTGGGCGAGCTGGCCGAAACCACCTTGCTGGTCGAAGGCATCAGCTGCGCCGCCTGCGGCTGGCTGATCGAAAAGCACCTGCGCAACCTGCCCGGTGTCGCCGAGGCGCGCCTGAACCTCTCCAACCACCGCCTGCTGCTGAGCTGGGACGACAAGCAACTGCCACTTTCACGCCTGCTCGCCGAGTTGCGCCAGATCGGCTATGCCGCCCACCCCTACCAGCCCGACCAGGCCGCCGAGCAGCTGGCCCGCGAGAACCGCAGCGCCCTGCGCCGCCTGGGCGTGGCAGGGCTGCTGTGGTTCCAGGCAATGATGGCGACCATGGCCACCTGGCCAGAATTCAACATCGACCTGTCCCCCGAGTTGCACACCATCCTGCGCTGGGTGGCGCTGTTCCTGACCATTCCCATTGTGTTCTATAGCTGCGCGCCCTTTTTCAAGGGCGCGGCGCGCGACCTGCGCACCCGCCACCTGACCATGGACGTTTCGGTGTCGCTGGCCATCGCCCTGGCCTTCGGCGCCGGCATCTGGACGGCCATCACCGGCAGCGGCGAGCTGTATTTCGACACAGTGGGCATGTTCGCCCTGTTCCTGCTCACCGGCCGCTACCTGGAGCGCCGCGCCCGCGAACGCACGGCTGCGGCCACCGCTCAGCTGGTCAACCTGCTGCCGGCCTCGTGCCTGCGCCTGGACGCCATCGGCCGCAGCGAGCGCATCCTGCTCAGCGAATTGCACTGCGGTGACACGGTGCAAGTGCTGCCCGGCGCGGTGATCCCCGCCGACGGGCGCATTGTCGAAGGCCGCTCCAGCGTGGACGAATCACTGCTCACCGGCGAATACCTGCCGCAACCACGCCGGGTGGGCGAACGGGTCACCGGCGGTACGCTGAATGTCGAAAGCACCTTGAACGTGGAAGTCGAAGCACTCGGCCACGATTCGCGGCTCTCGGCCATCGTCCGCCTGCTGGAGCGCGCTCAGACCGAAAAGCCGCGGCTGGCCGAAATCGCCGACCGGGCCTCGCAATGGTTCCTGCTGTTCTCGCTGCTGGCTGCCGTGGCCATCGGCCTGTGGTGGTGGTACCTGGACCCTGCACGGGCCTTCTGGATCGTGCTGGCCATGCTGGTGGCCACCTGCCCTTGCGCACTGTCGCTGGCCACGCCAACGGCGCTGACCGCCGCCACCGGCAGCTTGCACAAGCTGGGCCTGCTGGTAACCCGCGGCCATGTACTGGAGGGCCTGAACCAGATCGACACGGTGATTTTCGACAAGACCGGCACACTGACCGAAGGCCGCCTTACGTTGCGCAGCATCCGCCCGCTCGGCAACCTGCCCGCCGACCGCTGCCTGGCCCTGGCCGCCGCCCTGGAAAACCGCTCCGAACACCCGATCGCCCGCGCCTTCGGCCGCACCGCCATACCGGCCGAAAACGTGCAGACCGTGCCAGGTCTGGGCCTGGAAGGGCAAGTAGACGGCCAACGCCTGCGTATCGGCCAGGCCACCTTCGTCTGCGCCCTGAGCGCTGCGCAAATCCCCGCCGTGCCGGAACCACGCGGCCAGTGGCTGCTGCTGGGTGACCGCCACGGGCCTCTGGCGTGGTTTGGCCTGGACGACCGGCTGCGCGACGACGCACCGGCGCTGCTCGCCGCCTGCAAGGCCCGAGGCTGGCGCACGCTGCTGCTGTCGGGCGACAGTTCGCCGATGGTCGCCGAGGTGGCCGCGCAACTGGGCATCGACCAGGCCATTGGTGGCCTGCGCCCGGACGACAAGCTGGATCGGCTGAAGGCGCTGCAGGCGGCCGGGCGCAAGGTGCTGATGCTCGGCGACGGGGTCAACGACGTGCCGGTGCTGGCCGCCGCCGACATCAGCATTGCCATGGGCAGCGCCACCGACCTTGCCAAGACCAGCGCCGACGCCGTGCTACTGTCCAACCGCCTGCAGGCACTGGTGCAGGCCTTGGACCTGGCCCGCCGCACACGTCGCAACATCCTCGAGAACCTGCTGTGGGCCACCCTGTATAATGGCCTGATGTTGCCGTTTGCCGCGCTTGGCTGGATCACCCCGGTGTGGGCCGCCATCGGCATGTCGGTCAGCTCGCTGATCGTGGTGCTCAATGCCCTGCGCCTGACCCGCATGCCGTTGGCATCGAACCTGCCGAAAACCGAAGCACCCCTGCCCGGGAGGAAGACACCATGCCCGCCCTCTATGTCATGATCCCCGCAGCCTTGCTGCTGGTCGGCGTGGCCGTGTACATCTTCTTTTGGGCAGTGGACAGCGGCCAGTACGACGACCTCGAAGGCCCTGCCCACAGCATCCTGTTCGACGACCAGGACCCGCGCCACCAGGCCGCGGTGAAGCCTGACGACACACCGGGCGATACCGACAAGGAACCACCACCCCGTGCCTGACCTGCTTCCCCTGCTGGGCTCGGCACTGGTCCTGGGCCTGCTTGGCGGCGGCCACTGCCTGGGCATGTGCGGCGGCCTGATGGGCGCGCTGACCCTGGCCATCCCACCGGAACAACGTAGCCGGCGCTTGCGCCTGCTGTTGGCGTACAACCTTGGGCGCATTTTCAGTTATGCCAGCGCCGGCCTGTTGCTAGGCCTGGCCGGCTGGGCGGTGGCCCGCAGCCCCGCCGCCCTGGGGCTGCGGGTGGTGGCAGCGCTGTTGTTGATTGCCATGGGGCTGTACCTGGCCGGCTGGTGGAGCGGGCTGACCCGCATCGAAGCCCTGGGGCGCGGGCTGTGGCGGCATATCCAGCCGGTGGCGTCGCGCTTGTTGCCGGTGTCCAGCCTGCCCCGGGCGTTGCTGCTGGGTGCCTTGTGGGGGTGGCTGCCGTGCGGGTTGGTCTACAGCACCCTGCTGTGGGCCGCCAGCCAGGGCAACGCCGGGTACAGCGCGGCGTTGATGCTCGCGTTCGGCCTGGGAACCTGGCCGGTGTTGCTGGCCACCGGGCTGGCTGCCGAACGGGTAAACGCCTTGTTGAGGCGCCGCAGCGTGCGTGTGGCGGGCGGTGTGCTGGTGATGCTGTTTGGGGTCTGGACCCTGCCAGGCCCACACCAGCACTGGCTGATGGGGCATTGACGGGGGCTGCTGTGCAGCCCCAACGCCCTTGATACAAATCAACACACACCCCTACAGACAGCCATATAGTCCGGTGCACTGCTGCTCTTTCCGGGGACCGCCCTCATGCTCGACGACCTACGTTGGGATACCGACCTGATCCGCCGCTACGATCTGGCCGGGCCACGCTACACCTCCTACCCGACCGCCGTGCAACTGCACAGCGAGGTGGGCTCGTTCGACCTGCTCCACGCCCTGCGCGAGAGCCGTCGAGCCGTGCGCCCCCTGTCGCTGTACGTGCATGTGCCGTTTTGCGCCAACATCTGCTACTACTGCGCCTGCAACAAGGTCATCACCAAGGACCGCGCGCGCGCCGCACCCTACCTGCAGCGCCTGGAGCAGGAAATCCAGCTGATCGCCTGCCACCTGGGCCCGCAGCAGCGTGTTGAACAGCTGCATTTTGGCGGCGGCACGCCGACGTTCCTCAGCCATGTGGAACTGCGCCAACTGATGGCCACCCTGCGT
The DNA here is from genome assembly GCF_026898135.2 of Pseudomonas fortuita. NCBI lineage: Bacteria > Pseudomonadati > Pseudomonadota > Gammaproteobacteria > Pseudomonadales > Pseudomonadaceae > Pseudomonas > Pseudomonas fortuita. The sequence continues at coordinate 4,446,945 of NZ_CP114035.2, forward strand.
CAGCACTTCCACCTGCTGGACGACGATTCCGGCGACTACGGCATCGAGATCGACCCGCGCGAGGCCGACTGGTCGACCATGGGCCTGCTCCGCGAACTGGGCTTCAACCGCGTCAGCCTGGGCGTACAAGACCTCGACCCAGCCGTGCAGCGCGCGATCAACCGCCTGCAGAGTCTGGAGCAGACCCGCACCCTGATCGAGGCTGCGCGCACCCTGCAGTTCCGTTCGGTCAACCTGGACCTGATCTACGGTCTGCCCAAACAAACACCCGAAGGTTTTGCCCGCACGGTCGAAGAAGTGATCCGCCTGCAGCCAGACCGCCTGTCGGTGTTCAACTATGCCCACCTGCCCGAGCGCTTCATGCCCCAACGGCGCATCGACAACAACGACCTGCCCAGCCCGGCCGCCAAGCTGGAGATGCTGCACACCACCATTGACCAGTTGACCGCCGCCGGCTACCGCTACATCGGCATGGATCACTTCGCCCTGCCGGACGACGAACTGGCCATCGCCCAGGAAGAAGGCACCCTGCAGCGCAACTTCCAGGGCTACACCACCCACGGGCACTGCGACCTGATCGGCCTGGGCGTGTCGGCCATCAGCCAGATCGGCGACCTGTACTGCCAGAACAGCAGCGACCTCAACACCTACCAGGACAGCCTGTCCAACGCCCAGCTGGCCACCCAGCGCGGCCTGGTATGCAACCACGACGACCGCATACGGCGGGCGGTGATCCAGCAACTGATCTGCCATTTCGAGCTGGACTTCGAGCCGATCGAACAGGCCTTCACCATCGATTTTCGCGGTTATTTCAACGAGCTCTGGCCCGAACTGCTGACCTTGCAGCGCGACGGCCTGATCAGCCTGGACGCCAAGGGCATTCGCATCCTGCCGGCTGGCCGCCTGCTGGCGCGCTCGGTGTGCATGGTGTTCGACGCCTACCTGGCGATGCACAACCGCCAGCGTTTCTCGCGGGTTATCTGAAAACCGAGTCGTTCAACCGCATGGACAAGCCTCCTTGCCAGGCACACTATGGGCACACAAGGACTCCCGGCAGGACGGCTGCCGGGGTTTCGCCAGGGCGCACCATCAACGCGCACGCTGGCCTACACCCTGTGTCGTGGGTTACCCTTACGACTTATGTGTGCTTTCCCACAAGGATCGATTCAAATGTCCGAGCCAGTCAAACTGCGCCCACACAACCAGGCCCATTGCAAGGATTGCAGCCTGGCCCCCCTGTGCCTGCCTCTTTCGCTGAACCTGGAAGACATGGATGCACTGGATGAAATCGTCAAACGCGGCCGCCCGCTGAAGAAAGGCGAGTTCCTGTTCCGCCAGGGTGACAATTTCGGCTCGGTCTACGCCGTACGTTCCGGTGCCCTGAAAACTTTCAGCCTCAGCGACAGCGGCGAAGAACAGATCACCGGCTTCCACCTGCCCAGCGAGCTGGTCGGCCTGTCAGGCATGGACACCGAAGCCTACCCGGTGTCGGCCCAGGCGCAGGAAACCACTTCGGTGTGCGAAATCCCCTTCGAGCGGCTTGACGAGCTGTCGGTGCAACTGCCGCAGCTGCGTCGCCAGCTGATGCGGGTCATGAGCCGGGAAATCCGCGACGACCAGCAAATGATGCTGCTGCTGTCGAAAAAGACCGCCGACGAGCGTATTGCCACCTTCCTGGTCAACCTGTCGGCACGCTTCCGCGCCCGCGGCTATTCGGCCAACCAGTTCCGCCTGAGCATGTCGCGCAACGAAATCGGCAACTACCTGGGCCTGGCAGTAGAAACCGTGTCGCGGGTGTTCACGCGCTTCCAGCAGAACGGCCTGCTGCGCGCCGAGGGCAAGGAAGTGCACATCCTCGACCCGATCCAGCTGTGTGCGCTGGCCGGTGGTGCAATCGAGGCCTGAGGCCGGCGTATAGCGGGTATACTTTGGCATTCGTTTTCCCAGGATACCCGCAACAATGCACAGCGACGCTTTCGACCTCAAAGCCCTGATCCGCCCGGTAGTGGACTTCCCCAAACCGGGCGTGATCTTTCGCGACATCACCCCGCTGTTCCAATCGCCGCGCGGGCTGCGCTATGTAGCTGACCAGTTCATCGAGCGTTATGTCGAGGCTGAGTTCAGCCACATTGGTGCCATGGACGCGCGGGGCTTCCTGATCGGCTCAATCATCGCCCACCAGTTGAACAAGCCGCTGATCCTGTTCCGCAAGCAAGGCAAGCTGCCGGCTGACGTGCTGAGCGAGGGTTACCAGACCGAATACGGCGAAGCCTTCCTGGAAGTGCATGCCGACAGCCTGTGCGAGGGGGATTCGGTGTTGATCTTCGATGACCTGATTGCCACCGGCGGTACGCTGCTGGCTGCAGCCAACCTGGTACGCCGTACCGGGGCGCAGGTGTTCGAGGCGGCGGCGATTATCGACCTGCCGGAATTGGACGGGTCGCGTCGGTTGCAGGCGGCCGGGGTGCCTACCTTCTGCCTGACCGAGTTTTCCCTCAGCGAGTACTGAGTTGGCTTTTGGGGCTGCTTTGCAGCCCATTCGCGGGACAAGCCCGCTCCCACAAAGTGAAGCATCGCTATATCGCTGTGGGAGCGGGCTTGTCCCGCGAATGGGCCGCAAAGCGGCCCCAGCATTTTTGAATCAGAGCGAAATTGGCCGGCGCCCTGCAAAGGCATGGGCCAAGGTGCCGCCATCCACCATCTCCAGCTCGCCGCCCAGCGGTACACCATGGGCAATGCGAGACGCCACCAACCCCTTCTCGCTCAACAATTGCGCGATGTAATGCGCCGTCGCCTCCCCCTCCACCGTCGGGTTGGTCGCCAGAATCACCTCGGTGAAGGTGCCCTGCTCCTCGATGCGTGCCATAAGCTGCGGAATGCCAATGGCCTCCGGGCCCAGGCCGTCCAGCGGCGACAGGTGCCCCTTGAGCACAAAGTAGCGGCCACGGTAGCCCGTCTGCTCCACCGCATACACATCGGTCGGCCCCTCCACCACGCACAGCTGGGTGTCGTCGCGGCGCGGGTCGGCGCACTGCGGGCACAGTTCCTGCTCGGTGAGGGTGCGACACTGGCGGCAATGCCCTACCCCTTCCATGGCCTGGGTCAAGGCCTGAGCCAGGCGCAGCCCGCCACTGCGGTCGCGCTCCAGCAATTGCAGGGCCATGCGCTGTGCGGTCTTCTGGCCAACGCCTGGCAGGATGCGCAGGCCGTCGATCAGTTGGCGGATAAGGGGGCTGAAGCTCATGGGAATGGCCTGACAAATCAATAAGAGGCGGTTTATACCCAGCGGGGGCGGCGGCGTCAAATAAGGTCACCCCAAGCCTACCCGGCCTGCTGTTGCTATCACATAAAAAGCAGACCGCGCCTGGGTTGAAATCGCTCAAAAAAAACCGCCGCTGATATCAGCGGCGGTTTTCGGTATCGCAATGCGCTTAGAACGGCATCTTGAAGCCCGGCGGCAGTTGCATGCCGGCGGTCATGCCGCCCATCTTTTCCTGGCTGCTTTGCTCGATCTTGCGCACGGCATCGTTCAGCGCGGCGGCGATCAGGTCTTCCAGCACTTCCTTGTCGTCCTCGTCGGTCGACATCAGGCTTTGGTCGATGCTGACGCGCTTGACGTCGTGACGCCCCGTCATCACCACGCTCACCAGGCCACCGCCGGACTGGCCGGTGACTTCGGCGTTGGCCAGCTCTTCCTGCATTTTCTGCATCTTTTCCTGCATCTGCTGGGCCTGCTTCATCAGGCCGGCCATGCCACCTTTCATCATGGGGGTATACCTCGATTGGGTCATGTGATGCGGCCCGGCGCAGGGCCAGCCGCATGGTTATCCGTTACTGGCCCTGTTTGGCCAGGGCCTCTACAGGCTCAATAGTATCCTGCCGCACCTTGGCACCGAACAACTTGATCATCTGCTGGATCAACGGATCCTGTTCGATAGAGGTGACCGCGTCCTGCTGGCGCTCTGCACGCTTGCGCGATGCCGCCTGGGCCGGGGTTTCCTGCTCAGGCAGGATCAGCTCGATACGCAGGTTCAGGGTGCGCCCCAGGTGCTGGTTGAGCGCTTCGTTCAGGCGACGCTGCTGGGTCGTGTTGAACAGTGCGCCTTGGCCAGGGTCCAGGTGCAGCAGCCAGTCGTCGCCATCAGCGGCAATCAGCGTACAGTTTGCCGCGATGTTGCCTGTCATCCCGGACACAGGCAACTGTGGGAATAATTCCAGCCATTGCAGGGCCAGCCCGGTGGCCGGTTTAGCTGCTGGCAGCGGCTCGGCAGCCGGCTTCGATACCTCTTCCTGCACATGTTCGGCCAACTCGTCCAGATAGCTGAAACCGACCGGGTCGCTTTCACCGCTGTAATAGTCTTCGTCCAGCGGCGGCTCATCATCGCGATCCATGCCTACGGCAGCGTAGGCGGAGGGGTCGAAAGGCGGCTCGTCGCTTGCCGCTGTGGGCTGTGGCGCCGGTGCAGGGGCAACAGGCTCGGGCGCAGGTGCGGGCACAGGTTCAGCCGCCACCGGCGCAGGTGCAACTGCCGGCTCTTCCCACGGCAGGTCGACCACCTCCGCGACAGGCTCAGGTACCGAAATGGCCTCGATCTCGGCCTGCAGCTCGGCGTCTGGCTCGGCCTCCGGCTCATGGTCGGCTGTCGCAGGTGCAGGCACCTCCAGCTGTGGGGCCGCCGCCGCGGGTTCTGCCGGCGCGGCCGCAACAGGCGATGAAGGCCCGGCCAAGGCCGAGGCTGCCACCGGCGCTGCAGGATCAGCTGTGGCTTGGCTGATCCCCACTGGCTTTAGCACCGGTCTCGGCGCGTCGTCGGTATCAGCCGGGCGGAACGCCAACATGCGCAGCAGGACCATCTCGAAACCACCACGCGGGTCCGGCGCCAACGGCAGGTCTCGGCGGCCGATCAGGCCCATCTGGTAATAGAACTGCACGTCCTCGGCCGGCAATGCCGAAGCCAGCGCCAGTACTCGGTCGCGGTCACCCTGGCCGTTGTCCACGGCCTCTGGCAGCGCCTGAGCAATGGCCACACGGTGCAGCACGTTAAGCATTTCGGCCAGCACGCCCGCCCAGTCCGGGCCCTGCTCGGCCAAGCTGCGCACGGCCTCCAGCAATGCCCGGGCATCGCCTTCGAGCAACGCCTGCAACACGCCGTAGACCTGGCCGTGATCCAGGCTGCCAAGCATGGCCCGCACATCAGCGGCCAGCACCTTGCCTTCGCCAAAGGCGATGGCCTGGTCGGTGAGGCTCATGGCGTCACGCATCGAGCCATCGGCCGCGCGGCCCAGCAGCCACAGGGCATCCGGCTCGAACGGCACGTTCTCGGCAGCCAGTACGTGGCTGAGGTGTTCAACCACCCGCTCCGGGCTCATGTTCTTCAGCGAGAACTGCAGGCAGCGCGACAGGATGGTGGCCGGCAGCTTCTGCGGGTCGGTGGTGGCGAGGATGAATTTGACGTAGGGCGGCGGCTCTTCCAGCGTCTTGAGCAAGGCGTTGAACGAGTGGGTCGACAGCATGTGCACTTCGTCGATCAGGTAGACCTTGAAGCGCCCACGGCTCGGGGCGTACTGCACGTTGTCCAGCAGCTCGCGGGTGTCCTCGACCTTGGTGCGGCTGGCGGCGTCGATCTCGATCAGGTCGACGAAACGGCCTTCGTCGATTTCACGGCACACCGAACAGGTGCCACAGGGCGTGGAGGTGATGCCGGTTTCGCAGTTCAGGCACTTGGCGATAATACGGGCGATGGTCGTCTTGCCCACGCCCCGGGTACCGGTGAACAGGTAGGCGTGGTGCAGGCGCTGATTGTCCAAGGCATTGATCAAGGCCTTCAGCACATGGGCTTGGCCGACCATTTCGCGGAACGAGCGCGGACGCCATTTACGTGCAAGAACCTGATAACTCATCGAAAAACCATCGTAGCCTGATAGAGCGGAAGATCGCTAATGCTAGCGGAGCGGGGGCAAAATTGCACCCTGCGCGCGTCGTCTAAGCTTTGAGGCAGGCGCGCTGTTCAGGGAGGATACGCCTTTGCGAAGATTGCTGGCCCTGCTGTTGCTCTGGACCACCCACAGCCTGGCTGAACAGCCGGCACTGCGCTTCTCCGTAGCGGAGAGCTGGGGCATGCCGCTGGTACGCATCGAAGGCGATCAGCCAGTGGAGGGATTGCTTTACGACCTGATGCAGGCCATGGCCAAGGAAGTGGGGGCTCGCCCCAAGTACCACGTCATGGCCCGCCTGCGCCTGGAGGAGGCCATGAGCAGCGGCGACATAGATGTGCGTTGCTACGTCAGTACCCGATGGCTCAATGACCGGCCGGGGGATTTTGTGTGGAGTATCCCGCTGATTCACCAGCGCGACGTGCTGGTTGGCCGCGCCAGCGACGACACCCCGATGCGCTTGGAGCAGCTGCCACCCCAGGCTATCGGCACGGTGCTGGGCTACACCTATTCAACCCTGCAACCGCTGCTGGACAAGGGCCAGCTGCACCGTGAGGACAGCCGCAGCCAGTTGCTGGTGCTGCAAAAGCTGCAGGCCGGGCGGTATCGGCATGCGGTGAGCAACCAGTTGTCGTTGCAGTGGTTCAACCAGGGGTTGCCAGCTGAACAGCAATTGCAGGCGCTGGCGGTGCTGGAAGAACAGGATTTGGGGTGCATGGTGCGCAACGATCCGGCGATACCGACACAAGCGCTGTTGCGGGCGCTGGTAAGAATGAAGCAGTCGGGTGAGATCGAGCGGATTGTGCAGCGGTATGGGGGAGCGGGCGACCCGGACAATATGTCTGTGGCCCGGCCCTGAAATGCCCAGCAAAATGCCGGCACAACTTACTGCCCTGCTCAATTTGTGAAAGCTTGTGCAAACCCTGTGGGAGCGGGCATGCCCGCGAACACCGGCATAGCCGGTGCCATCCACCGAGTAATGTTCTTCGCAGGCATGCCCGCTCCCACAAAGTTCTTAAAAGTGCGCACTCTGATCGGGGGTTCGCTGTAATCGGGGCATCTGGCGCGGCCAGCGGCGGCAGTTTGCGGCTGATGTGGCAGACCGGCTGGCACTGATCGCCCTGGGGCAGGCTGCGGGGTTTTCGCTGGATGAAGTAGGGGCGATGCTGGTGGACCTGCAGGTCGACCGGCAGATGCTGATCGCCAAGGCGGACGAGCTGGATGCGCGAATCAGGCGGTTGCAAGCGATGAGCAAGGGATTGCGGCATGCGGCGCAGTGCCCGGAGGAGGATCATCTGGCATGCCCGAAATTCCAGCGGCTGATGAAGCTGTCGGCGGCCGGAGCATTGGGCGGAAAGCAGGCAAGAAGGAAGGCGTTCGTTGCAGACTGAGGTTTTCCGACCCCAGAAATGGAGGCGGCCCCACCAGCCACACCCCGGCACTCGATGTTCCCGCTATGGCTGCTCCCTTCCGGGCCTGACCAGGTTAACGGGTAATCAATGCGGGGGGACCGATGGGGCCACCACTACATGCCTCGCTGAGCAGCGAGTGGCGCCATTGTACCGGTCTTGAGGGCAGATACAACCTCTGAGGTAGAAAAAGTCATCATTTCTCAATGACTTGTCAGGCGCATGGGCGCTGAACTGGCGCGCAAACCTGTGGGAGCGGGCGCGCCCGCGAAGAAGGCGCCGCAGTGGATGGCACCGGCTTTGCCGGTGATCGCCGGCAAGCCAGCTCCTACAGGGACCGTACAAGCTTCTGAATCTGGGTATCGAGCCAGAATGTTGGGGTCGGGGGATAGCGCAGGGCTTCAGATAGCGATGCCCTGTTCGGCCAGGAATGTGACAAAGGCATCTTCGTCCAGCACCTTAACGCCCAGCTCAGCGGCCTTGGCCAGCTTGGACCCTGCCCCCGGCCCTGCCACCACGCAGTGGGTCTTGCCAGACACCGAGCCGGCCACCTTGGCCCCCAGGCTTTCCAGCTTGTCTTTGGCGATGTCGCGGCTCATGCGCTCCAGCGTACCGGTCAGCACCCAGGTCTGCCCGGCCAGCGGCAAGCCTTCGGCTACCTTCTTCTCGCTGCTCCAATGCATGCCGAACGCCAGCAACTGGGCTTCGATGTCCCGCGCCAGCTTCTGATTCGCTTCATCCTTGAAGAACTCACGCACTGCGTCAGCCTGCTTGGCCGCCAGGGCTTGGCGCAGGTCGATGCCGTCGGCGGCGATGATCTTGTCCAGGCTGTCGAGCCTGGCCACCAGCTTCTCGGCACCGGTCGGGCCAACGGAGGGGATGTCGAGCTTGGCGATCATCCCGGCCAAGCTGGTGCTGGCAGCAAATTCGGCAGCCAGTTCGCCCTCGTCCTGTATTTTCATGCCGCTGGCCAGAAGCTGTTCAATGACTTTCTGGTTGTGCTCGTCTTCGAAGAAGTTGTGGATTTCGTAGGCCACCTCCAGGCCGATATCCGGCAGGTAGGTCAGCACTTGTGGCAACGCCTGCTGCACACGGGCCAGGCTGCCCAGCGAGCGGGCCAGTACCTTGGCGGTTTCTTCGCCCACGTCGGGAATGCCCAGGGCATAGATGAAGCGCGCCAGGCTCGGGCGCTTGCTGGCTTCGATGGCATCGAGCAACTTCTTGCTGGAGACCTCGGCAAAGCCTTCAAGCCCGACAACCTGCTCGAACTCCAGTTTGTACAGATCAGCTGGCGAGCCGATCAGGCCTTCATCCACCAATTGCTCGACGCTCTTCTCGCCCAGGCCGTCGATGTCCATGGCACGGCGGGACACGTAGTGAATGATCGCCTGTTTGAGCTGGGCGCCACAGGCCAAGCGACCCACACAGCGGTACACCGCGCCTTCGCTGGTGATTGCCTTGCCTTTGCTGCGTTTGACCAGCTGGGTACGCTCGACCTGCGAACCACAGACCGGGCACACGCTCGGCACTTCTACCGGGCGGGCATCTTCCGGGCGGCGCTCCAGCACGACTTGCATCACCTGCGGGATCACATCACCGGCACGGCGGATGATTACCGTGTCGCCGATGCGCAGGCCCAGGCGGGCGATTTCGTCCATGTTGTGCAAAGTGGCATTGGACACGGTCACACCAGCAACCTTGACCGGTTTCAGGCGCGCCACAGGCGTTACTGCCCCTGTACGGCCAACCTGGAACTCGACGTCCAGCACCTCGGTCAGCTCTTCCATGGCCGGGAACTTGTGGGCGATCGCCCAGCGTGGCTCGCGGGCACGGAAGCCCAGCTCGCGCTGGGCGGCCAGGCTGTTGACCTTGAACACCACGCCATCGATTTCATAGGGCAGGCTGTTGCGCCGTTCGCCGATATCGCGGTAGTAGGCCAGGCACTCATCGATGCCTGCCGCGTGCTTGAGCTCGCGACTGATCGGCAGGCCCCAGGCCTTGAGCTGCTCGAGGGTGCCGATGTGGCTGTCGGCGATGCTCTCGGACACCTGGCCAACGCCATAGCAGCAGAACTCCAGCGGGCGGCTGGCGGTAATCTTTGAATCCAGCTGACGCAGGCTGCCGGCAGCGGCGTTGCGCGGGTTGGCGAAGGTCTTGCCGCCGGCTTCGGCCTGGGCGGCATTGAGCCGGTCGAAACCGGCCTTGCTCATGTACACCTCACCGCGCACTTCCAGCACCGCTGGCCAGCCTTCGCCCTGCAGTTTGAGCGGGATGTTACGCACGGTGCGCACGTTGGCGCTGATATCCTCGCCAGTGGTGCCGTCACCACGGGTGGCGCCCTGCACCAGCTGACCGTCGCGATACAGCAGGCTCACCGCCAGGCCGTCGAGCTTGGGTTCGCAGCTGAAGTCGACCGCACCGGGCTGGTCGAGGCCGTCTACCACGCGGCGGCCGAACTCACGCAGGTCGGTTTCTTCGAAAGCGTTGCCCAGGCTGAGCATGGGCACTTCATGGCGCACCTGGCTGAATGCGGACAACGCCTGGCCGCCGACGCGCTGGGTGGGCGAATCAGGGGTTACCAGGTGGGGGTGTTCAGCCTCAAGCGCCTTGAGCTCGTTGAACAGGCGGTCGTATTCGGCATCGGGCACACTGGGCTCGTCGAGCACGTAGTAGCGGTAGTTGTGCTGGTCGAGTTCGGCACGCAGTTCGTGGATACGGGTTTCGGCGGTCATTTTCAGGGTCTCTTGCAAAGCAAAAAGAGCAGCCTGGGGTGGTGTCTGGGGCCTGGATTGGTAATTGCCTGACCGGGCCCTATCGCCGGCAAGCCAGCTCCCACAGGTACACCACAAGCCTGGAGGGCAGTGGTACTCCTGTGGGAGCTGGCTTGCCGGCGATAGGGCCGGGTCGGGCAGTAACTCCCGAACCGACCAGCACGCCCTCAGGCTGCTCTTTCGTCTGGATCTGTCAGCGCTTCTGGGTCAGCGCGCGGCGCTCGAACTCGACGATGCGCTGGCGGTAGTGCTCGATGGTCTGGGCAGTCAGCACGCTGCGCTGGTCGTCCTTGAGCTCGCCGTTGAGTTCGTGGGCCAGTTTGCGTGCCGCAGCGACCATCACGTCGAACGCCTGCTTCGGATGACGCGGGCCCGGCAGACCAAGGAAGAAGCTCACAGCGCGGGTGCTGAAGTGGTCGATATCGTCCAGGTCGAACACGCCTGGCTTGACCGCATTGGCCATGGAGAACAGCACTTCGCCGTGGCCGGCCATGCTCTCGTGGCGGTGGAAAATGTCCATTTCGCCGAAGCGCAGGCCGCTTTCCAGAATGTTCTGCAGCAACGCCGGGCCCTTGAAGCCGCCTTCGTCACGGGAGATAACACTGATCACCAGCACTTCCTCGGCCGGTGGCAGCTCCTTGACGCTACTGGCAGGCGCTGTACCCGTGCTGCTGCGGGTGTTGTCGGCGGCAAAGTCGTCATTGCTGTCAGCAAAAAGGTCGGGCTCGCGCGTGTCGGCACTCAGGTTCAGGTCACCCTGCTGTACATCAGCCGCTACGGTGGCGCGCTTGTTGCGCTTGCTGGCCTTGGCCGGCTTGGGCTCGCGTTCGCGGTCACGCGAAGAGGCGCTGAGCGACGGCAAGTCGCTTTCGTCCAGCTCAGGCTCCTTGTGGGCGTCCAGCACGCGCGACGGGCCGAGCACTTCGGCGCCGCCACCCTCTTCTTCCGGCAGGTTGGAATAACTGCGATCCAGACGGAATTTCAACTTGCCTTTCCCGCCGCGCATGCGGCGCCAGCCGTCGAAAAGAATCCCGGCAATGACAATGATGCCGATGACGATCAGCCACTCGCGCAGACCGATTTCCATGTAATCCCGTGCCTCTATAAAAATATGCTTGAAAACAAAGGGTTCAAAGCCCTTTAACACGTGGCGCCAACTCTATGTTCTGACAGGCGTTTTACCCACGCAAAAAACGAGTGACATTAAGCTAGCACGACCAAAGACAACTTTACACCGTCTGTCGCACATGACGGGGGCATTTCGCTACAGAATGTGCCCGCATCGTCGCGCATCAAGCGTCGACCATGGCCATGGCCGCCTCCACATCAACTGCAACAAGGCGTGAGCAACCGGGTTCATGCATGGTCACCCCCATCAATTGGTCCGCCATCTCCATGGCAATCTTGTTGTGCGTGATGTAGATGAACTGCACGCTTTCACTCATTTCCTTGACCAGGCGCGCATAGCGCCCGACGTTGGCATCGTCCAGCGGTGCATCGACCTCGTCGAGCATGCAGAACGGTGCGGGGTTCAACTTGAAGATGGCAAACACCAGCGCCAAAGCGGTCAGTGCCTTCTCGCCGCCGGACAGCAGATGAATGGTGCTGTTCTTCTTGCCCGGGGGTCGCGCCATGATCGTCACCCCTGTATCGAGTAAATCTTCGCCCGTCAGTTCCAGATAAGCGCTGCCACCACCGAAAACTTTTGGGAAAAGTGCCTGTAATCCGGCATTTATCTGATCAAAGGTATCCTTGAAGCGGTTGCGGGTTTCCTTGTCGATCTTGCGAATGACGTTTTCCAGGGTCTCGAGGGCTTCGACCAGGTCGGCGTCCTGCGCGTCCAGGTAACGCTTGCGCTCGGACTGCTGCTGGTATTCCTCGATGGCGGCCAGGTTGATCGCACCCAGGCGCTGGATGCGTGCTTCAAGCTGCTCCAGCTCCTGTTCGGTACCCTGCTCGCTGGCCTCGGCCTCCAGCGTGGTGAGCACGCCTTGCAGGTCGTAGCCATCGGCCAGCAGCTGTTCTTGCAAGGTCTTGCGTCGTACATCCAGCCCCTGGCACTCCAGGCGCAATTGCTCCAGTTGGCCGCGCAGCAACTGAGCTTGCTGCTCGGCCTGGGTGCGGCGCTTTTCGGCATCACGCAGTTCACGGTCGGCTTCGTCCATGTGCAGGCGGGCCAAGCGCATTTCCTCGTCCACGCTCATACGCCGCTCCAGCAGCTCTTCGAGCTTCAGGCGCAGTTCTTCCTGCGGGGCCTCGCCCTCCTCCAGGTTCAGGCTCAGTTGCTCCTGGCGCTCGGTCAGGCGCGCTGCCTGCTGCTCCAGGCGCTCCAGGGCCTGACGGGTGGAGTCGTGCTGGGCGCGCAGCGAGCCCAAGCGCACGGCCAACTGGTGGGCGTGGTCCTTGTGCTGGCGGGCCTCTTGGCGCACCCGGTCGAGGGCTTCGCGCAGGGTGTCGCGGCGGGCCATCAGTTGCTCGCGCTGCTCGGTGTCCTGGGCCATCAGCTCCAGGGCCTCCTGCAGCAGCAGGCGCGCTTCGCCTAGCTGTTCGTGCTCCACGGCGCGCTGCTCTTCAAGCTCGGCCAGTTCTTCAAGCAGGCGCCGACGGCGCAACGCGACCTGCTCGGCTCGGGCGCGACTGGCCGAGAGCCTGGCATTCAGTTCGCCATGCAGACGGTTTTCTTCCTGGGTACGGCGGCGAAGCTGTTCGCGCTGCTCTTCCTGGTCCAGCTGCTGCTCGCGCAGGGCCTGCAACTGTTGCTCAAGCTGCTCCAGTGCCGCTTCCTGCTCCTGTTGCTCCTGCCCCAGGCGCTCGATTTCCTGGCCACGCGCCAGCACGCCGCCTTCAGCTTCACCACCACGGCGCACCCGCAGGAAGTGCCGGCCAACCCAGTAGCCATCGCGGCTGACCAGGCTCTGGCCTTCGCCAAGCGACACGCGCTGCGCCAGTGCCTGGGCCAAGTCCTCCACAGGCTTGACCTGGCCCAGCCAGGGCGCCAGGTCGATGCGACCTGCGACCTTTTCCAGCAGGCTGCCAGGCAACGATGAACCCTTGCCGCTGGCCTGCAGCAAACGCAGCTCACCTTGCTCAAGGCCTGTGAAATCGAGCGTATCGAAATCATCCACCAGCACCGCCTGCAGATCGGCGCCAAGCACCGTTTCTACTGCCAACTCCCAACCCGGCTCTACGCGCAAGCCTTCAGCCAGGCGTGGCTGTTGCTCCAGACCTTGGCCTTGCAGCCAGCCTGCAGCACCCGCGCCCGGTTCCAGGGCGGCCTGCTGCAAGGCTTCGAGCGAGGCCAGACGACCACCCAGGCGCTGCAGGTCGCCCTGCGCCTGCTGCTGGGCCTGGGTGGCCTGTTGCAGTTGCTCGCGCGCGCCTTCCAGGCGCTCGACCACCTGTTCTTCGGACAGCTGCAATTCTTCCAGCAGCATTTCACTGCTGGCCAGTTGCTCGGCCAGTTCGAGCATGGCGGCATCCTGCGGGTCGCTCCCCAGTTGCTCGCGCTCCTCGCCCAGCTTGCGCTGGCGCTCGGCCAAACGCTCCAGGCTGGCTTCCAGCTGTTGCAGGCGCGCCTGCTGCACTTCGGCCTGGCGACGTGGTTCGGCGGAGCGGCTGTTGAAACTGTCCCACTGTTCCTGCCAGCCGTGCATGCCCGCCTCGGCTTCCTCAAGGGCCGCAGCGGCCTCTTCGGCGGCGGCCAGGGTCATTTCCTGCTCGGGCTCGAGCATGGCCAGCTCTTCGCCCAGGGTGGCCAGCAAGGTGCGGTCGTGGCCCAGGTGCGATTCGGTCTCCAGGCGCGTGCGCTCGGCTTCCTTGAAGTCGTCCTGCAACTGCCGCAGGCGCTGCTGGCCATGCTGGATACTCTGCTCGACCCGGGCAATATCACCGGCTACCGAGTAGAAGCGGCCCTGCACCTGGTTGAAGCGCTCGGATAATTCATGATGGCCATCGCGCAGGCGCTCGATACTGGCATCGGCATTGCGCTGCTCGGCCACCAGTGCTTCATGGGACACACCCTGGTCGCCAATCACCGACTCGCGCTGGCGTACCTGTTCGTCCAGGCCGCGCCAGCGCAAGGCCGAAAGGCGTGCCTTCAACTGGCGTTCCTGCGCTTTGTACTCGCGGTACTTCTCGGCGGCCTGGGCCTGACGGTGCAGGCGCTCCAGCTGGCGCTCCAGCTCTTCGCGCAGGTCGGTCAGGCGCGCGAGGTTTTCCTGGGTGCGGCGGATGCGGTTCTCGGTTTCGCGGCGCCGCTCCTTGTACTTGGAGATGCCGGCCGCTTCTTCGATGAAGTTGCGCAGTTCCTCGGGCTTGGCCTCGATCAGCTTGGAGATCATGCCCTGTTCGATGATCGAATAGCTGCGTGGTCCAAGGCCGGTACCGAGGAAAATATCGGTGATGTCACGCCGCCGACACTTGGTGCCGTTGAGGTAATAGCTGTTCTGCCCGTCGCGGGTAACCTTGCGGCGGATCGAGATTTCGGCATAAGCGGCATACTCGCCGACCAGGGTGGTTTCGCTGTTGTCGAACACCAGTTCGATGCTGGCCTGGCTGACCGGCTTGCGGCCACTGGAGCCGTTGAAGATGACGTCGGTCATCGACTCGCCGCGCAGGTTCTTTGCCGAACTCTCGCCCATCACCCAGCGCACCGCGTCGATGATGTTGGACTTGCCACAGCCGTTGGGGCCGACCACGGCCGTCATGTTACTGGGGAAATTGACCGTGGTCGGGTCGACGAACGACTTGAACCCGGCCAGGCGAATGCACTTCAGGCGCATCGGTCAGCCTCGGGCCAGCGCCGCCAGCACCAGTTCGCAGCTGCGCTGGCCGTAGGCAGTTAGCACCTCCCGGATGCGTGGCAGGTCGCGGGCGACCACGGCGTCGAGCAGGCGGGCGAACAGGTCCAGGTAATCGATCATGTTGGCCTGGCGCTGGTCCAGCGACAAATAGTAGGCACGGCTCATCGCCGGTTGCAGGTTTTCCACGGTTTCCTGCAGGAACGGGTTGTCGGCGAATGGATAGGCCGCGCGCATCACCGCGAAGCTCTCGGCGACAAACGTCTTGATGTCGAGCTGGTCATGGGCGCGCTGCAAACGCTGCTGAATATCCAGAAACGGGCGCAGGTCGGCATCGGTGCGCCATTTTTGCGCAACCGCGTTGCCCAGCAGGATGTAGAACTCGCCCATCAAGGAACACAGGCTACGCACGCTGCGCTCGTCCAGCACGGTCACGTGGGCACCCCGGCGCGGCAAAATCGCCACCAGGTGCCGGCGCTCGAGGATCAGCAGCGCTTCGCGGACCGAGCCACGGCTGACGTTGAGGGCCAAGGTCACCTTCTGCTCCTGGATACGCTCGCCTGGCGCCAGCTCGCCGCGGATGATGCGTTCGGCCAGGTAATCGGCAATCTGCTCGGAGAGGCTGTCCGGGGCCTTGAACGTCATGGTTTTCCTTCAAAATCATTGAACTGGGTACAAGGGGCGGATTGTAGCGTACTTGGGCGGTAATCGCGCAGAGGGGCCAGGCGGTTTATTTGACCCGCCAGACAGCCGCGCGCCCGGCGCGATCTATGCTTGTTGTATGGGCAACGTGTTCGGCCGGGCGGCTACATGTGCAATTTCTTGACCTTTGAGTCAGAAAAATATTGACCTGCTGGACAGGTGTTGCTTAGAGTCCGCCCAACAACAATAAAACCATTGCGAGGCTATCCCCGTGATCCAGTTTCTCGTCAACCAGGAGCTGCATAGTGAGCACGCCCTGGACCCGAACATGACGGTGCTGCAGTACCTGCGCGAGCACCTGGGCAAACCCGGCACCAAAGAGGGCTGCGCCAGTGGTGACTGCGGCGCCTGCACCGTGGTCGTCGGCGAACTGAGCCAGGACGAGCAAGGCAACGACAGCCTGCGCTACCGCAGCCTCAACTCGTGCCTCACCTTTGTCTCGTCGCTGCACGGCAAGCAACTGATCAGCGTCGAAGGCCTCAAGCATCAGGGCCAACTGCACAGCGTGCAACAGGCCATGGCCGATTGCCACGGTTCACAATGCGGCTTCTGCACCCCTGGCTTTGTCATGTCGCTGTTCGCCTTGCAAAAAAACAGCAGCGGCCCGGACCTGCACCAGGCCCAGGAAGCCCTGGCCGGTAACCTGTGCCGTTGCACCGGCTACCGCCCCATCCTCGAAGCCGCCGAGCAGAGCTGCCGCCAGCCCTGTCGCGACCAGTTCGATGCCCAGCAGGCGCAAACCATCAGCCGCCTCAAGGCCATTGCACCGACCCAGACCGGCGAGCTGAACAGCGGCGACAAGCGTTGCCTGGTGCCGCTGACCGTGGCCGACCTGGCCGACCTGTACAGTTCACACCCCGAAGCCCGCTTGCTGGCCGGCGGTACCGACCTGGCCCTGGAAGTGACCCAGTTCCACAGGACGTTGCCGGTGATGATCTATGTCGGCCACGTGGCCGAGCTCAAACGCATCGAAAAAACTGCCAGCCACCTGGAAATCGGCGCTGCCACCCCGCTCACCGACTGCTACGGCGCACTCCACGAGGAATACCCGGACTTCGGCGACCTGCTGCACCGCTTCGCCTCGCTGCAGATCCGCAACCAGGGCACGCTGGGCGGCAATATTGGCAACGCCTCGCCCATCGGCGACTCGCCTCCCCTGCTGATTGCCCTGGACGCGCAGATCGTACTGCGCCAAGGCGAGCGCCAGCGCACCATGGCGCTGGAAGACTACTTCATCGATTACCGCATCACCGCCCGCCAGGACAGCGAGTTCATCGAGAAGATCATCGTGCCTCGCGCCACCAATGACTGGGCGTTCCGCGCCTACAAAGTGTCCAAGCGCCTGGACGACGACATTTCTGCCGTGTGCGCGGCCTTCAACCTCAGCATCGAAAACGGCGTGGTCAGCGGTGTGCGCATCGCCTTCGGCGGCATGGCGGCCATCCCTAAACGGGCCCGCGCCTGCGAAGCAGCGCTGCGCGGCAAGCCGTGGAACCAGGCCGCCATCGAGCGGGCCTGCCAGGCCCTGGCCGAGGATTTCACCCCGCTCAGCGACTTCCGCGCCAGCAAGGAATACCGCCTGCTGACCGCACAAAACCTGCTGCGCAAGTACTTCATCGAACAGCAAACGCCGCACATCGAAACCCGGGTGACCGCTTATGTCTAACCATCACGTAGCCAAGAGCCAGGCCGAGATGGCCGAGCTGTTCAGCCAGGACCTGACCACCGGGGTTGGCCGCAGCGTCAAGCACGACAGCGCCGACAAGCATGTATCTGGCGAGGCGCTGTACATTGACGACCGCCTGGAATTCCCCAACCAGCTGCACGTCTATGCGCGCACCGCCGACCGCGCCCATGCGCGTATCCTGCGCATCGACACCACGCCGTGCTATGCCTTCGAGGGTGTGCGCATCGCCATCACCCACGAGGACATCCCCGGCCTGAAAGACATCGGCCCGGTGGTGGCCGGTGACCCGCTGCTGGCCATCGACAAGGTCGAGTTCTTCGGCCAGCCGGTGCTTGCCGTTGCGGCCCGTGACCTTGAAACCGCGCGCCGCGCGGCCATGGCCGCCATCGTCGAATACGAAGACCTGGAGCCGGTGCTGGATGTGGTCGATGCGCTGCGCAAGAAGCACTTCGTGCTCGACAGCCACACCCACCAGCGCGGTGATTCAGCTACCGCCCTGGCCAGCGCCCCGCACCGCATTCAGGGCACCCTGCACATCGGCGGCCAGGAACACTTCTACCTGGAAACCCAGATTTCCTCGGTAATGCCCACCGAAGACGGCGGCATGATCGTCTACTGCTCCACGCAAAACCCCACCGAAGTGCAGAAACTGGTCGCCGAAGTGCTCGACGTGCCGATGAACAAGGTGGTGCTGGACATGCGCCGCATGGGTGGCGGGTTTGGCGGCAAGGAAACCCAGGCCGCCAGCCCTGCCTGCCTGTGCGCGGTGGTGGCGCGTCTGACCGGGCAGCCGACCAAGATGCGCCTGCCACGGGTCGAAGACATGACCATGACCGGCAAACGCCACCCGTTCTATGTCGAATACGATGTGGGCTTCGACGACAACGGCCGCCTGCACGGCATCAATTTCGACCTGGCCGGCAACTGCGGATACTCGCCCGACCTCTCCGGCTCGATCGTCGACCGCGCCATGTTCCACTCCGACAATGCCTACTACCTGGGCGATGCCACCGTGCATGGCCACCGCTGCAAGACCAACACCGCCTCCAACACCGCCTACCGCGGCTTTGGCGGCCCGCAGGGCATGGTCGCCATCGAGCAGGTGATGGACCATATCGCCCGCCACCTGGGCAGTGACCCCCTGGCCGTGCGCAAGGCCAACTACTACGGCAAGACCGAACGCAACGTTACCCACTACTACCAGACCGTCGAGCACAACATGCTCGAAGAGATGACCGCCGAGCTGGAGGCCAGCAGCGACTACGCCGAGCGACGCGAGTCGATCCGGCGCTTCAACGCCAACAGCCCGATCCTGAAGAAAGGCCTGGCGCTGACGCCGGTCAAGTTCGGCATCTCGTTCACCGCCACCTTCCTCAACCAGGCCGGTGCGCTGATCCATATCTACACCGATGGCAGCATTCACCTTAACCACGGCGGCACCGAGATGGGCCAGGGCCTGAACACCAAGGTGGCACAGGTGGTGGCGCAGATCTTCCAGGTGGATTTCAGCCGCATCCAGATCACCGCCACCAATACCGACAAGGTTCCCAATACCTCGCCGACCGCCGCCTCCAGTGGTGCCGACCTGAACGGCAAGGCAGCGCAAAACGCTGCCGAAATCCTCAAGCGGCGCCTGACCGAGTTCGCCGCACGGCACTATCAGGTGACCGAGGAAGATGTCGAATTCCGCAACGGCCATGTACGCGTGCGCGACCAGATCGTCAGCTTCGAGCAACTGGTGCAGCAGGCGTACTTCGCCCAGGTGTCGCTGTCCAGCACCGGTTTCTACCGCACGCCGAAAATCTTCTACGACCGCAGCCAGGCACGCGGCCGGCCGTTCTACTACTTCGCCTTTGGCGCCGCCTGCGTGGAGGTGATCGTCGATACCCTGACCGGCGAATACAAGATGCTGCGCGCCGACATCCTGCACGACGTGGGCGATTCGCTGAACCCGGCCATCGACATCGGCCAGGTGGAAGGCGGCTTCATCCAGGGTATGGGCTGGCTCACCACCGAAGAACTGGTGTGGAACGCCAAGGGCAAACTGATGACCAACGGCCCGGCCAGCTACAAGATCCCGGCAGTCGCCGATATGCCGCTGGACCTGCGGGTGAAGCTGGTGGAAAACCGCAAGAACCCGGAAGACACCGTGTTCCACTCCAAGGCCGTGGGCGAGCCGCCGTTCATGCTCGGCATTGCGGCCTGGTGTGCGATCAAGGATGCCGTGGCCAGCCTGGCTGACTACCGCGTGCAGCCGAACATTGACGCGCCGGCGACACCGGAACGGGTGCTGTGGGGTTGTGAACAGATGCGCAAGGTAGTGGCTGCAGCGCAACCTGAAGCCCCAGAGTTGGAAACTGTGACTCAGTAACGCCGCTCCTACACAAAGCCGACCGCGTTGCACTGAAGAGGATCTGCATCATGCACCAATGGATCAACGCCCTCGCCGACCACCAGTCCCGTGGTGAAGCGTGCGTGCTGGTGACCATCATCGAGGAGCGCGGCTCGACCCCGCGCAACGCAGGCTCGAAGATGGTGGTCAGCGCCAGCGGCCTGTTCGACACCATCGGCGGCGGCCACCTGGAATACAAGGCGCTGCACATCGCCCGGCAAATGCTCGAAGAGCAGCGCACCACGCCGCACCTGGAGCGCTTCAGCCTCGGCGCCAGCCTGGGCCAGTGCTGCGGCGGCGTGACCGTGCTGCTGTTCGAGCCGATGGCCGCCGTGCAGGCGCAGATCGCCGTGTTCGGCGCGGGCCATGTCGGCCGGGCTCTGGTACCCTTGCTCGCCGCGCTGCCCTGCCGGGTGCGCTGGATCGATTCGCGCGAACAGGAATTCCCCGAGCTCATCCCCAACGGGGTGACCAAGGTCGTCAGTGAGGAACCGGTCGACGAAGTCGCAGGCCTGCCACCAGGCTGCTACTGCATTGTCATGACCCACAACCACCAGCTCGACCTGGAGCTGACCGCCGCCATTCTCAAGCGCAACGATTTCACCTGGTTCGGCCTAATCGGCTCGAAGACCAAACGGGTCAAGTTCGAGCACCGCTTGCGCGAGCGCGGCTACGACGAGGCCGTGCTGGCGCGTATGCGCTGCCCGATGGGCCTGCCCGAGGTAAAGGGCAAGCTGCCCATCGAGATCGCCGTGTCCATCGCCGGCGAAATCATCGCCACCTACAACGCCTGCTTCGGCCAGCACGACGCTGCGGCCAATGCCGGCCCCATTGCCCAGTTGCTGCCGCCCTCCCGGCGCAGCCAAGCTATTTGACGAGTGTGTTATGACCGTTACCCGTAAAGCCTACCGCGCCGCCATCCTGCACAGCATCGCCGACCCGGCCGAGGTGGGCCTGGAGGCTTCCCATGAGTACTTCGAAGACGGCCTGCTGGTGGTCGACGATGGCCGCATCAGCGCCATTGGCCACGCCAGCGAACTGCTGCCGACCCTGGACGCAGGCATCCCGGTGGAGCACTACCAGGACGCGCTGATCACCCCAGGCTTTATCGACACCCATATCCATTTCCCGCAAACCGGCATGATCGGCTCCTACGGCGAGCAATTACTGGACTGGTTGAACACTTACACCTTCCCCTGCGAAAAGCAGTTCGCCGACAAAGCGCACGCCGACCAGGTGGCGAAAATCTTCCTCAAGGAACTGCTGCGCAACGGCACCACCACTGCATTGGTGTTCGGCAGCGTGCACCCGGAATCGGTCAACGCCCTGTTCGAAGAGGCCGAGCGCCTGGACCTGCGCCTGATCGCCGGCAAGGTGATGATGGACCGCAACGCGCCGGACTACCTGACCGACACCGCCGAATCCGGTTACGCCGACAGCAAAGCGCTGATCGAGCGCTGGCATGGCAAGGGCCGCCTGCACTACGCGGTTACCCCGCGTTTCGCCCCGACCAGCACGCCTGAACAGCTGGCACTGGCTGGTCAGTTGCTGAAGGAACACCCCGGCGTGTACATGCACACGCACCTGTCGGAAAACCTCAAGGAAATCGACTGGGTCAAGTCGCTGTTCCCCGAGCAGAAGGGTTACCTGGACGTGTACGACCACTTCGAGCTGCTGGGCGAGCGCTCGGTGTTTGCCCACGGCGTGCACCTGTGCGACGACGAATGCCAGCGCCTGGCCGAAACCGGCTCGGCCGTGGCCTTCTGCCCCACTTCCAACCTGTTCCTGGGCAGCGGCTTGTTCAACCTGCCCCAGGCCGAGCGCTTCAAAGTCAATGTGGGCCTGGGTACCGACGTCGGCGCCGGCACCAGCTTCTCGCTGCTCAACACCCTGAACGAAGCGTACAAGGTGATGCAGCTGCAGGGCGCGCGCCTGCACCCGTACAAGTCGCTGTACCTGGCCACCCTCGGCGGCGCCCGCGCCCTGCGCCTGGACGACCGCATCGGCAGCCTGCGCCCGGGCAACGATGCCGACTTCGTGGTGCTGGACTACAAGGCCACGCCGCTGCTGGACTACCGCATTCAGCAGTCCAACAGCATCGAAGAGACCCTGTTTGTGCTCACCACCCTGGGCGACGACCGCACTGTGCGTGAAACCTACGCTGCAGGGCGTTGCGTGCACCAGCGCTAAGGTTCTTTGGCAAGCCCCCGGTAAAGCGCGCCGCCGATAGCAGCACCAATAAGCGGCGCCACCCAGAACAGCCACAGCTGTTGCAGGGCCCAGCCGCCGACGAACAAGGCCGGCCCCGTGCTACGCGCGGGGTTGACCGAGGTATTGGTCACCGGAATGGAGATCAGGTGGATCAGGGTCAGGGCCAGGCCGATGGCAATCGGTGCAAAACCTGCCGGCGCCCGCGAATCGGTCGCGCCCATGATCACCACCAGGAACATCGCCGTCATCACCACTTCACTGATGAACCCCGCCCCCAGCGTATAACCGCCGGGCGAGTGGTCGGCGTAGCCGTTTGAAGCCAATCCCGAAGACAACTCGAAACCGGCCTTGCCGCTGGCGATGAGGTAGATCACCCCGGCCGCCAGGATGGCGCCAATCACCTGCGCGATCACGTAGGGCAGCAGCTCTTTGGCCGGAAAGCGCCCACCCACCACCAGCCCGAACGACACGGCAGGGTTGAGGTGACAGCCAGAGATATGGCCGATGGCGAAGGCCATGGTCAGCACTGTGAGGCCGAAGGCGAAGGCGACACCGAGCACACCGATGCCGAGAGGGGAACTGGCTGCGAGTACTGCACTGCCACAGCCGCCAAGCACTAACCAGAAGGTGCCGATCAGCTCGGCACCCATACGTTTACCCAAAGACATGCTCATGAACCCATTCCTCAAGAAGTTGAACGCAACGAATGCGCAAGCCCAACTGCTTGATGAAGGTTTGCTCACAAGAATTTAGCAGACCTTTGGCTGATGGCCAGAAATGACTGGGGGCTGCAAAGCAGCCCCCTTCAATCACCTTGCAAACGATCAACCCTTCGCTGAAACCTTGGGCTTTTTCAGCAAATGCGAGAACACCGCATGCAGATCGTCCGAGGCACTCTCCTCGTCCAGGTTCAGCTTGCTGTCAATGTGGTCCATGTGGTGCATCATCAAGCTTACGGCCTGCTCGGCATCACGCGCCTCGATGGCATCGATCAGCTGCATGTGCTCATCGTACGAACAATGCGAGCGGTTGCCGCTTTCGTACTGGGCAATGATCAGTGAGGTTTGCGACACCAGGCTGCGCTGGAAGCTCACCAGGGGTGCATTGCCCGCCGCTTCGGCCAGCTTGAGGTGGAACTCGCCGGAAAGACGAATACCGGCACCGCGGTCACCGCGCGAGAAACTGTCGCGCTCCTCACGCACCATCTGCCGCAGCTCGTTGAGTTGATCCAGGGTGGCGTGCTGCACGGCCAGTTCGGTGATGGCCCGCTCCACCATGCGTCGCGAGAAGAACACCTGGCGCGCCTCTTCCACCGTCGGGCTGGCCACCACTGCACCGCGGTTCGGCCGCAGCAGCACCACGCTTTCGTGGGCCAGGCGCGACAGGGCGCGGCGGATGATGGTGCGGCTGACGCCGAAGATTTCGCCCAGCGCTTCCTCGCTCAACTTGGTGCCCGGCGCCAGGCGCTGCTCGAGGATCGCCTCGAAAATGTGCGCGTAGACGATATCGTCCTGGGTACCGCTGCGGCCGGCCTTGCCGACACGTGCAGGTTTCTTCAGAGGTTGCAGCTGTTCGTTCATGGGCTCTCGAGGCACGAAGAGAAAGTATGGCGCCATTGTACACAGGCTGAGGCGATTCCGCAGGGGGCGTTTTACCTATATAGCCGTTGTACGACGCATTGCGCACACAAAACATAAAACATTATTTGCATTCTTTGTACACAAAAGCATAATCCACCGAGCAACTTCTTGACCCATGAGTCAACAAAACGGTCAGACGTCTGCCTTCCCTCGCGGAGCCGCCAAGTGCATTGCGCAGGAAACTGGCTCCATAACAACAAGAAAGACTTGAGGAGTACCTGCTGTGGAAAGCCGCAAATCCGAAGCCCCTACGCTGGATCTCGCCCCACCACTCGAAACGAGCTGGCTGGAGCGGATTTTCAAACTCAAGCAACACGGCAGCACCGTCAAAACCGAAATGATCGCCGGGGTGACCACCTTCATCACCATGGCCTACATCATCTTCGTCAACCCCAACATCATGGCCGACGCCGGCATCGACCATGGTGCCGCCTTCGTCGCCACCTGCATCGCCGCCGCGCTGGGCTGCCTGCTGATGGGCCTGTACGCCAACTGGCCGGTGGGCCTGGCACCGGGCATGGGGCTTAACGCCTTCTTCACCTACACCGTGGTCGGCACCATGGGCTACAACTGGGAAACGGCACTGGGGGCAGTGTTTGTCTCGGGCGTGCTGTTCATGTTCCTGACCTTGTCGAAAGTGCGCGAATGGTTGCTCAACAGCATCCCGGTCAGCCTGCGCCATGCCATGGGGGCCGGCGTCGGATTGTTTCTCGGGCTGATCGGCCTGAAGACGGCAGGCATCATCGTCGACAGCCCCGCCACCCTGATCAAGCTGGGCTCGCTGCATGAGCCGGGGCCGCTGCTGGCGGCCGGGTGCTTTCTGCTGATTGCCATCCTCAGCTACAAGCGGGTATTCGGCGCGATCCTGATCAGCATCATTGGCGTCACCCTGGCAGGCTGGGGCCTGGGCCTGGTCACGTTTGGCGGGGTGATGTCGATGCCGCCAAGCCTGGCACCGACCTGGATGGCCATGGACGTGGCCGGGGTGTTCAACGTCAGCATGATCAGCGTGGTGCTGGCGTTTCTGTTCGTGCACATGTTCGACACGGCTGGCACTTTGATGGGGGTGGCGCAACGGGCCAACCTGGTGGCGCCGGACGGGCGTATCGAAAACCTGTCGAAGGCACTGAAGGCCGATAGTGCTTCGAGTGTGTTCGGGGCCGTGGTCGGCGTGCCGCCGGTCACCAGCTATGTGGAAAGTGCTGCAGGTGTCGCCGCAGGTGGCCGTACGGGCCTTACGGCAGTGGTGGTCGGCCTGCTGTTCATCGCCGCGATGTTCTTCGCCCCACTGGCCGGGATGATTCCGCCCTATGCAACGGCGGGGGCGCTGATCTATGTAGCGATGCTGATGATGGGCAGCATGGCGCACATACACTGGGATGAGGCTACCGACAGCATTCCGGCGATTGTCACGGTGATCATGATGCCGCTGACTTTCTCGGTCGCCGACGGCATTGCCCTGGGCTTTATTAGCTACGTGGCGCTGAAGGCGGGTACCGGTAAGTACAAGGAAATCTCAGCCAGCCTGTGGGTGCTGTGCGCGATCTTTATTGCAAAGTTCGTGTTCCTCTGAGCAGGCGTTCATTAAAAAGGGCGTTTCGGCGCCCGTTCATTTTTATCTAATCGGTGCGGGTATTTTCGCGAAGATACCGGTTCGAGGAAGTCGAGCCCGTGTCGCTCCTTCCGGAACCTCTTCACGCACCCTGACAACGTCAAATGCGGGCTCTCTCACAACCACTACATCAAACACATCCTTTTTATAACCAATGCCGGGAACCAAGCTCATATCGTCGCTTGCAACTACCGCCAAGACGATACCGTCGGGGTGGACGTCAGCGTATTTTTGGGCATGATCACGGCTTGGCGCAACATAGAACCCCGGCCCTTGAGCTTGTCTATGAACCTCTGAATGCCCTGACGATAGACCTTTGTGCAGCGAGGGCAGCTCTTTGCGACTCGTCCCATGCCACCCCAGTAATTGTGTAAATTTCACCTCGCGGGAAACCGCAGTCATCGTTTCCACTCGCTTAGGCGTCTGTAGAGCGCTCGCCAGCATTCTCCAAATGCTATGACCGCTTGGGTCCTGGTAATTCACCGGGTCCCCTTGGCAATAGGCATAGGCGTTGAAGCCACCTCGATCGAACGGACTCAGATTGTCCGGGCTATTGAACCGCATCAAAGAGGGGTTGAATGCTCGATAACCGTTACCCAAATGGTAATGTCCGGTGACTGGATCCCGCCGATCACCCTCGAAACCGAGCACACCCTGGCTAGGCAAGTGATAGCCATAAGGCGAATATACATTTTTTGCGTTCACCAAGCGTGGTCCTCAAGTACGAGTTGTGCACTTGATCATTACAGACACCGCCAAATGCGACTACTGACAAAAATGTGAGTCGAAGGGTTGTTTCACTTCACTATGTAAATACAGCAGACGAAAAAAAGCCCGCCAGTGTGAGAGCGGGCCAAAGGACCTACGAAGATTCTTCTAGCGACCAACTAGCTTCCACGATAGGTCGAATAGCTGTACGGCGAGATCAGCAGCGGCACGTGATAGTGCTCCTGCGACTCGTCGATGCCAAAGCGCAGCACAACAACATCCAGAAACGCCTGGGTCGGCAGTTGCACGCCACGGGCGCGGTAGTAATCACCCGCGCTGAATTGCAACTGATACACCCCGGTGCGGTAGTCGTCACCCTGCAGCAGCGGCGCGTCGACGCGGCCATCGCTATTGGTCAGGGCGGTGTTCACCAGCTCCAGCTGCTGGCCTTCGACGCGGTACAGCTCGACCTTGATCGAGCTGCCCGGGCAGCCATGCGCGGCATCCAGTACGTGTGTGGTCAAACGTCCCATTGCGTGTCGCCTCTTGTTCAATCTGTGGGCAAAAAATACTCAGCCATCGCACCAGCATAGCGCCTGCGGCAGGCGGGAATGACGCCATTAAGACATTCCATCGCTAAATTGTACACAATTTTTTGAACCCATCTGTCGCCCCCAGCGTTTCGTGCCCTTAAACGACCCACCGGTCGCAAATACAGGCACCGTAACGAGGCAAACGTCATTAGCTGACCAATCAGGCAGGTTTCTTGCACTGTGTTGCAAGGTCGCTGCGCGGCGACAAAAGGAAAGAAATGCGGAAAAACAGGCTTACAAAAGATTTCAGAAGTTGTATACAATCAGCCCATCCGGTGGTGCGACATACCGACGCGGCCCGCCCACCACCCGCACTAACGCACAAGAAGGAAGACTGCAGTGAGCGCTGACTACCCTCGCGACCTGATCGGTTACGGCAACAACCCTCCTCACCCGCAATGGCCGGGCAACGCTCGCATCGCGCTGTCTTTCGTCCTCAATTACGAGGAAGGTGGCGAACGCAACATCCTGCACGGTGACAAAGAGTCCGAAGCCTTCCTGTCCGAGATGGTCGCTGCCCAGCCGCTGCAGGGCCAGCGCAACATGAGCATGGAGTCGCTGTACGAATACGGCAGCCGTGCTGGCGTGTGGCGCCTGCTGAAGCTGTTCAAGGACAGCGGCGTGCCACTGACCGTCTTCGCCGTGGCCATGGCCGCCCAGCGCCACCCCGACGTGATCCGCGCCATGGCCGAAGCCGGCCACGAGATCTGCAGCCACGGCTACCGCTGGATCGACTACCAGAACATGGACGAGGCCCAGGAGCGCGAGCACATGCTCGAAGCCATCCGCATCCTCACCGAACTCACCGGCGAGCGCCCGGTAGGCTGGTACACCGGCCGCACCGGCCCGAACACCCGCCGCCTGGTGATGGAAGAAGGTGGTTTCCTGTACGACAGCGACACCTACGACGACGACCTGCCCTACTGGGAGCCGAACAACCCCACCGGCAAGCCGCACCTGGTGATCCCCTACACCCTGGACACCAACGACATGCGCTTCACCCAGGTACAGGGTTTCAACTGCGGCGAGCAGTTCTTCCAGTACCTGAAAGACGCCTTTGATGTGCTGTACGCCGAAGGCGCCGAAGCACCGAAAATGCTGTCCATCGGCCTGCACTGCCGCCTGGTCGGCCGCCCGGCACGCCTGGCTGCACTCAAGCGCTTCGTCGATTACGCAAAAAGCCATGACCAGGTCTGGTTCGCCCGTCGCGTGGATATCGCCCGCCACTGGCACGCCACCCACCCGTACAAGAAAGAGAACGCCTGATGACCGCCTTCAACACCCTCAAGCCCTCCGCCCTGAGCCGTGACGCCTTCGTCGAGGCCTTCGCCGACATCTACGAGCACTCGCCTTGGGTTGCCGAAAAAGCCTACGACCTGGGTCAGCTGAGCGAGCTGGACGAGATCGAAGCGCTGCACCAGCGCATGAGCGACATCCTGCTCAGCGCCAACCACGCCGACCAGCTGGCGCTGATCAATGCTCACCCGGACCTGGCCGGCAAGGCCGCCATCCAGGGCGAGCTGACCGAATCGAGCACTAACGAACAGGCCGGCGCCGGTATCCACCAGTGCACCGCCGAAGAGTTCGCCCGCTTCACCGAGCTGAACGATGCCTACAAGGCCAAGTTCCAGTTCCCGTTCATCATGGCGGTGAAGGGCAGCAACCGGCACCAGATCCTCGCCGCCTTTGAAAAGCGCATTCACAACGATGCCGATGCCGAATTCAAGGAAGCCCTGGCGCAGATCAACCTGATCGCCCTGTTCCGCCTGCTGCAGTTGTAAACGGCAGCCGAACCTTTTCAGTACAACGAATATATAAGAGAGACCCGCATGCGCACCCTGATGATCGAGCCCCTGACCAAAGAAGCCTTCGCCCAGTTCGGAGACGTGATCGAAACCGACGGCAGCGACCACTTCATGATCAACAACGGCTCGACCATGCGCTTCCACAAGCTCGCCACGGTCGAGACCGCCGAGCCCGAAGACAAGGCGATCATCAGCATCTTCCGCGCCGACGCGCTGGACATGCCGCTGACCGTGCGCATGCTGGAACGCCATCCGCTGGGCAGCCAGGCTTTCATCCCGCTGCTCGGCAACCCCTTTCTGATCGTGGTCGCGCCCGTTGGCGATGCACCTGTATCAGGCTTGGTCCGCGCCTTCCGCAGTAATGGCAGGCAGGGCATCAATTACCATCGCGGCGTTTGGCACCACCCGGTGCTCACGATCGAAAAGCGGGATGATTTCCTGGTGGTTGATCGCAGTGGTTCTGGCAACAACTGCGATGAGCATTACTTCACCGAGGAACAGATGCTGATCCTCAATCCCCACCAATAAGAAAAGGTCGATCATCGCAAGGTGATCGGCAGAGGTACATACTGTGGAAGCACACCTTCACGAATGGCTGAACCTGAGCATTCGCTGGGTTCACATGATCACCGGTGTCGCCTGGATCGGTGCATCGTTCTACTTCGTCTGGCTGGAGAACCACCTGAACCGAAGCAACCCGCGCGATGGGTTGTCGGGTGATCTCTGGGCGATTCACGGCGGTGGTATCTACCACCTGGAGAAATACAAACTCGCGCCCCCGAAAATGCCCGAGAACCTGCACTGGTTCAAATGGGAAGCCTACTTTACCTGGATGTCCGGTATCGCCCTGCTGTGCGTGGTGTTCTACTGGAACCCGGCCTTGTACCTGCTGGCACCTGGCAGCACCCTGAGCGGTGCCGAAGGCGTGGCCATCGGTATCGGCTCGCTGATCGCTGGCTGGTTCATCTACGACTTCCTGTGCGACTCGCCCCTGGGCAAGAAGCCAGCGCTGCTCGGCGGTGTGCTGTTCGTGCTGATCATCGCCGCCTGCTGGGGCTTCAGCCTGGTGTTCAGCGGCCGTGGTGCATACCTGCACACCGGCGCGATCATCGGCACCATCATGGTCGGTAACGTGTTCCGCATCATCATGCCGGCCCAGCGCCAGCTGGTGGCGGCGATCGAGAACAACCAGACACCCGACCCGGTACTGCCGGCCAAGGGCCTGCTGCGCTCGCGTCACAACAACTACTTCACCCTGCCGGTGCTGTTCATCATGATCAGCAACCATTTCCCGAGCACCTACGGTAGCCAGTACAACTGGCTGATCCTGGCTGGTATCGCAGTAGCCGCGGTTCTGATCCGCCACTACTTCAACACCCGCCACGACAGCAACAAGTACGCCTGGACCCTGCCGGTCGGCGCCCTGGCGATGATCTGCCTGGCCTACGTCACCGGTCCGAAACCGATGGCCGTAAGCCCTGAGCAAGCCGCAGCGAAAGTCGAGTACCAGCCGCTGCCTGCGACTGCCGTCGGTGGCAAGACCGCTGCCGAGCAGCGCGCCGAAGACGCCGCCAAGGCTGCCGAAGCGCCGGCTGCACCTGCGCAAGCACCGGCCCAGGCCGCTGCCCAGGCCGGCGGTGGCGACTTCGACAAGATCCACAATGTCATCCAGGAACGCTGCACCGTGTGCCACTCGTCCAAGCCGACCAGCCCACTGTTCAGCGCCGCCCCTGCCGGCGTGATGTTCGACACCCCGCAGCAGATCCAGGCCCAGGCCGCGCGCATCCAGGCGCAAGCGGTCGCCAGCCAGATCATGCCGCTGGGCAACATCACCCAGATGACCACCGAAGAGCGCAAGCTCGTCGGCGACTGGATCGCCAAAGGCGCCCAGGTCAACTGATAGCACCTCGCCAGCCAACCCGCTCCCAGGGGGATCACCTCCCCTGTGGGAGCGGGCTTGCCCGCGAAGAGGCCGGTAGCCCCGGCCTCAAAGCTTCATGTGTTACGCAACAAGCAAGCATCGAGCGTCAGCATTCACAGCGGGAAATCCAAGCTTCTTCCTGAAGCTTGCCGCTTGGAGCTTGTCGCTTGGATCCGAGAATAAAAACAAAACTCGAGGTGCTGCATGTCCGAGTCACGCAAGGCGTATATTCCCATTGCGCCGCCGCGCGAACCCTTGCCCCTGTTCCAACTGTTCCTGGTTGGCCTGCAACACGTTCTGCTGATGTACGGTGGCGCGATTGCCGTGCCGTTGATCATCGGCCAAGCCGCCGGGTTGTCCCGTGAAGAAGTCGCTTTCCTGATCAACGCCGACCTGCTGGTCGCTGGCGTCGCCACCATTATCCAGTCGTTCGGTATCGGCCCGGTGGGCATCCGCATGCCGGTGATGATGGGTGCCAGTTTCGCTGCCGTCGGCAGCATGGTGGCCATGGCCGGCATGCCCGGCGTAGGCCTGCAGGGGATCTTCGGCGCGACCATCGCCGCCGGGTTCTTCGGCATGCTGATCGCGCCGTTCATGTCCAAAGTCGTGCGCTTCTTCCCGCCGCTGGTCACCGGTACGGTGATCACCTCGATTGGCCTGTCGCTGTTCCCGGTGGCGGTCAACTGGGCCGGTGGCGGCCATGAAGCCGAAACCTTCGGCTCGCCCATCTACCTGCTGGTGGCCGGTCTGGTGCTGGCGGTGATATTGCTGATCAACCGCTTCATGCGCGGCTTCTGGGTCAACGTGTCGGTACTGGTAGGCATGGGCCTTGGCTACATCCTGGCCGGCTCCATCGGCATGGTCGACCTGTCTGGCCTGAAAGACGCTCCGTGGTTGCAGGTGGTAACCCCACTGCACTTCGGCATGCCGACCTTCAGCCTGGCGCCGATCCTGTCGATGTGCCTGGTGGTGGTGATCATCTTCGTCGAGTCCACCGGCATGTTCCTGGCCCTGGGCAAGGTGACTGATCGCGAAGTCACGCCAGGGATGCTGCGTCGCGGGCTGCTGTGCGATGCCGGTGCATCGTTCATTGCCGGCTTCTTCAACACCTTCACCCACTCCTCGTTCGCCCAGAACATCGGCCTGGTGCAGATGACCGGGGTGCGCTGCCGCTTTGTCACCATCGTGGCCGGTGCATTGCTGATCCTGCTCAGCCTGCTGCCCAAGGCGGCCTTCCTGATTGCCTCGATCCCGCCTGCGGTACTGGGCGGTGCCTCCATTGCCATGTTCGGCATGGTCACCGCCACCGGGATCAAGATTCTTCAGGAGGCGGACATCGGCGACCGCCGCAACCAGTTGCTGGTGGCGGTGAGCGTCGGCTTCGGGTTGATTCCCGTGGTGCGTCCTGAGTTCTTTGCCCAGATGCCGCAGTGGATGGAACCCATCACCCACAGTGGTATCGCCATGGCCACGGTCAGTGCCCTGGTGTTGAACGTCCTGTTCAACATCCTCGGTGGCGCCGACCGCGCGGTGCACAACGACGTCTGTCACCAGCATTGAGCCTGCAGGGGCGGCGCATTGCCGCCCCTCACCTACACCTGCAGTAACCGCTACGCCGTCGACCCGCCGGAATGGGTCGCCCGGGGTGCTTTTGCGCCAAAAAAACCGCCAACAAAAACAATAAGTCCGGGAATCACAACATGAAGCGCATCACCACGTCCCTGTTGTTGGGCAGCAGCCTGCTGGCCACCCTACCCTCGCATGCAGGCGAATGGCTGCAATGGCATGGCGAAAGCCTGACATACCTGTATGGCAAGGACTTCAAGGTCAACCCTGATATCCAACAGACCATCACGTTCGAGCACGCCAACAAATGGAAGTACGGCGACACCTTCATGTTCGTCGACAAGATCTTCTACAACGGCAAAGCCGACGCCAGCAAAGGCGTGACCACCTACTACGGCGAGTTCAGCCCGCGCCTGTCGTTCGGCAAGATCTTCGACCAGAAGCTGGCCTTCGGCCCGATCAAGGACGTGCTGCTGGCCATGACCTACGAGCGTGGCGAAGGCGACAACGAAGCCTACCTGATCGGCCCCGGCTTTGACCTGAACATCCCCGGCTTCAACTATTTCACCCTCAACTTCTACGTGCGCAACACCGAAGGCAGCCGCCCAGGCGACAACGTCTGGCAGATCACCCCCGGCTGGTCCTACACCATCCCGGTGGGCAGGTCGGACATTCTGATCGACGGTTACATGGACTGGGTCCCCGACAACGACCAGACACGTCGGGGCACCTACCACGCCAACCTGCACTTCAACCCGCAGGTCAAATACGACCTGGGCAAGGCGCTGAACCTGGGCGCCAAGCAGCTGTACGTGGGCTTTGAGTACAGCTACTGGAAGGACAAATATGGCATCGATAGCCGCGGCAACCTGGAGAGCAACCAGAGTGTCGCCAGTGCGCTAATCAAAGTACACTTCTAAGAAGCTGACCAAACGCACAAGTTTGACACAGCACGCTCCAGGACGGAGCACTTGAGGCGCGGCGCGCAAGCCAGTAATCTGCGCGCCCCCTCGATCAGGGCAGAACGGATTCTGCCTGCGTTTACTGACCGCTCAGTCAATGAATACGGGCGGTTGGCCAACGTGTTGCCAGCCTGAAAGACCCTTTTCATCCGTTCAGAACGAAGTCGAGCAGGAAGGTTTTGCCAACCCGGAAAAGTTGGCCCAACCCTTGCCAAACAGCTGTGGCCTATCGAAAAAAGCTGACTCGCAAGACAACAAAAGCGCCATCAACGAGCGCTGACAACAGATCAATCAAGGGAGCGACACTCGCAATGCGTACCATCAACAGCCTGATCCTCGCCGGCGGCCTGCTGGCCTGCGGCACCACCTTCGGCGGCGACCTGCTGCAATGGCAGAACAACAGCCTGACTTACCTGTGGGGCAAGAACTTCAAGGTCAACCCGGCCATTCAGCAAACCGTCACGTTCGAACACGCCGATGGCTGGAAGTACGGAGACAATTTCATCTTTGTCGACAAGATCTTCTACCAAGGCCAGAAAGATGCCGGCAACGGCCCGAACACCTATTACGGTGAGATCAGCCCACGCCTGTCGTTCAACAAGATCTTCGACCAGAAGGTCGAGTTCGGCCCGGTCAAGGATGTGCTGCTGGCGATGACCTACGAGTTTGGCGAGGGTGACACCGAGTCGTACCTGATCGGCCCAGGTTTCGACCTGGCCATTCCCGGCTTCGACTACTTCCAGCTGAACTTCTACAACCGCACCACCGACGGCAGCCGCGCGGGCGACAACGTATGGCAGATCACCCCGGTATGGTCGTACACCATCCCGGTGGGCGATTCCGATGTGCTGATTGATGGCTTCATGGACTGGGTGGTGGACAACGACGAAAACCGCCGCGGTACCTACCACGCCAACCTGCATTTCAACCCGCAGATCAAGTATGACCTGGGCAAGGCGCTGCACCTGGGCGAGAAACAACTGTATGTGGGTGTGGAATACGACTACTGGAAAAACAAATATGGCATCAAGGACAGCGATGCCTTTACCACCGACCAGAACACCATGAGTTTCCTGGTAAAAGTGCACTTCTGATGCGCTGAAACGTGACAGCGCGTTGTATTTTTAACGCGTTGTCACGTGCAATTCCATGCGCATCATGTAAGTAATTTCCTACAGCGGATTCAGATAGTTCTTAATTGCATTAAGGCTCGCCTTAAAAAAACACAGCATCAAGACAATCAACAACACATCAAATAGCACAATAGCCCCCTCTGTTTTGACAATTTTTTTGCACTCCGCCCTTTAGCATGCTTGTCTTCTGCATTCAAAAAAAGAAAACAGGCCTACTTAATGCGCACCTCCCTCACCGCCCCCTGGCGGTATCTTCTGTTAGTTTGCTCACTGTGGTTTGGCATTTTCCTGCTGACCCGCCTGATATTGCTGGCTACCCATCTGGATGAAGTCCATGGCGACTACCTCTCACTGCTCTTCAGTGGGGCCCTTTACGACCTGAGCTTCCTCACCTACGCCGCACTGCCGCTGGGGTTGTACCTGGCAGTGTGCCCGGCCGCCTTGTGGCGCACACGCTGGCACCACCGGCTGATGAACGGGGTGCTGGTCGTCAGCCTGTTCGTGATGCTGTTCGTCGCCGTGGCCGAGTGGCTGTTCTGGGACGAGTTCGGGGTACGCTTCAACTTCATCGCCGTCGACTACCTGGTGTACTCCAAGGAGGTGCTGGACAACATCCGCGAGTCCTACCCGCTACCGACCCTGTTGGGCTGTATTGCCGTGGTTGCGGTGCTGCTTGCCCTGATCCTGCACAAACCACTGGCCCGGGCGCTGGCAGCGCCCAGCGCCAACCTGCGCCAGCGCCTGGGCGGTATTGCGCTGCTGGCAGTGCTAGGCGGGCTGAGCGCGCTGCTGGTCGACCAGCAGTTCCCCCGCGGCCAGGGCGGCAATGCCTACCAGCGCGAGTTGGCCAGTAACGGACCGTATCAGTTCTTTGCCGCGTTCCGTAACAACGAACTCGACTACACCCAGTTCTATGCCAGCCTCGACGCAGCACAAGCCGGTGCGCAGATGCACCAGGAACTGGCCGAGCCCAACGCACGGTTCCAGGCCAGCGAGCCCGAGGACATTCGCCGCCACATCAGCGCCAGCGGCGAGCCACGCAAGCCCAACATCATCCTGGTCACCATCGAGAGCTTCAGCGCCAAGTACATGGGCAGCAACGGCGACCCGCGCAACCTCACGCCCAACCTGGATGCCTTGCGCCGCGAGAGCCTGTACTTCAACAACTTCTATGCCACCGGCACCCGTACCGATCGCGGCCTGGAGGCCATTACCCTGTCGATTCCGCCAACGCCGGGGCGCTCCATTGTCAAACGCATCGGCCGTGAAAGCGGCTACGGCAGCCTCGGCCAGCAACTGGCTGCAGTCGGCTATGACCCCGTG
Source organism: Pseudomonas fortuita (assembly GCF_026898135.2). Lineage (NCBI taxonomy): Bacteria > Pseudomonadati > Pseudomonadota > Gammaproteobacteria > Pseudomonadales > Pseudomonadaceae > Pseudomonas > Pseudomonas fortuita. Next base: position 4,482,113 of record NZ_CP114035.2, read on the forward strand.
TTCGTCTATGGTGGGCGCGGATACTTCGACAACATGAACGCCTTCTTCAGCGGCAACGGTTACCGCATCGTCGACCAAAGCAGCGTGGATGAAAGCGAAATCGGCTTCAAGAATGCCTGGGGCATGGCCGATGAAGACCTGTATCGGCAGGCGCTGAAACTGGCCGATGCCGACCATGCCAAGCAGCAGCCGTTCTTGCTACAACTGATGACCACCTCCAACCACCGCCCTTATACCTACCCGGACGGCCGCATCGACATCCCCTCGGGCGACGGCCGCGAAGGTGCCGTGAAGTACACCGACCATGCCATCGCCCAGTTCCTGCGCGAGGCCAAGGGCAAGCCGTGGTTTGACAATACGTTGTTCGTCTTCGTCGCCGACCACACCGCCGGTAGCGCCGGCGTGGAAGACTTGCCGGTGAGCAATTACCAGATTCCGCTGTGGATCTATGCACCCAAACTGATCGCCCCGCGCGAAGACGCACAACTGGCCAGCCAGATCGACCTTGCACCGACCTTGCTCGGCCTGCTCAACCTCAGCTACACCTCAACCTTCTTTGGCCGCGACCTGTTGGGTGAGGATGCCTTGCCGCCACGGGTCTTGATCGGCAACTACCAGCACTTGGGGCTGTTCGACGGCAAGGACCTGGCGATCCTCAGCCCACGCGGCGGCATGCGGGTGCACCAGGATGCCTTGGGCAACAGCCGGGAAATGGCAGCCACCAGCGACAACCCGCTGATCCGCCGGGCTATCGCGTACTACCAGAGTGCGGCAAACGACTTCAGCAAAGGGCTGCTGGCCTGGAAACCACAGGATCAAGGTGCGGTGGTAGAACAATAAACCCGTGAGCCAACAACGCGGTATATGGCACCGGCTTTGCCGGTGTTCGCGGGCTTGCCCGCTGCCACAGGGTTAAAGCTGTTTCTGAGGTTTGCAGTGTACTTGTGGGCAAAGCCCCGGCCCTGCAGCCTCATGTGCCCGGCCGGATCGCCCGCCACAATTTGCCGGCAATCGCTACCACCGCCAGTACCACGGCACCGGCCACCACCCCGACAAGACCGTTTAGCAGCGCCCCGGTCAGGGCGCCACCGCGCCCCTCGCTGAACGCTTCGATGGCGTGATGCAGCGGCTCGATGCCATGCACCAGAATCCCACCGCCGACCAAAAACATCGCCGCCGTGCCGATCACCGACAGGCTCTTCATCATGTAGGGCGCAGCCCGCAGGATGCCGTTGCCGACGGCCTGGGTCACGCTCGACGCCTTTTGGGTCATCCACAACCCCAGGTCATCGAGCTTGACGATACCCGCCACCAGCCCGTATACGCCGATGGTCATGACGATGGCGATGCCCGACAGCACGATGATCTGCTGGCTCAGCGGCGCATCGGCCACGGTACCCAGGGTAATGGCAATGATCTCGGCCGACAGGATGAAGTCGGTGCGCACCGCGCCCTTGATCTTGGCCTTCTCGAAGGCCACCAGGTCGACATTGGCATCAGCCACGGCTTCCTTTCGCGCCTTGTGCTGCGCGTCGTCCTCTTCCTTGCTGTGCAAGAACTTGTGCGCCAGCTTCTCGAAGCCTTCGAAGCACAGGTAGGCACCACCGATCATCAACAGCGGCGTCACTGCCCACGGAATGAACGCGCTGATCAGCAGCGCCGCCGGCACCAGAATTGCCTTGTTGACGAATGACCCCTTGGCCACCGCCCACACCACCGGGACCTCCCGCTCGGCACGCACACCGGTAACCTGCTGAGCGTTCAGCGCCAGGTCATCGCCCAGCACACCTGCAGTTTTTTTTGCCGCCACCTTGGTCATTAGCGAGACGTCATCAAGCACCGTGGCGATGTCGTCGATCAGTACCAGTAGACTGCTTCCTGCCATGTTTGCCTGTATCCCGATAAGTGTGTGCCACGGATTCTAGCCCAAAGCCGCTGCCTTGAGCGCCCGTCGAGCCCGGTGCTACCATGCCCGATCCCTCTTAGAGGTGGCCAGACACGAGGAAGATCCCTGACCATGAGCACCATTCGCGAGCGCAACAAGGAACTGATCCTGCGCGCGGCCAGCGAGGAATTCGCCGACAAGGGCTTCGCCGCCACCAAGACCAGCGATATCGCGGCCAAGGCCGGCCTGCCCAAGCCGAACGTGTATTACTACTTCAAGTCCAAGGACAACCTCTACCGCGAGGTCCTGGAAAGCATCATCGCGCCAATCATGCAGGCGTCGACGCCGTTCAATGCCGACGGCGACCCGAAGGAAGTATTGAGTGCGTACATTCGTTCGAAGATCCGCATTTCGCGCGACCTGCCACACGCCTCCAAGGTTTTTGCCAGCGAGATCATGCACGGCGCCCCGCACCTGTCGCCGAACCAGGTAGAGCAGCTGAACGAACAGGCCCGGCACAACATCGAGTGCATCCAGCGCTGGATCGACCGCGGGCAGATCGCCCACGTGGATGCGCACCACCTGATGTTCAGCATCTGGGCGGCGACACAGACCTATGCAGATTTTGACTGGCAGATTTCTGCGGTGACCGGCAAGGCCAAGCTGGCCGACAGCGATTATGACGCGGCAGCCGAGACCATCATCCGCATGGTCTTGAAAGGCTGTGAGCCTGAAGCAGCCTGACAGGGCCAGTGGGGCTGCTTTGCAGCCCAATCGCCGGCAAGCCAGCTCCCACAGGATTTCCACAGTTCCTGATCACTGTGGTGTACCTGTGGGAGCTGGCTTGCCGGCGCTGTGGCCAAATCAGGCCACAGCGATTTAGGCTGCTACACCCGCATCCGCCTTCATACCCACCTCCTCGATTGCACTGATTGCACACTGCTCGTCGATATCCGACGTATCGCCGCTGATCCCTACCGCACCCAGCACCTTGCCGTCCTGATCACGGATCAGCACGCCCCCCGGCGCCGGCACCACCGGCCGCTCGCCCATCCCGTTCAATGCGGCAAAAAACGCCGGCCGTTGCTGCGCATCCAGCGCCAGCAAGCGCGATCCCTTGCCCAGGGCAATCGCCCCCCAGGCTTTGCCAGTGGCCACCTCAGGCCGGATCAGGCTGGCGCCGTCCTCACGCTGAAGCGCCAGCAGGTGCCCGCCGGCATCCAGCACCGCCACGGTCAGTGGCGCGGCATTGATCTTGCGGCCCGCCGCCAGTGCGGCGTTCACCAGGCTGACAGCGACTTTCAGGTTCAAGACGTTCATGGAAAGGTCCTCTTCTTGTTGTGAGAAGCCCTGAGGGCAGTTGAAAACCGATAGGGCAAATAGAACACAACGAAAGGCATTTTTGTATACAATATTTTGAAACGATCGTATGCGATGGCGCAAATAGCCGTTTTCACGGCCGCTCTGACGAATCCTGGCCCACCCGATGAAAACCCATTGACCTGAGCCGCCAGCCGTGAATACACTCTATCGCAAAGCAAGTTGTATACAATTACAAAATCGATGAGGCACAACCCATGAGCAAAATGAGAGCAATCGATGCAGCCGTTCTGGTCATGCGCCGTGAAGGTGTAGATACCGCGTTCGGCATCCCAGGGGCTGCCATCAACCCGTTGTACTCGGCCCTGAAGAAAGTCGGTGGCATCGATCACGTCCTCGCTCGCCACGTCGAAGGTGCCTCGCACATGGCCGAGGGCTACACCCGTGCCAACCCGGGCAACATCGGCGTGTGCATCGGCACTTCCGGGCCAGCCGGCACCGACATGGTCACCGGCCTGTACAGCGCCTCGGCCGACTCCATCCCGATCCTCTGCATCACCGGCCAGGCCCCGCGTGCACGCCTGCACAAAGAAGACTTCCAGGCCGTCGACATCACCAGCATCGTCAAGCCGGTGACCAAGTGGGCAACCACCGTTCTGGAGCCAGGCCAGGTGCCTTACGCCTTCCAGAAGGCCTTCTATGAAATGCGCACCGGCCGCCCAGGCCCGGTACTGATCGACCTGCCGTTCGACGTGCAGATGGCCGAAATCGAATTCGACATCGACGCCTACGAGCCGCTGGCCGTCAACAAGCCGTCCGCCACTCGCGTACAGGCTGAAAAAGCCCTGGCCCTGCTCAACGACGCCGAGCGTCCGCTGCTGGTAGCCGGTGGCGGCATCATCAACGCCGATGCCAGCGACAAGCTGGTCGAGTTCGCCGAACTGACCGGCGTACCGGTAATCCCGACCCTGATGGGCTGGGGCACCATCCCGGACGACCACGCACAAATGGTCGGCATGGTCGGGCTGCAAACTTCGCACCGCTACGGCAACGCCACCCTGCTCAAATCCGACCTGGTGTTCGGTATCGGTAACCGCTGGGCCAACCGCCACACCGGCTCCGTCGATGTCTACACCGAAGGCCGCAAGTTCGTGCACGTCGACATCGAACCGACCCAGATCGGCCGCGTATTCACCCCGGACCTGGGTATCGTGTCCGACGCCGGCAAGGCCCTGGACGTGTTTCTGGAAGTGGCCCGCGAGTGGAAAGCCGCTGGCAAACTGAAAGACCGTGCTGCCTGGCTGGAAGACTGCCAGCAGCGCAAAGCCAGCCTGCAACGCAAAACCCACTTCGACAACGTGCCGGTCAAGCCGCAGCGCGTGTACGAAGAGATGAACCAGGTATTCGGCAAGGACACCACCTACGTCAGCACCATCGGTCTGTCGCAGATTGCCGGCGCGCAGTTCCTGCACGTTTACAAGCCACGCCACTGGATCAACTGCGGCCAGGCCGGCCCGCTGGGCTGGACCATTCCTGCCGCACTGGGTGTAGTGAAAGCAGACCCGAAACGCAAGGTGGTCGCGCTGTCGGGTGACTACGACTTCCAGTTCATGATCGAAGAACTGGCAGTTGGCGCGCAGTTCAACCTGCCGTACGTCCACGTACTGGTGAACAACGCCTACCTGGGTCTGATCCGTCAGGCGCAGCGTGGCTTCGACATGGATTACTGTGTACAACTGGCGTTCGAGAACATCAACTCGACCGACGCCGCCACCTACGGTGTCGACCACGTTGCAGTGGTCGAAGGCCTGGGCTGCAAGGCCATTCGCGTATTCGAGCCGGCTGAGATCGCCCCTGCCCTGCTCAAGGCACAGAAGATGGCCGAAGAGTTCCGCGTGCCGGTCGTGGTCGAAGTGATCCTCGAGCGCGTGACCAACATTTCCATGGGCACCGAGATCAACGCGGTCAACGAGTTCGAAGACCTGGCGCTGGTCGGCAACGACGCGCCAACCGCCATCTCGATGCTGGACTGATCGCCTGACGCCCCCAGGCACGCCCTGGGGGCCTTCAACGCAAGGAGACAACTCATGCCTCGCTTCGCTGCCAACCTGTCCATGCTGTTCACCGAACAGGACTTCCTGGCCCGCTTCAAGGCTGCCGCCGATGCTGGTTTCAGCGGCGTCGAATACCTGTTCCCGTATGACTTCAGCGCTGCCGACATCAAGCAGCAGCTAGAAGCCAACGGCCTGACCCAGGTGCTGTTCAACCTGCCTGCTGGCGACTGGGCCAAGGGTGAGCGCGGTATCACCTGCCACCCCGACCGCATCGAAGAGTTCCGTGCCGGTGTCGACAAGGCCATCGAGTACGCCAAGGTGCTGGGCAATACCCAGGTCAACGCCCTGGCCGGCATTCGCCCACAAGGCCCGGACTGCGCCACCGTGCGCAAGACCTTCGTGGAGAACCTGCGCTACGCCGCCGACAAGCTCAAGGCTGCCGGTATTCGTCTGGTCATGGAAATGATCAACACCCGCGACATCCCGGGCTTCTACCTGAACACCACCCAGCAGGCGCTGGAAATCCAGGCTGAAGTGGGCAGTGACAACCTGTTCCTGCAGTACGACATCTACCACATGCAGATCATGGAAGGTGACCTGGCTCGCACCATGGAAACCAACCTGCAGCTGATCAACCACATTCAGCTGGCCGACAACCCGGGCCGTCACGAGCCTGGTACTGGCGAAATCAACTACCGCTTCTTGTTCGAGCACCTGGACCGCATTGGCTACCAGGGCTGGGTGGGCGCGGAGTACAAGCCCAAGACCACCACCGAAGCGGGCCTGGGCTGGCTGAAAACCCATGTGGGAGCGGGCTTGTCCCGCGAAAGCGCCCGCAAAGACACCTCCATTGCCTGACCGATCACATTCGTGGGGCAAGCCCGCTCCCACAGGGTTTTGTGGCAGCCCCGCAGTCAGGTATCAACAAATATAAGAGGCACATTATCATGGCTAAAATCGGTTTCATCGGCACCGGCATCATGGGCAAGCCCATGGCCCAAAACCTGCAAAAAGCAGGTCACAGCCTGTTCGTTTCAACCCACCACGACGCCGCGCCAGCCGACCTGATCGCCGCCGGTGCAGTGGCCCTGGCCAACCCGAAAGAAGTTGCCCAGGAAGCCGAATTCATCATCGTCATGGTGCCGGACACCCCGCAAGTGGAAGCCGTACTGTTCGGTGAAAACGGCGTTGCCGAAGGCGTGGGCCCGAACAAGGTCGTGATCGACATGAGCTCGATCTCGCCTACCGCCACCAAAGCGTTCGCCGAAAAAATCAAGGCAACCGGCGCAGCCTACCTGGACGCCCCGGTGTCCGGTGGTGAAGTCGGCGCCAAGGCCGCGACCCTGAGCATCATGGTCGGTGGCTGCCCGAAAGCCTTCGAGCGCACCCTGCCGCTGTTCGAAGCCATGGGCAAGAACATCACCCGCGTGGGTGGTAACGGTGACGGCCAGACCGCCAAGGTTGCCAACCAGATCATCGTTGCCCTGAACATCCAGGCCGTGGCCGAAGCCCTGCTGTTTGCCGCCAAGAACGGCGCCGACCCGGCCAAGGTGCGTGAAGCACTGATGGGCGGCTTTGCTTCGTCGAAAATCCTCGAAGTGCACGCAGAGCGCATGATCAAAGGCACCTTCGACCCAGGCTTCCGCATCAACCTGCACCAGAAAGACCTGAACCTTGCCCTGCAAGGCGCCAAGGAACTGGGCATCAACCTGCCCAACACCTCCAATGCCCAGCAAGTGTTCAACACCTGCCAGGCCCTGGGTGGCGGTAACTGGGACCACTCGGCGCTGATCAAAGGCCTGGAGCACATGGCCAACTTCTCGATCCGCGGCGACAAGTAAGTTGTAGACCGTACCGGCCTCTTCGCGGCGGTTCGGCGCGAAAAAGCCAACACCGCTGAACCTGCGACCACAGGTTCAGCGGGAGCACCGAGCAACACCCGCCCCTGGTTCGGCCTGCACGGAGGCAGTTCCAGGGGCGTTTTTGGTTTTGCAGAACAACAATAACTGGGAGCCTGCCATGTCGGTCGATCCGCAAAAAATTCTCCGCGAGCTGTTCGACACAGCCATCGCTGCCGCCCACCCCCGCCAAGTCCTCGAACCCTACCTGCCCGCCGACCGTAGCGGCCGGGTCATCGTCATCGGCGCCGGCAAGGCCGCAGCCGCCATGGCCGAAGTGGTCGAGAAAAGCTGGCAGGGCGAAGTTTCCGGCCTGGTCGTGACCCGTTACGGCCACGGTGCCAACTGCCAGAAGATCGAGGTGGTCGAAGCCGCCCACCCGGTCCCCGACGCCGCCGGCCTGGCGGTAGCCAAGCGCGTGCTGGAGCTGGTCAGCAACCTCAATGAAGACGACCGCGTCATCTTCCTGCTGTCTGGCGGTGGTTCCGCCCTGCTGGCACTGCCGGCCGAGGGCCTTACCCTGGCCGACAAGCAACAGATCAACAAGGCACTGCTCAAATCCGGCGCCACCATCGGCGAGATGAACTGCGTGCGCAAGCACCTCTCGGCGATCAAGGGCGGCCGCCTGGCCAAGGCCTGCTGGCCGGCCACGGTCTACACCTATGCCATTTCCGATGTACCGGGCGACCTTGCCACCGTGATCGCCTCTGGCCCCACCGTGGCCGACCCGAGCACGTCGGCTGACGCCCTGGCTATTTTGAAACGCTACAACATCGAAGCGCCCAAAGCAGTCATCGACTGGCTGAACAACCCGGCTTCGGAAACCGTCAAGTCCGATGACCCGGCCCTGGCTCGCAGCCACTTCCAGCTGATTGCCAAACCCCAGCAATCGCTCGAAGCCGCTGCGGTAAAAGCCCGACAGGCAGGTTTCAGCCCGCTGATCCTCGGCGACCTGGAAGGCGAATCACGCGAGGTGGCCAAGGTGCACGCCGGTATCGCCCGGCAGATCGTCCAGCATGGCCAGCCACTGAAGGCACCCTGCGTGATCCTGTCAGGCGGCGAAACCACTGTGACCGTACGCGGCAATGGCCGTGGCGGGCGCAACGCCGAGTTCCTGCTCAGCCTCACTGAAAGCCTGAAAGGCCTCGCGGGCGTATACGCCTTGGCCGGCGACACCGACGGCATCGATGGCTCGGAAGAAAACGCCGGTGCCTTCATGACCCCAGGCAGCTACGCCCGCGCCGAGGCCCTGGGCCTGTCGGCCAGCGACGAGCTGGACAACAACAACGGCTATGGCTATTTCGCCGCGCTGGATGCGCTGATCGTCACCGAACCGACCCGCACCAACGTCAACGACTTCCGCGCCATCCTGATCCTCGAGACTGCCCAATCATGACGCCTGATAAAAAAGTAAAGATCCTCGCCACCCTCGGCCCTGCGATCAACGGCATCGACGACATCCGCCAACTGGTCGAAGCCGGGGTGAACATCTTCCGCCTCAACTTCAGCCACGGCGAACACGCTGACCACGCCCTGCGTTACCAGTGGATCCGCGAAGTGGAGCAGCAACTGAACTACCCGCTGGGTATCCTCATGGACCTGCAGGGGCCTAAGCTGCGCGTGGGCCGCTTCGCTGAAGGCAAGGTGCAGCTGCAACGCGGCCAGGCCCTGCGCCTGGACCTGGACAAGACCCCGGGCGACAGCCGTCGGGTCAACCTGCCACACCCTGAAATCATCGCAGCCCTTGAGCCCGGCATGGACCTTTTGCTGGACGACGGCAAGCTGCGCCTGCGCGTCACCGCCAAGCACAACGACGCCATCGACACTGAAGTGCTGAACGGTGGCGAGTTGTCCGACCGCAAGGGCGTCAACGTACCGCAAGCAGTACTCGACCTGTCCCCGCTCACCGAAAAGGACCGCCGCGACCTGGCCTTTGGCCTGGAACTGGGCGTGGACTGGGTGGCCCTGTCGTTTGTACAGCGCCCTGAGGACATCGTTGAAGCCCGCCAGCTGATTGGCGACCGTGCCTACCTGATGGCCAAGATCGAGAAGCCGTCGGCAGTCGAACAACTGCAAGCCATCGCCGAACTGGCAGACGCAATCATGGTGGCCCGCGGTGACCTTGGCGTGGAAGTGCCGGCCGAAAGCGTGCCGCAAATCCAGAAGCGCATCATCAGCACCTGCCGCCAGCTGGGCAAACCGGTGGTGGTGGCCACGCAGATGCTCGAGTCCATGCGTTTCTCCCCAGCGCCGACCCGGGCCGAAGTCACCGACGTGGCCAACGCCGTGGCCGAAGGTGCCGATGCGGTCATGTTGTCGGCTGAGACTGCCTCGGGTGACTACCCGTTGGAAGCCGTGCAGATGATGAGCAAGATCATACGCCAGGTGGAAAACGGCCCGGACTACCAGGCCCAGCTCGACGTTGGCCGGCCAAAAGCCGAGGCCACCGTGTCGGACGCCATCAGCTGCGCCATCCGCCGCATCAGCGGCATCCTGCCGGTGGCGGTGCTGGTCAACTACAGCGAGTCGGGCGCCTCGACCCTGCGCGCTGCACGCGAGCGGCCACGGGCACCGATCCTCAACCTGACACCGAACCTGAACACCGCGCGCCGCCTCAGCGTGGCCTGGGGCGTGCATTCGGTGGTCAACGACCGCCTGCGTCAGGTGGACGAGGTGGTTTCCACCGCCCTGGAGATTGCCCAGGCGCAAGGCATGGCCAGCCGTGGCGACACGCTGCTGATCACTGCCGGTGTGCCTTTCGGCAAGCCAGGCTCGACTAACACGCTGCGGATCGAGACTTTGATCTGATCCAAAGGCCCTTTCGCGGGGCAAGCCCGCTCCCACAAGTACGCCGCTGTCCCAAGGAAAGCGCTTTACCTGTGGGCGCGGGCCTGCCCCGCGAATGGAGGGCAAAGCCCTCCCCTTGCACCACGACAACAAACCTGCGGAAAAACGAGGCCCAAAGAGGCCCACCGCTCCCCCATCAACCTCACTGACTGCCCCATGTACACCAAAAATTTCGTCAACCCGTGCCCTGACTGGGCCACGGCGTTACTCAACGGCTTCAGCCAGGTGCTGCTGCTGCGCAACCCCCTGTGCGGCCTGTGCTGCCTGCTGGCCATCCTGCTGACCGCGCCCGACCTGGTCGGCGGCGCCCTGCTCGGCGCCCTGGCCGGCCTGCTCACCGCCCAGGCCCGCGGCTACGACCGCGCCGACCGCCAGGCCGGGCTGTACTGCTACAACGGCGTGCTGATCGGCATCCTGATCAGCGCCGTGTTGCCCTGGTCGGTCATGCTGCCGCCGCTGATCATCGCTGCCGGCGGGCTGTCCAGCATCATTACCCACCAGTGGCGCAAGCGCGGCGGCAAACTGCTGATCGCCTACACCGCGCCGTTTGTGCTGCTGGGCTGGGCCACCCTGCTGATCACCAGCCCCGCCCCCAGCGGCTTCGTCGAAGCCGACCCGCTGCAGGCCTTGGCGCGTGGTGTGGGTCAGATCTTCCTGCTCGACCAGCCCTGGGCCGGCTTGCTGATCATTGTCGGCATGTTCATTGCCAACCCCTATGCGGCAATGTGGGCTGTGATCGGCTCGGCCATCGGTGGCGGTGTGGCGCTGCTCGCCGATCAGGCGCAAGGTGCCTGGTTGGGGCTATACGGTTTCAACGCAGCCTTGGCGGCACTGGCCTTCAGCAGACAAGGTGAAAAGCCGTGGGTGACGCTGCTGGCGATTGCCCTGGCCTTGCTGCTGCAACCGCTATTCAAGCTGCTGCCGGTTCCTGGCCTGACCGCGCCCTTTGTCGCCGCCTGTTGGCTGATGCATGTAGCGGGTCACCTAGGTCACAGGACACAGAAAGACAGCTCACATCAATTACCGAACTGACTGGGGGCTGCAGATATCCACTCCGTCTCTGACGGCTGCCTAATGGGGGCTGGATCGGGTGCCGAGGACATACTCTTTGGTAGGCCCCGGGGCGGAAGTGGGGGCGGTCGCGAGGGCGGAGGAAGAGGATGAAGAGGCTTCGGAAGACGGCGTAGCGCTAGCTGCTCATCGATCTTCCTCTGCAGCGCTAGATTCTGTTCTTGAAGGCGAGCATTGTCCGCTTGAGATCGCTCCAACTGTTTCCGAGTAGCGCCCAGACCAGCAACCTTCGCCACCGTAAACCGTCCATCCTTCCCTTTGGAAATCTCGTATCCAGCATTACCAATACCCAAGCTGTAAGCTTCAGACCTGTTCTCGAAATATTTCTTCACTCCCGGTTTGAAAGCGCTCGGTATGCCTAAGCGCTTAAACTCAGCAGTTAGCCCAGTTTTCATACTTTTCATCTGACCTGACGGGTCAGAGCTGTTTATCGGATCACCCTCACAATAACAGTAAGCATTCAGCCCACCCTGCCCAAAAGGGCTTAAACCATCCGGGCTGTGAAAGCGCATAAAAATGGGGCTATAAAATCGGTGGCCATTGCCCAGCGCATAGGCTTGCAAGGTACCATCGTGCCTTTCGCCATTGAAACCTACTGAAGGAATCGGCCAATTCAGTGAATACCCATAAGCTGTGTATGACCGTATCCACTTCGCCTGACCACCCTCGACAGCGATTTGCTCGGGTAACTGTCCATTGTTCATTTCATACTCGCCTGATGCCCCCTGACCCTAAGCTATTCTGGTCCAGCCAATCCGATCCGGAAAACTAGCAATTTTAACAGCTCATTCGTTGCAGCCTTGGGCAAAGACCCTCTAGGCTCACTGCTTCGTTTTCGGAACACAAACCATGTCCCCTCCGCTATCCCTGCGCGAACGCCTCTACATCATGGTCTTCCAGACCGACACCGTAGCCGGTCGCCGCTTCGACAAAATCCTCTTGTTGATCATCCTCGCCAGCCTGGTCACTGTCATCCTCGACAGCATTGACGAAGTGCACCAGGGCTACTCCGGCGTGCTGGCGGCCATCGAATGGGGCTTTACTGCCGTTTTCCTGGCCGAGTACATCACCCGCCTGTACTGCTCGCCCAAGCCCTTGCGCTATGCCTTCAGTTTTTATGGCCTGGTCGACCTGCTGGCGATCGTCCCCGGGATCATCGCCCTGTACTACAGCGACGCCCAGTACCTGCTGATCATCCGGGTCATCCGCATGCTGCGGATCTTCCGCGTGCTCAAGCTCAGCCCGTACCTCAAGCAGGCCAACTACCTGATGGAGGCGCTGCGCGGTAGCAAGCAGAAGATCATCGTGTTCCTGGTCAGCGTATCGACCCTGGTAACGGTGTTCGGCACGCTGATGTATGTGATCGAAGGCCCGGAACATGGGTTTACCAGCATCCCCAAAGGCATCTACTGGGCCATCGTCACCCTCACCACCGTGGGCTTTGGCGATATCGTGCCAAAGACGCCGCTTGGGCAGGTGTTGTCGTCGCTGGTGATGATTACCGGTTACTCGATCATTGCTGTGCCGACCGGCATCTTTACCGCCGAACTGGCCAATGCCATGCGCGGGGAGCAGCTGCAGCATGATTGCCCGACGTGTCACAAGAAGACGCATGAGCATGGGGCGGCGTTCTGTTCCCGGTGTGGGAATGGGCTGTTTCCCAAACAATGATGCTGCCTGTACTGGCCCTTTCGCGGGCACGCCCGCTCCCACAGATACCGTGCAATTTTCAGGTTTGTGGTGGTCCTGTGGGAGCGGGCGAGCCCGCGAAGAGGCCGGGACTGGCAACGGCATAACCAAAGTGTTTTTTGTTCTTTATCCCGCTTCAAGCCACCCGCTATAGTCGCTGGCACTCTGCCCCAAAACCCTTCAAGAACAAGGAAGCAACGTGAAAAAACTCTTCACCGCCTCGCTGCTCGCCGCAGGCCTGGCCCTGGGCAACCTCGCCCAGGCCGCCCCCACCCTGCTGAACGTTTCCTACGACGTGATGCGCGACTTCTACAAGGACTACAACCCGGCCTTCCAGAAGCACTGGGAAGCCGAGCACAAAGAGAAGGTCAACGTGCAAATGTCCTTCGGCGGCTCGAGCAAACAGGCGCGTGCGGTAATCGATGGCCTGCCAGCCGATGTCATCACCATGAACATGGCCACCGATATCAACGCCTTGGTCGACAATGGCAAGCTGGTGCCGGATAACTGGGTCACCCGCCTGCCGAACAACAGCGCGCCGTTCACCTCGGCCACTGTGTTCATCGTGCGCAAGGGCAACCCAAAAGCCCTGAAAGACTGGCCCGACCTGCTCAAGGACGGCGTGCAGGTGATCGTGCCCAACCCGAAAACGTCGGGTAACGGCCGCTACACCTACTTGTCGGCCTGGGGCTATGTGCTCAAGCAAGGCGGCGACGAGGCCAAAGCCCGTGATTTCGTTGGCAAGTTGTTCAAACAGGCGCCAGTGCTGGACACCGGTGGCCGTGCCGCCACCACCACCTTCATGACCAACCAGATTGGTGATGTGCTGGTCACCTTCGAGAACGAAGCCGAAATGATCGCCCGCGAGTTCGGGCGCGACCAGTTCGAAGTGGTCTACCCAAGCGTGTCGGCCGAAGCCGAGCCACCTGTCACTGTGGTCGACAAGGTCGTGGCGAAGAAAGGTACCCAGGCTGTGGCCGAGGAATACCTGAAGTACCTGTGGTCGCCAGCAGCCCAGGAGATCGCCGCCACCAACTACCTGCGCCCGCGTGATGCGACGGTACTGGCCAAGTACACCGACCGCTTCCCCAAAGTGGAATTCCTGTCGGTGGAGAAGACCTTCGGTGACTGGCGCACCGTGCAGAAGACCCACTTCAACGATGGTGGCGTGTTCGACCAGATCTATACCGGCCAGTAATTGATGCAGGCAGGTACTGCACAATGCCCGCAGCGTGTGCAGTACCTGTAGGAGCTGGCTTGCCGGCGATAGGGCCAGTTGCTTTGACACACTTCTTCGAACTTTCTTCATCAACCGACAATCAGTTCCTTGAGTAACCCTGCCCCGCTCACCCCGGCCCAAGGAGTACTCCAGTGCTGCGCTTTCTCTCAACCCTGCTGCTCGGCTGCCTGCTGAGCACCCACCTGCTTGCCGCTGACCCCGCCCCCACCGAAGAACAACCCGCCGAACCCGCACCGGTCTTGCAAGGCGGCCTGCTGGGCGCCCTGGCCGACGGCCTGGACAGCGCCGCACAGGAACTCGACCTTGATGCCCATCTGGTTGATGCCTGGCGCCTGCGCACCGACCGCGCCGCCAAGGAAGTCGAGCGCCTGGTTGACCGGCACTCGGCCGACGACTCGCTGCATCTGATCGGCAACTTCATCCTGCTTACCCTGACTTGGGCCGCCAGCTTCGCCGCATTCACCAGCCTCGGCCGGTGGGTCGCCAACCGCGCTTCAGGCAAGCCCTGGCTACGCGAACGCAAGCGCGCCAGCAGCCTGCTCGGCTACTTGCTGCCCTATACCCTGCCGGCATTGGCCAGCTTACCGCTGACACTGTACGCCAGCCGCTTTCTCGACCCGTCGGTAGCGCGCGCACTGGGCCTGAGCCTGGCCTACGCCACCAGCAGCGGCCTGTTCTCGACCTCGATCATCCTGTGCCTGGTGACCCTGTTCGACGCCGGCCACAAACGCGCCGCTGTGGCGGTAATCAAACGCCTGGCCCCCCGCCCGCTGTTCATGATCGGCTTTCTCGCTGCCTGGAGCGATGCCCTGACCAGCCCACAGATTGCCCGCCAGCTTGGCGGCAACATCACCGCCAGCGTCGCCGTGGCCACCGGCCTGATTGCCACCTTCATCTTCGCCAGCCTGGTGGTCCGCCTGCGCCGCCCGGTCGCGCACCTGATCCGCAACCGCGCCTTCAAGGACCGCGTGCAGCATCGCGCGGTGCAGGAAACCCTGCGGATCTTTTCGGTGCTGTGGTATTTGCCGATCCTGCTGATGATCCTGGTGTCGGCCATTCACCTGATCGGCGCCGGCGAAGAAAGCCAGAAAGCATTGCAGAAGGCCTTGCTGACCACAGTGCTACTGGTCTCCACGGTGTTTGTCAGCACACTATTGCAACACCTGCTGGCACCGCGCGACGCAGATGCCGGGCAACGGGTACGGCCCTACAGGGAACTGCTGCGCAGCCTGGCCCACGCGCTGCTGCGCATCGCCATGGCAGTGGCCTTCATCGAACTGCTGGGGCGCATCTGGGGCGTTTCGGTGATCGGCTTTGCGCTAAGCAACAGCCTCGGTCAGGCCATCAGCAATTCGCTGTCGAGTATCGGCCTGATCCTGCTGGTCACCTGGCTGCTGTGGGTGGTGCTCGATACTGCCATTCAGGAAGCGCTCAAGCCTGCGGTGGGGCGGCGCGCATCGCGCCAGCCGAGTACCCGGGTACGGACCATCCTGCCGATGCTGCGCAACGCCATCAAGGTCATCCTCATCGTCATCTGCACCATCACCACCATGGCCAACCTGGGGATCAACGTCGCGCCTCTGCTCGCCGGTGCCGGGGTGATCGGCCTGGCCATCGGCTTCGGCTCGCAGCAACTGGTGCAGGATGTGATTACCGGGTTGTTCATTCTGATCGAGGACACCATTTCCATCGGCGATTGGGTCGTGCTTGACTCCGGCCATGCCGGTACCGTCGAGAGCCTGACGATCCGTACGTTGCGCCTGCGCGATGGCAAAGGCTTTGTGCACTCGGTGCCGTTCGGTCAGATCAAAGCGGTTACCAACCAGTCGCGGCAGTTCGCCTATGCGTTCTTCTCGGTGCAGTTCACCTACGACAGTGATGTGGATGCGTCACTGGCACTTATCCATGAAGTGGGCAAGTCGATCAGCGAAGACCCGCTGCTACGCATCAACCTGCAAGGGCCGCTGCAGGTGTTCGGGGTGGACCGCATGGACCTGAACGGGTTTGTGCTGACGGCGCAGTTCCGCACCATTTCCGGCGGGCAATATGCGGTGAGCCGAGCGTTCAACGAGCGGCTGAAGAAGCGGGTGGACCAGACCGACAACGTCAGTTTTGCCCAGGTGTACCCGCTGCCGCTGCAGGCCCTGGGGGCTTGATGCTGCCAGCACTGGCCCTATCGCCGGCAAGCCAGCTCCCACAGGACCCCACCACATTCAGGGTTGTGCTGCCCCTTGTGGGAGCTGGCTTGCCGGCGATAGGGCCGGTACTGGCAACTTCAGGTCTGGCGGAATACCAAGGCCTTGAGCCCCCCGGCCGGGTCCACATCCGGAAACTCCGGCGGGTTTTCCAGCCGCTCGACAAACGCCAGCGATGGCGCCTGCTCAGCCATCCCCTCGATCAGAAACTCCGGCCCGATCGCCGGGTCGTTGACACACGCCAGCACCGTTCCACCGGCGCTCAGCAACTCTGGCAAACGCCGCAGGATCTTCGCGTAATCCTGGGTCAGCACGAAGCTGCCACGCTGGAAGGTTGGCGGGTCAATGATGATCAAGTCATAAGGCCCGTACTTGCGCACCTTGCCCCACGACTTGAACAGCTCATGCCCCAGATACGCCACCCGCGATGCGTCATGGCCATTGAGGCGGTGGTTGTCCCGACCCCGTGCCAGCGCCGACTTGGCCATGTCCAGGTTCACCACCTGCTCGGCGCCCCCGGCAATCGCTGCTACCGAGAAGCCGCAGGTGTAGGCGAACAGGTTCAGCACGCGCTTGCCCGCCGCCTGCTCGCGCACCCAGCGGCGGCCATAGCGCATGTCGAGAAACAGGCCGATATTTTGCCGCACCCCCAGGTCCAGCAAGTAGGACAGGCCGTCCTCGACCACCTCACGTTGCTGACACGGCTCACCCAGCAGCCACTGACCAGGGCTGTCGGGCAAGTAGCGGTGCTGGATGAGGATGGCTTGGCCGGCCCATTGCGGGCACTGGGCCAGGTTGCGCAGCATGGCTTCCAGTTCGGCCAGTTGGCCCTCGGGCAGCTCGCGGAAGAGGGCTACCGAGAGCACGCCTTGCAGCCAGTCGACAGTGACCTGCTCCAGGCCTGCCCAGCAGCGGCCACGGCCATGGAACAGGCGGCGGGTTTCCTGCGGGGCAGGGTCGAGGGCGGCGAGCAGGTGTTGCTCCAAGGTGTGAATCGGGGAAGTCATGGTGGGTCGCAGGCTGGCAAAAGCGGCATTCTACCTTGAGGGCCTCTTCACGGGTAAACCCGCTCCCACAGGGACCCCACAGTATTCAGAGCTACGGTGATCCTGTGGTAGCGGGTTTACCCGCGAAGAGGCCGGCAAGGTCACTTCAATTCTTGGCTGCAAGCCGCGCCGGCCGGAACCACCATCCCTGCTGCATCCCCGCCGCTGCCAGCAGAATCAGCCCTACCCCCAGCCATTGCAGCGGCACCAAGCGGTGCCCGAAGGCCACCCAGTCCACCAGAATCGCAGCAATCGGGTAAATGAATGACAGCGCCCCCGTCAACGCCGTGGGCAAACGCTGAATGGCACTGTACAGCAGCACATACATGAGGCCGGTGTGGACGATGCCCAGCATCAACAGGCTGGCCAGCGCTGGCACTTCACCCGGCAATCCGCCGAGCTTGACCCACGGCGCCAGCACCAGTACACCCGTCGTTACCTGAATCAACGCGATCAGGTGAGGTGGCGTGCCTTTCAGCCGCTTGATGATCAACGCCGCAATGGCATACAAAAACGCCGCACCCAGTGCCAGGGCAATGCCCAGCAAGTATTCCTCACCGCCGCCCTGCCCCGCACCATGGGCGCTGACGATGGCCAACATGCCGAGGAACGCCACGCTAAGCCATGTAAGCTTGGCCAGTGTGATCTTTTCGCCCAGAAACAGCGCTGCCAGCCCCACCAGCATGAACGGCTGCACGTTGTACACCGCGGTCCCGATGGCGATCGACGCACGGGAATACGAGGCAAACAGCAGCAGCCAGTTGCCGACAATGGCCACGCCGCTGGCGATCGCCAACAGGAACGCCGTGCGGCTGATGACTCCGGCCCGCAAAAAGCCGAAAGCGGCGCAAATCACCAGCAGGGTCACGGCACCGAACACGCAGCGCCAGAACACCACCTCGAGCACCGGCTGCCCCGACACCAGCACGAACCAGCCGATGGTCCCGGAAATCAGCATGGCGGCGACCATTTCCAGCGAGCCACGGCGCAACGAACTGTCCATCTCACACCTCCCGTTGTTGATGGCAACAGTATGCAAAGGTTACAGCTCAGCCTTCCAGCGGATAACCAAGGCAGATTTGCAGCCTTGCCTTTACTATCAAGGCAAATTACGCGAATTACCTGACGAGGTGACCATGACCGATGCCATCGACCAACTGTTGATCAATGCACTGATGGAAGACTCGCGCCGCTCGCTCAAAGCCCTGGCGCAAGTCAGCGGGCTGTCCGCGCCCAGCGTCAGCGAGCGCCTGCGCCGCCTGGAAGAGCGCGGTGTGCTGCGCGGTTACACCGTGGAGGTCGATCCGCGCGCCTTTGGTTACCAGTTACAGGCCATCGTGCGCATCCGCCCACTGCCGGGCCAGCTGCAGGAGGTAGAACGGCAAATCATCGCCATCCCCGAGTTCACCGAGTGCGACAAGGTCACCGGGGAGGACTGTTTCATTGCCCGGTTGCATGTGCGCTCGATGGAGCAACTGGACACCCTGCTCGACCGCATCAATGTGCTGGCCGAGACCAACACCGCCATCATCAAGAAAAGCCCGGTGAAGCGGCGATTGCCGCCAATGGAATGAATTCGCCTGTCCCGGCCTCTTCGCGGGTAAACCCGCTCCCACAAGTACTGCACCAGATTTGGGCTTGTGATGAACCCTGTGGGAACGGGTTTACCCGCGAAGAGGCTAGCGCAGAAAAACCTGACGATTTTTTGTACACATAAATGTCACCATAAGTGCCATTTTTGTGTGCACTTTCTTCAGAAACGCCCCATTGCGTTACACACTACCCGCAACTAATTTTGACCATTCGATCAACTAAATAGTCGACAGAAAATTTAAACCTGTTCATTCGGTCAATTTATACCTCACTTATTTCATTAACTTATCTTTCAAAAAGATAAGTTCGAAATGTCCATCTGTTACAACTTCCTTTCCCCTGGCATGGAACTCGCTTTTGTGTGTTCGTGTTTTGTATACAACTTAAACAAAACATAAATACACAAGAACCCGCCACGCCGGTCCAAAACCGGCCGCCGCGCCCAGAACCCTGTGATGCCAAGCTGCACCGACGAGGTGGCGAGCCCGTGCGCATGCCCGCTCATCGCAGTCAAAGTGCATCAGGAGCCCGCCGGAATGAGTAGCAGCCTCGACCTTGCCCCTGAACTATCCGTCGCCAGCACCCACCCCGCTTCCAACCTTGTTGGCGAGGTGCCGCAACTGGCGCTGAGCCCGCGCCTGCACAACCGCGACCTTGCCCCGACACGCACCGAAGGGCGGCGCTGGGGTGGCTACAGCATCTTCGCGTTGTGGACAAACGATGTGCACAATATTGCCAACTACTCCTTCGCCATGGGCTTGTTCGCCCTTGGCCTGGGTGGCTGGCAGATTTTGCTGTCGCTGGCCATTGGCGCAGCGCTGGTGTACTTCTTCATGAACCTGTCCGGCTATATGGGGCAGAAAACCGGGGTGCCGTTCCCGGTCATCAGCCGCATTGCCTTCGGCATCCACGGCGCACAGATACCGGCGCTGATCCGCGCAGTCATTGCCATTGCCTGGTTCGGCATCCAGACCTACCTGGCCTCGGTGGTGCTGCGTGTGCTGCTTACAGCCGTGTGGCCGCAAGTGGCGGCCTACGACCACGACAGCATCCTCGGCCTGTCGAGCCTGGGCTGGGCGTGCTTCGTGTCGATCTGGCTGGTGCAGCTGGTGATCCTGGCCTACGGCATGGAGATGGTGCGCCGCTACGAGGCCTTCGCCGGCCCGGTGATCCTGCTGACCGTTGCCGCCCTGGCGGTGTTCATGTACGTCAAGGCCGACGCGCGCATCGCCTGGTCGGTCTCCGAGCCACTGACCGGCGTTGATATGTGGCGCAACATCTTCGCTGGCGGCGCATTGTGGCTGGCGATCTACGGCACCCTGGTACTGAACTTCTGTGATTTCGCCCGCTCCTCGCCGTGCCGCAAGACCATCCGCGTCGGCAACTTCTGGGGCCTGCCGGTGAACATACTGGTGTTTGCCGTGATCACCGTGGTGCTGTGCGGCGCGCAGTTCCAGATCAACGGCCAGATCATCGACAGCCCGACCCAGATCGTCGCCGCCATCCCCAGCACGCTGTTCCTGGTACTGGGCTGCGTAGCCTTCCTGATTGTCACCGTGGCGGTGAACATCATGGCCAACTTCGTCGCCCCGGCTTTCGTGCTCAGCAACCTGGCGCCACGCCACCTGAACTTCCGCCGCGCGGGGCTAATCAGCGCCACCCTGGCGGTGCTGATCCTGCCGTGGAACCTCTACAACAGTCCGCTGGTGATCGTGTACTTCCTGTCCGGCCTGGGCGCCCTGCTCGGCCCGCTGTACGGGGTGATCATGTCCGACTACTGGTTGCTGCGCAAAGGCTGCATCAACGTGCCGGAGCTGTACACCGAGCACCCGACCGGCGCCTACCACTACAGCAAGGGCATCAACCTGCGCGCCGTGGCCGCCTTCGTGCCTGCTGCGTTGCTGGCCATCGTGCTGGCCCTGGTACCCCATTTCCACAGCGTGGCCCCGTTCTCCTGGCTGATCGGTGCTGGCATCGCCGCCGTCCTGTACCTGCTGATCGCACCACGCAACCGCCACTACCACGACGTCAGCGGCGAATGCATCGCCGTCGACCACAGCAGCCATTGATCAGGGAGGACTGCCCATGCGTATTCTGATCGCCAACGTCAACACCACCGAAGCCATCACCGAAGCCATTGCCCAACAGGCCCGTGCAGTAGCCGCACCCGGTACCGAAATCGTGGGGCTTACCCCTTGGTTCGGCGCCGAGTCGGTGGAAGGCAACTTCGAAAGCTACCTGGCTGCCATTGCGGTGATGGACCGGGTGCTCGCCTACGAAGGTCCTTACGACGCCGTGATCCAGGCCGGTTACGGCGAACACGGCCGCGAAGGCCTGCAGGAACTGCTGAACGTGCCGGTGGTGGACATTACCGATGCGGCCGCCAGCACCGCGATGTACCTGGGCCATGCTTATTCCGTGGTAACCACCCTGGACCGCACCGTGCCACTGATCGAAGACCGTCTGAAGCTGTCTGGCCTTTATGACCGCTGTGCCTCGGTGCGGGCCAGCGGGCTGGCGGTGCTGGAGCTGGAAGCCGACCCGCAGCGGGCTGTGGAGGCGATTGTCGAGCAGGCCGAACGCGCCGTGCATGACGACAAGGCCGAAGTGATTTGCCTGGGTTGCGGCGGCATGGCCGGGCTGGACGAGCAGATCCGCCAGCGCACCGGCGTGCCGGTGGTGGATGGGGTGAGCGCAGCGGTGACCATTGCCGAATCGCTGGTGCGTATGGGCTTGAGCACCTCCAAGGTGCGCACCTATGCCACACCGCGGGTGAAGAAAGTGGTGGGTTGGCCGATGCGCCTAGGCCGCTGATCCTTCATTGGCCTGTACTGGCCTCTTCGCGGGCTTGCCCGCTCCCACAGGGACCTCACTGTTCTCAAAGATTGTGCGGCACCTGTGGGAGCGGGCAAGCCCGCGAAGAGGCCGGTACTATCAACCCATCATCTCGACCAAGCGCTGCGCACTGCCACAGGCCAGTGTAAACCCCAACGCCCCATGCCCCAGGTTCAGCCACAGGTTGCGATACACCGTCCCCCCTATGATCGGCACCCCGGTCGGTGTCGCCGGTCGCATGCCCGCCCACTCCACCGCCTGCCCATAATCCGCAGCCATCGGTAATGTCTCCAGCGCCAGCCGTCGCATGCTCTGCAACCTGCGCTTTTCCACCGATTCGTCGAACCCGACAATGTCCACCATCGCCGCTACCCGCAGCTGCTGCCCCAGGCGGGCATAGACGATCTTGCGTTCATAGTCGGTAAGGCTCACTTCCGGTGCCCGATGCCCAGTGCTGATCGGTGCCGTCAGGCTGTAGCCCTTCAGCGGGTAGACCGGTATCTGCACCCCCGGTAATGCCAAGCTTGGGCCACGATGCCCGGCACACAGCACCAACTGTTCCACGGCCAGTTGCTCGTTGCCCAGTTGCAGCGCTACGACCTGGTCCTGGCGCCGTACCAGCTGCGTCACTGGCCGCCCAAGCAGGAAACGGCATTGCCCCGAAGCGCGCAACAGTGCCTCCAGGCGCTGGCAGAACAAGTGGCAATCGCCCACCTCTTCATCCGCTGTGAACACGCCACCCACAAACGGTGCGCCCTCCAGGGCGGGTTCCAGCGCGCGCAACTCGGCTGCTGCCAGCACCCGCTGGCTGGCCGGGTCCGTCAACTGAGCCCGGCCATGGGCAAAGGCCCGCTCGCTGCGAAAAGCCACCAGCTTGCCATTGCGCCGCCAGTTGAAATCACCCAGGTTCTGGTCCTCGCGCCATTGCGCCAGCACGGCCTGGCTGCGCAGCGCCAGCTCCAGCAGCTGCTCGGCATTTCGGCGATTGACGCTGCGCCGGCAAGCCAGGGTGAATGCCAACAACCAGCGCCACTGCGCCGGGTCCAGGCGCAAGCGCAGGCGCAGCGGCGACTCGCCCTGCAATAGCCAACCCAATGCCTGCCACGGCACCCCGGCATCAGCCAGCGGCGCCACATAGCGATAGGACAATTGCCCGCCATTGGCGAAGCTGGTCGCCGACGCCAAGCTGTCGCGGGCCTCGATCAAATCAACCGACCGCCCTTCACGAACAAGCGCGTAAGCCGTCGCCAGGCCAACCACCCCGCCCCCGATTACCGTTACCCGCTGCTTCATCGCGCTTCCCTGTGGTGGCTTCCTGGCCAAACAGTACCAGCGGATCAGGTCGGGCAGCTATGCGCACCGTCATTCAGGCCCTGGCGCACGTTGCGGCTGAGCAGGCTAGCCTTGCCGTCGTGCCAGGTCAGGGTCAGTACATAGAGGGTGTCGAAGTCATCGCCGTTCCAGTCCTGGGTGATCACCCGCTCTTCACCCAAGGCCTTGCCGGCCACCGTGTTGATCAGTTCAGGCAGGTAGCCGTGGGACCAGGCGGTGTAGATGGTCGCGTTGCGGTATTTGTCGCTCAGTAATTCATCGGCCAGTTCATCGGTGTCGTTGGCGCCGTAGTCGATATTCACCGGCAAGCCGAGGCGGATGGCGCTAGGGGTGATGGTCATCAGCGGGCGGATGTAGCTGTAGCTTTCGTCCTTGCTGCCTTCCTCGACCTGCCGCGAAGGGTTGGCGGCAAACACGTAGTCTGCATTACCGAAGCGCTCTGGCAGCAAGGTTGCCAGGTCCAGTGCGCGATTGAGGCCCTGGCAGTTCAACTGGCCAAGCCCCTCACCCGGCTTCTCCGCATGGCGCAGGAACACCAGGGTCTGTGTGCCATCCACCGGTTGAGCCCGGCTGTCGACAGCCTCCAGCGCCAGCGGTACGCCGACGACCGTGAGTGCCAGGCTCAGTACCAGATGGCGACGACGGCGGAAGAATGTGGGCAACTTCATCAAGGCAGGCTCGTGTGGCAGAGAAAATCGGGTTGACCCGCCACATCGCCCCATCGGTTGCAGGGCGCCCTTGCAGTAAATGCCATCCTTGGCAACGAGTGAGCGTCAGAGTGCCCTGAACCCGTTTGGTTCCTCCCTGGAGGTGGATGCCGTTCCCTAGGCAAGCCTAGATTAGGGGATGGGTGTTGCTAAATTATGTCCGGTGCTTCAATCATCCCGCGTCAGCACTTCCAGCAATTCGATCTCAAAGGTCAGGTCCGAGCCAGGCGGTATCGCCCCCACGCTGCGCTCGCCATAGCCCAAGTGTGCTGGAACCTGCAGTTTGCGCTTGCCGCCAACGCGCATCCCCATCAGGCCCTGATCCCAACCTTTGATCACTCGACCGGTACCAATAACGCACTGGAACGGCTTGCCGCGTGACCAGGACGAGTCGAACTCGCTGCCATCAGCCAGCCAGCCAGTGTACTGGGTGGTGATCAGGGCGCCCTTGACGGCGGCTTTGCCTTCACCCTCGACCAGGTCGATGATCTGCAGTTCTTGGCTCACAGGCACACTCCAACGCTGAAAAACAAAGCCGCCCTTTTCTCAGGAATGCACGGGTTTGGCAAGAAGGATCGACAGGCCACTTTTAACTGCTCTGCTCAAACACTTCTTGACCGGTCAGCTCTTTGGTCTGGTTGGCAAAGCAGTACCAGGCGGGCTTCTGCTCGACAAAAATCTGCAGATCGAAATCCCACTCCTGATCCCCATCCAGCAGGCCGACCGGCACCGCATGGAAGTCATTGGACTTCAGCCGGTAATACAGGTGCGTGCCGCATTGGCCGCAAAACCCTCGCTGCGCCCAGTCGGACGAATCGTAGACATTGGGGGTACGCCCTTCGATGACCGGCGGCTGGCTGCAATGCACCACCAGCAACGGGCCGCCGGTCCACTTGCGGCACATGCTGCAATGGCAGGCGCTGATATGGGTGTTGTCGACGGTGACCTTGAGCGTGGTGGCGCCGCACAGGCAGGTGCCTTGTTTTTCCAGGGCCATGGCTGGCTCCTTGAGCGGAAGATGGGCCAGCAATTATAGATGCCAGCTGCAACGCGGTCGGTGTAGGAGCGGCCTTGTGTCGCGATCGGGCTGCAAAGCAGCCCCTTGGGTGATGCATCTACGCGAAAGCCGAGGGGCGCGCGTTGCGCCGCGCGCGACACAAGGCCGCGCCTACAAAGGATCGCGTGAAGCGTCAGATGTACACAGTGCCGCGCAGGTACAACGCCGCCCGCCCGCTGATGATCACCCGGCCATTGCCCGGTACTTCGCACAGCAGCTGCCCTTTACGTGCACCGCCCTGCTCGCAGCTGAGCACCTGCTTGCCCAGGCGCTCAGCCCACACCGGCGCCAGCGAGGTGTGTGCCGAGCCAGTGACCGGGTCTTCATTCACGCCGACCCGCGGGCCGAACCAGCGGGTGACAAAATCAAAGCCACGCCCTGCAGCCGTCACGGCAATGCCGCGCACGTCGAAGGCCGAAAGTGCCACAAAGTCAGGCTTTAACGTATCGAGCAACAGGGCGTCATCAATCACGACGACGTAGTCATCGCTACGGTACACCGCCTGTGCCTGGCTCAGGCCCAGCGCTTGCAACAGGCCCGCCGGGGTTTCCACGATGCCCGGCTGTTTGGCCGGGAAATCCATGGCCAGCAACCCGTCAGCGCCACGGCTGACAAGCAATTCGCCACTGCGGGTATTGAAACGCAGCACCTGCGCCTGCTCACCCAGTTGCTCGAACAGCACATAGGCCGACGCGAGAGTCGCGTGGCCGCATAGGTCAACTTCAACGGTCGGGGTGAACCAGCGCAGGTCAAAGGTTTCGCCGTTGCGCACGAAATAGGCCGTTTCCGACAAGTTGTTTTCTTCGGCGATGCGCTGCAGCACATCGTCCGGCAGCCAGGCCTCAAGCGGGATCACCGCCGCCGGGTTGCCACCGAACGGTTCAGCGGAAAAGGCATCGACCTGGAAGATTTCGAGTTGCATGCACACACTCCTTGTTGCCCGGGCCTTGCCAGGCAGATGTCTGAAAAGGGGTTACGGGCGTACCGGGGTCAATACCGGCTCGCCGGCAAAGAAAGCCTGCAGGTTGCGCAGCACCAGGGTCACGGTATCGCGCGCAGCCTCCGGTGACTGGCCGGCAACGTGGGGCGTGAGCACGGTATTGGCCAAAGCCTTGAGGCCTTGGGGTACTGCCGGTTCGTCGTCGAACACGTCCAGCGCGGCGCCCGCCAGCTGACCCTGCTGCAATGCGGTAATCAGAGCCTGCGTGTCGACCACGCTGGCCCGGGCAATATTCACCAGATAGCCATTTGCGCCCAGCGCCTGCAGTACCTGAGCATCGACCAGGTGCTGGGTATTGGCGCCACCGGGAGTGGCCACGACCAGGATGTCGACAGCAGCGGCCAGGTGCAGCGGGCTGTCGTACCAGGTGTAAGGTACATCTTCGCGCGGCGTGCGGCTGTGATAGCTGATGGACATGTCGAAGCCCAGATTGGCGCGCTTGGCAATGGCCTGGCCCACCGCCCCGAGGCCAAGAATACCCAGGCGTTTGCCGCTCACCGAGGGGCTGATCACCCGGTTCCATTCACCGCGCCGGGTGCTGGCATCAGCACGGGGAATGTCGCGCAGTAGTGCCAGCAACAGGGCCAGGGTGTGGTCGGCGACTGCGCTGGCATTGGCACCAGCGCCATTGGTTACGGTGATGCCGCGGGCGGCGGCGGCAACCAGGTCGACTTGCTCGTAGCCGGCGCCGATCACGCAGATGATCTGCAACTTGGGCAATGCGTCGATTTCGGCGGCAGTCAGCCCCAGCGGGCCGCGAGTGAGCACGGCATCGATTTCACTGGCGTGGCGCTGAATGGCCTCGGCGCGCAGTTGCGGTGAGGGGGCACGGATAAGGCGGTAACCGGCCTGCTCCAGCATGGGCAGGTAATCGTCGACGGTTTCTACCAGTACCAGGACTGTCTTGCGCATGCCACCTCCGGGTCAATTCGAGGCGTCATTATGCGGAGTCACCAGCCAGTACAGTCAATTGAAATAACAAGGCAAAACTGTACTGTGCTGCTCCGCTGTAGCCGTTGCTCTTGCTCTTGCTCTTGCTCTTGCTCTTGCTCTTGATCTTGATCTTGCTCTTCGCGACTTCAGGAGGCCGAACGCAGGCCTTGCGGAGGGAGGTGACGGGCATGGATGCCCGTCAAGCGCTGGGCCCCAGGATGGGGCCTGCAGCGCGGTCCTCCCGGGAGCGAGGCCGGAGTGAGGGGACCCCGGAGCGCAGCGCAGGGGCCGGATGATGGGAGCGCAGCGTTTTTTGGTTACTTTTTGTCGCGTTTGACAAAAAGTGACTCGCCGTAAGGGCGAAAAGGTGAGTGTGCGTCGCCATCGCAAATGGCCTATGCGCGAGCTAAAAACCAGCACCGTTTCGCTTGTCGCTTGGAGGCGTGGAGGCGTGGGCATCAATGAGGAGGCTAACATTCATTTTCGAAGGTGGCGTCAAGTCACCTTTCCGCCCTTACGGCGGGTCACTTTTTGTCAAACGCGACAAAAAGTAACCAAAAAACGCTGCGCTCCCATCATCCGGCCCCTACGCTGCGCTCCGGGGTCCCCTCGCTCCGGGCTTGCTCCCGGGAGGACCGCGCTGCAGGCCCCATCCTGGGGCCCAGCGCTTGACGGGCATCCATGCCCGTCACCTCCCTCCGCAAGCCCTGCGCTCGGCCTCCTGAAGTCGCAATCTGCGTCGCCTGAGCTACCGCGCGCTTAAAAGCAAAAGCAAAAGCAAAAGCAAAAGCAAAAGCCGAAGCAGGGTTACTGGGCGAACGCTCGCCCTAACCCACCCGGCACGCCACTGCTGTCAGTGTCCTGCCAAGGCCCATTCGGGCTCAGCGACCAGCTCCAGCCGTTATCAAACCGGTAGTACGTACGCTGCCGGTAGAACGTATTGGGCTGCTTTTCCAATACATATACACCCAGCTTGGGGTCCCAGTGGCTGGCACCGCCAGGCGGTGGCGCAAAGCTGGCCGAGGTACGCGGCATCGGCTTGGGAATCGCCGCCGGTTTGCTCGGCTGGGTGGACGGTTGCCCACCCGGCAACGGCTTGACCACCGGCCCCTGCGGCGGCACGCGCTCGATCGGGGGTGCCGGCTGTTCATACGGCTGATGCACCGTACACGCAGACAAACCCAGGGCCAGGGTGATCAGGGTCAGGCGGACGGTGCTGTGCATGGCTTTGCTCTCTTACAGGTCTGGGCTGTCGATGGTCAGGTGCTGGGTAGCCTGGGTGGTGCTGGGCAACGGCGCGCCCTGGCCAATCCACTCGCCGCGGGTAGGCTGGCCAGCGCGGGAAACCCGTGCAACCAATTGGACTTCGGCAAATTGCGACAGTTTCATCTGCGGCATCATCGCGTCAGCATCGGACAACTCCACTTCGATCGGCAACTGCGCCACCGTCACCCGCTTGGCTGCCAGGGGCATCGGCGGGCCATTGCTGGCGCGAGCGAAGATGAACACCGTATCGTCAGGTTTTACCTTGTCCTTCAGTGCCGCCGCCAGTTCCACCCGCACTTTCATCCGCGCAGCCACCGGCGCGGGCTCTGCAGCCTGCCCTGCCGGGCCACCCAGGCGTTCGGCAGCGCGGTCGATGCCGCCTTGCAGGGCATCGCGCGATGCATCGCCTTCCGGCAACTGCGCCAGCAGGCGCTTCCAGTAGTCGATGGCTTCCTGGTAACGCTCGCCTTCAAAGGCCGCGATACCGCGCAGGCCCAGGCTGGTCACCTCGTTGGGGTCGGCCTTCAGCGCTTCATCCGTCAGTGCCTGCAACTGCGGGCTCCACTGCTTGTCGGCCGCAAAGTACAGGGCCTGGGCCCACTGGCCCAGCAGCTCGGGCTGGCGGCCAGCCAAGGCCACCGCCCGCTCGAAAGTACGCGCAGCATCGGCCGGGCGCTGCTCGGCCATGTAGGCACGGCCCAGGAAATACACGGCCTCGGCCGACTCAGGCTGGGCCTGCACCACACGCTCCAGGCGCGTGGTCATTTCTTCCATCGACTTGGGTGCTTCGGCGAATTCCTGGGTCAGCGCCACCTTGTCGGCCGCACCAAAATGCAGGTACAGCCCCAGCGCCATCAGCGGTACCAGCACGGCAGCCAGTAGCGGCAGGGCTTTGCCCAAATGCCCCTGGCGTGGGGCATCGGCGCCTTCGGTATCAGCCAGCAATTCGCGGGCAGCCTCGTCACGGCCCTTGGCCAACTGTGCCTCATCGAGCACACCGGCAGCCTGCTGGGCAGCCAGTTCGGCAACGCGTTCCTGATACAGGGCCACGTTCAGGGCAGTGCGGTCTTCTTCCTGCTGGCGACGGCGGCCACGCAGGATCGGGATCAGCAAAAAGCTGAGGGCGGCGAGCAGCAGCAGGCCCGCGCTAAGCCAGAATTCAATCATGGGTCTGTTCTTTTTCCAGCAGTTTGGCGAGTCGCTCGCGTTCTTCGACAGAAAGCTCGTTGTTGCCCGGCAAAGCCGTACCACGGCGTCGGCGCACGATCACCGCCAGCACCACGAAACCACCGGCCAACAGGATGCCCGGGCCGAACCACAACAGCCAGGTACGCCCGCTGAGCGCCGGTTTGTAGCGCACGAAGTCACCGTAGCGGTCCACCATGAAGTCGACGATCTGCTGGTTGCTCTTGCCTTCGCCAAGCATGCGGAAGATCTCTCGGCGCAGGTCGGCAGCAATCGGTGCGTTGGAATCGGCGATGTCCTGGTTCTGGCACTTGGGGCAACGCAGTTCCTTGGTCAACTGCTGGTAGCGCTCGCGCTCGGCTTCATCGCGGAACTGGTAAGTGTCGATGGCCGCCTTGGCCACACTGCCCAGGCTCATGCCCAGCACGGCAGCTGCCAGCCAGCGCCTCATTGCCTGGCCTCATCGACCAGGCCCTGGTACAGCGGTGCCAGCTGCTCACGCCACACCGTGGCATCGACAATGCCCACATGCTTGTAGCGGATGATGCCCTTGGCGTCGATCAGGAAAGTTTCCGGCGCGCCGTACACCCCGAGATCCAGGCCAAGGCTGCCCTGCTCGTCACGGATGTCCAGCTGGTAAGGGTTGTGGAATTCGGCCAGCCATTTCTGCGCAGCGGCGTTGTCGTCCTTGTAATTGACGCCGTGGATCACCACGCCCTGCTGCGCCAGCTGGTTCAGGTAGGGGTGCTCGACCTTGCACGACGGGCACCAGGTGGCCCACACGTTGACCAATGCCGGGCGGCCCTGCAAGTCGGCCTGGGTCAGGGTCCGGTCGCCCTGGGTCGAAGCCAGGGAAAACACCGGGAACGGTTTGCCGATCATTGCCGAAGGCAGCTCGTCGGGCTTGAGAAACAGCCCCTTGTAGAGAAACACCGCCACCAGCAGGAACACTGCCAGGGGGACTACCATGATCCAACGCTTCATGCAGCTGCTCCAGACACGCCCAGGGCCTCACGCACCCGGGTCTTGACCTTGACGCGGTAGCGCCGGTCGAGTGCCGCCAGCAACCCGCCCAGGCCGGTCAGCAGACCGCCCAGCCAGATCCAGCGGACATAAGGCTTGATGTGCACACGCACGGCCCAGGCGCCGTTCTCAAGCGGCTCGCCAAGGGCAACGTAAAGGTCGCGGGTAAAGCCGGCGTCGATGCCGGCTTCCGTCATCATCGATTGCTGCACGGTGTACAGGCGCTTTTCCGGGTGCAGGGTCGTCACTTCACGGCCACCACGGCTGACGACCACCGTACCCTTGTCGGAGATAAAGTTCGGCCCTTCGAAGTGCTTGGCGCCCTGGAACAGGAACTGGTAGCCACCCAGCTCCACGCTTTCGCCCGGGGCCATGCGCAGGTCGCGTTCGGCGCTGTTGTTGCTCGACAGCACCACACCCAGCGCACACACCGCCAGGCCCAGGTGTGCCAGTTGCATGCCCCAGTAGCTGCGGCCCAGGCCAGGCAGGCCCTTGAGCAGGCCTTTGTGACGGGTCTTGTCGAGGATGTCGCGCAGCCCGCCAAGTACCACCCAGGCAGCCAGGGCGAAGGCGGTCAGGGTCGGCCAGTCGAAGTCGTCAACGATAAAACCGGCAACCGGAGCAAGAATGGCACTGCCGATCAGCACCGGGGTCATCATGCTGACCAGCCATTTGCCCGGGGTGTCCTTCCAGCGCACCACCACGCCCACGCTCATTACCACCATCAGCAGTGCCATCAGCGGCAGGAACAAGGCATCGAAATAGGGCGGCCCCACCGACAGCTTGGCCCCGGTCAGGGCATCAAGCACCAGCGGGTACAGCGTGCCGAGCAGAATCATCGATGCGGCCACCACCAGCACCAGGTTGTTGGCCAGCAGCAGCGTCTCGCGCGACCACAGGGCGAAACCGACCTGGCTCTTGACCACCGGTGCGCGCAGGGCGAACAGGGTCAGCGAACCACCGACCACGAACAACAGGAAGAACAGGATGAAAATGCCCCGCGATGGGTCGGCAGCAAATGCGTGCACCGAGGTCAGCACGCCGGAACGCACCAGGAAAGTACCCAGCAGGCTCAGCGAGAATGCGGCAATTGCCAACAGCACGGTCCAGCTCTTGAACACCCCGCGCTTTTCAGTCACCGCCAGCGAGTGGATCAGCGCCGTGCCCACCAGCCAAGGCATGAACGAGGCGTTTTCCACCGGGTCCCAGAACCACCAGCCACCCCAGCCCAGCTCATAGTAGGCCCACCAGGAGCCCAGGGTGATGCCGACCCCCAGGAAAGCCCAGGCGACGATGGTCCAGGGCCGCGACCAGCGCGCCCAGGCAGCGTCCAGACGGCCGCCGAGCAAGGCGGCAATGGCGAAGGCAAAGGCCACCGAGAAGCCCACGTAGCCCATGTACAGCATCGGCGGGTGAACGATCAGGCCGAAGTCCTGCAGCAACGGGTTTAGATCGCGACCGTCGGTGGGCACTTGCGGCAGCAGGCGCTGGAATGGGTTGGAAGTGATGATCAAAAAGCTCAGGAAGCCGACGCTGATCATGCCCATCACTGCCAGCACGCGGGCCAGCATCACCTGCGGCAACTGCCGCGAAAACACCGACACGGCAAAGGTCCAGCCGCCCAGGATCAGCGCCCACAGCAGCAGCGAACCCTCGTGGGCGCCCCACACGGCGCTGAATTTGTAGTACCAGGGCAAGGCGCTGTTGGAGTTGCTGGCCACATAGGCGACCGAGAAGTTGTCGGTCATGAAGGCATGGGTCAAACAGGCGAAGGCAAAAGCCAGGAAGGCGAATTGCCCCCAGGCCGCCGGCCGTGCCAGGCTCATCCACAGGCTGTCGCCACGCCACGCGCCAAGCAGCGGCACACTGGCCTGCACGGTGGCAAAGCAGATGGCCAGGATCATCGCCAACTGGCCGAGTTCGGGTATAACCAGCGCCGCATTCATGGCCTGGCCTCCGTTCCTGTGGCGGCCTGGCCGCTTTCCTTCAGGGCCTTGGTGACCTCGGGCGGCATGTACTTCTCGTCGTGCTTGGCCAGTACTTCATCGGCCACCACCACGCCGTCGGCGTTGACTTTGCCCAGGGCAACAATGCCCTGCCCTTCGCGGAACAGGTCAGGCAGGATGCCGCGGTAGGTGATCGGCACCGACTTGTTGAAGTCGGTGACCACAAAGCGCACGTCCAGCGAGTCGGACGAGCGCTGCACCGAGCCTTTCTCGACCATGCCGCCAGCACGGATGCGGGTGTCCAGCGGCGCTTCGCCATTGGCGATCTGGGTGGGCGTATAGAACAGGTTGATGTTCTGCTGCAATGCGCTCAAGGCAAAGCCGACGGCAACCCCGACACCGACCAGCAGGCCGACGATGAGCAACAGGCGTTTCTTGCGCTGCGGATTCACTGGTTGTTCTCCCGGCGCAAACGGCGCGCCTCTTCTTGCAGGTAGCGACGACGGGCCAGCAGCGGCGCGGCGACATTCAGCGCCAGCACTGCCAGGCAGATGCCATAGGCCGACCACACGTACAGGCCATGGTGGCCCATGGCGAGAAAATCACCGAAGGTGGCAAAGCTCATTGTGCGGCCCTCCGCCCCAGGCTGTTCAACACTTCATCCTTGACCCAACTGGCGCGCGCCTCGCGCTTGAGCACTTCAAGGCGCATGCGTAGCAACAGCACGGCGCCGAAGAAACAGTAGAAACCCAACGCCGTGCACAGCAACGGCAGCCACATTTCGGCGGGCATCGCCGGCTTTTCGGTGAGGGTGAAGGTGGCGCCCTGGTGCAGGGTGTTCCACCACTCCACCGAGTACTTGATGATCGGGATGTTGACTACGCCGACAATCGCCAGCACCGCGCAGGCCTTGGCCGCACTGTCACGATTACTGATCGCCTGGCCCAGCGCAATAATGCCGAAGTACAGGAACAGCAGAATGAGCATGGACGTAAGGCGGGCGTCCCACACCCACCAGCTGCCCCAGGTCGGCTTGCCCCAGATAGCGCCGGTAACCAGCGCCACGGCGGTCATCCAGGCGCCGATGGGCGCGGCACATTGCAGGGCGACGTCGGCCAGTTTCATCTTCCACACCAGCCCCACCACACCGGCGACGGCCAGCAGCACGTAGCAGGATTGCGCCAGCATCGCCGCCGGCACATGAATGTAGATGATGCGGAAGCTGTTGCCTTGCTGGTAGTCCTGGGGGGCAAACGCCAGGCCCCAGGTGATACCGACCAGCAGCAGGAGCACGGCAGCGCCGGCCAGCCATGGCAGCATGCGGCCGCTGATGGCATAGAACCATTTCGGGGAGCCCAGCTTGTGGAACCACGTCCAGCTTATTTTCATCAGGGTACATCCAGGGTATTTGCCGGGCTTGAGAGCCCGGGACTCGTTATTCGCCGACGCTGATCTTCAGGCCGGCCGCTATCGCAAAGGGTGCCAGGGTCACGGCCAGGGCCGTCAGGCTGGCGAGCCAGAGCAGGTGGCCGGTTGCGGGCATATTTTGCAATGCCGCTTGCAACGCACCACTGCCCAGGATCAATACAGGGATATACAACGGCAGAATCAGCAACGCCAGTAACAAACCACCGCGCTTCAGACCGACCGTCAGGGCGGCGCCCACCGCACCCAGCAGGCTCAATACCGGCGTGCCCAGCAGCAAGGAGCCAAGCAGCACCGGCAGGCAATGGCTCGGCAGCCCCAGCATCAGCGCCAGCAGCGGCGCCAACAATACCAGTGCCAGCCCGGAAAAGATCCAGTGCGCCAGCACCTTGGCCAGCACCAGCAACGCCAGTGGATGCGGTGACAGCACCCACTGCTCCAGCGAGCCGTCCTCGAAATCGCTGCGGAACAAGCCGTCCAGCGACAGCAGCACTGCCAGCAGTGCCGCCACCCAGACCAGGCCCGGCGACAAGGTTTGCAACAATTGGCTTTCTGGGCCGACCGCCAAAGGAAACAGCGCCACGACAATGGCAAAGAACACCAGCGGGTTGGCCAGCTCGGCAGGGCGACGGAACAGCAGCCGCGCTTCGCGACGCAACAACAAAATGAATACGCTCATGCCGCCCATTGCCCCAGGTTCAGTTCACGGTAACCGGAGGGCTTGCGTTCCAGCGTGTGGTGGGTGGTCAGCACCACCGTGCCGCCCTGCTCGCAGTGTGCCGCCAGGTGCGCTTCCAGCTGGGCCACGCCTTGCTTGTCGAGCGCGGTGAACGGTTCGTCGAGAATCCATAACGGCGGGCAAGCCAGGTGCAGCCGGGCCAGGGCCACGCGGCGCTGTTGGCCAGCTGACAGGGTATGGCAGGGTACGTCTTCGAAACCGCGCAGGCCGACCGCCTCCAGCGCCGCCCAGATCGCCTCGCGGCTGGCCGGCTGGTGCAAGGCGCACAGCCAGGTGAGATTTTCCTCGGCGGTGAGCAGGTCCTTGATACCTGCGGCGTGGCCAATCCACAGCAGGATGCTTTCCAGCGCATGGCGCTGCTCGGCCAGTGGCTTGCCGCCCAGCAGAATCTGCCCGGCGGTCGGCTGCATCAAGCCGGCCAGCAGGCGCAGCAAGCTGGTCTTGCCGCTGCCATTAGGGCCGCTGATTTGCAGCATGTCGCCGGCGCCCAGCTCGAAATCGAGCTGCTCGAACAGCAAGCGCCAGTCGCGCTCGCAGGCCAGGCCTGCGGCTTGGAGGTGAAGGGTCACGGTTTCGCCTTATCTTTGTAGGGCTTCGGTTCGGCGTCGCCTGCTTCGCGGGCTTGCCCGCGAAGCAGGCGACGCCGCTCCAGAACCCTTGTGTCTCAAGTCGCCCCGCGCGCTGCCGTTATACTGGCAACCACGGGCGCCCGGCATTATTACACGCGCCGCCGCGCTGCCAAGAGGCCGGGCTCGACAGGTTGTATACAATCATGACTGAAATCAATAGTCTCGGCGCACAAACCGCGATCAACAGCCAAGCCATGAAGGCAGGCATGACCGGTGAACTGCTGCGCCTGATCCAGGCGCAGCCGGGTCTGCTGGCCCCCGGCGAGACCGCGCAGGCCGAAGTCGTGTCGTTGCGCCAGACGGGCCAGGAGTTCCAGTTGGTACTGCGCCTGATACAGGCCAACGGCGTGCAGACCCAGCTGCAAGCCAGCGCCAGCCAGCCACTGCCCCAAGGCAGCCAGGTCACCGTCAGCCAAACCGAAAGCAACCGACTGGCAATCATGCTGCAGCAGGCCAATACCAGCCAGATCGCCACCCTCACCCGCCTGGACACCAGCAAAGTGCCCGTCGGCACCCTGCTGCAAGGCAAGGTCCTGACCAACCAGGCATTGGCCCAGGCGCCCGGCCAACCGCCGATCTACCGGGCGCTGGTCAGCCTGCTCAACAGTGCACAGGCCGGCGCCACCTTGAGCGTCGACAGCCCACGCCCCCTGGCCATTGGCAGCCTGCTCAGCGCGTTGGTGCAAGGCGACCAGTCGCTGCGTTTCGTACCGCTTAGTGGCAGACAGGACCAACTGAGCATTGCCCAGCAACTGCTGACCCAGCAAAACCGCCAAGCCTCCCTGCCCGGTGTGCTCAACGCGCTGCAACAGCTCGCCCGCGACCCGAGCGCCGATGGCGACCTGCGCGCCAGTGCCGAACGCCTGTTGGCCGGCCTGCCGGACGCGCGGCAACTGGGCGACGCCAAAGGCGTGGCCCAGGCGCTGAACAACAGCGGCGCCTTCCTTGAAGCGAAACTGCTGGGCGGTTTTCCTGCCAGCGTGGCCACTGACCTTAAGGCACACCTGCTGCGCCTGATCACCCAGGCCCCGGTCAGCACACCAGGCATGCCCAACCTGGCGCCCGCCAGCCTGGCCGTGACCATGCCGGCGCTGGCCCGCAGCGCACTGGGCATGCTCGAACGGGTCAGCCCCAAGCCGCAGCCAGGGGCGTTCCCCCTGCCGTCGCGCCTGCTCAAGGCCCTGGAAGACGAAGGCGACCTGCAACAGCTGCTGCGCCTGGCCGCAGCTGCCGTTTCACGCTTGCAAAACCATGCCATGAGCAGCCTGCAACAAACCGGCACACTGGAAAACGGCAACCTGCAGACCACCTGGCAAACCGAAGTGCCGATCCGCCACGGTCAGGAGTTCATCCCGCTGCAAGTCAAAATCCAGCGCGAGGAAACACCGCAACAGCAGGCCGACCGCCAACATGAAGCGCAAGACCCGCTGCAAGCCCTGTGGCGCATCGAGCTGGCCTTCGACCTGTCACCCCTTGGCCCGCTGCAAGTCCAGGCGCAGTTGAGCCAAGGCCGCCTGAGCGGGCATCTGTGGGCAGAACGTGAACCCACCGCAAGGCTGATCGACAGCCAGCTCGGTGCCTTGCGCCAGCGCCTGCTGGACCGCGGCCTGGACGTTGGCGACCTGGAATGCCACCCGGGCATCCCCCCTCAAGGCCCGCGCACACGGGTGGAGCAACGCTGGGTAGACGAAAACGCATGACACAGCAACCAACACGCCAGGCCATCGCCCTGACCTACGACGGCCAGCAGGCCCCTACCCTCAGCGCCAAGGGTGACGATGCGCTGGCCGAGGCCATCCTGGCCCTGGCCCGCGAGCACGAGGTGCCGATCTACGAAAATGCCGAGCTGGTGCGCCTGCTGGCGCGCCTGGAGCTGGGCGAACAGATTCCCGAAGCACTGTACCTGACCATCGCCGAGATCATTGCTTTCGCCTGGCAACTGCGCGGCCGCGTCCCGGCGGGCTTCGCCGACGACACCGCCACGCCCCGTGACATCACGCCAGCGCTGCTGGGGCTGCCCCCTCCCGGCAGCGTTACCTGACGCCGTGAGTTGCACCCTCACACTACCCTGATGCCCTTCATCGATAGAAGGGTTACTCAATGCGCCCCATTCCGCACCACAGCCTGGCCCGTATCCGCCAGGCACTGCAGGACTTTCCCCGCCCCGACCTGCTGGCACAACAGACACTTTCCGAATGGCTTACCTCGAAGGGGGTGGCGCAGTCGCCTTTGCTGACCGACGTGGTCACCTTCCACTACCGGATAGAACCGGCGGGAGAAGGGCGTTCACAGGGCAGTACGAAGGCCGTCATCACCCAGAAGATGAACCTGGTCGAAGCATTGCTTGCCAACTGGCAGGGCGAACCGGCCGCAGGCTATGACGGTTTCCACTATGGCGACTGGGCAGGCCTGCCGCCACAGGACCCATTGACCATCGTTGAACGGCTTGCGCCACTGAGCCCGTTATCCAATGCTTCGCCCTATCAGGTGTTCAACGGCCTGTACAAACGCACAGAGCCTCCCCGCTACGCCCCGGATACGCGCCTGCCGATACGCGCAGAAGACTTTCAGGCCGCTAACTGGAGGCTGAATTTTCACACCCTGTTCAAACAACAACTCGACAACTACTGGGCTCAACACAATGACGATTATCGGCAGGCCATTCACCTTGCCTTGATTGCCGCCTGCAACCGTCAGGTAATAGAGGGCAGCCTGTCCGAGCCTCAGCGCCAGCTGGTTTGGCGAGTTTGCGGGTTGTTACCTCAGGGCGACCTCAGTATTTCGATGCTGAACGTCTACGGTTATACCGCGACCGATATTCTGTACATCAAACAAACCAGCGACCCAGGGGTTGTCCTGTACATTCCAGGCAATGCTTCGCCGCTTCATGCGTTCACCGATGCGTCCGCCATGAAGGATTGGTTCGCAGAACAATGCAAGGTCCCCGACAAGCGCAATGCAATGCTGGTCCACTTCGCCCGTGCCGACTGGCCCGACGGCCTGGACTTCAGCGGCTTGCGTACGGCCTTGATCGGCTTGGGCTTGTACCCTGCTGCGCATCATTTCAACCCCCAGCACCCGGGTTTTGCGACCAGCGGGCATTGGGACCCGCAAGCGATCATCGACTATCGCCCCGACACCTACTCCCCCCCGATCATCGGCGACCTGTTCGAGCACCTGAGCTTGCAGCGCAAGCGCCGCACCTATGCCGATACCGACAGCCTGATCACCAGCAATCATGACATCGACAAGTCCCGCTGGGGCAACTACCTCTCTGTGGCCACTGCGCTGCTTGCCCCGTTTGCCCTCCTTTTGCCCGAACTGGCTCCGTTGCTGGTGATCGGTGGCCTGAGCCAATTCACCCTTGGCCTTGATCAGGCCATCAATGGCAAGAGCCTGGAGAGCCGAAGCGCAGGCGTCGCCGACCAGACATTCGGCTTGTTCAACGCGCTCCCCCTGGCCGGCCAGGGCTTTGCCAGGGAGGCGTCGGTGTTTCGTTGCAGCCGCCCCGGGTTCTTCACCCCGTCACGCCTCTCCAATGTGCTGGGTATGCCGGTTGGCGCCGCCCCCATCGCCCAGGCGAGCGACTCGGTAGAGTTGGCATTCCGTGAGCAAGCGACCCTGTCCTCCGACAGCCTCGCGGCTGTGGTGACGCGTGTCGACGAAAACCTCGAGCACCGCTTCATGGCATGGCTGCAAACACCCGAGGGCGTGGTCAGCGAATGGGTCGAGTACGAGTTTGCCAGCGACAGCTTCGTCCGCTCCCGTGACACACACATGATCGTGCCACCGCGCTGGCGGCTCGCCAATACCAGCGACACCTCGCTGACGCTGTCCAGAAGGCGATTCAACGCCACCGATGAGCAGCGCAACACGACGCTTCGGGCATTGGGGATCGACGTGGAGATGCCCATTGACTACACCCTTTACGGGCAATTGGTGCGCACACCGATTCCCAGACTGATCAGTAGCGTCTGGGTGGGTGACAGCGTGCTGCAAGGTGAATTCCTCGAAGCACTGGCCCACAACACGCGCATCGCCCGCCTCAGCGGGTATCGCTACCAGATTTTGCTATCGCAGCAAGACCCACTGGTTTTTGAACGCAATATGCGTCTGCTCCGCACCAGGGCTGAAGGCGCGCAGCTGCTCCCTCTGGAGACTCAAGGTTTCTTTCAGGCGTTCACCCAATCAGCTTATTACCCGCAGTACCAGGCCGCCATCGCAGGCAACGGCGGGCTCGGCCGCAACCTTGCCTCTGCGTGCGACATCTTGCGCTACCGCTTGCTCAAGCACTATGGCGGGCTTTATCTGGATGCCGACGATCGGCTGCTGGACACCACCAGAGGTGAGCTCAACCCACCCTTGGCCACCGTGATGCTCCAGGCCACGGATGATGGCCTGCTGTTCTCGCCGCCGGTGTCTAACGACCAGTTGGGCATGTACGTCAAGTTCAACAACAGCATGATCGGCAGCCTCCCCGGTAACCCGACGCTGGACGCGGTGTCCGATGAGATCCTGCGACGCTACGGCATGGAACCCGAGTTCTACAACAGCCGCCCGGACCCTCGCCTGGCGCCGTTGCCGTTCCAGGCGTACGCCCGGCGTCTGAGCCTGTTGACCGGCCCAGGTGTGCTCAATGCCGTAGTAGACCAACGACTGCCGCTCCTCAAACAACTGCGTGAAATCTGTCATTTGCTGGTGTCACCGGTTTACGACATCCATGCAACGCTGAACTTCGATATGTTCCATGCCGTGCTGCAACAACACGTACCGCTCGACAGGGTGGCCCGCATGGGCCACGAGCACAGCTGGGCCTATACCTGAAACGGTCGCGGCGGGCCAGGTACAAGCCGGGGGCAATCGACGGGTTTCGTCGTCGCGCACGGCTTGGTTTACCAAGGATGCGCAACGCCTGCGACACCCACCTACATATGTAGTGCCACCGCCCCCCGTATGCAGGTCACCTTTGCCAGCCCATACAGACTCAAAGGTGACCGCCATGACAACCCAATACGTCAATGCCAAGGGCGTGCAATTTGTGCGTGACAGCCTCGCCGGTTTTCCGCGCCCGGACCGTGCGGCAGCCAGTGCCATCCATCAGTGGGCCCAGGAACGCTCCATCGACCTGGACCCAGACCGCGTCGACGCGGTCACCCTGCATTACCAGTTCAGCCCCAAGCTCGGCTGGATTGCGCTCGTCGCGCAGAAGATGACACTGACCCAGGCCGTGCTCTCGAACTGGCAGGGTGAGTCGGCCAACAACTGGTTAGGCGCGGCGATCGATGCTCCTTGGGCAGGCGAGTTACCCGAAGGGCCACTGACCATTGTCCAGACACTGCGCGAGCAAAACCTGTTTGACCATCACGCACCCTATAGCGTCTACAACGGGTTGTTCAGGCACAGCGACCACCCGCTATACAACGCAGACACGCACGTCCCGCTGGCAGCTGAGGAGTTCCAGTCGTTTATCTGGGGCCTGGACTTGCAGGTGCAGTACAAGTCGATGCTCGACAGCTACTGGGATGCCAACCTGGAACGCTACCGTATCAGCGCAAAGATCAACTTCATCGCCGCCTGCAACAAGCAAGTCACCGAGGGCAGCCTCAGTGATGCCGGCAGAAAGCTGGCCTGGCAGGCATGCGGCCTGCAAGCCTCAACGTCGGTAACGCCCGGTGACGAAAAGCCGGGCAGCAAACCGAGGCTGCGCGCCAGGTGGCTAAATGTGTACGGCTACACCGCCACTGACCTGCTGTGCCTGCACGACGGCGTCAGCGGCCTGGTTTTACTCTACATTCCGGGTAATGCCTCG
The DNA here is from genome assembly GCF_026898135.2 of Pseudomonas fortuita. NCBI lineage: Bacteria > Pseudomonadati > Pseudomonadota > Gammaproteobacteria > Pseudomonadales > Pseudomonadaceae > Pseudomonas > Pseudomonas fortuita. The sequence goes on from NZ_CP114035.2 coordinate 4,522,837, forward strand.
CCCCTGCACGAGTTCAGCGACAAAAAGGCCATGCTGGACTGGTTCGCCAACCAGTGCCGTACCCCGCGCACGCGCGACGCCCTGCAGGGCCACTTCGCCCTGGCCGATCGCGAAGACGGTTTGAGCTACAGCGGCCTTCACACTGCCCTGTGCGGCCTGGGCAGCTACCCAGCTCCCTACCACCTCGACAGCAACCGCCCCGGCTTCACGGCGCAGGGCATCTGGCCCCCACAGGACTACATCAACTACAAGGTCAAGGACTACAGCCCCCTGATAGAAGGCGACCTGTTCCTTTCCCTGGCCCGCCGCCAGAAACAGCGCAGTTACCAGGACGCTCATTTCATCATCACCAGCGACAGCGAAGTGACCAAGGCCAAATGGCGCGGCTACTTGAACTCGGCAATCAACGTGCTGGGCCCTTTGGCCCTGGTAGTGCCCGAGCTGGCCCCGCTGTTCGCCCTGGGCGGCATCGCCCAGTTCGGCCTGGGCCTGGACCAGGCCATCCACGCCAAAAACGCCCGGCAAAGCGCCGAAGGCATCGGCACGTCGGTGTTTGGGGTGCTCAATGCACTACCGCTGGTGGCTGCCGGGGTGTCCAAGGCACCTGTGCTGCTGCGCTTCAAGCATGAAGGTTTTGTGATCCCCAGCCGGGTCAACGAACAAATCGGCTACCCCTTGAGCCCCATCACCCCCCCTGAGCTGCCGCTGGCCGACGTGGCAGATTATTTCCATACTCCAGACCCCATCGCGCCTCTGCCGGGTGCCGACGACGGTGTGGCTGGTGCCGTTGTCAGGACGCCTCGCTACGACGGTTCGCCCGACCTGCTCACGACGATGATCGGCGGTTATCAAGAGCATGTGCTCTACGACATGGAACTCGATGCCTTTCGCCTGGAAAGCGACCTCAATGAGGTTGAGCCAAGCTGCTACATCGCAACGCCCGGCTCGCTCAATCTGGTCGAGGTGGATGCCCGAGCGCGTCAGGTGACCGATGACATGCGCATGGCGACCTTGCGTGCATTGGGCGTTGATCTGAACCTGCCCATTGCGCTACCGGTCGTACCTACCGAAGGACTGCGACCAATCCCTAAACACGTCCTGAATATCTGGGTAGGCGACAAGGTCATTGAGCAAACCCTGATCGACAATATCGCCCGCAACGCCCGCACGCTGCAGGAGACTCAGTATGTTCATCGCCTGTATCTCTCCAGGGCCGAGCCGGCTGCGTTCCAGGCCAACCTGCAGCTTTTGGCGGAGCATGCGCCCGGGGTAGAAGTATTGCCACTTGAGGACCAGCCGTTCTATGCGCGTTTCAAGGAGAGTGCCAACTTCCCCCAATACCAGGCAGCGATCCACGGTAACGGTGGGGTGGCCAGCAACTTTTCGTCGGCGTCGGACGTTTTGCGCTATGCCCTGCTTGAACAGGAAGGTGGCCTGTACATGGATGTCGACGACACGCTGCTGGCGCCTGGTGAGTACCCTGTGTTCATCGATGGCGCCCCCAGAGGCACGCCGGGAGAGCGCCTTGATGACGTAGCACTTGCCACCTCTGAAAACGGCCTGCTGCTGCACTCGGCGGTGTCCAACGAAAAATTGGGCATGAACTGCCTGTACAACGGCAGCCTGGTAGGCAGCCACGCGAATAATCCGACGCTCAAGGCAATCCTGGAAGAAATGCAGGCGCGCTACGAACAAGCGCCAAACTTCTATCAAAGCAAGCCATCCCTACAAACCGACCCGCAAGCGTTCTATGGTTATGCCCAGGCCCTTAGCCACCTCACCGGGCCGAAGTTGCTCACCGACGTGGTCGACCGTCTGTTGCCTGAGCTCGGCATGATGCGTCAGATCATCAACCTGTATGCGTTCCCCCGCACTAACTCCTGGCAGTTCGTCAGCCTTCCTGAGTTTCAGGCGGTGCAACGGCAACTGCTGCCACTCAACCGCATTGCCAGGATAGGGGGATACAACTCCTGGGCCAGGCCCTGAGCGGCACGTCCAGCTAGGGCCCGACAGGCTTGAGCAAGCAATCGCGGCAATAGAAAAAGGCGACCTCAGGTCGCCTTTTCACGTTATTCGCTGCGATGCAACTTGCTCATCAACTCTGCCTCGGCCCGCGTCAGCCCGCAGGTTTCGGTCAACTCCGACACGCTCGCGCCCATCCCCACCAACTTGGCCGCCTGGCTGAACGTGACACTACTGGGGTCGCGTTGCTCCAGCCGCTCCAGCCGGTCAGGCACACTGGCCACCGACACACGCAGCTCGTGAAGGGCCTCGCCCATGCGCACGGTACCGTTCTGGTAGTCGTCCAGGCGCTTGGCCAGGTCCTTGATGCGCTGGTCACGCAGGGCATCGCCCTCGGCCTGCTGCGCAGCCAGCTCGCGCTGGCGCTTGCTGTAGTTGAGGAAGAACCACAGGCTCAGCGCCCAGACCAGCGCCAGGAAGATGACAGCAACCTCTAGGATCAACTCAGATGTTCTCCAGCTCGGACCACTCTTCCTCGGTCATCATCTTGTCCAGTTCGACGAGGATCAGCAGTTCACCGTTCTTGTTGCACACGCCCTGAATGAATTTGGCCGACTCTTCGTTACCCACATTCGGCGCGGTCTCGATTTCGGACTGGCGCAGGTAAACTACCTCGGCCACGCTGTCGACCAGAATGCCGACCACTTGCTTATCGGCTTCGATGATGACGATACGGGTGTTGTCGGTGACCTCGGTCGGCATCAGGCCAAAACGCTGACGGGTGTCGATCACTGTCACCACGTTGCCGCGCAGGTTGATGATACCCAGCACGTAGCTTGGCGCACCCGGCACCGGGGCGATCTCGGTGTAGCGCAGCACTTCCTGCACCTGCATCACGTTGATGCCGTAGGACTCGTTGTCCAGACGGAAGGTAACCCACTGCAGGATCGGATCTTCGGAACCTTGTGCAGACGACTTTTTCATTCCCCTACCCTCAAAATCCGCTGTTTGGCGGTTGTGTTCTGTGTCATTTCTGTTTGGCGTGCATCTGCTTGACCGCGCCGCTGGCGATCAGCTCGGCCAGTGCGGCGACGTCGAGCAATGCACACATGTGTTCAATCACCGTGCCAGCCAGCCAAGGGCGCTGGCCCCGCTGGCTGCGCCACTTGATTTCGGACGGGTCCAGGCGCAGCGAACGGCTGACCTGGTGTACGGCCAGCCCCCATTCGTAGCCCTGCACGGAAATCACATAATTCAGGCCTTGGCGAAAATCGTCGCGGTAGCGGTCGGGCATTACCCAACGCGCCGTGTCCAGCACCTTCAGGTTACCGGCCTGGCAGGTCAGGATGCCGAGGAACCAGTCCGGCTGGCCGAACAGCGGGGTCAGCTCCTGGCCGGCCAGGTTGTAGATCGAGCCCAGGCACACCAGCGGCACCGCCAGGGTCAGGCCGGCGACATCGAACAACAGGCATTCGAATGGTTCGGCCGCCCACACCGGGCGGCCGTCCACGGTGGCCGGCGGCACCGGCAGGTTCGGCGCCGGGAGGTGCACGTCGACCAGCGGCACTGCGGGTTCCACGGTTTGTTCTTCGACCAGCACCGGGATGGCGGCCTCGGCGATCACCTGCTGCTCGACCACCGTGACCACCGGCGCTTCTATCGGCATGACGCTGGGCAACACCGCCACCTTGGGTTCGGCAAACGGCCGTTGGGCAAGGCTGGCAGGGGCTTGGGCTGGCATCGGCCCGGCGGGCTGACGCGCATCACGTGCCTGCTCCTCGCGCACCGCCTCGGCGAACTCGTCTGGCGCCGCTGGCGGCTCAAACAGCTCTTCGGCTTCGGTGGCCTCCTGCAACAGGCCGTCGAGGTACGACTGCAGGGCCATCTGCGGCCGGGTGCTGGTGTGTCGGGTCTGGGTCATCAGGCCACCTGCACTGCGGTCTTGTAAGTCAGCAGGTGCTTGAGCAGCGCCCGATAGGCAATCAGACCGCGGCTCTTGCTGTCGAACTGCGAGGGCGTGACGCCCTTGCGGCTGGCATCGCGCAGGCGCGTATCGACTGGGATGTAGCCCTGCCACACCTGTTGGCCGTAGGTATCACGCAGCAGCTTGAGTGTGCCCAGGGAGGCCTGGGTACGGCGGTCGAACAGGGTGGGTACGATCTGGTACGGCAGCGCCTGCTTGCGCGAACGGTTGATCATGGCCAAGGTGCCAACCATGCGTTCCAGGCCCTTCACTGCCAGAAATTCGGTCTGCACCGGTATCACCAACTGCTGGCTGGCGGCCAGGGCATTGACCATCAGCACACCCAGCAAGGGGGGGCTGTCGATCACGGCATAGTCGAAATCCTGCCACAGCTGCGCCAGACTCTTGGCGATCACCAGGCCCAGGCCATTTTGCCCGGGTGACTGGCGCTCCAGCACTGCCAAAGCGGTGCTCGACGGCAACAGCGAAATGCGCTCGTCGCTGGTAGGCAGCAACAACTGCCCGGGCAGGCCGTCTGGTACTGCGCCCTTGTGCAGGAACAGGTCGTAGCAGCTGTGCTCCAGCGCATCGGGGTTGTGCCCGAAATAGCTGGTCATCGACCCGTGCGGATCGAGGTCGACGACGACCACGCGCTTGCCAGCCTCAGCCAGCAGGCCAGCCAGGGCGATGGTTGTGGTGGTCTTGCCGACGCCACCTTTTTGATTGGCTACTGCCCAGACTCTCATCAAGCAAACTCTATCTATTGATTTGGCAGGGACACTGTAGAAACAACTATCCAAGAGCCGGCACGACCCCTGTGGGAGCGGGCGAGCCTGCGAACACCGGCGCAGCCGGTGCCACTCACCGCGTCGCCTGCTTCGCGGGCATGCCCGCTCCCACAGGGGACGGAGTCACTTTCAATACAATGGCGCGACGGGGAATTGACGGATCACTGCCCCGCCACCGTTGCTGTCGTTGCCGGTGCACTTTGTGTGCCAGCCCGGCGCAATGCGGCATCCGGCGTTGCATTGGCACTGCCCGAGCCCGTCAGGCTGCGGCGCACTTCGAGGTTACGGGAAATCACCAGCACCACCCGGCGATTACGCGCGCGACCGTCGGCGGTGTCATTGCCCGCCACCGGCTGGTACTCGCCATAACCCACCGATGCCATGCGTGCCGGGTTGACCCCTTCCATGGCCAGCAGGCGCACGATGCTCGCCGCCCGTGCCGACGACAGCTCCCAGTTGGTCGGGTACTGTGCCGTGCGGATCGGCAGGTTGTCGGTGAAGCCTTCGACATGCACCGGGTTGGCGAATGGCTTGAGGATGTTTGCCACCTTCTCGATGATGGCAAACGCCTTGTCGCTGGGCATGGCATCGCCACTGCCGAACAACAGCGATGAATTCAGCTCGATCTCGATCCACAGCTCGTTGCCGCGCACGGTCATCTGGTTGCTGTTGATCAGGTCGCCAAAGGCATCGCGCACGTCATCGCTGATGGTTTTCAACGGGTCGACCTGGGTCGCCGCCAAGCCCGCTTCGGTCTGCTCGCTGTCTTTGACCAGCGGCTCTGCCGGGCGCACGCTCAACGGCTGCTCATCGCCAATAGGGATCGGTTTCATGCTGCGCTCAGGGTCGTTGAACACCCCGAGCAAGGCCTGGGAAATGACCTTGTACTTGCCCTCGTTGATCGAGGAAATCGAGTACATCACCACGAAAAAGGCGAACAGCAAGGTGATGAAGTCAGCGTACGACACCAGCCAGCGTTCGTGGTTTTCGTGTTCCTCGGTATGACGACGGCGACGCATGGGTTACTCCATGAAGCCTTGCAGCTTCAACTCGATCGAGCGCGGGTTTTCACCCTCGGCAATCGACAACAGGCCTTCGAGCAGCATCTCGCGGTAGCGCGACTGGCGCATGACGTTGGCCTTGAGCTTGTTGGCGATCGGCAGCAGGATCAGGTTGGCGCTGGCCACGCCGTAGATGGTGGCGACAAAGGCCACGGCAATGCCGTTGCCCAGCTGCGAAGGGTCAGCGAGGTTGCCCATCACGTGGATCAGGCCCATCACCGCACCGATGATGCCGATGGTCGGCGCGTAGCCGCCCATGCTCTCGAATACCTTGGCAGCCTGGATGTCACGGCTCTCCTGGGTCAGAAAGTCGACTTCAAGGATGCTGCGGATGGCTTCTGGCTCAGCGCCGTCCACCAGCAATTGCAGGCCTTTGCGCGCATACGGGTCGGGCTCTGCATCGGCCACGCCCTCAAGGCCCAGCAGGCCTTCCTTGCGCGCGGTCAGGCTCCAGTTCACCACACGGTCGATACCACCCGCCAGGTCTACCCGCGGCGGAAACAGTATCCAGCGCAAGATCTGCAAGGCGCGCTTGAAGGAAGACAGCGGCGACTGCAACAAGGCTGCCGCCAGGGTGCCACCCAGCACGATCAGCGCCGCCGGGCCATTGACCAGCGCGCCGGCATGGCCACCTTCCAGAAAGTTGCCACCGACGATGGCGACAAAGGCGAGAATCAGGCCGATCAGGCTGAGGACGTCCATCAGACGCAGGCCTCCACCAAGTGCTTGCCGATTTCGTCCAGGCTGTAGACCGCATCGGCCAGGTTGGCCTTGACGATGGCCATGGGCATGCCATAGATCACGCAGCTGGCTTCATCCTGGGCCCACACGGTACTGCCGCCCTGCTTGAGCAGGCGTGCACCTTCACGGCCATCGGCGCCCATGCCGGTGAGCACCACCGACAGCACCTTGTCGCCGTAAGACTTTGCTGCCGAACCAAAGGTGATGTCCACGCACGGCTTGTAGTTCAGGCGCTCGTCACCGGGCAGGATCTTCACGGTGCCACGGCCGTCGATCATCATCTGCTTGCCGCCGGGGGCCAGCAGGGCCAGGCCTGGGCGCAGCACGTCGCCGTCCTCGGCTTCCTTCACGTTGATGCGACACAGCTTGTCCAGGCGTTCGGCAAAGGCCTTGGTGAACGCCGCCGGCATGTGCTGGATCAACACGATCGGCGCCGGGAAGTTGGCAGGCAGCTGGGTCAATACCCGCTGCAGGGCCACGGGGCCGCCCGTGGAGGTGCCAATGGCCACCAGCTTGTAGGGTTTGCGCTTGGGGGCTGGCGAGTGCGACGCCGCCGGGGCAGCTGCACGGGCCGGCGCCGCAGGACGGGCTGGCGCGGGGTTGGCGAAACTGCTGGCGGGCGCAGGGCTGCTGGCCGGCACCGGCGCGGCGGCCGGTGCCGGCCTGGCATAGCTGCCCAGGCGGCGGTTGCTGCGCGAAAGGGTATGCACCTTCTCGCACAGCATTTGCCTGACCTTGTCGGGGTTGCGCGAAATGTCCTCGAAGTTTTTCGGCAGGTAATCCACCGCGCCAGCATCCAGCGCGTCGAGGGTGACGCGAGCGCCTTCGTGGGTCAGCGAGGAAAACATCAACACCGGCGTCGGGCAGCGCTGCATGATATGCCGCACCGCGGTGATGCCGTCCATCATGGGCATCTCGTAGTCCATGGTGATGACATCGGGCTTGAGCGCCAGCGCCTGGTCGATTGCTTCCTTGCCATTGGTCGCGGTACCCACTACCTGGATCGTCGGATCCGCCGAGAGGATTTCCGAGACGCGGCGGCGGAAGAAACCGGAATCATCCACCACCAGGACCTTGACTGCCATAAACACTCCATTAGGCGGCGCAACCCGCCAGGGTGCGCCACCGAAATCAAATACGCCGTGCGGCGTAACGCTTGAGCATGCTCGGGACATCGAGAATCAACGCGATACGACCGTCACCGGTGATGGTGGCCCCGGACATGCCCGGGGTGCCCTGCAACATCTTGCCCAGCGGCTTGATTACCACTTCTTCCTGGCCCACCAGTTGATCGACGACAAAGCCGATGCGCTGCGTGCCAACCGACAGGATCACTACGTGGCCCTCGTGCTGCTCTTCGTGCACCTGGCCCTGTACCAGCCAGCGCTTGAGGTAGAACAGCGGCAGCGCCTTGTCGCGCACGATCACCACTTCCTGGCCGTCGACCACGTTGGTGCGCGACAGGTCGAGGTGGAAGATTTCGTTGACGTTGACCAGCGGGAAGGCAAACGCCTGGTTGCCCAGCATCACCATCAGGGTGGGCATGATCGCCAAGGTCAGCGGCACCTTGATGACGATCTTCGAGCCCTGGCCCTTGGCCGAGTAGATATTGATCGATCCGTTGAGCTGGGAAATCTTGGTTTTCACCACGTCCATGCCCACGCCACGGCCAGACACGTCGGAAATCTCGGTCTTGGTCGAGAAGCCCGGGGCGAAGATCAGGTTGTAGCAGTCCGATTCACTCAGGCGCTCAGCGGCATCCTTGTCCATCAGGCCTTTTTCCACGGCCTTGGCACGCAGGATGTTCGGGTCCATGCCCTTGCCGTCGTCAGAGATCGACAGCAGGATGTGATCACCTTCCTGTTCGGCCGACAGCACCACACGGCCGGTGCGGGCCTTGCCAGAGGCTTCACGCTCATCGGGCATCTCGACACCATGGTCGACGGCGTTACGCACCAGGTGCACCAACGGGTCGGCCAGGGCCTCGACCAGGTTCTTGTCCAGGTCAGTCTCTTCGCCGACCAGCTCCAGGTTGATCTCTTTCTTCAACTGGCGGGCAAGGTCGCGCACCAGGCGCGGGAAGCGGCCGAACACTTTCTTGATCGGCTGCATGCGGGTTTTCATCACCGCCGTCTGCAGGTCGGCAGTGACCACGTCGAGGTTGGACACGGCCTTGGACATGGCCTCGTCGCCGCTGTTCAGGCCCAGGCGTACCAGGCGGTTACGCACCAGCACCAGTTCGCCGACCATGTTCATGATTTCGTCCAGGCGCGCGGTGTCAACGCGGACCGTGGTTTCCGCTTCGCTGACGGCATGCTTCTCTGCTGCCGGCGCCGGTGCACGAGGGGCCGGCGCAGGCTTGCTGGTGGCCGCGGGTGCGGGGGCAGCAGGGGCTGGCTTGGCGACCGGCTGGCTGTCGGCCTTGGCTTGAGCAGGCGCTTGCACCTTGGCAACAGCCGGGGCCTCGACCGCAGCAACGTCACCACCAAACTTGCCCTTACCGTGCAACTGGTCCAGCAGGGCCTCGAACTCGTGCTCGCTGATTTCGTCGCCGGCGGCGCTGTTGTCAACCGCGACCGGCGCCGGCGCGCTGGCGGCAGGCAAGGCATCGGCCTGGAATGTGCCCTTGCCATGCAACTGGTCGAGTAACGATTCGAATTCTTCGTCGGTAATTTCGTCGCTTGCCGCGTCTGCAGGCACGGCGACCGGCTGTACCGCGACTTCGACACTGAACTGGCCTTTGCCGTGCAACTGGTCGAGCAGCGACTCGAATTCGGCGTCAGTGATTTCGTCACCTTCGCCACTGCCAGCCTCGCCCTGCATCTGCTCGTCGACCGCGGCTTGCGCCTTGACCGCATCGAGCGAGTCGAGCAACTGCTCAAACTCGCTGTCGGTGATGTCCTGTTCATCGGCAGGGGCCGTGGCCGCAACCGGCGCCTCGGCTGACGGTGCCGCTGCAACAGGCGCTTGGGCAACCTCGGCGCCACCGGGTTCGGCCAGCCGCGACAGGGCCGCCAGCAGCTCGGGCGTGGCCGGGGTAACCTCGGCACGCTCGCGCACCTGCCCGAACATGCTGTTGACCGTGTCGAGTGCCTCAAGCACCACATCCATCAGTTCCGCATCGACCCGGCGCTCACCTTTGCGCAGGATGTCGAACACGTTCTCGGCGATATGGCAGCACTCCACCAGCTCGTTCAGCTGAAGGAAGCCGGCGCCCCCTTTTACAGTGTGGAAACCGCGAAAGATCGCATTGAGCAAGTCGGCATCGTCGGGTCGGCTTTCCAGCTCGACCAGTTGCTCGGACAGTTGCTCAAGAATTTCGCCGGCTTCTACCAGGAAATCCTGGAGGATTTCTTCATCGGCGCCGAAGCTCATCAAACGTGCTCCTTAAAAACCCAGGCTGGACAGCAAATCATCGACATCGTCCTGACCGGACACAACGTCTTCACGCTTATCGGCATGAATCTGCGGACCTTCACCCCGAGTCGGATGTTTTTCTAGATCTTTTTCTGCGCGCAGTTGATCGTGGTCATGCTGGATACCGGCAAAGCGGTCGACCTGGCTGGCCATCAGCACCAGTTTGAGCAGGTTGCTTTCCACCTCGGTCACCAGCGTGGTGACGCGTTTGATCACCTGCCCGGTCAGGTCCTGATAGTCCTGAGCCAGCAGAATGTCGTTGAGGTGGCCGGCAACCTTGCGGTTACCTTCAGCGCTGTGCGTGAGGAAACTGTCGACGCGTTTGACCAGGTCACGGAACTCCGGCGCTGCCACTTCGCGGCGCATGAAGCGCTGCCAGTCGGTACTCAGGGCCTTCGCTTCGCTGGCCAGGTCGTTGAGCACCGGGGTGCTTTCCTCGACCAGGTCCATGGTGCGGTTGGCCGCACCCTCGGTCAGCTTGACCACGTACGACAGGCGCTCGGTAGCGTCGGTTATCTGCGACACCTCCTCGGCCTGTGGCATGGTCGGGTCGATCTGGAAGCTGACGATAGCGCTGTGCAACTCGCGGGTCAGCTTGCCGACCTCCTGGTACAGGCCACGGTCGCGAGTCTGGTTCAGCTCATGAATCAGCTGTACCGCCTCGCCGAAACGGCCCCGCTCCAGGCTTTCGACCAACTCCTGGGCATGTTTCTTCAGGGTCGATTCGAACTCCCCCAAAGACGTTTGTGATGAATCCATGGCGCGCCCCCTGACGTGACTCAGCCGTTGACGCGTTCGAAGATCTTCTCGATCTTTTCTTTGAGCACCTGGGCGGTGAACGGCTTGACCACATAGCCATTGACGCCGGCCTGGGCCGCTTCGATGATCTGGTCGCGCTTGGCCTCGGCAGTCACCATCAGTACCGGCATGGTTTTCAGCTTTTCACTGGCACGCACTTTACGCAGCAGGTCGATACCGGACATGCCGGGCATGTTCCAGTCGGTCACCAGGAAGTCGTAGTGGCCGTTTTCCAGCATCGGCAGCGCCGTGGTGCCATCGTCGGCTTCTTCGGTGTTGGTGAAGCCCAAGTCACGCAACAGGTTCTTGATGATCCGCCGCATCGTCGAAAAGTCGTCAACGATGAGGATTTTCATGTTCTTGTCCAATTAGACCTCCAAGCAGTCTCAAACGCGCCCGGCCGACCGGGCACGCACTCATTCAATTCGGTACAACGTGGAAAACGCACGTGGAAAACGACTGCAACGACCCCGGGCTCAACGTGCCCGCCATTCCCCCAGGCGGCTACGCAGGCGCGCGGCACATTGGCTGTGCAACTGGCTGACCCGTGATTCGCTGACCCCAAGCACCTCGCCGATTTCCTTGAGGTTCAGCTCTTCGTCGTAGTACAGCGCCAATACCAGGCGCTCACGCTCCGGCAGGTTGGCAATGGCCTCGGTCAGGGCAGCCTGGAAGCGTTCGTCCTCAAGGCCACGTGCAGGTTCGACGTGGCCACTGGCGCCATCCTCATGCAGCCCTTCGTGTTCGCCGTCCTGCAACAGGTCGTCAAAGCTGAACAGGCGGCTGCCCAAGGTATCGTTCAAGATCCCGTAGTAATCATCGAGACTCAACTGGAGTTCGGCAGCAACTTCATGATCTTTAGCGTCTCGACCGGTTCTGGCTTCAACGGCACGCATCGCGTCACTGACCATGCGGGTGTTGCGGTGCACCGAACGCGGTGCCCAGTCGCCCTTGCGCACCTCGTCCAGCATGGCCCCGCGGATGCGGATGCCGGCATAGGTTTCAAAGCTGGCGCCTTTGCTGGCGTCATACTTGTTGGCCACTTCAAGCAGGCCGATCATGCCGGCCTGGATCAGGTCCTCGACCTGCACGTTGGCCGGCAACCGCGCCAACAGGTGGTAGGCAATGCGCTTCACCAGCGGGGCGTAGCGTTCGATCAGCTCGTACTGGCCGTCTTTCGCTGCCCGGCTGTACATCTTGAAGCCGCTGGCATTCATAGCACGGGTCCCGCGCTGGTGGGCTGCACCAGACGCTCGACAAAGAACTCCAGGTGACCGCGCGGATTGGCCGGCAGCGGCCAACTGTCAACCTTCTGGGCAATCGCCTTGAAGGCCAGCGCGCACTTGGAGCGTGGGAACGCTTCGTAGACGGCGCGCTGCTTCTGCACCGCCTTGCGCACGCACTCGTCGTACGGCACGGCACCCACGTACTGCAGGGCCACATCGAGGAAGCGGTCGGTGACCTTGGTCAGCTTGGCGAACAGGTTGCGCCCTTCCTGCGGGCTCTGCGCCATGTTGGCCAGCACACGGAAACGATTCATCCCGTAGTCGCGGTTGAGCAGTTTGATCAGGGCGTAGGCATCGGTGATCGAGGTGGGCTCGTCACACACTACCAGCAGCACTTCCTGGGCGGCGCGAACGAAGCTGACCACCGACTCACCAATCCCCGCTGCAGTGTCGATCACCAGCACGTCGAGGTTGTCGCCGACTTCACTGAACGCCTGGATAAGACCGGCATGCTGGGCCGGGGCCAGGTGCACCATGCTCTGGGTGCCCGAGGCTGCGGGGACGATGCGCACGCCGCCAGGGCCCTGCAACATCACGTCACGCAGCTCACAGCGCCCTTCGATGACATCGGCCAGGGTACGTTTGGGGGTAAGGCCCAGCAACACGTCGACGTTGGCCAGGCCCAGGTCGGCGTCCAGCAGCATGACCCTGCGGCCAAGCTCGGCCAGCGCCAGGGACAAGTTCACTGAAACGTTAGTCTTGCCGACGCCACCTTTGCCACCGGTCACGGCGATCACCTGTACGGGATGCATGCTACCCATGTCTGTTCTTTACCTTGTCTCGCTGGGACTCAGGCCACACGTGGGGCAATTCTGCGTACCCCTTGGCATAGCTACTTTGCACACGCTTCATGGTCAACCCGCTCGCCGGGGGTTGTGATAGAGATCAGCGAACATGTCGGCCATGGCCTCTTCGCTGGGCTCGTCCTGCTGCTGCACATTGACCGCACGGGAGACCAGCTGGTGGCCGCGCGGCAGGTGCAGGTCGTCAGGAATGCGCGGGCCATCGGTCAGGTAGGCCACGGGCAGTTCATGACTGATGGCAAGGCTCAGCACATCGCCAAGGCTTGCCGTTTCATCCAGCTTGGTCAGGATGCAACCGGCCAGACCACAACGTTTGTAGCTGTGGTAGGCGGCGGTCAGCACCTGTTTCTGGCTGGTGGTGGCCAGCACCAGGTAATTCTTCGCGGCAATGCCACGCCCGGCCAAGGTTTCCAGCTGCATGCGCAGTGCCGGGTCGCTGGCCTGCAGGCCGGCGGTATCAATCAGCACAACGCGCTTGCGCAACAGCGGTTCCAGCGCCGCGGCCAGGGACTGGCCCGGGTCGACGTAGGTCACTGGCACGTTGAGGATGCGGCCCAGGGTCTTGAGCTGCTCCTGCGCGCCGATACGAAAGCTGTCCATGCTCACCAGCGCCAGGTTCTGCGCGCCGTACTTGAGCACGTAGCGGGCAGCCAGCTTGGCCAGGGTAGTGGTCTTGCCCATGCCGGCAGGGCCGACCATGGCAATCACCCCGCCCTCTTCGATCGGCTCGATTTCCGGCATTTCGATCATCCGCGCCAGGTGCGCCAGCAGCATGCGCCAAGCCTGGCGAGGCTCTTCGATCTCGGTGGTGAGGTCCAGCAGCTCACGGGCGATCGGCCCGGACAGGCCGATACGCTGCAGACGGCGCCAGAGATTGGCCTGCTGTGGCTTGCTGCCTTGCAGCTGGTTCCAGGCCAGCGAACCGAGCTGCACTTCCAGCAACTCGCGCAGGCCCGACAGCTCGGAGCGCATCGCATCGAACAGGCGCGGGTCGACCGGCGCGGCAGCCGGGGCAGCGGCGGGCTCAGGGGCATCGACGTGCGGCTCGATCAACGGCTCGGCGGCCGTCAGCGACTGCCCGGCAAACAATTGGCGGTTGTTGTCGCTGCTGTCCTGGCGGTGGTCCAGCTCGGCCTGGGCGGTAGCGATGCGCGTGTGGGTCTTGCGCAGCTCTTGTTCCAGCTCGGCGTTAGGCACGCGCGGGGCCAGGGCGGACAGCTTGTAGTCCAGCGCGGCCGTCAGTTCGACACCACCGGCAATGCGGCGATTGCCAATGATCGCGGCATCGGCGCCCAGCTCGTCACGGACCAGTTTCATGGCCTGACGCATATCGGCGGCGAAAAATCGCTTAACTTGCATTATCCACTACCTCAGCCGTTAGGGCCCACGGTGGCAACGATGGTGACTTGCTTGTTGTCCGGTATTTCCTGATACGCCAGCACATGCAAATTCGGTACAGCCAGGCGACCGAAACGCGACAGCATGGCGCGGATCGGGCCGGCGACCAGCAGGATGGCCGGCTGGCCCTGCATCTCCTGACGCTGGGCCGCTTCGATCAGCGAACGTTGCAGCTTCTCGGCCATGCTCGGCTCCAGAAGAACACCATCTTCCTGACCCTGCCCGGCCCTTTGCAGACTATTGAGCAAAATCTGTTCCAACCTTGGCTCCAGGGTAATCACTGGCAGCTCCGACTCAACGCCGACAATGCTTTGCACGATGGCGCGACACAATCCGACGCGCACCACCGCCACCAGCGCGGCGGTATCTTGACTCTTGCCGGCGTTGTTCGCGATGGCTTCGGCAATACTGCGAATATCGCGCACCGGCACCTGTTCCGACAACAGCGCTTGCAGCACCTTGAGCAGGCCCGACAAGGAAATGACACCGGGCACCAGCTCTTCTGCAAGTTTAGGCGATGCCTTGGACAGTACCTGCAGCAGTTGCTGAACCTCTTCGTGGCCGATCAGCTCGTGACAGTGCTTCTGCAAGATCTGGTTGAGGTGGGTGGCCACCACGGTGCTTGCGTCGACCACGGTGTAGCCCAGCGACTGCGCCTGTGAACGCTGGCCGACATCGATCCACACCGCCTCCAGGCCAAACGCCGGGTCGCGTGCGGCAATGCCGTTGAGGGTGCCGAACACTTGCCCAGGGTTGATCGCCAGCTCCCGGTCCGGGTAAATCTCCGCTTCGGCCAGGATTACCCCCATCAGGGTCAGGCGATAGGCGCTGGGCTGCAGGTCGAGGTTGTCGCGAATATGCACGGTGGGCATGAGGAAACCCAGGTCCTGGGACAGCTTCTTGCGCACACCCTTGATCCGCGCCAGCAACTGGCCGCCCTGGTTGCGGTCGACCAGCGGGATCAGCCGGTAGCCGACTTCCAGGCCGATCATGTCGATGGGCGTCACGTCGTCCCAGCCCAGTTCCTTGGTATCAAGCGCGCGCTGCGGCGAGGGCAGCAGGTCTTGCTGCCGCTGCGCCTCCTGCTGCGCGTCCAGCTTGGCCTTGTGCTGCTTCTTCCACACCAGGTAGGCACCGCCACAGGCCAGCAGGCCAAGGCCGAGGAAGGCCACGTGGGGCATGCCAGGCACCAGCCCCATGACGATCATCAGCGCGCCGGACACCGCCAGCGCCTTGGGCGAATCGAACATCTGCCGGTTGATCAGCTTGCCCATGTCCTCGGAGCCCGAGGCACGGGTAACCATGATTGCGGCGGCAGTGGACAGCAGCAGGGATGGCAATTGCGCCACCAAACCGTCACCGATGGTCAGCAAGGCGTACACCTTGCCGGCATCACCGAAACTCATGCCGTGCTGCAGCATGCCGATCAGCATGCCGCCAATCAGGTTGATGAACAGGATAAGCAGGCCGGCAATGGCGTCACCGCGCACGAACTTGCTGGCACCGTCCATCGAGCCGTAGAACTCCGCCTCCTGCGCCACCTCGGCACGGCGGTGCTTGGCCTGGGCCTGGTCGATCAGGCCGGCGTTGAGGTCGGCGTCGATGGCCATCTGCTTGCCGGGCATGGCGTCGAGGGTGAAACGCGCGCTCACCTCCGAAATACGCCCGGCACCCTTGGTCACCACCACGAAGTTGATGATCATGAGGATGGCAAACACCACGGCACCGACCACGTAGTTGCCGCCGATCACCACCTCACCGAAGGCCTGGATTACCTTACCGGCAGCACCATGGCCCTCCTGGCCGTGCAGCATGACCACACGGGTGGACGCCACGTTCAGGGCCAGGCGCAACAGCGTGGCCACCAGCAGGATGGTGGGGAAGGCGGCAAAGTCCAGTGGGCGCAGGGCGTACACGCAGACCAGCAGCACCACGATCGACAGGGCGATGTTGAAGGTGAAGAACACGTCGAGCAGGAACGGCGGTATCGGCAACATCATCATTGCCAACATCACCAGCAGCAGCAACGGCACACCCAGATTGCCCCGGCCGAGGCCGGCCAGGTTGTTGCGGGCGTTGCTGATTAACTGAGTGCGATCCACCGCGAGTCCTCTTGATGCAAAACTTTGACGCCCAGGGGGCGCCTGGGCGTGGCTTTGCAAGAAGCCTTCCAACTTTGCTCGGTGGGAGATTTATGTTTCCTGTGCCCGCGAAAGGGCCAGAAGCCCTGACACAAGGTCAACTGTCGCGGCGCAGGTCCGGCGGGATCGGCAGGTCTTCTTTCAACGGCTCTGGCCGCTTGCCCCTGCCAGCGCGGTACTGGCGGATCTGGAACACATAGGCCAGTACCTGCGCCACGGCCAGGTACAAGCCGGCAGGGATTTCCTGCTCAGGCTCGGTGGAGTAGTAGATCGCCCGCGCCAGCGCCGGCGATTCGAGGATCTGGATCTTGTGCTCCACACCAATCTCACGAATCTTCAGGGCCATGAAGTCGGTGCCCTTGGCCAGCAGCAAGGGTGCTGCCCCGCCCTTCTCCGGGTCGTACTGCAGGGCCACCGCATAGTGCGTCGGGTTGGTGATGATCACATCGGCCTGCGGCACCGCCGCCATCATGCGCCGCTGCGACATCTCGCGCTGCAGTTGGCGAATACGTTGCTTGACCTCGGGCTTGCCCTCGCTGTCCTTGTACTCGTCGCGCACTTCCTGCTTGGTCATCTTCATTTTCTTGTGCGTCTGGTACAGCTGGATGGGCACGTCCGCCGCCGCAATCAGCAGCAGCCCGGCCGACATCCACAACGCACTCCAGCCCACCACCTGCAGGCTGTGAATGATCGCCTGCTCAAGCGGTTCGTTGGCGATCGACAACAATGCCTGGCGGTCGCTGACCAACACCACCACCGCCACCGCCAGAATCACGAAGAATTTGGCCAGCGCCTTGAGCAGCTCGGTCAAGCCGTTCACCGAGAACATCCGCTTGATCCCCGACAGAGGGTTCATGCGGCTGAATTTTGGCTGCAGCAAGCTGCCCGAGAACAGGAAACCGCTAAGGGCAATGGGCGCAACGAAGGAAATCACGAACAGCAGGATAAGCACCGGCTGCACAGCCCATATCGCCATCTTGCCCGAGGCCAGCAGGAAGGCGCCCATTGCCCGCTCGTCGACAATGATGTCGCGCGTGAGGCTGAAGTTCATGCGCATGATGCTCAGCAACGTCTCGGCCATGTGACCGCCGAACGCCAGCAGGCCTCCAGCGCCAGCCAAGGTCACCGCCACCGTGTTCAGCTCCTTGGAGCGCGCGATCTCGCCTTTCTCGCGGGCATCGCGCTTGCGTTTCTCGGTGGGGTCTTCTGTCTTGTCCTGACCGCTCTCGCTTTCTGCCATGCTCAGCGCGCCCTCGCCAGTTCACGCAGCCATTGCAGCGCTTCGCTGGCCAATGCCTGATAGTGGGACAGCACATCGGCCAGACCCACCCAGAAAATGAGCATGCCCAGGACCAGGGTCAACGGGAGGCCAATGGAGAAGATGTTCAACTGTGGCGCGGCTCGGGTCATCACGCCAAAGGCGATGTTCACCACCAGCAAGGCGGCGACGACCGGCAGGATCAGCAGCAGGCCGGCCGCAAACATCCAACCCACTCGCCCGACCAGTTCCCAGAACTGGTTGACCACCAGCGCATTGCCCACCGGCAAGGTGGTAAAGCTTTCGGTCAGTACTTCGAACACCACCAGGTGGCCGTTCATCAACAGGAACAGCACGCTTACCAGCATGGTCATGAACTGGCTGATCACCGTGACGTTCACGCCGTTGGCGGGGTCGACCATCGAGGCGAAGGCCATACCCATCTGCACCGCGACGATCTGCCCGGCAATCACGAAAGCCTGGAACAGCAACTGCAGGGCCAGGCCGAACAGCGTGCCGACGATGATCTGTTCGCCACACAGCAACAGGCCTCGCAGGCTCAGCGGGTCGAATTCGGGCAGCGGCGGCAGCGCCGGCACGATCACCACGGTAATGGCCACCGCCACGTACAGGCGCACCCGCGCCGGCAGCATGCGAGTGCCAAAGATCGGCATGGTCATCAGCACCGCAGTCACCCTGAACAACGGCAGGATGAAGGTGGCGACCCAGGTGCCGATCTGCGCGTCGGTCAGCTCCAGCATGTCAGCGTCAACCGATGAGCTGCGGGATGTTGGTGTAGAGGGTGGTGATGTACTCCATGAACTTCTGTACCAGCCATGGCCCGGCAACGATCAGCGTAACCAGCATTACCAGCAGGCGCGGCAAAAAGCTCAGGGTCTGTTCGTTGATCTGCGTGGCGGCCTGGAACATCGCCACCACCAGGCCCACCAGCAGGCTCGGCACCACCAGCACAGCGACCATCAGGGTGGTCAGCCACAGGGCGTCACGGAACAGGTCGACGGCTACTTCGGGTGTCATCGGCGGCTCTCCTTGACGGCGTCAGACGCCGCCGAAACTGCTGGCCAGGGTGCCCATGATCAGCGCCCAGCCATCCACCAGCACGAACAACATGATCTTGAACGGCAGCGAGATGATCAGCGGCGACAACATCATCATACCCATGGCCATCAGCACACTGGCCACGACCATGTCGATGATCAGGAACGGGATGAAGATCATGAAGCCGATCTGAAACGCGGTTTTCAGCTCGGAGGTAACGAATGCCGGCACCAAAATCGTCAGCGGGACCTGATCGGGGCCGGCGATGTCGGTGCGCTTGGACAGGCGCATGAACAAGTCCAGGTCGCTTTGCCGGGTTTGCGCCAGCATGAAGTCCTTGAGCGGCACCTGGGCCTTGTCGATGGCCTGCTGGGCAGTCATCTGCTCCTTGAGGTACGGCTGCAGGGCGTCCTGGTTCACCCGGTCGAACACCGGCGCCATGATGAACATGGTCAGAAACAGCGCCATGCCGGTCAGGATCTGGTTGGACGGCGTCTGCTGCAGGCCCAGGGCCTGACGCAGGATCGAGAACACGATGATGATGCGGGTAAAACTGGTCATCAGGATGACGAACGCCGGGATGAAGCTGAGCGCCGTCATGATCAGCAGAATCTGCAGGCTGACCGAATACTCCTGCTGCCCGTCCGCCCCGTTGGACAGGGTAATGGCCGGGATCGACAACGGGTCGGCGGCCAGGGCCAGCGGCGCAGCCAGCAGCAGCGCCAAAGTCAACAACATACGCAGCGGGCCGCTCATCACTTCTTGTCCTTAGGGTCCTTGCCCATCAGCTCCATCAACCGCTGGGCAAATTCCGGCGTTGCCTGACGTGCGCCAGCCGGCACTTCCACGGGTTCGGCCAGCACATGCAGCGCCTCGATGCTACCGGGGGTGTGGCCAATCAGGATCTGCTCCTTGCCCACCTGCACCAGCAGCAGGCGGTCACGCGGGCCGATGGCCCGGCTGCCGACGATCTCGATCACCTGCCCGCCCTTCACCGCCGTGCTCTGCATGCGCCGCAGCACCCAGGCCAGAAAGAAGATCAGGCCCACCACCAGCAGCAGACCGAAGACCATCTGCGCCAACTGACCGCCAAGGCTGCCAGGCGCCGTCGCCGGGGTTGCCGCCGGCGTGGCTGCAGCCAGACAGGCCTGGCTGGCCAGCAGCGCAGCGAACGCCGCAAAGGCGCGCATCGTGCCCTTCACTCAGCGCAGCTTCTTGATACGTTCGCTGGGGCTGATCACGTCGGTCAGGCGAATGCCGAACTTCTCGTTGACCACCACCACTTCGCCATGGGCAATCAGTGTGCCGTTGACCAGCACGTCCAGCGGCTCGCCGGCCAGGCGGTCAAGCTCGATCACCGAGCCCTGGTTGAGCTGCAGCAGGTTGCGGATGTTGATCTCGGTGCTGCCCACTTCCATGGAAATGTTCACCGGAATGTCCAGGATCACATCCAGGTTCGGGCCTTCGAGGCTGACGTTTTCGTTCGGCTTCGGCGAGCTGGCGAACTCTTCCATCGGCATGCGGCCGGGGCCGCCGCTGCTGCCGGTGTCACCGCCCAGCAGCGCATCGATGTCGGCCTGCCCCGCCGAGCCGGTCTCTTCAAGGGCCGCAGCCCACTCATCGGCCAGCGCCTGGTCCTCTGCGGAGGTGATCTCGTTTTCGTTAGCCATGGTTTCCTCTACAGGCATTCAATTCGTTATGAGCGACCGGTACGCCGTCAGCGGCGTTCGATCGGGTCGATGATCTGCAGGGCCAGGTTGCCCTTGTGCGAACCCAGGCGCGCCTTGAACGACGGCACGCCGTTGGCACGCAGCACCAGGTGCTCGGGCAGCTCCACCGGGATCACGTCGCCAGGCTGCATGTGCAGAATGTCGCGCAGCTTCAGCTGGCGGCGGGCGACCGTGGCGGTCAGGGGCACGGCCACATCCAGCACGTCCTCGCGCAGGGCCTTGACCCAGCGCTCGTCCTGGTCGTCCAGGTCGGACTGGAAACCGGCATCGAGCATTTCCCGCACCGGCTCGATCATCGAGTACGGCATGGTCACGTGCAGGTCGCCGCCACCGCCGTCCAGTTCGATGTGGAAGGTGGACACCACCACTGCCTCGCTGGGCCCGACAATGTTGGCCATGGCCGGGTTGACTTCGGAGTTCATGTACTCGAAGGTGACCGGCATGATCGCCTGCCAGGCTTCCTTGAGGTCGACGAAGCACTGGTCCAGCACCATGCGCACCACGCGCAGTTCGGTAGGGGTGAATTCGCGGCCTTCGATCTTGGCGTGGCGGCCATCGCCACCGAAGAAGTTGTCTACCAGCTTGAACACCAGCTTGGCATCGAGGATGAACAGCGAGGTGCCGCGCAGCGGCTTGATCTTCACCAGGTTAAGGCTGGTGGGCACGTACAGCGAGTGCACGTATTCGCCGAACTTCATCACCTGCACGCCGCCCACGGCCACGTCGGCAGAACGGCGCAGCAGGTTGAACATGCTGATACGGGTGTAACGGGCGAAGCGCTCGTTGATCATTTCAAGGGTCGGCATGCGACCCCGTACGATACGGTCCTGGCTGGTCAGGTCGTAGCTTTTGATACTGCCAGGCTCGGATGCGCTTTCGGTCTGCACCAGCCCGTCGTCGACGCCGTGCAACAGGGCATCGATTTCATCCTGGGACAGCAGGTCCTGTACGGCCATTGCGGACTCCTACTGCAATACGAAATTGGTGAACAGCAACTGGTCGATGACCGGCTTGCCGACTTCCTTCTGCGCCACTTCCTGGACCACTGCGGTAGCCTTCTGGCGCAACATCTCCTGCCCGACCGGGCTGCTGGCCAGGGTGTCGAAACCCTGCCCGGAGAACATCATCACCAGGTTGTTGCGGATCACCGGCATGTGCACCTTCAGGGCATCCAGGTCAGCCTGGTTACGCGCCTGCATCGTGATGCTCAGTTGCATGTAGCGCTGGCGGCCGTTCTGGTTGAAATTCACCACGAATGCCGGGGTCAGCGCCTCGTAGATCGCCGCAGGCTTGACGTTGCCGGCGGCAGGCTCGGCGGCCGGGGCCGACTCGCTCTTGTGCATGATGAACCAGGTAGCGCCCACCGAAAGGCCGATTGCCAGCAACAGGCCTACGACCGCCAGCAGGATCAGCTTGAGTTTGCCTTTAGTGGCGGGGTCTTTGACTGCTTCGCTCTTCGCCATGCCAATAATCCGTCGTCCATCGGGGGTTCAAAGGTGGATGGCTTGGCTTGAGCAAGTGTTATGCCAGAATTCGGCTTCAGGGATTTTACGGCGGTGAGATCGAGCGCCGCCCGCGCGGCGCATCGCGAGCTGCGCTCGCTCCTACGTTTGTTGCGGGCCAATTAATCCTGTGGCATTTGCGCGCGTACGCTTGGGCGCATGGCACGTTATCACGTCCTGAAAACCAAGCGGTCGCGCGCGCCCGGCCCAGGCAATACTGGCCCGAAACAAACGTAGGAGCGAGCGCAGCTCGCGATGCGCCGCGCGGGCGGCGCTCGATCTAAGTAGGCGCCAAAACCCCCCAGCCATGCATCACGCGTAGTAATCAACCGCACTGTCGCCGATAACCACTTGCTGTTCCACAGGTCGGGCGCTTTCGACTGGCTCGGCCCCACCCTGCTCCGCCTGCCGCGCCGCCACCCCGGACAGGTTGCTGCCCTGCGCCTGCCCCTGCTGTTGCTGCCCACGCGACTGGTCGGCCACGTTGACATCTGGCTGCGCCAGCCCATGCTGGGCGAACAGTTCGCGCAAGCGGTGCACCTGGCTGTCGAGTGCATCACGCACACCGGCGTGGCCGCTGATGAAGGTGACTTGGGTCGATTGGTCCGTCGCAACATTGACGCGAATATCCAAACGGCCCAGCTCGGCCGGCTCCAGCTGGATATCCGCCGACTTGAGGTTCTGGCTGGACAAGTACATGACCCGGTTGACCAAGCCCTCGGCCCAGGCGCCCTGGTTCATCGGCAATGGCTGGTGCAGCGGGCCGGCATTGGCCGGTACGGCGTTGGCGGTCTTGGCCGTGGCAGCCTGGGTCAGGCTGGCCAGGCGGTTGGCAAAATCATCGATGCGGGTGTCGCTATCGGCGCTCTTGGTGTCCTTCAGGCCATCTTCAAGCAGGGCACCAAAAGCCTTGTCACCCGACTCACCCGCTTCACCCTCGGCATGCTCCACCAGGTTCGCCAAGGTATTGACGGTTGCCTGCCCATCTTCGCCCTGGGCGCGGGACGGGTCCAGGGCATGCGCCGAGGTAGCGCCTTTGGCATGGGCGCTGTGCTCCAGCGCCAGGCGCAAGGTTGGCAGGTTGGCCAACGGGTCGGCATCGGGGTCGAAGGCTTCTTCGGCAGATGGCGCTTCGGGCAGTGCCGCAGCCTGCGCCGTGGCCGCCTGCAGCACCGGCGCGACAGCCTCGGCCTGCGCCTGGATCAGCTGGGCGCCAGGCTGGGCGTCGGTGACCTGGCCGGCCACCAGGCTGGCATCACGCAGCGCGGTATCGGCCTGGGCAGCGTCATCAGCTGGCAACTTGTTGCCGTCATCGGCAACCGCAGTTTTCTCGGCGGGCTCTTTCTTGCCCCCCGCTGCCGCCTCAGGTTTGTCCTTGAGCTGGGCCGGGGCGACCTTGTCATTTTGCCCAGCGGCCTTGTCACGCCCCTGCCTGGCCATCACCTGGCCAAAGCCGTCACCCTTGTCACCCAACGCCTGCAGCGGTTTATCCGCCTGCGCGGTGGCCGAACGCGAGGTGCTTTTAATGGCGTTGGCTTGCAACAAAGGGTTGGGTGCGACAGGCATTGAGCGGTCTCCGCGCCAGGAACAGTAAAATCATCCAGCCAGAGAAAAGCAAGACTCGCGCCAACTCACGCATCAGCCTGCAGAAATACGCTGCTGCTCATCACGGTAAAAGCGCTGCACCACGCCATATTCCAGATCGATACGGTTGATCAGGTCTTCGATACCATACAGTGGACGCTGCCGGGCGCGGTCTTCCAGTTGCTGACACAAGCGAGCCAGGGCCACTGCGCCCATGTTGCTGCTGCTGCCCTTGAAACTGTGGGCGGCAGCACCGAGCTCTTCGGCGCTTTTGGCCGCGTGCAACTGGCTCAAGCGCCGCTCGGAATCGTCGAGAAAGGTCTTCACCAACTGCAGGAAGCCATCTTCCATGACTTCACGCAGGTCACTGAGGACCTTGTGGTCAATATGCATGTCAGTCACTTGCTCACTCCTTGATCAAGCCAGATTATGCCCGAGCCAACCTGTGGCTCACCATATGAACTCCACATGCGCGCGACGCCCGTCCTCACTCCAGCGGGCGTTGCTGGCCAGCCGCTGGACCAGGTTCAGGCCACGCCCGCTCAGGCCGTGCGCCAGCGAAGGCCGCGACAGCACACGCTGCACGTCGAACCCGGCGCCGCTGTCGAGCACCTCAACTATCAGACGCCCGCCACCGGCGTGCGGTTCAACCGTAAAGTCGATGCGCACGAACCCGTCGGTCAACGCGCCCAGACGCCGGGCGCGCTCCTGGTAATAGTCGGCAAACCCCTGCCCATCGCGCTTGAGCCGCGAATCCAGGCCCAGCACCCCATGCTCCAGCGCATTGGAATACAGTTCGCTGAGCACTGCGTGCAGGCTGCCGGTGCGTGCGCGCAGGCCGTGAATTTCCTGCAACAACTGCACCAGGTACGGCACCGGATTGAAGCGCTTGAGGCTTTCGCCCCGCACCTCGAACCCCAGCGACCAGTCCAGCGGGCTGGAGCGGCCGCTATCAGAGTAGATGATCGGCGCCGGCACCCGCTCCTCAGCGCTGAACATGCGAATGTCGCACAGGCTGATATCGTCCCGCGGGCGCCCGCCAAAGCGCTTCAATGCCTGCATCACCTCATCGAACAGCCGCTCCGGGTCGCGATTGTCGGCCAGCACCGTACGCAGGCGCCGGACGCCGAATAACCGCTCCTGGTCATCGGCGGTATCCAGCACGCCGTCCGACAATAATAACAGCCGCTCACCCGGCGCCAATGGCAACACTTCGGTGCTGTCATCGAAACGCTCCGCAGCCAGGATGCCCAGTGGGAGGTGCCGCGACCTCAGCGATGATAGCACCTGGCCATCAATCGACAAGTGATAACCATCGGGCATGCCCCCATTCCACACCTCTACTGCGCCACGCTGCAAGCTGAGGTCGAGCAGCAGCGCACAGCAGAACATGTCCACTGGCAGGATGCGTTTGAGCTTGGCGTTCATCTCGCGCAGGATCTGCGCCATGCCGTAGCCCTTGGCAGTCATGCCGTAGAACACCTCTGCCAGTGGCATGGCCCCCACCGCCGCCGGCAGGCCGTGGCCGGTGAAATCGCCGAGCAGCACGCGCATGTCACCGGCCGGCGTGAACGCGGCCAGCATCAGGTCGCCATTGAACAGCGCATAGGGCGATTGCAGGTAGCGGATGTTGGGGGCAGACAGGCATCCGGAGTGAGCCACCTTGTCGAACACCGCCTTGGCCACCCGCTGCTCGTTGAGCAGGTGGTGGTGGTGCCGGGAGATCTGGTCGCGCTGCTCCAGCACGGTAGCCTGCAGCCGGCGCAGGCGGTCCATGGCGCGAATCTTGGCGCCGAGGATCACCGCACTGTAAGGCTTGGCCATGAAATCATCGCCCCCGGCCTCCAGGCAACGCACCAGGCCCTCTTCTTCATTCAGCGACGTCAGGAAAATGATCGGCACCAGCGCCTCGCCGGCCAGGGCCTTGATCTGCCGCGCCGCCTCAAAGCCATCCATCACCGGCATCAGTGCATCCAGCAGCACCAGCTGCGGGCGCCGCTCGACGAACAGCGCCACTGCCTGCTCGCCATTTTCTGCGGTGACTACCTGATGGCCCTGGCGTCGCACGATCTGCGCCAACAGCAGTCGGTCGGCGGCTCCGTCTTCGGCGACCAGCACTGTCAACGCCTGTTCGGCGGGCATGTCGACGCTCAACTGATGTCGAAGAGTTTTTCGAAATTGGAGATCGCAAGGATCTTGCGCACATCAGAGCTGGCATGCACCACGCGCACGTCCGACTCATCGCCGCCCGCGTGGTCCCTGAGCAACAGCAGCATGCCGAGCGCGGAACTGTCGAGGTAGGTGGTGTCTTTCAGGTCAACGATCACCGAGTCGGGCCGGTCGGGCTGGCGTTCGTAGGCGTCACGAAATTCCTGATGCTTGCCGAAATCGAAGCGCCCCTTGATCTTGATTGTCAGCTTTTTCCCTTCCTGCGAAAAATCAGTCTCGACTGCCATGCTAGCGATTCCTTCGATGATGGCGAATGCAACTCCAGTAAGGTTTAGCAGGCGATGGCATGGGTCGCAAGAACGCGCCCCCTGTAGGAGCGGCCTTGTGCCGCGAAAGGGGCGCGTAGCGGCCCCAGATTTTCAGCTTCGCAGCAGATATCGCCGGGGCCGCTCTGCGGCCCTTTCGCGGCACAAGGCCGCTCCTACAAGGCACAGCGCAAGGCTTTGGCTAAAGGATTTGGCGGGGCAAGCGCTGCGACAACTCATCCAGCAACCGCTGCTCACGCTTGTCTTCGGCGCGCCGGGCTTCGTCCATGTAGCGCTGCACCAGCTTGCGCAACCCCTCTACCCGGGCATAGGCCTGCTGCCAAATGCCACGGGCATTGTTGAGGTTGTTCTGGTGCCAGACCAGGCTCTGACGCTGCTGGGTCATGGCCGTTTCCAGCTGCCCCAGAAAACGCTGGTAGTTGACCAGCCAGCTGCCATTTACCCCCTGCCCGCCACGGTTGATCCACTGCAGCTGGTAATCCTCACGAAAACGCTCCAGTTCGGCCAGCTTGGCCTGAGCCGTGGCCACTTGCTGCTGGAAATGCCCCAGGCGCTGGGCGGCCTTGCGCTCGGCCTCTTCGGCCATGCCCACCACCGGCGTCAGGCGCGCCGCGCGCCCAGGCAGGGCCATGCCCTATCAGCCTGCCGGGGGCGTGAAGATCGCCCCCAACTGTTCGCGGCTCTGCGCCATGCCCACATTCTCCTGCAGGCCTTGGCGCAGAAAATCCACAAGCCTGGATTGCAAGGCAATGGCCAGGTCGGTTTCCGGGTCGCCGCCGGCCACGTAGGCGCCCACGCTGATCAGGTCGCGGCTTTGCGACAGGCGCGACCACAGTTGCTTGAACTTTTGCGCCTGGCGCAAGTGGTCGGCGTCGACCACCTGGGGCATCACCCGGCTGATCGAGGCTTCGATGTCGATGGCCGGGTAATGGCCCTCTTCGGCCAACCGGCGCGACAGCACGAAGTGGCCGTCGAGTACACCGCGCGCCGAGTCGGCGATGGGGTCTTGCTGGTCATCACCTTCGGACAATACGGTGTAGAACGCGGTAATCGAGCCACCGCCCGGCTCGCCATTGCCCGCCCGCTCCACCAGCTTGGGCAGCTTGGCAAATACCGACGGCGGGTAACCACGGGTGGCCGGCGGCTCACCGATGGCCAGGGCAATTTCCCGCTGGGCCTGGGCGAAACGGGTGAGCGAGTCCATCAACAACAGCACGTTCTTGCCTTTGTCACGGAAATACTCGGCAATGCGCGTGCAATACATGGCAGCACGCAGGCGCATCAGCGGCGCATCATCGGCAGGTGAAGCCACCACCACCGAGCGCTTGAGGCCCTCCTCACCCAGGATGTGCTCGATGAATTCCTTCACCTCGCGGCCCCGTTCGCCGATCAGGCCAACCACGATGATTTCGGCTTCGGTAAAGCGGGTCATCATGCCCAGCAACACCGACTTACCCACGCCGGTACCGGCGAACAGGCCCAGGCGCTGGCCGCGACCAACGGTCAGCAGGCCATTGATACTGCGGATGCCCACGTCCAGCGGCTTGCTGATAGGGTCACGGTTGAGCGGGTTGATCACCGGCCCATCCATCGGCACCCAGTCCTCAGCCTTCATCCCGCCCTTGCCATCCAGCGCACGGCCGGCGCCATCCAGCACCCGACCGAGCATGCTCATGCCCATGGGCAATCGGCCGCCGTCGTCCAGCGGCACCACCCGGGCGCCGGGGGCGATACCGACAATGCTGCCGACCGGCATGAGGAACACCTTGGGCCCGGCAAACCCCATGACTTCGGCTTCCACCTGGACCGGGTGGTAGCTGTCGTCGTTGATTACCAGGCAGCGGCTACCCACGGCAGCGCGCAGGCCTTCGGCCTCCAGGGTGAGCCCGACCATGCGCAGCAGGCGGCCTTCCACGATGGGTTGGGTCGGCAGCGCGATGGCCTCGGCATAACTGCCCAGGCGCTTGCCGAAGCTGGTGCGCTTAAGGTGCATCAGGGCTTTCCACCGAACGCTCGACGGGGGCGTCCAGGTCTACCGACATGTCTGGCGCCGCCGGGTGCAGAGAATGATCGTGCAACTGGTCGAACAGCTGCGCCACGGTTTTCTCGATGCGCGTTTCCATGGTTGCATCAATGCGGCTATGGGCAGTCTCGATACGGCAGCCCCCCGGTAGCAGTGCGCTGTCTTCCAGCAACCGCCAGTTTTCCTCATGGCGTTCGCGCAGGGCCTTGACCAGCTCGAAGTCCTGCGGGTTGAGGTGAATGCGGATATTGTCCGCCCCCATGGGCAGCAGCTTCAGTGCTTCGCGCAGCACCTGGGTGATCTGGCTGGAGTCGTTGCGCAATTCGCGGCCAATCACCTGGCGGGTCATGTGCGCCACCAGGTGAACGAGGGTTTTCTCGATCTGCGTGTCTTGCTCGGCGATCGGGTCCATCAGGTTGGTCATCAGTTGCTCGAGGCTGTCGAGCTTGGCCTTCAGGGCCGCTTCGGCCTCTTGGCGGACCTTGAGCTGGGTGCTGTGAAAGCCCTCTCGCTCGCCGGTGGCGAAACCTTCGTTGTAGGCTTCCTGGCGGATCGCCTCGAGCTCTTCCAGGGTGAGTGGCTGGACTTCTTCCAGCGGCACTTCCTCGATTTCTTCCTCGACCGCCTCGGGTTCAGGCTCAGGCTCGGGTACGGGCTCTGGCTCCGGGTCGAAGCTGGGCAGCGTCCACACGTCCACGCCCTCGAGGTCGCGGGCGCGGATCAGGTCGCTGGGGTGATGTTCTTTGCTGGACATGTTTTCAGGTACTCACAACCCTGTTCAAAGGGATACAGGTCTGGCCCCTGTGGGAGCTGGCTTGTCCCGCGAAGCAGGCGCCGCGGTGCATGGCACCGGCGTTGCCGGTGTTCGCGGGGCAAGCCCGCTCCTACACAGAACCCTCAAGGCCCGCCGCTAGTGACTCAGATCATTTCCTCGGCACCCTTGCCGCCGAGCACGATCTCGCCGGCCTCGGCCATGCGGCGGGCGATGGTGAGGATTTCCTTCTGCGCCGTTTCCACGTCGCTGACCCGCACCGGCCCTTTGGCCTCCAGGTCGTCGCGCAGCAGTTCCGAGGCACGTTTGGACATGTTCTTGAAAATCTTGTCCTTGACCCGCTCGTCGGCGCCCTTGAGCGAGACCACCAACACGTCGGACGACACTTCGCGCAGCAGCGCCTGGATACCCCGGTCGTCGACGTCGGCCAGGTTGTTGAAGACGAACATCAGGTCTTCGATCTGCTCCGACAGGTCGCTGTCGACTTCGCGGATCGCATCCATCAGTGCACCTTCCACGGAGCTGTCGAGGAAGTTCATGATGTCGGCAGCGCGCTTGATACCGCCCAAGGTGGTGCGCGCGGCGTTGGAGTTGCCCGAGAACTGCTTCTCCAGAATCTGGTTCAGCTCTTTGAGCGCCGCCGGCTGCACGGTGTTCAGCGACGACACGCGCAGGACGATGTCCAGGCGCACCTTGTGGTCGAAGTTGCTCAGTACTTCACCCGCCTGGTCAGGGTCGAGGTAAGCGACCACGATGGCCTGGATCTGCGGGTGCTCGTAGCGGATCACGTCGGCGACGGCGCGCGGCTCCATCCACTTCAGGCTGTCCAGGCCGCTGGTGTTGCCACCCAGCAGGATGCGGTCGACCAGGCCGTTGGCCTTGTCCTCGCCCAGCGCCTGGTTGAGCATCTTGCGGATATAGGCATCGGACCCCACGCCCAGGCTGGTCTGGTCGCCGACAATGTCGACGAACTCGCTCATCACCTGCTCCACCTGGTCACGGTGCACATTACCCATCTGCGCCATGGCCACACCCACCCGCTGCACTTCCTTGGGGCCCATGTGCCGCAGTACCTGGGCCGCATCGGTCTCGCCCAGCGAGAGCAACAGGATTGCCGCTTTGTCGACGCGGCTCAGCTTGGCGGTAACGGCTCGGTTATCACTCATCGGCGTTGATCCAGTCTTTGACGACCTGGGCTACACGGCCCGGGTCTTCGGCCACCAGGCCTTTGATTGCGTTGAGCTGTGCCTCGTAACCCTCGCTCGGGCTAGGCAGCAGAATGCTTGTCGGGCCACCCAGGCTGACGCGGTCGTTGGCCAGTTCGCCATCCAACCCCACCATGCCGCCCAGCTCCATGTCGCTATCGGAAGCCGCCTGCTTGCCGCCCCCTGTGATGTTGTTAAGCACCGGCCGCAGCACGCCGAACACCAGCACCAGAATGAACACCACGCCCAGCACTTGCTTGACGATGTCCCAGAACCACGGCTGCTGGTAGAAGGCGATATCGGCGATTTCTTCGCCACGGTCGGCGGCAAATGGCACGTTGATCACCGTCACGCTGTCACCACGGCTGGCGTCGAAGCCGACCGCGTCCTGCACCAGGCGAGTGAAGCGCGCCAGGTCTTCGGCAGCCCACGGCGCACGGCTGGTGTTGCCGGTGGCCGGGTCGATCTTGACCTGGTCGTCCACGACCACCGCCACCGACAGGCGGGTCATGCGCCCCTGCTGCTGACGGGTGTGGCTGATGGAGCGGTCCAGCTCGAAGTTCTTGGTGCTTTGCTGGCGTTTGTCCGACGGGTACGGCGCGAGCATCGGCTGACCGGTGGCCGGGTCCATGACCTGCTGGCCGTTGGCATCCACCAGCGGCTGGCCAGGCTGAATGGCGGCGGCCGGGGTAGCGGCGCCACCGGTGGTTTGCGGTGCCGAAGCGGCGCCTGGCGGCTGGTTGCTCAGCGCACCAGGCACGCCTTGCGGGCCTTGGCTGCTGGCACGTTGCTCTTCAACCGACTGCTCGCTGCGCAATGCTGGCTGATCGGGGTTGAACTGCTCGGCGGTCGACTCGACGGCACTGAAGTCCAGGTCGGCAGACACTTCGGCCTTGTAGCGGTCATTGCCCAGCACGGGCTGCAGGATGTTGCGCACGCGCTGGGTGAGCATGCTTTCCATGCGGCGGCTGTAGTCGTACTGCTTGCCGGCTTCGGTCAGGGCAGAGTCCTGCAACTGCTCGGACAGCAAGTTACCCTTCTGGTCGACCACGGTGACCTGGGATTTATCCAGCTCCGGCACACTGGTCGCCACCAGGTTGACGATGGCCAACACCTGACCGGCCTCCAGGGCACGGCCCGGGTACAGCTCGACCAGCACCGAGGCGCTGGGCTTGCGATCGTCACGCACGAACACCGAGCTTTTCGGGATGGCCAGGTGCACGCGCGCGGCCTTCACGTTGTTCAGGCTGGAAACGGTACGCGCCAGCTCGCCTTCCAGGCTGCGGCGGTAGCGCGTGGCCTCCATGAACTGGCTGGTGCCCAGGCCTTGCTCCTTGTCGAGCAGTTCGAAGCCAACATTGCCATCGCTGGGCGCTACGCCGGCAGCCGCCAGTTTCAGGCGCGCACGGGAGAGGTCGTCGGCCTTGACCAGCAGAGCACCGGAGTTGGGCTCAACGTTATAAGGGATATCAGCGGCACCCAGGGTGTCCATGACCTGCTTGGTGTCCATGCCCGACAGGCTGCCGTACAGCGGACGGTAATCGGGTTGTTGCGACCACAGCACCACGGCAAAGCCGATCGCCACGCTGGCCGCCAGGCCGACCATGAGGCCGACCTGGCGCAGCATGGGCATCTGCGCGATGTTTTCCAGGAACGACATACCTGGCAGCGGGCGCTTGGCCGCTGCCGAGCCAGTCTTGGCGGGGGCGTTGTCGACGACTGCTTCAGCCATGGTTTACGTCCGTCCTCAAACCGGCATCTGCATGATGTCCTGATACGCCTGGACCAGCTTGTTGCGTACCTGGGTCATGGCCTGCATCGACACGCTGGCCTTTTGCGAAGCGATCATCACGTCAGTCAGGTCGACGCCGCTCTTGCCGATCTCGAAGGCATTGGCCAGTTGGGTCGATGCCTGCTGCGTCTCATGCACCTTGCCGATGGCCTGGCCAAGCATGTCGGCAAAGGTACTCTGCCCCGGTGCCAGCTCGGGGGCTGCGGTGACCTTAGGCAGCGACATGGCATCGGCCTGCATGGCCCGCATGTCCAGCATCAGACGATTGAATTCAACACCTTGGCTCATGACCCTTCTCTCTCCTGCGGCCGCATTTTTTTGACACTCATGCGGCGAATAGCCTACGTAAAGCAACAAAGGTGCCAGCCTTGGCAATCACCTTCACGGGTTGGCGCGGCCCTGTGGGAGCGGGCGAGCCCGCGAACACCGGCGCAGCCGGTGCCAGCCACCGCGTGGGGTCTTCGCGGGCATGCCCGCTCCCACAGGGTGGTATCCATTCACAGCGGGGCGCAGTGTCAGCCGAACAGGCTGGCCTCGACGTCGAACCCGGCATCGCGCATCTGCGCCAGCTTGTAGCGCAAGGTGCGTGGGCTGATGCCCAGCCGTTCGGCCGCCTCTTTGCGCCGACCGCGCTCGGCGCGCAGGGTGTCGATGATCATCTGGTACTCATGGCGACGCATGTCATCGCCCAGCCCGCTGGCCTCGACTGACACTGCAGGTGATGGCTCTGTGCCAGCTGACAATGGAATGGCGCCTGCCAGACAGAAATCCGCCGCCTCGATCACCCCGCCCTGCTGCAGGATCAGCGCCCGCTGAAGCGCGTTGTCGAGTTCGCGCACGTTGCCCGGCCAGGCATAGGCCTGCAGGCAAGCCCGGGCCTGCGGCGACAGGCGCACCGGGGCGTGTTTCATCTTGGCCGCGTGGCGCGCCAGCAGGCGCTCGGCCAGTTGCAAGATATCGCCCGGGCGCTCACGCAATGGGCACCAGGCCAGGGGGAACACTGACAGGCGGTAGTACAGGTCTTCACGGAAACGCCCGGCGGCCACTTCGCCAGCAAGGTCGCGGTTGGTCGTGGCCAGCACACGGATGTCCAGGCTGATCGGCTTGCGCCCGCCGACCCGCTCCACCTCGCGCTCCTGCAACACGCGCAGCAGCTTGGCCTGCAAGGCCATTGGCATTTCCGAAATTTCGTCGAGCAACAAGGTGCCCCCTTCGGCCTGCTCGAACTTGCCGGCCTGGGCAGCGATAGCACCGGTGAAGGCACCCTTTTCATGGCCAAACAAGGTGGCTTCGAGCATGTTGTCGGGGATGGCCGCGCAGTTGATTGCCACGAAGGGCTGCGCTGCCCGCTGCGATTGCTGGTGGATGTAACGTGCAAGCACTTCCTTGCCGGTGCCGGATTCCCCGGAAATCAGCACAGTCGAATCACTGCGCGCCACGCGCGCGGCCAGCTCCAGCAACTGGCGGCTGGCCGGCTCGCAGGCCACCGGGCCTTCTTCGGCGACCACCCGCCCCGCGGCATGCCGCTCGACCAGGCTGAGCAGCGCCTTGGGCTCGAACGGCTTGACCAGATAGTCGGCAGCCCCCTGGCGCATGGCCTCGACGGCACGCTCGACGGCGGCGTGCGCCGTCATCAACAGCACCGGCAACTGGGGCTGCTGACGGCGCAACTGGCTCAGCAACTGGTGCCCGTCCATACCGGGCATGTTCACATCGCTGACCACCAGGCTGAAAGCATCATCCAGCACCGCCTCCAGCGCTTCCTCAGCGCTGCCCACCGCCTGGTAGGCGAAACCGCCGATTTCCAGGGTATCGCCCAGCGCCTGGCGCAATACGCGGTCGTCCTCGACCAGCAGCACCTTGATTGCCATTACACCCCCTCCGCCAATTGCCCGTCGATCAACGGCAGCTCTACCCGCACGCAGGTGCCACGGCCCACTTTCGAGCGCAGATGCAAACGGCCCTGATGGGCACGCACCACGGCCTGGACCACCGCCAGGCCAAGGCCGGTGCCAGTGGCTTTGGTAGTCAGGAACGGCTCACCCAGACGCGCCAACAACCCGGCGTCGATACCACTGCCCGCATCACTTACGCACATCTGCAAGGTGCGCTCGCGGCGGAACAGGTGCACCTTCAACCGCGCCGGGCTGTCGCTGGCCTGCAGGGCATTCTCGATCAGGTTGAGCAAGGCACCGACCAAGGTATCGCGATTGCACAGCAGCTCACCCAGATGGCTGTCGCACTGCCAGCGCACAGCGTGCCCCTGCACATGGGCCTGGGCCGCCTGCTGCAGGGCCTGGAAAAGGGCTTTTGGGGTAACCCGGTCACCCAGCGGCAACTCGCCACGGGCGAACACCAGCATGTCGCGCACCTGATGCTCCAGCTCGTGCAGGCGCTCCTTCAAGGTACCGGCGAAACGCTGGCGGGTTTCCGCGCTCAACGCTTGCTCGCTATCGGCCAGGTGGCTGGCATAGAGCATGGCTGCCGACAGCGGCGTGCGAATCTGGTGGGCCAGCGAGGCGACCATCCGCCCCAGCGATGACAGGCGCTCGTGGCGGGCCAGTTGGTCTTGCAGGCGACGGGTTTCAGTCAGGTCGTTGAGCAGCACGAGTTGGCCGGGTTCGGCATCCAGCGACCGGGTGGCGATGGACAGGCGGCGGCCATCGCGCAGCGAGATTTCATGGCCGTCGTCCTTGCGCGGCGCAAAGCTGCGGGCGATTACCTGGCGCCACAATTCGCCGATCAGCGGTTCGCCGAGCAGTTCGCAGGCAGCCGGGTTGGCTTCACGTACAAGGCCATGGCCATCGATCACGATTACCCCGCCAGGCAGCAGGTCCAGCAGGTTCTGCAGGCGGTTGGCCAGGCGTTCCTTTTCGCTGAGTTCTTCGATGCGCTGCGCACTGACCACCGCCAGCTCGCCCTTCAGCTCACTGACCCGGGCTTCGAGCAGGCTGTAGGACTGGCTGAGTTGGCTGGACACCTGGTTGAACAGGGCGAAGGCGTGCTCGATACCCTGGTGGCTGTCCTGCTCGATCGGGGCATGCCCCTGCTGATTGGGGGCTCGGGTTACGTGGGCGGCCTGGGGCATCGTGCTCTCTCGCGTGGCTGACCGTCATAAAAACGGTGTGTTGCCAGCGGTGTAGCAATAGCCGTGCCGGAGATGGGGATTTGAGTTGCCTGTGCCGGCCTCTTCGCGGGCTTGCCCGCTCCCACGGGGCCAGCATGGGTTTAAGCCCTGTACTGTACCTATGGGAGCGGGCAAGCCCGCGAAGAGGCCGGCCCAAGCCTACGGCGATGTATCAGTCCGGCAGCCAGGCCTTGCGCCAGTTCCTCAGGTTGTCACCTTCGAGCATCCAGCCGCCCAGCACTGCATCGCGCAGCGCATCACCGGCCTTGGCCGTGGCGTCCAGATCCGAGATGTGCATGCGAATGGCATCTACCCAGCCTCGGAAACGGTTTTTCACCAGTGTGACCGGCAAATCGCTGTAGCCCTGGTAGCAACGCAGGTCGCTGGCGATCACCGGGAAACCACAGGCGCCGTACTCCAGCAGGCGCAGGTTGCTCTTGCACTCGTTGAACAGGTTCTGTTCGACGGGCGCCAGGGCCAGGTCCAGGTTCATCCTGGCCAGCGTCGCGGGGTATTGCTCAATCGAGACACTCGGGTGGAACTCATGAACATAAGGCCGCAGCTTGTCCGGGCACATGCCGAAGAACACCCACTCCACCTCATTGGCCAATTCCTTGACCACGTCCGCGATCACTTCCAGGTCGCCCGTGTGGCTCGCCCCACCCGCCCAGCCGACACGCGGTTTGCGCGACTGCCGGCGCAGGGCCTTGAGGTCTTTCCAGTAGCGGGTGTCCAGCGTGTTGTGCACCACCCGGATATCGCCATGCAGGCCTGCGAAGGCCTCGGCCAGCGGCTGGGTGGAGACGACAAAGCGGTCCACATAGGCCAGGCCGCGACGCAGAGAGCGCAGAATGTCCTTGGGCATGTGCGCCCTGTGCACGCTCTTGAGTGGCAGGTTGGGCAGATAGTCGTCCAGCTCGAAGACCTTGAAGGCCCGCGAAAATGCGTGCATCCGGCGCATGTGCTCAATCTGCTCGTCGCCCACCTGGCGCTGCAGGATGATGCTGTCCGGCTGATAGCGCTCAAGCTCCGCTGGCGCCAGATAATTCCACGCCACCACCCCCTCGGCCAGCCCCTCGCGGTTGAGCGTATCCAGCGGCTGAATGACCCGGTAGTTGCCACACCCCCCTCTGTCCGCCGCATGGGCAAGGACAGTCGGCAGCGGTTTCCAGGACGACAACGGTCGCCAGCTCAGACCGGAGGGCGCCAGGCCGAGGCCATTGTTGGAAGACAGCGAGAAATTCGGGTTGTGGAGCGGGTCGCGTGCCAATACAGGCAGCCAGCGGTCATACAACGCATCTTCTTCTGCGGCGGTGGCCGGCGTTACAGCATCCTCACTGAGCAGCAACTGCACACGCGGCGTCCACACGTTCAGGTAGCCGCCACGGTGCAGGCGCAGGCACAGATCAACATCCGTCCAGCGCTGCAACTCGGGCGCCTCGTCGAAACCGCCTGCCTCCAGGAACAGGCTTTTGCTCACCAGCAAGCACTTGCCGCTGACTGCGACATAGTTCTGATCGATTTGCAGGCGCTGCAGATAGCCGGACGCGTCCATCGGCTGACCAGCAAAGGCTTCGCCAACAGGGCCATTCAGGCCAAGCACGTAACCGGCATGGCTGATGGTGGCGTCCCCCGCCACCAGTTTGGCCCCCACTACGCCGACTTCCTGGCGCATGCCGTGGTTGAGCATCTGCTGCAACCAATCGTTATCGAGCACCGCTGCGCCTTCGTCCAGCCACAGCAAGAAATCACCACGGGCCTGCCCGGCAGCCTGGTTGCGCATTTGCACAGGCGCCATGCCTGCCGGGAATCGCATGCAACGAATGGCATCGGTGCCAAGCCGGGCAACGTTGTCGAGCCAGCTGTTTACTGCCGGGCTGGCATTATCACGCGCCAGCAGCAGCACCTCGTAGTTTCGATAGGTTGTCTTCTCCAGAATGGTTTCCATGCAACGCTGCACCCGCTCGGTGCTGTTGCCCTGGAGCAGAATCAGGATGCTGACCGGTGCGTCACCGGGGGCGCCATAGTCGAGATCATAACGACCGGGCAGACGAGACCCGACGCGGGCGTGGGCAAAGCCGCGGGTCTGCAGATGGCGCTGAATGACACCACGCTCGTCCGGGCAGTCGCGCAGCGACGGGGCATCACAGACCAACAACGGCTCGCTGATATGCCCCAACCCCTCGAAACCGGCAGACTCGATAAGGCGCAGGATGTAATCCAGCTCGAATGCCTGGCCGGCCTCCTGGCGGAAGCCCCCCATCTCCAGCCACACCTGACGGTTGAACAGCCAGTGGCGTGACAGGCTTGCCGGCAAACTGAGCAGCAGATCAAGGTTGAGATCAGGGCGCAGCGCGGCGCCCATTTCCGCCCCATCGAAACGCAACCCTTCATCGCCATATACGGCACGACAGCCTGGCGCCGCCAACAGATCAAGCGCGGCAATCAGCAAGCCGCTCGCAGTGAACTCACTCCCCGCCTCTACCAGCATGAACCAGTCGAACTCACCCGCCTGAACTGCCTGGTTCAGCTGATCGCCCAGACTGGCATCGGTCAAACGCATGAAATGCAGCTTGTCCTGCGCCGAAGTCGCGGGTGCCTCGCCCCTTGTCAGCGCCACAATTTTCAAAGTGGAATAGAGGCAGTGATCGCTACTCAGGCTTTGCACAGAGGCTTTCAATGCATCTGCGTGCCCATCAGCGTCAACCACGATAATGCCGATCACAGGGCCGCCCTGATGGGCCTGCAGACGCTGTTCGATCAGGCGACTCTGCATGGCATCCGGAATGCGTTCGGCCAGCCAGGTTTGCAGTGTCAACGCCTTGGGCTTGCCACCCAGATGCTCCAGCATTTGCTGGCGCCCGCGCTGTACTTCTTCGCTGCCGACGTCGCCATGGCGCGCATACAGCTCGCGATAAAGCGCTGGGTAATCTTTCAGTGCCTGCTCGGAGCGTCGTGCAGGTGCATTGTCGTCCCGGCGCATACGGACTTCCACCGTCTCGCTGCGCACATGATGGAAAGCGCTTCGCGCACTCAGGCGCATGAGGAAATCCCAATCCTCCAGCCCTGCCAGCGACTCGTCGAAGTCCCCCACGGCGAGGGCAAGCGCGCGTGGGCAGGCAAAGGTGTTGATCGGGATGTAGTTGTTTACAAGCAAACGCTCTCGCGAGTAGGCCTCGTGTGGATAGCGTTGTTCACGCGACACCTCGGTCCGCTTGCCTGCCGCAATGGTTTCCTGAATGAAGACTGCATCCGTGTACACCACACTGTCGGGGTGGGTATCCAGCGCTTTGGCCAATGTTTCAAGATGGTCAGGCAGGTACAGGTCGTCGTCGTCCAGATACACGACGTACCGACCCCGGGCCACGTGCAACGCGGTATTACGGGCTGCGGCAGGGCCGCGATTACGGCCTTGGCGGATGTACGTGACAGGGAAATCGTACTCAGCCAGCAGCGACTCGACCGGGTCACCGTTGTCATTGACCAGGATGACGTCAAGGTCCTTGAAGGACTGATGAGCAATGCTGTCCAGCGCATCCTTGAGCAATTGCGGGCGGTTGTAGGTGGTCAGGATAACAGAGAACAACGTCTCATCTTGCTGCCGCGCCTGTTCTTCCAGGCGCTCGCAAAGCCGGCGCGCCCGGGCCCCCAGCTCGGAACCCTGCTCGTCAGGATACAGATCCAGACGCCGCTTGAGGTGCCCCGCCACCTCGCGCTCACGCCCGTGAAGGTGATGCTGCGCATTGCGCTCGAATACGCCTTCGACAATGGCCAGGTGCCCCATCAATGGCTCGCTGGAGGCATAAAACCCGCTCGAATACTGCGCACCATGCCAGCGATAGCTGACACCCGGCATGTCGACGTAGGCGAAATCGGGGTAACGCTCCGCCATCTGCACGACCATTTCCCAGTCACCAGCACCGTAGGTGTTCCCCGGCTTCCAGACACTGCAAAACGCTTCACGCCGGTAGATTACCGCCGAGGGCGTCATGTAAAGGTCGTGGATCAACAGATCAGCGACTTCATTGCGCTCGCCTACGTAATCGCCATTGCGGTATCCCGGATGGCGAGACCGGTTCAAGGGCTGCCCGGCACCATCGACCCAGCGAATGCCGGTATAGCCCACTGCAACGTTGGGATTGTTTTCCAGCGTGGGCAGCAAACGCGTCAGGTGCCCCGGGTTGAAATAGTCATCGGCGGAAAGGAACGTGAAATAACGCCCCTGTGCGATACGCAAGCCATTTCGCCAGTTGTAACCCGGGCCGTAATTGTATCGGTTACGGATGTAACGCACTTTCGGGTTGCTCGCGAATGCCGCCATTACCTCAGCGGTATCGTCCGTGGAAGCGTTGTCCAGGACCAGGATCTCGATATTGTCCACACCCTGATCGAGCACCGACTGAACACACTGGGCCAGATAACGCCCGTAGTTGTAGGTGGGGATGACTACGCTCAGCAGCGGCTCGACGTGGCGTACGGCGGCCGCATCATCGGCGATGGCGCAGGTTACCTGATAAAGCCAGTAGTCTGCCGAGCAGTGGTAATTGCGGGAGTGATCACGGTCTTGCGCTTCCCGCGTAATTGGCCACGCTTGCAATTCGAGCCCATCGCCCTCAGCAAGCCTCAAACTGCCGATGTAGGTCCGCGAATGAGCCGTACGCCCTGACCATGCCTGGACCAACACTTTACTGAAAGACGCGTCTTCTTGCAGCGCCTCCGACTGCTCGGCATTACGCAGGAGCAGATACCGTTGCGCCTGCGCTGGCAACTGCAACGGCAACTGAGCCTGGCGCGGATGGGCAATCAGCAGGACAGCATCGGCCTCATCTTCGGCACTGGTAGCCCGTTCGAACCAGATTCCGTTGCTGACGCCATAGACCGCCAGGGGCTCCAGCGGCAATTGCCCCTTCAGTGCTTGCCAATCAGCATCGGACAGCAGGAATGCCTGCTGATCGCCCAGGCAATAGCCGGCAACCCGTACCCGCCAAGGTTGCCCGATACAACGACCACCCGCGATCAAAGCCCAATTCGTCATGCTGTCACTCCCCTAAATTGTTGCTCGCTTGCTGCAGGCAATGCGGCGCCTGTCGGCACGCAGCCGGTATGCCCTGAATCACGCGGATTCAGCCAGTTCTTTCCAGGACACGATGCGCGCCTGCGTCCTGAGATGTTGGCGAATGATCGCTTCGATGTAATGTTCATGGTCGCGCTCGGAACTGATGATCACGACATCGTCCGCCCCGACCTGTTCGCTTATCCAGGCCAGCGGCTGAATGGGTACGCCAAGCATTTGATTGCCCTGGCGGTTGAGGTTGGAATCGATGCAGGCAACGACCTGGCTGCTGCTCTTCTCGGCTTCAAGAATCAGCAGCGCAGCGATGAAGGCGCTGCCAAAGATGATGATTCGGCGCCCCTCCAGGCTGGCGAGAATGCTCGCCGATGGACTCTCACTAGCTCTGCGCGCCCAGCTCAGGAGTTTCTGGGTTGCGCCGGCATGTCCGCAGACCGACAGTTTCTCCAGCTGGCTTGTTTGTTCAGTCAACGATAGAAACTGGGCAAGCAGAACCACAGGCAAGCCCGCCAGAAAGGCGTCGGGTGCTTGCTGCATATTGCGCTGCAGGTTCGCGGCAGCTTTGCCGGTTTTGCTCAGAACGCCCTTGCTGATTGCCCTGCCCGGCTGGGTGGTAATCGCCTCCTGAATTTCGAAGCGCGCTGTGCAGGCATCGAAATGCAGAGCCTCTGCCTGCATACCGGGCACACCCTTGGCGATGCGTTTGAGCCCTTGATAGAGGGCGACGCCTGGCAGCGACAGGCTTGCCACATGGGAGAACTGCTTGGTATGCACGCGACGGCGCAGCAATGGTTGGTCAAGGTAGCCTATGGCATGCCGGCGGTTGATGCGCGCCGGTAACAGCACGTCCTCGATGCCCGCCGCGTCCTTTGTCTGCTTGCGAGGAGCGTCGCCGAGGTAGCGGTGTACCGCATAGGACTTGGGCAGTACGGCCCGCTCCAGCATCACGCCGCTGGGCATCGGCCACAGCCGCTCCTTGAGGAAACTGCTGACGTATTCCCCGGGCGCGAAAACCCGCTCCGAGCCGAGCATGGCGCTGCCGTCGACCAGCGCATGGCCATCCTGATCGATGTCGCTGACGCGCGTCCATACCATCCGCACCTCAGGGTGGCAGTCCATGAAACGCATCTGCCGCTCCAGCATATCGCGCTCCATGATGTCATCGTCGTGGGTC
Organism: Pseudomonas fortuita; assembly: GCF_026898135.2. NCBI lineage: Bacteria > Pseudomonadati > Pseudomonadota > Gammaproteobacteria > Pseudomonadales > Pseudomonadaceae > Pseudomonas > Pseudomonas fortuita. Next base: position 4,563,987 of record NZ_CP114035.2, read on the forward strand.
ACAATCACCCGATGCCCCAAGGCAAGGTGATAAGCCGAAAGGCAGTTGAACTCCACGGTGGAAACATTGCTGGCGTTCCTGACATAACGGATTCGCGGGTCCTGCAAGCCGAGGATGAACTGCGCAGTCCCGTCACTGCTGTTATTGTCGAGAACCAGCAGTTCAAAATGCTCATAGCTCTGCCCGAGCACGGCAGCAATGGACTGCTCCAAGTAGTGCACCCGATTGTAAGTCAGCAGGGCAACAGTCAGCGGCGGAATGGCGGGTTTCATGGTAAGGCGCGCACCAGGTCAGGAATATCACGGTGCTTCTGCCCGTGTAGAAAGACGAAATTGGTTTCCTGGGTTTGCTCGTCAATGCCCGGGCATGGACGTAGTCCCTCGTTGCTCAGGGTATAGGCCTGATAGCCAAGACGACCAAGCCGTTCCACGACCTCATTGGGGTGGTAGTCAAACTTCCTGGCCCACTTCCTCAACAGTTCGATCAGAATCACAGGCTTGTGTTGGGCGAGCATCGCCTCGCCGCCCTGGATCACCATCAACTCCGCCCCTTCCACATCGCACTTGATGAGCTGGGGCGCCAGCTCATGCTGGGCGCAAAAGCTATCCAGCGTCGTGGCCGGGCAGCATACCTTCTGAAGACTTTCCTGGCGGCCGGGTTGCCCGGCCAGTACCTGGGAAGTGGCGCCGGAGCAGTTGGGCGTGTAAAGAAACTCCAGCGTCGCCTGCTGGTTGGAAAAGGCCAGCCGGTGCGCCTCTATGTTGAACAAGCCGTTGTGGCGGATGTTGCGCTCGAGAATCTCATGGGTATGGGGGATCGGTTCGAAGGCGTAAATCCGCGCCGACGGGCAATGCCGAGCCAGCGCCAGGGCATACCAGCCGCAATTGGCGCCGATGTCCAGAATCACCGCGTTTTCCTGGGTTATGGCTTTGAGGAACTCGGTTTCCTGTGTTTCATAGGCACGGAAGTTCATCAGGGTGCAGGGCACCAGATGCTGGTCCTGGGGGTCCACAAACAACTCGATCTGCTGCGAGCGGGAACGCACGAAGATGCCCTCTGGCAGAATGCGCAAAGACTCCACATCGGTACCGGCGATAAACTCAGGGTACTCGAACAGGCTGGTGTGCCGCGCGTGAATGGCTTCGATGTAATCCTGCTTGGCAGAGCCCCCGGCCTCATAGGCCGTACGGATGTGGTTGAGCGTGTTCATCGGCATTACCGGGCTCCGGTTGCGAGGCTGAGGATTCTGCCGCGCCAGTGATGTTGCTGGGTCAGTGTGTCGCGGATCTCTGCAGCGTAAGTGGTACTGGCAATGAAGACCGTGGCCCCCTGGTGCTGCGCCAGCTCATCGGGGCCGGTAATGGTCAAACCGAGCAGGGATTTGCCCTGCAGGTTCCTGTTCCGGTCGACGATGCCGCAGATATTGGCCTTGCCCAGCCGGGTATCGCAGAGCAACCGGCTGGTAAGCGCGCCAGCACCCCAGATCAGCACCGGCTCAGCACTGGCCTCCAGTTGCTGGGCCAGCGCTTCCACCGGGCGCAATACCTGCCGTGAAAGCTCGACATAACTGAGCAGGCTGGCAGCCGCCACAGCATCAACCGTGAAACGCTTCGCGGCCGGGCTGGTCTTGCGGTACATGGCCAGCAGGTAATGGTTGTCGTAGAAATCGTTGTGCTGGGAGATCACCGTCACTTTCTCGAAGCCGTTAGCCGCCAGCAGGTTGTCGAGGCTGGCAGCACTGAAGAAGTTGATGTGTTCCAGTGCAAACTCGAGGAAGGGCTCAGCCGGCGGCGTCTTGCCGAAGGCTTCGGCATCGGGAACAGCGATGAACAGATAGCCGTCATCCGCCAGCAGCGCCGCAATCTTCGCCAGGCTGTTGCGCAGGTCGGCAATATGCTCCAGCACGCCGCAAAGACTGATCAACTGGAAGCGCTCTTCAGTGACGAAAGCATCCACGGTCGCGCTTCTGATCTCCACCCCGTAGATTTCGCGCGCCAGCTTGGCAGCAGCCGGGCTAGGTTCCATACCGAGTAGCCGCTGGAAGCCGGCCTGCTGGAAATGTGCAAGGAAATGCCCCATGCCCGAACCGATATCGAGGATGCGAGCGTCGCTTGCCAAGTCTGCATACTGCTCGACGAAGTGGAAAAAATCCCCATGAATCCGCGCCAATCCGGGCGGCAGGTCAGTATGCAGGTGATGCTCGACGTTCTGATAGAACTGATCGAGCGCCGACTGATCCGGAATGTCGCTGGCGTAGGCAAAACCGCAGTTCCGACAGGCCACCACATCGTAATGGACTGCCTGGGGAAGCCCCGGGAACAGAAAATGCTGACGGTGCAATTGCTCCGGATGGCTTGCGCCACAAATTTCACACGCTCTCATATCGCCTACCCTGAACTTTACGAACGGCCTTGCCAAAACAGAAGACGCAACAATAACTGGCCAAAAAAGCGGTCTTAGCCCGCCTGTGTATTGAGGCGAGAACGGTACCAACTTTGAGAAATATCACGGATCTGGGCAAGCCTCACAAAGGCCTCGTCCGGAATCCCGGCGCAAATGGCAAGTTGCTGCTCCAGGTTAAACATTTCTTCGGGTGAGTAACGGGGGATTCGCTCCTCGCCGGCCACCTGCACGTCAGGCGCGGGCTCCCAGCAGTCAATAATCGAACCCGCTGCATCGATATTGCCGTCCAGCCCAAGCGCGCGCAGCGTCTGAACGAATCGCGCATACGTGTCCTGATACTGCGAAAGCGTTGCGGTGTAGTCACAGCGTGACAAGAAGAAGTTGATATCCATTGATGCGGGCAGTTCATGTTCCGCCACAAACGGCAGTGAAAAGAACTCGCACATTTCCCGCACCCTTGAATCGTGCGCAATGAAAACGGCAGGTTTTCCGGCATGGATCGCCGGCGTCAAACCGTGCATTCTGGCCCCGAACACAAAATCCATCGACCCGAGGAATTCCTTCCACAGGCTGTAGTTTGTAAAGTAGCGAACGCGCTTTTGTTTCAACAAGGCAAGCACAGGCGCCAAGTCTTTATAGAACCGCCGCGCCGCATGGATATCGGCCCCGCTGACTTTCCCGGGGTAATAGAGTGCCTGCGTAAGCAGGCCAAAGACCTGCTCGACATAGTAATAATTCTGCTCACTCGCAAGGCGAAGAAAGTCGTCGATCCGGCTATGCCGATTGCCCTGATAATTCGAGTAGCACACCGCAACCTTTTCAGGGTTGCTCGGCACCTCCAGCAAGGACGTGCGCAGCGCAGGGCCATTCAAGTAGAGGGATGGGCAGCCTAAGGGAACGGCATTCTTGATCCCGAGGCTATTCAGCACATCCGCTGAATAATAACCGCGCGTCCCCACCACCGGCGACCTATCAGCGATCACATTCAGATAGCGGACCACCGCAGGCGAAAGCTGCTTGTGGAACCCAGGCTGATAATCGTACTCCCTGGCTTGAATGGATTCGCCAAGGCTGAAAAAAGGAATCTTCAGTTTTTCGATAAAGTCCGTAACGTAGGCGTAAGGATAACCATCCTGGTCATACGGAGGCGGCGCAATCCTGCAAGGGATGAAAAATATCACCTTGGAGAATCGTTCATTGACCTCTTCTGCGGTCATCCGAAAGTTCCAGGCCTCAAAATTGCGCCCCGAAGTCAACAGCGCGCCGGCATGGGCGTAAACAATATCCCCAATGTTGATAAATTGGGAATGATACTGGTAATTGGCCCCTGTCTTTTTAATCCCCTCAGGCGGGGGAAGGTAACCAATCAGAGTCGGACGCGAATCGGGAGCGTTCATGTATTGGCCTGCAAGAGTCTGGTTAGACCCACATCCAGAGATGTGAGTGGCACCCACCCCAAAGCGCGGATCTTGTCGATATTGAAATGCCCGGCGCTTCGCACGGCGGGCGCCGGACCACTGCGCGACTTCGGCCTGACTTTGAGCTGCCCAGCCTTACCGGCTGAGGCAATCAACTTTTCGGCCAATTCCAGGATACTGGTTTCCTGCGTTTCACCGACGTTGTAGGCATGGCCCGCTTGGCCCCGGAACAGGATGTGGAACAGCCCGAGCACGGTATCGGAGACATAGCAGAACGGACGCGAGGCGCTTCCATCGGAATCCAGCTGGATATCCCGGTTGTGAAGTACATCGGCAAGCAGATCGGAAATCGCCCGGCCATCGTCCAGACGCATACCCGGCCCATAGCAATGGGAAATCCTCGCAATCCTGGCATCCACGCCGTACTGGGTGTGGTAGGCCCGGCACAGGGTTTCGGCCAGGCGCTTGCTCTCGCCATAGCAGGCCCGAGGAGCCAACGGGTCTTCACGGCCAAAATCACCTTCCGCGATTGCATCGGTTTGCCAGGGATTATCGCCGTACACCGCACCGCTGCTGAGAAACAGAACACGTGCCTGCTTGTCCCGGGCCAGCTCAAGCAGTGCCCGGGTGCCATCGGTATTGGCGCGAATCGTATCGACCGGCCGCTGCAGATAGTCCTTGGGGCTGGCAGGGCTGGCGGCATGGATGATGAAATCCAGTGGTGCAGCAAGGCCACAGGGCTGGGTGACATCCTGGATCAGGGGCGTCACTTCACCAGGCATATCCAGCCAGGGCATGCGTTGACGCAGTTTTTCCAGGTCCCGAGCCAAGGCATACACCTGCAGGTTCGCCTGGGGCTGAAGGCGATTGAGCCAGGCCAGGGCCTCGACTACGTGCCCACCGATAAAACCCGAGGCCCCAGTGACCAGGATGTGACGACCGTACAGGGCCTCCCAAGGCAACGGGGCGGCGAGCATACCGCTCAAATCCCCCGCAAGAATGGAATCAGGCGTCTTCATAAATGCTGTCCAGACCGATGATACGCTGCGCTGCAATCCCGAGATTGAGCAGGTGCTGACGGATTTCTGCTGCGAAGCGGATGGAGCAGATGACGATGGGTAATTCCGCATGCGCTTGCGGGTCGTAAGCACACACCACGTGTTTACCCAGGCGTTGCCCCCATTTCGCTTCGGATGAGTCCAGCAAGGCGTGGATATCCAGCGACTCGGCCAACGGTGCCAGGTAATTGAGGTAGTCGCCGCCAATTCCGTACACCAGGAACGGGCCACCGGTTCTTTCACGAAAACGCTGCAGCAGCTGCTGCTCGCGGCGCTCTGCCCCAAGTTGCAGGCGGGCGACGATGCGGATCGAGTCCGAGTAGACCGGTGATTCGTAATGCCCCACGGACACCCCATCACAGCTAAACCCGCAACGTGCAAGTAGCAGGGTCAGCGAAGCCGGGGTGAACTGGTGCAAGTGCTCAAGATTGCGATCACTGGCCAGCAGTGGATGCCCGGCCTGGTTCGGTACCTCGATCAGCACACGCCCGTCCGCACCAAGAAGACTCGACCAGGCCGCAAGCTCCTGCTCGGGTCGGGCGATGTGCTCCAGCACATGAAAGGACACGATCAACTGGTACGGCGCTGCCTCGATCTGACTGGTCGGCGTATGGAAGACGCGGTCAAGCTTCTGCTCGGCCAGCACCCTGTCTTGCGACAACTCCACACCCTCATAGCTGACGGCAAAGCGCGCCTTGATCTCGCGCCCAAGCTCACCCTCCGCACAGCCGACTTCGAGCACGCGCTCCTTACCCGTCTTCAGCAGGTCAGATACCGCAGCGACGCGTTCACGCATCTTGCGCTTGAACCAGGGTGTGTTCAGATCGTTACGTGCAACCAACGTCTCATAGTAGCCCGCCTGGTCCAACGGCATCCGCCAGCGATGGCCACACAGCCGGCAAGGTGTGTACTCCGGGCTGGGCAACAGCATCTCGATGGATCCGCAGCAGGGGCATGCACTGGCTGTAGTGGTTGTCATCATGCGCGTACCAGGCGTTCCAACAGTTGTTGCGGCGAAGGCAACGGCTGCTCATCGCTGGCAAATTGGCCATAGCCCCAAACGACTGGCCAGAACTCGACACCATTGGCAGCCGCTGCGCGACCATCCGCTACAGTATCGCCAATGTAGATGGCCGATTGCGCTGCAATGCCGCCGTCTTCCAGCAAGGCAGCGATCATGCCGCTCTTGTCTGAATAGCGACCAGGGTAGGAGTCACTGGCATACACTTCGCTGAACAGCCCTTGCCAACCCAATGCCGCAATGATGCGCTGGGTTGGCAGCAGCCGTTTATTGGTCGCGATCGACAGATTGAAGCCCTGCGCGCGCAGCTGTTCCAAGGCCGCCTGGCACCCTTCATAAGCGGCCGTTTCCAGGCAGGCTTCGGCGTCGTAGATGTCCTTGAACGAAGCGCTCAGGGCATCCAGCAATGCTGCGTCGCTACTACCGCTGAGTGTCGCCAGCGTTTGGCGCAAAGGCGGCCCGATCAGGCTGGCGTCTATCGGGCACATGGCGTGCAGACCGTGTGCCTTCAGCACACGGGCAAAGCAGGCCAGAATGGCCGGCGCGGAGTCAACCAAGGTGCCGTCGAAGTCGAACAGGACGTGGCGCTTCATCACTTGACCTGCTGCCGAACCTGGCGCGATACCGGGGCGATGTTGCCAGCCATTTCTTCCTCCAGTACTGCCAGCGGCAGCAAGGGCGACATATCCTCAAGCGGCATGGAGGTCATCGAACCATCGGCCTGCGGAATCGCGGCGACTTTCGGGCTCAATGCCTCATCTTTCATCAACAGGACTTCCAGAATCATCGGCCGCGGCATTTGCATCGCCTCGGCCAGGCCCTGATCCAATTCGGCGGCATCGCTGATACGCTTGAACGGCAAATGGTAGGCACGCGCCAGTTCTTCCAGGTCCGGCATCCACAAGCCAGCTTCAGGGCCTGTGCCCACATAGCGGCTTTCGAAGTAGTTGCGTTGGGTATTGCGGATCGAGGCATAACCGCCGTTGTTCATCACCACCAGGCAGATCGGCAGGTTGAAACCGCGTAGCGTGGCCAGCTCCTGAATATTCAATTGCAGGCTGCCATCGCTCTCCACCGCCACCATCGGCTTGCAGCCGTTGGCGAAGCAAGCACCAATCGCAGCTGGCAGGCCGTAACCCATCGCACCCAGACCCGAGGTCAGGAACACACGCTGGCCTGGACGATTGCGGAATACGGTGTAAAACACTTCGACCGCCAGCCCGGAGCTGCCGGTGCTGACCAAGGTATTTTCCGGCACTGCATTGGAAAGCGAGTCAGCAAACTGGAAGTGGCTGATCGGCCCGCTGGCGGCGAAGGGCTTGCCGTCGTTGACGCCATAGCGTGACTTCCAGTCGCGGCAACGCTCCAACCATTGTGGACGGCTGAACGAAGCGCCTTTCAGAGAGGCAGCCAGTGTGTCGACAAAGCTGGCGGCGTCGCTGGTAACGGCGACATCGATATCCATGTCGAGCTTGGCGATCTCGTTGGCATCCACATCCACGACGACCTTGCGTGCATTGCGGGCAAAGTCGCGTGGAGCATAGGCAGTGATGATGTTGTCCAGACGACAGCCGAGGGTGATCAGCAGGTCGGCATTCTGTACCGCGAAGTTCGGCGCACGCAGTGCAACCACACCTGGCCGCCCCACATACAACGGGTGCTCATGAGGCAGCAGGTCCATTGCATTCCAGGTCGTCACCAGCGGCACGCCCATGGATTCGATCAGATCACGAAAAGCTGCTGCCGCTCCGCTCAAGCGAACGCCATGGCCGGCGAGGATCAGCGGTCTCTGGGCCCCCTCAAGCAAGCTGCGGATCTGCGTCAGCGTTTGCGCCTCCAGCGCTGCAACAGGTGCAGCGGCCTCGTCCCAACCCACCAGGTTGTCGGGATCAATCGGCGCGCCCTGCACGTCCAGCGGTACATCAATCCATACCGGGCCGGCACGGCCATCTCGTGCCACAAAGACAGCCCGCTCCAACGCTCGGCGAATGTCTTCTGGCTGCTGGATGGTTACCGCGTACTTGGTGATCGGCTCGACCACGCTGACGATATCCACTTCCTGCACGCCCTTCTGCCGCAGTGGCGCACCACGCAACAGGTCGGCACGCTTGACCTGGCCGGAGATAACCAGCAACGGCACCGACTCGATCCAGGCGCCAGCGACGGCAGTCACGGCATTGGTCGCACCCGGCCCGGTTGTGACCATGGCCACACCGATATTCTCGTTGATGCGGCAGTAGGCTTCGGCAGCAATCGCGGCAGCCTGCTCATGGTGGCAGGCCACTACCTCCAGGCCGGGGTGCTTGCCGACTGCGTCGTTGAGGTGCATGGCACCTCCGCCTGGCAACAGGAAGACATGCTCCACGCCCAGATCGGCGATGAAGTCAGCAATGTAGTCGGCAACACGATAAGGGCTTGGCACGTCAGTCCATCCAATAGCTCAAGAGGGTTTTACGGTCGCGATTGGCATTGATCGCTTCGTCGGTATAGAACGAATCATTGCTGAAATGCGTGGAAGACAGCTCTTCGATGATTGCCCCTTCCTGACTGTGGAAGGCATGGCGAACACCCGGCTCGACGGTGACCACATCCCCCGGACGGCAGGCACGATTCACACCGTCCAGCTGCAGCGTCAGCTCGCCATGCAGGACGTGGAAGGTTTCTTCCTTGCGCTGGTGATATTGCTCCGGGTGCTGCTGACCCGGCAGGAGCATCAGCAGTTTCTTGCAGTAACCCCGGTTGACCACGGTGAGCATGGTCAAACCGATCTCGTCGAAATGGTCCAGACCATAGTGGTGGGATATTTCCAGATCGACCCGGCCCGGCACCACCACGTGGCTGCTGCTCAGCTGGGCGCGAACGCGCTGGACGATCTCCCAGACCTTGTCACGCACATCGCGCCGCGTGCTGTTCTGTGTGCTCAGCGCTGCATGCTCGGGAATGTCCGCCTGGGCAGTAAAGGTGGCGTATTTCGACCAGTCGTTGGCAGTGATCTGCCCGTCCTGCGGCGGGAAAGCGAAATACACATCGTCAGCCTGTACTACCTCGCCTGCGGCAATGGCCCTGCGCGCAAATACACCACGACGCAGGGAGCGCAGGCTGGCGACTTCACTCTCGTTTACCGGCAAGCGCTGCTCGCCTTCACCGCAGAGCAGCAAGGCATACTGCGCGGCTTCCAGCCAGCGTCGAACCTGCTCAGGGCTTGCCGAATAGGCGTTGAGAGGGAACTGCTCGGTGGGCAAACCAACGTGCTTTTCGAAGATGCGCGCGCCCTTGGCCAGTGCAATCTTGACGATATCGGTATTGTCCGGGTTCTCATGCGTTGAAAAGCCCACGCGCACGCCCGGATAACGCCGACGCAGAAAATCCACCTGCGACAGATGCATGTTGGCATCGGCGGTCGGGTACTCGCCAACACAATGCAGAATGGCGAAATTCTTTTCCCGGTGGGCAAGGAAGCTGACCAGGCGATCGAGCTCTTCCAGGGTCGAACCGGCAGTGGAAACGATCAGCGGATGCTGAGTCTGCACCACACGCTCCAGCAATGGCCAGTCGCTCATCGAGCAACTGGCGATCTTGATCGCATCCAGCTGCTGCTGCTCGATCACCTCCACCGATGCCTCATCGAACGGCGTGGACAGGCAGAGGAAACCGTTGGCACGGATTTCCGCCACCAGGCTATCGAACTGCTCACGGGACAGGCGCGTCTCGCTGAAGCGCTTGATGTACTTGACATCGTCACGGCCGCGCATGGCCGGATGAATGAAGGTATCCAGATCACGGTATTGCAGCTTGAAAGCGAAGCGGAACGGGAATGCCTTGCACACCTCGGCAAAGGCGCGAATCAGCGCCACGCCATGCGCCACATCGCCCATGTGGTTGTTCGCCATTTCCAGAATGAACAGCGGTTTGTCGAACAACGTTCCCGCGTTGGCGGTAGGGGCTGTGCTCATCAGTGGGATCCTCGGTTGAGCCAGGCTTCGATGTGACTGGCCGCATGTTCCAGATGGTCGTCGCTCAAGCCCGGCCAGAGGCCGATCCAGAACGTGTCGTTCATGATCTTGTCAGTCACCGACAGCTCGCCGGAAACACGGTAATTCAGCCCTTGCATGTAGGGCTGGCGCGTCAGGTTGCCGGCAAACAGCAAGCGCGTGCCCACGCCCTGTTCATCCAGGTAGCGCACCAGCTCGACGCGATTGATGCCGCAGCCATCGCGCAGGGTGATCGGATAGCCGAACCAGGAAGGGTCGCTTTCGCGGGTGGCCTGCGGCAGGATCAGTTTGTCCGCACAACCGGCCAGCCGGTCGCTGAGCCAGGCGAAGTTGCGCTTGCGCGCGGCAACGAAATCATCAACCCGGTCCATCTGCGCCAGCGCGCAGGCGGCCTGCATGTCGGTGATCTTCAGGTTGTAGCCCAGGTGCGAGTAGGTGTACTTGTGGTCGTAGCCTTGCGGCAGGTCACCCATTTGCCAGCAGAAGCGCTTGCTGCAAGTGTTGTCCTCGCCCGGTGCGCAGTAGCAATCGCGGCCCCAGTCGCGGTACGACTCGATGATGCGCTTGAGCAACGGCGAGTCGGTGAACACCGCACCGCCCTCGCCCATGGTGATGTGGTGCGCCGGGTAGAAGCTGAGGGTGCCGATATCGCCGAAGCCGCCAACCATGCGGCCCTGGTAGGTGGAACCCAGCGCATCGCAGCAGTCTTCGATCAGCCACAGGCCGTACTTGTCGCACAGGGCGCGCACAACGCTGAGGTCGAAGGGGTTGCCCAGCGTATGGGCCAGCATGATGGCCTTGGTCTTCGGGCCGATGGCCGCTTCGATCAGCGCGGGGTCGATATTGTAGGTGCCCATCTCGACATCGACGAACACCGGTACCGCACCAAACTGCAGGATCGGGTTGACGGTGGTGGGGAAACCGGCGGCAACCCCGATCACCTCGTCACCTGGCTTGATCGCACGGTCGCCGAGACGCGGCGAGGTCAGCGCGGAAAACGCCAGCAGGTTGGCCGACGAGCCGGAGTTGGTGGTGAGTACGCAGCGACGCCCCAGGTACTTGGCCAGGCGCTTCTCGAACGCCTCGTTGAAGCGGCCGGTGGTCAACCAGCCATCCAGCACGGCTTCGGTCATGGACTGCAGCTCGCCGGCGCCAATCACCTTGCCGGAAGGCGGCACGTTGCTCTGCCCCGCCACGAAAGGTTTGGGTGCCATCTGCAGCTCGGCATAGCGCCCGACCAGTTCGGCAATCTGTTGGCGCAACTGCTGCGCCGTACTGTCACTCATGGGTTCCGCCTTGGTGAGCCGCGATCTGCTCGCGGGTAACGATGTTCATGTCACGCCCTGCGCGCCAGGCCAGGTGCCAGTCCAGGGTGTGGTTCAGGGTGTCATCCAGCGACCAGCGCGGTGACCAGCCAAGCACTTGCCGCGCCTTGCTGGAATCCAGTGCCAGCAAACCGGCTTCGTGCGGCTGGGCATCGCCGGCAACCGACCAGCGCGCCTCGCCTGGCCAGCGCAGGGCAAGACGCCGGACGATTTCGCCGACGGTAGCCAGGCCTGCATTGTCCGGGCCGAAGTTCCAGGCAGTTGCGTATCGCTCGGCGTCTGTGAGCAAGCCCTGCGCCAGCTGCAGGTAGCCCATCAGCGGGTCGAGGACGTGCTGCCAGGGGCGCGTCGCATGGGGATAGCGCAAGACCACTTCTTCACCGTCCTGCCAGGCGCGCAAGATATCCGGCAGCAGGCGCTCGGCAGACCAGTCCCCGCCACCCAATACGTTGCCTGCGCGCGCCGTGGCCAGGGCCACGCCGGCGGAGCGCAGGAAAGCGTCGCGGTAGCTTGCGCACAGCAGTTCGACGCAGGCCTTGCTGCTGCTATAGGGGTCGAAGCCGCCCAGGGCATCCTGCTCGCGGTAGGGCCAGGGCCACTCGCGGTTGTCGTAGCACTTGTCAGTGGTCACCACCAGCACCGCACGTACCGAGGGCGTGGCACGCACGGCCTCCAGCAGGTTCAGCGTACCCATGACGTTGGTAGCGTAGGTGTCAGCCGGCGCCCGGTACGACTCGCGCACCAGTGGCTGAGCCGCTAGGTGCAGCACCAGTTCGGGTTGGAAATCCTGCAGGGCACGGGCCAGGGCCGAGGCATCACGGATATCGGCGAAATCACCTGGAATCTGCTGTTGCAGTTGCGCGACCTGCCACAGCGATGGCGTGGTAGCGGCAGGCAAGGCGAAACCGCGCAGCTCGGCGCCAAGCTGACGCAGCCACACGGCCAGCCAGCCGCCCTTGAAACCGGTATGCCCGGTCAGCAGGACGCGGCGCCCTGCCCAGAATGCCGGGCTCAACGCCATAGCTGCCATGCTGCTTCGCCGTTCTTCCAGTGTGTTTCGAGCAACGTGCGATCACGCAGGGTATCCATCGGTTGCCAGAAGCCACGGTGCAGGTGGCTCATGAGCTGGCCGTCTTCGGCCAGGCGACGCATGGGCTCGTCTTCCCAGGTGGTAGCATCGCCTTCGATGTACTCGAGCGCAGCCGGTTCAAGCACGAAGAAGCCACCGTTGATCCAGCCACCGTCGCCCGCCGGCTTTTCCTGAAAGCCGCGCACCTGCTCGCCCTGCACATCCAGGGCGCCATAACGGCCCGGCGGTTGGACGGCGGTAACCGTGGCCATCTTGCCGTGCTGGCAGTGGAATTCGACCAGGCGCGGGATATCGACGTCGGACACACCATCGCCGTAAGTCAGGCAGAAGGTTTCATTGCCGACATAATCGCGAACACGCTTTAGACGACCACCTGTGGCGGTGTTTTCCCCGGTGTCCACCAACGTCACCCGCCACGGCTCCGCGTGGCGATTGTGGATATCCATACGGTTTTCCGCCATATCGAAGGTCACGTCCGACATGTGCAGGAAATAGTTGGCGAAGTACTCCTTGATCACGTAGCCCTTGTAGCCAAGGCAAATGACGAAGTCGTTGATGCCGTAGTGCGAGTAGATCTTCATGATGTGCCAGATGATCGGCTTGCCGCCTATCTCGATCATCGGCTTGGGGCGCAGGTGAGATTCTTCGCTGATGCGTGTGCCCAGCCCACCGGCCAGAATGACTGCTTTCATTGTACTGTTGGTCCGCATTGGTCGGAGGGGGCGGCGACAAAAAACTGGCCCCGGGCCCTTTATGCTAGGCAAAGCAAAACGCATGCCTGCTTTAGGGTGGCAATCGCAATGCATGACTGGAGATTTATAGGGGGCGCAAATCGAGCGCCGCCCGCGCGGCGCATCGCGAGCTGCGCTCGCTCCTACGTTTGTTTCGGGCCAATTATTCCTGGGGGATTTGCGCGCGAATGCCTTGGCACATGGCGCGATATAGCGTCGTACTCACCAGGCGGCCGCGCGCGCCTGTCACAGGCATAACTGGCCCGAAAAAAAACGTAGGAGCGAGCGCAGCTCGCGATGCGCCGCGCGGGCGGCGCTCGATCTCACAGACGCCAGAAAGCCCAAGGCGAACACCCAGACCAGGCGTCAATCCTCCGCCTGGTCCTCGCCGCCCTGTCGGCTCATGCCGTACTTGCGCATCTTCTCGACCAGGGTGGTCCGGCGAATACGCAAACGTTCAGCCGCGCGTGCAACGACACCGCTGGCATCGTCCAGCGCCTGCTGGATCAGGCCTTGTTCCAGGCTACCGAGGTAGTCCTTCAAGTCCAGGCCTTCAGGTGGCAGCATCGCAGGGTTGCTGAAGTTTGGCGTGTGACCGTTGATGGCCACGCGCTCTTCCAGATCGCTGCGCAGGCTGTCGACCATCTGCTCGTCTTCGTCATCGACGTAGCGGAATTTTTTCGGCAGCTCGGACACGCCAATCACCCCGTACGGGTGCATGATCGCCATGCGCTCTACCAGGTTGGCCAGCTCACGCACGTTCCCCGGCCAGCCGTGGCGGCACAGCGACATGATCGAGGCGGAGTTGAAGCGGATGGAACCTCGCTTCTCGTGCTCCATGCGTGAAATCAGTTCATTCATCAGCAACGGGATGTCTTCCACCCGCTCACGCAGCGGCGCCATCTCGATGGGGAACACGTTCAGGCGGTAGTACAGGTCTTCACGGAAGGTGCCGTCCTCGATCATGGTCTCGAGGTTTTTGTGCGTTGCAGCAATGATGCGCACGTCAATGCTCTGGGTTTTATTGCTACCCACACGCTCGAAGGTACGCTCCTGCAGCACGCGCAGCAGCTTGACCTGCATCGGCAATGGCATGTCGCCGATTTCGTCGAGGAACAGGGTACCGCCATTGGCCAGCTCGAAACGCCCGGCACGGCTGGTGATCGCCCCGGTAAAGGCGCCCTTCTCGTGCCCGAACAGTTCGCTTTCCAGCAGCTCGGCCGGGATCGCGCCACAGTTGACCGGCACGAACGGCGCTTCACGGCGCTTGGAGTGGTAATGCAGGTTGCGCGCCACCACTTCCTTGCCGGTGCCCGACTCACCCAGGATCAGCACGCTGGCGTCGGTATCGGCCACTTGCTGCATCATCTGCCGCACGTGCTGGATGGCACGGCTGGTGCCGACCAGGCTGCGGAACAGGTTGGGCTCACGCTGGCGGCCGCGCTCGCGCGCCTGGTCGTACATCTCGCGATAGACCTGGGCACGGTGCAACGAGTCCAGCAACTGGCTGTAGCTTGCCGGCATTTCCAGGTTGGACAGCACACGACGGCGAAGGTCTTCCGGGAACTCCGCAGAAGAAATTTCACCTAAAAGCATCACTGGAAGGAACTCATCCCATCCAGCCAGTGTCTTAATGAGCCCCAGGAGATTACCCGGAGCGTCTACAGCGCCGACAAGTACGCACAGCACTTCACGACTCGAGGACAACGGCTCGACCACTTGCTGCCAATCCTGGCTCGAGCAAGCGAGGTTCTCTTCGCCGAGAAAATTCAGCACCACCGCAAGGTCGCGGCGGCGCGCGCTGTCGTCATCGATCAGCAGAATCTTGGTTTCACGCCACATGCAATAGCAACTTCCCTAGTCATATCGGCGCCCTGCAGGGGCATGCTCGACATCATTCCGACTGAATGGTCAGTGTTCGGACGTCTGAAATTCGAGAACAGCCACTAGTAAAGTCAAAAAGGCCCGCACAGTCAAATTTATGGCGCCTTTTGTCAAGTTGTGTGCATCTTAACTGAACAGATGGTAAACCTTCGAAGCATTTTTCGCTTGGTTGATCTGCATCATCTCTTCGGCAATTGCCTGGCGCTCACCGGTTGTCACTTCGATCAGGTTGCGGTAGACCAGCAGCACCCCTTCCAGCTTCTCGCGCAGCAACGCCTGGTCCATCGCATGGGTTTCCAGCACCTCGTCGATGCACGCGCGGCAGGCCACATCCAACTTGGCAATGGCATCCCAGTCACGCTCACCCAAGGCACCAACCAAGGCATCGCAGGTGTCATCGAGGCGTTGCAGTGCGGTCACGGTAATCTCCTTGCCGTCAGCTGGCAGGCTGGGCGTCGGCAATGCCGTCCCAACCGCTTTTAACGGTAATCAGCAACTGGGCAACTTCGTCGATAATGCCGGCATCGTTATCGACATTGGCCTGCATCAGGCGGTTGGTCATGTAGACATAAAGGGCGTCCAGTTTTTCGACGTATTCCGGGTTTTCGCTCTTTTCAGGCTGCAAGCCATCGCGCAGGCCGATGATGATGTCGATCGCCTTGCCGAGCATCAGGCCCTTTTCCGCGATGTCGCCACGCGCCAAGGCACCCTTGGCCTGGGCCATGCGATCAAGGCCGCCTTCCATCAGCATCTGCACCAGGCGGTGCGGCGTGGCTTCGGAAATCTGGGCATGGGAATTGACCTTCTGGTACTGACGAAGGGCTCTCATGGGATTCATCTTGCGACCTCGTGACGGGCAGGCTTAAGGGAGAGATATTCCTTGTATCGGGCAGACGGTGAAAAACTTTACCGGCCGATGACATGAAGCCGGGCATCATGCCCGCACTTCATGCAATGTTCACGGTTTAATCGTCACTGCTCGACTTGTTCAGCGCGTTGAGCGTACTCAGCACGGAACTCTGCTGCTGGCGCAGCTGGGTGACCAGGGTATCCATGTTGTTGTACTTGTCCTGCAGGCTCTTCTGCAGGGCTTCCATGCGGGTGTCCAGGGTATCTTGCTCGCTCTTGAGCTTGGTCAGGCTTTCGCTCAGCACCTTGGAGCGCTCGGCCAAAGTACCGGTACTGGCCTTGGCAAACGGTTCGGTCACCTTTTGCAGGCGTGCCAACAGTCCATCCTTGCCATTGAAGATACTGGTCAGGTCCGCCGCATTGGTGGAGGCGACCTTGTCCCATTTCTTGTCATCCAGGCTCAGCGTACCGCCATCCTGGGCAGAAGTGACGCCAAAGGCAGCGAGCGATTTCAAGGTACCGTTGCCCGACACCGCATTGAGCTCTTCACGAATGGAGGACATCAACGTGCGCATCGTGGCATCACCGGTCAGCGCCGCCGACGTCATTGTGCCATCAGCGTTTTTGGTGACCTTGGTTTCGGCATTCATGACTTTGAGCAGGGCGTTGTAGGTATCGATGAAACCCTTGAGGCCCGACTTCAAAGTAGTGGAGCTGGTAGTCAGCGAGAGAACAGTGGCTGTAACCTCGCCACTGGTAGCGTTTTTCGGTGAAGTACCCAGCAACTTGATGTTCAGACCACTCACGGCATCGGTGATGTCGTTGGTCTTGGACTTCATGGCAATACCGTCAAGCGTGTACTCGGCGTCCGCCGGCTCGTCGACCACGGTATAGCCAGTATCAATGCCCGAATTGCCCGAAAGGGTGATGTCAGAGCCGTCACCCATCTTGGTCGAGGTGATGATCAGACGCGAACCCGTGGCGTCGGTCAGTACGTTGGCGCTCAGGCCTGCCGTACTGAACTGACTGTTGATGCTATCGCGCACCTGCTGCAGCGTTGCGCCAGCAGGAACACTCAGATCGTAGGCCTTGCCATTCTGGGTCATGGTCAACGTGGTCGGACTGCCAGTGGCGTTGACTACAGAGCCCGCGCCATTTGCGTAGACCTTCGTTGACACCTTCGACGCAGTCGCCAGCTTGTCGACAATCAACTTGAACGAACCGTTGGCAGCCCCGGTACCCATGGTGACGGTCGCCACCTTCTCATCCGAAGACTTCAGGCTAAGGCCACCGAAACTGTTGGTGTCGGTCATGTTGGTCAAGGCGCCACGGAAGGCATCCAGCGCCGACTGAATCTTGCCGATAGAGGACAACGTGGTGGTTGCCTTCAGCGTTTGGGTATTGATCTGCGCCTGTTTGGGCGCCTTCTGCGCGGCCACCAGGGAATCGACGATCGCCTGGGTATCAATGCCCGAGCCAATACCGCTGACTGTTGTACCTGCCATCATTGCTCTCCTTGTTCAGTAGCTGCCGGATCCTTGGCGGATAAATCCATCAATGGGCCAGCAGCAACAAAAATCATGCCAGCCTATGCCTGATCATCGAACAGCAGGCTGCTGGCTTCACTGAGGCTCTGCGCCAATTTCAGCGCAGTTTCCGACGGAAGCTGCCGGATCACCTCACCGGACTGGGTGGCAATTACCTTGACTACAACCCGACCAGTGGAATCATCAATGGAAAAATCCAGCTGACGCTGGCTTGACTGGACGAAATCACGGATCTCGCCAACCGCTTTTTCCAGGTCTTCGCGCGAGTGCGGCTGGTTATCGGGGGCCGCAGCGTCCTGCACCTTGGCAGGCACTGCCGGGTCCCGATCCCGATCAGCGACTGGCGCCTGGGGTAACACCGACGGATACACCTGGCTCAGCTTGACACTCATGTCCATGTTTCGAACTCCTCATGTCAAAAAGGGTGAAAGGGCACGTAAACGCGCCCTTTCACCCTTTACTCAGGCGCCTGAATTACTGGAGCAGTTTCAGGACCGAAGATGGCAGCTGGTTAGCCTGCGACAGGATCGCAGTCGAAGCCTGCTGCAGAGTCTGCTGCTTGGTCAGCTCGGCAGTTTCCGAAGCGAAGTCCACGTCCTGCACGGTGGAGCGGGCAGCGGTGGAGTTCTTCTGGATGTTCTGCAGGTTGTCGACGGTGGTTTGCAGACGGTTCTGGGTAGCACCCAGGCCCGAACGGACGCTGTCGATCGAACCGATGGCCTTGTCGATAACGGCCAGGGCGTTCTGGGCGTTGACGGCGTCGGTCACATCGGTGTCGGCGATGGTGGTCTTGGCCGAAGACTTGGAAGCTGAACCGAACAGGTCGGTAGCACCAGTACCGACTGTACCATCGGCTACCGAGTAACCTTTGGCAGAGTCCAGGGAAATCTGGCCAGTTACAACCGATGTGTCATCAGCAGTAGCGGAAAGCGTGGTCAGAGAGTTCGGGAAATCACCATTACCATCCCGCGCACCGACAGAAATGGCATCAGCGCCAGCCTTGGAGGTGAATTTCAGGTTCTCACCAGTGTCCGACTTCACCGACAAGCTCTTGGTCGATTCATCGTAGTTGACGCTGATACCCAGCTTGGCGGCGTTGGACTTCAATTGATCAGCCAGGCTCGCAGTGTCAGTAACACCAATGAAGCTTACGGTGCTGCCACCAACGGTCAGCTCGAAGTTGGCAGGGGTGGCTGCGGCACCACTTGCAACGGTCATTTTCACTTCGGTGCTGGCAGAGGCAGTCAGGCCACCGATTGCGCCATTGAGTTTGGCAGCAATATCTTTGGCCGAAGCGCCTTCATCATAGCTGACAGTCTTGGATTGGCCGTTGCCGGTTACAACCAGATCTGCTGCTGCCACGCCGCTAGCGCTCGGCGCGATAGTGCCCGACTTGATCTGCTGCGAGCCGATGCTCTTGGCCGAAACGTTGTCCAGCGCCAGGTTGATGGTTTCGTTGGCGTTGGCGCCGACCTGGATGGCCTTGGTGCCGTAGGAGCCGTCCAGCAGCTTCTGGCCACCGAAGGTGGTGGTTTCCGAGATACGGTTCAGCTCAGCGGTCAGAGCCTGGTATTCGTCGTTGTTCGACTTACGGTCGTCGGCGCTCAGGGAGCCAGTAGCCGAGGACAGGGCCAGGGTACGCATTTTCTGCAGGATGTCGGTCGAAGCCTGCATTGCACCTTCAGCGGTCTGGGCGATCGAGATACCGTCGTTGGCGTTCTTGACAGCCTGGCCCAGGCCATTGATCTGGCTGGTCAGACGGTTGGCGATCTGCAGGCCTGCAGCGTCGTCTTTAGCGCTGTTGATACGCAGACCCGAGGACAGACGCTGCATCGAAGTAGTCTGAGCGTTGCTAGCCTTGGTCAGGTTGCCCTGAGTGGTGATCGACGCAATGTTGGTGTTTACAGTTAAAGCCATGACGAAATCCTCGTTGGATGGGTACTGCGGCTTCCGGCCTTGGCAACCGCCGGACTGGCCTAGAGAACCTTCGTAATAGTTATCGTCGGGTGCGCGGGATGCTTGAGGGGTTTTTCGAAAAAAAAATGCTGGCATGGGGCCAGCCCCGAGAAATCAAGGGGTTAAGGGCATTTTATTGGCGTCAAATTCCACTCCCAAGCACACTGAGCATCACCTACCAGCCTCCACCTGTGGGAGCGGGCGCGCCCGCGAACACCGGCAAAGCCGGTGCCATACACCGAGTCGCCTGCTTCGCGGGCATGCCCGCTCCCACAGAAGCTGCGCCATGCCACAGCATTTTGCAGGCAAAAAAAAGCGCCAGGCGGTGGCCGCCGGGCGCTTCGGGGGACTGCTGAGGGATCAGTCGCGGTACAGGATGGCCGAGCCCCACGACAGGCCCACGCCAAAGCCGCTGATCGCCACACGCTTCCAGCTGCCGTCGAGCATGTGCTTCTGCAGCAGCAGCGGCACACTGGAGGACACGGTATTGCCGGTTTCCAGCATGTCCTTGACGAACTTCTCCGGGTGTTGCTCTTCGAAGCGCCGGGCCACGGCATCGACAATCGCCGCACTGCCCTGGTGGATGCAGAACGCATCGATATCCGACGACTTCAGGCCGCTGGCATCCAGCAGCTCGTGCAGGTGCGCCGGCACCTTGACCAGGGCGAAGTTGAACACCTGGCGGCCGTTCATGAAGAATTTGCCGTCGGTCACTTTCAAGTGCTCGGCACCGGAGCCGTCAGTGCCGAAGCGCGCCTGACCCAGGTTCCATACGGCGCCTTCACCCATCCAGGTGGCTGTGGCGGCATCGCCGAACAACATGGTGGTGTTGCGGTCTTCCGGGTCGACGATCTTCGAATACGGGTCGGCGGTGATCAGCAGGCCGTTTTTCAGCCCTGCAGCTTCCATGAAACCTTTGATCGCATACAAGCCATACACGTAACCGGAGCAGCCCAGCGACACGTCGAACGCCGCCACGCGGGTAGAGAGACCGAGCTTGCTCTGGACGATGGCTGCGGTGTGCGGCAGGCCTTCTTCGTCACCGTTCTGGGTGACCACGATCAGCGCATCGATCGACTGCGGATCCAGGTCAGGGTTGCTGGCGAACAGGGCCTGGGCGGCTTCTACGCACAGGTCGGAGGTTTCTTGCTCTTCGGCCTTGCGCGGCAGGAACGACGCGCCGATCTTGCCGAACATGAACTCTTCGTCCTTGCCAAACTTCGCACCCTGGACGTAGTTGTCCAGGCCAGCGGTAGGCACGTAACTCGCGATGCTTTTGATGCCAATCATTCTGGCTTCCCAATGAAAACAGCCAAAGACCACCACTCGATGAATTGAGGGCGCCAAATACCGGGGCGTCACCGCCAGGGGTTGAAGGCAGAGCTCACCTGCGCACCGGTAACAAAATGCTGCAACAGCTGCTGCATAGAATACAGGGAAGATGATCGTTTTGACTCATTGGTCACATTGAAATGCTACGAAAGCCGTGGCGAGGGCGTGGAGACTGGGGAATTCGGGGAATGACCAGGCGGACACAAATCCCTGCAGGAGCGGCCTTGTGCCGCGAAAGGGCCGCAAAGCGGCCCCGGCGATCTCAGCGTTAATGCAGAATGCCAAGGCTGCTTTCGCAGCCCTTTCGCGGCACAAGGCCGCTCCCACAGGGCATTCCCAGCCTGATGGAGCAGCAAGACAGATCAGAGCTTGTTGAACAGGCTCAGTTGCGAAATGCGCGAGAAGGCCAGTTGTGACGCCTCCAGCATGGCCTGCTGCAAGGTCAGGGTAATGGCCGCCTGCGACATGTCGGTGTTGCCGATGGCATTCTGGGTGGTCTTGTTGGCCAGGCCCAGGCTGGTGTTCTCCTGGCGCTGGATCTCCAGCGAGTTGCCACGGGCGCCGATCGAACCACGGGTGATATCGACCTGCTCACGGGCACTGGCCAGGTTGGCGATCGCCGAGGCCGCTGCATCCTTCAGCGCATTGGCCTGGCCTACTCCCGTTACCGGCGTATCCAGCGCAGCACGCAGCTGGCTGAGGGTTTCCAGAACATTCTGGTTCTGGTGCGTATTGGCGGTGACCGCAAACTGGTCACCCGCCTCCGGCGAACCGGTCACCTGGTAGGTCACACCTGCCACCGTCAAGGCTGGCGCGGTGTAGGTACCCGTGGCCACGGCCTTGCTGTCAGCCGTCAGCGGCTGGGCGTAGAGCTCGTAGGCGCCGGGCCCGGTGAACTTGATCACAGCCCCGTTACTGGGGAAGGTGCTGCGATACGCCGCTTGGTCGGTCACGGTGCTGCCGGTGATCTGGGCGCTGGAGGTATTGCTGGCGTTGCGGGTAGCGTTGAACGAGTCCGGGCGCGCCGCCAGGGAAAACTCGCGCCCTGCCACCGCGGCGTCGGCATCGGCGCCCTCCTCCACGGTAACGGTGATTTCAAACTCGACGCCACGCAGGGCAATGCTGTTGGCGCCCTCGGTCTTGCTGTCGAAGGTACCGTTGGTGGCGGTTTCAGACGTGATGTCCCTGCCACTTGCATCGGTGATGGTGTACTGGGTCGCGCTGGTGAAGGTCAGCTTGTACGGCTGGCCGGCAGTAAAGCTGTTGTTGTAGGTGGTACTTGAGGTCATCAGGCCAGACGATACCCCGACAACGCCATCGTCAGTTGCCGGCACCACCAGGGTCGACTGCGTGCGGCTCTTGTTGCTGGCGGAATCAAAGATGGTGAAGCCGGTGTCGTTGGTGGCCAGATTCAGGGTGTCGGAGACCTGCAGACTCAGCTGGGTCTGGTCACCGTGATAGCTGTAGGTGCCATCGGAGTTGCGCACATAGGGTGGCGTGGTGCTCTTGGAGCCGCCGAACATGTAGTCGCCGTTGGCATCGCGCGAGTTGAGCAGGCCAAAGATGTTGGCCTCGATCTCTTTCAGCTCGGTACTGATGGCCACACGGTCAGAGTCGGTAACCCCAGGGCCGCCAGCACGGATCGCCAGCTCGCTGGCGCGCTGCATGGTGTCGTTGATGGTGGAGAGCACGCTCTCCTCCTGCAGCAGGGCGTTGCTCACCGTGTTGATGTTGCCGCTGTACTGGTCCAGCAGCGACTGCTGCTGTTGCAGCAGCAGCAGTCGCGCCGCGCCGACCGGGTCATCGGCGGCCGTCTGGATACGGATACCCGACGTGACCTGATCGTTGGTCTTGTTCATGGTGGAGAAGTTCTTGGAGTAGCTACTGGCGCTGGCCTCATAGAACTGAGCAGTGGAAATACGCACGAGAGTCTACTCCTTACAAGGCATTGATCAGGGTGCTGAAGGTTTCTTGCGCCGCCTTGATGATTTGCGACGACGCCGTGTAGTAGTGCTGGAATTTCACCAGGCTGGCCGCCTCGTCATCGAGGTTGACGCCAGACACCGCGCTGCGGCTTTCGCTGGCGCTCTTGAGCACCGCCTCGGTCGCCGTGGTGTCGATGGTCGCCTGGTTGGCCTTGGCACCCACGCGCTCCACCAGCGAGGCATAGGCCGACGTGAAGCTAGTGCCACCGCCGGACCCGGTGTTCACCGTCGACTTGGTCTGCAGGCCCAGCAGCGCCGTTGCGTTGCGGTTGTCGGCCTTGCCGTCGGCATTGAACGACAGGGTAAAGCTGTCGTTGGCCGCCGGGCTGCCGCCGATGGTGGTCTCGACACTGAACGTGCGCGGGTTGCCGCTGCCATCGAGAATCGGCTGCCCAGCCGCATCGAGCATTGGCACGGCCACCGACAGTTTGTTGTCCGTACCCGGCACCACGCTGCCGGTGCCGATCTGGGTGCCCTTGGCATCGAACAGCTTGTAGCCTTGTGAGCCACCACTGGCAGCGTCGAACACCACGCGCACCGGCATCGAGTCGCGAATAGACTGCTGGATCAGTGCGGTGTCGGCACCGCCATAGATATCCAGCGACTGGCTCAAGGTAGGCTGGGTAATGGTGCCGGTGCCGCTGTTGCCGCTACCCGAGGCGGCGCTGATCGGCCCGGCAAAGGCCAGCTTGTTGGCATCGGTCAGGGTTGTGGTGATGCTGCCTGCTGCGGCACGAGTGGGGATGACCTTGAAGCTGTCGCCTGCCGCCAGGCCACCGCCTTTCAGCGACAGGCTGAAGCCGTCGATGACCGGCGCCGGGTCGGCGCTGAGGTCAAAGCTACCCATGTCGGTGCCGTCGGAGCGGCGTACGCTGTACTGGTTGGCGCTGGTGAACTTCACCTCGTAGTCGTAGGTGGTCAGCGCGCCGCTGTTGGCAATGGTCACGTCCAGGTTGCCGGAGCCGGTGCTGTTGCTCGACGAGGCCAGGCTGCGCTGGGCAACGGCAGTGGCGCTGTTGATGCTGGAGAACAGCGAGCTGCCGAACTGGCCATTGGCATCCAGGCCCTGCCCCAGCTGGCTGTTGATGCTGTCCGAAACCACCAGGGCTACACGGCCCAATTCGTTCATGGACGGTGTCAGCACGTCCTGGCGGTAGCGCACCAGGCCGCCGATCGCGCCACCGGTCACGACCGAGGTCACGTCGGAGCTGAACGACTCGTAGTTGATACGCAGGCTGGCCTGGCTCTTGTCGGCAGTACCCGGTTGCACCGACAAGGTGTTGGCCTTGTTGCCGGTGACCAACGACTGGCCGCTGCCCAGGTACACGTCGTAGTTGCCGTCACGCTCCTGCACGGTCACGCCAACCAGCTCGTTGAGCTGGCGTACCGCTTCGCTGCGCGCATCCAGCAGGCTGTTCGGCGTGTTGCCAGTGCCCGAGGCCGCCGCGATCTGCTTGTTGTACTCGGCAATGCTGGCCGTGAGCTTGTTGACCTGGCCAGCCATGGTGTCGAGCTGGGAGTTGATCGTTTCGTTTTGCTGGGTCAGCTGGGTACTCACCGCGTTGAAACGGTTGCTCAGGGTTTGTGCCTGGGTCAGCAACAGCTGCCGGGAGGCAACGTCACCGGGCTTGGCCGCTGCCGTCTGCAGGGCCGAAAAGAACGCCGTGAGGACCGAGCTGATGCCGGTATCGCGATCGGCCAGCAGCTTGTCGATGCTGGTGATCTGGTCCTGGAAGGCAACCGAGTCCGCCTGCAGCGAAGTCGCGGTCTGCAGTTGGTTGTCCAGGTAGGAGCTGTAGATGCGACGCACGTCCGACAGCGTGGTACCGGTACCCAGGAACCCCGCGCCGATGTTGTGCGAAGGCCCCGCCGCCTGAATCGTCTGCTGGCGCGAATAGCCACTGGTCGCGGCGTTGGCGATGTTGTTACTGGTTACCGACAAGGCCGCCTGGCTGGCACTCAGGCCACTCAGGCCGATGGAAATCAGGCTCGACATGATTTAGTCCTTTTATAGATTCGTGGTTCTGCCAGCCATGGCGTATTGCGGGGTTGTCTGCATTTGCTGGGCGATGCTGATGATCTTCTTCGCATAGCCCGGGTCGGTCGCATAACCTGCCTTTTGCAGCTCTCTTGCAAACTGCTCAGGGTTATCGGCCGAGGCCAACGCATCTTGATAGCGAGAATTGCCCTGCAGCAGGTTTACCAGGTCGTGGAAGCTGTCCTGGTACGAGTCATAGCTGCGGAAGGCTGCGGTTTCCTTGACGAACTGGCCATCACGGAACTCGCTGGTGATCGCCCGTGCCTGCTCACCCTGCCAGTTGCCGGTGGCCTTGATGCCGAACAGGTTGTGGCTGCTGCTGCCATCGGTATTGCGCATCACCGATTTGCCCCAGCCGGTTTCCAGTGCGGCCTGGGCCACCAGGTAACGCGGGTCGATGCCAATGCGCTTGGCGGCCTGCTCGGCCATCGGCAGCATGGTGGCAACGAATTCGTCACTGTCGGCAAAGGCCTTGTTCGGCGCCAGCGGGGGCTGGGCCACGGCGCGGCCGACAATGCGCAGGCCGTTGTCCGGCACAGCGAAAGCCTTGGCCACCTGCTGGCCGTCACGGGCAGGCACGGCGGCGGGATTGGCACTGGCGGCCGATGGCACGATACCGGCCAGCAGGCGATCGGTGAGTTTGCTCGGCAAGGCCAGGCGCCGCGAGTTGAGCGCAGCGACGTCGTTGCGGGTGCTGACCGAGTCCGTGGCATGCACCGGCTCCGCCACCTTGTTGCCCCACAGCGCCGGACCACTGCCATCGGCACGCGGGAACGGGCTGGTATTGATCGATGCACTGCGGCCCTTGGTCAGCTGGCGCACCAGCACATCCTGCAGGCCGATACCGCCACCTTCGCGGGACATGCTCACGGCCAGCTGCTGGTCGTACATGTCGCGGTACTGCTTGACCGTTTCGGTGTTCATCGGGTTGTCATCGGCCAGCACGTCGCTGGCCTTGCGCGAGGCCTTGAGCATTTCGCTGATGAACAGCGACTCGAACTCCTGGGCCACCTTGCGCACGTTGGCTTCGCTGTCGCGATCACCGTGCTTCAGAGCACTCAGGCGGTTGAGGTCGGTATAGGCACCGCTGTCGGCACTGCCGGAGACCTGGCTTTTGATATTCATCCGCGCCGTCCTCAGATCACGATCAGGTCGGCCTGCAAGGCGCCGGCCTGTTTCAGGGCTTCGAGAATGGCCATCAGGTCGCCGGGCGCCGCGCCCACCTGGTTCACCGCCCGGACGATCTCATCCAGTGTGGTGCCTGGGCCGAACTTGAACATTGGCTTGGCTTCCTGCTCGGCGTTGACCCGCGAGCGGGGCACCACGGCCGTCTGGCCATTGGAGAAGGCCCCCGGCTGGCTGACGATCGGGTCTTCGGTAATGGTCACGGTCAGGCTGCCGTGGGTCACCGCCGCGGGCGACACCTTGACGTTCTGGCCGATGACAATGGTGCCGGTACGCGAGTTGATGATGACCTTGGCCACCGCCTGGCCCGGGTCGATTTCGAGGTTCTCGAGGATCGACAGGTAATCCACGCGCTGGCTGGGGTCCATAGGCGCACTGACCCGCACCGAACCACCGTCCACGGCCTGGGCCACACCCGGACCAAGCAGCTCGTTGACCTTGTCGACGATACGCTTGGCCGTGGTGAAGTCCGGGCGATTCAGGTTCAGGGTCAGGCTGTTGCCCTGATTGAAGCCGCTCGGCACAGCCCGTTCAACGCTGGCACCACCCGGAATACGACCCGCCGACGGAACGTTGACGGTGATCTTCGAGCCGTCACGGCCTTCGGCGTCAAAGCCACCCACCACCAGGTTGCCCTGGGCGATGGCGTAGACGTTGCCGTCGATACCCTTGAGCGGGGTCATCAGCAGGCTGCCGCCACGCAGGCTCTTGGAGTTACCGATCGACGACACGGTAATGTCCACCACCTGGCCGGGCTTGGCGAACGCCGGCAGGTCGGCATGCACCGACACCGCCGCGACGTTCTTCAACTGCACGTTGCCGGAGCCGGCCGGCACCTTGATGCCGAACTGCGACAGCATGTTGTTGAAGGTTTGCAGGGTGAACGGCGTCTGGGTGGTCTGGTCACCCGTGCCGTTCAGGCCCACCACCAGGCCGTAACCGATCAACTGGTTGGAACGCACGCCAGAAATGCTGGCGATGTCCTTCAGGCGCTCTGCCTGGGCACCGAAGGCACAGGACAGGAGCAGGGTTGCGGCAATCAGCTGCCTCACGTTGAACATGGTCATCCGTACTCAGAAAGGCCAAAGCGGGCTGATGAAGAAGCGGTCCAGCCACCCGGGCTGGCTGGCATCGGCGAACGAGCCGGTACCGGAATAAGTGATGCGCGCGTCGGCCACCCGGGTGGACGGCACGGTGTTGTCGGTGGCGATGTCATCGGCGCGGATCATGCCGGCAATGCGCACCAGCTCTTCGCCGGTGTTCAGGGTCAGCCACTTCTCGCCGCGCACGGCGATAATGCCGTTGGGTAGCACTTCGGCCACGGTCACGGTAATCGAACCGGTCAGGGTGTTGCCCTGGGTGGCCTTGCTGTCGCCCTTGGTGGCACGCTCGCCGTTGTAGCCGGCCTCCAGCGACAGATCACCACCGCCGAACGGGTTGTTGGTGTTCGGTGTGCTGCCAAACAGCGAGGTCAGGCCGATATCGGCCTTGCTGTTTTTCTGGATCTGCGAACCTGCGTTCTTGCTGGCCGAGGTTTTCTCGTTCAGGGTGATGGTGATGATGTCACCCACCCGGAACGCCTTGCGGTCGCTGTACAGGTTCTGCTCGAAACCGGCCTGGTAGATGGAACCGTTGTTGGCCGCTGCCGGTAACGGGGTGCGCGGCAGTACCGGCGCGTAGTACGGGTCGTTGGGCTTGGGCGTCGGGCCGACGCAACCTGCCAGCAACACCGCCCCCCCCAGGGCGAACACGGACAACAGACGATTCATGGTGCATACCTCACGGGTGTAACGAAGCGACAGGGCTTAGAGCTGTTGAGTCACGAACGACAGCATCTGGTCGGCGGTGGAAATGACCTTGGAGTTCATCTCGTAAGCGCGCTGGGTCGTGATCATGTTCACCAGCTCTTCCACGGTGCTGACGTTGGAGTTTTCCAGGGTCTGCTGCTGGGTGGTACCGAAGCCGTTCAAGCCCGGTGTGCCGACTTGCGGCGCACCACTGGCGGCAGTTTCCAGGAACAGGTTGTCGCCGATGGCCTGCAGGCCAGCCGGGTTGATGAAGTCGGCGGTCTGGATGTTGCCGATCACCTGCGCAGCCGGGTTGCCGGCGGTGGTGATCGATACGGTGCCGTCCTGGCCGACGGTGAAGGTTTGCGCGTCGTTCGGCACCACAACGGCAGGCTCGAGGGCGTAGCCATTGGCGGTGACGATCTGGCCGTCGGAGTTCAGGTGGAAGGTGCCGTCACGGGTGTACGACACGGTGCCGTCCGGCTGCAGAATCTGGAAGAAGCCACGGCCGTTGACCGCCATGTCCAGCGGGTTCTCGGTGGTTTGCAGGCTGCCAGCGACGAAGCTTTTTTGCGTGCCGACAATGCGCACACCGGTACCGACCTGAAGGCCCGAAGGCAGCTCGCTGTCCTGGGTCGACTGCGCGCCAGGCTGACGCTTGATCTGGTAGAGCAGGTCTGCGAATTCGGCGCGATCACGCTTGAAGCCGGTGGTGGAGACGTTGGCCAGGTTGTTGGAAATGACCGTCAGGTTGGTGTCCTGGGCGGACAGGCCGGTTTTAGCGACCCAAAGAGCCGGAAGCATGTAGTTTCTCCTCGTGCGCCTGTTTTACGGCACCCGTTCAAAAGTGATTAGCCGATTTGCAAAACCCGAGCCATGGCTTCGTCGCCTTCCTTGGCCGTGTTCATCATCTTGACGTGCAGTTCGAACTGGCGAGACAGCGCCAGCACCGAGGTCATTTCCTCGACAGCATTGACGTTGCTGCCTTCCAGGAAGCCCGACACCACCCGAACGTTGACGTCGGCATCGGCCGGTTGGCCAGAAGCGGTATGGATCAAGCCATCCAGCCCTTTTTGCAGGCCTTTGGTGTCTGGGTTGACCAGCTTGATCCGGTCGACCTCGGCCATCACGCGGGGGTCTTCACCCATGGAGCGAATGCTGAGGGTGCCGTCGGCACCCACCTCAACCTTCTGCTCTGGCGGGATGGCAATCGGGCCACCGTTGCCGATCACCGGCATGCCGTTGCCGGCACGCAGCACGCCGAGGGCGTCGATGTTCAGGCTACCGGTACGCACGTAGGCTTCGCTGCCGTCCGGGGCCTGCACGGCAATGAAGCCCTTGCCGGTCACGGCGACATCCAGGTCACGCCCCGTCTCGACCAACGGGCCCTCGCTGAAGTCGGTGGCCGGGCGTTCGGTCATGGCAAAGGCCCGCGCCGGAAAGCTGTCGCCGAACACCGGCATCGAACGGGCCTGCTCCAGGTCACGCTGAAAACCGTTGGTGGAAATGTTCGCCAGGTTGTTGGCGTGGGCCTTTTGCGCCAGCGCGTTCTGGCTGGCGCCGGTCATGGCCACATAAAGCAACTTGTCCACAGTATCTCCTCTGCGCGTCGCTGCCGCGCTGTCACTGGCCAGGTCCGAAGCAATAATCGAACCAAGTCTGAAACCGCCTGTTTACAGGGGCTCCAGCGCAGCAAGGGGCAACAAACGTCAGTTTGTCGGCGGAAGTTTGCCGCCTGCGGCAAGGGCGTGCTCAGAAGGTGCGGCAAGCGGCGTTGTTGTAGGGGCCGGAATGGCGTACCCAGCCCTCGCCCGGGTTGTTGGCAGAGCACAGGTAGCGGCCGGTGGCCAGGCTTTGCCATTGGTAGAACGGGGCGGGAGCGGCCGAGAGCGGCAAGGCCATGGCCAGGAGGGCGGTGAGCATTAGCCGTTTCATGGGCGTGAACCTTGAAGAACCTGGGGCCGCTTTGCGGCCCCAATTACAGACAAAACCACACTAGCAGGCGGCCATCAGGTCATCTGGATGATGGTCTGCATGATGGTGCTTTCGGTGGAAATGGTCTTGGCGTTGGCCTGGTAGTTGCTCTGCGCCTTGATCAGGTTGACCAGCTCACCGGTAAGGTCGACGTTGGAGTCTTCCAGCGCACCGCCAGTAATCTGGCCCAAGGTACCAGTATCCGGGGCGCCGATCACCGGCACACCCGAGCCATAGGATTCTTTCCAGCTGGTGCCACCCACCGGGGTCAGGCCCTGCAGGTTGGCAAAGTTGGCGATCGCCACCTGGCCGATCACCTTGTCCTGGCCATTGGTGAAGTTGGCGAACATATTGCCGCTTTCGTCGATGGTCAGGCCCGAGAGCTCACCCGTGGCAAAGCCATCCTGGCTCTTGGCAGTGGTGGCGGAGGCTGCGTTGTACTGGGTGGTACCGAGCATGTCCAGGTTCACCCCGGCGACGTTGGCGGTAGCGCCGTTGGCGCTCCACACACCGGCGGCGTTCTTCTGTGCCGGGATCCAGTTGTCGAGGGTGAAGGTCTTGTTGGCCGCGATGGTCATGCCACCGGCCACCGGGCCTGCCGTCATCGAGGCAGAATCCAGGGTGCCGTCAGACTTGAACGGCAGATTGTTGGCCAGCGGCGTGGTCGAGGCCGGGTTGGCCGGGTTGCGCCCGTCGATGGTGGTGTACATGGTCCAGGAGTTGCTGGTGGCGTCCTTGACGAAGTACTGGTTCAGCTGGTGCGCGTTACCCTGGCTGTCATACACGTCGGTATTGAACGTGTAGTTATAGGTGCTGGTATTGGTCGGATCGAACGGCGTCTGGCTGGGCGCAGTCGCAGTGGAGTTGAGGTTGACGTTCTCGGAGATGCGCCCGGTCGGGTTGGGCGTCAGGTTCGAGGTGTCGATCTGCAGGTTGGTCAGCACGCCCTGGACGATCTTACCGTTGGCATCCACTGCATAACCTTGCAGGTTGGAGCCCGACGAGTTGACCACGTAGCCGTCCTTGTCGCTGTAGAAAGCACCGGCACGGGTGTAGATCTTCGAGCCGTTGTCGTTCATCACGAAGAAGCCGTTGCCATCGATGGCCATGTCCAGCGCCTGGCCGGTGCCATTGATGTTGCCCGGCGTGAACAATTGCGACACAGCGGCAGTCTTCACACCCGTGCCGACCACGTTCTTGCCGGCACTGGTGCCGCGGATGGAGTTGGAATACTGGTCGGCGAACTCGGCGCGCGAGGACTTGAAGCCAGTAGTGGCAACGTTGGCAATGTTGTTGCCGGTAACGTTCAGGGCCTTGTTCGCTGCATAGAGGCCGCTAAGGCCGGTATTGAAAGACATGTGTAACTCCTGTCGTTTTGCTCAGGCCCTAGATGCCGATGCTTTGGATTTTGGAAAGCGCAACACTGCCCAGCCCAGCCAGGTTGAGCGTCATCTCAGAACCGTTGGTGCCCATGGTCACACTGGTAACGGAGGCCGGCAGGTTGGTGGTCATGGCCGTGGCCTTGCCGTCGATCGAAGCGGTGGCCTTGAAGGTGTAGGTACCGGCTGGCGCCGCTTCGCCGTCGTCGTTCAGGCCATTCCAGGTAAAGTCGACCTTGCCGGCTTTCTGGGTACCCAGGTCGAGGGTGCGTACCAGCTTGTCATCCTTGTCGTAGATGCCCACCGAGGTGGCGGTGCTGGACGACGTCAGGTTGACCGTGCCTTTCATATCCTTGCTGGTGTCGACCACAGCCTTGTCGGTCTGGACAATTACATTGCGCCCGACCAGTGACGAGGCCTGCAACGCCTGGGAAGACTGCAACCCTGCCGCGATATAGGTCACAGAATCGTTCAGCGACTGCATGCTCTCGAGGCTGCTGAACTGCGCCAGCTGCGCCACGAACTCGCCGTTTTCCTGTGGATCGAGCGGGTTCTGGTTCTTCATCTGGGTAACCAGCAACTGCAGAAAAGCATCTTTGCCCAGCGCGCTGCCGGCAGCGCCGGTGCTGCTGTCGGTCTTCGACGTCTGCTTCTGCAGCGAGGTCAGGTACGCGCTGCTGACGTCAGAGGTGGAATTGGTGGTGGTCATGTCGGCTTCCTATCACTGCCCCAGGGTCAGGACTTTCTGCATCATGCTCTTGGCCGTGTTCATCAGCTCGGCGTTGGTCTGAAACGCACGGCTGGCGGAGATCATGTCTGCCATCTCCTCGACCACATTGACGTTCGGGTAATAGACGTAGCCGTCCTTGTTCGCCGCCGGATGATTGGGCTCGTAGCGTGCTTCCAGGGTGCTCTGATCCTCGACGATGCCTTTTACCTGCACGCCCTGCCCTGCTTCGCCCTGGTCTTCGAACAGCGACTGGCTGCTGCCGGCTTGCGCATCCTGGAAGGTGGTGGCGAACACGGGGTGGCGGGCGCGGTACGTCTGGTCGATGCTCGAAGAAACGGTTTCGGCGTTGGCAATGTTGGAAGCGACGGTGTTAAGGCGCGTGTTCTGCGCGCTCATGCCGCTACCGGCAATATTGAAGACACTGGAAAGGGACATGGTCATTCTCCCCGCAGGGCCGATACCAGCCCTTTGAATTTGCTGTTGAGCAAGGTGAAGCTGGCCTGGAAGCCAATGGCGTTTTCGGTGTAGTTCGATTGCTCGATCTGCGCGTCCACGGTGTTCTGGTCGATCGACGGCTGCAGCGGCGTGCGGTACTTGAGGGTATCGTCGGCTGCGATGGCGAGGCCTTCGGCTTCGATGTGGCGGCTATTGGTGCGGTCCATGGCGAAACGGCCGCTTTGCTGCTTGTCGCTTTCGGCGGCCAGCACAGAGGCGAAGTCCATGTCACGCGCCTTGTAGTTGGGCGTGTCGGCGTTGGCGATGTTGTTGGCCAGCACTTCGGCGCGCTGGGCGCGGAAGCCCAGAGCCTTTTCGTGAATACCAAGCGCCTTGTCGAAGCTGATGCTCATGTCGGGGAAACCTTCGGAGGTTGACCGGAATATCGTTGAGCAAGGTATAGCAAGGGCTGTGCCAACCCATGCAAAGCCCGCAAATACGGGGCTACGAGGCGCAGTGCTGTCAGGGTGATGCCAGAAAAGCGGCAAAGGCCTTCCGCCCACGGCGGCGAAAGCGGCAATTGCCGGGCGGCAAATGCGGCAAATCAAAAAATTGACGTCAGGGATTTTCCTGTGCCGGCCCCTTCGCGGGTAAACCCGCTCCCACAAGGACCCGTGCAAGGCCTGAGGGCGGCACCGAACCTGTGGGAGCGGGTTTACCCGCGAAGAGGCCGGCACATACAGCAAAAAGGCCGGCAGCTTTCGCTGCCAGCCTTCTTGATTACTTGGCCTGGTAGATGATCCCCGGGCTGCACTGGACCATCTGGTAATGCTCCGGCAACCCGTTCAGCGCTTCCGAAGCACCAAGGAACAGGTAGCCCCCCGGCTTCAAGGTGCTGTGAATGCGCAGCAGGATGTCCCGTTTCACCTGCGCCGAGAAGTAGATCAGCACGTTGCGGCAGAACACGATGTCGAACTTGCCCAGGGCGGCATAGCTGTCGAGCAGGTTGAACGAGCGGAACTCGACGCGGCTGCGAATCGCCGGCTTGACCGCCCAGCGCCCCGGCCCCTTGGGGTCGAAGTAGCGCTGCAGGCGCTCCTGGGACAAGCCGCGGGCGATGGCCAGGCTGTCATACTCACCGGTCTTGCAGTTGGTCAGCATGGTGCCGGACAGGTCGGTGGCAACGATCTGCGCGCCCATCTTCAATTGGCCAAGGTTGCTGCGCTCGAACTCGTCGATGGCCATCGAAATGGAATACGGCTCCTGGCCCGACGAACAGGCCGCCGACCACATGCGCAGGCGCTGGCCGGGGTTGTTGCGGATGAACTCGGGAATCACCTTGTTCTTCAGCACTTCGAACGGGTAGGTATCGCGAAACCACAGGGTTTCGTTGGTGGTCATCGCATCCACCACCTGCTCACGCAAACCACCGCGCGGCTGGGCCTGGATGCGTTGCACCAGTTCGCCCAGGCTCTTGATGCCCTGTTGCTCCATCAGCTTGTTGAGACGGCTGGAAACCAGGTACTGCTTATTCTCGCCCAGCAGGATGCCACAGGCTTTCTCCAGGAATACCCGGAACTGTTCGAAATCCAAATTACCCGTAGACACTCTTGCCGCCTCTTTTCAATCACTGGTGCCGGGGGCGTGCCCCCGGCTGCTTCAATGCGCTGCCTTGATCCGGTCGACCACCCGCTGGGCCAGGTCGTCCGGCTTGAACTTGGCCAGGAAGTCATCGGCACCGACCTTCTTGACCATTGCCTGGTTGAACACCCCGGAAAGCGAAGTATGCAGGCAGATGTGCAATTTTTGCATGCGCGGGTCGCTGCGGATCTCCGCCGTTAGCGTATAGCCGTCCATTTCCGGCATTTCAATGTCCGAGATCATCATCAGGAACTCTTCTTCCGGCTTTTTGCCCTCCTCCACCAGCTGGCGCAGGTAGTTCAGGGCCTGACGGCCATCATTGAGCGCCACCACCTCCACCCCCACGGTCTGCAGGCAGCGGCTGACCTGCTTGCGTGCCACCGACGAATCGTCCACGGTCAGCACCCGCATCAGCACGGCCTTGTCCTGCGTCTCGGCATCGATCACCCCGGCCGAGACCGACTCGGACGACGGCGACACTTCGGCCAGCACCTTCTCCACATCGATGATCTCGACCATGCGGTTGTCCACCCGGGTGACCGCCGTCAGGTAGTGGTCACGGCCGGTGCCCTTGGGTGGCGGATGGATCTCTTCCCAGTTCATGTTGACGATGCGCTCCACCGAGTGCACCAGAAAGCCCTGGGTCTTGGTGTTGTACTCGGTGATGATCACGAAGCTGTTGCGCGTCTCTTCCTGCAGCGGCCGCAACCCGGTGGCCATCGACAAGTCGAGGATCGGGATGGTCGCCCCGCGAATGTTGGCAACGCCACGCACCACCGGGTGCGCCTTGGGCAGCAGGGTCAGCGCAGGGCATTGCAGCACTTCCCTGACCTTGAACACGTTGATGCCGTAAAGCTGTTCGCCGTTGAGGCGGAACAGCAGCAATTCCAGGCGATTCTGCCCCACCAGCTGCGTGCGCTGGTTGACCGAATCCATAACACCCGCCATGCCAGACTCCTTATCTTTCAGCCTTTCGTTGCAACTCAGGTTACGAGTCGGCACGGGCTTTGCTTTTTTGAGCGTCATGCATACGAAAACGACATTTTTCCGACGATTGACGCGCCTGCTGACGGGCTCGCTGGCCACGTTGTGCCTGCTGGTGCCCGGCGTTCGCACGGTAGCGGACGCGCTCACCTTGCCTGAACAGCTTATCGGTGTCACCCAAGGGTTTCTTGAATTCACCGTCGAAGATTACCTGGCTACCACCCAGACCCCCGGCCGCTATGAAATCCAGGTCAACCCGCTGGACCCACGCCTGCGCATGCCGTTGTGCAGCCAGCAGCTGGACGCCTCGCTGGAAAGCCCTTCCCTGCCACTTGGCCGGGTAACGGTACGGGTGCGCTGCGACAGTGCGGCCCCGTGGACGGTGTTTGTCCCGGCCACGGTACGGCTGTTCCGCGACGTGGTGGTGGTCACCCGCCCGCTCAAGCGCGACAACACAGTGGGCGAAGGCGACGTGGCCCTGCGCGAGCGCGATGTCGGCACCCTTGGCCAGGGTTTTCTGACCGAACTGGACCAGGCGGTGGGCATGAAGATGCTGCGCCCCACGGTGATCGACCAGGTACTTACCCCGCAACATCTGGAGCAGGCCGAGGTGGTGCGCAAGGGCGACCAGGTGGTGATCATCGCCCGCAGCGGCAGCCTGAGCGTGCGCATGCCGGGCGAGGCCCTTAGCAAAGGCGGCCTGAGCGAACAGATACGGGTACGCAACCTGAATTCCAAACGGGTGGTCAAGGCCAGGGTGACGGGCCCGGGCCAGGTCGAGGTGAGCATGTAGCCCGCCACAGATTGCGCTGGCAGGGAGGAACCGCTTTTCCTAAACTGTGTCAGAGAACGGGTTGGCGAGCTTGCTGACAGGCGGCCAAGCATTTGTGCCTAAAGTTTCTTTCGGGCTGGCCGAAAACAAGGCAAGCGTCCAAATACCCAGAGGTTCCTGATCATGGTCATCGACTTCAGTCGTTTGAATAACTCTCCGTCCGTCACGGGCGGCGTGCGCGGCAACACCGCGGCGGGCAATGCCGAAAAACCGGCAGCCAGCCAGGAAGCGGTGAAAGACACCAGCGCCAGCGGAGAAGCGGTACACCTCAGCCAAGAGGCACAGCAGTTGCAAAAGATCAGCGACAAGCTGCGCGACGAGCCGGTTGTCAACAGTGCCCGTGTGGCCCAGTTGAAACAGGCGATCGCCGACGGCAGCTACCAGGTCGATGCCGGCCGGGTCGCCAGCAAACTGCTCGATTTCGAAGCCCAGCGCTGACCCTTCGGCGCGCTGACTTCACGGACGCTAGAAAAGCCAAGAGTTAGCCATGCACGACACCACCTTGCTGCAACTGATCGAAGATGACATTGCCCCGATGCAGGAACTGCTCGACCTTCTGAATAAAGAAGCGATCGCCCTGCATGGCCGCGACATGCCGCTGCTGGAACAGATCCTGGCGCGC
This sequence comes from Pseudomonas fortuita, assembly GCF_026898135.2. Lineage (NCBI taxonomy): Bacteria > Pseudomonadati > Pseudomonadota > Gammaproteobacteria > Pseudomonadales > Pseudomonadaceae > Pseudomonas > Pseudomonas fortuita. The sequence goes on from NZ_CP114035.2 coordinate 4,600,185, forward strand.
AAGCAGTCGCTGATCATCTTGCTCGAGCAGCATGGCCAGCGCCGCAGCCAGTTGCTCGGCAGCCTGGGCCTGAGTGCCGATCGCACTGGCGTGCAGGCGGTAGCCGCACAATCGCCCCATGGCGACGCGATGCTGCAGCGGCTCGACATGCTGTCGAAACTGATGGACGACTGCCAGCAGGTCAACCAGACCAACGGCCGGATCATCCAGGTACAGCAACACGTCACCAACAACCAGATCAGAATCCTCATGGGCGGCGACTCACCGTCGCTCTACGATAGCCGAGGCAGCACCTCGCCGCTGGCCAAGCCACGGGCCCTCAGCCAAGTGTGATTTTTCTATCAAGGCACGGAACATACTGGCAAAATGCCGTTACTTGCGTGTGTCGCTTTTGCCTGGAGAACGATAAGCCGTGTTCAATGAAACCGAAGCCCCGCAACCGCCAAAGGTGCTGAACACCCCCTTGGAGATTGCGGCCAACTTGCGGCAGCTGCAGGAAAGCCACGACCCCCTGATCATCACCTTCCATGACCGCAGCCAGCGCTTCCAGAGCTATGTGGTGCACGTGGACCGTGAAAGCAACACCCTGGCACTGGACGAGATGATCCCGCGCGACGGTGAAAAATTCATCGAAAACGGCGAGCACTTCCGCGTTGAGGGCTTTCACGATGGCGTACGCATCGCCTGGGAATGCGACCACGCGCTGAAGATCACCGAAGTCAACGGCCACCGCTGCTACAGCGGTGCCATGCCGCAGGAGATGACCTACCACCAGCGCCGCAACGCCTTCCGCGCCGCGCTGAAGCTGTCGCAACTGGTCGACATCATTCTCGATGGCACCCACCTGAAGGGTAAGGGCGCCCTGCGTGGCAAGCTGCTGGACATCTCGGCCACCGGGTGCAAACTGCGCTTTGAAGGCAATGTCGAAGATCGCCTGCAGCTGGGCCAGGTGTACGAACGTTTCAAGGCGGGTAACCCGCTGGGCCTGGTGGACACCATGGTCGAACTGCGGCACCTGCACTATGAAGAGCGCATTAATACCACCTTTGCCGGCGTGCGCTTCCACAACCTGAGCGGGCAGGCACAGCGCAAGATCGAGAGCTTTGTGTATCAGCTGCAGCGTGAGGCGCGGCGGTTTGACAAAGACGACTATTGATCGTCGCCTGAATGCGAAAACGCCACCTGCTGAGGTGGCGTTTTCATTTGCGTTCTTCCTGCCGCGGCCTCTTCGCGGGGCAAGCCCGCTCCCACAGTGGTGGCGTCAAACCTGAGGCTATACAGTACCTGTGCGAAGAGGCCAGTGCAGGCTTATACCGACTTGCTGACCTCCTCCGGTTCAGCAGCCTGTTGCTCAGCACCTTTATCTTCTTCCTCGGTATCCTCAGCCGCCACCGGCGCCTGCATCACGTCCTGCACGGTCTGCTCATCCACCCGAGGGTCCAGCGCCGCCGACAAGGGCGAACCGGCTGCCGGCATCGCCACGTGGCCCAGCGGCGCATCCTGCACCTGGTGCAGCCCGGTAACCGCCTTCGGCCGAATGCGCCACACCAGCACCAAGGCGAAAAATACAAAGAACGCATACAGCATCTGCGCGCCCAGCATTTTCATCAGAACGCCCGCCGCCAATGGCCCGATACACGCGCCTACGCCGTAGGTGACCAGCAACATGGCCGTCAGCGACACCCGCCGCTCGCTTTCCACGTGGTCGTTGGAAAACGCCACCGCCAGCGGGTACAGGCAGAACTGCAGCAACGAAATCAGGAAGCCGAACCCGAACAGCAACTCCAGCGGCACACTGGGCAGTATCGCCAATGGCGCAGCGGCCAGCGCCAGGCCTATTGCCACGCTGCGGATCAGCACCGCCCGGTCGTAACGGTCAGACAACCAGCCCAGCGGCCACTGCACCAGCAGGCCGGCAAAAATGCAGCTACCCATGAACAGACCGATCTGCTCGGTCGTCATCCCTTGGCTTGAGGCATACAAAGGCGCCAGGCCGTAGAACGAGCCAACGATCAACCCCGAGCCCAATACCGTACTGAGCGACTGCGGCACGCGCTTGATGAAGAACTTCGGCTCCATCGGTGCCGGGCGCAAGGGTGCCGGGTGAATACGCCGGGTCATTGCCACCGGCACCAGGCACAGGGCAAAGCACATCGCCACCAGCATCAGCAGCTCCGGGCCAAGCTCAGGGTGCACCACCAGAATCAGCTGGCCGAGCACCAGCCCCAGGTACGAGGCGATCATGTAGCCGCTGAACACCGCGCCGCGGTGCTTCACATCGGCCTGCTCGTTGAGCCAGCTTTCAATGACCATGTACTGGCACATCATCCCCAGGCCGACGATCATCCGCAGCCCGACCCAGGCCGGTAGCCAACTGGTCATGCCATGGCCAAGTACCGCCGCGCCAACGATACCGGCGCAGGTGGCGTAAGCGCGAATGTGCCCTACCCGGCCAATCAGCCGGTGGCCGACCTTGCCGCCGACGGCCAGGCCAAAGTAGTTGGCCGCCATCAACGCACCCACCCACAGGCTGTCGACATGGTCGGCCGCCAGGCGCAGGGCCAGGTAGGTACTGAGCAGGCCAGAACCGATCAACATCATCAGCGCGGCGAAATACAACGACTGAAACGGCTTCCATACATTTCGCATACGTACCGAGAAGCTCCCTGATCAGGTGACGGTTGGGTGCTAGAAGCATACGGGCAAAAATTGTGTCGCGCAGGCCCCGGCAGCGAAATAGCGCTGCCAGGGCGTGTCCGGTGCAGGTGATGTCGCGATCAGGCCTGCGCCGCCAGCACCCGGCGCTCCCACGGGGTGATCTCGTCGAAGAAATCAGTCAGCTCCAGGGTTTTGCTGGCGATGTAGCCTTCGATGAACTCGCTGCCGAACAGTTCCCGTGCCAGCGCGCTGCGCTTGAGCCGTTCGAGGGCGGCATGCAGGGTACATGGCAGGCTCAGGTGCTCGGGCACTTCGAACTCGCCCTGGATGGCCGGCGATGGCTGCAGGCGCTGCACGATGCCGTGCAACCCGGCGGCCAGGCTGGCGGCGATGGCCAGATAGGGGTTGGCGTCGGCGCCGGGCAGGCGGTTTTCGACCCGCCGCGCTGCCGGTGCACTGGCCGGAATGCGCAGGCCGGCGGCACGGTTGTCCTCGGACCAGCAGGCATTGTTTGGCGAGGCATAGGGGTGGCACAGGCGCTGATAGGAATTGACGTTGGGCGCGAACAGCGCGGTGAAGTCGGCCATGCACGCCTGCAGGCCACCGATGAAATGGTGGAAGGTGTCGGTCGGCCGGCCTTGCTCGTCATTAAACACGTTACGCCCGCTGCCGGTTTCGACCAGGCTCTGGTGAATGTGCATGGAACTGCCAGGCGTGCGCGCCAACGGCTTGGCCATGCACACCACGGTCAGCCCATGCTTGAGCGCCACTTCCTTGAGCAGGTGCTTGAACAGGAAGGTCTGGTCAGCCAGCACCAGCGGGTCGCCGTGCAACAGGTTGATCTCGAACTGGCTGACGCCCATTTCGTGCATGAACGTGTCGCGCGGCAGGCCGAGCGCAGCCATGCAGTGGTACACCTCTTTGAAGAACGGTCGCAGGCCGTTGTTGGAGCTGACACTGAACGCCGAATGGCCTAGCTCGCGGCGGCCATCGCTGCCAACGGGAGGCTGGAACGGCTGCTGCGGGTCGCTGTTGGGGGCAAACACGAAGAATTCGAGCTCGGTCGCCACCACAGGCGCCAACCCCAGCGCGGCATAGCGGGCGATCACCGCCTTGAGCTGGCCCCGGGTGGACAGTGCCGAGGGCCGGCCATCCAGTTCATTGGCATCGCAGATGGCCAGGGCGCGGCCGTCGCTGCTCCAGGGCAGGCGGTGCACCTGGCTGGGTTCGGCCACCAGCGCCAGGTCACCGTCGTCGCTGCCGTAGAATTTCGCCGGTGGGTAACCGCCCATGATGCATTGCAGCAACACTCCCCGGGCCATCTGCAGGCGGCGGCCCTCCAAAAAGCCTTCGGCAGTCATCACCTTGCCGCGCGGGACGCCGTTGAGGTCGGGGGTGACGCATTCGATTTCATCGATGCCGTGAAGCTGAGCAGTGCTCATGACGCTTGTCCTTGTTGTTGTACGCTGACAACAACATAGGCTGGGGGTGTTTAAAATATCAAGCACCCGCTTTCAACACCGCGTGCTCCCCTTCGCGGGCATGCCCGCTCCCACAGGTACGGCGCCGCCCTTGAAGTTAGCGAGATCCGTGTGGGAGCGGGCGCGCCCGCGAAGAGGCCAGCACTGGCAACCTCTATTCCCGCAAGGTCATGCCGTTGGCCGGCAGCGGCAAAGCCGTCTTGTACCGCACCTGCTTCAAGGCAAAACTCGACCGGATATTCGCCACCCCCGGCAACCGCGTCAGGTAGTCAAGAAACCGCTCCAGCGCCTGAATGCTCGGCAGCAGTACCCGCAGCAGGTAATCCGGGTCCCCGGTCATCAAGTAGCACTCCATCACCTCGGGCCGTTCGGCAATTTCCTCCTCGAAGCGGTGCAACGACTGCTCCACCTGCTTTTCCAGGCTGACATGGATGAACACGTTTACATCCAGCCCCAGCGCTTCGGGTGACAGCAACGTCACCTGTTGGCGGATTACCCCAAGTTCCTCCATGGCCCGCACGCGGTTGAAACAGGGCGTGGGCGACAGGTTGACCGAGCGGGCCAGCTCGGCGTTGGTAATGCGGGCGTTTTCCTGCAGGCTGTTGAGAATGCCGATATCGGTACGATCGAGTTTGCGCATGAGACAAAATCACCGGTTTTTTGTGTTTATGCGGAATGTTTATCTGCACCGCTCGGCAAAGGCAATCAACTTGAGAGAAAAATTCTCCTGCCGGACCACTAAGATGTAGATGACGCTGACCTACCAGTCACAAGCCGGTGTTCAGCGGCGGCCGCTTCAGAGCTCACAAAAACAAATACCCGAGCGAGCGTAAAAAGCATGAACGAGTACGCCCCCCTGCGTTTGCATGTGCCCGAGCCCACCGGCCGGCCAGGCTGCCAGACCGATTTTTCCTACCTGCGCCTCAACGACGCAGGTCAAGCCCGTAAACCCCCCGTCGATGTCGAGGCTGCCGACACTGCCGACCTGGCTCACAGCCTGGTCCGCGTGCTCGATGAGCAGGGCGACGCCCAAGGCCCTTGGGCTGAAGACATCGACCCGCAAGTCCTGCGCCAAGGCATGCGTGCCATGCTCAAGACGCGGATTTTCGACAGCCGCATGGTGGTTGCCCAGCGCCAGAAGAAGATGTCCTTCTACATGCAGAGCCTGGGCGAAGAAGCCATCGGCAGCGGCCAGGCGCTGGCGCTGAACCGTACCGACATGTGCTTCCCTACCTACCGCCAGCAAAGCATCCTGATGGCGCGAGACGTGTCGCTGGTCGAAATGATCTGCCAGCTGTTGTCCAACGAACGCGACCCGCTCAAGGGGCGCCAGCTACCAATCATGTACTCGGTACGCGAGGCTGGCTTCTTCACCATCAGCGGTAACCTGGCGACCCAGTTCGTGCAGGCGGTCGGCTGGGCCATGGCCTCGGCGATCAAGGGCGATACCAAGATCGCCTCTGCGTGGATCGGCGACGGTGCCACAGCCGAGTCAGACTTTCACACCGCCCTCACCTTTGCCCACGTGTACCGCGCCCCGGTAATCCTCAACGTGGTCAACAACCAGTGGGCCATTTCTACCTTCCAGGCCATCGCCGGTGGCGAATCGACCACCTTCGCCGGCCGTGGCGTGGGCTGCGGCATTGCCTCGCTGCGGGTGGACGGCAACGACTTTGTCGCTGTCTACGCCGCCTCGCGCTGGGCCGCCGAACGCGCCCGCCGCGGCCTAGGCCCAAGCCTGATCGAGTGGGTCACCTACCGTGCCGGCCCGCACTCGACCTCGGACGACCCCTCCAAGTACCGCCCTGCCGATGACTGGAGCCACTTCCCGTTGGGCGACCCGATCGCCCGCCTGAAGCAGCACCTGATCAAGATCGGCCACTGGTCCGAGGAAGAGCACCAGGCCACCACGGCCGAATTCGAGGCTGCGGTCATTGCCGCACAAAAAGAAGCCGAGCAGTACGGCACCCTGGCCAACGGTCACATCCCAAGCGCCGCCTCGATGTTCGAGGACGTGTACAAGGAGATGCCCGACCACCTGCGCCGTCAACGCCAGGAACTGGGGGTTTGAGATGAACGATCACAACAACAGCATCAACCCGGAAACCGCCATGGCCACCACTACCATGACCATGATCCAGGCCCTGCGCTCGGCCATGGATGTCATGCTTGAGCGCGACGACAATGTGGTTGTCTACGGCCAGGACGTCGGCTACTTCGGTGGCGTGTTCCGCTGCACCGAAGGCCTGCAGAACAAGTACGGCAAGTCCCGCGTGTTCGACGCGCCAATCTCCGAAAGCGGTATCGTCGGTACCGCCGTGGGCATGGGCGCCTACGGCCTGCGCCCGGTCGTGGAAATCCAGTTCGCCGACTACTTCTACCCGGCCTCCGACCAGATCGTCTCGGAAATGGCGCGCCTGCGTTACCGCTCAGCCGGCGAGTTCATCGCCCCGCTGACCCTGCGCATGCCGTGCGGCGGTGGCATCTATGGCGGCCAGACCCACAGCCAGAGCCCGGAAGCGATGTTCACCCAAGTGTGCGGCCTGCGCACTGTCATGCCATCCAACCCGTATGACGCCAAAGGCCTGCTGATTGCCTCGATCGAATGCGACGACCCGGTGATCTTCCTGGAGCCCAAGCGCCTGTACAACGGCCCGTTCGACGGCCACCACGACCGCCCGGTAACGCCGTGGTCGAAGCACCCACACAGTGCTGTGCCAGACGGCTACTACACCGTACCGCTGGACAAGGCCGCCATTACCCGCCCCGGCAATGACGTGACCGTGCTCACCTACGGCACCACGGTGTACGTGGCCCAGGTGGCCGCCGAGGAAAGCGGCGTCGATGCTGAAGTGATCGACCTGCGCAGCCTGTGGCCGCTGGACCTGGACACCATCGTCGAGTCGGTGAAAAAGACCGGCCGCTGCGTGGTGGTGCACGAGGCCACCCGTACCTGCGGCTTCGGTGCCGAGCTGGTGTCGTTGGTGCAAGAGCACTGCTTCCACCACCTGGAGGCGCCCATCGAGCGCGTCACCGGCTGGGACACCCCCTACCCTCACGCGCAGGAATGGGCGTATTTCCCAGGGCCTTCGCGGGTAGGTGCGGCATTGAAAAAGGTCATGGAGGTCTGAATGGGCACGCACGTCATCAAGATGCCGGACATTGGCGAAGGCATCGCACAGGTCGAGTTGGTGGAATGGTTCGTCAAGGTCGGCGACATGATCGCCGAAGACCAGGTGGTGGCCGACGTCATGACCGACAAGGCCACTGTGGAAATCCCTTCGCCGGTCAGCGGCAAGGTGCTGGCACTGGGCGGCCAGCCCGGTGAAGTGATGGCGGTCGGTAGCGAACTGATCCGCATCGAAGTGGAAGGCAGCGGCAACCATGTGGATGTGCCTCAGGCCAAACAGATAGAAACGCCCGCCGCCCCTGTGGCAGCCAAGCCGGAACTGCAGAAAGACGTAAAACCCGCTGCGTACCAGGCACCCGTCAACCACGAAGCTGCGCCCATCGTGCCGCGCCAGCCGGGCGACAAGCCGCTGGCCTCACCGGCGGTGCGCAAGCGTGCGCTGGATACCGGTATCGAACTGCGCTATGTGCACGGCAGCGGCCCGGCCGGGCGCATCTTGCACGAAGACCTTGACGCCTTCATGAGCAAGCCGCAGAGCGCCGCCGGGCAAGCCCCCAATGGCTATGCCAAGCGCACCGACAGCGAGCAGGTGCCGGTGATCGGCCTGCGCCGCAAGATCGCCCAGCGCATGCAGGATGCCAAGCGCCGGGTCGCGCACTTCAGCTATGTGGAAGAAATCGACGTCACCGCCCTGGAAGCCCTGCGCCAGCAGCTCAACAGCAAGTACGGCGACAGCCGCGGCAAGCTGACGCTGCTGCCGTTCCTGGTGCGTGCCTTGGTCGTGGCGCTGCGTGACTTCCCGCAGATCAACGCCACCTACGACGACGAAGCGCAGGTCATCACCCGCCATGGCGCGGTGCATGTAGGCATTGCTACCCAGGGTGACAACGGCCTGATGGTGCCAGTGCTGCGCCATGCCGAAGCGGGCAGCCTGTGGGCCAATGCCGGCGAGATTTCGCGCCTGGCCAACGCTGCGCGCACCAACAAGGCCAACCGCGAGGAGCTGTCGGGTTCAACCATCACCCTGACCAGCCTGGGCGCCCTCGGCGGTATCGTCAGCACTCCGGTGGTCAACACCCCGGAAGTGGCAATTGTCGGCGTCAACCGCATGGTTGAGCGGCCGGTGGTGATCGACGGCCAGATCGTCGTGCGCAAGATGATGAACCTGTCCAGCTCGTTCGACCACCGCGTGGTCGACGGCATGGACGCCGCGCTGTTCATCCAGGCCGTGCGTGGCCTGCTCGAACAACCCGCCTGCCTGTTCGTGGAGTGAGCATGCAACAGACTATCCAGACTACCCTGTTGATCATCGGCGGTGGCCCTGGTGGCTACGTGGCCGCCATCCGCGCCGGGCAACTGGGCATCCCTACCGTGCTGGTGGAAGGCCAGGCACTGGGCGGTACCTGCCTGAACATCGGCTGCATTCCGTCCAAGGCGCTGATCCATGTGGCCGAGCAGTTCCACCAGACTTCACGCTTTGCCGGGCCGTCGGACCTGGGCATCAGCGTTGCTTCGCCGCGCCTGGACATCGGCCAGAGCGTGGCCTGGAAGGACGGCATCGTCGACCGCCTGACCAGCGGGGTAGCTGCCCTGCTGAAGAAGCACGGGGTCAAAGTGATTCACGGCTGGGCGAAGGTGCTTGATGGCAAGCAGGTCGAGGTTAATGGCCAGCGCATCCAGTGCGAACACCTGTTGCTGGCCACCGGTTCCAGCAGCGTCGAACTGCCGATGCTGCCGCTGGGTGGGCCAGTGATTTCCTCAACCGAAGCGCTGGCACCGACGGCACTGCCGCAACACCTGGTGGTGGTGGGCGGGGGCTATATCGGCCTTGAGCTGGGCATTGCCTACCGCAAACTGGGCGCGCAGGTCAGCGTAGTGGAGGCGCGTGAGCGCATCCTGCCGACCTACGACAGCGAATTGACCGCCCCGGTGGCCGAGTCGTTGAAGAAGCTGGGCATCGCCCTGCACCTTGGCCACAGCGTCGAAGGTTACGAAAACGGTTGCCTGCTGGCCAACGACGGCAAGGGCGGGCAACTGCGCCTGGAAGCCGACCAGGTGCTGGTGGCCGTGGGCCGCCGGCCACGCACCCAAGGCTTCAACCTGGAATGCCTGGACCTGAAAATGAACGGCGCCGCCATTGCCATCGACGAACGCTGCCAGACCAGCATGCACAACGTGTGGGCCATCGGCGACGTGGCCGGCGAACCGATGCTGGCACACCGGGCCATGGCCCAGGGCGAGATGGTGGCCGAAATCGTCGCCGGCAAGGCACGCCGCTTCGAGCCTGCCGCGATTGCTGCTGTGTGCTTCACCGACCCGGAAGTGGTAGTGGTCGGCAAAACCCCGGAGCAGGCCAGCCAGCAAGGGCTGGACTGCATCGTCGCGCACTTCCCGTTTGCCGCCAACGGCCGGGCAATGAGCCTGGAATCGAAGAGCGGTTTCGTGCGCGTGGTGGCGCGCCGGGACAATCACCTGATCCTGGGCTGGCAAGCGGTTGGCGTGGCGGTTTCCGAACTGTCTACGGCGTTTGCCCAGTCGCTGGAGATGGGCGCGTGCCTGGAGGATGTGGCCGGTACCATCCATGCCCACCCGACGCTGGGTGAGGCGGTACAGGAAGCGGCATTGCGCGCCCTGGGCCACGCCCTGCATATCTGACACTGAAGCGGCCGAGGCCGATTTGGCCCGCTGCGCCGAGAGGCGCCGCGGGTCTTTTTTCATTCAGGCCACAGGACGATCCAGCAACAGGCACCGCTCCCACAATGACCGCGCGCTACTCGGCTATGGCGTTCTTGCCTGCCGCCTTGGCCCGGTACAGCGCCTTGTCGGCCCGCGCCAGCAGCGCAGGCTGGTCCTCTCCTTCCTGCCATTGGACCACGCCATAGCTCAGGGTCAGCCGGCAATCGCCCACAGGCTCCAGCTGCTCAATCACCTGACGCAAGCGTACCGCCACCTCAAGTGCATCCCTCAGCGTGGTCTGCGGCAGTACAAGGACAAACTCATCCCCGCCCCAGCGGGCCAACAGGTCCAGTTCACGCTGGCAGGTGCGCAGGTTTTCGGCCACCCGCACCAGCGCCGCATCGCCCCTAGCATGGCCGTAGCGGTCGTTGATCGGCTTGAAGTCATCCATGTCCATGGCGATCAGCGACAACGGCTGGCGGAAGCGCTTGGCCCGCTCGCACTCCAGTTGCAGGGTCTTGTCCAACCGATAGCGGTTGGCAATGCGGGTCAATGCATCGCGCTCGGCCAACTCGCGGTTTTCGTCCAGTTGCCGCTGCAACTGCTGGTTCACCCAGGACAGCTCGCGAGTGCGCTCGGCCACTAGGCACTCCAGCGACTGGTTCTTCTGTTCCAACTGGGCCACCCGGCGTTTGCCGGCATCGATATTACGGTGCGCCCCGAGCATGCGCGCCACCGAACCGTCCTGGTTATGGGCAATGATGTAGCCGCTGTCTTCGATCCACAGATAGCTGCCATCCTGGCAACGACAGCGGTATTCGATGAGGTAGCGCTCGTTGCGCTGGTTGATATACGCCTCGAAATGCGCCATTACCCGCGGGTAGTCCTCCGGATGGATCACGCTTTCCCAGGTGAGGACTGAATTGGCCATTGAATGGCTGGTGTAGCCGAGCATGGCGTACCAGCCCGGGTTGCGATAGACGTAGCCGGTATTGGCATTCCAGTCCCAGATGCCATCGCTGATCAACTCGAACAAGGTGTGCAATTGCTGTTCACTGAAGCCGGCGGGTGCCGGCCCGGTTTCCTGATTCATGGACGCTCTCCCTGATGCCCAGCAACTGCGCCCCGTTCACGGGGCTGCCGACAGTGGTGGTAATTGCCGCAGGCGGCAAGAGGATGCTTGAACCGGCAAGCATATGCCCCCCGTGCTGCCGCCGGAAATAGTCGCAACGCGCTATTTTCGCCCACCGCTGCAGGCGGTATGGCTGCCGAAGTGTTTCGTATAAGATATCCGCACCGCCTGATTCTGGAATTTCCCGTGCCGTTGCCGTCTTTCAAAGCTACCGACCTGGGTGCAACGCCCTCGATGTCGGAAATCATCGCCAAACACCTGCGCGAGGCAATTATCTCGGGGCAGCTGGCCGAAGGCGAACCGGTGCGTCAGGACGAAGTGGCGCAGGCGTTCAACGTCAGCAAGATCCCGGTGCGCGAAGCCCTGAAGCGCCTGGAAGCCGAAGGCCTGGTGGATTTTCAGCGCAACCGTGGCGCGCTGGTTACCCGCATCTCGGAACCTGAACTGGCGCAGATGTTCGAGGTACGTGTGTTGCTGGAAGTGCAAGCGATTCGCCTGGCGATTCCGAACATGACCGAAGCACATTTTGCCCAGGCCGAAGCCATCTGCGCGGAGTTCATCGGCGAGGACGATGTGGGCCGCTGGGCCGACCTGAACTGGGCGCTGCACGCCTGCCTGTACGAACCGGCGCGGCGGCCTTACCTGGTCGGCCTTATCCGCTCGATCCATGACAAGGTGGAACGCTACCTGCGCATGCAAATGAGCCTGTCAGCGGGCAAGCTGCGCGCGGATCACGAGCACCGGGATATCGTTGCCGCCTGCCGGGCGCGGGATGTAGAACTGGCGGCGCGGCTGATAGAAGAACACATCAATGGCGTGTGCCAGAGCCTGTACGAGCACCTGCCCCATAACTGACCCGACAGGCTATCACCGCCCCGTGCAGGAGCAGCCTCCTGCGGCCCTTACAGAAAAACCATGACGTATTGATTTAACGGGGACGCTGTGGGAGCGGGCTTGCCCCGAGAACACCGGCAAAGCCGGTGCCATACACCCCGTGGCCCCCTTCGCGGGACCAGCCCGCTCCCACAATGACCCCGTTCTATCCTGCCAATGGCTCGATTGGAAATCTCCCTTTCTGGCTTCGTTTTTGCTTATCTAGATATCGTATACGAAATACCATATAAGGAATCGGCGGCTCCGATTTCCCCGGCGCCACCCTGCCTACTCCTTCTTCCAATAATTACGTATCGGAGTGCAAAACCATGGCCACACCCTCTTCGGCGGCATCAGCGAATGTCGCAAACACAGCAGACAAGGCCCCTGCGGGCATCAAGCGTGTGGTAGCTGCGGCCATGGCCGGCGCAGTCGCCGAGTGGTACGAATTCTTCCTCTACGGCACCGCCTCGGCGCTGGTGTTCGGCCAGCTGTTCTTTCGCCAGACGGGCAGCGCCATGGACGGCATCATTGCCGCCTTTGCCCTCTACGCAGTGGGCTTTCTCGCCCGCCCCATCGGTGGCCTGGTGTTTGGCCATTACGGGGACAAGGTCGGCCGCAAGCATTTGCTGCAGATCAGCCTGATCGTGGTCGGGATAACCACCTTCCTGATGGGCTGCCTGCCCACCTTCGAGCGCATCGGCTATGCCGCGCCCATCCTCCTGGTGGTGTTGCGGCTGATCCAGGGCTTCGCCTTCGGCGGCGAATGGGGCGGCGCGGTGCTACTGGTGTCCGAGCACAGCCCGGACAACCGCCGCGGCTTCTGGGCCAGCTGGCCGCAAGCGGGCGTGCCGGCCGGCAACCTGATCGCCACTATCATCCTGCTGTTGTTGTCGTCCAACCTTAGCGAGGCGCAGTTCCTGGACTGGGGCTGGCGGGTGGCCTTCTGGTTCTCGGCAGTGGTGGTGCTGATCGGTTACTGGATCCGCACCCGAGTCGATGATGCCCCCATCTTCAAGGAAGCCCAGGCCAAGCAGCAGAAGCTGGAAAGCCAGCAACTGGGCGTAGTGGAGGTGGTCACCAAATACTGGCGCGAAGTGCTGATCGGCATTGGCGCGCGCTTTGCGGAAAACATCCTCTACTACACCGTGGTCACGTTCTCCATCACCTACCTGAAACTGGTGGTGCACAAAGACACTTCGCAAATTCTGCTGCTGATGTTCGGCGCTCACCTGCTGCACTTCTTCATGATCCCGGCCATGGGCTACCTCTCAGACATCATCGGCCGCAAGCCGGTGTACCTGATCGGCGCCGTGCTCACCGCGTTCTGGGGCTTTGTCGGTTTCCCGATGATGGACACCGGCAACGACTGGCTGATCATGGCGGCCATCACGCTGGGCCTGGCCATCGAGTCGATGACCTATGCGCCGTACTCGGCCTTGATGGCCGAACTGTTCCCCACCCACGTGCGCTACACCGCCCTGTCGTTGTGCTACCAGGTGGCGCCAATCCTGGCTGGCTCGCTGGCCCCGCTGATCGCCGTCACCTTGCTGAAGGAATACAACAGCTCCACGCCTATTGCCTGGTACCTGGTGGGCGCGGCAGCGATCTCGATTGTTGCCGTGGCGGCAGCCAAGGAAACCCGCGGCAAGTCGCTGCGCGCCGTTGACGAAGAATCCGCGGCCCGCAACGCCGGCCGTTAAGCAACCCATAAAAATCACACAACAATAGGTAACCACCATGAGCAATATCTTCAACGGCACCATGCCCGCCCTGATGACCCCGTGCACCGCCGAGCGCAAACCGGACTTCGACGCCCTGGTGCGCATGGGCCACCAGCTGATCGAGGCCGGCATGAGCGCCGTGGTGTACTGCGGTTCGATGGGCGACTGGCCACTGCTGACCGAGGCCGAGCGCCAGGAAGGCGTGGCGCGCCTGGTGGCCGCCGGCATCCCGACCATTGTCGGCACTGGCGCGGTGAACACCCGTGAAGCGGTATCCCATGCCGCCCACGCCGCCAAGGTCGGCGCCGCCGGCCTGATGGTCATCCCTCGCGTGCTCAGCCGCGGTGCCTCGCTGATCGCCCAGAAGCACCACTTCTCGGCCATCCTCGCCGCCGCGCCCAAGCTGCCAGCGGTGATCTACAACAGCCCCTATTACGGCTTCGCCACCCGCGCCGATCTGTTCTTCGAGCTGCGCCGCGAATTCCCCAACCTGATCGGCTTCAAGGAGTTCGGCGGTGGTGCCGACCTGCGTTATGCCGCCGAGCACATCACCTCCAAGGATGACGACGTGACCCTGATGGTGGGCGTGGATACCCAGGTGGTGCATGGCTTCGTCAACTGCAACGCCACCGGCGCCATCACCGGCATCGGCAATGCCCTGCCCCGTGAGGTGCTGCACCTGGTGAGCCTGAGCAAGCAGGCGGCCAAAGGCGATGCCAAGGCCCGTCGCCTGGCGCGCGAACTGGAAGCGGCGCTGGCGGTGCTGTCGTCGTTCGATGAGGGCTGCGACCTGGTGCTGTATTACAAGCACCTGATGGTGCTGAACGGCGACAGCGAGTACAGCCTGCATTTCAACGAAACCGACGTGCTGACCGACGCCCAGCGCAACTATGCCGAGCAGCAATACGCGCTGTTCCGCAGCTGGTACGCCAACTGGTCGGCCGAGCAGAACATCGCCTGATTACCAAGGCCCCGCCGCGTTCTCTGTGGGAGCGGGCTTGGCCCGCGAAGCAGGCGACGCGGTGCCTGGCACCGGCTTTGCCGGTGTTCGCGGGCACGCCCGCTCCCACAGGGATGGCGGTGCAGCAGCGCCTGAGGCAACACGCCTCAGGAAAAATCGGCAGGATGTTGTGCAGAGAATTCGTTTGAGGTCCTTGGCCTTATTGTCCATGGTGGCAGGCTGGTAGCTATTTGCCACGCGTGGACGCAGGCGCATGACGATGCCTGCGTTGGGGGACGTTGTCGGATCCCCCCAACAATAAGAGAGGACAAGGAAATGCAATCCAACGGTTTGAAGCAAAGCCTCAAGCAGCGGCACATCACCATGATCGCACTGGGCGGGGTGATCGGTGCAGGGCTGTTCATGGGCTCGGGCGCACTGATCGCATCGGCAGGGCCTGCGGCCATCCTGTCGTATTTCATTGGTGGCCTGGTGGTCACTCTGGTGATGTTCATGCTGGGCGAAATGGCCTGTCGCAACCCGGATGCGGGGTCATTCTCGACCTATGCCAACACCTGGCTCGGCGACTGGGCAGGGTTTTCAGTCGGCTGGCTGTACTGGTTCAAGTCGATGATGACCATCACCCTCGAAGCGGTACTGCTGGGCTCCATCCTGCATGACTTTCTACCCTGGCTGCCGATCTGGGCAGGCGCCTTCCTGATGTTGGTGACACTGATGGCCAGCAACGCCTACTCGGTGCGTTCGTTTGCCGAAGTGGAGTATTGGCTGGCGGCCATGAAGGTCGCCACCATCCTCATCTTCATGCTGCTGGGCATCTCGATCCTGCTGGGCCTGCACAACGACATTCCTTCGCCTGGCCTGGTCAACCTCACCGCCCACGACGGGTTCATGCCCAATGGCCTATCGCCCGTCATGGCGGGTGTCATCGTGGTGATATTCTCCCTGGGCGGCAGCGAAATTGCCGCGGTGGCCGCAGGTGAATCGGAGAACCCGCGGCAGAACGTGATTCGCGCGATCAAGAGCGTGATCCTGCGAGTGATGTTGTTCTACGTTGGCTCCGTGTCGATCCTGATCCTGTGCCTGCCATGGACCGACAAGGCCAACCTGGCCTCGCCCTATGTTTCGCTCTTCACCCTGGCCGGGTTCGGCGGTGCTGCGGTGGCCATGAAACTGGTGCTGTTCGTCTCGTTCATGTCGGTGATGAACTCGTTCATGTTCTCCAACTCGCGCATGCTGTTCTCGCTTAGCCAGCGCGGGCACGCGCCCAAGCTGTTCTCGCGCACCAGCGCCAAGGGCGTGCCGATCAATGCACTGCTGCTGAGCCTGTCGATCTGCACGATGATCCTGACCGTGCACTTTATCAGCGCCGGTGACCTGTTCATGACCCTGGCCAAGAGTACCGGCAGCCTGGTGATGGTCGTATGGATCTTCATCATCATCGCCCACGTGGCCATGCGCTGGAGAACCCGTCACGAAGCGGTCGACCCCAAGGCCTTTCGCGCCTGGTTGTTCCCGTACGCCAACATCGTTGCGCTGTTCGCCCTGTTGGCAGTGATCGGCACCCAGGCGTTCGACCCGGCGTCGCGTTTCCAGTTCTGGTTCACGGTGCTGACGCTACTGCTGGTTGTGGCGGGGTACTTCCTGATGCGCCAGCAAACGGCGGCCGCTGCAAAGGAGGCGGAGGTCAAGACAGGAGAGACAAGAAATGGCGTCCCAGGCAGGAATTGAACCTGCAACCTTCCCCTTAGGAGGGGGATGCTCTATCCAATTGAGCTACTGAGACGCTACGACCGGCAGCGAGCGCTGCACAGCGGGACGGCCAGCATGTTAACCAGCATGCTGGCATTTGTCATGCACCTACCGGGCTTTTTCGCGTAATCCTTTTCTGGCACTGCTACACCTGCGGCAGCACACCTTCATCGCGAAGCACCCCGAACAGGGCTGATACCGCAGCCTCCAGGGTTGTAGAGTTGTCCAGCAGGTGCACCGACGGATCAGGCAGTGCCTGCAAGCGGGCGCTGCGAGCCAGGCGCTGCTCGACTTCCTCGGCGGTTTCGCGGCCACGGGCCACCAGGCGCTGGCGCAACACCTGCGGCCTGACCTGCACAAGCACCGCCAACAGGCCCGGATAACGCTGACGCGCTTCGGCCAGGTAAGCGCGCGAGCCGTTCACCAGCACTGCCCGGCCCTCCGCCAGCCAGTCGTCCACCTGCCGGGGAATCCCGTAGTCCAGGCCGTTGGCGTGCCAGTGCATGGCAAAAGCACCCTGCACGCGCAGGGTCTCGAACTGTTCAGGCGTGACACCATGGGCGGCTTCGCCCTTGGCTTCGGCCGAACGGGTAATGACACGCCGGGCAATTTCTACCCCGGCAGCCGCCAGCCGCTCACGTGCGCCGTCGATCAGGGAATCTTTCCCCGAACCCGACGGTCCTACCAGAAATATCAACCGGCCTGTCCCTGATCGACGGTCGCTTGCGTCATGTTGCATAGCCACTATGCTCTATGAAGGGAAACCGCCGCATTCTAGGTGTTTTCCTGGCCTTTTGCTGCGTTTTACCTGTTTTTGACGGCAAAAGTCTGACGGTTGGGCAAGCCGGAGCATGTAAAACTTTTCAAACCAGTGCTCATTTCTGATAATTGGTACTGGCATAAAGCCTTTATCCGGCTCACTATTTGTCACAGAATTGACGCCAAGGAAACGGCGACCATAAGGCAAGATGAGCATCCATTTTTACTGACGGTTGAACATTTTGTCGTCGCCACGGTCGTATTTCCACCCCGTGCGGCCAATTTGAGAACCGCTTCCCCTGAACCAAAATCTGGTCAATTTATATGCGCCCAATGAAACAGGCTATTTATTCAAGCCGCACCGCTGACAAATTTGTCGTCCGCCTGCCAGACGGGATGCGTGAGCGCATTGCCGAGGTAGCGCGCAACCATCACCGCAGCATGAACTCTGAAATTATCGCGCGCCTGGAACAGAGCCTTATCCAGGAAGGTGCGTTGGGTGACGAGCTGAGCATGCGCCTGGACAGCCCTGAGCTGTCCCTGCATGAGCGCGAGTTGCTGCAGCGCTTCCGCCAACTGTCCCACCGACAGCAGAACGCCCTGGTTGCCCTCATCGCTCACGATGTGGAAATGGCCGCCGACGCTTCCTGAGGCGTGCAGCGAACATGAAAAAGCCAGCGTAAGCTGGCTTTTTTGTGGGCGCCTGACTAGCCGCGCTGCAGCCCCTGTGGGAGCGGCCTTGTGTCGCGAAAGGGCTGCAAAGCAGCCCCGGGGCATCAGCAGCAATGCACAGATTTCTGGGGCTGCTTCGCAGCCCTTTCGCGACACAAGGCCGCTCCCACAGGGCCGCGCAACTGCAAGAAAAGGGGTTTACAGCAGGAACAGCGTAGCCAGGCCAAGGAAGATGAAGAAGCCGCCACTGTCCGTCACGGCAGTGATCATCACACTCGCCCCCATCGCCGGGTCGCGCCCCAGGCGGGCCAACGTCATCGGGATGAGCACACCCATCAGCGCCGCCAGTAACAGGTTCAAGGTCATCGCTGCGGTCATCACCACACCCAGTGACCAGCTGCCATACAACCAGAAAGCCACCGCACCAATCACGCCTCCCCAAACCAGGCCGTTGATCAGCGACACCGCCAGCTCCTTGCGCATCAGGCGACTGGTGTTGCCCGGCGACACCTGGTCCAGCGCCATGGCGCGGACGATCATGGTGATGGTCTGGTTACCCGAGTTGCCACCAATACCCGCAACGATCGGCATCAACGCCGCCAACGCCACCAGCTTTTCGATCGAGCCTTCGAACAGCCCGATCACGCGCGAGGCAACAAAGGCGGTGATCAGGTTGATCGCCAGCCATGCCCAACGGTTGCGGAACGAGCGCCAGACCGAGGCAAAGATATCTTCCTCTTCACGCAGACCCGCCATGTTGAGGACTTCGCTCTCGCTCTCCTCACGGATCAGGTCGACCATCTCGTCAATGGTCAAACGGCCAATCAGACGACCGCTCTTGTCCACTACAGGTGCCGATACCAGGTCATAACGCTCGAAAGCCTGCGCCGCATCATAGGCATCTTCCTCAGGCTGGAAGGACACCGGGTCGGTCGCCATGACCTCCGCTACCTTCTTCTCTGGGTCGTTGACCAGCAGGCGCTTGATCGGCAATACCCCTTTCAGGATGCCGTCATAATCGACCACGAACAGTTTGTCGGTGTGGTTGGGCAGTTCTTTCAGGCGGCGCAGGTAGCGCAGTACCACCTCCAGGCTGACGTCTTCGCGGATGGTGACCATCTCGAAGTCCATCAGCGCACCGACCTGCTCCTCGTCGTAGCTCAGCGCCGAGCGCACACGCTCGCGTTGCTGGGCATCGAGGGTTTCCATCAGCTCGTGAACAACGTCACGCGGCAGCTCAGGGGCCAGGTCGGCCAGCTCGTCGGCGTCCATTTCCTTGGCGGCGGCCAGCAGCTCGTGATCGTCCATGTCGGCGATCAACGATTGACGAACCGAGTCGGAAACTTCCAGCAGGATGTCGCCATCGCGATCCGAGCGCACCAGCTGCCAGACCGTCAGGCGGTCTTCCAGGGGCAAGGCTTCGAGGATATAGGCGATGTCGGCGGGGTGCAGGTCATCAAGCTTGCGCTGCAGCTCGACGAGGTTCTGGCGGTGGACCAGGTTTTCTACCAGGTCATTGTGCGCGCCTTCCTGGCGGTGCGTCAGGTCTTCGACCACACGCTGGCGTTGCAGCAGTTCGACCACCTGGGCCAGGCGATCCTGCAGGCTTTCTTGCGCTTTTTTTACTTCTACTTCAGTCATAGGCGAACTCCACTCCCAGCAGCGGAGCACGCCGGGAGAATCAATCGGTCAGATCTTTCTGTATGAATCTTGTTAGCGAGTAACTACTGGGTAAGTCCATGGTGGTTTTCCACAAGCCCCGGCGGGGCTGACGGGCGCAATCATACACTGCTCAAGCTGTCAGATCGCTTAAAATTTTGGTCAGAACAATCGTTTGCGTGATAAAGGTGGGACAACGCTCGAAGCTATGAGTGCGACGATTGTTGTGGATGGGGAAGCACATTGAAGTTCAGGTACGCTGCGCCTGATCAATTTGGGGCTGCCTTACAGCCACACGCTACACCCTGCTCATGACAGAAGAGCTTAGATCGACATCGCCAACAATTCAGTGGCGCAAAAAACAAAAAGCCCGCTCAATTGAGCGGGCTTCTTGATGGGGTATGGCGGACTCAGCAGGATTCGAACCTGCGACCGCTCGGTTCGTAGCCGAGTACTCTATCCAGCTGAGCTATGAGTCCGTGGTGGTAGTTTTAGACCAGATTACCACTGGTTGACTGAAGCAGCTTTGCAAGCAGAGCCACTTCAAAAAGTGGCGGACTCAGCAGGATTCGAACCTGCGACCGCTCGGTTCGTAGCCGAGTACTCTATCCAGCTGAGCTATGAGTCCGCATTGGTAGTTTTAGACCAGATTACCACTGGTTTCTTGAAGCAGCCTTGCAAACAAAGCCACTTCAAAAAGTGGCGGACTCAACAGGATTCGAACCTGTGACCGCTCGGTTCGTAGCCGAGTACTCTATCCAGCTGAGCTATGAGTCCGTGTCTTGCCGCGCATTATAGGTCGCTGAAACATTTTTGCAAGAACTTTTTCGTTTAAAATCAACTACTTAGCGTTCTTACCGTTTACAGCGCCCTAAGCGAATAATGGCGGTGAAGGGGGGATTCGAACCCCCGATACCCTTATGAGGTATACTCCCTTAGCAGGGGAGCGCCTTCGGCCACTCGGCCACCTCACCGCAACACGAGGCGAATATTAAAGAACCTCTTTCACCTTTGCAACCCTTTTTTTGAAAAAAACTTCAAAAAAATTAAAGGCTTGGCTCTTCATCCTTCTCTTTCTTGATCCGCAGGTAGATTTCCTCGCGGTGAACGGCCACTTCTTTAGGGGCGCTGACGCCAATACGCACCTGGTTGCCTTTGACGCCAAGCACCGTCACGGTGATCTCGCCGTCTCCAATGATCAGGCTCTCGGCGCACCGACGAGTCAGAATCAACATAGCTTTCTCCTTACGCAAAACATTCAGGGGTAACAGTCTTTGGTATCAGGGCCTGGTCGTGGACGACGACCAGGCCCCGGTTACTCGCCACACAGGGCAGGACAGGCCATGCGTGGCGAGCAGAAACGCGAAGGGCGCGGCAAGCCGCGCCCTTCCTGGCAGCGCCTTACTCGCCCTGTCGGACAGGTGCGTCGAGCTCGAACGCGGTGTGCAGCGCACGCACGGCCAGCTCCAGGTACTTCTCTTCGATCACGACCGAAACCTTGATCTCGGAGGTGGAGATCATCTGGATGTTGATGCTCTCCTTGGCCAGGGCTTCGAACATGCGGCTGGCAACACCGGCGTGCGAACGCATGCCGACGCCAACGATCGAGACCTTGGCGATCTTGGTATCGCCGATCACTTCACGGGCACCGATTTCGCGGGCAGTGTTTTCCAGCACGCTTTGCGCCTTCTCGTACTCGTTGCGGTGTACGGTGAAGGTGAAGTCGGTGGTGTTATCGTGGGCAACGTTTTGCACGATCATGTCGACTTCGATGTTCGAAGCGCTGATCGGGCCGAGGATCTTGAAGGCCACGCCCGGGGTGTCCGGCACGCCGCGAATGGTCAGCTTGGCTTCATCACGGTTGAAGGCGATACCGGAAATGATCGGCTGTTCCATGGATTCCTCTTCATCAATGGTAATGAGGGTACCCGGACCCTCCTTGAAGCTGTGCAGCACGCGCAGCGGAACGTTGTACTTGCCGGCGAACTCCACCGAACGGATCTGCAGCACCTTGGAACCGAGGCTGGCCATTTCCAGCATCTCTTCGAAGGTGATCTTCTCCAGGCGTCGGGCCTGTGGCACGACGCGCGGGTCAGTGGTGTAGACGCCATCGACGTCGGTGTAGATCTGGCACTCGTCAGCTTTCAGCGCTGCCGCCAGGGCCACACCCGTGGTGTCGGAGCCGCCACGGCCCAGGGTGGTGATGCTGCCGTGCTCGTCGACGCCCTGGAAGCCTGCTACCACGACCACGCGGCCTTCCTTGAGGTCGGCACGAATCTTCTGGTCGTCGATCTGCAGGATGCGCGCCTTGTTATGCGAGCTGTCGGTGAGGATGCGCACCTGGTTGCCGGTGTAGGACACGGCTGGCACACCACGCTTGATCAAGGCCATGGTCAGCAGGGCAATGGTGACCTGCTCACCGGTCGACACGATCACGTCCAGTTCACGCGGAACCGGATGATCGGTGATCTGCTTGGCCAGGTCGATCAGGCGATTGGTTTCACCGCTCATGGCCGACAGCACAACCACCAGGTCGTCGCCTGCCTCACGGTGTTTCTTGACCTTTTCGGCAACCTGCTCGATCCGCTCGATGGAACCGACAGAGGTGCCGCCAAATTTCTGTACGATCAACGCCATTTCAATGGTGCCTCAGCCCATACAGGGCCTCAAAAAACAATCCAACATGAAGGAGTGGACGGGAGTGGCCTGTGTGGCTAAGCCTTGCACCCGAGACTGAGCGCACGAATTAGCCGTACAGGCCACCAGACCACCCACCCCTTCATCTCAAAGTCCCTGCTCTGCGAATGGCACGGCCAGCGCCAGGGCCTGGTCCAGTGCAGCGACGTCGACGCCACCACCCTGGGCCATGTCCGGACGACCACCGCCCTTGCCACCCACCGCCGCAGCGGCTTGTTTCATCAGATCGCCAGCCTTGAGTTGGCTGGAGAGGTCCTTGGTCACGCCGGCCACCAGCACAACCTTGCCCTCATGCTCGCTGCCCAGCAGGATCACTGCGTGGCCGAGCTTGTTTTTCAACTGATCGACCAGGGCCAGCAAGGCCTTGCCGTCCTGCCCATCCAGGCGGGCGGCGAGAACCCTGGCACCCTTGACCTCAACAGCCGCGTTGGAGAGATCGTCCCCGGCGGCGCTGGCAGCCTTGGCCTGCAACTGTTCCAGCTGCTTCTCCAGCTGACGGTTGCGCTCGAGCACAGCCGACAGCTTGTCGATCAGGTTGTCGCGGTTGCCCTTGACCAGTTGCGCGGCTTCCTTGACCTGCTCTTCGGCAGCATTCAGGTAGGCCAGCGCAGCAGCGCCGGTCACGGCTTCGATACGGCGCACACCAGAGGCTACGCCGCCTTCGCTGATGATCTTGAACAGGCTGATGTCACCGGTGCGCTTGGCGTGGATACCGCCGCACAGCTCTACCGAGAAATCACCGCCCATGCTCAGCACACGCACGGTGTCGCCGTACTTCTCGCCGAACAGCGCCATGGCACCTTTGGCCTTGGCGGTTTCGATGTCGGTCAGTTCGGTTTGCACCGGAGTGTTCTTGCGCACTTCGCGGTTGACGATGTCTTCCAGGGCCTTGATCTGCTCTGGCTTCAGCGCCTCGAAGTGGCTGAAGTCGAAACGCAGGCGCTGGCTATCCACCAGAGAGCCCTTCTGCTGTACATGTTCGCCCAGCACCTGGCGCAGCGCTTCGTGCAGCAGGTGGGTAGCAGAGTGGTTGAGCGAAGTGGCGTGCTGCACCTCGGCATCGACCTTGGCCACGACCGGCGAACCGATCACCAACGCACCGCTGGCGACCACGCCGTGGTGCAGGAAGGCACCGCCGGTTTTGGTGGTGTCGCGCACATCGAAGCGCGCAGCGCCGGCCTGCAGGAAGCCGGTGTCACCCACCTGACCACCGGATTCGGCATAGAACGGCGTGCGGTCGAGCACGACCACGCCCTGCTCGCCTTCACCTAATTGGTCGACGGCCTGGCCGTCTTTGTACAGGGCGATGATCTTGCCTTGGCCTTCGGTGGCGTCGTAACCGAGGAACTCGGTGGCGCTGTCGACCTTGACCACGCTGTTGTAGTCCATACCGAAGGCGCTGGCGGAACGCGCACGCTCACGCTGGGCGTCCATCTCGCGCTCGAAGCCGGCTTCGTCGATGGTCAGCTCGCGCTCACGGGCAATGTCGGCCGTCAGGTCCATCGGGAACCCGTAGGTGTCATACAGCTTGAACACCACATCGCCCGGTACCACGTCGCCTTTCAGCTGGGCCAGGTCCTGCTCGAGGATGCGCAGGCCTTGCTCCAGGGTCTTGGCGAACTGCTCTTCTTCAGCCTTCAGCACACGCTCGATGTGCGCTTGCTGGCTCTTCAGCTCAGGGAAGGCCTCGCCCATTTCGGCGGCCAGTGCGGCAACGATCTGGTAGAAGAAGCTGCCTTTGGCGCCCAGCTTGTTGCCGTGGCGGCAGGCGCGACGAATGATGCGCCGCAGCACATAACCACGGCCTTCGTTGGACGGCAGCACACCGTCGGCGATCAGGAAGCCGCACGAGCGAATATGGTCGGCGACCACCTTCAGCGACGCCTGGCCGTCATTGCTGCAACCGATAGCCTTGGCCGCAGCCGCCAGCAGGTTCTGGAACAGGTCGATCTCGTAGTTCGAGTGCACGTGCTGCAGCACGGCGCTGACGCGCTCCAGGCCCATGCCGGTGTCCACCGACGGCGCTGGCAGCGGGTGCAGCACGCCGTCGGCGGTGCGGTTGAACTGCATGAAGACGTTGTTCCAGATCTCGATGTAGCGGTCGCCGTCTTCTTCTGGCGAGCCGGGCGGGCCGCCCCAGATGTCAGCGCCGTGGTCGTAGAAGATTTCGGTGCACGGGCCGCACGGGCCAGTGTCACCCATGGTCCAGAAGTTGTCGGAGGCGTAAGGGGCGCCCTTGTTGTCGCCGATGCGCACCATGCGCTCGGCCGGCACGCCGATTTCCTTGGTCCAGATGTCGTAGGCTTCGTCGTCAGTGGCGTAGACGGTGACCCAGAGCTTTTCCTTGGGCAGGTTAAGCCACTTGTCCGAGGTCAGGAAGTTCCAGGCGTAGGTGATGGCATCACGCTTGAAATAGTCGCCGAAGCTGAAGTTGCCCAGCATTTCGAAGAACGTATGGTGACGCGCGGTGTAACCGACGTTTTCCAGGTCGTTGTGCTTACCACCGGCGCGCACGCACTTCTGGCTGCTGACAGCCCGGGTGTAGGCACGCTTCTCCGCGCCGAGGAAACAGTCTTTGAACTGGTTCATGCCGGCATTGGTGAACAGCAGGGTTGGGTCGTTGTTCGGGATCAGCGAACTGGAGGCGACTCGGGTGTGTCCCTGCTCTTCGAAGAAGCGAAGGAAGGCTTCACGGATTTCTGCGCTTTTCATAGGTTCTTCCACGGAAACGGCGGCCCTGTCGGGCAAACGCGTCGACGAAACGACGGCAAAGGGCCGCATTATATCGGTCCTGCAATCTCGATGCAGTGTGTTTATACGATAGAAACCATCGTTTGGACGGTTTTTCGGGCTATGCAAACGAAAATGACATGACCGGATGCTAAATCCTGTCTTTCGCCACTGGCAAGCCAATTACCGCCGATGGGAAGGGAAAATGGAACAGGCGGTGAATTAAAAGAGTTTCACGGGGAATGAAGGATCCAATTCATCCTGTCAGGGCCCTATCGCCGGCCAGCCAGCTCCCACAGGATAACCCCAGGTCTGGCTGTCATGCAGTCCCTGTGGGAGCTGGCTTGCCGGCGATAGGGCCGGGGCAGGAAGACAGGTAATCAGCCCAGCCGCTGCCCCGAATCCGGCACGATCAGGATGCCGGCCCGCAAGCCGTTCCTGACCTTGGGATTGGGAAAAATGATGCGCGCCCCCTCCTCCTCGACCACCCAGCGCATTTCGGCCAGGTCTTCGGCCAGCAGGTAACCCTTGCTCAGCTCTGAGAAGTTTTCGATGTCCGCCGGCAGGTGCAGGTGGAAGCTGTCGCTGTGCTTGATGATCTCACGCGAAACGCTGAACAGTTGCAGGCCATCCAGCGAGCCTTCACCCTCTGGCTCGGTGCCTTCGATGATCTGGATCAGGCGCTCTTCGAGCCGGTCGAGGTTGACCTGCTCGTTCTGGCCAAACGGGCGGGCCTTGCCCAGTTCCAGAGTGAAAGCTTCGGCATCCAGCTGTTCGTAGGTAAAGGCACTGAAGGTGATGGAGGATTTGCTCTGCAGCAGCACCGCTTCCATGCCTGCCGCTGCCAGGCGCGCCAGTTCACGACGGGAGTGCTTGCGCCCTTCTTTATAGGGGTACAAGGCAAATTGCTCGATCTTCGAACCGCGGATGGCGGTATGCAGGTCGTAGTGCAGGCGGCTGCGCTCCGGCTTGCTGAAGAACACCCGGGCGAACTGTTCCAGCTCGGCGGCACGTAATGCCTCGAAGCCACTGGAAAGCTCATGGCGGCCGTTGAACAGCCGATTGATGTCCTGCTCGATGAACCGTTCGCCCTTGCGGATCGCCGCCGGGTTGCCAAACAGGAACAGCAGCCGTGCCTTGGGTTTGATCTTGCCGTTGGCCACACCGTGCAACAGCCGTTCGAGCAATTCGATCGGCGCCGTTTCGTTGCCATGAATGCCCGCAGACAATAACAAGTCCAGCCCGCAATCATCGCTTTCGGCGGGGCGCACTTCGAGCGCGCCCTCCCCCAGCCAGCGCAAACGCGCGCCCTTGGGTGTCACTTGGGTCTTCTCGGCCGGTTCGTGATCGGTGAGTGTCAGCTCAAGCAATTTGCCAAGGGCGAGCATAGGGGCTTCCTTAGTGGTGGTGGCCGCAGTCAGGGCCATGGACGTGATCGTCGTCTTCGCCAACCTCGGCCGGCTCCATTTCCAGCTGCAGGCTGACCAGGTTGGTGGCCATCGGGCGCAGCAGCAGGTTGGCGTACTCGGTGTCATCTTCATCGACATCTACACCGATCAGCAGCTGGCCACGGCCGTCCTGCTGAATCCACACTTCCTTGCCTTGCCAGACCACGGCAAAACGGGTGCAGGAGGTTTCCAGCTGGGTGCCGTCTTCATCTTCAAGGATCAGGCGCAGGGCATCGGTCATTGCAAAGTCTCTCTTCAAGGTTGGCGTTGGAACGGGTATACCGAGCCCAACTTCAGGATCTGGGTCAATTCGTCCAGTGCCGTACGGCATTCCACCAGCAACTGCGGGTCGGCCAGGTCCGCTTCGCCCAGGCGATCGCGGTAATGCTTGTCGACCCACTGCACCAGGGTGTCGTACAGCGGGGCGGTCATGATAACGCCTTGGTTCACCGCCGCCAGTTCCGATTCCTTCAACGCCACGCGCAGACGCAGGCAAGCCGGGCCACCGCCGTTCTGCATGCTTTGCTTGAGGTCGAATACCTTGACCTCCCTGACCGGGCCACCTTGGCTGGTCAGCTGGCCCAGGTAGGCCCAGACCCGCTCGTTGTTGCGGCACTCCTCCGGCACCACCAGCAGCATGGAGCCGTCATCGCGGCTGAGCAACTGGCTGTTGAACAGGTAAGAGCGCACGGCATCCTCTACCGCCACCGCCGCACGTGGCACACAGATGGCCTGGAAGTGGCCGCCCTTGTTGGCCAGTTTAGCGCGCAGCTGACCAAGCACCGCGTCGGTCTCGAGGAACGCGTCCTCGTGATAGAACAGCACTTCGCCGTTGCCCACCGAAATCACGTCGTTATGGAACACGCCCTGATCGATCACGGCGGGGTTCTGTTGAGCGTAGACCACACCGCCATCGCTCAACCCATGCAACCGGGCCACGGCCTGCGAAGCCTCCAGGGTTTGCCGGGCCGGGTACTTCTGCGGCGCCGGGTAACGGCTGTCGAAGGCACTGCGGCCATAAACGAAAAACTCCACGCCGGGGTCACCATAAGCACGGCAGAAGCGCGTGTGGTTGGCCGCGCCCTCGTCACCGAACTGTGCCACGGCCGGCAATGCTGCGTGGTGGGCAAAGTGTTTCTCGTTGTTGAACATGGCGCCCAGCACACGGCTGGTGGTCGGGTGCTCGATGCTGCGGTGGTACTTGCAGTTCAGGTTGGCGGCGGTGAAGTGCACGCGGCCATCCACCGTGTCGGCACTGGGGCTGACCGTGGCCGCATTGGCCACCCACATGCTCGAGGCCGAGCAGCTGGCCACCAGCAACGGCATGGCGTCTTTCGCAGCACGCTGGATGACCTCGGCATCGCTGCCGCTAAACCCCAGGCGGCGCAGCGCGGCCACATCCGGGCGCTCTTGCGGCGCCAGCACGCCCTGCTTGAAGCCCATGTCGGCCAGCGCTTTCATTTTTGCCAGACCTTGACGCGCGGCTTCGCGCGGGCTGGAACCCTGCTGGCTGTTGCTCTGCGAAGCCACGTTGCCGTAAGACAGGCCGCCATAGTTGTGGGTAGGCCCCACCAGGCCATCAAAATTCACTTCATAGGATTTCATCGGCTAGGCTCCGTGACCTGTTGTTATAGGGTGACGCCCGGCGTGAGTGTCGCCGGCAAGGCAAGGCTGGCGGTCTCCAGCGAAGCCACGGGGTAAGCACAGTAGTCAGCCGCGTAGTAGGCACTGGCGCGGTGGTTGCCACTGGCACCCACGCCACCGAACGGCGCGCTGCTGGCGGCGCCGGTCAGTTGCTTGTTCCAGTTGACGATGCCGGCGCGGCTTCGCAGCCAGAAGTACTGGTAGCGGGCACGCGAGTCGGACAGCAAGCCGGCGGCCAGACCGAACTGGGTGTTGTTGGCTTCATCGATGGCGGCATCGAAGTCGGCGTAACGGATCACCTGCAACAGCGGGCCAAAGAACTCCTCGTCCGGGCGCTCGGCCACGCCTGTGACATCGACAATGCCCGGGGTCAGCAGCGCGGCATCGGCCTGCGGCTGGGTCATTTCCAGCAGCTTCACGCCACCCTTGGCGGCCAGTTCGGCCTGGGCCGCAATCAGCGCTCGCGCCGCCTGCAGCGAAATGACCGAGCCCATGAACGGCGCTGGCTGATCGTCAAATGCACCCACCGTGATGGTTTTGCACACCTCGACCAGGCGTGCGATCAGCGCATCACCCCAGGCGCCTTGCGGCACCAGCAGGCGCCGCGCGCAGGTGCAACGCTGCCCGGCAGAAATGAACGCCGACTGGATAATGGTGTACACCGCAGCGTCGAGGTCCTTGACCTCGTCTACCACCAGCGGGTTGTTGCCCCCCATTTCCAGGGCCAGAATCTTGTCCGGGCGACCGGCGAACTGCTGGTGCAGCAAGTTGCCGGTGCGGCTGGAACCTGTGAAGAACAGGCCATCGATCCCCGGGTTGGCGGCCAGTGCCACACCGGTTTCACGCGCGCCTTGCACCAGGTTCAGCACGCCCGCCGGCAGGCCGGCGGCGATCCAGCAGTTGACGGTCAGCTCGGCGACCTTGGGCGTCAGCTCGCTGGGCTTGAACACCACGCAGTTACCCGCCAGCAGCGCCGGCACAATATGGCCGTTGGGCAAGTGACCGGGGAAGTTGTAGGGGCCGAACACCGCCACCACGCCATGGGGCTTGTGCCGCAGCACGGCCGTGGCGTCGGCCAGCGGGCCGCTCTTTTCCCCGGTGCGCTCGCGGTAGCTTTGTACCGAGATCGCCACCTTGTTGATCATGCTGGTGACTTCGGTCGCCGACTCCCACAGGGGCTTTCCGGTTTCCTCACCGATGCACTGTGCCAACGCTTCGGCATGCTTTTTCAGCTGTTCGGCGAACTTCTCCAGCACATCGATGCGCGCTTCCAGGCTCAGTTGTGCCCACGCTGGGAAGGTCCGGCGCGCTGCCTGCACAGCGGCCTCCACTTGGCTGGCGTCAGCGCCCTGCCCTTGCCAGATGACAGCCTGGGTTACCGGGTTCAGCGACTGCAGGGCTTCGCCCTGCCCCGCCAGCCAATTGCCTGCGATGTAATGCGTGGTCATTTATTGGGCCTCCCGGCTGGCCGACAGCGGCACGGCACGCACGTTGTCGCCAGCCCCCATGCGCAGACGCTTGGCGGTCAACGGGTCGACCACCAGGGTACCGGCGGCCAGCCGCGCCGGAGCGGCAGTGATGCGGCAATCGTCGCGTTTGCGGTTGTGGATGATGTAAGGGGTGGCGTCATCGCCCGGCGTGCCGACTGCCAGCACCAAGGTCTGGCTCTCGCGCACGGCGCGGATCTTGGCGGTATCACACTCGATGGCGGGGCCTGCGTCGAAGATGTCGACATAGCCCTGATAGTTGAAACCTTCCTGCTTGAGCATGGCCAGCGCCGGCTCGGTGTCGACGTGCACGCGGCCGATCACCTCGCGCGCCGCCTCGGACAGGAAGCAGGTGTACAGCGGGAACTTGGGCATCAGCTCGGCGATGAACGACTTGTTGCCTACGCCGGTCAGGTAGTCCGCCTGGCTGAACTCCATCTTGAAGAAATGCCGGCCAAGGCTTTCCCAGAAAGGCGAACGGCCATGCTCGTCGGACATGCCACGCATTTCGGCGATGATCTTTTTGCCGAACAGCTCCGGGAACTCGGCAATGAACAGCATGCGCGCGCGCGACAGCAGGCGGCCATTGAGCCCGGAGCGGTAGTCGCTGCGCAGAAACAGCGAGCACAGTTCAGAGTTGCCGGTCAGGTCGTTGGCGAGGAACAGGGTGGGGATTTCGCGATAGATCTTCAGCTCCTGCGAGGCGCTGACGGTCAAGCCGACCCGGTAGTTGTACCACGGCTCGCGCAGGCCGACGGCACCCGCGATGGCACTGATGCCCACCACCAGGCCTTCGTCGTTTTCCAGCACGAACAGGTAGTCGGTGTCGCCACGCTCGGCTTCGCCACGGAAGCTCTTTTCCGCCCAGCCAACGCGATGCCCCAAGCGTTCTTCGTTGGCCGGCAGCGTGGTCAGCCCGGTGGTGCCGGTGCTGCGTGCCAATTCGATCAACGCAGGCAAATCGCTGCTGCGTACAGGACGAACGATCATGCTATCTCCTTGTGCGGCGGCGGCGGCCGGCGCAAAACTCTTCTAACGCATCAATCCCGAAACGTCTGTTACCAGACCTCAGACTGCGACCAGGCGCACACTGCCACCCTCGCCCACACCCAGCGCATCGGCCGCAGCCAGGCTCAGGCACACCGGCTTGCCGGGCACCCAGTCCAGGTCCAGCAGCACTGCGCGGTAGTCCTGCAACTGGCCGTTGCACACCAGGTACGGGCGCCCCCCCTTGCCCGGCGCGTCCTCGATTTTCACCGGCGCCGAGCGGCTCTGGGCAATCGAGCGAATGCCCGAAGTGCGCGCATGCAGAGTCGGGCCGCCGTCGAAAATGTCGATGTAATGCTCGGTCTCGAAGCCTTCGCGCATG
Source organism: Pseudomonas fortuita (assembly GCF_026898135.2). Lineage (NCBI taxonomy): Bacteria > Pseudomonadati > Pseudomonadota > Gammaproteobacteria > Pseudomonadales > Pseudomonadaceae > Pseudomonas > Pseudomonas fortuita. The sequence goes on from NZ_CP114035.2 coordinate 4,631,034, forward strand.
AGGATGTCGAAGGTGATCTGCGCGCGCGGGTGCACCTGCCCCATGGCTTCCTGCGCCTCATCGGGCAGCAGCGGCACGTAGATAGGGTAATGCGGCATCAGTTCGGCGAGGAAAGTGCGGCTCTTCAGGCCACACAGGCGCTCGGCGTCGGAGTAGTTAAGGTCGAAGAAATTGCGGCCGATGGCATCCCAGAACGGCGATTCGCCATTCTCGTCGCTGTAACCGACGATTTCGGTCACTACCGAGTCGGCGAAACGCTCCGGGTGCGCGGCCATGAACAGCAGGCGACCGCGCGAATTGAGCTCGGCCCAGCCGCTGTTCACCAGCTCCGGCAATACATAGAAGCTGGTCAGCAGGCTGTTGCCGGTCAGGTCATGACACAGCGACAGCACGTGGATCTTGTTGTGGATCTTCAGTTCGCGCGAGGCATGCACGAAGGTTTCGTTACGAAAACTGTAGAACGGCTCGGAGTAGCCAGCCGAAGCGACAATGGCCGAGCAGCCGGCCAGCTTGCCGGTCTCGCTGTCTTCAAGCACAAAAAAGTAGCTTTCCTCGCCGTTGAAGCTGACCTCGGCGGCGAAGGAAGTCTCGGAAGCGGCGATCTTGTCGCCCAGGCGAGCAGCGTCGTCCGGCAGCGAGGTGACACCAATGGGGCTGTCTGCAGCCATGCGCTGCACTTCGTTCAGATCAGCCATTTGCGCGGGGCGCATCACCAGCATGGTGTCACTCCTTTGGAATACGGGCCGCTCACCGCGGCACGGAAAAACGGCAGGTACACAGGCACCTGCAGTGGAATCGGTTATCGCCGGCCAGGCCCGCTAGTGGCCTGGGCCGGCGACGGGACCGCAGGCGGATCAGCCTTTGGTCAAGGCAGCCACAGCGCGCTCGAAGCGGTCCAGGCCTTCATCGATGTCGGCGTCTTCAACCACCAGGCTTGGCGCAAAACGGACCACGTCCGGGCCGGCCTGCAGCACCATTACGCCTTCTTTCTCGGCAGCGTTGAGCACGTCCTTGGCCTTGCCCTGCCAAGCCTCGGCAAGTACGCAGCCGATCAGCAGACCAACACCACGTACCTGGGTGAACAGGTTGTACTTCTGGCCGATCTGTTCCAGGCGGGTTTTGAAGCGTGCGTGCTTGGCCTTGATGCCGGCCAAGGTTTCAGGGGTATTGACCACATCCAGCACCGCGCAGGCGACGGCGCAGCCCAGCGGGTTACCGCCGTAGGTGGTGCCGTGTGTGCCGACCGCCAGGTGCTTGGCCAGTTCGGTGGTGGTCAGCATGGCGCCGATCGGGAAGCCCCCGCCCAGGCTCTTGGCGCTGGTCAGGATGTCGGGCGTCACGCCGTAGTGCTGGTAGGCATACAGCGAACCGGTACGGCCCACGCCAGTCTGCACTTCGTCGAAGATCAGCAGGGCGTTGTGCTCGTCGCACAGCTTGCGCGCGCCTTCCAGGTAGGCCTTGTCGGCCGGCACCACGCCGCTCTCGCCCTGGATCGGCTCGATCACCACGGCGCAGGTCTTGTCGGAAATCTTTGCCTTCAACGCTTCCAGGTCGTTGTACGGCACGTGGCTGATGCCAGTGATCTTCGGACCGAAACCGTCGGAGTACTTCGGCTGCCCACCAACACTGACGGTGAACAAGGTGCGGCCGTGGAAGCTGTTCACCGTGGCGATGATTTCGTGCTTTTCCGGGCCGAAGCGGTCATGGGCGACGCGACGGGCCAGCTTGAAAGCGGCCTCGTTGGCCTCGGCGCCGGAGTTGCAGAAGAACGCCCGGTCGGCAAAGGTAGCGTCCACCAGCTTGTGAGCCAGGCGCAGGGCCGGCTCGTTGGTGAACACGTTGGATACGTGCCAGAGCGTGTTGGCCTGGTCGGTCAGGGCCTTGACCAGTGCCGGGTGGCAGTGGCCCAGGGCGTTTACCGCGATGCCACCGGCAAAATCGATCAGCTCGCGACCCGACTGGTCCCACACACGGGAACCCTCGCCTCGCACAGGAATGAAGGCCGCCGGAGAATAGTTGGGGACCATGACCTGGTCGAAATCGGCACGTTGCACCGGGGCTTGCTCAACGGACATCTGAGTCTCCTGAAGAGGAACGCTGGCCTGGAAGTGGGCGAGCGATGGGGGGATTGTAAGGACTGATCCGCGCCTGTCCTTGCGGCCAAGCGACAACTTGTTACAGCGCAAAACCCAGTTTTGACAAGGCTTTCGGCAATGCGACAAACACTGTCGCAATCGCGCAGTGTACGGGAGAGAGGATGCTGGGTGAACGGGTGTTCACATTGGGATTGAACGCTGCCTGCACCGGCCCTTTCGCGGGACAAGCCCGCTCCCACAGATTCACTACTGAATCAGATGGCAACGAGCATCTGTGGGAGCGGGCTTACCCCGCGAAAGGGCCAGCACTGACAGCAACGTTTCAGCCCTTTTCGGCAGGCGCCGAGCTCAGTTCGAACGGGCTGCTGCTGCGTCGCTGGTTGCGGTCTTCCCGTGGCGTGGCGCCAAAGAAGTTGCGATAGGCACTGGAAAAATGCGGCCCCGAGGAGAAGCCACAGGACAAGCCGATCTGGATGATCGACTTACTGGTCTGCATCAGCATCTGCCGCGCCTTGTTGAGCCGCAGCTCCAGGTAGTACTGGCTAGGCACGCGGTTCAGGTACTGTTTGAAGATACGCTCCAGCTGGCGACGCGACACGCACACATGCTGAGCAATCTCGTCGGTGGTCAGCGGTTCTTCGATGTTGGCTTCCATCAACAGCACCGCCTGGGTCAGTTTGGGATGACTCGAACCCAGGCGGTTTTGCAGCGGAATGCGCTGACGCTCGCCACCCTCACGGATGCGCTCCACCACCAGTTCTTCCGACACCGCACCCGCCAGCTCCGCCCCGTGGTCACGGGCCAGCACTGCCAGCAGCAGGTCGGCCACGGCGATGCCGCCACAGGCCGTCAGGCGATCACGGTCCCAGTCGAACAGGTGGCTGGTGGCGATGACCTTGGGGAAGCGTTCGGCAAAATCGTCCTGCCAGCGCCAGTGCACCGCAGCCCGGTAACCGTCGAGCAGGCCCAGCATCGCCAGCGGATAAACCCCTGCAGACAAGCCGGCGATCATGCAGCCACTGCGCGCCAGCTGCTTGAGCGCAGTCGACAGGGACGCCCCTACCGCCGCAGGCGGCTCATCAGCAACCAGGAACAGTTTGTGGCACCCCTCCAGGCGGCCGGCCCACGGCTCGCCGGGCAGGCGCCAACCGCCTTCTTGCGCTGGCTCCGCCTGTAGAAAGGCCAGTTCGTAAACCACATCCGGATGCACCCGCTGCGCCACCTGCAACACTTCCTCGGCCAGCGCCAGGGTCAAGGGCTTGGTGCTGGGCCAGATGAGAAAACCGATTCGCTGGGTGGTCATAGGGTGCGGTCCGAAACCTGAGGTCGTTCGAGTCTGTGCGCCGGGTCAGGCTGCGCTCGCAGCGCAGCATGCCCTATTCTGGTGCAAAAATGCAGCTTTTACTTCAGGCTGCCCGAGAGGAACTGCTTCAGGCGCTCCGACCGCGGGTTGGCCAGTACTTCGCGAGGGCAGCCGGTCTCTTCCACCAGGCCTTTGTGCAAGAACACCAGCTGGTTGGACACCTCACGAGCAAACCCCATTTCGTGAGTCACCACCACCATGGTCCGGCCCTCCTGAGCCAGCGCCTGCATGACCTTGAGCACATCCCCCACCAGCTCCGGGTCGAGCGCCGAAGTCGGCTCATCGAACAGCATGACCTCCGGCTCCATGGCCAAGGCCCGGGCAATTGCCACACGTTGTTGCTCACCGCCCGACATATGCCCGGGGAAAGCGTCCTTGCGGTGGGCCACCCCCACCTTGGCCAGGTAGTGCTCGGCCTTTTCAAGGGCTTCTTTCTTGTTCACACCCAGTACATGGACCGGCGCTTCGATCACGTTCTCCAGCGCCGTCATGTGCGACCACAGGTTGAAGTGCTGGAACACCATCGACAGGCGCGAGCGCATGCGCTGCAGCTGGCGAGGGTCGGCGGCCTTCAGCGCACCGTCCTTGGCGGCGACCAGCTTGAGTTCTTCGTTGTTGAGCAGGATCTTGCCAGCGTGCGGCTGCTCCAGCAGGTTGATGCAGCGCAGGAAGGTCGACTTGCCCGAACCGCTGGAGCCGATAATGCTGATGACGTCGCCGGCCTTGGCCGCCAGGGACACGCCCTTTAGCACTTCATGGCTGCCGTAGCGCTTGTGCAGGTCTTGGACTTCGAGTTTGTACATGCTGTCGATTCTCACAAAGCGGTCAGTGCTTGCGCGGCGCCAGGTAGCCGAGCCAGCGGCGTTCGGCCATCTTGAACAGGCGCACCAGGATGAAGGTCAGGCACAGGTAGAACACGCCCGCCGTGATATAGGCCTCGAAAGGCAGGTAGTACTGGGCATTGACCGTGCGTGCGGCACCGGTGATGTCGATCAGGGTGACGATCGACGCCAGGCTGGTGGTCTGCAGCATCATGATCACTTCGTTGCTGTACTGCGGCAGCGCGCGGCGCAGGGCCGACGGCAGCAGGATGCGCCGGTACATCTTCATGCGTGACATGCCCATGGCCTTGGCCGCCTCGATCTCGCCGTGCGGCGTGGCCTTGAGGCTGCCGGCGATGATTTCGGCGGTATAGGCACTGGTATTGATACCGAACGCCAGGCAGGCGCAGAACGTGGCGCTGGACAACAGCGGCCACAGGAAGCTTTCGCGTACCGCCTCGAACTGCGCCAGGCCGTAGTAGATCAGAAACAGCTGCACCAGCATTGGCGTGCCGCGAATCACGTAGGTGTAGAGCCATGCCACGAGGTTGATCGCAGGCTGTTTGGACACGCGCATCAGGCCCAGCGGAATGGCCGCCAGCAGGCCGAAGAACAGCGAAATCGCCAGCAGCTTGAGGGTGGTCAGCAGGCCGCCGAAGTACATCGGCAATGCCTCCCAGACGACGTTGTAGTCGAAGATCATAGTTCAGCCACCTTGACGCCTACCGAGTAGCGGCGCTCGAGATACTTCAGGGCCAGCAGCGAGACACTGGTCAGCACCAGGTACAGGGCCGCCACCGCCAGGAAGAAGGTGAAAGGCTCGCGGGTGGCGTCGGCCGCCTGCTTGGCCTTGAACATCATGTCCTGCAGGCCGACTACCGAGATCAGCGCGGTGGCCTTGGTCAGCACCAGCCAGTTGTTGGTGAAGCCCGGGATCGCCAGGCGAATCATTTGCGGCACCTGGATGCGGAAGAACACCTGGCGGTTGCTCATGCCATACGCCACGCCCGCTTCGGCCTGGCCTTTGGGAATGCCGAGGAAGGCACCGCGGAAGGTTTCCGACAGGTACGCGCCAAAGATGAAGCCCAACGTGCCAATACCCGCAACCAGCGGGTTGAGGTCGATGTAGTCTTCGTAGCCGAGCAACGGCGCCACCCGGTTGATGATGTCTTGCCCGCCGTAGAAGATCAGCAGGATCAGGACCAAGTCCGGAATACCACGGATCACCGTGGAATACAGATCGCCCAGCCAGGCCAGCCAGCGCACCGGCGACAAGCGCAGCGCCACACCGATCAGGCCGAGCACGATGGCCAGGGCCATCGACGACAGGGCGAGCTGCAGCGTCAGCCACGCCCCGTCGAGGATGACTGCCCCGTAGCCTTTCAACATGATGAGGTCCTCGACCTAGAGAATGAAAAATGGTGCAAACCTCAGAGCTTCTGCTGTTTGCACCATTGCACAGGTGAAACCCGACGTCTTAGTTCGAGTCTGGACCGTAGATATCGAAGTTGAAGTACTTCTTCTCGATTTCTTTGTACTTGCCGTTGGCACGGATGGCGTCGATAGCCGCGTTGATGCGGTCGACGTTGGCCTTGTCGCCCTTGCGTACGGCAATGCCGATGCCGTCACCGAAGTATTTGGCGTCGGTGAAAGCCGGGCCTACGAAGGCGAAGCCCTTGCCGGCGTCGGTCTTGAGGAACCCGTCTTCCAGCAGGGTGGCGTCAGCCACGGTGCCGTCGAGGCGACCGGCCGCCACGTCCAGATAGATTTCGTTCTGGGTGCCGTAAGGCACCACGGTGGCCCCTTTGGCGCCCAGCACTTCCTTGGCGAAGCGGTCATGGATCGAGCCACGCTGCACACCGATCTTCTTGCCTTTGAGCTCATCCAGGCTGTCGCTGACAGCGGTGCCGTCCTTCATGACCAGGCGCGCCGGGGTGAGGTAGTAGCGCTTGGTGAAGTCGACCGACTTCTTACGGTCTTCAGTGATCGACATGGAGGACAGAATGGCGTCGATCTTACGCACCTTAAGCGCAGGGATCAGGCCGTCGAACTCCTGCTCGACCCAGGTGCACTTGGCCTTCATCTCTTCGCACAGGGCGTTGCCGATGTCGTAGTCGAAGCCGGCGATGCTGCCGTCAGGCTGCTTGAAGGCGAAGGGTGGGTAGGCGGCTTCAATGCCGATTTTCAGTGGTTTTTCATCGGCCTGCGACACCAGGGAAAACACAGACAGCGCCAGGGCGCCAAGCAGTGCGAGCTTCTTCATCAGGTAACTCCATCGGTACGGGGCAATACAAGGCAGGTAACAACTGCCCGATATGCGAATGGGTACAACGCGAGCCGCGCAGGGTTCGACCAAGGTCGCAGACCACGAGCGAGTGAGTGGCATTTTAGCGACAGCCCGGTAGTCGATATTTCTTCAAAGCGACAACTACTTACAGAAGCGCCTGAAACCGCTGCGGGCAATGTTGACAGCCAATGCAAAATATGCAAGAGCGCAAGAAATAGAACCTATAGACCTAGCAATTCCTGGGCCTATTATTGGCAAAGCCTTGTACTACGGCAAGTGGAGCGTGCTGTGTTGCATAAATTGGCTACGCAAATGCACCAAAACGGGCCAGATGTGTTTCTTCGCGCCCCGAACCTGTGCGGGACCGGTGACAGAACAGTTACCGATGAATGTCGGGTAACAGTAAAGCAAAAACCCCGCCGGTTGCCCGGGCGGGGTTTAGTCTGGTCGTGGCGCTCCCACCGCGTAAGCGGCGAGGCTATCAGGCCGAAGCCAGGCTCATGGCCTTGTGGGTATCGATCAGGTGCTGCACCACACCCGGGTCGGCCAAGGTGGAGATATCGCCCAAAGCATCATACTCACTGGTGGCAATCTTGCGCAGGATACGGCGCATGATCTTGCCCGAACGCGTCTTCGGCAACCCCGGCGCCCACTGGATCACGTCCGGCGAGGCAATCGGGCCGATTTCCTTGCGCACCCAGTTCTTCAGCTCCAGGCGTAGTTGCTCGCTGGCCTCGACACCGGCATTCAGGGTGACATACACATAGATGCCCTGGCCCTTGATGTCGTGCGGCACGCCAACCACTGCCGCCTCGGCAACTTTCGAGTGCGCCACCATGGCGCTTTCGATTTCGGCAGTACCCATACGGTGGCCAGACACGTTGAGCACGTCATCCACACGGCCAGTGATCCAGTAGTAGCCATCTTCGTCGCGGCGCGCACCGTCACCGGTGAAGTACATGCCACGGAACGTCTTGAAGTAGGTGTCGACGAAGCGGTCGTGGTCGCCGTACAGCGAACGCGACTGGCCCGGCCAGGAGTCGAGGATCACCAGGTTGCCTTCGGCCGCGCCCTCGATCAGGTTACCCAGGTTGTCCACCAGCGCAGGCACCACGCCAAAGAACGGACGGGTTGCCGAGCCCGGCTTGAGGCCGGTAGCGCCCGGCAGCGGGCTGATCAGGATGCCGCCGGTCTCGGTCTGCCACCAGGTGTCGACGATCGGGCACCGCTCCTTGCCAACGGTCTTGTAGTACCAGTTCCAGGCCTCAGGGTTGATCGGCTCGCCCACCGAGCCAAGCAGGCGCAGGCTGGAACCATCGGCCCCCTCAACGGCGGCCTGCCCTTCGGCCATCATCGCGCGAATGGCGGTTGGGGCGGTGTAGAGGATGTTGACCTTGTGCTTGTCGACGATCTTCGACACGCGGGTAATGTCCGGATAGTTTGGCACGCCCTCGAACAGCAAGGTGGTGGCGCCATTGGCCAGCGGGCCGTAGACGATATAGCTGTGGCCAGTGACCCAGCCGACGTCGGCGGTGCACCAGTAGACCTCGCCCGGGCGGTAGTCGAACACGCGCTCGTGGGTCAGCGCGGCATACACCAGGTAACCACCGGTGGTGTGCAGCACACCCTTGGGCTTGCCCGTAGAGCCGGAGGTATAAAGGATGAACAGCGCTTCTTCAGCACCCATTTCTTTTGGCGCGCAGTGGCTGGAGGCCACTTTCATCAGGTCTTCGTACCAGATGTCGCGGTGCTGGTGCCAGGCAATCTCACCACCGGTGCGCTTGCACACGATGATCTTCTGTACGCTTTTGGTTTCAGGGTTGGTCAGCGCCAGGTCGACGTTGGCCTTGAGCGGGGTACGACGGCCGCCACGTACGCCTTCGTCGGCGGTGATCACCACTTTGGACTCGCAATCGATGATGCGGCCAGCCAAGGCCTCAGGGGAGAAGCCACCGAAGACCACCGAGTGGATCGCACCGATACGGGCACAGGCCAGCATGGCGACCACGGCCTCTGGGATCATCGGCATATAGATGGTGACCACATCACCACGGTGCACGTCCTGGCCACGCAGGGCGTTGGCGAACTTGCAGACCTGCTCGTGCAGCTCACGGTAAGTGATGTTGCGGTGCTCGGAAGGGTCGTCGCCCTCCCAGATGATTGCCAGCTGGTCGCCACGCTCTTCAAGGTGGCGGTCCAGGCAGTTGGAGGAAACGTTCAGAGTGCCGTCGGCGAACCATTTGATATCGACGTGATGGTCATCAAAGGAGGTTTGCTTGACCTTGGTGAACGGTTTGATCCAGTCGATACGCTGGGCCTGCTCGCGCCAGAAGCCGTCCGGGTTGATCACCGATTTCTGGTACATGGCCTTGTAGGTGGCCTCGTCGGTCAGGGTAGTGGCCGCAACCTCGGGACGAACGGGATACAGTGGAGCCGCACTCATCTGTGTTACCTCGGTGTAATAGTTGTTTTTGTATGGAACCGTTTGTAACTGTACCAGAGCGACAAAAGCCATTCGACGTTGGTAGTAATTTGGTACGCCCGTTCCGCCCAAGCGCTCTGGCCCGGGCATTACAGACCCTGCGTCGAAAAAAAAGAGGCGGTTAACAGGGGATTGTTACAGATTCTGTCAAAACACTTTATCAAAAGACCCACTGTTTCAGCCTTGGCCACCGCCATAAAATTCACCTCGCCAGCAACGGCAAGGCGATTAACAACTGGTAACAGCCCCCACGAAGGCAAGCGTTAATCTCCATTTCATCCCGATAGTTAAAACTCGCTGTACTCGCGGCGCCATAAGCGCCGCGTGCCCCCTCACGACCTTAGACAGGTAAATAGAAAATGAAAGCTTTACTGGTATTGGTACTTGGCAGTCTTTGCGGCGCGGCGATGGCCGGCGAAGCCAAAGATGCCGAGCAGATTCCGGTTGAACAATACAGTTACTCGCAACACCTGGACATTGCCCGCGTCATCTCCATGAGCGAAGTGCCCAATGTGTGCGAAGTCGTGCCAGCCCGCATGACCTACGAGGACTCCCAGGGCCAGAAGCACATTCTCGAATACCGCGTGATGGGGAACGGCTGCTCCAACGGCTGATACCTTGTGAATCGGGGCCCTGCGGGCCCCTATCGCGACACAAGGCCGCTCCTGCAGGTATTGCGCAATCCTCAAACCCGCGCCGTACCTGTAGGAGCGGCCTTGCGCCGCGAAAGGACTGCGAAGCAGTCCCAAGTTCTTTGCCTGACAACTAATCCGCAGACTTGTTAAGCGAGTAATCCCTCAACTTGTTGGCAATTGTCGTGTGCGAAACACCCAATCTTTTCCCCAAAGCCCGACTACTCGAAAACTCCCCCATCAAACTTTCCAGTACCGCCTTTTCAAAGCGCCCGACAATCTGCGAAAGATCCCCTTCCAGCGAAAACTCACCCAACGGTTGCCGCACGCCATAATCCGGCAAGCGAATATGCTCGCTTTTGACCACGCCGCCGTCACATAAAGAAACCGCCTGAAACAATACGTTTTCCAACTGCCTTACATTACCCGGCCAATGGTATTGCCCAAGTTTTTCCATTGCTGCTGGCGCCAGGCGGGGCATGGCGCAGCCGATCTGCCGGCTGGCCTGATCGAGAAAGTGCTGTACCAGCCCTTCCAACCCATCCATGCATTCACGCAAAGGCGGAATGTGCAGCGACAATACGTTCAGGCGGTGATACAGGTCCTGGCGAAACTCGCCACGGGCACACAGTTCCGACAAATCCACCTGGGTCGCGCAAATCACCCGCACATCCAGGTACACCTCTTCATCGCTGCCTACCCGGCGGAAGCAGCCGTCTTGCAGAAAGCGCAGCAGCTTCACTTGCAGGCGCGGGCTCATCTCCCCTACTCCGTCAAGAAACAGCGTGCCGCCGGCGGTCAGCTCCAGCAGCCCCAGCTTGCCCTCGGCCCGCGCCCCTTCGAACGCGCCGGGACCGTAACCGAACAGTTCAGTCTCGGCCATCGACTCGGGCAACCCGGCGCAATTGAGCGCCATCAGCGGCGACTGCCCGCGCGGGCTGGCCAAATGGCAGGCGCGCGCCAGCAGCTCCTTGCCAGTGCCGGTCTCGCCTTCAATCAGCAAGGGTGCATCCAGCGGTGCCATGCGCCGCGCCTCACGTACCACGGCGGCCATCACCCGCGAGCTCTGGAAGATGCTGTCGAAGCCGCGCAGCTCTTGCTTGCGCACGTTGTAGATACGCTCGCCGATGCGGTCTGCACGGTGCAGGGTGAGTACCGCACCCGCCAACGCCTCACTGTCATCGTGCTCGGACTGCAGCGGCGCGATATCGGCCAGAAACACATCACCTTTGACCTTGATACGCATGCCATTGATGCGCGACTTGTTGGCCCGCACCAACTCCGGCAGGTCAAAGTCTTCCACATAGCGTGCCAGCGGCATGCCCGGCACCTCATCCACCCGCACCCCCAGCAGCTGCGCCGCCGTGCGGTTGGCGGCGACGATACTGCCGCCCATGTCGATCGACAGCACCGGGAAATCCAGCGCCCCCAGCAGCGCATTCAGCTCCATGTGGCGGCGCTCGCTGGGCATCAGCCCTACGCGCTTGACGCCGAACACGCCGGCAATCGCCTCGAACTTGGGCCGCAATGCCTGGAACTGCAGATTGATCAGGTTCGGGCAATGCAGGTAGATGGCGTTGCCATGGTCACCGCCCACCTCGCCACGCAGCACGTTGATGCCGTACTCCACCAGCAGGTTGAGGATGTCGCGCAGAATGCCAATCCGGTTCTGGCAATGGACTTTGATACGCATGTGGGGCCCGCGAAGCGCCAATGTTTTTCAACACCGCGCAGAAAATTTGTAAAGAGAAGCTGACAAAAATAGTGTAACCATCAGCCAGATGCCTCGGATTTTCCGACACCTGCCGCATTTTGTAAAATTATCGTTACGAAAATGAGGGTGAAAACGCGCGACAGGGCGTGCGGTCCATCGTGCAAACCGATCCGGGCGGGGATATTACTGAGTCATGTCCTGCACATAACAAGAAAAGCCCTCACCAGGAGAGCCTCATGAAACAGACGCAATACGTGGCACGCGAGCCCGATGCGCATGGTTTTATCGATTACCCGCAGCAAGAGCACGCGGTATGGAACACCCTGATCACCCGCCAGCTGAAAGTGATCGAGGGCCGCGCGTGCCAGGAATACCTGGACGGCATCGACCAGCTCAAGCTGCCCCATGACCGTATCCCGCAACTGGGCGAGGTCAACAAGGTGCTGGGCGCCACCACCGGCTGGCAAGTTGCCCGGGTACCGGCACTGATCCCCTTCCAGACCTTCTTCGAACTGCTGGCCAGCAAGCGCTTCCCGGTTGCCACCTTCATTCGTACCCCGGAGGAGCTGGACTACCTGCAAGAGCCCGATATCTTCCACGAGATCTTCGGCCACTGCCCGCTGCTGACCAACCCATGGTTCGCCGAATTCACCCATACCTACGGCAAGCTCGGCCTGGCCGCGACCAAGGAACAACGCGTCTACCTTGCGCGCCTGTACTGGATGACTATCGAGTTTGGCCTGATGGAAACCCCGCAAGGCCGCAAGATCTATGGCGGCGGCATTCTCTCGTCGCCGAAAGAGACCGTCTACAGTCTGTCTGACGCGCCTGAGCACCAGGCCTTCGACCCGATCGAAGCCATGCGTACGCCATACCGCATCGACATCCTGCAGCCGGTGTATTTCGTGCTGCCGAACATGAAGCGCCTGTTCGACCTGGCCCACGAAGACATCATGGGCATGGTCCACAAAGCCATGCAGCTGGGCCTGCACGCGCCGAAGTTTCCACCCAAGGTCGCTGCCTGATCAACCTTGCCGATAACAACTCGAACCGGAAAACATCTCATGAATGCCTTGAATCAAGCCCATTGCGAAGCCTGCCGCGCCGACGCACCGAAAGTCTCCGACGACGAGCTGGCCGAACTGATTCGCGAAATCCCGGACTGGAACATCGAAGTGCGTGACGGCCACATGGAGCTTGAGCGCGTGTTCCTGTTCAAGAACTTCAAGCACGCCCTGGCGTTCACCAACGCCGTGGGCGAAATCGCCGAAGCCGAAGGCCACCACCCGGGGCTGCTGACCGAGTGGGGCAAAGTTACCGTGACCTGGTGGAGCCACTCGATCAAAGGCCTGCACCGCAACGACTTCATCATGTGCGCACGCACTGACAAAGTGGCTGAAACGGCTGAAGGCCGTAAGTAATCGCTTAGGAAGTGGGGCCGCTGCGCGCCCCTTCGCGGGCTTGCCCGCCCCCACAAAGACGGCGCGCGCCCCTGGTTTTCGCGGTCCCTGTGGGAGCGGGCAAGCCCGCGAAGGGGCGCGAAGCGGCCCCAATTATTTGCAGGAAAAATGTGCGCTGTTCGCCCGCAAAACCGACAAGCGACCGGTAAAAAATCCAAACTGTCATCCAGACTTGTGTATCCTGCCCCAGCTTTGCGAAGCTTCAACCGCGCCTGGCGCAGACTTTTCACTCACACTTGCGAGGAACGACGAGATGCACGAAATCCCGAATCTTCCCTTCCCAAGCCTGAACCCAGAAGAGCCATCCGTGACCGTTCACGCCGAACCGGCAGCTGCCGTCGAGCAGGATGGTGACGATCAATCCAGCGCTGACCAGGAATAACTGCGCATCCCCGACTGTGTGAAAACGGCTGACCTGCGGGCTACCCCCGTCATCACGTTTTCACACCGTCCTGAACACACGTAGGTCCCCATGCCCGACTCACCGCGCCCCCTTGCGGTCACCCTGCAAGTCGTCTCCATCGTCCTCTTCACCTTCATCGGCTACCTGAACATCGGCATTCCACTGGCCGTGTTGCCCGGCTATGTGCATAACGACCTGGGTTTCAGCGCCGTAGTCGCCGGCCTGGTGATCAGCGTGCAGTACCTCGCCACCCTGCTCAGCCGCCCTACCGCCAGCCGCATCATCGACAACCATGGCAGCAAGAAAGCAGTCATGTATGGCTTGGTCGGCTGCGGGCTTAGCGGGGTGTTCATGCTGGCGTGCGCCTTCCTTACCCACCTGCCTTGGCTGAGCCTGACCTGCCTGCTGGTTGGCCGCCTGGTGCTGGGCAGCGCCGAAAGCCTGGTGGGCTCGGGCGCTATTGGCTGGGGCATCGGCCGGGTAGGCGCCGAAAACACCGCCAAGGTCATCTCCTGGAACGGCATCGCCAGCTATGGCGCCCTGGCCATCGGCGCTCCGCTGGGCGTACTGATGGTCAAGAGCCTGGGGCTGTGGAGCATGGGCGTCAGCATCATCCTGCTGTGCGCCCTCGGCCTGCTGCTGGCCTGGCCCAAGCGGGCCGCGCCTATTGTCAGCGGTGTACGCCTGCCGTTCCTGCGGGTGCTGGGCAAGGTGTTCCCGCATGGCTCGGGACTGGCCCTGGGCTCAATCGGCTTTGGCACCATCGCCACCTTCATCACCCTGTACTACGCCAGCCGTGGCTGGGCCGATGCGGCGTTGACCCTGAGCCTGTTCGGCGCCAGCTTCATCAGCGCGCGATTGCTGTTCGGCAACCTGATCAACCGGATTGGCGGGTTCCGGGTGGCGATTGCCTGCCTGTCGGTGGAAACACTCGGGCTGCTGATGCTGTGGCTGGCCCCCAGTGCCGAACTGGCATTGGCGGGTGCAGCACTGAGCGGGTTTGGTTTCTCGCTGGTGTTCCCGGCATTGGGCGTGGAGGCGGTGAACCAGGTGTCGGCGGCCAACCGCGGCGCGGCGGTGGGGGCGTATTCGCTGTTCATCGATTTGTCGCTGGGGGTGACCGGGCCACTGGTGGGCGCGGTGGCGGCGGGGTTCGGGTTTGCTTCGATGTTTCTGTTTGCGGCGGCTGCCGCGGCTTGCGGGCTGGTGTTGAGCCTGTATTTGTACAGGCAGGCGCGGCGGCCTAGAGATCGGGGGCAAGAAGCCTGACCCTTGCATTGCCTGCACTGGCCCTATCGCCGGCAAGCCGGCCCCCACAGGATCACCACAAAGTTCAGGCCTGTGGTGATCCTGTGGGAGCTGGCTTGCCGGCGATGGGCTGCAAAGCAGCCCCGAGCCCCTGAAGGTTAACGCTGGGCGTACTGCAACACCACTTCCAGCGGGTGGCGCATCTTGCGCTCGGTCATGCGCTTGACCTGGCTACGGCACGAGTAGCCCGTTGCTAGCGGCTCCCCCTCCTTGTCCAGCTTGGTGGCCCAGCTCTGCTCAAAGATGGTCCGCGATGTTTCCTGGTTACGCGCCTCATGCCCGTAGGTACCGGACATGCCGCAGCAACCCGTCGCCTCGGTAACCAGCTTCAGGCCCAACCGGGCAAACACCTGCTCCCACTGCCTTGTGCTGGCCGGTACGTTGGTCTTTTCGGTGCAATGGGCCATCAGGCGGAAGTTGCCCGGCGCGGTCGGCGCCTGCTCGGGCAGCACATCCATCAGCCACTCCTGCGGCAACAGCACCTTAGGGCAATCTTCCAACCCCGGCACTTTCTGGTATTCCTGGCGATACACAAGGGTCATCGCCGGGTCCAGGCCCACCAGCGGCACGCCACAGTCGGCCAGGGCCTTGAGCTGGGTGGCGTTGCGGATCGCCGCCTTGGCGAATGCGCCAAGGAAACCCTGCACGTGCAGCGGCTTGCCGTTGGCGCTGTACGGCGCCAGGAACACCCGATGACCGAGGCGATGGGCCAGGTCGATGAAGGCCGACAGCAGCGGCGTTTCGAAATAGCGGGTAAAGGCGTCCGGCACCAGCACGATGCTGCGCTCGCGCTGGGCCGGGGTCAGTTCACGCAGGGCCGGTACGCTGGCCACACCAACGCGGCAGCGGGTCAGGGTGGCCTGGAAGTTGAAACGGCTGATCAGCGGGCTGTCGACCATGCCGATCTTGTCGGCCAGCAGCCGGGTTACCCACTTCGACCCCATCACCGCGTTGTAAAGCCCTGGCGCGTGGGCCAGGTACGGAATGCTGAACTCCAGCGAGCCGATCAGGTAGTCACGCAGCGGGCGCTGGTAGCGGCCGTGGTACAGCTCAAGGAAGCGTGAACGGAAATCCGGCACGTTGACCTTGATCGGGCACTGCCCGGCGCACGACTTGCACGCCAGGCAACCGGCCATGGCGTCGTACACTTCATGGGAGAAATCTTCCTGCCCCTGGCTGCGTGCGCGGTTGTTGCGCAGCCGCGCTGGCAGGCCCTTGAGCCACGACACCTTGTTGCGCGCCGCGGCCAGCACGTCGATGTTCGCCTCGCCCTGCAGGCGCAGCCACTCGCGCATCAACGAAGCACGGCCCTTGGGCGAATGCTGGCGTTCGCGGGTGGCCTTCCACGACGGGCACATGGCGTCGTTGGGGTCGTAGTTGTAGCAGGCGCCGTTACCGTTGCAGTGCACGGCACTGGGGAAATCCTGCCACACACGCTCATCGATGGTGCGGTCGAGGTCGCCGCGCAGGGTCACGCCATCGACCGGGGTCAGGCCCTCGGTGCTGCCCGGCGGAGTGCAGATCTTGCCCGGGTTGAGCTGGTTGTGCGGGTCGAAGGCACCTTTCAGGCGCTGCAGCGCCGGGTACAGCTCGCCGAAGTACTCCGGCACGTACTCGGAGCGCAGGCCTTTGCCGTGTTCGCCCCACAGCAAGCCACCGTAACTTTTGGTCAGCGCCGCCACTGCATCGGAAATCGGCTTGACCAACGCAGCTTGCGCGGGGTCTTTCATGTCCAGCGCCGGGCGCACGTGCAGTACGCCGGCATCGACGTGGCCGAACATGCCGTAGGCCAGGCCGTAGCCATCGAGCAGCGCGCGGAAGTCGGCGATGTAGTCGGCCAGCTGCTCCGGCGGCACCGCGGTGTCTTCGACAAACGGCTGCGGGCGCACCTCGCCCTCGACGTTACCCAGCAGGCCCACCGAGCGCTTGCGCATGACGTAGACACGGGTGACCGCCTCGGCGCCTTCGGCCAAGGTATGCCCCAGCCGCTCGACGCTGGTGTCCGCCTGCAAGTGTTCGACAAAGGCCTGCACCCTGGCGTTGACCTCGGCCGGCTCATCGCCACAGAACTCCACCAGGTTGATACCCAAGGTCGGGCGCTCGGGGTCGGCCGGGAAGTATTCGGCAACGCTGTGCCAGACGATGTCTTTCATCGCCAGCATCAACACCTTGGAGTCGACGGTTTCGATCGACAGCGGCTTGTGCGCCATCAGCGCGTTGGCGTCGCGCAGGGCATCCATGAAACTGGTGTAGCGCACGTTGACCAGCACCGCGTACTTGGGGATCGGCAGCACGTTGAGCTTGGCTTCAACCACATAGCCCAGCGAGCCCTCAGCGCCACACAGCACGCTGTTGAGGTTGAAACGGCCCTGCTCATCGCGCAGGTGCGCCAGGTCGTAGCCGGTCAGGCAACGGTTGAGCTTGGGGAAGGTGGCTTCGATCAGCTCAGCCTGGGTTTCCTGAATGTCGCGGGCCATGCGGTACACCTCGCCGACCCGGCCGGGGTCGGCACAGGCCTGTTCCAGCGCGGCATCGTCAATCGGCAGGCTGTGCAGGCGCTCGCCACCGAGCAGCACGCTGTGCAACTCCAGCACGTGGTCGCGGGTCTTGCCATAGGTGCAACTGCCCTGCCCGCTGGCGTCGGTATTGATCATGCCGCCAACGGTGGCGCGGTTGGAGGTGGACAGCTCGGGGGCGAAGAACAGACCGTGCGGTTTGAGCGCAGCATTGAGCTGGTCCTTCACCGTACCGGCCTGCACCCGTACCCAGCGCTCCTCGACATTGATTTCGAGGATCTTGTTCATGTGCCGCGACAGGTCGACGACGATGCCATCGGTCAGCGACTGGCCGTTGGTGCCGGTGCCACCGCCGCGCGGGGTCAGCTTGACCTGCTGGAAGCGCGCCTCGCTCATCAGCGTGGCAACCCGCGCCACATCATCGGCGTCCAGCGGGAACACCGCCGCCTGGGGCAACCGCTGGTAGATCGAGTTATCGGTGGCCAGTACGGTGCGGGTGCCGTAGTCGGCACTGATCTGGCCACGGAAGCCGCTGTTGCGCAAGGCTTCGAGGAATTCTGGGTAGTCGGCGCTCGGTGCAACGGTCGGCAGCTGGGCGATCATCGAAGGATGGCCTCTTGATATTGGCTAATTCACGGGATTCCTGTCACCGCAGCATAAGTGTTGCCATGCGGGGATGACGTATAGGCCAATGTTCCTGTAGTTTCGCCTCAAGGGCAAACGGATAATCCTGCCGCTATCAATGACTTTCATGAATGAATTACCGCCACCTGACACCTTCCATGTCGCTGCTGCTGGCATTCGAGGCCGCCGCCCGGCATGAAAGCTACACCCGCGCCGCTGCCGAGCTGTCACTGACCCAGAGCGCGGTCAGCCGCCAGGTGCAGGCGCTGGAACAGCAATTGGGCCTGACCCTGTTCCGCCGCGAGGGCCGCCAGGTGCAACTGACCGATGTCGGCCGCCTGTACCAGCGCGAGCTCAGTGAGGCACTGGGGCGCATCCGCAGCGCCACCCTGCAGGCACTGGCCTACCAGTCAGGGGTAGGCACCTTGCGCCTGGCCACGCTGCCTACCTTCGGCTCGAAATGGCTGCTGCCGAGGTTGCATGCGTTCTATAACGCCCACCCAGGCATGCTGGTGCACATTCATTCACGCATCGAAGCCATCAACTTCGACACCAGCGAAATCGATGCGGCCATCGGTGTGGCCAGCCACGATCTGCCGGGGCTCATCTGCCATCGCCTGCATGCCGAGGAACTGGTGGTGATCCTGCCGCCAGAGGCCGCCGCGGACAGCCAGGCCTGGAGCCCGGCAAGGATCAGCGAAGAGGTGCTGCTGAATGTGGCGAACAACCCGCACGCCTGGGGCGAGTGGTTCTCGCACCATGGCCTGCCGCACCGGTCGATGCGCCTGGGGCCGAGCTTTGAGCTGACTTCGCACCTGATTCAGGCAGTGCGCGCCGGGATTGGCATTGGCCTGGTGCCGCGCATTCTGGTAGAGGAGGAGTTGGCCAAGGCAGAGCTGTACAGCCCTGGGGTGGCGTTTGCCAGCCAGCGCAGTTACTACCTGATCTACCCGCCCAGGAATGAGGCCTTGCCGTCGTTACGGGCATTCAGGGGCTGGTTGCTGGAACAGATCTGAAGAGGCCGGCACAGGCAATAAAAAACCCCAAGCCGGTCACCTGGCTTGGGGTTTCTTCTTACTACGTTGGGTTGCTTACTTGGCTGCGGTACCCGCCACCCCACCGGCATTCATCCTGCGGCGCGGCTTGACCATGTAGACAACAAACATCGCAAACAGCCACACAGGGATCGCATACACCGAAACCTGGATGCCCGGAATCATCAGCATGATGCCCAGAATCAGCACCACGAAGGCCAGTACCACATAGTTGCCGTAGGGGTACCACAGCGCCTTGAACAGCGGCTTCTGGCCGGTACGGTCCATGTGCTGACGGAACTTGAGGTGCGAATAGCTGATCATCGCCCAGTTGATCACCAGGGTGGCCACTACCAGCGACATCAGCAGCTCCAGGGCGTTCTGAGGCATCAGGTAGTTGAGCAGCACGGCGACAAAGGTCACCGCGGCCGACACCAGGATCGAACGCACTGGCACGCCACGCTTGTCGACCTTGGCCAGCGACGCCGGGGCATCGCCCTGCTCGGCCATGCCCAGCAGCATGCGGGCGTTGCAGTAGGTGCCGCTGTTGTACACCGACAGCGCTGCGGTCAGCACCACGAAGTTCAGCAAGTGGGCGGCCACATCACTGCCCAGCAGCGAGAACACCTGCACGAACGGGCTGCTGCCATAGCTGCCACCCGAGGCATCGATGCTGGCAACCAGGTTGTCCCACGGGGTCAACGACAGCAGCACCACCAGCGCACCGACATAGAAGATCAGGATGCGGTAGATGACCTGGTTGATCGCCTTGGGGATCACGGTCTTCGGCTTGTCAGCCTCGGCAGCGGTGAAGCCGAGCATTTCCAGGCCACCGAAGGAGAACATGATGAACGCCAGGGCCATTACCAGCCCGCTGACACCGTTCGGGAAGAAACCGCCATGCGACCACAGGTTGGCGATGGTGGCGTCCGGGCCACCGCTGCCACTGGTGAGCAGGTAGGCACCCAGGCCGATCATGCTGACGATGGCCACGACCTTGATGATGGCAAACCAGAATTCGGCTTCACCGAAGAACTTCACGTTCATCAGGTTGATGGCGTTGATCAGCACGAAGAACGCCGCCGCCGTGACCCAGGTCGGGATCTCCGGCCACCAGTAGTGAACATACTTGCCGACCGCCGAAAGCTCCGACATGCCGACCAGGATGTACAGCACCCAGCAGTTCCAGCCCGACAGGAAGCCGGCGAAACCACCCCAGTAGGTGTGGGCAAAATGGCTGAACGAGCCGGCCACCGGCTCTTCAACAATCATTTCGCCAAGCTGGCGCATGATCATGAAAGCGATGAAGCCGCAAATGGCGTAGCCAAGGATCATTGACGGGCCGGCGGATTTCATCACGCCTGCCGAGCCGAGGAACAGGCCGGTACCAATCGCACCACCAAGGGCGATCAACTGGATATGGCGGTTCTTCAGGCCCCGCTTGAGCTCGCCTGAATGCATGTTTTGTCCACTCATGAACGAAGTCACCTGCATTGTTTTTATCTGTGACGGAATCGGACCCACCGCGCTCGTGGCGCAGCGGAATGAGCAAGGTGGTTACCTTGGGTTTCTTGACCTCAGGTGCCGCCGGAGCGGGTCAACCAGGCGTGATCAAGAGTGCGCGGTACGCAAGAGGGTCACAGGTAAAACGCGGCGCACTGTATACCCCTGCAAACGCGCAGGCGTCAACGCGTTGCGTCCTTCCATCCGGAAAAAACGCAGCGATCCTGTGGTGTGGGCCTTCAAAGGCGGAGTGATCGGCGTACATGGCGCCTCCATTTGTTGTTTTGTCAGCCCGGCGCTGTGGACGGGCTGTTGCACACGGCAATGGTGGCTATAACACCGTGGGGACGGGGGTTTGGGCAAGGGTGGGTCGGGCCAGGGGCGCGGCTTTGGCACATGGACGCCGGCAAGGTTTGTTTACACGACCGGGCGCGATCTGAAATGCGGACTGAAAACGGCTACATTCGTATAAATTTCTTTACACGGCGGTTCAGGAACTTGCCAGTCGTCCGAAAAATCTTTTTTGTTCAATATCTTGGGGCCGCTATGCGGCCCTTTCCGACCGGTCCAGCGCCCCGTCAAGGCCGCTACAAGGACCGCGCAAGACCTCAAATTGACGCGGTAGCTGTCGAAGCGGCCGCGCCCCTACAGGCATAAAAAAACCAGCCCGAAGGCTGGTTTCTTGATTACCACACTGACTTATCAGCCACGCGGCTTGCCGCGACCACGGCCTGCCGGCTTGTCACCCTCAGGCTTGCCGGTACGTTTGCGCATCTCGCTCGGGCGCTCGGCCACCGTGCTGCCACGGTTAGGTTTACGCGGGGCCTCTTCACGCGGCTGACGCGCCGGACGCTCGCCGGTAGCAGCACCTTCGTGAGCCGGGCGCAGGTTGCGCACGCGCTCGCCACGGCCCAGCGGGCGGGTCGACTTGCGCTGCAGGCGCTCCATCTTGTCCTTGGCCTTGAGCTTCATGGCAGGCAGCGCTACTGGCTGCAGGCCCACTTCGGCGGCCAGGATGTCGATTTCGCCCTGGGTCATTTCACGCCAGCGGCCCATCGGCAGGTCAGAGTTGAGGAACACCGGGCCGAAACGCACGCGCTTCAGGCGGCTGACCACCATGCCCTGGGATTCCCACAGGCGACGCACCTCACGGTTACGGCCCTCCATCACCACGCAGTGGTACCAGTGGTTGAAACCTTCGCCACCCGGTGCCTTCTGGATGTCGGTGAACTTCGCCGGGCCGTCTTCCAGCATCACGCCGGCTTTCAGGCGCTCGATCATCTCGTCGTCGACTTCACCACGCACCCGTACCGCGTACTCTCGGTCCATCTCGTAGGACGGGTGCATCAGGCGGTTGGCCAACTCACCGTCGGTGGTGAACAGCAGCAAGCCGGTGGTGTTGATGTCGAGGCGGCCGATGTTGATCCAGCGGCCCTCTTTTGGCCGTGGCAGGCGGTCGAACACGGTCGGGCGGCCTTCAGGGTCGTCGCGGGTGCAGATTTCACCATCAGGCTTGTTGTACATGATCACCCGGCGAGTGGCCTCGGCGGCCTCTTCGCGCTTGATCAGCTTGCCGTCTACGGCAATGGCGTCGTGCAGGTCGACGCGCTGGCCAAGGGTGGCTGCGACGCCGTTGACCTTGATGCGGCCCTGGCTGATCCAGGCCTCGACGTCACGGCGCGAACCCACGCCAATGCGCGCCAGCACTTTCTGCAGCTTTTCGCCAGCGGGTGGGGTGATCTCGGTATCTTGCAGGTCTTGCTCACTCATCTGGGCACCTCCCGGTGTAGGAATGAAAACAGGTTCTTGGCGACGAACGCGCCAAAAGGCCGCGCATCATACGCGGTTCGGCAATGGAACGCACTGGAGGTTAGAGGGTTTTGCACGCATTGGGAGAGGTTTCAGCCTAGTGGTCTTGTGTTGATCTCACTGGCCCTGTCGCCAAGAGAAGAATCAGGGCTGTAACTTGCCCTCTTCCCCCAGAGAAGCCTCAGGCTCCTCCTCGCGCAAGTCATCAAAATCGATCTTCAACCCCTCCTCCATGGCATCCAGCTCCACCAGCAAACTACGGAAGCTGGTTTCGTCCTTTGGCTCAGAAACGTCTTCTTCCCCAAGGCTGGCATCTGCCAACGCCTGCAGGTGCGCGGGCACTGGCGCATCATCCGGGTCGAGCAGCGGCTCCGGCTCCATTTCGCGCAGCTCGGCCAGGGCCGGCAGCTCATCCAGGCTCTTGAGGTTGAAATGGTCGAGAAACGCCTTGGTGGTGGCAAACATCGCTGGCCGCCCGGGCACTTCGCGGTAGCCAACCACGCGAATCCACTCGCGCTCGACCATGGTCCTGATGATATTGCTGTTCACCGCCACGCCCCGCACGTCTTCGATCTCGCCACGGGTGATGGGCTGGCGGTAGGCGATCAGGGCCAGGGTTTCGAGCAGCGCGCGCGAATAACGCTGCGGGCGCTCTTCCCACAGGCGCCCGACCCAGGGCGCAAAGTCCTCGCGAATCTGCAGGCGGTAGCCGCTGGCCACTTCCTTGAGCTCGAAGGCACGGCCGCTGCACGACTTGCCCAGCACCTCAAGGGCCTGCTTGAACACCTGGGGCTCGGGGCGCTCGGCCTCTTCGAGCAGTTCGTACAGGCGCTCCAGGGATTGCGGCTTGCCCGAAGCCAGCAAAAAAGCTTCGATCAGTGACGCCAGGTCGCGGGGGTCATTCAGGTTCATCAGGTTCTTCAACAAGCGCTGGGCGAAGCCGCACATGGATAGCGGCGAAGGGTTCATTCTGCACCAGTTCGATCAGCGATTCCTTCACCAGTTCGAGAACCGCCATGAAGGTCACCACCACACCCAGCTTGCCCTCTTCGGCGGCAAACAGGTCGCCGAACGGCACGAAAGCACCGCCCTTGAGGCGCTCCAGCACCTGGCTCATGCGCTCACGGGTGGACAAGGTCTCACGGCTGATCTGATGGCTTTCGAACAGGTCGTTGCGGCGCATGACCTCGGCCATGGACATCAGCAACTCTTCCAGGCTGACCTGCGGCAACAGCTTGCGGACCTTGGCCTGCGGTGCTTCCAGACGCGGCACAACGACCTCGCGGCCCACCCTTGGCAGGTCGTCAATGCCCTCGGCTGCGGCCTTGAAACGTTCGTACTCCTGCAGACGGCGGATCAGCTCGGCGCGCGGGTCGCCCTCCTCCTCCTCGACATCGGCCGAACGCGGCAGCAGCATGCGCGACTTGATCTCGGCGAGCATGGCGGCCATCACCAGGTACTCGGCAGCCAACTCCAGGCGCACGCTTTTCATCAGTTCCACGTAGCCCATGTACTGGCGGGTGATTTCCGCCACCGGGATGTCAAGGATGTCGATGTTCTGCTTGCGGATCAGGTACAGCAACAGGTCGAGCGGCCCTTCGAAGGCTTCCAGGATGACTTCCAGGGCATCCGGCGGAATGTACAGGTCCAGCGGCATTTCGGTCAGGGCTTCGCCGTAGACCAGGGCCAGTTGCAACTGCCGAGGCGACTCGGCCTGCTCAGCCGGTGCCTCGGGCGCCTCCATCTGGCTCACGCGTTGACCATAAACGGCGTGGGGTCGCCGCAGCCTTCGCGGATCAGCGCGGGCTCATCGCCAGTGAGGTCAATGACGGTCGACGCCTTGAGGTCGCCAAAACCGCCATCGATGATCAGATCGACATGGTGCTCCAGGCGCTGACGGATCTCGTAGGGGTCGGTCATCGGCTCTGTTTCGGGCGGCAAGATCAGGCTCACGCTCATCAACGGCTCGCCCAGCTCTTCTAGCAGAGCCAGCACGATCGGGTTGGATGGCACGCGCAATCCAATGGTCCGCCGTTTCTCGTGCATCAGCAACCGCGGTACCTCGCGGGTGGCATTGAGAATGAAGGTATAAGGCCCCGGAATGTGCGCTTTGAGCAGGCGGAACGTAGACGTATCGATCTTGGCGAACAACCCCATTTGCGACAAGTCGCAGCACAGCAGCGTGAAGTTGTGCTGCTTGTCCAACTGGCGCAAGCGCCGAACCCGCTCGATGGCGTTTTTATCGCCAATCTGGCAGCCCAGCGCGTAGGCCGAGTCGGTCGGGTAAACCACCACGCCACCCTTGCGGATGATCTCGACGGCCTGTTTTATCAGCCGCGCTTGTGGGTTCTCCGAATGAATCTGGAAAAATTGGCTCACGTAGTCATCCTGTTCATAGCGCCAAAGGCTGTTCATGGCTGAATCGACGCCACAGAGGTGGCAGATCCTCGGGCAAAGGCCGGTAGGCACCGATCTCTCCCCAGGTGCCGGGGCCGTGGAAGTCACTGCCAGCGCTTGCCAGCAGGCCGAACTCACGAGTAAGGATGGACATCGTGCCCACCTGCTCGGCCGGCATCATCCCGTTGACCACCTCAAGTGCCTGCCCGCCTGCCTGAATATAGTCGGCAATCAGCCTTCTGCGCTTGCTGCGGGTCAGGTCGTAGTGCATGGGGTGTGCAAGGCTCACCCACGCTTTGGACTGCCGCAGGGTGGCGACAGTTTCGTCGAGGGTCGGCCAATGCTGCTTGACGTCGCCCAGCTTGCCGGCACCCAGCCACTTGCGAAACGCCTCGCCGCGGTCCTTGACGTGCCCGGCACGCACCAGGTACTCGGCAAAATGGGGGCGCGCCGGGGCGTTGCCGCTGTCGCCCAGCTCGTGCTGTACGGCGCGGGCGCCCTCGAGTGTGCCGGGCATGCCCTTGGCTGCCAGCCGTTTGTCTATTTCTTCGGCGCGCAGCCAGCGGCCACGGTGCAGCGCTTCAATGGCCGCCAGCAAGGGCGGCGCGTCCAGCGGGAAGTCATAACCCAGCACATGGATGGTCGCGCCACCCCAGGTGCACGACAATTCCACCCCGCTGACCCAGCGCATGCCCCGCTCAATGCAGGCCTGGCGGGCTTCGGGCAGGCCTTCGAGGGTGTCGTGGTCAGTCAGTGCCAGCGTTTGCACCCCGTGCTCATGGGCCCGGGCAACCAGTACCGAGGGCGACAGGGCGCCGTCGGAGGCCGTGCTGTGACAGTGCAGATCAACATTCATGGAGAGCGCTTTCGCTGGAATCGATGTTTGTTATTATGCCGTCACATCCCGATTCTGGCTGCCATTGTGAAACAATTCATCGATTTCATCCCGCTGCTGCTGTTCTTCATCGTCTACAAGCTTGACCCGCGCCCCATGGAAGTCGCCGGCCACAGCTTCGAATTCGGCGGCATCTACAGTGCCACGGCCATGCTGATCATCAGCTCGCTGGTGGTGTACGGTGCGCTGTTCCTGCGCCAACGCAGGCTGGAAAAGGGCCAATGGCTGACGCTGGTGGCCTGCCTGGTATTCGGCGGCCTGACCCTGACCTTCCATAGCGAAACCTTCCTCAAGTGGAAAGCGCCGGTGGTGAACTGGCTGTTCGCCCTGGGCTTTGCCGGCAGCCATTTCATCGGCGATCGGGTGCTGATCAAGCGCATCATGGGCCACGCCCTGACCCTGCCCGATGCCGTCTGGACCCGCCTGAACGTTGCCTGGATCGGTTTCTTCCTGTTCTGCGGCGCGGCCAACCTGTTCGTCGCCTTTACCTTCCAGGACTTCTGGGTGGACTTCAAGGTGTTCGGCAGCCTGGGCATGACCGTGATCTTCCTGGTGGCGCAAGGCGTGTACCTGTCGCGCCACCTGCACGACGACCCTTCTACTACCAAACCCAAGGATTGACATGCTCTACGCCATCATCGCCAGCGACGTCGCAAACTCCCTGGAAAAGCGCCTGGCTGCCCGCCCGGCGCACATCGAACGCCTGCAGCAGCTCAAGGCCGAAGGCCGCGTGGTGCTGGCCGGCCCCCACCCAGCCATCGACAGCAACGACCCGGGCGAAGCCGGTTTCAGCGGTAGCCTGATCGTTGCCGAATTCGAATCGCTGGCCGCGGCGCAGGCCTGGGCCGATGCCGATCCTTACATTGCGGCGGGCGTGTACGACAACGTCGTCGTCAAGCCGTTCAAGCAAGTATTGCCTTGATCTGAGACCAAGTCGCTTCCTCGCGGGCAAGCCCGCGAAGAAGCTGACACGGCACCAGTAGTTATACGGCTGCCATCAGTCTGCGGTATCTTTGCCACTGGCGGGCCGAATAGCCGCCGTCAATGGTTGAATTGAGTGAGTCATGAGCGAGCTGTTACTGATTGATGATGACCAGGAACTGTGCGAGCTGCTCGGCAGCTGGCTGACCCAGGAAGGGTTCACCGTGCGTGCGTGCCATGATGGCCTGAGCGCACGCCAGGCCCTGGCCGAGCACGCTCCGGCGGCCGTGGTACTGGATGTGATGCTGCCCGATGGCAGCGGCCTGGAATTGCTCAAGCAATTGCGCAGCGAGCACACCGAGCTGCCGGTGCTGATGCTCTCTGCACGGGGCGAGCCGCTGGACCGCATTCTTGGCCTGGAGCTGGGCGCCGACGACTACCTGGCCAAACCTTGCGACCCGCGCGAGCTCACGGCCCGTCTGCGAGCAGTGTTGCGCCGCAGCCACCCCACCGCCACCACCAGCCAGGTGGAACTGGGCGACCTGGTGTACAGCCCTGCGCGCGGCGTGGCCAGCATCGACGGCCGTGAAATGACCCTGACCCTGTCCGAAAGCCGCATTCTTGAAGCCCTGCTGCGCCAGCCTGGCGAACCGCTGGACAAGCAGGAGCTGGCGCAAATCGGCCTGGGGCGCAAACTGACCCTGTACGACCGCAGCCTGGACATGCATGTCAGTAACCTGCGCAAGAAGATCGGCCCGCATGCCGATGGCAGGCCACGTATCGTGGCGCTGCGTAGCCGTGGCTATTACTACTGCCTGTAACTCGCTGCAAGCTACAAGAAGGCGCAAGATCGCAATCGGCTTCACTTGCAGCCTGGAGCTTGGAACTGTTCTTTACAGTGCCTTTACCATCCCCTGACTGCGCTTGACGGTGATCTCCCTAGACTGTGCTCATCCGGTAACCACCGGCCTATGAAAGGAGAGACACCATGCGCAAGACCCTTATCGCCCTGATGTTCGCCGCCGCCCTGCCGACCGTGGCCATGGCCATGCCTGAAGGCGGCCCGCGTCACGACGGCCCGCATCATCGCGGTGATGCGCCTTTCCATCAACTGGACCTGAGCCGCGACCAGCGCCAGCAGATCGGCAAGCTGATGGGCGAGCAGATGCAGCAGCGCCGTGACATCACCGAGCGCTACCTGGCCAAGCTGCCAGCCGCCGACCAGAAAGCCATGAAAGACGAGCTGCAAGCCAGCCGCGACAAGACCGACACTGCGGTGCGCAACCTGCTCAAACCTGAACAGCAGAAAAAGTTCGACGAACTGCAAAAGGAACGCGCCGCCAAGAAAGCCGAGTGGCAGGAGTTCCAGGCCTGGAAAGCTGAAAAAGGCACCAAGGCTCAGTAAGCTGTCCGCCCGATGCCCGGCCCGCCTCCCCGCGGGCCGGGCTTTTACCGTTTACAGGAGGTGCACTTGCGTTCACTGTTCTGGCGCATCCTGGCCAGTTTCTGGCTGGCTATCACCCTGGTCGCAGGCCTGTCTATCCTGCTGGGCCACATGCTCAACCAGGATGCCTGGATCCTTAGCCGCCACCCGGGCCTGAATACCTTGGCCAGCAAGTGGGCCAAGCATTACGAGCAGCAAGGCCTGGATGCGGCACAGCACTTTCTGGAACGGCGCAAAGATCGCTACAAGATCGACGTGCAGGTACTCGATGACAGTGGCGAGGCCGTGGTGCCCGGCACCTTCCCACGCCGTGCGGCGGCCTTCGAGGCACGCCAGCACAATGACGAGCGGCGCCTGCCATGGCGTCGGCTGACCGAGGAATACACCAGCCCGGAGACCGGCGAAACCTACCTGCTGATCTACCGCATCCCCCACCCTGCACTGGACGCCTGGCACCGCGAAAGCCTGATGTGGCCGCTCAGTGCCTTGGGCATTGCGCTGGTGGTACTGACCCTGTTCAGCCTGCTGGTCACCCTGTCCATTACCCGCCCGCTAAGCCGCCTGCGCAGCGCGGTGCATGACCTGGGGCAGACCACTTACCAGCAGAACAGCCTGGCGCAGCTGGCTGCACGGCGTGACGAGTTTGGCGTGCTGGCCAAGGACTTCAACAAGATGGGCGCGCGCCTGCAAAGCACCATTGGCAGCCAGCGCCAGTTGCTGCGCGATGTGTCCCATGAGTTGCGCTCGCCGCTGGCCAGGCTGCGCATTGCCCTGGCTTTGGCCGAGCGCGCCGGGCCTGAGCAGCGGGAGACCTTGTGGCCGCGCCTGACCCGCGAGTGCGACCGGCTGGAAGACCTGATCAGCGAAATCCTTGCCTTGGCCCGGGTCGATGCGGAGCAGGCTCATGCCGAGCCGGTCGACCTCAATGCCCTGCTCGGCAGCGTGCGCAAAGACGCCTTGCTCAGCGCACCGGACCAGGACGTGCGCCTGGAGGCGCAGCCGGGGTTGACCCTGCAAGGTTGGCCGACGCTGATCGAGCGCGCCGTCGACAACCTGCTGCGCAATGCCCTGCGCTTCAACCCGGTGGGGCAGCCGGTCGAGGTCAGCGCCGTGCGTGAGCAGGACCACATCGTGATCAGCGTGCGTGACCATGGGCCCGGGGCGGCAGCGGAGCATCTGGCGCAGCTGGGCGAGCCGTTCTTCCGCGCGCCGGGGCAGGACGCGCCAGGGCATGGCCTGGGGCTGGCGATTGCGCGCAAAGCGGCGGAGCGCCATGGCGGGAGACTGGTGCTGGATAACCACCCACAGGGGGGCTTTGTGGCCAGGCTGGAGTTGCCCTTGGCTGAAGCTACTGGCAGTTGATGTGATGCAAAGGCCACTGGCCTCTTCGCGGGGCAAGCCCGCTCCCACAGGTACGGTGCAGGTATCAGGCAGCGCGGACAACCACCCACAGGGGGGCTTTGTGGCCAGGCTGGAGTTGCCCTTGGCTGAAGCTACTGGCAGTTGATGTGATGCAAAGGCCACTGGCCTCTTCGCGGGGCAAGCCCGCTCCCACAGGTACGGTGCAGGTATCAGGCAGCGCGGACAACCATCCACAGGGGGGGGTTGTGGCCAGGCTGGTGCTGCCCTTGGCTGAAGCTGCTGGCAGTTAATGTGATGTAAGGGCCACTGGCCTCTTCGCGGGGCAAGCCCGCTCCCACAAGTACGGTGCAGGTATCAGGCAGCGCGGACAACCATCCACAGGGGGGGCTTTGTGGCCAGGTTGGAGTTGCCCTTGGCTGAAGCTACTGGCAGTTGATGTGATGCAAAGGCCACTGGCCTCTTCGCGGGGCAAGCCCGCTCCCACAAGTACGGTGCAGGTATCAGGCAGCGCGGACAACCATCCACAGGGGGGGGCTTGGTGGCCAGGCTGGAGTTGCCCTTGGCTGAAGCTACTGGCAGTTGATGTGATGCAAAGGCCACTGGCCTCTTCGCGGGGCAAGCCCGCTCCCACAGGTACGGTGCAGGTATCAGGCAGCGCGGACAACCATCCACAGGGGGGGCTTTGTGGCCAGGCTGGAGTTGCCCTTGGCTGAAGCTACTGGCAGTTGATGTGATGCAAAGGCCACTGGCCTCTTCGCGGGGCAAGCCCGCTCCCACAAGTACGGTGCAGGTATCAGGCAGCGCGGACAACCATCCACAGGGGGGGCTTTGTGGCCAGGCTGGAGTTGCCCTTGGCTGAAGCTACTGGCAGTTGATGTGATGCAAAGGCCACTGGCCTCTTCGCGGGGCAAGCCCGCTCCCACAGGTACGGTGCAGGTATCAGGCAGCGCGGACAACCATCCACAGGGGGGGCTTGGTGGCCAGGCTGGAGTTGCCTTTGGCTGAAGCTACTGGCAGTTGATGTGATGTAAAGGCCACTGGCCTCTTCGCGGGGCAAGCCCGCTCCCACAGGTACGGTGCAGGTATCAGGCAGCGCACAGTACCTGTGGGAGCGGGCTTGCCCCGCGAAGAGGCCAGTGGCCCTGATGCAATAAATCAGCCCCAGGCTGCGTTACTCGCCCCAGGCGCTGACGAACTCGGTAGTGTCCAGCACCGGCGCAGTGCGCGGCTCGGTCAGCGGCGTGCCGACATACAGGTAACCGATCAACTCTTCATTCTGGGCCAGACCCAGGCCCTTGTGCACATGGGCATCGAAGGCCATGTCCCCGGTACGCCACACCGCCCCGATGCCTTGCGCATGCGCGGCAATCAGAATGCCGTGCGCCGCACAGCCGGCTGCCAGACGCTGCTCGGACTTGGGCACCTTGAAGTGGTCCTGCAGCTTGGCGATCACCACGATCAGCAGCGGCGCCCGCAGCGGCATGGCGCGGGCCTTGTCCAGCGCAGCCTGGCTGGCTTCGCCCTTGTTCTGCACCGCTTCAGCGAACAGCTCACCCAGCTTTTCACGGCCCTGGCCCTCGATGGTCAGGAAGCGCCATGGTCGCAGCTGGCCATGATCCGGGGCGCGCAAGGCAGCCTGGAACAGCGCCTCGCGCTGTGCGGCATTGGGTGCCGGGTCAGTCAGGCGTGGCACGGAAACACGGTTGAGCAATGCGTCGAGAGCCTCCATCGGCTACCCTCCTGGCAGTTGAATGTGCGGCCATTCTAGCGTTTACATCACCAGACCCATAGGTAGAATGGCGCCCTTCCGTTTCGAGTCAGAGCAGATCACATGGCGTTGCCGACCTTAAGGATCATTGGTTTCATCATCGGCATCTTCCTGATTACCCTCGCCGTCGGCATGGCTGTGCCCATGGCGACCCTGGTGATCTTCGAGCGCACTGGTGACATGCCCTCCTTCCTCTGGTCGAGCCTGATCACCTTCATCGCCGGCCTGGCCCTGGTGGTACAGGGCCGCCCCGAGCATGTCCACCTGCGCCCGCGTGACATGTACCTGCTCACGGTCAGCAGCTGGCTGGTGGTGTGCGTGTTTGCCGCCCTGCCGTTCCTGCTGACCCAGCACATCAGCTACACCGACGCCTTCTTCGAGAGCATGTCGGGCATCACCGCTACCGGCGCTACCGTACTCAGCGGGCTCGATAACATGTCGCCGGGTATTCTCATGTGGCGCTCGATGCTTCACTGGCTCGGCGGCATCGGCTTCATCGCCATGGCGGTGGCGATCCTGCCATTGCTGCGCATCGGCGGCATGCGCCTGTTCCAGACCGAATCGTCCGACCGCTCGGAAAAGGTCATGCCACGCTCGCACATGGTGGCCAAGTCGATCGTGGGGGTGTACGTCGGCTTCTCTATCCTCGGCTCGCTGGCCTTCTGGTGGGCGGGGATGAGCCCGTTCGATGCAATCAACCACGCCATGTCGGCAATCTCCACCGGCGGCTTCTCCACCTCCGACCAGTCGCTGGCAAAATGGGATATCCCGGCCGTGCACTGGGTCGCGGTGGTGGTCATGATCATGGGCAGCCTGCCGTTCACCCTTTACGTCGCGACCCTGCGTGGCAACCGCAGGGCGCTGATCCGTGACCAGCAGGTGCAAGGTTTGCTGGGCATGCTGGTGGTTACCTGGTTGGTCCTGGGCACCTGGTACTGGTACAGCACCAACCTGCACTGGCTCGATGCCCTGCGCCACGTAGCCTTGAACGTGACCTCGGTGGTCACTACCACCGGCTTCGCCCTGGGCGACTACAGCCTGTGGGGCAACTTTTCGCTGATGCTGTTCTTCTACCTGGGCTTCGTCGGCGGCTGCTCCGGCTCGACCGCAGGCGGTATCAAGATTTTCCGCTTCCAGGTGGCCTACATCCTGCTCAAGGCCAGCCTCAACCAACTGATCCACCCGCGTGCGGTGATCAAGCAGAAATACAACGGCCACCGCCTCGACGAAGACATCGTGCGCTCGATTCTGACGTTCTCGTTCTTCTTCGCCATCACCATCTGCGTCATGGCCCTGTTGCTGTCGTTGCTGGGCGTGGACTGGATGACCGCATTGACCGGCGCTGCCGGCACAGTTTCGGGTGTAGGCCCGGGCTTGGGTGAAGTGATCGGCCCGTCGGGCAACTATGCCACGCTGCCGGACGCGGCCAAGTGGATCCTGGCGGCCGGCATGCTGCTTGGCCGCCTGGAAATCATTACGGTGCTGGTGCTGTGTATGCCGGCGTTCTGGCGTCACTGACCCCCTCGGCGTCCGTGCCGAGGCGGGCGCGGTACTCGCTTGGGGTGGCATCGAACCAGCGGCGGAATGCCCGGTAGAAATTGCTGGGGTCGGCAAAGCCCAGCAGGTAGGCGGTTTCCAGCAGTGTCATGCCCGGCTGGGCCAGGTATTGCTCGGCCAGCTCGCGACGGGTGTCATCAAGCAAGCTCTGGAAACTGGTGCCCTCCTCCTGCAGACGCCGCTGCAAGGTGCGCTGCGACAAGTGCAAGGCCTGGGCCAGGGTTTCGCGCTTGGGTTCCCCCTGCGGCAAGATGCGGCACAACACCTGCCGCACGCGGTGGGTAACCCGGCTTTCGGAAAATCGTGCCAGGTACTCCCCGGCAAAACGGTCGTGCAGCACCGCCATGGCCTCGTTGGCAGTCGGCAGCGGCGCCTCCATGTCGGCCCGTTCGAACACCAGCGCATCGTGCGGCGCGCCGAACACCAGGGGCGAATGGAACGCCACTTTGTACGGCTCGACATTCTTTGGCTGCGGCCCCTGCACCAGTACCCGGCGCGGCTGTACCGGCCGCCCACTGAGCCATTTGCTCAGCGCCAGCGCACAGGCCAGCGATGCTTCGGCACTGTGCCGGGTCGGGGGCAGATGGTCGCCATGCACCGTCAGGATCAGCGAATAGCCCTCGTCGCCAAGGACAAAACTGAGATCGGAGCTTTCGGCGATGATGCGCTGGTACCGCACCAGGCGCTGGAAGCCTTCTGCCAGGGTGCGGCTGGACATCAATGCATAGCCCACCACATGGAACGAAGCCGGCCGTACCACGCGGGCCATGTTCAGGCCAATGGCTTCATTGCCTGACAGCTCCACCGCCAGCTGCCACAGCCGGGTCATGGAATCTTGCGGAAAACGTGCATCGGGGTCGTCGAGGGCAGCGAAGTCCAGCCCCAGTTGCTTGAACATGGACGGGCAGTCCAGCCCTTCCAGTTCGAGCGCCTTCACAATCCCTGATGCCCAGCTGGCTGACGTGGTTCTTTCGCTCATGACAGGCTTCTTTTTACCGACCGCTCCTGCGGTGAACCCCAAGGATACTCATTTGGCGCCTATTGTCACTGGTAGGCCCCGTCAGTCACTCTAGACTCGAATCAGGCTCCACGCCGTGCATCTTGTCCAGAAGTATTAATCCCGGAGCACTGCCATGAACCGCACAGCGCAGTATCGCAGTTTTGCCGAGTTCTATCCTTACTACCTGGGGGAGCACAGCAACCCCACCTGCCGCCGCCTGCACTTTGTCGGCACCAGCTTGGTAATAGCGCTGCTGGCCTACACCATTGGCAGTGGCAAATGGTTGCTTTTGCTGGCCGTGCCGCTGTTCGGCTATGGCTTCGCCTGGGTCGGGCACTTCTTTTTCGAAAAGAACCGGCCGGCGACCTTCACCTACCCGCTGTACAGCCTGGCCGGGGATTTCGTGATGTTCCGGGATATCTTGCTGGGCAAGATCCGGCTATAGACATTGAGGGCGGGTTGCGGCCCCATGGTTCTGCAGCCTCTAAGCCGGCTCACGCGACGCCGCCACTGCCTGCGCTTCCCGCGCCTGGGCATCGGCCAACCGATACAGCTCCATACGGCCATCCCAATGCTCGATCAGCGCCGTGCACGACTCCACCCAGTCTCCGCAATTGAGGTAGTCCACCTCGCCCACCTTGCGGATCTCGGCATGGTGGATATGCCCACACACCACCCCGTGCAAACCACGCCGGGTGCACTCATGGGCAATGGCATCCTCGAAGTCGCTGATGAAGTTCACCGCGCCCTTGACCTTGTGCTTCAGGTACGCCGACAGCGACCAGTAACCATAGCCATACCGCGCACGCCAGTGGTTGAGCCAACGGTTGAGCACCAACGTGAACCCGTAGGCACGATCACCGAGAAACGCCAGCCAGCGGTGGTAACGGGTAATCACGTCGAACTGGTCACCATGGATCACCAGCAGGCGGCGGCCATCGGCGGTCAGGTGTTCGGCCTCATCCACCAGCTGGATGTTGCCCAGGATCAGCTTCGAGTAGCGGCGCAGGAATTCGTCATGGTTGCCGGTGACGTAGATCACCTCGGTACCGCGCTTGCTCATGGTCAGCAAGCGGCGGATCACGTTGGTGTGGGCTTGTGGCCAGTAAATGCCACCGCGCAGTTTCCAGCCATCGATGATGTCGCCTACCAGGTACACGCGGTCGGCCTGGTAGCCCTTGAGGAACTGCGACAGGTGTTCGGCCTGGCAGTCGCGTGTCCCCAGGTGGACATCGGAGATCCACAGGGTACGCACGCGTTGCTTGCGCGAGGGACGGGAGAGTTCGGCATGGGTCATGGACAGGCTCCGGCGCAGTTTGCTGGAGACTGGCAGGCGCGCATGACAGCGCCGTGGCAAAACGGTTACCGGTGATCGCCTGCCGGGAATGAGGCACAATGCGGATCTGCCCTGCGAGGACGCCCCCATGACCGCCGGCCCGATACTCTCGCTGCGCCATTACCGCGACAGCCTGATCGCCCACAGCCACGAACACCCGCAACTGGTGTTCGGCCTGCGTGGCCGCCTGGAGTTCGAGGTACAGGGGCAAGGCGCCGGGATCGACCGGCAAGGGCTGGTCGTGGTCCCGGCAGGCGCGCATCACACCTGCGCCAGCGATGGCGGCAGCCACTGCCTGGTGCTTGATGTGCCTGGCGAGCAGTGGCTGCACGAGCAGCTGGGCGAGCATGCCGATGCCAGCCGCCGCCTGCTCGACCGCCCCGCCGCGCTGGGCCTGGACGACCGTCAGCAACAGTTGGTGGACTGGCTGGCGGCCAGCCCCATGGACGACCCGCTGATTGCCCGGCAAGGCGCAGCGCTGTTGCTGGCCAGCCTCAACTGCACGGCAGCAGCCAACGTGCGCCCCAGCCAGCGCCTACCCTATGCAGCCTTCGATGCCCATATCGAGCAGCATGCTGCCTACCCGTTGCAGGTCGCCGACCTGGCGCGCATCGCCGGGCTGTCCGGCGCCCGGCTGCATGCGCGGTTTACTGCCGAATGCGGCATGACACCGATGGACTACATTCGCCAGCGGCGCTTGCTCAAGGCGCGGCGGCTGGTGGTGCAGACCGTGCTACCGATGAGTGAAATTGCGGCGCAGGTGGGGTATTGCTCGCAGAGTGCGTTTTCAGCGGCGATGTTGCGGGCGTTCGGGTGTACGCCAATGGCTTTGCGGCGAGAGCCTGGCGACAACTGACAGCAGTCTTGCGACAGAAATCGTTGGCCTGTGGTTTTACACTTTGCCAGTGCCGGCCTCTTCGCAGCACAAGGCTGCTCCTACAGAATACGCACAGTCCCTGTAGAAGCAGCCTTGTGCTGCGAAGAGGCCGGCAACGTCGATAAAGATCTTGAGCAAGGACCACCATGAACCACCGCACCGCCCTCGGCGCCCTGCACATTGGCGCGCTGTTCTTCGGCCTGACCGGCGTCTTCGGCAAACTGGCCGCCACTGCCAGCCCGGCGATCATCGTCTTCGGCCGCGCCGCCTTCGCCGTACTCGCCCTGGCCCTGTTCGCCAGCCTGACCGGCCCGGGCTGGCAACGCCTGAGCAGCCAGGATATCCGTCGCCTGCTGCTCGGCGGTGTGCTGCTGGCCGGCCACTGGGTCAGTTTCTTCATTGCCGTCAAAGTTGGCGGCGTGGCCATCGCCACCCTCGGTTTCGCCAGTTTCCCGGCCTTCACCGTCATCCTCGAAGGCCTGCTGTTCCGCGAGCGCATCCGCCGCAACGAGGCCGTGCTGGTGCTGCTGGTCAGCATCGGCCTGATACTGGTCACGCCAGATTTCGACCTGGCCAGCGAGGCCACTGGCGGCCTGCTCTGGGCACTGCTGTCAGGGCTGCTGTTCTCGCTGCTGTCCCTCACCAACCGCGCCGGCTCCGGGCGTTTGCCAGCAGTACAGGCTGCCCTGTGGCAGAACCTGGTGGTAAGCCTGTGCCTGCTGCCGTTCGCCGCACCAGGTCTGGCAGGCGTGGCGGCCATGGACTGGCTGTGGATCGCCCTGCTCGGCATCTTCTGCACCGGCGTGGCGCACAGCCTGTTCGTCGCCAGCCTGGCGGTGATCAAGGCGCGCACCGCCGCCGTGGTGTTCGGCATGGAGCCGGTCTATGGCATTGCCGTGGCCTGGGTGGTGTTCGCCGAAACCCCGACCTTGCGCATGCTGCTGGGCGGCGCGCTGATCATCTTCGCCATCGTGCTGTCCAGCCGCATGACCCGCGAACAACCACCCAAGCAGCGGCCACTGGCCGAGGGCGCCTGATCAGCGGTCGTTGTGGCCAAGGTCACGCTGCGGGTCGATCTGGTCGCGTACCCGCTGTTTCAGCACCTTGGCCTCGGGGAAGCCGCCGTCGGCCTTGCGCTCCCAGATCTGCACGCCATTGCAGGTAATGCAGAAGACCCCGCCGGTGCCCGGTGACAGCGCGACCTGGCCAAGGTCGTCGGCAAACGTGCTGAGCAGTTCCTGGGCCAGCCAGGCAGCGCGCAGCAGCCACTGGCACTGGGTGCAATAAGTGATGACGATTTCGGGCTTGTTGTCGGCCATGCTGAGGCATCTCCAGGTAAGGGGCCGCTTATACTAGCGGTCTTTAGCCCACGGTTTGAGACTCACGATGCGCCGTTTGCTGTGCTGTTTGCTGCTCGCCCTCACCTTATTCATGGCTGCCGCTGCGGAACCTGCCAGGCCCAAGGTCGGCTTGGTGTTGTCGGGGGGTGCGGCCCGTGGCCTGGCCCACATCGGCGTGCTCAAGGCACTGGAGGAACAGGGCGTGCGCATCGACGCCATCGCCGGCACCAGCATGGGCGCAGTGGTCGGCGGGCTTTACGCTTCGGGCTACAGTGTCGCAGAACTGGAAAAGCTCGCCACCACCCTGGACTGGCAACAGGCGCTGTCCGATGCCCCGCCGCGCAAGGACGTGCCGTTCCGGCGCAAGCAGGATGATCGCGATTTCCTGGTCAAGCAAAAGCTCAGCTTTCGCGACGACGGCAGCCTGGGCCTGCCGCTGGGGGTGATCCAGGGGCAGAACCTGTCACTGCTGCTGGAAAGCAAACTGGCGCACACCGCCGATACCCGCGATTTCGACAAGCTGCCCATCCCCTTTCGCGCTGTAGCCACCGACATCGCCAGTGGCGAAAAGGTGGTGTTCCGCCACGGCCATCTGCCCCAGGTCATCCGTGCCAGCATGTCGATCCCCGCCGTGTTTGCCCCGGTCGAACTGGACGGCCGCCTGCTGGTGGACGGCGGCATGGTCGACAACATCCCCGTCGACGTGGCCCGCGAAATGGGCGTGGACCTGGCCATCGTGGTCGACATCGGTACCCCGCTGCGCGATCGCAAGCAACTGCTGACCGTGGTCGACGTGCTCAACCAGTCGATTACCCTGATGACACGGCGCAATTCGGAAGAACAACTGGCCAGCCTGCAGCGCGATGACATCCTCATCCAGCCATCGCTAGCTGCCTTCGGCGTGACCGACTTCGGCCGTGCCCGGGACATGATCGACGCCGGTTACCGCGCCACCCGCCTGCTCGACCAACGCCTGGCTGCCCTGCGCGAGCCTGAGGGTGACAGCAACCTGGCCGTGGCCCGCTCGCCACGCCAGCGCACGCCGGTGATCACCGCGATCCGGATCGAGAACGACTCCAAGGTCAGCGACGACGTGATCCGCTCTTACATCCGTCAGCCGATCGACGCCCCCCTTGAGCTGGACCGCCTGCAGACCGACATGGGCACGCTCTACGGCCTGGACTACTTCGACCGGGTGCAGTACCGCGTGGTGCACAAGGGCAACGACAACACCTTGGTGATCAACGCCCGCGGTCGACGCGGCGGCACCGACTACCTGCGCCTGGGCCTGAACCTTTCGGACGACCTGCGCGGTGACAGCGCCTTCAACCTGGGCGCCAGCTACCGGGTCAATGGCATCAACAGCCTGGGTGCCGAGTGGCTGACCCGTGGCCAGATCGGCGACCAGCAAGAACTGTACAGCGAGTTCTACCAGCCGCTGGACGTTGGCTCGCGCTATTTCATTGCGCCGTACCTGGATTTCAGCTCACAGAACATCGAAGCCACCCTGGACAACGACCCCGTCGCAGAGTACCGCCTGGAACGCTACGGCTTTGGCCTGAACCTCGGCCGCCAGATTGGCACCAACGGTGAAGTACGCCTGGGCGTGGGCAAGGCCTGGGGCGAGGCCGAGGTACGCATTGGCGACCAGGACCTGCCCAAGGTCAGCTTCAACGAGGGCTTCTATGAACTGAAGTATTCGTTCGACACCCTCGACAACGTGTATTTCCCGCACAGCGGTGAGGACATTGGCCTGACCTTGCGCAAGTACGACAAATCGCTGGACTCCGACCAGGATTACCGGCAGTGGCTGTTCAACCTGGACAAGGCCATCAGTAGCGGGCCGAACACCTTCGTGCTGGGCGGACGCTACGGGCGCACCCTGGACGCTACCGAAGTGGTGACGTCCAGCTTCGTGATGGGTGGGGCACGAGAGCTGTCTGGCTTTCGCCAGGACTCGGTGTCGGGGCAGAACGTGAGCCTGCTGCGCATGGTCTATTACCGCCGGCTGACGCCACGGGCCTACGTACCGCTGGACTTCCCGCTGTACATTGGCGGGTCGCTGGAACGTGGGCGCGCGTGGAACAACGACAACGAGTTCGACAGCGGCTACATCAATGCGGCGAGCATCTTCCTGGGGCTGGAAACGCCTCTGGGGCCGCTGAACTTCAGCTACGGCACCAACAGTGCGCATGAGCAGGCGGTGTACCTGAACCTGGGGCATACCTTCTGATTCGCCGGGGGCCGCAAAGCGACCCCAGGGGCCCTCAGGACTTCTCGAGGTTGGACAGGATCGTGGCATGCACCCGCATGCACACCTGCAACTCTGCCTCGTCCACCCCGGTGAAAAGCTCCAACCGCAGCTGGTTGGCGATGGTTTCGATCTGGTCGATCAGCGGCTTGGCCGGCGGGCACAGCAAGATCTTCTTGGCCCGCCGGTCTTCCACCACCGCCTGCCGGCGCACCAGCCCTTGTGCTTCCAGGCTGTCGAGCAGGCGCGCCAGGGTCGGGCCTTCAACGCCCACGCTCTGGGCCAGCTCACGCTGAGTAGGGGCTTCTTCGAAACGCGCCAGGTGCAGCAACACCAGCCAGCGCGCCTGGGACAGGTTGAGCCCGGCCAGGCGGCGGTCCAGTTCGGCACGCCAGCCCCGGGACATCTGGGCCAGCTGCATGCCGAAGCGGTGTTGGTTGTCGGTCAGGGGCATAAGCAACTCATTGAACAGATCTAATTATTAGGCAGCTAACCATGCCCTTTCCGACGAGGCAAGGCTCGCGCGCCCTTCGCCGTTCGATAATCGTCAAAAAGCATGACAAAGGTCAGCAGATGGCGGTTCTGCCCTCGATCTGACTGCCCGTCACATCTCGAACTCGGCCGCCAGCGCCGCACGCACGCAATACAGCACACCCTCCGGCACCCGTGCCCCGAACTGGGGCGCAATGGCCGACACCGGCGGCAGTTCGCCCTCGCCATCCAGGAAGGCGTCCTGTACTTCCATCAGCAGGTCTTCCGGCAGGTCGAGGGCCTGGTCAAGGCTAAGCTCCTGGCGGCCCAACGCCTCGGCCAGCAGGCTATACACGTTCTTCTCGCTGCAGTTGAGCTGCCCGGCGATCTGCGCCGGGGTCATGCCGGCCCGGGCCAGGCTGACCAGTTCGTGGCGCAGGTCGAGTACCACTTTCGGCGCCTCTTCGGTGCCACCGCTGTTGTTCAGTACCTCGAGGAACGCCTGGCCATAACGCTCCAGCTTGCGCGCCCCCACACCGCTGACCTGGGCCATATCGCTGAGGCTGACCGGCTGGCTGCGCAGCATTTCCAGCAGCGTCGAGTCGGGGAAGATGACATAGGG
This sequence comes from Pseudomonas fortuita, assembly GCF_026898135.2. Classification (NCBI taxonomy): domain Bacteria; kingdom Pseudomonadati; phylum Pseudomonadota; class Gammaproteobacteria; order Pseudomonadales; family Pseudomonadaceae; genus Pseudomonas; species Pseudomonas fortuita. The sequence continues at coordinate 4,671,327 of NZ_CP114035.2, forward strand.
CGGCACACTGTGCTCCTCCGCCAGCTTGCGCCGCAGGGTACGCAGCGCTTCCCACAGCTCGCGCTCCTCGGCACGCACCAACTGGCTGGCCGGGCTGCCACCGCTGGACGATGAGGTCTTGGCCGTGGTCTGCGGCTTGAGGTCGCGACGCAGTTGCAAGGTCACCTCGCCGCGCAGCAGTGGCCGGCAGCTGTCGGACAGGCGCAGGCCGCCATAGCCCTCCAGGTCGATGTCGACCAGCCCACGCGCCACCAGCTGGCGGAACAACGAACGCCACTCGACCTCGGCCAGGCCCTTGCCGACGCCGAACACCGACAGCTTCTCGTGGCCGAAATTGCGCACCTTCTCGTTGTCCTTGCCCAACAGCACATCGACCAGGTGGCCGACACCATAGCGCTGGCCAGTGCGGAAAACCGCCGACAGCGCCTGACGGGCCGGCTCGGTGGCGTCCCAGGTCTGAATGTTGTCGACACAGTTGTCGCAGTGCCCGCACGGCTGCTCGAGGATTTCATCGAAATAGGCCAGCAACGACTGGCGGCGGCAGCGGGTCTCTTCGCACAACGCCAGCATGGCGTCGAGCTTGTGCTGCTCGATGCGCTTGTGGCGCTCGTCTCCTTCGGAGTTCTGCAGCATCTGCTTGAGCATGACCATGTCCTGCAGGCCGTAGGCCATCCAGGCATCGGATGGCAAGCCGTCCCGGCCGGCACGGCCGGTTTCCTGGTAATAGGCCTCAAGCGACTTGGGCAGGTCGAGGTGGGCAACGAAGCGCACGTTGGGTTTGTCGATACCCATGCCGAAGGCAATGGTGGCGACCATGATCAACCCTTCCTCATTAAGGAAGCGGTGCTGGTTGGCAGAACGGGTCTCGGCAGCCAGGCCGGCATGATAAGGCAATGCCGGGAAACCCTGATCACAGAGGAAGGCTGCCGTTTCGTCGACCTTCTTGCGCGACAGGCAGTACACAATGCCCGCGTTGCCGCGGCGCTCGCCAAGGAAGGCCATCAGCTGCTTGCGCGGCGCTTCCTTGGGTACGATGCGATAGAAGATGTTCGGCCGGTCAAAGCTCGACAGGAAGCGCTCGGCGCCTTGCAGGTGCAGGCGCTGGACAATCTCTTCGCGGGTGCGCATATCGGCGGTGGCGGTCAGCGCAATGCGCGGCACATGCGGGAACAGCTCGGCCAATTGCCCCAGTTGCAGGTATTCGGGGCGGAAATCGTGGCCCCACTGCGACACGCAGTGCGCCTCGTCGATGGCAAACAGCGAGATGTCCAGATCGCGCAGGAAATCGAGCATGCGCGGCTGCACCAGGCGCTCCGGCGCCAGGTACAGCATCTTCACTTCGCCACGGCGCAGGCGCCCGGCCAGTTCACGCTGCTGCTCCGCCGTCAGGGTAGAGTTCAGCGCGGCAGCCGACACGCCCAGTTCGTCCAGCGTGGCGACCTGGTCGTCCATCAACGCAATCAGCGGTGAGACCACCACCGTCAGGCCCGGGCGCAGCAGCCCCGGCACCTGGAAACACAGCGACTTGCCGCCACCAGTGGGCATCAGCACCAGGGCATCGCCGCCATTGGCCACGCATTCGATGATTGCTGCCTGGCGCCCACGGAAACTGTCGTAGCCGAAGATGTCCTTGAGAACGCGCTGAGCCTGTTCGAGCATGTGCAACTCCACAAATCGCCGTACCACCCTGCATACAGGCTGGACGAAAAACCCGCTCCGCACACGCCAAATGCGTAAGCGGTTTTTGCCAGGGGCCGATAAAATCTGCCCCTGCATGAAAAATCGCGGAGTATACCGCAGCACCGCACTGCACAGGGCACCATGGTGATAGACGTTCCCTTTACCCCGCTACCCTTGCTTGGTGCTAGAATTCGGTATCGTTTATTCCCCAAGGTAGCCCTGTAATGTCCTTCGCCGAGCAACTGACCCGCCTGCAAGCCTTCCTCGACGCCGACGAGCTGCACGAAGAGGCGCTGGACTACGTCGCCGCCCACGGCTACCTGACCGCCCTGTCGATCAACGCCGAGGACGTGCCCGAGCGCGAATGGATCGACGCCTTGTTCGCCGAAGAGCCGCACTACGCCAGCGAGGCCCAGCGCACCGAGATCGAAGCCACCCTGGTGGCGTTGAAAGCGCACATCGCCCGCCAGCTGGCCAGCGACGAAGAATTCGACCTGCCATGCGACCTCGACCTGACCGACGAGCCGGATGATTCCGACCTGCGCGGCTGGTGCATTGGCTTCATGGAAGGCGTGTTCCTGCGTGAAGAGGCCTGGTTCGAGAACGCCGAAGAAGAAGTCAGCGAAATGTTGCTGCCGATCATGGTGGGCTCTGGCCTGTTCGACGAACAGCCAGAGTTCGCCGACATCGCCAGCAACGCCAACCTGCAGGATGACATGATCGTCCAGATCCCCGAGGCGCTGAGCGCATTGTTCCTGCTGCTGCACGCCCCTGACGAAAAACCGGCGCTGCTCAAGCCACGCCACCACTGAGTCGCCTGTGCGCTACCTGCTGCTGGCCATCGGCTGGCTCAGCGTTGCGCTGGGGGTGTTGGGGATATTCCTTCCGGTATTGCCCACCACCCCTTTCCTGCTTTTGGCGGCAGCCTGCTTTGCCCGCAGTTCGCCGCGCTTTCACCACTGGCTGGTCCATCACCCGAAGCTCGGGCCATGGATCCGCGACTACCTCAGTGGTGAAGGCATCCCCCTCAAGGGCAAGGTCTACGCCATCGGCCTGATGTGGGCCAGCATTGGCCTGTCGTGCTATCTGGTGCCCCTGTTCTGGGCCCGCGCCTTCATGTTGACCAGCGCTGTATTGGTAAGCCTCTATATCGTCAGGCAGAAAACCCTGCACACACCGAAGTGACATTTTTTTGTCGCCAAATATCACTTTCGCCTAACGGTCGTTTTCTTTATCCGAAATGGTTCTGGAACCACACAAAAGCCTTGTATTCATTGGCTTTCTTGCCTTTTCGCGCGCTTGCCAGCACAAAGTTTCGCTGCCCTTGTTAGACAATATATGTCTTATATGGCTATTTGATATGAAGAAATCTTCTTATCTATCGCGTTGAATGTACTTAGCTGTGTTGTTAAAAACCTGCAACACTATACGCGATAATTTTATCGTCATTTTTTTGGCGAGCAGCAGGATCAATTCCAGGATCAGGGAGATGTACCATGCGCGTTTTGAACCCCATCACCAGTGCATTACTGTTGGCCCTGGCGAGTGCCAACGTACAGGCGATGTCGATCACCGAGGCCGTCCAGAGCGCCGTGGACTACCACCCGCAGGTAAGCTCCAACCGTAACAGCAAGCTGTCGGCCGATGAAGACGTCAAGTTTGCGCGTGGTGGCTACTACCCTTCCGTGGATTTGGTTGCTGGCTATGGCCGCCAGCGTTCGGACAATGCCACCACCCGTGCCGAGGGTAACCACAACAAGGAAACCCTCAACTACACCCAGTCCGAGCTACGCCTGCGGCAGATGATTTTCGACGGTTTCAACACCGCGAACGAAGTGGGCCGCACCGAAGCGGTTTCCACCTCCCGCGCCTACTACACCCAGGCAGTTGCCCAGGATGTCGCCCTGCGTGCGATCGAGGTATACCTGGAAGTGCTCAAGCGCCGTGAGCTGGTAACCCTGGCCAAGAACAACCTGCAAGCCCACCTGCGCGTCAACGACCAGATCGGCCTGCGTAACGAGCGCGGCGTTGGCAGCACCGCCGACCTCGACCAGTCCCGCGCCCGTCGCGCCCTGGCGGAAAACAACCTGGATACCGCCGAAGTGGACCTGGCCGATGCCGAGGCCAACTTCTTCAGCGTGATCGGCCGTGCCCCGGACGAACTGGAAAGCCCGCCGACCATCAAGGGCGAGGTGCCTGAGACCCTCGACGGCGCGCGCGACAGCATGCGCCAGAACAACCCCTACATCAAATCGGCACAGGCTGACGTCAACGCCGCCGAGCAGCAATACGAAGTGGGCAAGTCGACCTTCTACCCGCGCTTCGACGCCATTCTTGCAACCGGTGCCAACAACAACACCGGTGGCGAAAAAGGCCACAACAACAACGATTGGCAGGCCGGCGTAGAGATGAACTACAACCTGTTCCGCGGCGGCAGCGACAAGGCCCGCCTGCAGTCTGACGCGCACAAGATCAACCAGGCCCTGGACATCCGCAACAACGCCCTGCGTGAGCTGACCGAAAACCTGAGCCTGGCGTGGAACGCCATGAACAATGCCAGCAAGCAGCTGCCTACCGCGCGTGAATACGCCGAGACCACCAAGCGCGTGCGCGCCGCTTACCAGGACCAGTTCGGCCTGGGCCAGCGTACCCTGCTGGACGTGCTTGACAGTGAAAACGAGCTGTACAACGCCGACCGCCGTTACACCGAAGTCCGCTACACCGAGGAATTCTCGCGCTACCGCGTGCTGGCGACCATGGGTGAGCTGTTGAGCAAACAGCGTATTTCGCTGCCGCCAGAGGCGCTGGCTACCACGGAAGTGCGTACCGAGGCGCGTCTACCTGAGATGCGTTGATCGGCTTCAAGTTCTGGGGGCCGCTTTGCGGCCCTTTCGCCGGCAAGCCAGCTCCCACAGGTACTGCATAGGCTTCAAACTTTGTGCAGTTGCCTGTGGGAATAAAAGCATGAGCCTTGACACTGTAACTGTGGGAGCTGGCTTGCCGGCGATAGGGCCCTCACGGGCACCTCAACCCTCACCATGGTTACGCTGGAACGTCTCCACCCCCATGGCCCTGATCTGCCCCTCGATCAACGCCTCGAACGGCGCCAGCAGGGCATCGAAGCTGGCAGGTTGCTCCAACGCATTCAAAGCCCCCACCACTGCCTCTATGGTCGATAGCGCCCCCGCCTCCGGCGCCTTGCGCAGCCGATAACGCGAAGGCGCGACTGCCCCCAGCGTCACCCGCGGCAACCCTTCCAGCAGCGGGTTCATGTACAGCAGCTTGCGCGCCTTGCGCCAGGTGCCGTCGGGCACGATCAGCAGCAACGGCGTGTCATCGACCTTGCCATAGGCTGTCAGCACCTGAGCGTCATCGCCCGGGAACAGCAAGGTCGGCCGGTAACCAGGCGTTGCCAGCAATTCACCCAGATCATCGAATACCTCGCCCACCCGCAGCTCGGCGTTGTTCAGGCCAAGGGCAGCAAAGCGCGCAGTGTTCAGGGCATGGGCGGTTTCACTGGGGTGCTGCAGCAGGATGACGCGGGTGCGGCTGTCGAGCGCGGGGATCAGTGGGCAGAGGCAATGGTCGAGCGGGCGCTGGCAGCGCTCGCAGCGGGGTCTGGGCATGGGGTTCTCCTTGGCGGGAACAGTGTGCCACAGAACCGGGGCCCGCTTTGCGGCCCCAGCGATCTCAGCGGTTGAAGCGCTCTGCCAGGCTGTGCAGGTAATCCGCCATGCGCTCCAGGTCCTGGCTGATTTCTGCACCCTGCCTGGCCTGCCCGGCACTCTGGTCACACAGCTGGGCAATTCTCACGATCTGCTGGTTGATGTCCTCGGCCACATGGCTTTGCTGCTCCGACGCCGTCGCCATCTGCTGGCTCATGCCGGTGATGCGGCTGACCGCCTGGGCAATCCCGCTCAACGCCGTCTGCACCGCCTCGACGCTGTGCACGCTGTCCCGCGAGATCTGCTCACCCCGGCTGGCGGTGCTAACCGCCCGTTCCGCGCCCGCGCGCAACGAAGCAATGATGTGGTGAATCTCGTCGGTCGATGCACGGGTACGTTGTGCCAGCGAACGCACTTCATCGGCCACCACGGCAAAACCCCGCCCCTGCTCACCCGCGCGCGCCGCCTCGATGGCAGCGTTGAGCGCCAACAGGTTGGTCTGCTCGGCAATCGAGGTAATCACATCGACCACGCTGCCGATGGACTGGGTCTGCTCGGCCAGGGCATTGACCGCCTGACCGATGTCGTTGACGGCATCGCTCATGCTGCCCATGGCCTTGAGGCTCTGCAGCGCGAGCTCGCTGCCATGCTGCGCCAGTTGGTCGGCATCGCCAGCCGCATGCGCCGTGCTCTGCACGTTGTGAGTGACCTGCTGGATGGTTGCGGCCATCTGCGCAATGGCCGTGGCCGATTGGTCGGTCTCGCTGCGCTGGCGGTCAAGCATCTGCGCCTGGGCATCGGACAAATCTGAGGACTGCGCAGCCCGCGACTTCACCCCGACGCCAGCGTCCACCAGGCGGGTCAGGGCTGTTTGCAAGCGCGCTTCCTCGCTGATGATGGCCAGGTCAAGCTGGCCCTGCAGGCCCGGGTTGTCGCTGTAGGTCAGCGCCACCAGCGGGCTGGTGAAGGCTTTGGGATGCTCGGCCAACGTGCGGCGGATGGCCTGGTTCTGCCGGTGCTCGACGAGGTACCAGGCCAACAGCAGGCTGGCCATCAGCACCCCAAGCGCTGCATAGGCCGGCAGCCACAAGTAACCGCCTGCCGATACCAGACCTGCGGCTATCAACGGCCAGCCATGGGCTAACCCGTGCCCCAGCCGCGCCGCCCAGGGCACAGCTGCGCGGTCGGCCCGCAGGCGCGCATACAGCGCCTCGGCGCGGCGGATCTGCTCACGCGTGGGCACCGAGCGCACCGACTCGTAACCACTGATGCGGCCCTGCTCGTAGATGGCCGTGACGTAAGCGCTGACCCAGTAGTAATCACCATTCTTCGCCCGGTTCTTGACCACCCCCATCCACGGCTTGCCCTGCTTGATCGTGTCCCACATATGCCCGAACACCGATGCAGGCATGTCCGGGTGACGCACCAGGTTGTGCGGTTGGCCGACCAGCTCGTCATAGGTAAATCCGCTGATCGCCACGAAGGCTTCGTTGCAGTAGGTGATGCGGCTGTTGAGGTCAGTCGTGGAAATCAGGCGTTGATCGCTTGAGAAGGTTCTTTCGTGCTCAGTGACGGGCAAATTCATGCGCATCGGGGCGATCCTTGCAGGATGAAATAAGGGGAAAATCATCAGCGCAAGTTGATATGTAGCAGAGCGCTATCAGGTTAGCGGTCAGCTTTTGCCGGAATTTAACGTCGCCCGACGGAATGCATGAATGCGTCGCTGCTCAGCCCACGTTCAACTGGCTTTTCAACAGATCACGGAAGGTCTGGATCAGCGGTTCACGGCTACGCCCACGGCGAATGATCAGCGAGAACGGCGCCTGGTAGCCAAAGGTGGACGGCGACAACACGCGCAAATCCCCCTTGTCGACCCAAGCCTGGGCATAGTGCTCGGGCAAGTACCCGATATAGGCGCCGGACAGGATCAGGATCAACTGCGCTTCCATACTCTCCACCGTCGCCGCGCTGTGCTTGAAGCCATGCCGGGCCAGCTCGGCCTGGCTCCAGTAGCCGCGCCCGACCATGCGCTGCTGCGTCACTACCGGCTCGGGGATGCGCCGTTCGGTATACAACGGGTGGCGGCTGCTGCAATACAGCCAGTGCTGTTCACGGTACAACGGCTGATAGAGCAGGCCGCTCATGCGCGAGGAGAACGCACCGATGGCCAGGTCCAGTCGGTTGTCCTGAACGCCCAGTTGCAGCTCGTAAGGGCTGGACACCGACAGGTGCAGGTGCACCGCCGGGTGCTCCTGGCTGTAGGCGCCGATGGCTTCGGCCAACGGCAAGGCCCGGTCGCCGACCGTGGAGTCGATAACCCCGAGGTTGAGGGTGCCACGCAACTCGCCCTTGAGGGCAGCGGCATACTGCTCGAAGCCATCCAGTTCGGCCAGAAGCCGCAGGGTCTCCTGGTGGAACAGCTCGCCCTTGCTGGTCAGGCTGAAACCGCCACGGCCGCGGTGGCACAGCACGATGCCCAGCGCGCCCTCCAACTGGCTCATGTAGGTGCTGATGGCCGAGGTCGACAGGTTCAACTCGCGCTGGGCGTTGGCGAAGCCCTGGTGGCGCACCACGCTGACAAAGATGCGCAGCAGTTTCAGGTCGGGCAAGGTCGAGGCCATGGTGCAACGGTTCCGCAGGTGTATTTGCGCGCAGTCTAACCGCTCTGCCCGTCTTTAGTTCAGAAATTCCTGAACTAAGTATTTGTCGGTAGCGATTCTTCCCCGGCACTACCTTCAGCAGACTTGGCCGAAATGTCCCTGCCCGCCGGCAAAACCACACGTGAGAGGCGCGCGGCGGCACAGGTTCGAACAAACACAACAATCGACCGACTGATGAGGCCCACCGTGGACAAGACTCTCCACCAACCACTGGGCGGCAACGAAATGCCGCGTTTCGGCGGCATCGCCACCATGCTCCGTCTCCCCCACCTGCAAAGTGCTCAAGGCCTGGATGCTGCCTTCATCGGCGTGCCCCTGGACATCGGTACCTCGCTGCGTTCCGGCACCCGTTTCGGCCCGCGGCAGATCCGCGCCGAGTCGGTGATGATCCGCCCCTACAACATGGCCACCGGGGCCGCACCGTTCGACTCGCTGTCGGTGGCCGACATCGGTGACGTGGCGATCAACACCTTCAACCTGCTGGACGCCGTACGCATCATCGAAGAAGCCTACGACGAAATCGTCGAGCACAATGTCATCCCGATGACCCTGGGCGGCGACCACACCATCACCCTGCCGATCCTGCGGGCGCTGCACAAGAAGCACGGCAAGATCGGGCTGGTGCACATCGACGCCCACGCCGACGTCAACGACCACATGTTCGGCGAGAAGATCGCCCACGGCACCACCTTCCGCCGCGCCGTGGAAGAAGGCCTGCTCGATTGCGACCGTGTGGTACAGATCGGCCTGCGCGCCCAGGGCTACACCGCCGATGACTTCAACTGGAGCCGCCGCCAGGGCTTCCGCGTGGTCCAGGCCGAAGAGTGCTGGCACAAGTCGCTGGAACCGCTGATGGCCGAAGTGCGGGAAAAGGTCGGCGGCGGCCCGGTGTACCTGTCGTTCGACATCGACGGCATCGACCCGGCCTGGGCGCCCGGTACCGGCACCCCGGAAATCGGCGGCTTGACCACCATCCAGGCGATGGAGATCATTCGCGGCTGCCACGGCCTGGACCTGATCGGTTGTGACCTCGTCGAAGTCTCCCCGCCTTACGACACCACCGGCAATACCTCGCTGCTCGGTGCCAACCTGCTGTTCGAGATGCTCTGCGTGCTTCCGGGCGTCGTGCGTCGTTAACACCGCTACACCCCGGCAGGAGCCATGAGGGAGGGCCACAGAGGCCCGCCAACAACACGACAAGACCGCCGGCGGCCGTGGCCGCCCGCGTGGTCGATCTCGCCATAATAAAGATAATCGGGAGAACCCCAATGGCCTTGGACATCATTGTTGTAATGATCTACACCGCCGGCATGCTCGGGCTTGGCTGGTACGGCATGCGACGTGCAAAAACCCATGAAGACTACCTGGTAGCCGGGCGCAACCTGGGCCCTGTGCTGTACATGGGCACCATGGCCACCACCGTGCTTGGTGGTGCTTCTACCGTGGGCACCGTGCGCCTGGGCTACGTCCATGGCATCTCCGGCTTCTGGCTATGCGCGGCCCTTGGCCTGGGCATCATCGCCATCAACCTGTTCCTGGCCAAACCGCTGCTGCGCCTGCGCATCTTCACCGTGACCCAGGTGCTTGAGCAACGCTACAACCCGACCGCACGCCAGGCCAGCGCCGTGATCATGCTGGCCTATGCGCTGATGATCGGCGTCACCTCGACACTGGCCATGGCCACCGTATTGCAGGTGCTGCTGGACCTGCCCTTCTGGGCTTCGCTGCTGCTCGGCGGCGGTGTGGTGGTGCTGTACTCCACCATTGGCGGCATGTGGTCGCTGACCCTTACCGACATCGTCCAGTTCGTGATCAAGACAGTCGGCCTGATGTTCATCCTGTTGCCCGTGTGCCTGTACAAGGCAGGTGGCTGGGACACCTTGGTGGCCAAGTTGCCAGCGGCCAGCTTCCAGCTGACCACCATTGGCTGGGACACCATCATCACCTACTTCCTGATCTACTTCTTCGGCATCCTCATTGGCCAGGACATCTGGCAGCGGGTGTTCACTGCGCGTGACGAAAAGGTTTGCCAGCGTGCCGGTACCGTCGCCGGTGTGTACTGTGTGGTGTACGGCCTGGCCTGCGCCGCCATCGGCATGGCCGCGCATGTGCTGATGCCCGACCTGGCCAACCCGAACAATGCCTTTGCCGAGATGATCAAGAGCACCCTGCCCGATGGCATCCGTGGCTTGCTGATGGCCGCGGCCCTGGCGGCCATGATGTCCACCGCCAGCGCCGGCCTGCTGGCGGCCTCGACCACTGTGACCGAGGACCTGCTGCCCAAGCTGCGTGGCGGCAAGCAGTCGAGCCTGGGCATGAGCCGCCTGTTCACCCTGCTCACCGGCCTGGTGGTGCTGGGCATCGCGCTGATGGTGAACGATGTGATCAACGCGCTGACCCTGGCCTACAACCTGCTGGTCGGCGGCATGCTGATCCCGCTGATCGGGGCGATCTTCTGGAAGCGTGCAACCACCGCTGGCGCGATTGCCAGCATGTCGCTGGGCTTTGCCACCGCGCTGCTGTTCATGTTCAAAGACGGGCTGGAGGCCAATACGCCGATCTACTACAGCCTGGCGATCGGCTTGGTGAGCTTTGTGGCGGTTAGCCTGATGTCTCGCAAAACAGTCGGTGCGGTGAATCTGGCCTGACATTAGCCTCAAGCCCTATCGCCGGCAGGGATAACACTAAACTCCAAGACACAAAAAAGGCCGCAGCACCCACCCAGGTGCTGCGGCCTTTGTCTTATATCAGCGGCGACGCGGCTGGCGTTTGCGCTGCTCTTCATCAGTCGGGATCGGCACCGGCTGCAAGGGTGGTGGAATCAGCCCCAGGGCGACCGCCAGGTCGTGGAGCCAGTTGGACAGTGGTTTATTCATAATGCCCCCTTGACGGGTCAGCCTCACGGCGAATCAATCCTGGGATGGTTCATACAGATCATAGCCTGATGTCCTGTACTACGCATGCCTATGCTCTTACAGATAAGGGCCATTTTGACGCGGATCAAGCCCTGGCGCCGCATTCCGACGACTGGTTAATCGTTTCGCTTTGTTGCAGGTCGATCCATGCCTGCAGATTCGCCCCACGCATGCCCTGACGCCACATCAGCCAGGTGACCGCCTGATCGAACGGCTGCTGCAGCCGGTGCACCCTCACCCGGTCACGCCCAGGCAGGCTGTCGAGCATCGATTGGGCCATCATCGCCACGCCTGCGCCCGCGATCACGCAGGCCAGCATGCTCTGGTACGACTCGATCTCCATCACCCGGCCCATGGGCGTGTGGGCATGGGCATACCACGCCTCCAGACGCATGCGGTAAGAACAGCCCTGGCGGAAAGTGAACACCGCCTTGCCCGCCACATCCCTGGCGGTTTGCACCGCCGGGTGCTCGGGGCTGGTGATCAGCACCAGTTGTTCCTCGCACAACGGCACGCCATCCAGCCCGGCCAGGTTCGGCGGGCCATCCACCAGGGCAGCGTCCAGGGTGTGGCCAAGCAGGCCCTCCAGCAGCTCGCCGCTGGGCGCTGCGCGCACCTGCAGGTTTACTGCGGGGTAGGCCTGGTGATAACGCGCCAGCAAAGCTGGCAGGTGGGTGGCAGCCGTGCTGTACATGGTCCCCAGCACGAAGTCGCCGGCCGGCTCGCCGCCGCGTACAGCGGCCAGCGCCTCGTCGCGCAAGGCCGACAGGCGGTTGGCGTACTCCAGCAGCACCTTGCCCGCCGGCGACAGCTGCAGCCGTTGGCGCTCGCGCAGGAACAACTCGACACCCAGTTGCTCCTCAAGCTGGCGAAGGCGCGTGGACAGGTTGGACGGCACCCGATGCAGGCGCTCTGCAGCACGGGTGACTGAGCCTTCCTCGGCCACAGCCTGAAAGATACGCAGCTGGCTGAATTCCACAGCATTCTCCAAAACAGAACAACTTGATCATCATTATTCAATTTTATTGAAAATGAAACCACCCTAACCTGCCAGTCATCGCTTAATTCCACGCAGGAGACCTGTCATGTCGCCACTCACTCAACTGTTGGCCAGCGCCGTGGCGTTGATGATGGCCATGGGCATCGGCCGTTTCGCCCTCACACCGCAACTGCCGCACCTGATCGCCGAAGGCCAGTTCGATCTGACGGTCGCCGGGCTGGTCGCGGCCGCCAACTACCTGGGCTATTTCATTGGCGCGGTGGACGCCATGTTCGCTCGCACACCCGGCCAGGTGCGCCTGCGCCTGCACGGCGGGCTGTGGCTGTGCGTACTGCTGACCCTGGCCTCATGGGCCGCCGACGGTTTCTGGAGCCACCTGCTGCTGCGCTTTGGCACCGGCGTGGCCAGTGCCTGGGTGCTGGTGATGATCACCAGCCTCAGCCAGCAGGTAGCCAACGCCCACAACCGCCAACGGCGGGGTGCCTTGGTGTTTGCAGGCCCCGGCCTGGGCATTGCCCTGACCGGGCTGTTGGCACTGCTGGCGCATCTGCTGGGGCTGGGTTCGGCAGCACTGTGGTTGATCTACGCCGTGGCTGCGCTGGTGATGCTGCTGGCAGTACGGCCTTGGCTGCCACGCGCTCTGCAAGCTGCCCCCACTCCCTCGCCAGCGCACCCGGGCCCGGCCCGCAGCGCCGGCATTGGCCGCCTGGCGCTGGTATATACGCTGTACGGCGTGGGTTACATCCTGCCGGCCACTTTCCTGTCGCAAATGGCCAACCAGCAGTTCCGCGGGCAGTGGATGGCCGACCTGTTCTGGCCGGCGTTTGGCCTGGCGGCAGCGCTGGGGGTGGTGCTGGTGAGCTTGCGCCGTAACGGGCGCACCTCGGTCTGGCTGACCGCCACCCTGTGGTTGCAAGGGCTGGGCGTACTGGCCTGCCTGGTGGGCGGCGGGATCGGTTTGGCGCTGGGTGTGGTGCTGTGTGGCGGGCCGTTCCTGGCCTGCATGCAATTGGTGATGCAACGCTCGCGGGAGCTGGCCCCGCATGCCACACAGCGCAATGCCGGGCTGCTGACTGCGTGCTTTGCCCTGGGGCAGTTGAGCGGGCCGTTGCTGGCGGCGGTCAGCAGCCATTACAGCGGCGGCCTGCAGCCGGCGTTGATGCTGGCGGCGATGGGGCTGGGGCTGGCGGGCGTGCTGGTGATCTCCAGCGGGCAGCGTATCCAAGGTTGCCAGGCGGCAACCCGCTCAGCCTGATTAATTGGTTTTGCCTGTACCGGCCCTATCGCCGGCACAGGCAACCTTCAACCCACCAGCTTGCGCAATTGTTGCTTCACCCAAGGCTCGGCACTCACCAGAACCACGCCCAGCAACACCAACAGCGCGCCGATCACGAAATTGACGCTTAGCGGCTCGTCCAGCAGCAGCACCCCAAAGGTCACCCCGAACAGCGGTGTAATGAACGAAAACACCGCCAGGTTGGACGCCAGGTACTTGCGCAGCAACCAGAACCAGGTCAGGTAGCTGATGAACGACACCACAATGCCCTGGAACAGCACACTGCCCATCGCCAAGGGTGTCAGCGATACAGCGCCGATCTGCCCGCTAAGCAAGGCAATCAGCAACAGGCCTGTAAACCCCACCGCCAGCTGATAGAACAAGGTCAAGGTAGCCGGTGCTTCCGACAGCCGCGAGCAGCGCACCACGACTGTAGTAGCGCCCCAGGCCAGCCCGGCGATCACGCCAAAGGCATCACCCAGCAGCATGCGTCCATCCATTTCCTCGAACGACATGCCGCCAGCAAACGCCATGGCAATGCCACCGAAGGCCAACAGAATGCCCAGCCACTGCAACAACCGCAGGCGCTCGCTGGGCAGCCGAAAGTGCAGGCCCAACGCGGTAAAAACCGGCGCGGTGTAGAGGAACACGGACATGTGCGCCGCCGACGTCAGCTTCAGGCCCTCGGCAATGAACAGGAATTCCACGCCAAATAACCCGCCCGCGAGCAACCCGGCCCGCCAGGTGATGCCAACCTGCTCCCAGCCACCGCGCCAGCACAGCATCAGCGCCACCAGCACAGCGGCAATGCCATTGCGCAGCGCAGCCTGCATCACCGGCGCAATGTCGACCGCGGCGGTCTTGATCAGCACCTGCTGGCAACCCCAGATCAGGCACAGCCCCAGCATCACCTGAAAGGCAAAGGCGTCTGGGTTCTTGCGGACCGCGCTCATAGGCGGGCCTCAGGGGTGTTCGCAGGCATGGGCATAGGCTCGGCAGTCTTCAGAAGCTACCGATTATCGGGCTTCCCTACCCGCTGTTGCCAGCCTCAAAACGACCTCAAGCGATCTGCGCCTTCGAAGACACCTGTTCGAAGGTGGCTTCATCCAGCGCATCCGCCTGTTCGTCCAGCACCTGGCGCGGGTGTTCGAAGCCCGGGATGCTGCTGTCGATCAGGCTCAGCAAGCGTAAACCACGCTCGGTCAGCACAAAGTTTTCGCCATTGCCGCCCTCTTCTTCAGGCCGGCTTTCGATGAAGCCACGCTCGAACAGCAGCTTTTCATACTCACAAGCGTGGGTTTTAAGGTGATCCAGATCCCCCACCGGCTCACCCTTGGCGGCCTGGGCCGCGGCGTGCTGTTCGGCATAGGGGCGTGGCGTAAAGCTATGACCGGCGCCGTTCTGCACTTCGTGCAGCAAACGTTCGATCAGGTCCCAATCGTAAGCGATGCTCATGGCTACGGGCTCCTGCTGTGGACGGAAGGGGTACACAGGTTGGGACCTGCCGACGCAAGCGGTGTTCCGAAAGATGAAGGCTGGATGGATGCCACGGTCTGAAGCCGCGTAGGTAGCAATAGACAGAAACCATTTGCTGCCTCGCCTGGTGTAGTTTATAAACTACATTCACTCGATGAAGAAAATCGAATCCAGCAGTTTCAGGCATTGGGTGACCGGACTACGGGACTTAAGCGCCAGAGCCCGAATCATTTCTCGGATCAACCGGTTGATGGAGGGTCTGCCGGGCGACGGATCTCCGGTAGGCCATGGCGTGAGTGAGCTCAAAATTCACTATGGTCCCGGCTATCGGGTGTACTTCCATCAGACGGGCAGCACCTTCGTCATTCTGCTCTGTGGCGGCGACAAAAGCAGTCAAAAGCGAGACATCAAGGTTGCCCACCAGATTCTGCGTTCGTGGAGGATGCAAAATGACTGAAACCTTCTCTGAATTCGATCCTGCCGCGTACCTCACTACACCTGAAGCAATCGCGCAGTTCATGACCGATGCACTTGAAACCGGCGATGCCAGCTATGTCGCTAAAGCTGTCGGCGTGGTTGCACGTGCCAAGGGCATGAGCGAACTGGCGAAAGAGACGGGGCTGTCCCGAGAGCAGCTTTACAGGTCATTCAGCGAGCATGGCAACCCCACGCTGAAGTCGTTTCTGACCGTGATGAAGGCATTGGGAATAGACATGACGGCGCGGCCTCACCTCGCTGGCTGACAACGCATCTGCGCCATCGGTCGCCAAGGTTGAACTTGCTTGCCGCCGCATCGTTCCACCGCGCATAGCCACCGCTAGAGGTAAAAAGGATGAAACCGCTGCTGCCGATTACCTGCGTCATTGTCCTGTCCTGCGCCCTGCCCGCCTGGGCCTGCACACCGGAAGAAGCCACGCAGAAACGTGAAGAGCTGGCCGGGTTGGTTACCCAGTTGACCCAGCAGAACCCGCAGAAGGCGAAGGAGATCAACGACGAGCTTCAAGGGATGGATCTAGGAACGGCGAGCAAGGACTTGCCCGACAAGTGTCAGCTGATAGACCAGCGGATCAAGGAACTGAAAACGGCGGAGAAGAAGGCCGATTGATTGACGGGTTGCCTTCGATAGCTCCATCGCCGGCAAGCCAGCTCCCACAGGTCCGCTGAATTCAGCGTCTGTGGTTTCCCTGTGGGAGCTGGCTGGCCGGCAATAGAGCCTTGATCGCTACTTATTCAGCAGCAGGCTTGCGCTTTTTCAGCGGCGCCAGGCCGTCAGCGCTGGCCAGCGGTGCGTTGGCCCGCGGTTTGGCGGTTGGCTTGCGCTTGGCGGCAGCTTTCTTGTCGCCGGTTTTCTTATCAACTTTCTTCTTCTTGGCGCCAACAGCCTTGCCCGAGGCCTTGACCTTCTTCGGCCCGCTGTAGGTGCCTTTCACTTCCTTGATGACACGGCGCTCGAACTGCTGCTTGAGGTAGCGTTCGATGCTCGACATCAGGTTCCAGTCGTTGTGGGTAATCAACGAGATCGCCAGGCCTTCGCCACCGGCACGGCCGGTACGGCCCACGCGGTGCACGTACTCGTCACCGCTACGAGGCATGTCGAAGTTGATCACCAGGTCCAAGCCGTCGATGTCCAGGCCGCGAGCCGCCACGTCGGTAGCCACCAGCACCTTGGAGCTGCCCTGCTTGAAGCGCTCGATGGCCAGCTTGCGGTCTTTCTGGTCCTTTTCGCCGTGCAGCACGAAAGCCTTCACGTCCTTGGCCACCAGGTGACCGTAGATACGGTCGGCCATGGCGCGGGTGTTGGTGAAGATGATCGCCTTGTCGAAGGTTTCGTTGGCCAGCAGCCACTGCACGATGTGCTCTTTGTGCTGGTCGTGGTCGGCGGTGATGATCTGCTGGCGGGTGCCCTCGGCCAGCTGCGAGACGCTGTTGAGCATCAGGTGCTCAGGGTCTTTCAGCACCTTGCCGATGATGTCGCGCAGGGCCGCGCCACCGGTGGTGGCGGAGAACAGCAGGGTCTGTTCGCGGTTTTCGCACTCCTTGCACAGTCGCTCCATGTCTTCGGCAAAGCCCATGTCCAGCATGCGGTCGGCTTCGTCGAGGATAAGCACCTGCACGTGGGACAGGTCAAGGTTGCCGGCGTTGAGCTGCTCAAGCAGGCGACCCGGGGTGCCGATCAGCACGTCCGGCACCTTGCGCAGCATGGCGGCCTGTTCCTTGAAGTCCTCGCCGCCGGTAACCAGGCCCGCCTTGATATAGGTGAACTGCGAGAACAGCTCAACCTGCTTCAAGGTTTGCTGGGCCAGCTCGCGGGTCGGCAGCAGGATCAGCGCACGGATCTCGACGCGCCCGCCTTTCAGGTCAACCAGGCGATTGAGCAGCGGCAGCACGAAGGCCGCCGTTTTGCCACTGCCGGTCTGCGCGGTCACGCGCAGGTCGCGCCCTTGCAGGGCCAGGGGGATGGCCGCGGCCTGCACCGGGGTTGGCTCGACAAATTTAAGCTCGGCCACGGCTTTAAGCAGGCGTTCATGCAGGGCGAATTGGGAGAACACGGAGGTAACCTCAGGCAAGTGCGGGAAATTCAGTTGCATAGGGTAACGTTTTCTGCCGCCTTAGCCGAATTTCTTTTGGCAACTTTGTCGCCATCCGCGCTCTAATGGCCCTTCGTTTCGCAACAAGACTGTACGCAAGCCCATGGATATACAACGAATCTGGCGTGACTCCCTCGACCTGTGGGGCACCCTCGACCAACACCCGATGCTGCACGCCGCCATTGGCCTGGCGGTGCTGCTGCTGATTTCCCTCATCCTCGGCCGCCTGGCGCGCTTCCTGATGCTGCATGGCGCCCGTCTGCTGGCCCGCCAGCCCGCGCTGAAATGGCTGGATGACCTGCGCCACAACAAAGTGTTCCACCGCCTGGCGCAAACCACGCCGTCGCTGGTGATCCAGTTCGGCCTGAAGCTGGTGCCGGAGCTGTCCGACACTGCCCAGCACTTCCTCGGCAACGTGGCCCTGGCCTTTACCCTGCTGTTCATGACCATGGCGCTGTCGTGCCTGCTGGATGCCCTGCTCGACATCTACGCCCGCACCGAACACGCCCGCACCCGCTCGATCAAGGGCTATGTGCAACTGGCCAAGATGATGCTGTGGATCTTCGCCTCCATCGTCATCGTCGCCACCTTGATCGACCGCTCGCCGTTGCTGCTGCTGTCGGGCCTGGGTGCCATGTCGGCGGTGCTGCTGTTGGTGTACAAGGACACCCTGCTGTCGTTCGTCGCCAGCGTGCAACTCACCAGCAACGACATGCTGCACGTGGGTGACTGGATCGAAATGCCGCAGGTGGGTGCCGATGGCGACGTGGTGGACATTACCCTGCACACGGTGAAGGTGCAGAATTTCGACAAGACGATTGTCTCCATCCCCACCTGGCGCCTGATGAGCGAGTCGTTCCGCAACTACCGCGGCATGCAGCAGTCTGGGGGCCGGCGCATCAAGCGCAGCCTGTTCATCGATGCGGCCGGGGTGCGTTTCCTCACCCGGGAAGAGGAGCAGCGACTGAGCCAGGTGCAGTTGCTGGGCGACTACCTGGCCGGCAAACGCCAAGAGCTGCAGAACTGGAACGAGGCCCTGGGGCCTGTAGCCGAGCTGGCTGCCAACCGCCGCAAGCTGACCAACATCGGCACCTTCCGCGCCTTTGCCCTGGCCTACCTGAAAAACCACCCCAACGTGCACCCGAACATGACCTGCATGGTGCGGCAGATGCAGACCACGGCCGAAGGCGTGCCGCTGGAGATCTACTGCTTCACCACTACCACGGTGTGGGCGGATTACGAGCGGATCCAGGGGGATATCTTCGACTACCTGCTGGCGGTGTTGCCGGAGTTCGGGTTGAGCCTGTATCAGCAGCCCAGTGGCAATGACATGCGGGTGGGGCTGAGTGGGCGTGCGGCGCAAGAGCCTGTGTCGCGTCGGCTGGAAGAGATGAGCGAGGCTTGAGATTGCCGGGGCTGCTTTGCAGCCCTTTCGCGACACAAGGCCGCTCCTACAATGACCGCGTAAATGCTGATTCTGTGGGAGCGGGTTCACCCGCGAATGGGCCAGTAGCTACCCCGCATAACCTAGCAGGTACAACAGCCCGGTCAAGGTCACCAGCGACGCCACGGTCGACAACAGGATCGTCCGCGAAATCAGCCCCGCCTCGCGGTTGTAATACTCCGCCAGCATGAACGGCCCCGTGCCGGTCGGCAGCGCTGCCAGCAGCACCGCCGAAGCCGCCCACATGCTCGGCAGGCTGAATACCTTGTATGCCAGCACCCAGGTCAGCGCCGGCTGCCCCACCAGCTTCAAGCCCACCAATGGCCACGGGCTGGCTTGCGCACCCGCGCGCTTTTCTGCCAGGAATGCACCCAGCGATACCAACGCGCACGGCGTGGTGGCCAACGCCAGCATGTCCAGAAAATGCAGCACCGGCTCGGCCAGCCCCAACCCGCTCATGGCCCAGCCAGCCCCCGCCAGCGGCGAAATCACCAGCGGGTTCTTCGCCAATGCCTTGCCAACGACCACCACGGCGCGACCGATATGCCGCTCCGCTTGTAGCCCGACCTCGATCAGCGTCAGCGAAATGGCGAACACCAGGCACACCACGATCAACGATGAAATCAGCGCCGGCTGCAAGCCCGCCTGGCCGAACAGCAGCAGGCACAACGGGATGCCTATGTAACCGGTGTTGGCATACCCCGCACTCAGCCCGTCGATGCTCGACGCCACCAGGCCATGGCCGCTGTTCAGGCGCCACAACAGCGTGGCCACGAACATGGCCAGGGCGCCCGTGCCAAAGGCCGCGATGAACCCCGGATGCCAGATCTCGCTCCAGGTGGCAGTGGCCGTCACCTTGAACAGCAACGCCGGCAGGCACAGCCACACCACCATCTTGTTGATTTCGGCGGCGGCCTTGTCACCCAGCTTGTTGGTCTTGCGGCACAGATAGCCGACGAGGATCAGGGCGAAGATCGGCGCAACAATCACGAAGATGGTGTGCATGTCAGGCCTTGCCGGCCAGCGGTGCCTGCGCGCGTGCGCCCAACCGGCTCAGCCACACGGACGCCAGGATGATCGCACCGCCGATGAACAGCCGCCCCAGCGGCTCGTGCTGGTTCCAGATCAGCAGGTTCAGCAGCAACCCCACCGGCACATGCAGGTTGTTCATGACCGCCAGCGTGCCGCCAGAAACCATGCACGCGCCCTTGTTCCACCAGTACAGGCCCAGCGCCGTCGGGCACAGGCCCAGGAACAACAGCACCAGCCATTGCACATCGGTACTCGGCAGGTGCTGGGCATTGCCGAACAGCAGGAAGGCCGGCAGCACCACCAGCAAGGCGCCCAGGTAGAAGTAGCCAAAACGCGCGTAGTGCGGCAGGTCACTGGGGTTGCGCGCGACCAGGTGGCGGTACAGCACCTGGCCGGCGGCATAGGTGAAGTTGGCCAGTTGCAGCAGCAGGAACCCGATGAAAAACTCGCCGCTGATGCTGTCGAAGCGGATCACCGCGGCACCGGCTACCGCCACCAGCGCCGCCAGCAGTGCCCATGGGTTGAAACGCCGGTTCATGGCGTCTTCGATCAGCGTCACGTGCAACGGCGTGAGGATGGTGAACAGCAGCACCTCCGGCACCGTGAGTACGCGGAAGCTCAGGTACAGGCAGACGTAGGTGATGCCGTACTGCAGTGCGCCGATCAGCAGCATCGAGCGCATGAAACGCGGTTCGACCTGGCGCCAGCGGGTCAGCGGCAGGAACACCAGGCCGGCCAGCAGCACCCGTGCGAGCACGGCGAAGTAGCTGTCGACGTGCCCGGCCAGGTACTCGCCGATCAGGCTGAAGGAAAACGCCTGGATCAGCGCGACGATTATCAGGTAGCCCATGGTTGCCTCTCGTAATCAAGGCCGCGACCTTAGCGGGTTGCGCCGAATGAGTTCAACCATTCAGGTGCCTGTCATGGTTTTTTTGTTAGGGCATAAATCGAGCGCCGCCCGCGCGGCGCATCGCGAGCACTACAAAGCTCAGTAGAGTCACAAAAAAAGCCCGGCCATTGGCCGGGCAGTACACCCAAAGGAGCAAAAACAGGTGTCAGGGTTGGGAATTCAGTAAACCTCAGGCCACTGCCGCCAGCCTGGCCTTGGCCTGGTTGACGCCTTTCTCGTGGAATTCGCCACTCATGTTCAGGCCTTCGGCATGGATGAAGTCGACATCATGAATGCCAATGAACGCCATCACCTGGCGCAGGTACGGTTCCTGATGGTCGCTGGTGGCGCCCGCATGGATACCGCCACGGGCAGTCAGGACCACGGCGCGCTTGCCGGTCAGCAGGCCCTGCGGGCCGGTGGGGGTGTACTTGAAGGTGATGCCGGCACGCAACACGTGGTCCAGCCAGGCCTTGAGGGTGCTGGGGATGGTGAAGTTGTACATGGGCGCAGCCATCACCAGCACGTCGGAGGCCAGCAATTCATCAGTCAATTCATTGGAACGGGCCAGGGCCTCAAGTTCGGCGGCGCTGCGCTGTTCTTCCGGCTTCATCCACCCACCCAGCAGGTTGGCGTCCAGGTGCGGCACCGGGTTCACGGCCAGGTCACGCACAGTAATCTGATCAGCCGGGTGAGCGGCCTGCCATTGCTGGATGAAATCACGGGTCAGCTGACGGGAAACGGAATCCTGCTGGCGGGCGCTGCTTTCGATGATCAGTACGCGGGACATGGGTGCCTCCATCGGCGAAAAGGGTGCGATTCGATGGAGGTGAGATTAAGGCTTGACCTATCGATAAAAAAGCGTAAAAAGTGGGTTCAATCAATCGATTAATCAGTTTATTCCGGGCTGCAGTTCACGGCGATCCGTAGTTTGATGATCTGCCTGTTGAATTTGGCAGTGACATCCACGCTTTTACCGGCCGGCACGTTCACCCGGCGTACCCGCGGTGCCTCCGGGCCATTGCGGAAGGTCACCTTGCACGCCGCCGGCACTTGCCCATAGTTGTTGAGGGTAATGGCGCCGATGTCGTAGGCCGTGTCATAGGCGGTGTAGTCCAGCTTGACCCCGGTCAGTTCCTTTTCCACATCGATGGGATAGGCCATGGCCCCGAGGGGCAGGCACATCAGTATTGCCGCACAATATTTCTTCATGGGCCGCTCTCCTTGAAAGAGCGCAGCTTAGGACAACAGGAGCGAAAGATGAAAGCGCCGCGCGTAACCCTTGACCAGTGGCGAACCCTGCAAGCAGTGGTCGATCACGGCGGGTTTGCCCAGGCCGCCGAGGCACTGCACCGCTCGCAGTCCTCGGTCAGCTACACCGTGGCCCGCATGCAGGAACAACTGGGTGTGCCGCTGCTGCGCATCGACGGCCGCAAGGCGGTGCTCACCGAGGCGGGCAACGTGTTGTTGCGTCGCTCTCGCCACCTGGTCAAGCAGGCCAGCCAGCTCGAAGACCTCGCCCACCATATGGAACAAGGCTGGGAAGCCGAGGTGCGCCTGGTGGTCGATGCCGCCTACCCCAGTGCCCGCCTGGTACGTGCCCTGGCCGCGTTCATGCCGCAAAGCCGCGGCTGCCGGGTGCGCCTGCGTGAAGAGGTGTTGTCGGGCGTAGAGGAAGTGATGCACGAAGGCATCGCCGACCTGGCCATCAGCAGCTACAGCATTGGCGGCTACCTGGGCGCCGAGCTGAGCGCGGTGGAGTTCGTCGCCGTCGCCCACCCTGAACACAGCCTTCACCGGCTGGGCAGGGAACTCACCTTCCAGGACCTGGAAAGCCAGCTACAGGTGGTCATCCGCGACTCCGGCCGCGCGCAGCCACGCGACGTTGGCTGGCTGGGTGCAGAGCAGCGCTGGACGGTCGGCAGCCTGGGCACCGCCTCCACCTTTGTCAGCAGCGGCCTGGGCTTTGCCTGGCTGCCCCGACACATGATCGAGCGCGAACTGCGCGAAGGTGTGCTCAAACCATTGCCGCTGGATCAGGGTGGCAGCCGCCACCCACTGTTCTACCTTTATTCGAGCAAAGAGAAGACCCTGGGCCCGGCCACGCAGATTCTCATCGAGCTGCTGCGCAACTTCGACACCGCGCCACTGGACGTGCCCTTCGCAGCCCCCCCGCAAGCCTGAGAGGACCGCGCCCATGGCCTATTTCGAACACGAAGGATGCGCACTGCATTACGAGGAATATGGCCAGGGCGACCCGTTGGTGTTGCTGCACGGCCTGGGCTCCAGCTGCCAGGACTGGGAGTTGCAGGTGCCGGTGCTCAGCCGGCATTACCGGGTGATCCTCATGGACATCCGCGGCCACGGTCGCTCCGACAAACCGCGCGACGGCTACCACATAGCCACCTTCAGTGCCGACCTGCTGGCCCTGCTCGAACACCTGCACACGGGGCCCGTGCACTTCGTCGGCCTGTCGATGGGGGGTATGGTCGGCTTCCAGTTTGCCGTCGACCACCCGCAATGGCTGCGCAGCCTGTGCATCGTCAACAGCGCCCCCGAAGTCAAGCGCCGTACCCGCAGCGACTGGCTGTGGTGGCTCAAGCGCTGGGGCCTGGCACGCCTCCTCAGTGTCGAAACTGTCGGCAAGGGCCTGGCCGAACGACTGTTCCCCAAGCCTCACCAGGCTGCCCTGCGGCAGAAGATGGCCCAACGCTGGGCGCGTAACGACAAGCGCGCCTACCTCAAGAGCTTCGACGCCATCGTCGACTGGGGCGTGCAGGAACGCATCGGCCGTATTCACTGTCCCAGTCTGGTCATCGCTGCCGACCACGATTACACCCCGATACAACTGAAACAGCGTTACGTTGCCTTGATGCCCAACGCCAGGCTGGTGGTCATCGACGATTCGCGGCACGCTACGCCCCTCGATCAACCCGAGGTCTTCAACCAGACCCTGCTGCAGTTCCTCGCAGCCGCTTCCACCTCTCAAGGATCTTTGAGCCCATGCTGAAAAAACTCCTGCTCACCGCCTGCTCGGTCGCCTTCGCCACCAGCGTCATGGCTTCCGACAAGACCCCGCACGTCATGCTGGACACCAGCTTCGGCCAGGTCGAAATCGAGCTGAACGCCGAGAAGGCGCCGATCAGTACCAAGAACTTCCTCGAGTACGTCGACAGCGGCTTCTACAACAACACCATTTTCCACCGAGTGATCCCCGGCTTCATGGTCCAGGGCGGCGGCTTTACTGACCAGATGGTACAGAAGAACACCAAGGACCCGATCAAGAACGAGGCCAGCAATGGCCTGCTGAACACCCGCGGCACCCTGTCGATGGCGCGCACCTCCAACCCGAACTCCGCCACCAGCCAGTTCTTCATCAACGTAGCCGACAACGATTTCCTTAACCCGGGGCGCGACGCCGGGTACGCCGTGTTCGGCAAGGTGACCAAGGGTATGGACGTGGTCGACCAGATCGTCAACTCGCAAACCACCACCAAAAAAGGCATGCGTGATGTACCGGCCGACCCGGTCTACATCAAGTCGGCCAAACGCATCGACTGACCGCAGGCTGCACAGGGACGTGCAACCGCCTGAGGGCCGGATGGAACAGGAGTGTCGTTACCCATGCTGTACCGTCGTTTTGAACAACTGATCGATATCTTTCGCGAAGCCCCCAGTGAATCGCCACCCACCACCGTGTGGCCGTTTGGCCGTTCTACCTGTATTACCTGCGCCAGGTGTGGCCCAGCTTCCTTGCCCTGCTGGTGGTCGGCCTGTTCGCCTCGCTGATTGAGGTGGCGATGTTCAGCTACCTCAGCCGCATCATCGACCTGGCCCAAGGTACGCCAAATGCCAGCTTCTTCAGCGAGCACAGCGGTGAACTGATCTGGATGCTGGTGGTGATCCTGCTGCTGCGGCCGTTGTTTTTTGGCCTGCACGACCTGCTGGTACATCAGACCATCAACCCCGGCATGACCAGCCTGATCCGCTGGCAAAACCACACTTATGTGCTCAAGCAGAGCCTGAATTTCTTCCAGAGCGACTTCGCCGGGCGCATTGCCCAGCGCATCATGCAGACCGGCAACTCGCTGCGTGATTCTGCCGTGCAGGCGGTGGACGCGTTGTGGCATGTGCTGATCTATGCGATCACCTCGCTGGTGCTGTTTGCTGAAGCCGATTGGCGCCTGATGCTGCCGCTGCTGGTCTGGATCGCTGGCTACATCGCCGCGCTGTTCTACTTCGTGCCACGGGTCAAGGAACGTTCGGTGATCTCCTCCGACGCCCGCTCCAAGCTGATGGGGCGGATCGTCGACGGCTACACCAACATCGCGACGCTGAAGCTGTTCGCCCACACCGACTACGAGCAGCAGTACGCACGTGAGGCGATCCGCGAGCAAACCGAAAAAACCCAGCTGGCCTCGCGGGTAATTACCAGCATGGACGTGGTCATCACCACACTCAACGGCCTGCTGGTGGTTGCCACCACAGGCCTGGCGCTGTGGCTGTGGAGCCAGTCACTGATCACCGTTGGCGCCATCGCCCTGGCCACCGGCCTGGTGATCCGCATCGTCAACATGTCAGGCTGGATCATGTGGGTGGTCAACGGCATCTTCGAGAACATCGGCATGGTCCAGGACGGCCTGCAGACCATTGCCCAGCCGGTTACCGTCACCGACCCGCCCAACGCGCCGGCGCTCAAGGTCAGCCGCGGCGCGGTGCATTTCGATGATGTCGACTTCCACTATGGCAAGGCTGCCAATGTGATCGAAGGGCTCGACCTGAACATTCGCCCGGGCGAAAAAATCGGCCTGATCGGCCCGTCCGGCGCGGGCAAGTCGACGTTGGTCAACCTGCTGTTGCGCCTGTATGACGTGCAGGGCGGGCGCATCCTCATCGATGGCCAGGACATTGCCAAGGTGAGCCAGGCCAGCCTGCGCGCACAAATCGGCATGATCACCCAGGACACCTCGTTGCTGCACCGCTCGATCCGCGACAACCTGCTGTACGGCCGCCCCGATGCCAGCGAGGCGCAGTTGCACGAAGCGGTACGCCGCGCCCGCGCCGACGAGTTCATCCCGCAACTGTCGGACGCCCAGGGGCGCACCGGTTTCGATGCCCATGTGGGTGAGCGCGGGGTCAAGTTGTCGGGCGGCCAACGCCAGCGTATCGCCATCGCCCGGGTGCTGTTGAAGAATGCACCGATCCTGATCATGGACGAAGCCACTTCGGCGCTGGACTCGGAGGTGGAGGCCGCCATTCAGGAGAGCCTGGAGACGCTGATGCAGGGCAAGACGGTGATTGCCATTGCCCACCGGCTGTCGACCATTGCCCGGATGGACCGCCTGGTGGTGCTGGACAAGGGCCGGATTGTCGAAAGTGGCAGCCATGCGCAGTTGCTAGAGCAACAAGGGTTGTATGCCCGGTTATGGCACCACCAGACCGGGGGCTTTGTCGGGGCCGACTGATCTGCGCTACGGCGCGCTTCTTGTAGGAGCGGCCTTGTGCCGCGAAAGGGCTGCGCAGCAGCCCCAGGTTTCAGCTTCGCAGCAATAATTGCCGGGGCAGCTTTGCGGCCCTTTCGCGGCACAAGGCCGCTCCTACAGGGATCGCGCTGCAGCCGAAGACGCATCAGGCCCGGCGGTAGGGCAACATCCCCCGCGCCTCCTCGGCATCCCCCCTCACCCCTTCGCGCTCCTGCAGCAGAAAATCCTCCACCGCCCGCCGCAACCCCGGGTGCAGCAGGTAATGCCATGACCGCGTGAGTACCGGCTCAAACCCACGTATCAGCTTGTGCTCGCCCTGCGCCCCGGCATCGAAACGCTGGTAACCCTCGGCAATGGCAAAGTCCATGCCCTGGTAGAAACACGTTTCGAAATGCAGCCGGTCGAACTCATCCAGGCAACCCCAGTAGCGGCCAAACAGGCTATCGCCCCCCACCAGGCTCAAGGCCATCGCCACATCGCGCCCACCTTGACGGGCCATCACCACACGCAGCGCCTCGGGCATGCGCTCGGCCAGCAGGCTGAAAAAATCGCGCGTCAGGTAGGGGGCACGACGGCGCACCGCATAGGTGTTGGCATAGCACAGAAAGACGAAATCCCACTGTGCCTCGTCCAGTTCATCACCGCGGTACCAACGGAATTCGATGCCCTGCCCTGCCACCTGCTCTCGCTCCTTGCGCATCTGCTTGCGCTTGCGAGAGCTCAGGCTGTCGAGAAAGTCCTGGAAGTCGCGATACCCCCGGTTTTGCCAGTGGAACTGGCAACCCAAGCGTTCCATCCACCCAGGCAGGCCGGCCAACTGCGCGTCCAGCGCCGGGTCGGTGAAGTTGATGTGCGCACCTGAAAGCCCACCCTTGCCCAGATACTCCGGCAAGGCCTGCAGCATCAGCAAGCCGTCAGCCGGATCGGCCGCCAGCAGCCGTGGGCCGCTGACCGGGCTGAACGGCACAGCGCCGAGCAGTTTTGGGTAGTAGGCGATGCCAGCCCGCTCACAGGCCTCCGCCCAACCATGATCGAACACATACTCGCCAAACGAGTGCCATTTGCGATATGCCGGCAACAGTGCCCGTACCTGCCCGTCACGCTCCAGCACCAGGTGCTCGGCGGCCCAGCCGGTATTTCGCTGCACGCTGCCGCTGTCTTCCATCGCGCTGAGGAAGGCATGGCGCAGGAACGGTTGGCCCGCCGGCACCAGGGCATCCCAGGTGGCCGCCGGAAGATCACGCAAATGGGCAAGGCTATACAGGCTGGTCACGGTTTCGGCTCGCTGTCTGAAGGCCCTCAGTATCCCCAAGGATGGCCCGGCACTCAAATGACGAAAGCCAGGCTGATCCTTTTACTCTCAATTACTTAACAACAGTGCCACTAATTAGACATTAATCTGTCATTGGCCCCCGCAATACTTGCGCCTGTTTTCCGGAACCCCAGAACCTGTCTATTCAGGCCCTTTCCGAAGACATGCCAACGCAGGGGCAGGCGCTTGAGCCTCCCCCATTTTTTTCAGTAGGGAGAACCTTATGCGTCTTGTTTCTACACTTACCGGAGTGAGCCTCACCGGCATGATGCTGGCTCTGAGCGCCCCGGCCAGTGCTGCTGTCGACGCCAAGCTGCTCGAAATGCTCCGCGCCAATGGCTCGATCAACCAGGCGCAGTACAACGAACTGCAGGGCGACCTGGCAAAAGAAACCAAGGAAAAGGCCGACCAGAAAGCTCAGTCCGAACGTATGAGCTCCTTTGAACAAAAAGTGGCATGGGCCGCCAAGACCCAGATCAAGGGTGATGTGCGCCTGCGTTACGAAGACGTCAACGTTGACAACCCGATCTCCCGTAGCGGCAACCAGGACCGTGAGCGCGTGCGTGCCCGTGTCGGTTTCTACAGCGAGATCAACCCGCAGGTCGACGCTGGCGTGCGTGTGGCCACCGGTAGCAGCGCCGATGCTCGCTCGACCAACCAAAGCCTGGACAACTATTTCGAGAAGAAATCGCTGTGGGTCGACCTGGCCTACCTCGACTGGCATCCGACTGCCGTGCCAAACCTGCACCTGATCGGCGGCAAGATGATGCAGCCATGGGTGAGCATGGGCGACATCATCTGGGACAGCGACATCAACCCTGAAGGCGTGGCGGCTACCTACAAGACCAACCTCGGCCCCGCCGAAGTGTTCGGCAGCATCGGCCACTACAACCTGAAAGACAACGTAGACGGCGACGGCGTGCAGTACAAGCACGACGCGCAGCTGTACGCGGCCCAGCTGGGTACCAAGTTCAACGCGGCTGACACCGTCAAGGTTACCGTGGGCGGCAGCATTTACGGCTACGACAACGACAAGGCCTCGGCTGCCCTGGCTTCGCTGGGCAACACCACCAACGAGTTCCAACTGGTGGAAGGTTTTGGCCAGGTCGACTTCACCGGCTTCGCCATCCCGCTGTCGGCTTACGGCCAGTTCGTCAAGAACACCGAAAGCACCGACGGCAAGGACAAGGCCTGGCTGGCCGGCCTGAAGAGCAAGATCGGCGCCTGGAGCCTGGACTACAACTACCGCGACGTACAGCGTAACGGTGTAGTGAGCCTGTTCACCGACTCTGACTTCGGTAACGGCTTCACCGGTTCCCGTGGCCACAAGTTCAAGGTGGGTTACGAAATCGACAAGAACTTTGCGCTGGGCGCGGCCTACATGATGGCCAAGACCGACTACTCCAACCTGCCGAACAGCGATGCTGACGTAGACACCCTGCAGGTGGACCTGGAAGCCAAATTCTAAGCATCACCCTCTCTGCTTCAAGCTGAAGCGGGAAACGCCGACCCCATCCGGCGTTTCCCGTTTTTTTTGCCTGTGAAATTGTAGGGGGCTGCTTCGCAGCCCATTCGCGGCACAAGGCCGCTCCTACAATGGGACGCGATCCCTTGTAGGAGCGGCCTTGTGCCGCGAATGGGCCGCAAAGCGGCCCCCGGCTATCTCGGATCAGACCAGGCAATCAGCGCTTGCGCAAGATCACGCTACCAATCGAATACCCCGCACCAAACGAGCTCAACACGCCCAGCGAGCCCTTGGCCAAGTCATCCTGGTACAAGTGGAAGGCAATCACCGAACCCGCCGAACTGGTGTTGGCATAACGGTCGAGAATCACCGGTGCATCTTCCTCGGCCACTTCACGCCCCAGCAGCTTCTTGACGATCAGGTGGTTCATGCTGAGGTTCGCCTGGTGCAGCCAGAAGCGCTTGACGTCGCTCGGTTGCAGGCCGTTTTCCTGCAGGTGCTCACCGATCAGCTCGGCCACTTTCGGGCACACCTCGCGGAACACCTTGCGGCCTTCCTGGATGAACAGTTTGTCTGCCGCACCTTCACCCTCTTCCGCCGCACGGTTAAGGAAGCCGAAGTTGTTGCGGATGTTGTTGGAAAACTCGGTCCACAACTTGCTGCTGACGATGTCGAACTGGTGCGCCGAGGTGGCCTGGTCGGCACGCTCGATCAGCACCGCCGTGGCGGCATCACCGAAAATGAAGTGGCTGTCACGGTCACGGAAGTTCAGGTGGCCGGTGCACACCTCCGGGTTGACCATCAGCACCGCGCGCGCCTGGCCCAGGGCCACGCTGTTGGCGGCGGTCTGGATGCCGAAGGTGGCCGACGAGCAGGCCACGTTCATGTCGAAGGCAAAGCCCTGGATGCCCAGCGCCTGTTGGACTTCGATAGCAATGGCCGGGTATGGGCGCTGCAAGTTGGAGCAGGCGACGATTACCCCATCGACATCGGCAGCGGTGCGGCCGGCGCGCTCCAGGGCTTGGCGGGCAGCGGCGACGGCCATTTCGCAGAGCACCGACGGCTCGTCGTTGGAACGCTCTGGCAGGCGTGGCTTCATGCGCTGCGGGTCGAGGATGCCGGCCTTGTCCATGACAAAGCGGCTCTTGATGCCCGAAGCCTTTTCGATGAACGCCGCGTCTGACAGCGGCGCCGCTTCGACCTCACCGCGCTCGATGGCAGCGGCGTTGTCCTGGTTGAACTGCTGCGACCAGGCGTTGAAGGAGGCCACCAGTTCTTCGTTGGAAATGCTCTGGGCCGGGGTATACAGGCCGGTGCCGCTGATCACGACGTTATGCACGGTCGTTCCTCTGGTCAAAGGCCATCGCCACGGGGCGCTGGCTGGAAACATGACAGATTAATGGCACTTTAGTACCAATTTTGGGGCGTACGCTCACCCCTGTGGAAGCGGGCGCGCCCGCGAAGGGCCGCAAGCGGCCCCAAACTCCCCAAAGTTTGCCACAAATAAGGGAGGTTAGCCTTCCACCTGGCTCCATTGTTTGCTCAATCTTTTGTCGGAAATCGGCACTTTGGTTCCCAGTTGCTGGGCAAACAACGACACCCGGTACTCCTCCAGCCACCAACGGTACAACGCCAGTTGCTCATCACGCTTGCCTTCTTGGGCATGCTTGTCGGCACGGGCCTTGTACTGCGCCCACAGGTTGGCCAGCTCGCCGGACCAGACCCGGTCTTTCTGCACTTGCGAACCCAGCTTCTCCAGGCGCAGTTCCACCGCCTTGAGGTAACGTGGCAGCTCCTTGAACCAGGCCGCGGGTGTTTCGCGCACAAAGCCCGGGTACACCAGGTTACCCAGCTGCTGCTTGATGTCGTTCAGCGCCACCGCCTGGCTCAGGTCGATCTTGCCCTTGAAGCGCTTCTGCAACCCATGCCACAGCTTCAGCACTTCCAGGGTTTGCCGCGCCAGGCGCTCGGCATGCTCAGCCCAGCTGCCGCGCTTGCGCTCTGCCAGCCCGGCCAAGGCCGCACCATCACGCGGCAGCGGTTGTTCGCCTTCAAGGATGCAGGTGTCCAGGCTGGCTAGCAGAATGTCTTCGACCAGCGCTTCGACCCGACCCAGTTCACGGTACAGCAGGCCCAACTCGGTCAGCCCCGGCAACTTGCCGCGCAAGAACTTGGCCGGCTCGGCCAGTTGCTGCAGCAATAGCCGTTGCAACGCGCGGCGGTGCTGGAACTCGGCTTCGGCCTGGGTCGAGAAACGCCCTTCACGCACGGTGCCGTTGTCTTCGACCAGTGCCGGGTACACGGTCATCGACAGGCCGGCAATCTTCTGCTGGGCGGTCTGTTTCACTTCGCTGAAGGCTTTGGCCTGCACCGGCTGTTCGCTTTTGGCATCACGCGGCACCGCCAGCGCTGCCTGACTGGCAGCGGCAAAGCGTGCAGTCAGCTCGGCCAGGTCGCGGCCTTCGCCAAGGAACTTGCCTTGGCCATCGACCACTTCGATGTTCATCCGCAGGTGGCCTTCGACCAGCTTGACCGATTCGTCCCAGGCCTCATCGGACACCCGTGCACCGGTCATGCGCAACAGCTCCTGGCCCAGGGCCTGCGGCAGCGCCCCTTGACCGAAAGTCATGCGCGCCAGCGAGGCCTTGACGAAGTCCGGCACCGGCACGAAGTTCTTGCGCAGCGCCTTGGGCAGGTTGCGCACCAGCGCCACGCACTTGGCCTCCAGCAGGCCTGGCACCAGCCATTCCAGGCGCTCGCCGGGCAGGCTTGGCAGCAGCGGTGCCGGCACCCGCACGGTCACGCCGTCACGCGGGTGGCCTGGTTCGAAGTGGTAGGTCAACGGCAGGCGCAGTTCACCGACTTGCAGGCTGTCCGGGTACTGCGCAGCGGTGACTTCGCTGGCCTCACGGGCCAACACGTCTTCCTCGCGCATGATCAGCAGGTTCGGGTCCTTCTGGCTGGTCATGCGGTACCAGGCATCGAAGGTCGCGGTCTGGTGGATCTCCGCCGGCAAGCGCGCTTCGTAAAAGGCGTAGAGGGTTTCTTCGTCGGCGAGAATGTCGCGCCGACGAGCCTTGGCCTCCAGCTCGTCGAGTTCTTCGAGCAGGCGTTTGTTTGCCGCCAGGCACTTGGCCCGCGACTGGATTTCACCGCCAACCAGGCCCTCGCGAATGAACAGCTCACGCGAGGTCACCGGGTCGATCGGGCCGAAGTGTACCGGCCGGCGGCCGACCAGGATCAGGCCATAGAGGGTGATCTGCTCATAGGCCACCACCTGCCCACGCTTCTTTTCCCAGTGCGGTTCGAAGTGATTCTTCTTGATCAGGTGGGTCGCCAGCGGCTCGATCCAGTCAGGCTCGATCTTGGCGACCATACGCGCATACAGCTTGGTGGTTTCCACCAGTTCCGCGGCCATTACCCACTGCGGGCGCTTGCGGCCGATGCCGGAAGACGGATGCACCCAGAAGCGCCGCTGGCGGGCGCCCTGGTAATCGCCCTCTTCGGTTTTCTGGCCAATCTGGCTGAGCAGGCCGCTAAGGATGGCCTTATGCACCTTCTGGTAGTCAGACGGCTCCTTGTTGACCACCAGCTGCAGCTCGCGGCAGATCAACGACAACTGGCGATGGGCATCGCGCCACTCGCGCAAGCGCAGGTAGTTGAGGAAATTCTTGCGGCACCAGTTGCGCAACGGGCTGGCAGTCAGGGCCTGGCGTTGCTCTTCGAAACCCCGCCACAAATTGACCAGTGCGGCAAAGTCGGTATCAGCGTCCTTCCACTGCGCATGCGCCTGATCAGCAGCCTGCTGGCGCTCCGGCGGGCGCTCGCGTGGGTCTTGCACCGACAGCGCACTGGCAACGATCAGCACTTCCTGCAGGCTGCCCTGGCGTGCGCCTTCAAGCAGCATGCGGCCCAGCCGCGGGTCGACCGGCAGACGTGCCAGTTGGCGGCCGATGGGGGTCAGCTGGTTCTCGCGGTTGACCGCCGACAGCTCCTGCAGCAGGTTGAAGCCGTCGCTGATGGCCTTGCCATCCGGTGGCTCGATGAACGGGAAGGCATCGATCGCACCCAGGCGCAAATGCAGCATCTGCAGAATCACCGCCGCCAGGTTGGTGCGCAAGATCTCCGGGTCGGTGAACGCGGGCCGGCTGTTGAAATCTTCTTCGCTGTAAAGCCGTACGCAGATGCCTGGCTCTACCCGGCCGCAGCGGCCTTTACGCTGGTTGGCACTGGCCTGGGACACCGCCTCGATAGGCAGGCGCTGTACCTTGGCGCGGTAGCTGTAGCGGCTGATGCGGGCCGTGCCGGTGTCGATCACGTAGCGGATACCAGGTACCGTCAGCGAGGTTTCGGCAACGTTGGTGGCCAGCACCACGCGCCGCCCGGTGTGCGGCTGGAAGATGCGCTGTTGCTCCGCTGGCGACAGGCGCGCGTACAGCGGCAAAATCTCGGTGTGGCGCAGTTGCGCCTTGCGCAGGATCTCGGCGGCATCGCGGATTTCCCGCTCGCCCGGCAGGAAGATCAGCACATCGCCCGGCCCCTTGCCCTCACTGCGCTCATGGTGCGAAAGCTCATCCAGGGTCGCGAGGATGGCCTGGTCGACGGTGAGGTCATCCTCGATCTGGTTACCTTCCTCGTCCTGCTCGCTGGTCAGCGGGCGGTACCAGGTTTCCACCGGGAAAGTGCGCCCGGACACCTCGATGATGGGCGCGTCGTCGAAGTGCTTGGAAAAACGCTCCAGGTCGATAGTCGCCGAGGTAATGATCAGCTTCAGGTCCGGCCGGCGATGCAGCAGGGTCTTCAGGTAGCCGAGCAGGAAGTCGATGTTCAGGCTGCGCTCATGGGCTTCGTCGACAATGATGGTGTCGTAACGCTCCAGGAGGCGGTCGTGCTGGGTTTCGGCCAGCAGGATACCGTCGGTCATCAGCTTGACCAGGGTATTGGAGTCGCTCTGGTCTTCGAAACGCACCTGGTAGCCAACCAGCCCGCCCAGGGGCGTGCCCAGCTCTTCGGCAACCCGCGCCGCCACGCTGCGCGCGGCGATCCGGCGCGGCTGGGTGTGGGCAATAAGGCCATGGCTGCCACGGCCCAGCTCCAGGCAGATCTTCGGCAGCTGGGTGGTCTTGCCCGAACCGGTTTCGCCGGCGATCACCAGCACCTGGTGCTCGGCCAGGGCCTTCTTTATTTCGTCACGCTTGGCGGCGATCGGCAGGTTGTCGTCGTAACGCACGGTCGGCACACTCTGCTGACGCGCGGTGACCTGGGCGCAGGAGGCCTGGACCTTTTCCACCCACTGCGCCAGTTTCGCCTCGTCGGGGCGCTTGCGCAGTTCGTGCAGTTGCCGCCGCAGGCGATGGCGGTCGGCGATCATGGTGTGGTCGAGGTTTTGCAGCAGTTTGTCGATGGCGTGGTCAGTCATGGGGCTTTTTAGTGATGCAGGTGAGCCTGCTTTTTCATGATCGGCATTCGAAGGATGCGCGATTGTCGCAGATTTGAGCCTACTTTGCTGTCCAGGCTGGCACGGTCCCTGTAGGAGCGGCCTTGTGCCGCGATGGGCTGCGGCAGCAGCCTCAAGATCTGCGCCTCAGCACACAGTGCCGGGGCTGCTGCCGCAGCCCATCGCGGCACAAGGCCGCTCCTGCAGGGATCGTATGGCGGCTGAAAGTTTAGCAAGGGCATATGTAAAGGTTGCCATTCACTGCTTTAATCAACCTTACGCCGCATGTGAGTATCAAAGGCATGACTCCCGTCCAGCCCATCGCGCCACCGTCTTCCCGCCCTTCGCTCCCGAAGGCCCGGAGCCGTGCCGGGGAAAATCCGCTGGTCCACATCATCCTCGCCTTCTGGGCCCTGTGGCACTGCCGCCACGCGCGCCCACCGGACACTTCACTCACGCCATTGTGAACAAAACCGGCCAGCGTCTGGCCATTTGACTCAACTGGGCCGCCTGCTTGTGCGGTGGCCCCGTGCGTACGTGAGCGAATCAATCATGCACTTTGCACCCGCAGAGCAGGCTGCCCGTTTTCTGGCCGACAACCCCGATATCGAGCTGTTCGAACTGTTCATCCTTGACGCCAACGGCGTGCCGCGCGGCAAGCTGTTGCACCGCGAGGAACTGCTGGCCGTGTACCAAACGGGCCGGCCGCTGCCCAGCACCATCCTCGGTCTGACCCTGAACGGCGACGACGTAGAAAACTCGGGCCTGGTCTGGGACGTGGGCGACATCGACTGCCGCGCCTACCCGCTCGAAGGCAGCCTGGTGCGCTTGCCCTGGCGCCGGGTACCCACTGCTGCGGTACAGGTCAGCATGCACCCGAGCGAAGGCCTGCCGGCCAGCGTGGCCGACCCGCGTCATGTGCTGCTGCGCACCATCGAAGCGCTGAAAGCCGACGGCTATCACCCGGTGATGGCCTGCGAGCTGGAGTTCTACCTGCTCGACCAGCAACGCGACGCCCAGGGCCGCCCGCAACCGGCGCTGGACAACGATGGTGGCCGCCCGCGCACCACCCAGGTCTATGGCCTGCGTGAACTGGAGCAGATCGAACCGTTCCTCGCCGACCTGTACGCGGCCTGCAAGGCCCAGGGCATTCCGGCGCGTACCGCTATTTCGGAATACGCACCCGGCCAGGTGGAAATCACCCTGGAGCACGGCGACGCCCTGCAGGCGATGGACCAGGCCGTGCGCTACAAGCGGCTGGTGAAAGGCGTGGCCCACGCCCACGGCATGCAGGCCTGCTTCATGGCCAAACCGTTTGCCAACCTGGCCGGTACCGGCATGCACATGCACCTGAGCCTGGCGGACAGCGCGGGCAACAACCTGTTCGCCAGTGAAGACAAAGCCGGCACCCCGCTGCTGCGTCAGGCCGTGGCCGGCATGCTGCGCCACCTGCGCGATTCGCTGCTGCTGTTCTGCCCCAACGCCAACTCGTTCCGCCGCTTCCAGGCCAACAGCTATGCGCCGCTGGCGCCGACCTGGGGCGTGGACAACCGCACCGTGAGCCTGCGTGTACCCGGCGGCCCGGCCAACAGCCGGCATGTGGAGCACCGCATTTGCGGCGCCGACGCCAACCCCTACCTGGCCGCAGCGGCTATTCTCGCCGCCAGCCACCGGGGCATCCGCGAACAGCTGGACCCGGGCGCACCGGTGGAAGGCAACGGCTATGCCCAGGCCACCGAACACCTGCCCACCGACTGGCTGACTGCCCTCGACGCCCTGCAACATTCCCATTGGGCCCGCGAAGCATTGGGCGAAGACTTCCTTGGCGTGTACCTGAAGGTCAAACGCGCCGAGTACCGCCAGTTCATGGCCGAAGTCAGCGAGCAGGACTGGCGCTGGTACCTGCACCAGGCCTGAGCCCCTACATAACAAGGAACACCCATGAACGCAGCATTGAACAAAGGCCCGGCGCAACGTGCGCCGTCCTACTACAGCGCCACGCTCAACGACCACACCGAGTACCCGCAGCTCAAGGGCACGGTACAGGTGGACGTGGCCATCATCGGTGGCGGCTTCACCGGCGTCGCCACGGCGGTGGAACTGGCCGAGCGTGGCCTGAAGGTCGCCATCGTCGAAACCAACCGCATCGGCTGGGGCGCCAGCGGGCGCAATGGCGGCCAGGTCACCGGCAGCCTGTCGGGCGACGAGGCCATGCGCACGCAGATGCGTAGCCACCTGGGCGCCGAAGTCGACGATTTCATCTGGCACCTGCGTTGGCGCGGGCACCAGGTGATCGAACAGCGCGTGGCGCGCTATGGCATCGACTGCGACCTCAAGCACGGCCACCTGCACGCGGCGATGAAGCCCTCGCACATGAACGAGCTGCGCGCATTCGAGGCCGAGGCCCAGCGCCGGGGCATGGGCGAGCAGGTGCAATTGCTCGACCGCGCCGCAGTGGCCGAGCACCTGCAGAGCCCGCTGTACCTGGGCGCGTTGAAGAACCTGCGCAACCTGCACCTGCACCCGCTCAACCTGTGCCTGGGTGAGGCGCGCGCTGCCCACAGCATGGGTGCATTGATCTTCGAAAACTCCGAGGTGCTGGACATCGTCCACGGCCCGCGCCCGGCGGTGGTCACCGCCCACGGCCGGGTCGAGGCACGCCAGGTGATGCTGGCCGGCGATGTGTACCACAAACTGGAAAAGCGCCAACTCAAGGGCAAGATCTTTCCGGCCATGGGCGGTATCGTCACCACCGCGCCGCTGGGTGAACTGGCCGAGCAGATCAACCCGCAGGACCTGGCGGTGTACGACTGCCGCTTCGTGCTCGACTATTTCCGCCTGACCGCCGACAAGCGCCTGCTGTTCGGCGGTGGCGCCAACTATTCCGGCCGTGACTCACGGGATATCGAAAGTGAACTGCGCCCGTGCATCGAGCGCACCTTCCCGGCATTGAAAGGCGTGCCGATCGAGTTCCAGTGGAGCTGCGCCATGGGCATCGTGGTCAATCGCATCCCGCAGTTGGGCAAGCTGTCGGACAACGTGTGGTACTGCCAGGGTTATTCGGGGCACGGCATTGCCACCAGCCACATCATGGGCGAAATCATGGCCGAGGCATTGACCGGGACGCTGGAGAAGTTCGACACCTTTGCCCAGTGCAAGCATGTGCGGGTGCCGATGGGGGATTTGCTGGGCAACCCGCTGCTGGCGGCGGGGATGTGGTACTACCAGATGCTGGAAAAACTGCGCTGAGCCTGAAGCGGTGCAACCTCGGCAGGAGCGGCCTTGTGCCGCGAAAGGGCCGCAAAGCGGCCCCAGGTTCTCAGCCGTAATGCTGAAATTGCTGGGGCCGCTTTGCGGCCCTTGCGCAGCACACGGCTGCTCCTGCAGGGACCGCGCTGGCGGGGCGTCAGGCGATCTTCTTCAAGCCCTGCTTCTTGAGTTCTTCATCGCGCAGCTCGCGGCGCAGGATCTTGCCCACGTTGGTGGTCGGCAGCGCATCACGGAACTCGATCAGGCGCGGTACCTTGTAGCCGGTAACGTTGGCACGCATGTGCTCCATCACCTGCTCCTTGGTCACGGTCATGCCCGGCTTGACCACGATAAACACCTTGATCACTTCACCTGACTTCTCGTCAGGCACACCAATGGCTGCACACTGCAGCACGCCCGGCAAGGCCGCCAGCACATCTTCCAGCTCGTTGGGGTACACGTTGAAGCCCGAGACCAGAATCATGTCCTTCTTGCGGTCGACGATGCGCATGTAACCGTCCGGCTGGATCAGGGCGATGTCACCGGTCTTCAGCCAGCCTTCGCTGTCCAAAATCTCGGCGGTGGCGTCTTCGCGCTGCCAATAGCCCTTCATCACCTGCGGGCCCTTGACGCACAGTTCGCCCACCTCGCCCAACGGTAGCTCGTGGCCGGCGTCATCGATGATCTTGCACAGGGTGGACGGCACCGGAATACCGATGGTACCCACCTGGTTGGCTTCTGCCGGGTTCACCGCCGCCACCGGGCTGGTTTCGGTCATGCCGTAGCCTTCGCAGATGGCGCAACCCGTAACGGCCTTCCAGCGCTCGGCCACGCTCAGTTGCAGGGCCATGCCGCCCGACAGGGTAATTTTCAGCGCCGAGAAGTCCAGTGCACGGAACGCCTCGCTGTTGCACAGGGCAACGAACAGCGTGTTGAGGCCGACAAAGCCGCTGAACTTCCACTTGCCCAGTTCCTTGACCATGGCAGGCAGGTCACGGGGGTTGCTGATCAGCACGTTGTGGTTGCCGATGAGCATCATTGCCATGCAATGGAAGGTAAAGGCGTAGATGTGGTACAGCGGCAGCGGGGTGATGAGGATTTCGCAGCCTTCGTGCAGGTTCGCGCCCATCAGCGCTCGGCACTGCAGCATGTTGGCCACCAGGTTGCGGTGGGTCAGCATGGCGCCTTTGGCCACACCGGTGGTGCCACCGGTGTACTGCAGCACGGCCACGTCGTTGGCCTGCGGGTTGGCCTCGGTCACCGGCTGGCCCTTGCCCAACGCCAGCGCGTCGTTGAAGCGCACGGCCTGCGGCAGGCTGTAGGCCGGCACCATCTTCTTCACGTACTTGATCACGCTGTTGATCAGCAGGCGCTTGAGCGGGGGCAGCAGGTCGGCCACTTCGGTGACGATGACGTGCCTGACCTGGGTCTTGGGTACCACCTTCTCGGCCAGGTGGGCCATGTTGGCCAGGCACACCAAAGCCTTGGCGCCGGAGTCGTTGAACTGGTGTTCCATCTCCCGCGCGGTGTACAGCGGGTTGGTGTTGACCACGATCAGCCCAGCACGCATGGCGCCGAAGACCGCGACCGGGTATTGCAGGACATTGGGGAGCTGCACGGCAATGCGGTCACCCGGCTTGAGGTCGGTATGCTGCTGCAGCCAGGCGGCAAACGCCCCCGACAGCGCATACAGCTCGCCATAAGTGATAGTCTTGCCCAGGTTGCTAAAGGCCGGTTTGTCGGCAAAGCGTTGGCAGGATTGCTTGAGTACTGCCTGGATATTGGGGAATTCGTCAGGATTGATTTCCGCCGTAACCCCGGCTGGGTACTTATCCTTCCAAAAATTTTCGATCATGGAAGCCCACTCCTTCAGCAACAGCGAAGTTCGATTGGCGCGTCGATGCGCTTATTATTGATATGAGACGGCGGTTCGTTGCAAACCGGATCGTCTGAAAGCGGGCCGAGAGTAACAGCTTTGCCTGGGGTCGCCTAGAGGCCAAAACAGGCCTTGCAGTCACAAAAATGACTCAATGAACAATACAGGTCATTTTTAGAGTTTTTAACCAAAATGTCGCAGATCAGGCTGAAACAGGCCTGTTAGACCACCTTGAACGCATTCGCGGGTGCACCCGCTGCCACAGGGGACCGCACAAAGCTTGGAGGCTGTGCAGTACCTGTGGGAGCGGGTTCACCCGCGAAACAGCCAACACAGACTCAAGCTATGTCGCGCAGCTCCCGCCGCAAGATCTTGCCCACCGGCGTCATGGGCAACGACTCGCGCAGCACGATGTGCTTGGGTACCTTGTAGCCGGTGAAGTTGGCCTTGCAGTAGGCCTTGAGCTCTTCCACGCTCAGCCCGCCCTCGCGCGGCACCACGAACAGTTTCACTGCCTCGCCAGAACGCTCGTCCGGCACGCCGATGGCGGCACAGTTGGCAACCTTGGGGTGGCCCATCACCACGTCCTCGATCTCGTTGGGGTACACGTTGAAGCCCGAGACGATGATCATGTCCTTCTTGCGGTCGACGATGCGGGTGAAACCGTCCGGGTCGATCACCGCGATATCACCCGTCTTGAACCAGCCGTCCGCATCCATGGCCTGGGCAGTGGCCTCAGGCTGCTGCCAGTAACCCTTCATCACCTGTGGCCCCTTGATGCACAACTCGCCCCGCTCGCCCAGGGGCAATTCGTTGCCATCGTCGTCAATTACCTTGAAGGCGGTA
Organism: Pseudomonas fortuita; assembly: GCF_026898135.2. Lineage (NCBI taxonomy): Bacteria > Pseudomonadati > Pseudomonadota > Gammaproteobacteria > Pseudomonadales > Pseudomonadaceae > Pseudomonas > Pseudomonas fortuita. The sequence continues at coordinate 4,711,620 of NZ_CP114035.2, forward strand.
CCCGCTACCGGGATGCCCACCGTACCCAGGCGCGCCAGCTGGCCATAGGGGTTGGTGCTGGCCACCGGCGAGGTTTCTGTCAGGCCGTAGCCTTCGACAATGCGGCACCCGGTAAGCGCCTCCCAGCGCTCGGCGGTGGCCTTGACCAGCGCCGTGCCGCCAGAGTTGGTGACCTTCAGCGCCGAGAAATCCAGCTGGCGGAAACCGGGATGGTCCATCAATGCGACAAACAGGGTGTTCAGCCCCAACAGCGCCGAGAAACGCCACTTGCCCAGCTCCTTGATGAAGCCGGGGATGTCACGCGGGTTGGTGATCAGGACGTTGTGGTTGCCGGTGACCATCATGCACATGCAATTCGCGGTAAAGGCATAGATATGGTAAAGCGGCAGGGGTGCGATCATCACCTCCTGGCCGTCCTTGAGCAGCTTCTGCCCGTCGGGCCGTGCTGCGAGAAGCAGGCCAGCACCTGCAACATGTTGGCCACCAGGTTGGCGTGTGTGAGCATGGCGCCCTTGGCCAGGCCGGTGGTGCCGCCGGTGTACTGCAGCACGGCGATGTCGTCCAGGCTCAACGGTACCGGTTTGGGCGAGTGCTCGCGGCCCTCGCGCAGCACCTGTTTGAACGATATCGCCTGGGGTAGCTGGTAAGCGGGCACCATCTTCTTCAGCTTGTCGACCACCGTGTTGACCAGCCAGCCTTTGGCGGTAGGTAACAGGTCGCCCATCTTCGCCTCGATCAGGTACTCGATGCCGGTATCGGGCAGCACTTCCTGCACCCGCTTGCAGAACATGTTCAGGTACACCAGCGCACGTGCGCCACTGTCCTTGAACTGGTGGCGCATTTCGCGCTCGGTGTACAGCGGGTTGGTGTTGACCACGATCAGGCCGGCACGCATGGCACCAAAGACCGCGATCGGGTATTGCAGCACGTTGGGCATCTGCACCGCGATGCGGTCACCCGGCTTGAGGCCGGTGTGCTGCTGCAACCAGGCGGCGAAGGCTGCCGAGTGGCGCTCCAGCTCCCCGTAGGTCAGGGTCACGCCCAGGTTGCTGAACGCCGGGCGGTCGGCAAAGCGCTTGCAGGAGCGCTCGAATACCTCGACGACCGAGGTGTAGGCATTGATGTCGATGGTGGAAGGCACGCCCGCCGGGCGCTTGTCATTCCAGAAGTCGGCTTGCATTTATTATTGTTCCTCTGCCTGGACCTGCACTGCGTCCTTTAGTCCTTTACCTGATTGCCTGCCGGCAAAAAGGCGTTGCTCCGACGTTAGCAGGTAAGCCCAAGGCGGCATATACGCCAAGTGCCGCCATTAACATTGTGAATCTTATTTGTGCCCTTCCTGCAATCCGGCCGGTTGTGCATACACTGTTCGGGTACCCGCGCGCACAAGGACCCGCCATGCCCCACGACGCCTTCTGGCTCCCCGCCAGTGAGCACTGCAGCCTGTATGTACATCAATGGCTGCCGGCCACACCGGTAAAGGCCGTGGTGCTGCTGGCCCATGGCATGGCCGAGCATGCCGGGCGCTACCAGCGCCTGGGGCATGCCCTGAGCGAGGCCGGCTTTGCCCTGTTCGCTGCCGACCAGCGCGGCCACGGGCGCAGCGCCGAGCTGGGCAGCCGCGGCCTGTTCGCCCGCCATCATGGCTGGAATGCCGTAGTCAATGACGTTGGGTTGCTGGCCCAGCACATCGGCCAGCAGTACCCATGCACGCCGCTGTTTCTGTTCGGCCACAGCATGGGCAGCTACATTGCCCAGGCTTACCTGCTGCACCACAGCGCCAGCCTGCACGGGGCGATTCTCAGTGGCTCCAACTACCAACCGGCGGCGCTGTACCGCCTGGCGCGGCTGATTGCCCGGCTGGAGAGCTGGCGCCAAGGGCCGCAAGGCAAGAGTGCGCTGATCGAATGGTTGTCGTTCGGGTCGTTCAATAAAGCGTTCAAACCCAACCGCACGGCGTTCGACTGGCTTAGCCGCGACCCAGCCGAGGTCGACCTGTACGTCAACGACCCGTTGTGCGGCTTTCGCTGCAGCAACCAGCTGTGGCTCGACCTGCTGCAAGGCTTGGCGCAGATCAGCCAGCCGGGTAACCTCGCGCAGATCGATCCGAACCTGCCCATGCTGGTAATCGGTGGCGAATGTGATCCGGTCAGTGCCGGCAAGCGTCTAACCCATCTGGCCGACGCCCTGCGCGCGACCGGCAATCGACATGTACAGCTGCGCGTCTATCCTGAGGCGCGGCATGAAGTACTCAACGAAACCAACCGTGACGAGGTCACCGCCGATATTCTCGGCTGGCTTGAGCAGGCGCTGGCCCTTGGCCGCCCCGTGCGCAGTGAATGATAGCCGCCCTCGCCTAACGCTTAAGGAAGCACCGATGTCCCAGGTCACCAACACGCCTTACGAAGCCCTCGAAGTTGGCCAGACGGCCGAGTACAAGAAGTCCGTTGAAGAACGCGACATCCAGCTGTTCGCTGCCATGTCCGGTGACCACAACCCGGTTCACCTGGATGCCGAGTTCGCCGCCAAGAGCATGTTCCGCGAGCGTATTGCCCATGGCATGTTCAGCGGCGCGCTGATCAGTGCTGCGGTGGCCTGCACCCTGCCAGGCCCTGGCACCATCTACCTGGGCCAGCAGATGAGCTTCCAGAAGCCGGTGAAGATTGGCGACACCCTGACCGTGCGCCTGGAGATTCTCGAGAAGTTGCCCAAGTTCAAGGTGCGCATTGCCACCAACGTGTACAACCAGAACGATGAGCTGGTGGTCCAGGGTGAGGCCGAAATCCTGGCGCCGCGCAAGCAGCAGACAGTCGAGCTGGTGTCGCCGCCGAATTTCGTGGCTAGCTGAAGATTGATGTAGACCGCACCGGCCTCTTCGCGGGTAAACCCGCTCCCACAGGTACAGCACAATGCTCAAGTCTGTGGTGATCCTGTGGGAGCGGGTTTACCCGCGAAGAGGCCAGCGCAGCCAACATCACTCGATGACTTTCAGCCGCTGCTCGATATGCCGCCGCTCCGGCGCCTGCCGGGTCAGCGCCAGCGCCTGGCGCCAGGCCGCACGCGCCTCCTCCACCTGCCCCAACTGGTAATGCAGCTCGGCCCGCGCCGCGTGCGCCAGGTGATAGTCCAGCAGATCACCGCGCGCCAGAATCCCTTCGACTTCCCGCAGGCCCACTTGCGGCCCATCGCGCTTCGCCAGCGCCACCGCCCGGTTCAGTTCCACCACCGCTGACGGCCAATGCCGCTGCAACACATCATACAGCCCGACGATTTCCACCCAGTCCGTTTCTTCTGCGGTTGCCGCTTCAGCGTGCACAGCGGCGATCGCCGCCTGCACCGTGTAGGCACCGAACGCCCGGCTTTGCAGGGCCTGGCGCACCAGCTCGCAGCCCTCGTCAATGCGTTGCCGGTCCCACAGGCTGCGGTCCTGTTGTTCCAGCAGCACAAGGTTGCCCTGGGCATCGGTGCGCGCCTGCTGCCGCGATGCCTGAAGCAGCATCAAGGCCAGCAGGCCGTTGGCCTCCGCATCAGGCAACAATTGCACCAGCAGCCGCGCCAGGCGAATGGCTTCATCGCTCAGCTCCTGCTGCAGCAGTGACTCGCCCGACGACGCCGAATAGCCTTCGTTGAACACCAGGTAGATCACCCGTAACACGCTCTCCAGGCGCTCGGGCAGTTCGCTCAACGCTGGTACCTGGTAGGGGATGCCGGCATCGCGGATCTTGGCTTTGGCGCGCACGATGCGCTGGGCGATGGTAGTCGGGCTTTGCAGGAAGGCGCGGGCAATCTGCTCGGTGGTCAAGTCGCAGACTGCGCGCAGGGTCAGCGGTACCTGGGCATCGGCCGACAGCGCCGGGTGGCAACAGGTGAAAATCAGCCGCAGGCGGTCATCCGCCAACAACTCTTCATCGCTGGGGTCCTGCCCCTGGCCGTCGAGCAGCATGCTCAAGTCTGCCTGGGAGCGATCGAAACGTGCGCGTCGGCGCAGTGCATCAATGGCCTTGAAGCGCCCGGTGGAGACCAGCCACGCCCGTGGGTTATCGGGGATGCCATCACGCTGCCAGCGCTCGACGGCGATGAAGAAGGCATCATGCATGGCCTCCTCGGCCAGGTCGAAATCACCCAGCAGGCGGATCAATGTCGCCAGGATGCGCCGCGACTCCCGCCGGTACACCGACTCGACTTCGGCGCGCACCTGCGCCAGGCCTGTCATCAGTCGGGCATCCGCTGGGTCACCACCTCCACCAAGCGGTCCAGGCTTTCCCCCCAGCCCTGATAAAAACCCATTTCTTCATGGGCCCGGCAGTCAGCAGCATTCCAGTGCCAGGCGCGGGCGGTGTAGCGGGTTTTGCCCTGCTCCTCGTCAAAGCTGATCACGGCGGTCATGAAGGCCTTTTCTGACGGCACCCAACCGGGGCCAAAGGCATCGGTGAACACCAACCGTCGCGGCGCGGCAATGTCAAGAAACACGCCCTGGGTCGGGTATTCGCTACCATCCGGCGCTCGCATCAGGGTGCGGAATACCCCCCCGATCCACAACTGCATCTCGCACTCCGGGGTGGTCATGCCATGCGGCCCCCACCACTGCATCAGCCAATGGGGTTCGCTCCAGGCGCGAAACACCTTGGCCGGCGGTGCGTCGATCAGGCGGCTGATGGACAACTCGTGTTGCGCTTGCGCGGGGTGTGCAAGGCTCATGCTGATGGTTCTCCGTAGCTGTCAGGGTTGCAGTTCACGCACCGGTCGCACCTCGACACTGCCGACCCGTGCCGCAGGAATGCCCTTGGCGATGTTCAGCGCTTCGTTCAGGTCGCGGGCCTCCACCAGGTAAAAGCCGGCGAGTTGCTCCTTGGTTTCGGCATACGGGCCGTCGGTCAGGCTCATGTGCCCGTTACGCACACGTACCGTGGTGGCGGTCTGCACAGGCTTGAGCGCCTCGGCCGCCAGCATTCGCCCCGAGCCATGTACGGCTTCGGCGTAGGCCAGGCATTCGGCGTCTTCCGGGCTGTCGGGCAAGCTATGCAGCAGCCCCTCGTCACAATAGACCAGGCACAGGTATTTCATGGTCGCCTCCAGGGCATCGGCAAAGTGCGTTTGGCGATAACGGCTCAGGGCTTGAGATCGAACAGGGCTTTTTGCGTCTCCATGTCGAAGGGTGCCGACCAGTGTTCGTGGATCACCCGCCACTGGCCACCTTGACGACGATAGCCCACGGTCGCGCGCATGAAGCCGCACTGGCTTTCGTCGTCGCCTGGGCCGCAGCGGTTCAGCCAGTGGGCCAGGGCCAGGTCGCCATCGGCGTGGACGGTAAGCTGGGCAAGTTCGAAGACCATGGGCCCGGTGCACATGCCCATGCACATTTCCCAGTGCGCCGTGTAGGCGGCCTTGCCTTTGAATTGCAGGGCCTGGATGGCATCGAAGGCAACGATGTCATCGGCATAGGGGGCGGTGATGCTGGGGATGTCGCGATCGCGCACGGCCTGCATCCAGCGCTCGATCAGTTGGCGGATCTCGGTTTCGGCTGCGGTGCTCATCGGGGTGCCTCCGACAGTACGTAGGGTTTTGACACGCAGTGCGGCGTGCCTTCACCTATGGTCGAACGGAGAGCAGAGTAATCGACAACGCTTGAAAATATTCTGAATGCTGATCGCCCCATCGCCGGCAAGTCAGCTGCCACAGGGGTAGCACAACATGCAAATGCTGCGACAACCTTGTGGGCGCTGGCTTGCCGGCGATGAGGCCATCAGCAACTACAGTGGATACCTGTCGGTCAACCTTGCTGGCAACCTTCACCCATAGCCCGGTACTGGATGGTATGCACCTGGCCCTGGTGGTCTTCGTAGGTCATGGTCGCAGGTACCACTTCGCAGACATTGGGGATGGTCGACAGGTTGATCACCCGCTTGATGTCCAGGTTCATGGAGTAGTCGTACTGCTGGGCCACAGGCTCGCTGGAGACGGGTTTGACCTCATCGGCGAGGGCGAACGAGGACATACCGACCAATGCAAGAATCAGTAATGGTTTCATGTGAGTGTGCCTTTTGAGCATTCAAGCTGATCGATTGACTTCTATTGCCGTACCCGGCGCGGAGAAGTTGCCATCTACGGTGAAGATGGCACGAAGTACCGATCCCGCTTCGTACTGCCAGGGGGGATGAGTAAAATTCTACTCCCGGTTGCCAATAGTTGAACCCTGAACTCGGATATTCACCGTTGCCCGATTTGCAACAATCTGCGTCAAAATGGCCGCAACATCTCAGGCCAGAGCCTTTGGCCAGCTTTCAGGGAAGGACGCGTCATCTCATTAAAAAATATTCACTGCTCGACACTTGCGGCCACAGAACGCCGGCTGCTGGAGCATTTTTACCGCCAACACGGCTCGCGCATGCGTGCTGCAAGCGACGCTGAACTGTGGGTGGCACGCGCCCCAGGCATCATTGCGGGCTTGAGCCTCAGTGCAGTAGGCGAAGGATTATGGCTGACGGGGCTGTTCGTCGACCCGCAACTGCGCGGCCAAGGGGTGGCCGGGCGGTTGATCGACGCGGCGCTGCAACACGCTGGCGGACCAACCTGGCTGTTCTGCCACCCGGACCTGGCGCCCTTCTATCAGCGCCTGGGTTTCCACACGGCCGGGCAACTGCCCGAAACCCTGGCCAGCCGCTTGCAGCGCTACCAGCGCAGCAAACGCCTGGTAGCCCTGCAGCGGGGTCAGTCGTCGCTGACCTCGAGCCCGGGGAATAGCACCTCGGTGTAGCCGAACTTGGCAAAGTCCTGGATACGCGATGGGTACAGCCGGCCGATCAGGTGGTCACACTCGTGCTGCACCACCCGCGCATGGAAACCGTCGGCAAAGCGGTTGATCGGGTTGCCTTGGGGGTCGACCCCTTCGTAGCAGATATGCTTGAAGCGTGGCACCACGCCGCGCAGGCCCGGTACCGACAGGCAACCTTCCCAGCCGTCCTCTACTTCAGTGGACATCGGCGTGATGACCGGGTTGATCAAAATGGTCTGCGGCACCGCTTCGGCATCCGGGTAGCGCTCGCTGCGCTCGAAGCCGAAAATCACCAACTGCAGGTCGATACCAATCTGTGGCGCGGCCAAGCCTACGCCGCCCACATGGCGCATGGTTTCGAACATGTCGTCGATCAGTTGCTGCAGTTCGACAGTGCCGAGCATGTGCTCGGGCACGGGCGGGGCGATGCGCAGCAGGCGTTCGTCGCCCATCTTTAGAATGTCACGGATCATCTGGGGTTCGGCTCGGAAGGTTGGTGCTCGCTGGGTTGCGGGTGCTCATGGCCCAGCACGGTGATGGTTTGCGGAGCCTTGTGCCCTTCGAAATCTTTCTCACCAGGGTTTTTACCCTCGCTCGACATGTGCTCGATCACCGCGTTCATCTCCGCGCCCAGCAGCAATACGGCAGCGGAAATATAGAAATACAGCAACAGCACGATGATTGCACCAATGCTGCCGTACATCGCGTTGTAGTCGGCAAAGGTTTTCACGTAATAAGCAAAGCCCAGGGAAGCCACGATCCACACCACCACTGCCAGCACCGAACCGGGTGTAATGAAGCGAAACTTTTGTTTCACGTCAGGCATGACGTAGTAGATCAGGGCCACTGCCACCATCAGCAAGATGATGATCACTGGCCAGCGCAGGATGGTCCAGAGTGTGACGATGAACTCCTGCATACCAATCTGGGCGGCGATCCATTCCATCACCTGCGGGCCCAGTACCATCAGTGCTGCGGCCGCCAGCAACATGCCGGCCAGGCCGATGGTGTAGAAAATGGAAAGCGGGATACGCTTCCAAACCGGGCGGCCTTCGGGCACATCGTAAGCAGCGTTCATCGCGCTCATCATCAGGCGTACGCCGGCCGATGCGGTCCACAAGGCAATCACGATACCCACCGACAACAGCCCGCCCTTGGACTGCTGCAACTGGTCGATCACCGGGTTGACCTGTTCCAGCGCCTGCGGTGGCAGTACCAGTTCCGACTGCAGCCGCAGCCAGGAAAAGAAGTCCGGCAAATGCAGAAAACCAATCAGGGCAATGAGGAACAGCAAGAAAGGGAACAGCGAAAACAGTGCTTGGTAAGCCAGCGCAGAGGCATAGGTGGACATCTCGTCATCAAGGAATTCCTTGACGGTGCGCACCAGCACGCGGTGCAAGGGCAGGCCCTGCAGGGCGGAAAAAATCATAGCGTCTCCTTTCGCCGCTCGATCGATTCAACAGACAAGTCTAATAGACCATACCGCTGCTGTGCTGCTCCCGGCCAATGCATCAGAAAAGGTTCAAGCCCTTATAGGCCTCTTCGCGGGCCTGCCCGCGAAGAGGCCGGTACAGGTTGCTCAAATCAAGGCTTTTTCACCGCGTCCTTTACATCGCCCTTGATCTGCTGCGCCTCGCCTTTGACTTCCTGCGCCTTGCCCTCTGCACGCAGCTTGTCGTTGCCGGTTACCTTGCCAACACCCTGTTTCACGTTGCCGATTGCTTCGTTGGCCAGACCTTTCGCTTTGTCTTTAGTACCGCTCATGGCAAAACTCCTGCAAATGGAGACACGTGAACCGTGTCGACAGAAGGTGGACCCAACACCCTCGCCAGGAGTTTCAACGAATTTTCCATTCGCAAGCCGAACGGTAAAACTGCGGGCGAATACCGCACCAAATCACCCCGGCGCACCTACGCAGCCAGCACAGCTGCCCTAGAATGCCCGCAAACGTCCGCCCACAGCAGGCTGGCACTCGATAAGAACAATGTTTTCCGGATACCCGCACCCATGCGTCTGATGCCTGCACTGGTGGCCTTGCTGCCACTGCTCCCCCTGCCCGCCCTGGCCGCTGCACCGGCCAACTCCGAAACCTTGCGTGTCGAGCGTTACGCCGACGACAGCCAACCCGGTTCGCTGCGCTGGGCCATCGAAACCAGCAACCAGAACCCCGGCCACTACAGCATCGACATTGACGCTGTCGGCAAACCGCCTTACATCATTCGCCCCAGCCGTGCGCTCCCAGACATCAAGGGCCCAGTGCGCATCACCGGCCTGCCTTGGGCGCGCGATGGCCAGTACATCGCCATCGACGGTTCGGCCTACATCAAGGACCAGGGCGTACGCACCTGCCCCGGCGCCCTGCCCGGCCAGTTCGGCACCAACGTGCGCACCACCACCAACCCCGGGCTGGTGCTGCGCGACACCCAGGGCGTGCACCTGAGCGGCCTGGAAGTGCGCAACTTTTGCATCGGCATCCTGGTCAACCGCGCCAGTGGCAACGTGATCGAAGACAACCGCATCATCGCCAACAAGGGCGGCGCTGGCATCATGCTCACCGGTGACGACGGCGCGGGTAACCCCACCGCTACCACCACGAACAACAACAAGGTGCTGCGCAACCAGCTGATCGACAATGGCGACGGCCTGGAGCTGACCCGCGGCGCGGCATTCAACCTGGTGGCCGATAACCTGTTCCGCTCCACCTCGGCCAACCCCGAGCCATCGCAGGGTATCGAGATTCTGTTGGGCAACGACAACAGCGTGGTGCGCAACCGCTTCGAAAACTACTCCGACGGCCTGCAGATCAACTGGGGCAAGCGCAACTACCTGGCTGCCAACACGTTCACTGGTAACTCGATCGGCGTCAGCGTTACCGGCGATGGCAACATCCTCGACGGCAACCTGATCCACGGCAACCGCATCGGCGTGGCACTGCGCCCGGAGCCGGAGGCCACCGCCACACGCCTGAGCGGGAATCGCATCTGGGGTAACAGCCAGGATATCCGCCGCTGCGAAGCTGGCGGTTCGTGCGTGCCGGGCCAGCGCACAGGCGCCATCGTGTTTGGCGTACCGGCCCAGGCGCATGCGCTGTATGTGGGCTCGCGCGGGGTGGGGGCCGACTTGCCGAAGAAAGACCAGGCAATCATCTGCGATTCCAACGGCGAGCCCAAGCCTTGCCAACCGCTGCCCAACCATAACCAGCAAGCGCCACACCTGATTGCGCTGCAAGGCAATGTGTTGCGTGGTGAAGTGCAGGGGCCGGCGTCGAGCCTGCTGCGGGTGGAGTTGTTTGGCAATGCCGAGGCAGATGGCACCGAGGCGCAGCAGTACCTCGGGGAGGTGCTGGTGAACAGTGACAAGCAGGGCCAGGCGCGGTTTGCGCAGGTGCTGGAGGGCATCGGCGGGCTGCGCAGTTTTACTGCGACCGTGACGACAGCTGACGGGGCAACATCCGAGTTGAGCCTGCCGGTTCGGCGTTAACGCTACCGGCCTGTTCGCGGGCTTGCCCCGCCCGGTGCCACCCCTCACAATGCAGGCCTTCATAGCGTCAACCCGCAGGAACCTGCATGAAACTCGACAAACCCGCCGCCATCGCCCGGCGCAACGAAGCACTGGCCAAGCCGGTGCTGAACAGCAGCAATACGCTGTTCGCCATCCTGGACAACAAACGCAACCTGTGGTGGTTCGAAGTGCCTGTGGCGCTGCTGGGCAAGGGCCAGGCCGACTGGGTCAACCTGCTGCTGCACACGCCAGAAAGCGATGAGCTGCAGCACCTGAAGGTGCCCACCAACTTCCTCAAGGCTCACCTGGAGCAGATGGAAGTGCGCAAGCCCGGCAAGCGCCGTTCCACCATCAGCCTTGCGCTCAGCGCCGACCGCGATTCGCTGCTGCGCGACACCCGCCCGGGTGGCGAGCAGCTGGACTTCCGCAACTTCGTGCAGGCTTAAGGCGGTCAGACCTTCTCGATACGGTCGTCATGGATGACGATCAGGCCCTGCTTGAACAACGCGCCGATAGCCTTCTTGAAGTTGCCCTTGCTGACGTTGAACAGCTTGCTGATCAGCGCCGGGTCGCTCTTGTCGCACACGCCCAACACCCCACCTTCAGCCTCCAGACGCGCCATGATCTGCTCTTGCAGGCTGTCAGCCAGGGCCGCACCCACCGGTTGCAGGCTCAGGGCGATCTTGCCGTCGTGGCGCACTTCCTTGATGAAGCCCTTTTCGTGCATGCCCGAACGCAGGAACTTGAACACCTCGTTCTTGTGGATCAGGCCCCAGTGGCGGTTATTGATGATGGCCTTGAAGCCCATCGGCGTTTCGCCGGCCACCAGCAACTCGACCGGTTGCCCGACTTTGTAGTCGGCCGGGCTGACGTCGAGGTAACGGTCCAGGCGCGACGTGGCGGTGATGCGGCGGGTGCGCTTGTCGAGGTAGACGTGCACCACGCAGTAATCGCCGATCTTCAGCTGCCGAGCCTCTTCCGAGTACGGCATCAGCAGGTCCTTGGGCAGGCCCCAGTCCAGGAAGATACCGGCCCCGTTGATGTCCTTGACCTTGAGGCTGGCAAACTCACCCACCTGAACCTTGGGCTTTTCAGTGGTAGCGATCAGCTGGTCTTCGCTGTCCAGATAGATGAACACGTTCAGCCAGTCATCCACCTCGGTTTCGGCGTTTTTCGGGATGTAGCGCCCCGGCAGCAGGATTTCGCCATCGGCGCCGCCGTCCAGGTACAGGCCGAAGTCCACGTGTTTCACGATTTGCAAACTGTTGTAACGCCCAAGCAGAGCCATTTCCGATGATCCTCAAGACAAGGCGGCTATTCTACACCTGAAGCCACCGCATGGCCCGACCACTGATACAGTTGAACCGCCAGCCCGCCCTTGCGTCTACCCTCTGGCCAGACTGAGGAAGGAACAGCACATGCCGCTACGCCTGCTCAAAGCCTTGCTTGTCGCCGTCGGCTTCGCACTGGCCGTGGCCGCCTGCAGCCGCATCGACCTGGCCTACCGCAACCTCGACCGCCTGGTGCCGTGGTCGCTGGGCGATTACCTGGACATGAACAGCGAGCAGAAGGCCTTGCTCGACGGCCGCTTGCGCGAGCACCTGGCCTGGCATTGCAAGACCCAGCTGCCCGGCTACCTCGACTGGCTGGACCGGGTACGCGGCATGGTCGCCGATGGCCAAGTGACCGACCAGGCCCTGCAGCAACGTACCCGTGAGGCCCGTGAGGCGATTGACCGGGTGGCAGAGGAAATCACCCCATCGGCCACTGAACTGTTGCGCGGCATGAGCGATACCCAAGTGGCGCAGATGCGCGAAGCGTTCCGCGATGACATCAGCGAACGGCAGAAAAAGTACGTGGATACGCCGCTGCCCAAACAGATCGCCCGCCGTAGCGAACGCATGGAGAAACGCCTGACCCCGTGGTTCGGCGAGTTGTCGGCAGCACAGAAGCAACGGGTCCAGGCCTGGTCCACAGCGTTGGGCGACCAGAACCGCGAATGGATCGCCAACCGCGCCCACTGGCAGCAGCAATTGTTGCTGGCGATGAACCAGCGCAATGACGCCAGCTTTGAACCACGCCTGGCGACACTGTTGCAGCGCAAGGAAAGTCTGTGGACGCCTGAATACCGCTCAGCGTTTCAAAATACCGAACAACAGGCGCGCAGCCTGCTGGTGGACCTGGTGCAGCTGAGCACCCCGCAACAGCGGCGGTTCTTGCAAGAAAAGCTGGGCAAGGTGCGGACTGATTTCGGTGAATTGAAGTGTTTGAAGGGGTGAAGTCACTGGTTGCCTGCCCTGGCCCTATCGCCGGCAAGCCAGCGCCCACAGGTCCCCGAGAACGCTCAGCCCTGTGGTAATCCTGTGGGAGCTGGCTTGCCGGCGATAGGGCCAAGACAGGCCAAGCATTTACCGGGCCTTGCGCCGGTAGGGAAACACATCAATCACCTTCCCCTCACGAATCGCTGCCTGCAGCCCCTTCCAGTAATCCGCGTCATACAACTCCCCGTGCAAGCGGCTGAACAACCGCCGCTGGCCAATATCGGCAAACAGGAACGGCGGAAACTCTTCGGGGAACACGTCATGCGGCCCGATCGAGTACCACGGCTCGCCCGACATCTCGTCTTCGGGGTAACGCGGTGGCGGAATGTGGCGGAAGTTCACTTCGGTCAGGAAGCTGATCTCGTCATAGTCGTAAAACACCACCCGGCCATGGCGGGTCACGCCAAAGTTCTTCAGCAACATGTCGCCGGGGAAAATGTTAGCCGCCGCCAGTTGCTTGATGGCCAGGCCGTAATCCTCCAGCGCCTCCAGCACCTGGCCTTCGCTGGCATGCTCCAGGTAAAGGTTCAACGGCGTCATGCGCCGCTCGGTCCAGCAGTGGCGGATCAGTACCGTGTCACCCTCCAAAACCACCGTCGACGGTGCTACCTCCAGCAGTTCGGCCAGGCACTCGGGCGCGAACTTGCCCCGTGGGAAGCGAAAATCGGCAAACTCCTGGGTATCGGCCAGGCGCCCCACGCGGTCGACGCTTTTCACCAGCCGGTACTTGTCGATCACCGTGGCGCGGTCGACGGTTTTAGACGGCGAGAAGCGGTCCTTGATGATCTTGAACACGGTGTTGAAGCCCGGCAGGGTAAACACGCTCATGACCATGCCGCGCACCCCAGGCGCCATGACGAAGCGGTCTTCGCTGCCGGCCAGGTGGTTGATCAGCGCCCGGTAGAACTCCGACTTGCCGTGCTTGTAGAAACCGATGGAGGTGTACAGCTCGGCAATGTGCTTGCCCGGCAAGATGCGCTTGAGGAAGTTGACGAACTCTGCCGGTACCGGCACATCGACCATGAAATAGGAGCGGGTGAAGGAAAAGATGATCGACACCTCGGCCTCGTCGGTGATCAGCCCATCGGCCTCGATACCATGCCCTTCGCGGTGCAGCAGCGGTATCACCAGCGGCCACTGCTCATCGCTGTTGTACAACCGGCCGACCAGGTAGGCACCCTTGTTGCGGTACAGCACCGGCGAAAACAGCTCCACTGCCAGCATCGGGTCTTTGCACACCCAATCCGGCAGGCATTCGCGCAGTTGCTCCTCAAGGCGTGACACGTCGCTTTCAAGGTCGGCGTAGGCGAATGCATAGTCGGAAAGAATCGCCCGTAGCAGGCCCTGCAGTTTGCCATCGGGGCGATAGGTGCAGGTTTGCGTGGCGCGCTGGTGGCTGCGGATGGACGGCCGGGTGGTGTGGATGAACATGCAGCCGTCGCTGATCTGGTCATGGCTGAACAGGCTGCAGAACAATGAGTTGTACCAGGTCTCTGACAGCTCATCGTCCAGGCGCGGGTCGATCAGACGTATGTAGGCACTTTTAACCAGAGGCCACTGCTCGACCTCCAGCAGCACCTCGTCATCGAACGCATCACGCAACCAGCCGTTGACCTCACCGACCTTCTGTTCGTACAGGTTGATACGGGCAGCGGCTGCCCGCTGGCTATCTTGCCAACGCGCCTGCTCGAAGCGCTCGCGGGCGCCTAGGGTGATGCGGCGAAAATGCTCGCGATAGTCGTCAAAGCCATCGAGGATCATCCGGGCGATCTCGCCGGCAGGCCAGTGCTGGGTCATGCGGTGGGCCTCGGTGCAAAGATTGAGTACTGAGCTTAGCCGCCCTTGTGGTCATGGGTTAATGCCACACCTCGAAGGCCTGCATGGCCCTTGCAGGCCGCAATGGATTGCACCGCAAGAAAGCACAAGAATCCCCCCGCCCCCTGGCGTACACTCGCGCCCTGCCCTGTACCCGGAGACCGCCGTGAGCCCCATCGCCCTAGCCCGCCTGCTGACCCTTGCTGCCGTCTGGGGGGCGAGTTTCCTGTTCATGCGCATCATCGCCCCCGAGCTGGGCACGGTGCCGACCGCGTTCTTCCGGGTATCCATTGCCTGCCTGGGCTTGATCGGCATCGTCGCGGTCGCCCGCGTGCGTTGGGACTTCCAGGGCAAGCTGGGTGCCTGCCTGGTGCTGGGCATGATCAACTCCGGTATCCCCGCCACCTTCTATTCCGTTGCCGCTCAGGTATTGCCAGCCGGCTACTCGGCGATCTTCAACGCCACCACGCCACTGATGGGCGTGCTGATCGGCATGCTGTTCTTCCGCGAGCCCATGACCCTGCCCAAGTTGTGCGGCATCTTCCTGGGCCTGTTTGGCGTCGGCATCCTCAGCGGCGCCGGCCCGGTCGCGTTGGACATGGCCCTGCTGCAAGGCGCCCTCGCTTGCCTGGCGGCCACCACCTGCTACGGCTTTGCCGGCTTCCTTGCCCGCCGCTGGATCAGCGGCCTGGACAGCCGCCTTTCGGCGCTGGGCAGCATGCTCGGCGCCACCTTGCTGCTAAGCCCAGTGTTCGCCTGGAGCGCGCTGAGCCAGCCACCCGCCAGCTGGGGCGGCTGGCAGGTGTGGCTGTCGCTGCTGGGCCTGGGGCTGTTGTGCACGGCGTTCGCCTACATCCTTTACTTCCGCCTGCTGGAAGAAATCGGACCGGTAAAGGCCAGCACCGTGACCTTCCTCATTCCGGTGTTCGGTGTACTGTGGGGCGCCTGGCTGCTGGATGAGTCACTGTCGATGGGCCACCTGTATGGCGGTTTGCTGATTGGCATGGCACTGTGGCTGGTGCTGCGCCCGGCGCGCAGCTGAAGTGGGGCACATGATGAACGGCGCGTACAAGAAGGTCCTGTTCCGCCTGGAACAGGACGAGAACGGCTACCCACCGGCCTCGGTCGAAGGCCTATGGGCCAAAGCCGTGGAAGGCGGCTATGCCGTCGACAACATCCCCTTCCATGTCTACGGCATTGCCCCGGGTGATGTGATAACCACCCGTGAAGAAAACGGCGAAACCTGGTTCGACGCACTGCGCTGCGGCAGCGGCAGCTCGGTATTCCGGGTGCTGGTAAAGCCACCGGAAACCCTGGACCAGGTATGCACGGCCTTGCAGGACTTCGGCTGCAAGTGCGAAACCGAGCAGGCCGTGAGAATGCTGGCCGTCGAAGTCCCGCCAGCGCGTTCACTCGACACCCTGCTCTACTACCTGCTCACCCAGCGCGAGGCCGGCCTGCTGGACTTCGAGGAAGGCGTATTGCGCCACGCCATCCCCGAAGAGTTCCGCTAGGACTTACGCCTCGGCCAGGCGCGCGGCGGGCTTGCGAAACACGAACAGCAGGCCCACCACGATCAACCCCATGCCCAGCAGGCTGAGCGGTGCCAGTCGGTTGCCGAAGATCAGGAAGTCCATCACTGCGGTCACCGCCGGCACCAGGTAGAACAGGCTGGTGACATTGACCAGGTTGCCCTTGGCGATCAGCCGATACAGCAGCAACGTCGCCAGCAATGAAACCACCAGGCCCATCCACAGCAACGCGCCGACAAAGCCGCCGGCCCACTCGACATGCAGTGGTTGCAACGGTGCGAACAGCGCGCACATGGCAAAGCCGGCCAGGTACTGCAGCGGCAACGTGCCCATGGGGTTATCGGTGATGCGCTTTTGCAGGATCGAGCCCAGGGTCATGCTGGCCAGCGCCAGCAGGGCAAACAGCATCCCCGCCAGCGACACCCCTCCCAGGTTGATACCCTGGTACACCACCATGATCAGGCCAGCCAACCCCAGCCCCAGGCCGAACAAACGGCTCCATGAGCGCTGACGCTCCATCAGCACCACGGTAAGGATCGGTTGTACCCCCATGACCGTGGCCATGACGCCAGGGGTGACATGGGTGTTGAGCGCCAGCAAGTAGAAGATCTGGTAGGCGCCGAGCAGCACGCACCCGGTACCCAAGGCGCGCAGAATCGCCCCTCGGCTGCGCGGCCAGCGCAGCCCCAGCAGCGGGCCGATCAGCAGCAGGCCCGCGAGGGCCAACGACGAGCGCAACAGCAGGAAGGCGAACGGGCTGGCGTGCGCCAGGCCCAGCTTGGAGACAATCGCCCCGCTGCTCCACAGCAGGACGAACAGGCTGGTCGTGGCCGCCGAGGCCACGGATGCTTTGGTAACGACAGACATGTATTGCCACCTGATAGTAGGCAGAAAAGCCAAACGGACGGCGTGCGCTTCAGCGGGGAAGTAGCCGACCGTGTTCAGTAGGTTGCGTGTGCGTAGGGGTTCGGCAACAAGCCGATCAGCCCAGCACGACCACGCAAGGAGGCGGAGCTACGCCGCCTACAACGCCACTGACAGGTGGTGGGTAATGACTGATCATGACCGGCTGCTGGCTGCCACGCACGACCCTGCCCGCGACTGGCGCGAAGGCAAAGCTTGTGGTGGAAGGGGTGGCTGGCATGAACGGGGTCTTTGAGGAGGTGAATGCCTGGAATATAGCGTGGGATTCTTCGCGGGACAAGCCCGCTCCCACAAGAGCGCCATCGTCCTCGAACGATGAGGAGAACCTGTGGGAGCGGGCTTGTCCCGCGAAGAGGCCGGGTCAGACAACAAAAAATCAGAACAACCAGTGATACAGCAGGTACACCACCACCACCGCCAGCACCGGCCG
Organism: Pseudomonas fortuita; assembly: GCF_026898135.2. Taxonomy (NCBI): domain Bacteria; kingdom Pseudomonadati; phylum Pseudomonadota; class Gammaproteobacteria; order Pseudomonadales; family Pseudomonadaceae; genus Pseudomonas; species Pseudomonas fortuita. The sequence continues at coordinate 4,728,915 of NZ_CP114035.2, forward strand.
CAGCACGCGGTAGGCCTTGGGGTTGGCGCGTTTGAACTGCTTCACACGGGTGCTGATTTTATTGCTGAAGCGCTTGCTCCAGGCATACGCCTGGTTGATCCCGCCCACGCGCTCGTCATCGGTGTTCTGCGGCGCGGTGGCGCGGCCGAGGAAGGCACTGACCTTGCGGTTGATGCGGGTCATCAGCGGGCTGCTCAGCGGGCGCTCGATGTCGCAGAACAGGATCACCCGGGTGAAGTCGGTTTCGTTCTTCACCCAGTGCACGTAGGTTTCGTCGAACATCACGTCTTCGCCATCACGCCAGGCGTATTCCTGGCCATCGACGTAGATGCGGCAAGCATCGGAGTTCGGCGTGGACAGGCCCAGGTGGTAGCGCAGCGAGCCTGCAAACGGGTCGCGGTGCGGGTTCAGGTGGCTGCCGCCGGGCAACAGGGCAAACATTGCGCCCTTCACGTTGGGAATGCTGCTGACCAGCTCGACGGTGCGCGGGCACAGGGCTTCGGCCGAAGGCAACGGCTTGTCGTACCACTTCAGGTAAAACCGCTTCCAACCCTTCTTGAAGAACGAACCGAAGCCGGCATCGTTGTCCTTTTCGGCGGCGCGAATGTAGCCTTCATCGAACAGGCGCATGGCCTCTTCGCGGATTTCCTGCCAGTTGTCTTTCAGCACGTCCAGTTCAGGGAAGCGCTGACGGTCCAGGTAGGGCTTGGACGGCACGCCGGAGAACAGGTACATCAACGCGTTGTAGGGAGCGAACAGCGCCGAATGGTTGACGAACTGGCGCAACACCGGCAGGCGGGCCTTGCCGCGCAGGTGCACGAACAACACGCTGCCGAAAAACACCAGCAAGACACCCGCCTTGGCTGCAAAGGAAAAGGTCATGCTTTCACTCCTTGGGGAAGAGCCACGGCTGCACCACCTGCTCTTCTGAAAATCATCCTGCCATCATAAACCGATCCCGCCGAGGTACAAACAACCCGGGCGGGATCGCATTCATGAAGATTGTGCAATAAACCACTCCGGCGATTATTGCGCCGGGTCAGCGGCAAGGTCGATTACTGCTGGTTTTCCTGCTCGCTGAACATGTCGCTGAACAACATGCTCGACAGGTAACGCTCGCCCGAATCAGGCAGGATTACGACGATGGTCTTACCCTGCATCTCCGGTTTTTCGGCCAGGCGTACGGCGGCGGCCATGGCTGCACCACAGGAAATCCCGCAGAGAATGCCCTCTTCCTGCATCAGGCGGATGGCCATGGCCTTGGACTCTTCATCGGTCACTGTCGCCACCTGATCGACAATCGACAGGTCGAGATTTTTCGGCACGAAGCCGGCGCCAATGCCCTGGATCTTGTGCGGGCTGGGCTTGAGTTCTTCGCCCGCCAGGGTCTGGGTGATCAACGGCGATGCCAAGGGCTCGACCGCCACCGACAGGATTGCCTTGCCCTGGGTGTGCTTGATGTAGCGCGACACACCGGTAATGGTGCCGCCCGTCCCCACGCCCGCCACCAGCACGTCGACGGCGCCATCGGTGTCGTTCCAGATTTCCGGCCCGGTGGTTTTTTCGTGGATGGCCGGGTTGGCCGGGTTTTCGAACTGACCCGGCAGGAAGTACTGGGCCGGGTCGGAGGCGACGATTTCGTTGGCCTTCTCGATCGCGCCTTTCATGCCTTTGGCCGGGTCGGTCAGCACCAGTTCGGCACCCAGCGCCTTCAACACCTTGCGGCGCTCCAGGCTCATGGAGGCAGGCATAGTCAGCATCAGCTTGTAGCCACGGGCGGCGGCGACGAAAGCCAGGCCGATACCGGTGTTGCCCGAGGTGGGCTCGACGATGGTCATGCCCGGCTTGAGCTTGCCGCTGCTCTCTGCGTCCCAGACCATGTTCGCGCCAATGCGGCATTTGACCGAATAACCCGGGTTGCGCCCTTCGATCTTGGCCAGAATAGTCACGCCACGCGGGGCGATGCGGTTGATCTGCACCAGCGGCGTGTTACCGATGGAATGGGCATTGTCTGCAAAGATACGGCTCATGGCAGGAGTCCTTGGCATGAAAAACAGCACGGAAAGACCTCAAGGGTAAGCCCCGGCCGGTGGCCCGTAAAGCCTGTTCGAACTCGGCCGGGCGTGTTGCGGTCAACCGCACATCCCGCCTTGGAGACGCCCTGATGAGAGCCCGTTATCGCTGGCCGCTGATCGGCCTGGGCTGCCTGGTCGTGTTGCTGGCAGCCTTGCACTTTGCCCTGCCCTACCTGGTGCGCAACTACCTGAACGAAAAACTGGCCGACATGGGCGATTACCGCGGCCAGGTGGCCGACGTCGACCTGGCGTGGTGGCGCGGCGCTTACCAGATCAACGGCCTGAAGATCGTCAAGACCAGCGGCAAGGTGCCGGTACCGTTCCTCGACGCGCCACTGATCGACCTTTCGGTGAGTTGGCATTCGCTGTGGTACGACAAGGCCGTGGTGGCCGAAGTGACCTTTGTACGCCCAGAACTGAACTTCGTCGACGGTGGCAGCAAACAGGCGTCGCAGACCGGTCGGGGTACCGACTGGCGCCAGCAACTGGAAAAACTGCTGCCCATCACCCTCAATGACGTGCGCATCGACAACGGCGTGCTGACGTTCCACAACTTCAACTCCAAGCCACCGGTCGACCTCAAGGCCACTCAGTTGAACGCCAACATCCGCAACCTGACCAATGTTCGTGACCCCAAGGGCCGTCGCGATGCGAGTTTCGAAGGTACTGCACTCATCGCAGGCGATGCCAAGGTGGAGAGCCGTGCGACGTTCGACCCGTTCAGTGATTTCGATGACTTCGAATTCAGGCTTCGTGCTACCGGCATCGAACTGCGCAAGCTGAACGACTTCGCCAGCGCCTATGGCAAATTCGACTTCAACGCCGGGCACGGGGACGTAGTCATCGAGGCGCAGGCGGAAAACGGTCGGCTGAACGGCTACATAAAGCCGCTGCTGCGCGATGTCGATGTATTCGACTGGCAACAGGACGTCGAGGAAAAGGACAAGGGCTTCTTCCGCTCGGTGTGGGAGGCAGTGGTGGGGGCGACCGAAACGGTGCTGAAGAACCAGCCAAAAAACCAGTTCGCTACCCGGGTGGAACTCAGTGGCAGCGTGCGCAAGCAGGATGTCAGCGCGTTTGAGGCATTCCTGCAGATCCTGCGTAACGGGTTTATCCAGGCGTTCAATGCCCGCTACGAGCGCGGCGCGCCGGATTCCGACTGAGATTGCGTGACGGGGCATTCAGGGACTGAATACCCGGTCTGCGTTTCCAGCCGCGTGGCCCCGCGTTATAGTCGGTAACAAATCAAAAACAGGTGTTGGGCCTTTCGCGGGCGTGCCCGCGAAGAGGCCCTGACAGGCTTACAGCAGAGGACAGACCCATGAAGTTCGAAGGCACCCGCGACTACGTCGCCACAGACGACCTGAAACTGGCGGTAAACGCGGCCATCACCCTCGAACGCCCACTGCTGGTCAAGGGCGAGCCCGGCACCGGCAAGACCATGCTCGCCGAGCAGCTGGCGGCCTCGTTCGGTGCGCGGCTGATCACCTGGCACATCAAGTCCACCACCAAGGCCCACCAGGGCCTGTACGAGTACGATGCGGTCAGCCGTCTGCGTGACTCGCAGCTGGGCGTAGACAAAGTGCACGATGTGCGCAACTACCTGAAAAAAGGCAAGCTTTGGGAAGCTTTCGAGGCCGATGAGCGGGTCATCCTGCTGATCGACGAAATCGACAAGGCCGACATCGAATTCCCCAACGACCTGCTGCAAGAGTTGGACAAGATGGAGTTCTACGTCTATGAAATCGACGAGACCATCAAGGCCAGGCAGCGCCCGATCATCATCATTACCTCCAACAACGAAAAAGAGCTGCCGGACGCCTTCCTGCGCCGCTGCTTCTTCCATTACATCGCCTTCCCCGACCGCACCACGCTGCAGCAGATTGTCGACGTGCATTACCCGAACATCAGCCAGTCGCTGGTCAGCGAGGCGCTGGATGTGTTCTTCGACGTGCGCAAGGTGCCGGGCCTGAAGAAAAAACCGTCCACCTCCGAACTGGTCGACTGGCTCAAGCTGCTGATGGCCGACAACATTGGTGAAGCCGTACTGCGCGAACGCGACCCGACCAAGGCCATCCCGCCGCTGGCCGGCGCGCTGGTGAAAAACGAGCAGGACGTGCAACTGCTGGAACGCCTGGCCTTCATGAGCCGGCGCGGCAACCGCTGACAGGAGCCGGGCCATGCTGCTCAACCTGTTCAATGAAATGCGCGCGGCCAAGGTGCCGGTGTCGGTACGTGAGTTGCTGGACCTGCACCAGGCCCTGCAAAAGCACGTGGTGTTCGCCGACATGGACGCGTTCTACTACCTCGCCCGCGCCATCCTGGTGAAGGACGAACGCCATTTCGACAAGTTCGACCGGGCCTTCGCCGCCTACTTCAAGGGCCTGGAAAACCTCGACCGGCACATCGAGGCGCTAATCCCCGAAGACTGGCTGCGCAAGGAGTTCGAGCGTTCGCTCACGGATGAAGAGCGTGCGCAGATCCAGTCCCTGGGTGGCCTGGACAAGCTGATCGAGGAATTCAAGAAACGCCTTGAGGAGCAAAAGGAACGCCACGCCGGCGGCAACAAGTGGATCGGTACCGGCGGTACCAGCCCGTTTGGCTCGGGCGGTTTCAACCCCGAAGGCATCCGCGTGGGTGAGGCCGGTAAACGCCAGGGCAAGGCGGTAAAGGTGTGGGACCAGCGCGAGTACAAGAACCTCGACGACCAGGTGGAGCTCGGCACGCGCAACATCAAGCTGGCCCTGCGCCGGCTGCGCAAGTTTGCCCGCGAAGGCGCCGCCGAAGAGCTGGATATCGACGGCACCATCGACCATACCGCGCGGGACGCCGGCTTGCTGAACATCCAGATGCGCCCTGAACGGCGCAACACGGTAAAGCTGCTGTTGTTGTTCGACATCGGCGGCTCGATGGACGCCCACATCAAGGTCTGCGAAGAGCTGTTTTCGGCCTGCAAGACCGAGTTCAAGCACCTGGAGTACTACTACTTCCACAACTGCGTGTACGAGTCGGTGTGGAAGAACAACCTGCGTCGCACCTCTGAGCGCTATTCCACCTTCGACCTGCTGCACAAGTATGGCGACGACTACAAAGTGGTATTTGTCGGCGATGCGGCCATGGCGCCCTATGAAATCACCCAGCCGGGTGGCAGCGTGGAGCACTGGAACGAAGAGGCCGGGTATGTGTGGCTGCAGCGCTTCATGGAGAAATTCAAGAAGATCATCTGGATCAACCCGTACCCCAAGCAGGCCTGGGACTACACCGCCTCGACCCACCTGGTGCGGGACCTGATCGAAGACAAGATGTACCCGCTGACCTTGCAGGGGCTGGAAGAAGGGATGCGGTACCTGTCCAAGTGATTTTGCCTGTGCCGGCCCTTTCGCGGGCTTGCCCGCGAAAGGGCCGGCAGCCTTACAACCAACGGCCCAGGTAAACCTGGTGCTCCCGCCAGGCCTCATCCTGCACCACCGCCCTGAAGCGCACCACCGCCCCCGGCATGCACTGCGCCAGTTGCGCCAGCGCCAACGGCGTCAACGCCCCAAGCCGCGGATACCCGCCTATGGTCTGCCGATCATTGAGCAACACAATCGGCTGCCCATCCGGCGGCACCTGCACCGCCCCCAGCGGTATCCCTTCAGAAATCATCGGCGCCCCCTGGTAAACCAGCTGCGGCCCCAACAGGCGGATGCCCATGCGGTCAGCCCGGCTGTCCAGCGTCCACTCCCGGTTGAAGGCTTCGAACAGGCTGGTACCACTGAAATCACCGATCTGTGCGCCTATCACCAGGTCGAGCACTGCCTTTTCTGCGTACTGCGGGCGCAGCGCTTGTGGCACCTCGCGCAGGGTTGCATGGCTACCGGTGAACGCCAGTGCCTGGGCCTCAACCAGCGCAGTACCCTGACCATCGATGCCACCCAGCGCTTCACGTACCACGGTGGCACAGCTGCCCAGTACATCCTCACCCTGAAACCCGCCCGGTGCCGCCAGGTAAGCCCGCACACCCTGCTTTGGCTGCTTCAGGGTCAAGCGCTGCCCTTTGCTCAAGGCAAAGCTGCGCCAGGGCACGACGGGCTGATCATCGACGCGCGCGTCCAGGTCGGCACCGGCCAGGGCCAGCACACAATCCTGTTCGGCCACCACGCAAAAGCCCCCCAACGCTACCTCGACCACCGGCGCCTCCAACGGGTTGCCCAGCAACCAGTTGGCCCAGCGCATCGCCACCCAGTCCAGTGCCCCGCCCTGGGTCACGCCCAAGTGACGCACGCCAAAACGGCCAGCATCCTGCAACTGGCACAGCGGCGTGCTGGCCTCGATCTTCAATTGCTTCATCCTTGTGCCTCCACATCGCCGCCCAACGCCAGGAACTCGCTGCGCGAAACCGGCACGAAACGCACCCGGTCGCCGGGTTGCAACAGGCTGTAGCCGTCACGCCCACGGTCGAACAGGCGCACCGGCGTGCGCCCGATCAGGTTCCAGCCACCTGGGGATACTGCCGGATACGCCGCCGTCTGGCGCTCGGCGATGCCCACGCTACCCGCCGCCACCCGCTTGCGCGGGGTGCTCAGACGCGGACTAGCCAGGCGTTCGTCGACCAGGCCCATAAAGCCGAAACCGGGGGCGAAGCCCAAGGCGAACACAGGATAATCACGTGCGCAATGCAAGCGCACAACCTGGGCTTCACTCATGCCGCTGCGCGCCGCCAGCACAGGCAGTTCTGGGCCCACGCTGGGGTCGTACCACACCGGGATCTCGTGGCGCCGGCCGCCTCTGCCGGTGTCCGGCTGCAAACCCTCCAGCGCCTGCGTGATCAGCGCCCTCGCCTCGCCTGGCGGCAGGTCGAACTGCACCATCAGCGTGGTGTAGGACGGCACCAGATCCAGCAGGTGCTCGCCGAACACGGCGCTCAGGCGCTGGCTGGCGGCGAGCATCCACGGCATGTTGGCCTCGTCGATACGGTCGAACAGGCGCACCATCAGGCTGTCGATGGCGACCACTTCAATACGCGCCTTCATTGCGACTCCAGAGCATCGAGGGCTTGGCGTATCTGCCTCACCGCTGCCACCGAACTGTCGTTGTCGCCATGTACGCAAAGCGTGCTGGCCTGCAGGCGCAGGGCACTGCCATCGTCCGCCATCAGCGCGTCGCCACGGGCCAGGCGCACTGCCTGCTCCAGCACCCGCGCCGGGTCGTGATGCACTGCCCCAGGCAAGCGGCGCGACACCAGGTGGCCGCTGGCGGTGTAGGCGCGGTCGGCGAAGGCCTCGAACCACAACGGCACGCCAATTTCATCGCCCAGGGCCTGGGCGGCGCGGTTGTCAGCGGTGGCCATCAACATCAATGGCAAGGTGCTGTCGTAGGCCGCCACGGCCTCCAGCACGGTACGCAGCTTTAGCGGGTCGGCCATCATGTCGTTGTACAGCGCGCCATGGGGCTTCACATAGGCCACGCGGCCACCCAGCACTTTGCAGATGCCGTCCAGCGCGCCGATCTGGTAATGCAGCAGGTCGCGGATTTCCTCGGGGCTGCAGGCCATGGAGCGGCGGCCGAAGCCGACCAGGTCCGGGTAGGCCGGGTGCGCGCCAATGGTCACCCCATGCGCCAGCGCCAACGCCACGGTGCGGCGCATGATCCCGGGGTCGCCGGCGTGGTAGCCACAGGCGATGTTGGCGCAGTCGATGTAGGGCATTACCTCGGCGTCCAGGCCCATGCGCCAGCTGCCGAAACTCTCACCCATGTCGCAATTGAGTAGCAGGCGTTCCACCACGCGGTCTCCCTTGTTGTTGTTCACAGGCTTACCTTACCGCGCCTGCAGCTGTTTGCCGCGTGTTTCCGGCAGGCTCAAGGCCGCCACGATCACAATTCCGTAGGACACGGCAGCGAACATGCCGATACCCAGGCCCAGTGGCACGTTCTGGCCGAGCATACCAATCAGCAACGGGAACAGAGCCGCAATGACCTTACCGATGTTGTAGCAAAAGCCCTGCCCCGAACCGCGAATGCGCGTAGGAAACAGCTCCGTCAGAAACGCGCCCATGCCGCTGAAGATGCCCGAGGCGAAGAAGCCCAACGGGAAGCCCAGCCACAGCATCACGCCATCGCTGACCGGCAGCTGCGTGTACAGCAGCACGATCACGAACGAGCCCACGGCGAACAGGATGAAGTTCTTCTTGCGCCCCAGCAGGTCGGACAAGTAAGCGCTGACCACATAGCCCACGTACGAACCCACGATCACCATGGCCAGGTAGCCACCCGTGCCCAGCACGCTGAGGCCGCGCTCGTTCTTGAGGAAGGTCGGCAGCCACGAGGTGATGGCGTAGTAACCGCCCAATGCGCCAGTGGTCAACAGGGACGCACGCACAGTGGTCCACAGCATGCCCGGGGCGAAGATTTCGTAGAAGTGCGAAGGTGCCTCGGCGGTCTCCACTGCCTTGGCCTGGCGATACACTTCAGGGTCTTTGACCAGGCGCCGAACGAAGATCACGAAGATCGCCGGCACCAGCCCCAACAGGAACAGTGCACGCCAGGCCTGCTCTGGCGGCAGCCAGGAGAACAGCAGTGCGTAGAGAATCGCCGTGAGGCCCCAGCCGATGGCCCAGCCGGACTGCACCATGCCCACTGCCTTGCCGCGGTCCTGTGCGCGGATTACCTCGCCAATCAGCACTGCACCAGCGGTCCATTCACCGCCGAAGCCAAAGCCCATCAGCGTGCGGGCGATAAGCAGCTGTTCGTAGTTCTGGGCGAAGCCGCACAGGAAGGTGAAAAAGGCGAACCACAATACCGTCAGTTGCAAGGTGCGCACCCGGCCGATGCGGTCGGAGAGGATACCGGCGACCCAGCCCCCCACGGCCGAGGCGATCAAGGTGCTGGTATGGATCAATCCGGCTTCGGTGGTGGTGATGCCCCACAGCATGATCAGCGTGGGGATGACAAAGCTGAGCATCTGCGTGTCCATGCCGTCCAGGCCATAGCCGATCTTGCAGCTCCAGAAGGTGCGCCGTTGCTGTTTGTCGATGTCGCGGTACCAGGCGAAAGGCCCGGACGAAGAAGGTGAGCTGACCTGCTGCTGCACGCCGGTGGGGTTCATGGATGCCTCGGCTTGTTGGTATTGTTTTATGGGCGACATGAAGCGTCGCGGCCTGGGCACCATTGTTCAAAGGCCACGCCGCCTGCGTCCAACGAGAAAAACCGCCGGTCTGGAACAAGAAAAACTGATCATGAACCTTCGCTTCCTCGAAACCTTCGTCTGGGTCGCCCGGCTCAAAAGCTTCCGCCTGACGGCAGAAAAGCTGTTCACCACCCAAGCCTCGGTATCCAGCCGCATTGCCGCGCTGGAGGCAGACCTGGGCGTGAAGCTGTTGCTGCGTGACTCACGTGGGGTCAGCCTGACCCCGGAAGGCGGCAAGGTGCTGGAGTATGCCGAGCGCATGCTGGATACCGCCAAAGCCATGAAGCAGTCGCTGGACAGCGACCGGGCCAAGGTCGGGCGCATTCGCATCGGCGTGATGGACACGGTGATCCACACCTGGATGAGTGCGCTGGTGGCAGAGCTGACCGAGCGCTACCCGCAGGTCGAAATCGAGCTGGTGGCCGACACCGCGCTGAACTTGCGCGAACAGCTGCAAAAAGGCTTTCTCGACGTGATTTTGCAGACCGACCTGCTGCGCGAGCAGTCGATTCGCAGCCTCGACCTGGCGCGCTACCCCATGGGCTGGGTGGTGGCGGCTGGCTCGCACCAGCACCGGGACTATGCGTCGCTGGCCGAGCTTGGGCGCGAGCGCATCATCACCTTCTCGAAGAATTCACGGCCGCACCAGGAGGTGCTGAGCTTGCTGCAGGCTGCGGGGGCGCAGACGCCGCGGTTGAATTGCGTGAACTCGGTGGCGGCGATCACCCGGCTATTGCGCGACGGTTTTGGTATTGGCGCATTGCCGCCGGCACTGGTGGATGCCGAGTTGGGTCGGGGCGAGCTGGTGTTGCTGCAAGGCCTGCAACCGCCACCAAGCCTGGAACTGGTGGTGGCGTGGCAGACAGGGGTGGCGTTGGTCGATGAAGTGGTCGGGGTGTGCCGACAGGTGCTGGAGCGGTATGCGCGGGATGTGGGTGGGCAGCGGATAGCACTCATCTGACCGGCTAACGCGGTCTTTGTGGGAGCAGCCTAGCGCCAGCTTTCTTTCACCGCCCTGCGCCGCCCGCCCAGGATCACCCAGCCAAGCCCCAGCAACAGGCTTTCGACCACAAAGGCCAGCACAAACCCTGCGCCAACACCCCAGCCAATTGCCTCGGGCACCAGCAGAATCTGGTAGCTGTAGGCATTGAGGGTTTCCTCGCGCAGTTGTGGGTCGGCCTGCACCAGCACATGCCAGGTACGCTGGGCCCACGGCCCTTGCAACGCCTGCCATTCTTTTTCCAGCAGTTCGTTGCGGATCATCAGGCTTTCGATGCTGTTGGCATCACTGTTGAACACCGGGTCGTCACTGCTGCGGTAATGCTGCAGCAGCGCCTGCAAATCGCCTTTGAAAAATCGCTCGGCCGTTTGCCGGAACCCATCCAGCGCCTCGCGCGACTCGAACAGGTGCGCCTCGACCCGCTGGCTATAGTCCTTGACCAGCCCAGGGACCTGGATACCGGCCAGCAGGCCGAAGGTGAACAGCAGCAACCGCAGGTAACTTCTGAACATGCAGCGTCCTTAGCTCTGACCGTGTGCCACGCACTCGCCGTGCCGCCACAGGGCCCATTGACCGGGCTCGTAGCGATGCCAGGTCTCGTTCTCGGTCAGGGCCTCGGTGGCAATCACCGTGACCACGTCGTTGGGGGTGGTTTCGGTATGAAAATCGACGATCAGGTCGACATCCTTCAACCGCGCGGCACCAAACGGCGCACGGCGGGTAATATGCACCAGCTTGGTCGAACAGAAGCAGAACAGCCAGTCGCCATCGCTGAGCATGCAGTTGAACACACCCCGGCCACGGTAGCCGGCACAGGCTTCCACCAGCACCGGCAGCAGCTGTTCTACCGGCACCGGCTCGGGGAAAGCACTGCGGATGCGGTTGAGCAAGTCGCAAAAAGCCGCTTCGCTGTCGGTGTCGCCCACCGGCCGGTAGAAGCTGGCCTGCCCTTTGAAATCGCCCAGTTGCCCATTGTGCGCAAAGCACCAGTTGCGGCCCCACATTTCCCGCATGAACGGGTGGGTGTTGGACAGGCACACCCGGCCGACGTTGGCCTGACGGATATGCCCGATCACCACCTCGCTCTTGATCGGGTAACGCTGCACCAGGTTGGCAACTTCCGACTCGCTGCTCGCGGCCGGGTCCTGGAACAGGCGCAGCCCGCGGCCTTCATAGAAGCCGATACCCCAGCCGTCACGGTGCGGGCCGGTACGGCCCCCGCGCTGCATCAGGCCGGTAAAGCTGAAAACGATGTCGGTGGGGACGTTGGCACTCATGCCCAGCAGTTCGCACACAGGCGTGTCTCCTCCGCTTACAGACGGGGCTCGACCCGGCCATTGCCGCGGGGAACGGCAGGGCGTGGGTCGTCGCGGTAACGGTCGCCGCGCTCGGCGGCCAAGGGGGCTTGCCCGGCGACCTGGTCATCTTCATCCGCCTGGCGCTTGGCGGCCGCCTCGGCTTGCACACGCCGCTCACTGGCGCGTTTTTCCAGCGGCCAGCGCACCAGCACGAAGAGAAAATACAGGCCGAAGGCAATCATGCCGTACATGGCGAAGTCGGACACCGCACGCCAGGCGTTGTTGCCCACCTTGAAGGCAAGGTCCAGGGCAGTGATGGCGATGGCCGGGGCGAAGCTGTCCTTGACCGGGTCGACGACAGTCGGGGTCAGCAGCAGCACTGCCAGCACCACCCGCAGCGGTTCGCGCAGCCAGCGCCACATCCAGCCGGTAAGCTTGAAGGCCACCAGCAGGCAGCCCAAGGCGGCCACGGCGTACAGGCCCCAGGCAAAGGTGTAGTCGTTCTCGGTCATGGTGTTCGTGCAAGCCAGGCAAAGAGATGCCTATGATAAACACTTTTCCGGGCGCAGACAGTGTTTGCCTGTACCGGCCTCTTCGCGGGCGGGCCCGCGAAGAGGCCGGTACAGGCAACCCCAACCAAGAGACCCTCAATGCAAACCAAGCCCCAACCTCCCATCGCCCACGCCGATAACGCCGCCGACCCGTACGCCTGGCTGCAACAGCGCGACACCCCCGAGGTACTCGCCTACCTGCAAGCCGAAAACGCCTACCAGGAAGCCTGCCTGGCCGACCAGGCACCGTTGCGTGAGCAATTGTTCGAAGAGATCAAGGGCCGCATCCTGGAAACCGACCTGTCACTGCCGGCCCCCTGGGGCCCCTACCTGTACTACACCCGCACCACCGCAGGCGACGAGTACCCACGGCACTACCGCTGCCCGCGCCCGGCAGACGACTCGAACACCGTCGATGAAAGCCAGGAGCAACTGCTGCTCGACCCCAACGCCCTGGCCAATGGCGGCTTTTTGTCGCTGGGGGCGTTCAACGTCAGCCCCGACCACCGCCTGCTTGCCTACAGCCTCGACACCAGCGGCGATGAAATCTACACCCTGTACGTCAAGGACCTGGCCACCGGCAGCATCACCGCCCTGCCCTTCGACGACTGCGACGGCAGCCTGACCTGGGCCAATGACAGCCAGACGCTGTTCTTCGCTGAACTGGACGACACCCACCGCCCTTGGCGCCTGCGCCGTCATACCCTCGGCAGCGACGCTGCGCAGACCGTGTTCGAAGAGCCCGACGGGCGCTTCTTCCTGCACTGCTACCGCACCAGCTCCGAGCGCCAACTGGTGCTGCTGCTGAACAGCAAGACCACCAGCGAGGCCTGGGTACTAAATGCCGAAACGCCGCAGGCGCCGTTCACCTGCCTGGCGCCGCGTGTCGAAGGCCATGAGTACTTCCCCGACCATGGCCAGCTCGATGGCGAGTGGCGCTGGTTCATCCGCACCAACCAGGACGGTATCAACTTCGCGCTGTACCAGGCCCCTGCCACACCGGTGCCCAGCCGTGCACACTGGCAGGTGCTGGTCGCACACCGCGATGCGATCATGCTCGAAGGCCTCAGCCTGAATGCCGGCGCGCTGACCCTGAGCCTGCGCGAAGGCGGTTTGCCGATCATCGAAGTACGCCCGCAAGGCCTGCCATGCTACCGTGTGGAACTCCCCGACGCCGCCTACAGCCTGTACGTGCAAGACAGCCTGGAGTTTGCCAGCACACGCGTACGCCTGCGTTACGAAGCGCTCAACCGCCCAGCCCAGGTGCGCCAGCTGGAGCTGGCCAGCGGCGCCCAGGCCGTGCTCAAGCAAACCCCGGTGCTGGGTGCGTTCGATGCTGATGACTACGTGAGCGAGCGCCGGTGGGCAACCGCAGCGGATGGCACCCAGGTGCCGATCAGCCTGGTGCGTCGCCGCCAGGACCTGGGCCAACCCGTGCCGCTGTACCTGTACGGTTACGGCGCCTATGGCGAAAGCCTGGACCCTTGGTTCTCCCATGCGCGGCTGAGCCTGCTGGAACGCGGCGTGGCTTTTGCCATCGCCCATGTGCGCGGCGGTGGCGAACTGGGCGAAGCCTGGTACCGCGCCGGCAAGCAGGAGCACAAACCCAATACCTTCAACGACTTCATCGCCTGCGCCGAACACCTGATCGCCGAGGGTGTGACCACTGCCGAGCAGTTGGCCATCAGCGGCGGCAGCGCTGGCGGCCTGCTGATCGGTGCAGTGCTCAACCTGCGGCCCGAGCTGTTCCGCTGTGCGATTGCCGAAGTACCGTTCGTCGACGTGCTCAATACCATGCTCGACCCCGAGCTGCCGCTGACCGTGACCGAGTACGACGAATGGGGCAACCCTGAGGAGCCGCAGGTGTATGAACGGATCAAGGCTTATGCGCCGTACGAGAATGTAAAAGCGCAGGCCTACCCGGCGATGCTGGTTGTAGCGGGCTACAACGACAGCCGCGTGCAGTACTGGGAAGCAGCCAAATGGGTGGCGCGCTTGCGCACGCACAAGACCGACAGCAACCTGCTTCTGCTCAAGACCGAGATGGGGGCTGGGCATGGTGGGATGAGCGGGCGGTACCAGGGGTTGAAAGATGTGGCCCTGGAGTATGCGTTCGTGTTTGGCGAATTAGGTATCGCCTGAAGGGAGGTTTGAGCACCTGCGCGATACCTGTGGGAGCGGGCATGCCCGCGAAGCAGTCAACGCGGTGCCTGGCACCGGCTACGCCGGTGTTCGCGGGCATGCCCGCTCCCACAGGACCGGCGCAGGCCGCTCATGCTCAATCATCCTGCACCGCCGGCTTCGGTGGGTCCTGGCGCAACCCCGGCAATGGCTGGTCCTTCGGCGGCCCGGGCACTGGCATTGGCGGCAACAAGGGCGCCCCCGGCTGGCTGTCGTAGGCTTTGGGCGGTGTACTCGGGGTGATCTGCGGGTATGGCGTGGGTGTGGGGGTGCCCGGTGCACCCGGCACTGCCGTAGTGAGGCGAGGTGGCGTGCTGGCAGCTTCGGCCAGGGGCAGGCCAGCCATCAGCAGCGCGGTCAGGATCGCGTGAAGCATCAGCAACCTCCTGTCGGGAACCTTTCTACAGGCTACGCCTAAATCACCGCTTTCGCCTGTCCGCCTGCCCTGCAAGCGCGCTAGACTCAATGCCATAACCGTCATTTGCCTGATCAGAACAAAGGAAACACCATGAGCTCCACCTCTTCCGCCGCCGCCACCGCGCGCCTTGATCGCATCCTGGCCGATGCCAAGCGTGACAAGGAAATGGGCTACCGCGACAAGGCCCTGAGAATGTACCCGCACGTCTGCGGCCGTTGCGCCCGCGAATTCGCTGGCAAGCGCCTGAGCGAGCTGACTGTGCACCACCGTGACCACAATCACGACAACAACCCGCAGGACGGCTCCAACTGGGAGCTGCTGTGCCTGTACTGCCACGACAACGAGCACTCGCGCTACACCGACCAGCAGTACTTCAGCGAAGGTTCCACCAGCACACCGAGCATCGCCAAGGCCACCCACAACCCGTTCGCCGCGCTGGCGGGCATGTTGAAGAAAGACTGACCATCGATTCGGCCCCCACTGCTACCGGGCAGCCCGTATAATCGCGCTTTTTTTCGCGAAGGGCCCCGGTACGTGGCAAACAAACGATACAGCTGCATCGGCCTGTTCAACCCCAAGTCCCCAGAAAACGTGGGCTCGGTGATGCGCGCTGCGGGTTGCTATGGCGTCAATTCGGTGTTCTACACCGGCAAACGCTACGAACGTGCGCGTGACTTTGTCACTGACACCAAGCGCGTGCACTACGACATTCCTCTGATCGGCATCGATGACCTGCAGCGCATCGTTCCGCTGGGCTGTACCCCGGTGGCGGTCGAGCTGGTGGAAGGTGCGCGGCCACTGCCGGAATATACCCACCCGGACCGGGCCATCTACATCTTCGGGCCGGAAGACGGCAGCCTCAGCCCCGAGGTGCGGGCATGGTGTGAAGAGACCATCTACATCCCCACCGAGGGTTGCATGAACCTGGCCGCGACCGTGAATGTAGTGCTGTATGACCGTTTGGCCAAAGGGCTGAATACCCGCTCTGGGCCCAAGTTCAAATAAAGTTGCCGCTGAGCGCCCCGAGTGAACGCGGCTGACACCCTGCTGGTCAGCTGCTTACATTTCACACGGAGGTCTTGCCATGTTCGATATCCATTCTGCTGCGTCTTCTGCGTCTTCGCAGCACAATGTCCATGGCCTGGAACGGGTCAGTTCGCTGGCTGGAGGGGCACTGATGGTGAGCAAAGGGCTGCGCCAGGGTGGCTTTATCGGCTTGCTGCAGCTCGTGGTCGGAGGTATTGCGGTGGCACGCGGGGTCAGCGGGCATTGCTCGACCAAGGCGTGGTGGCAGCGACATCGGCAGGAGTACCACCGGTTGCGTTCGGATATAGAACGCAGTGCGGTGGAGCTGGAGGCGTTGAAGGCCAGTGCCAAGGCGGCGACACGGGGAGTGACGGTGACCGGGAAGGATCCGTTGGCAGACAGCTGATCTTTGTATCGTCTGGGCTGGCCTCTTCGCGGGGCAAGCCCGATCCCACAAGTACCGCACAGGGTTCGAGGTACAGGCCCCAGGGATGTCTAGCGCAACACCTTGCTCTGCAGCACCTCGGACTTGCGCCCCATGACGTTCTCGCTGATTTGCACAAAGTCTTCAGTGCTCACGCTGGGCAAGCGCATCAGCCCGCGTACCACATCGTCCAGCGAACGCTTGGCCTGTGTGTGGATGCGGATTTCCTTGTCCAGTGCCTGCAGCAAGATCACCCCACGGGCCACCTGAGCGGGGCTGGCGCGTTCGCCCTTGAGCCGGGTGACCTTGGCGCCCTGCTTGCTCAGGCGTGCCTGCCAGGCCTGGTAGCGGTCGTCGCTCACCCCGCCTGAACGGCGCAGCAACTCGCTGGCGTAGTAGTCGGTCAGGCTTTCCACCAGCCAGTCACTGCCGTCACGCCCATGGATCTGCGCGAACAGCTGCACCATTTCGCGCAGCAACGGGCTGCTGCCGTTCTCGCTGATCATCGGCCGGGCGCTGTGCAGGTACAGCGAACCCTGCGCTGCCATTGCCCCGCGCCACATGCCGTCACGGGCACCGACCAGCAGCAGCTTTGGCGGGTTGCGCGGGAACACGGCCTGCAACTGCGGCCAGACATAGGTCAGCAAGGTCAGGCTGTCCATGCGCCGCATGCCCTGCCCGACCGGTGCGGCCACAGTGACCTCGGTATCGCCCAGGCGGGCACGGCGGCTACCCAGGTCGCCGGCCAGCATCCAGCCAGTCGGGCGGTCGAACAGGCGCGAAACATTGTCGATGCGGAACTTGTCCTTGCCAATGCGTGGCCAGGACGTCTCGATACTCTTCCAGCCCTCGGGCAAGTCGAACGCCAGGCGTGCCACAAGCTCCGTGCCATCTTGCTGGTCAAGCCGCGCAGGCGGTACCAGCTGGTCGCCGAGGAACAACGCCCAGTGAGGGGTAACACGCGAGGAATAGGCACCGCTGGCGAGCTTCTGGTCCAACTGCACGCGGTAGCTGAGGCTGGTCTTGCCGGCCGCCGGCTGCCACACGCCACGCTGGCCCTTGAGTTGCCATTGGCCATCGGTCTGGAAGCCGCTGAAGGCCGCCGCCTTGCCCAGGTCGAAGTCGAGGCTGCGCACGGCACTGCCTTCAGCCAGGGTCAGGCGGACTTCCGCTTGGCCACTGGCGGGCAACAGGCGCACCTGGTAGTCAAGGTCGACCTTTTTCGCCCAGGCTGGCGAACTGGCCATCAGGCCCAACAGCAACAACAGCTGGCAACGCATACAGAAACTCCTTGTTTCCCCGTGGCAGCGGGCCGCGCCGGTCAGCTGGCGCGGAAGATCAGGTGGTCTTCCCAGTCGTCTTCGTGCACATCCTGCTCCCTGAGCATACGCCCCGACTGGGAAATGCGCTGTTCATGGACCTGCTGGCGATCGCCACAGACAAGGTGGTGCCAGGCCGGCAGGTCCTTGCCCTCGCTGACCAGGCGATAACCGCAGGTGCTTGGCAGCCACGTGAACTGGTCGGCCTTGCCCGGGGTGAGCTGGATGCAGTCCGGTACATGCGCGAAGCGGTTGGGGTAGTCGCTGCACTGGCAGGTATCCATGTCCAGCAATTTGCAGGCGATACGCGTGTAATAGACGCTGTTGTCGTCTTCGTCCTCAAGCTTTTGCAGGCAGCACAGGCCGCAGCCGTCGCACAGCGACTCCCATTCTTGCGGGCTGAGTTGCTCGAGGGTCTTGCGCCGCCAGAACGGCGCGTTTTCAGCGATCATCACACGGTTTCCTGCATTCATCTTTAGGGCCACGGCGCGCGGCGGCGCCAGTCTAGAGCCTGGCCATCGGCAAAGCCAGACCGCTTGTCAGTCGCGACGGGACGCAGTAGCGTGCGGGTTTCCCGTCCGTTTGCAGGAGCTGTCATGAGCGCCAACCCCCGCATTGCCGATTACGCCATCAACGAACAGTTCATCAACCGCTGGTCGCCACGCGCCTTCACCGCCGAACCGATCAGCGAACAGACCCTGCTGAGCTTCCTGGAAGCCGCACGCTGGGCACCGTCGGCGTACAACTCGCAACCTTGGCGCTTCCTGTATGCCCGCCGCGACACGCCAAACTGGGAGCGCTACCTGAACCTGCTGGTGCCGTTCAACCGCAGCTGGGCGCAACAGGCCTCGGCGCTGGTACTGATCATTTCCAAGACCACCTTTGCAGCCCCGGGCGCCACGGAAGAAAAACCGGCGCTGTGGCACACCTTCGACACCGGCTCCGCCTGGGGCCACCTGGCCCTGCAGGCCAGCATCAGCGGCTGGCATACCCATGGCATGGCTGGTTTCGACCAGGACTTGGCGCGTCAGGAACTGAAGATTCCCGAGGGCTACGTGCTGCATGCCATGGTGGCGATCGGCAAGCTGGGTGACAAGGCCAGACTGGATGAAGCGCTGCAGTCGCGTGAAGTACCGAGCCCGCGCAAGCCGCTGAGCGAGCTGGCTGCCGAGGGTGATTTCAGCCTGTAAGCCTTGTGGAGGCCTTACTGGCCTCTTCGCGGGCTCGCCCGCTCCCACAGGCACGGTGCTGTACCTGTGGGAGCGGGCGAGCCCGCGAAGAGGCCGGCACAGGCAACATCAATCAGTAGCCCCGGGCAAAGTCCACTTCCCCACGCAACCCCTGCCCCGCTTCATAAGCCCGCACATTCTCGACAAACAACCGCACCATCGCTGCCGGCGAGGTGGGTGCCGAGCTGTGCCCGGTCAACAATAGCCCCCAGGCGGTCCAGAACGGGTGCTGCCGGGGCAACGGCTCCTGCCGGCAGACATCGATCACCGCTCCGGCCAGATGGCCCTGCTTCAGTGCCTCTACCAGGTCGGCATCGACCACGGCCGCGCCACGCCCGGCATTGATGAACAACGCCGTGGCCTGGAAGCACTTGAACAGCGCCGCGTCATACAGGTCGTGGGTAGCAGGGGTGTCCGGCAGCAGGTTGAGCACGTAGTCGGCCTGGCCCACCATGCGTGGCAAGTCGGCCAGCGCAGCCACCTCGACGAACGGTGCCTGTTCCCGGGCGCTGCTGGCTACGCCGTACAGCACCACACCAAACGGCTGCAGGAACTCGGCCACCCGCTGGCCAATGTCGCCGGTGCCGACAATCAGCACCTTGCGCCCTTCCAGCGTGCGCCCCGGGCGGTCATCCCAGCGCCGCTCGACCTGGCTCACCAGGCGCGACAGCACCTCGCGCTCATGGCCGAGCATGTAGGTCAGCATGTACTCGGCCATCACCTGGCCGAATATGCCCACCGCACGGGTCAGGCGATAGTCACGCGGCAGGCCATCGGCCAGCAACGGCGTGATACCGGCCCACGTCGATTGCATCCATTCCGGTTTGAGGCCCTGGCGTAGCAAGCTCGCCAGCAAGTCCGGCTGGCCCAGCCACACCGTGCACTGCGCTGCCTGACGGGCCAGCTCGGCGGAGTCACCGCTGGTCAGGATTTCCACGTTCGGCGCTGTTTCGCGCAAAAGCCCGGCGTAACGAGCATGGTCATGCTCAGCAATCAGTACACGCATGGTCAGACCGGGTCGTTACGGCGCAACAGCTCTTCGGGCAGGTGCTCGATGTACTCATCTTCCAGCGGCGGCATCTGCAGGTGGTAGCCCTGGTTATCGAGGTTTTCCAGCACCTTGGTGATGTCCTCACGGGCCAGCTTGCGCTCGGGGCTAAGCACCAGATCAAACGCGTGCATGGGGGTGCCAAAGGCCGGCAACAGGCCTTCGGGCACACGCTCCAGGCCGTCGGCCTTGAGCACGTACAGGTACATTTCGTTCTTGCGGGGGCTCTTGTAGATCGAGCAAATGCGTTTCATCGGGTTTCTCCGGCAGCTGCCAGGTTGTCCAGCAGGGCCTGGCCCATGCGCTCACGGCGCCAGCCGCGCAGCGAATCGGGCAGTTGATAAGGGCCATGGGGGTAGCCGGTCTTGAGCAGCGCTTCCAGGGCTTTCTTGCGCAGCATCAGCTCGGGGGCAATGCCCAGGCGCTCGCCTTCGGCCTGGCCGATGGCACGCAGTTGCTTGAGAATGCCCGCAGCCTCGATCGGCAGTGGTTCAGGCAACGGCGCTGGCCACTGCTCGGCAGGCAGGCTGCCGGCGCGCTTGATCAGCTGCACGAGAAACTCACCGTCCTGACGAATGGTGCGCGGGTGCATCTCGTCGATCTTGGCCAGCGCCGACAGGTTGTTCGGCTGGCTCTTGGCCATGGGCCACAGCGAGTGTTCCTTGAGGATGCGGTTGCGCGGCACATCACGGTTGCGCGCTTCGCGCTCGCGCCAGGCGCACAGTTCGCGCAGCACCGCCAGTTGCTGGGGGGCCAGCTTCCAGGCGAGCTTGACGTCGCGGTACAGGCTTTCGGGCTCGACTTCACGGCGCAATGCGGCCACCAGCTCGGCGCCGTCTTCCAGCACCCAGGCGTACTTGTCGTCGGACAAACGCGGGCGCAGCACCGTGAACAGCTCGGCCAGGTGCACGGCATCCTCGGCCGCATAACTGATCTGGGTTTCAGAGAGCGGGCGCTGCAGCCAGTCGGAGCGGGTCTCACCCTTGGGCAGCTCGATACCCAGCACCTCCTGCACCAGGCGCGAATAGCCCATGGAGAAGCCCAGGTTCAGGTAACCGGCAGCCAGCTGGGTGTCGAACAGCGGCTGCGGCAGCTTGCCGGTCAGGCGCAGCAGCACTTCAAGGTCTTCGCTGCAGGCGTGCAGCACCTTGACCACACCGCAGTCTTCCAGCAGATCGGCCAAGGGTTGCCAGTTGCCGATCAGCAGCGGGTCGATCAGGAAGGCCCGCTGGCCGTCACCGATCTGAATCAGCCCGGCTTTCGGGTAGAAGGTGTCGACCCGCATGAATTCGGTGTCGACGGCGACGAAGGGCAGTTGGTGCCAGTCGCGGCAGTGTTCGGCCAGGCTCTGGTCGTCACGGATCCAGTGAATTTCGATGGCCACGAGGCTCTCCCACTAACATTGGCGCGCAGTATATACGGCGCGGGCACTGCTGGTGAAACCCGGGCCATCCTTGATATCGATCAGTGGTGCTGTTTGTGAGTGAAGGAACGGCATTTCAGCGCTTGGCCGCCAGCCAAGGCCGGCAGCTGGCGAACATGTCCAGCGACTGCTGGTAGACCTCGGTGCGCACCTGCAACAGGCCGAGCATGGAGTGGAACAGGTTGTCCTGCGACAGCGGGGCATCGCTGAGCTTGGCCAGGCAGTCGGTGTCGAGGCCGAAGTCCTCCTTGTAGCTGTCGGAGAACCAGGTCAGCAGCGGCACGTGCTTTTGCTGCTCAGGGGCGATGGGGTAAGGCGTGCCATGCAGGAACAGGTTGTACTCGCCCAGCGACTCGCCGTGGTCGGACAGGTAGATCATGGCCGTGTCGACCTTGTCCTGTTTGCTGCGCAAGGTGTCGATCAGCGA
Organism: Pseudomonas fortuita; assembly: GCF_026898135.2. Classification (NCBI taxonomy): domain Bacteria; kingdom Pseudomonadati; phylum Pseudomonadota; class Gammaproteobacteria; order Pseudomonadales; family Pseudomonadaceae; genus Pseudomonas; species Pseudomonas fortuita. Next base: position 4,750,499 of record NZ_CP114035.2, read on the forward strand.
AGCCAGCACCTTGTCGGTATAGGCCAGGGTGTTGTCATAGCCGTTGATGATCTCCTGCTCGCTGCACTGGTTAAGTGCGTTGCTCTGGCATACCGGCGTGAAGCGCTCGCCGCCACTGGGGTAGCGCTTGAAGTATTCCGGCCCGTGGCTGCCCATCTGGTGCAGCACCAGCACGGTGTCCCTGTCGAGGTTGTCGATCAGCTCGTCCAGACCTTGCAGCAGGATCTGGTCATGGCATTCGCCATTGGCGCACAGTTGGGGGTCCTTGAGGTTGCTGACATCAATGAACTGCACGCGGTCGCAGGTACCCTTGCAGCCCGACTGGTTGTCACGCCACTGCACGGCCAGGCCGGCACGCTGGAGAACGTCCAGCAACCCTTCGCGGTTCTTCGCCACGCGGGCATCGTAATCCTTGCGCTTCATGCCCGAGAACATGCACGGCACCGAGACTGCGGTTTCCGTGCCGCACGAGTGCACATCGGAAAACGCCAGCAGGCCTTGTTCCTTGGCCAGGTTCGGCGTGGTATCGCGCTCGTAGCCCAGCACGCCGAAATGGTCTGCCCGGGCACTTTCGCCGACGACCAGCACCGTCAGCGACTTGCGCTCGTGTTTTTGCCAGGCGGCATCTCGCTTGGCATCTTCGCCATAAGACTGGAATGGGCGCGAGGCAGTACCGACCCGCTCGCTGACATAACCGATGGAGGCCCCAACGATATTGCTCGGGGTCAGCATCAGGCGCAGTTCGTGGTGGTTGCGAAACAGCGACGACAACCCTTGATAATTGACCAGCGCTACCGAGCCAAGGGCCACGACACAGGCACCACTGACCACCAGCTTGCCCAGCAGCTCGCGGTGCCAGGGGCGGTAAGCGATTTGCACCTTCCACAACAACACTGACGGCAAGACACCCAATAACAGGATATAGGCAGCAAACTTCAGCGACATCAGATCGCGCACTTCTGCAACATTGGTCTCAGCCATATTGCGGAACATGCCGGCATCAATCAGTACACCGTACTGGTTCATGAAGTAAGCCGCGCCCGCGCCACTCATGAACAACACGATGAGTACCGGCTTCAATACATAACGGAAGGCAACCAGGGTGAGAATGAGGTTGAAGGCGAACAGCATCAGCACCGCAAACGCCAGGCTCAGCCAAAGCCCTGACAGGCCGGCGGGCACCACCTCTTGCAAGTGCTCCCAGAGAAACATGTTCAAGCCAATCAGCAGGTAAAGGCTGGCCAGCAGCGTGACCCATTCAGTCCGCAGGGATTTAAGGTTGAGCATCAGCGTTCGCAATCAAGAGTGATTATCAGCCCCCAGGCCGGATGGCACCGTGGGAAAGTTGGGCGAACTCTAGAAAGCGCATCATCAATTTTTTGTGAAAAAGACGGTAACAATTTCGTGAAGCGTGGTCTTTTATCAATTTCGTGAAAGTCATTCAGCTGCCATTCAGCGTGGCCGCCCTCACAAGCCTGCGCAAACGCGGCTATCCTCAGTGGTCAGGACCTTACCGACAACCCTGACAGAGGTGAAGAAATGCCAGTTCCGCATGATCTGCTCGCTGACCTGCACGTTACCGCTGATGCATTCCAGGCGCTCATTGACAAGGACCAGGCGCTGCACGCGCTGCACAAGGAATACAACGCCAAGGACAAGGAGGTGGTCGCCGCCGAAGGCAACGGTACCAACGACGACGCCGTCAACCGGCTGCGCAAGGAACGGTTGCTGATCAAGGACAAGATCGAACGGATCATCCATCCGCCCAAATCCTGATTGATTTCACAGGCCTGAACGCGCCATGTGGGAGCGGCCTTGCGCCGCGAAAGGGCTGCGTAGCGGCCCCAAGGTTTCAGCAATAACGCATAGATTGCCGGGGCCGCGCTGCGGCCCTTTCGCGGCACAAGGCCGCTCCCACAAGACCGCGTTTATATCAGCCCGCCGCTGATGCCTTCAAAGCACCATCCAGGTCCTCGATCAGGTCGCGGTGATCCTCGATCCCCATCGACAACCGCAGCAGGTTCTCGCTGATCCCCATCACGCCTTTCTGCTCCGGGCTCAGCGAGCAATGCGACATGGTCCACGAGTGGTTGATCATGCTCTCCACCCCGCCGAGCGAGTCGGCCAGCACAAAGATCTGCAACGCCTCCACCAGGCGGTTGAGCGCGGCGCGGTCGCCCTTCACCTTCATCGCCACCACCGCCCCGCCACTGCGCATCTGGCGTTTGCACAGTTCATGCTGGGGGTGGCTTTCCAGCCCCGGGTAATACACCTGCTCGATCTGCGCACGCCCTTCGAGAAAGCGTGCCACCTGCAGGGCGTTGGCACACTGGCGCTCCATGCGCACATCCAGGGTCTTCAGGCCGCGCAGGGCGAGGTAACAGTCAAATGGCCCCTGCACCGCGCCAATCGCCATGCTGATGCGGCGCAGGCGTGCCAGCAGTGCATCATTGGCCGCCACTACCACGCCACCGGTCAGGTCGGAGTGGCCGCCGATGTATTTGCTGGCGGAGTGCATCACCAGGTCCACGCCCAAGGTGATCGGGCGCTGGTTCCACGGTGAGCAGAAGGTGTTGTCGATACAGGTCAGGATGCCCCGCGCCTTGGCCAGGTCGCACACCGCCTTGATGTCGACCAGGTGCAGCAACGGGTTGGTCGGCGACTCGATCCAGATCAGCTGGGTTTGCGGCTTGATGGCGGCGGCCACAGCCTCAAGGTCGTTGAGGTCGACATAGGTGGTGGTCAGGCCCGAGGTACGGCTGCGGTAGTCCTCCAGAATGCGGAAGGTGCCGCCATACACGCCGTTCATCACCACCACGTGGGCATCCTTGGGCAGCAGCTCAAGCACGGTTGCGGTGGCATTGACGCCCGAGGCACAGGCCACAGCGCCCACGCCTTCTTCAAGGGCAGCGACACAGGTTTCGTAGGCATGCCGGGTAGGGTTGCCGACGCGGCTGTAGGAGTATTCCGGCTTGTCGTCCAGGCTGCGCTTGGTGAACGAGCTGGCGGTGACGATAGCCGGGAAAATGGCGTTTTCGGCAACGCTGAACTGCTCGCCGGCGTGAATGGTACGGGTGGCGAAATTGCGCGGCTTGTCGGACATGGTCAGGCCCATTGGCAGAGTGAAGGCTGCAACTATCGCACAACCCAAATCGTCTGGCCTTGGGGTAATCTGTGAAAAATTTTTCTACACGGCCCGCGCGCGATATGGACAGTTTCGACCAGCACATACTTACCCTGCTTCAGCGCGATGCCTCGATCGCGCTCAAGGACCTGGCCGAGGCCGTCAACCTGTCCACCACGCCGTGCTGGAAGCGGGTCAAGCGCCTGGAAGAAGAAGGCTACATACTCGGCCGTGTCGCCCTGCTGGACCCCGAACGCCTGGGGCTGGGGCTGACGGTGTTCGTCCAGCTCAAGACCCAGCGCCATGACAGCGCCTGGCTGGAGCAGTTTGCCGCGACCGTGACCGGGTTTGAGGAAGTGATGGAGTTCTATCGCATGTCGGGGGACTGGGACTACATGCTGCGGGTGGTGGTGGGGGATATTGCGGCGTATGACCGGTTCTACAAAAAGCTGATTACCCGCACCGATGGGCTGTCGAACATCACCTCCAGTTTTGCCATGGAGCAGATGAAGTACACCACGGCTTACCCGGTGCATCGTTCCTGATTCTGTATGGCTGCACCGGCCCTATCGCCGGCAGGCCAGCTCCCACAGGTTTATCACAGGTTCTGAAAGCTGTGGAGTCCCTGTGGGAGCTGGCTTGCCGGCGATAGGGCCCTTGCAGGCAACCCGTCAATCCGCGGCCAACACCGCCGCAATGCGGTTCCCTGCCTTGGCTTTCTCGACCTTGATCGCCACAAATTTCGAGGTAGGGGTGTAGGTCCCCTCGCCATAACTTTCCAGCGGCACCAGTGGGTTGGTCTCCGGGTAATACGCCGCCGCCTGCCCCTCAGGCACGTCATACGCCACCAGGCGGAACCCAGAAACGCGCCGTTCCACGCCGTCCTCCCACAGCGACACCAGGTCCACCTGCTCACCCGGCTCAAAGCCCATGCGGCGGATGTCGGCCTCGTTGACGAACACCACTTCACGCAGGCCAAACACCCCGCGGTAGCGGTCATCCAGGCCATACAGGGTGGTGTTGTACTGGTCATGCGAGCGCAGCGTCTGCAGGATCAGGTCGGGCTTGTCACCCCGGGCCAATACCTTGGCGTTGATCAACTCTTCCGGCAGTGCGTGGGGCATGAAGCGAGCCTTGCCCGTGGTCGTGCGGAAGTTGCGATCGGCGGCATTGTTGCCCAGGTGGAAACCGCCCGGGCTATGCAGGCGTTCGTTGAAGCCGGTGAAACCTGGGATCACGTCGGCGATCATGTCACGAATGCGGTTGTAGTCGGCCACCGCATACTCCCAGTCGATCGGCTGGTTGCCCAGCGTGGCCTTGGCCATGCCGGCGATGATCCACGGCTCCGAGCGCATGTGCGGCGAGCGTGGGCGCAACTGGCCGTTGGAGAGGTGCACCATGCTGAAGGTGTCCTCCACGGTCACGCCTTGCGGCCCTTCGGCCTGCAGGTCGATTTCGGTACGGCCCAGGCAGGGCAGGATCAGTGCATCGCGGCCGGTGACCAGGTGCGAGCGGTTGAGCTTGGTGGAAATCTGCACGGTCAACGCGCAGTTCTGCAATGCCGCGTGGGTGCGCGGGGTGTCCGGGGTGGCTTGGGCGAAGTTGCCGCCCAGGGCGATGAACACCTTGGCCCGCCCCTCCTCCATGGCTTTGATCGCCAGCACCGCGTTGTGCCCGTGGGCACGCGGCACACGGAACTGGAAGCGTTTTTCGATGGCGTCGAGCAACGCCGGCTTGGGCTTCTCGTCAATGCCCATGGTGCGGTCGCCCTGCACGTTGCTGTGGCCGCGCACCGGCGACAGGCCGGCCCCGGGCTTGCCAACGTTGCCGCGCAGCAACTGCAGGTTGACGATTTCCTGCACGGTAGGCACCGAATGGCGGTGCTGGGTAACGCCCATGGCCCAGCACATGATCACCCGCTCGGCCTTGCGGTACATGCGTGCGGCCAGCTCGATCTCGGCCAGGGTCAGGCCCGACTGTTTGACGATGTGTTCCCAAGAGGTGGCGTCCACCGCTGCCAGGTAGTCATCGACGCCGCTGGTGTGCTCGGCGATGAAGGCATGGTCGAACACCGCCGGCTCGCCCTTGGCCTGGGCTTCACGCTCCCACTGCAACAGGAACTTGGCAATGCCACGCATGGCCGCCATGTCACCACCCAGGGCCGGGCGGAAGTAGGCGCTGGACGTCGGCTCAGAGCCGTTGCTGAGCATTTCGAACGGGTGCTGCGGATGTTGGAAGCGCTCCAGGCCACGCTCTTTTAGCGGGTTGAAGCAGACCACCTGGGCCCCACGCTTGACCGCCTCACGCAGCGGTTCGAGCATGCGCGGGTGGTTGGTGCCGGGGTTCTGGCCGATGACAAAGATGGCGTCGGCCAGCTCCAGGTCGTGGAACACCACGGTGCCCTTGCCCACCCCGAGGGTTTCCGACATGCCTGCGCCGCTGGCTTCGTGGCACATGTTCGAGCAATCGGGGAAGTTGTTGGTGCCGTAAGCGCGCACGAACAGCTGGTAGAGGAACGCCGCCTCGTTGCTGGCCCGGCCCGAGGTGTAGAACTCGGCCTCATCGGGCGACTGCAGCGCACGCAGGTGCGTGGCGACCAGCTCGAAGGCCTCCTGCCAGGTGGTTTCGACATAGTGATCGGTGGCAGCGTCGTAACGCATCGGGTGCGTGAGGCGGCCCTGGTATTCGAGCCAGTAGTCGGTCTGCTCCCTCAGCGCGCTGACGCTGTATTTGGCGAAGAAAGCCGGGTCGACCGAGCGACCGGTCGCCTCCCAGTTAACCGCCTTGGCGCCGTTTTCGCAGAACTTGACCATGTCGCTTTCCGGCGACTCGCCCCACGCACAGCCGGGGCAGTCGAAGCCGCCGTTCTGGTTGGTCTTGAGCATGGCCCGCAGGTTCTTGAAGGCATTTTCGCTGCCCAGCCAGCTTTTGGTGACGCTCTTGAGCGCCCCCCAACCGGCGGCGGCGCCCTTGTAGTCCCTGATGTGTTCGTCCTGGCTCATGCGATGAATCCTCACGCTTCGATGCTTTTTTCCAGCCTATTGAGCGTGAGGCAGGGGCGTCCAATCGAAAGATCTTACGGTGTGATAAGCGGTTTCGATCATGGGCCGGGAATGTGGTTGCAGCCATGATAGAGGCCGTCGATCAAGCAGTCGGACAAAGCAATTTGACGCCCCTGCGGCCAGGTTATAGCTTGGAGATGTGTCCCAACCCATTCGAGCGCGAACGTGGAACAGAACAGCCGGGCCCTGATTGACGGCTTCAACCGGAAAATCGACTACCTGCGGATGTCGGTCACCGACCGCTGTGACTTCCGTTGCGTCTACTGCATGGCCGAAGACATGCAGTTTCTGCCGCGCCAGCAGATCCTCAGCCTCGAAGAACTGTTCCAGGTGGCCGAGCGCTTCGTCGCCCTGGGCACCCGCAAGATCCGCCTGACCGGCGGCGAACCACTGGTACGCCAGGGCATCGTCGACCTGTGCGGGCGCATCGCAGCCCTGCCCGGCCTGCGCGAACTGTGCCTGACCAGTAACGGCTCGCAACTCGGGCGCCTGGCACAGCCACTGTTCGACGCGGGGGTCTCGCGCCTGAACATCAGCCTCGACAGCCTGGATGCCGACCGTTTCAAGCAACTGACCCGCACCGGCGACCTGCATCAGGTCATCGCTGGCATCGACGCCGCGCGCCAAGCCGGCTTCAAGCGCACCAAGCTCAACTGCGTGGTGCTCAAAGGGCGCAACGACCATGAACTGGTCGACCTGGTGCGCTTTGCCATCGATCGCGAACTGGACATCACCTTCATCGAAGAAATGCCGCTAGGGGTGATCAGCGAACACGAGCGCGGCGAGTCGTTCTGCTCCAGCGACGAAGTACGCGCGCGCCTGGCCGAGCAGTTCACCCTGATCGAATCCACCGAGTCGTCCCAGGGCCCCGCCCGTTACTGGCGTCTGGCAGAAGCGAACACCCGGGTAGGCTTCATTTCGCCGCACAGCCACAACTTCTGCGCCACCTGCAACCGCGTACGGCTGACGGTCGAAGGCCGGCTGCTGCTGTGCCTGGGCAATGAACACTCGGTGGACCTCAAGCACGTGCTACGCGCCCACCCCGGCAACGCCGAACGCCTGGAAAAGGCCATCCGCGATTCGCTGCACCTCAAGCCGTACCGCCATCACTTCGAAGTCGGTGGCGACGTGCAGATCCTGCGCTTCATGAACATGACCGGCGGCTAAGCGGCCGTCTCTGGATATCCATGATCGTCCACCCAACCCCTGATGTGCTGCGTGTGCTGTTCACCCTCAAGGGTTCGATCGTCAAGCGCATTGCCCTGCGCTGCCTGATGGTGACCCTGCTGGCAGCGCTGATCGTGCTGATCGAGCGCCATTACCCGGCGTTTTTCTACCCGGTGAGCGCCACGCCGTTCACCTTGCTTGGCCTGTCGCTGTCGATCTTCATGAGCTTTCGCAACAACGCCTGCTATGACCGCTGGTGGGAGGGCCGCAAGGCCTGGGGCAAGCTGATCATCGAAACCCGCTCGTTCGTGCGCGAAAGCGTGGTGATTGCTGACGACCACCTGCGTACGGAGCTGCTGCGCAGCCTGTGCGGTTTTGCCCATGCACTGAATGCACGGCTTCGTAACGAGGATGATCTGGCAGCCGCTCGGCCGTGGCTGGCCCGGCCTGAGAGGATCAGCCCGCACAACGTGTGCGACGGCATCCTGCGTGAGATTGGCGAACACTGTTCGCAGTTGGCCGCACAACAGCAGATCAGCGACTGGCGCTACAGCCTGCTGGAGCAACGGCTGGTGGGGCTGACCGAAGTACAGGCCACCTGTGAGCGGATCAAGGGCACCCCGTTGCCGTTCCCCTATACGCTGCTGCTGCACCGCACCATCTACATCTTCTGCCTGCTGTTACCGTTTGCCCTGGCCGAGCCGCTGGGCTGGCTGGCACCCCTGTTCACCACCATCGTGGGGTACACGTTCTTCGGGCTGGATGCGATTGGCAACGAGCTGGAAGACCCGTTCGGGCGCGATGAGAACGACTTGCCTACTGATGCCATGGTGCGGACTGTGGAGCGCGATGTGCTTGGGGCTCTTGGAGTCGAGCCGCTGCCGCCGTTGCTCCTACCTGTGGACTATGTATTGCGCTGAGTAATTAAAAAGCCTGCTCGCATAGAATCCAGCCTTAAAGCCACTAGCATTTTTACCAGTTTACAGTATCCAGAGACGAGTTAAGGTGAGGTTATTTCTACGGAAGCGCCACCATGAAAAGCCCAAGTCCTCAACGCGTATTTTACAACGGAAACAAATTAAGCTTACTTATTCAAGGCAAAGAACACACTGCTATCATGCACGGCGGAAAATTGCCACTTGCTGAAAAGGTACTAGCAGGCGGGGACGCAATAGCCCACACCCGCATGCTAAGCACTGACCGCCTAGGTTCTACAATAGTTAGCTCGATAAACGCTGAGCAGCACGAATTAGCATTCACCCCATACGGGTATATCGATCCACTTCTAATCAAATCACTACTGGGCTTTACCGGCCAACTGCGGCAAGCCGGGACAGGATGCTATCTATTAGGCAGCCGCCGAGCCTTCAACCCGATAACAATGAGATTCAACAGTTATGACGACCGAAGCCCTTTTGCAGAAGGTAATATCAATGGGTATGCTTATTGTGGGTGTGACCCTATAAATTACACTGACCCTTCCGGGAGATCGCGATGGGGTTGGTTCAAGAAACATATACTCCGAACCCCTAATACAAAAAAATATGATGTCGCTTTTGAGCATGGCCGACAACAAGGCTACAACGAGGGAAGCGCTGCCGCCAGTAGTGAATATCACAAAGGATTCAATGCCGGCCGCAAGACTGGGTATGACGAAGGACTCAATGCCGGCCGCAAGACTGGGTATGACGAAGGACTCAATGCCGGCCGCAGGGCTGGGTATGAAGAAGGACTCATTAAAGGACATGAAATCGGAAAGCAGGATGGCATGAAATTCGGCTCCGTTTGGGGATTTGCCGAAGGAAAAATATCGGGAAGCAAACGACTCGATCGCCCTCTTCTAACTGCCGCCGAACGATTTGAGCAACTCCCAACATTACCATTGCCTCTCGATTCGGTAACCAGCAAGTACTACAATGCCGATCAAAATAAAACACTCAGAACCCTGGCCGACCTTCTACACCAGGAGGGCGGGATGGAGCCCCTATACCATGGTCGCACTTACAAGCTAGACTCAAGTGTCGATAGCCAACGCTACATGATTTCAATTCGGCAAGGGCGTATATTATCACGCTTCAACCCTAGCGGCCGCTGACCGTCTATCAGCTCACTGAGGCTTTGCGCCTTAAATGTATATCTGATGATGGCAGTCGTTACTACGCCCCGACATCACTCTTACCGGGGTCAGGTGCTTCACGAAATTACAAGGCCGATGCCGGGCATCCAGCTGCTCGGCCAGAATCCCCTCCCACCCCGTGCGGCAGGCGCCGGTCGAACCCGGCAGGCAGCACACCAACGTGCGGTTGGACAACCCGGCCAATGCCCGGCTCTGGACGGTCGAGGTGCCGATATCCAGAATTGACAACGCCCGGAACAGCTCGCCAAAACCGTCGATGCGCTTGTCCAGCAGGCACTCAACTGCCTCCGGCGTGCTGTCTCGCCCGGTAAAGCCGGTGCCGCCGGTAATCAGCACCACCTGCACCTGCTCGTCGGCAATCCAGGTCGCCACCTGCGCGCGAATCTTGTACAGGTCGTCCTTGAGCAACGCCCGCGCCACCAGCCGGTGGCCGACCTCTACCGAACGGCTGGCCAGCAGTTCACCGGAGGTGTCATTGTCATAGGTACGGGTGTCGCTGACGGTCAGCACGGCGATGTTCAGCGGTACGAAGACCGCATCGGGTTGGACGCGCACGGTAAAACTCCTTGAATGGCATTGTCGACACGCTAGAGGCACGGCCCGAGGGCGTCCAATCGATATGGCGTACCGGGCGATCAATGACATCTATCGCAGACGTGGGTTAAGGTCTGCATAACCAGACGCCAGGCACTTTCATGGACATCAAGCAGCTCAAGTTCCTCATCGCCCTCGACCAGACCCGCCACTTCGGCCAGGCGGCGGCGCTGTGCCATATCACCCAGCCAACGCTGTCCATGCGCCTGCGTAACCTGGAGGACGAACTGGAGCTGGTGCTGGTCAAGCGCGGCCAGCGCTTCGAAGGTTTTACCGAGGCCGGCGAGCGCATCCTGGCCTGGGCCCGCACCTTGCTCGCAGCCCACGATGGCCTGCAAGCCGAGGCCGCCAGCTGCCGCGGCCAAGTGGTCGGTAGCCTGCGCCTGGGTACGGTGCCGCTGGCCAGCTTCAACCCCATGCACCTGCTGCTGCCACTGCGCGAAAAATACCCCGAACTGCACTTTCAGCTCAGCTCGCTAAGCTCGGAACAAGTCATCGACGGGCTCAGCCGCAACCAGCTCGACCTGGGTATCTGCTACCTGGACCAGGTCAACACCAGCTTTTTCGAAGTGATCGAACTGGGCACCACCACCATGGGCCTGTTGCACGACACCCGGCACTTTCAATTCGCCGACGCCCCGCTGCGCTGGGATGCCCTCAGTGACATACCACTGGGCTTGCTGAGCAAGGGCATGCACTACCGTCAATCGCTGGACCTGAGCTTCCGCAGCCGCGGTCTGGAGCCGAATGCGGTGCTGGAAAGCGACTCGACCTTCCAGCTGATCCAGGCCATCAATACCGGCATGTGCTGCGCGATCATGCCGCTGGACTGCGGCCTGGAAGACCTCAGCGAGCACCTGCGCATCCTGCCGGTGGCCGACGCCGCCATTCACAGCCCGGTCGGCCTGCTGCTGCGCCGCAGCGAGCCGCGCTCGGCGATTGCCGAACAGTGCTTTGCCGAGGCCCGGGTGCTGTTTCAAGCCACCTGATCGCTGGTTGCCTGGCGGTACTGGCGCGGGGTAAAGCCGGTCAGTTGCTTGAACTGGCGGCTGAAGGCGCTGTGGTCGGTATAGCCGCAGCACATTGCCACTTCGGTGATGGGCAGGTCCGAATGCAACAGGCGGTGGGCGTGCTCCAGGCGCGCCTTGTGGATCATCTGCCGGGGCGTGAGGTGGAACACCCGCTTGCAGTAGCGCTCCAGCTGGGCCACGGAAATATTGGCGATACGGGTGAGCTCGCCCATGCTGATCGGCTGGTGAAAATGCTGGCGAATATGCTCGTCCACCGCGGCCAGGCGTTGATAGGCAGGGTGACTGTCGGCGGCTGATTGCAGGTCGACCGAAATGCCAACCAGGCCGATGATCTCGCCCGCCTGGTTGTACAGCGGGCGCTTGTGGGTCAGGCACCAACCAGGCTCGCGGCTGCCGTACAGGTGCAGCTCCAGCTGGTCCTCCAGCACCCTGCCTTCCTTGAGCACCCGGCGGTCCTGTTCGGTGTAGCCGGGCCCCAGCTGCGCCGGGAACACTTCGGCGCTGGTCTTGCCCAGTAGCGGTTGCAGGCGCTTGAGGCCGCAACGCTGGACCAGGGTGTTGTTGGCCAGCACATAGCGGGCGGCCGGGTCCTTGATGAAGATCGCAGCGTTGGGGATGGCGTCGAGGATCGGCAGCAGCAGCGATACACCGGCGAGCAGGGCCTCGAGGGTGGCGGGGCGGTGCTGGTCGAGGGACTGGTAGAGGGTTGCCAGGGGGGTATTGGTCATCTTCTCTATCTCGGTTTGCTGGGCCCGCCTCTTCGCAGCGCACGGCTGCTCCTGCAGCGACCGCAGAAGGCTTGATAGCCATGCGGTTCTTGTAGGAGCCGCCTTGTGCTGCGAAGAGGCCAGCACTGGCAATGTATCTCTCAAACCCTTATCCGGTATGGCCTACAGCCTATCCACCAGCACACCCTGGCCGCCAGCATTTTTTGCAACTGTGCCGATTTCGTCATCCCCCCTGCAGAAAACCATCAAGAACCGTCGCCCCGACCGGTTCACTCTATGCCCCACGCAAGCCGCCCAAGTCCTACAAGAGCGCGGCCCAAAAAGCCGCATCTCGTGACATCAGACCTGCCTATCCAATAACCAACAAAAAGGCGAACCCATGTCAGGCAAATTCAAAAAACAGTTATCACTGCTGGACCTCACCTTCATCGGCCTGGGTGCCATCTTCGGCTCCGGCTGGCTGTTTGCCGCCAGCCACGTGTCGGCCATCGCAGGCCCGGCCGGCATCCTCTCCTGGTTCCTCGGCGGTTTTGCCGTACTGCTGCTGGGCATCATCTACTGCGAGCTGGGCGCTGCCCTGCCCCGCGCCGGTGGCGTGGTGCGCTACCCCGTTTACTCACACGGCCCACTGCTCGGCTACCTGATGGGTTTCATCACCCTGATCGCCTTTTCCAGCCTGATCGCCATCGAAGTGGTCGCCTCACGCCAATACGCCGCCGCCTGGTTCCCCGGGCTCACCAAGGCCGGCTCCAGCGACCCGACCGTGCTCGGCTGGTTGGTGCAGTTTGCCTTGCTGGGGCTGTTCTTCTTCCTCAACTACCGCAGCGTGAAAACCTTCGCCAAGGCCAACAACCTGGTCAGCGTGTTCAAGTTCATCGTGCCGCTGCTGGTGATCGGCGTACTGTTCACCTTCTTCAAGCCAGAAAACTTCGAGGTCCAGGGCTTTGCCCCGTTCGGCCTGTCCGGCGTGGAAATGGCCGTATCGGCCGGCGGCATCATCTTCGCCTACCTGGGCCTGACGCCGATCATTTCAGTGGCCAGCGAGGTGAAGAACCCACAGCGCACCATCCCTATTGCACTGATTTTGTCGGTGCTGCTGTCCACCGCGATATACGCCCTGCTGCAACTGGCCTTCCTCGGCAGCGTGCCGACCGAAATGCTGGCCAACGGCTGGGCCAGCGTGACCAAGGAACTGGCCCTGCCTTACCGTGACATCGCCCTGGCCCTGGGCGTCGGCTGGCTCGCTTACCTGGTGGTGGCCGACGCCGTGATCTCGCCCAGCGGCTGCGGCAACATCTACATGAACGCCACCCCGCGGGTGATCTATGGTTGGGCGCAGACTGGCACCTTCTTCAAGTACTTCACCCGCATCGATGCAGAATCCGGCATCCCGCGCCCGGCCCTGTGGCTGACGTTTGGCCTGTCGGTGTTCTGGACCCTGCCGTTCCCATCGTGGGAAGCGCTGATCAACGTGGTCTCCGCTGCCTTGGTCCTGAGCTACGCCGTCGCCCCGGTCACCGTCGCCGCCCTGCGCCGCAATGCGCCACAGATGCCGCGCCCGTTCCGGGTCAAGGGCATGGCCGTGCTCGGCCCGCTGTCGTTCATCATCGCCGCGCTGATCGTGTACTGGTCGGGCTGGAACACCGTGTCGTGGCTGCTGGCCCTGCAAATCGTGATGTTCGTGCTGTACCTGCTGTGTGGCCGTTTCGTACCCACCCAGCACCTGTCGCTGGCCCAGCAAGTTCGCTCCTCGGCATGGCTGATCGGTTTCTACGCGGTGACCATCCTGCTGTCGTGGCTGGGCAGCTTTGGCGGCCTGGGGGTAATCGGCCACCCGCTCGACACCGTGGCCGTGGCCGCCTGCGCGCTGGGCATCTACTACTGGGGCGCCGCGACGGGCGTGCCTGCCCACCTTGTGCGCCTGGAAGGTGAAGACGAAAGCGAAGCCAGCGCTGAAACCCACACCGGCCGCCCTGCTGCCGTCGCTTCCTGATCTTTTACGCAAGGGACAAGCCATGAAACAGATTCACGTCATCGACTCTCACACTGGCGGCGAGCCAACCCGCCTGGTGATGAAGGGCTTCCCGCAACTGCACGGCCGCAGCATGGCCGAACAGCGCGACGAGCTGCGCGAGCTGCACGACCCATGGCGCCGTGCCTGCCTGCTGGAGCCACGCGGCAACGATGTGCTGGTCGGCGCGCTGTACTGCCCGCCGGTGTCGGCTGATGCGACCTGCGGGGTGATCTTCTTCAACAACGCCGGCTACCTGAACATGTGCGGCCACGGCACCATCGGCCTGGTCGCCTCGTTACAGCACCTGGGCCTGATCACACCGGGCGTACACAAGATTGACACCCCGGTTGGCCAGGTCAGCGCCACCCTGCATGAAGACGGTGCCATCACCATCGGCAACGTGCCCTCCTACCGCTACCGCCAGCAGGTTGCGGTGGACGTGCCCGGCCATGGCGTGGTGCGCGGCGACATCGCCTGGGGCGGCAACTGGTTCTTCCTCGTTTCCGAACACGGCCAGCGTATCGAGTTGGCCAACCGTGAAGCGCTGACCGAGTACACCTGGGCCATGCTCAAAGCCCTCGAAACCCAGGGCATCACCGGCGAAAACGGCGCGCCTATCGACCACGTCGAGCTGTTTGCCGACGACGCCAACGCCGACAGCCGCAACTTCGTGATGTGCCCCGGCAAGGCCTACGACCGCTCCCCGTGCGGCACCGGCACCAGCGCCAAGCTGGCCTGCCTGGCCGCCGACGGCAAGCTTGCCGAGGGCCAGACCTGGGTACAGGCCAGTATCACCGGTAGCCAGTTCCATGGCCGCTACGAGCGCGACGGCGAGCACATTCGCCCGTTCATCACCGGCCGCGCCTACATGACCGCCGACAGCACCCTGCTGATCGACGAACAGGACCCGTTCGCCTGGGGCATCTGAGCCCCGGCTTTTCCGAAAACCCCATTTCGCCAGGAGTAACAACAATGACTGACAACATCTTCACCGGCACCATGCCCGCCCTGATGACCCCATGCACCGCCGCGCGCAAGCCGGACTTTGACGCGCTGGTGCGCAAGGGCCACCAGCTGATCGAGGCCGGCATGAGCGCCGTGGTGTACTGCGGTTCGATGGGCGACTGGCCACTGCTGACCGAGGCCGAGCGCCAGGAAGGCGTGGCGCGCCTGGTGGCCGCCGGCATCCCGACCATTGTCGGCACTGGCGCGGTGAACACCCGTGAAGCGGTATCCCATGCCGCCCACGCCGCCAAGGTCGGCGCCGCCGGCCTGATGGTCATCCCTCGCGTGCTCAGCCGCGGTGCCTCGCTGATCGCCCAGAAGCACCACTTCTCGGCCATCCTCGCCGCCGCGCCCAAGCTGCCAGCGGTGATCTACAACAGCCCCTATTACGGCTTCGCCACCCGCGCCGATCTGTTCTTCGAGTTGCGTCGCGAATTCCCCAACCTGATCGGTTTCAAGGAGTTCGGCGGTGGTGCCGACCTGCGTTATGCCGCCGAGCACATCACCTCCAAGGATGACGACGTGACCCTGATGGTGGGCGTGGACACCCAGGTGGTGCATGGCTTCGTCAACTGCAACGCCACCGGCGCCATCACCGGCATCGGCAATGCCCTGCCCCGTGAGGTGCTGCACCTGGTGAGCCTGAGCAAGCAGGCGGCCAAAGGCGATGCCAAGGCCCGTCGCCTGGCGCGCGAACTGGAAGCGGCGCTGGCGGTGCTGTCGTCGTTCGATGAGGGCTGCGACCTGGTGCTGTATTACAAGCACCTGATGGTGCTGAACGGCGACAGCGAGTACAGCCTGCATTTCAACGAAACCGACGTGCTGACCGACGCCCAGCGCAACTATGCCGAGCAGCAATACGCGCTGTTCCGCAGCTGGTACGCCAACTGGTCGGCCGAGCAGAACATCGCCTGATTACCAAGGCCCCGCCGCGTTCTCTGTGGGAGCGGGCTTGGCCCGCGAAGCAGGCGACGCGGTGCCTGGCACCGGCTTTGCCGGTGTTCGCGGCACAAGCCCGCCCCCCCAATGATCGCGCAAGCTTCCAGCTATTGAGCAAGACAGTTGCTCCAACAACGCCCTTGATACCCGAATTCGATTCACAAGGAGGCTACATGACCCTCACAGGCAACCTGCTGATTGGCCAGACGCCGGTAACCGGCAGCCGCGAAGCCATCCGCGCCATCGACCCGGCCACCGGCCAGGCGCTGGAACCCGCCTACCTCGGCGGCACTGGCGAACAGGTGGCGCAAGCCTGCGCCCTGGCCTGGGCGGCGTTCGATGCCTACCGCGAAACCACGCTCGAACAACGGGCCCAGTTCCTCGAAACCATCGCCACGCAGGTCGAAGCGCTGGGCGATACCCTGATCGACCGCGCCGTGGCCGAAAGCGGCCTGCCCAAGGCTCGCATTCAGGGTGAGCGTGGCCGCACCTGCACCCAGCTGCGTACCTTCGCCCGGGTAGTGCGGGCCGGTGAATGGCTGGATGTGCGGGTGGACAACGCCCAGCCAGACCGCCAGCCCTTGCCGCGCGCCGACCTGCGCCAGCGCCAGGTTGCCCTGGGGCCGGTAGCCGTATTCGGCGCCAGCAATTTCCCGCTGGCCTTCTCGGTGGCCGGTGGCGACACCGCGTCGGCATTGGCTGCTGGCTGCCCAGTGGTGGTCAAGGCCCACAGCGCCCACCCGGGCACCAGCGAACTGGTCGGCCAGGCGGTGGCGCAAGCGGTGAAGCTGTGCGGCTTGCCGGCCGGGGTATTCTCGCTGCTGTACGGCTCCGGCCGTGAAGTCGGCATTGCGCTGGTCAGCGATCCGCGCATCAAGGCCGTTGGTTTTACCGGCTCACGCAGCGGGGGTATCGCGCTGTGCCAGGCGGCGCAGGCACGCCCGGAACCGATCCCGGTGTACGCCGAAATGAGCTCGATCAACCCGGTGTTCCTGTTCGAGGCGGCCCTGCAGGCCCGCGGCGATGCGCTGGCACAAGGCTTCGTCGCCTCGCTGACCCA
Organism: Pseudomonas fortuita; assembly: GCF_026898135.2. Taxonomy (NCBI): domain Bacteria; kingdom Pseudomonadati; phylum Pseudomonadota; class Gammaproteobacteria; order Pseudomonadales; family Pseudomonadaceae; genus Pseudomonas; species Pseudomonas fortuita. The sequence continues at coordinate 4,767,360 of NZ_CP114035.2, forward strand.
AGGTGCCGGCCAGTTCTGCACCAACCCCGGCCTGGTGATCGCCCGCCAAGGCCCGGCGTTACAGCGGTTTATCGACGCCGCCTGCAAGCACGTTCGCCAGGCTGCCGCGCAGACCATGCTCACCCCTGGCATCTTCAGTGCTTACCAGGCCGGTGTCGGTGACCTGGCGGAAAACGCCAATGCCCGGGTGGCGGCCAGTGGCCAGGCCGGACAAGGCCCCAACCAATGCCAGGCGCAATTGTTCGTGACCGAGGCCGAAGCCTTCCTGGCCGACCCGACCTTGCAGGCCGAAGTGTTCGGCGCAGCGTCGCTGGTGGTGGCCTGCGCGAGCGATGAACAAGTACGCCGAGTGGCCGAGCATCTGGAGGGCCAGTTGACCGCGACCTTGCAACTGGACGATGCCGACATCGACAGCGCCCGCGCGCTGCTGCCAACCCTTGAACGCAAGGCCGGGCGCATTCTGGTCAACGGCTGGCCGACCGGTGTCGAGGTGTGCGATGCCATGGTTCACGGCGGGCCGTTCCCGGCCACCTCCGATGCCCGCACCACCTCGGTGGGCACGGCGGCGATCCTGCGTTTCCTGCGCCCGGTGTGCTACCAGGACTTCCCCGATGCGCTGCTGCCGCAGGCGCTGAAGCACGGCAACCCGCTGCAGCTGCGGCGCCTGCTTGACGGCAAACGGGAAGGCTGAGCATGGTCCAAACCCCTGAAGCCGATATCGCCGTGGTTGGCGCCGGCATTGTCGGCGTCGCCTGTGCCCTGCAACTGGCCCGCCAGGGCCGCCGGGTACTGCTGGTAGACCGTCAGGCACCCGGCCAGGGCGCGTCCTGGGGCAACGCCGGGCACCTGGCCACCGAGCAGGTGTTCCCGATTGCCGACCTGTCGATCCTCAAGCGCCTGCCGCGCATGTTGCTAGACCCGATGGGCCCGCTGCGCCTGGACTGGAAGTACCTGCCCAAGGCCTTGCCCTGGTTCACCCGCCTGCTGCTCAACCTGCGCCCGGCGCCGTTCCAGCGCAGTGTGGCCGGCATACGCACGCTGAACGAAGGCAGCCTGGGTGCCTGGCAGCGGCTGCTGGGCTCGATCGGGCGCAGCGAACTGTTTCAAGAGGATGGCTCACTGCTGGTGTTCGAGAAGCCTGAGTCACGCCAGGCACTGGAGGCGTTGCGCACCCGCATGCAACAGCAGGCGGTTCCGGTGGACTTCTGGTCGGCTGAAACCGTGCGCGAAGCAGCGCCGCAACTGAGCCCGTCACTGCTGGGCGGGCTGTTCTTTCCGCGCACCGGGCACTTCATCGACCCTTACCGGGTAGTGTGCGAACTGTTCGAGGCGGCCAAGGCCAGCGGCGTGCGCTTTGTCCAGGCGCAGGTCGATGGCGGGCAGTTGCACAGTGCCGGCGTGAGCCTGGCCAGCGACCAGGGCACGCTCAATGCCCGCCAGGTGCTTGTCAGCTGTGGTGCCCATTCTGCGAAACTGACCGCTGCGCTGACAGGCAAGCGGGTGCCGCTGGACACAGAACGTGGCTACCACCTGATGTTGCCGGGTGAGCACCAGCGCCTGCCGTTTGCAGTCACCTCGCTGGAGCGCAAGTTCATCATGACGCCCATGGCCGAAGGCTTGCGCCTGGCTGGCACGGTGGAGTTTGCCGGGCTGGAAGCACCGCCGAGCATGCAGCGGGCGTGGCAGTTGCACCGGTTGAGCAAGGGGTTGTTCCGGCACGACTTGAGCATCGACGGGGCAACGCCGTGGATGGGTTTCAGGCCTTCGTTGCCGGACTCGTTGCCGGTGATCGACAGGGTGTGCGATGGGCGGGTGCTGTTGGCGTTTGGGCATCAGCACCTGGGGTTGACCCAGGCGGCGGTGACGGCGGAATGGGTGGGGCGGTTGGCTGAGCGGGCCGCGGGGCCAGCGGTGGGAGCCTACCGGTTGGATCGGTTCTAGATTCGGGGGCCGCCGGGCGGCCCATTCGCGGCACAAGGCCGCTCCTACAAAGAGCACGCGTTATCCTGTAGGAGCGGCCTTGTGCCGCGAATGGGCTGCATGGCAGCCCCTCCAAGCCTCAGCGATAACGCTCAAGCCAGTGCGCATACGGCGCCGGCAAGGTCCAGGAAGCTTTCTCCACCCCCAGTTCCTTGGCCGCAAAGTACGCCCAGTGCGGGTCGGCCAGGTGTGCGCGCCCCACTGACACCAGGTCCAGCTGGTTGGCCTGCAGTGCCCCTTCCGCCAGTTGCGGCGTGCCAAAGCCCCACGCCGAAGTCACCGGCAGCTTCGCCTCACGGCGCACACGCTCGGCAATCGGCCCCATGAACGCCGGACCCCACGGGATGTTGGTCTCGGGAATGGTGAAACCGACACTCACGCTCAGCAGGTCAAGGCCACCGGCCTTGAAGCGGCGCGCCAGTTCGATCGACTCTTCCAGGGTCTGCTCGTCACGGCCATCGTATTCCAGCACACCAAAACGCGCGGTCAAAGGCAGGTTCTCTGGCCACACTTCACGCACCGCAGCCAGGGTTTCCAGCAGGAAGCGGCTGCGGTTCTCGAAGCTGCCACCGTAGGCGTCGGTACGCTTGTTGGAGTGCTCGGAGAAGAAGCTCTGGCCCAGGTAACCGTGGGCAAAATGCAGCTCGATCCACTCGAAGCCGGCATCACGCGCTCGGCGGGCGGCATCGACGAAATCTTGCTTGACCCGGGCGATGTCGCCCAGCGTCATTTCGCGTGGCACTTTCGGCAGGTTCGCGCCAAAGGCGATGGCGGACGGCGCAATGGTCTCCCAGCCGCGGGCGTCGTCGGCAGCGATGTGGTCGTCACCTTCCCATGGGCGGTTGGCGCTGGCCTTGCGCCCGGCGTGGGCGATCTGGATGCCCGGCACGGCACCAGCAGCCTTGATGGCCTGCACCACGGGTACGAACGCCTGGGCGTGAGCATCGCTCCAGATACCGGCACACCCGGGGGTGATGCGCCCTTCTGGTGCCACCGCAGTGGCCTCGACCACCAGCAGACCGGCCCCCCCACGGGCCAGGCCGGCCAGATGCACGTGGTGCCAGTCGTTGATCATGCCGTCTTCGGCCATGTATTGGCACATCGGCGGAATGGCGATGCGGTTACGCAGGGTAACGTCTTTGAGGGTATAGGGTTCGAACAGTGCGGACATGGGAAACTCCGGGTTCATCTGAATACTGTTGTTCGATCATAATCGAACTATGGCAATTAGTGAAACCCCCGTTATCATGTCGGCCATGCGAGCCTATAAACATCCCAACGCTGAAGACCTGATTCTTGAACGCCTGCTCTATGCGCTCAGCGACCCCGTGCGCCTGGAAATCGTCCGCCATCTGGCCGGCGTCGCCGAAGCCAGCTGTGGCGAGCTGGACGGGGGGCGGCCCAAGTCGAGCATGTCCCACCATTTCCGCGTGCTACGTGATGCGGGGTTGGTACATACCCGCAATGTGGGGACCACCCACATGAATTCGCTACGCAGCGAAATGCTGGGCGAGCGGTTTCCCGGGCTGCTGGAATGCATCCTGCGCCAGCGATGATGTTTGCCGCACGCCCTGGCGGTTAGTGAAGCGCCAAAAAAAAACCACGAGGTCACCCCCGTGGCTTCTTTCACAACAATGGCCGATTACAGCGCCATGTCGTTCTCAGGCTTGCTTTCAACCGGCTGGCTTGCCGCGCCACCGAAGTCAACGCTGGCGTCGATCACCGGTGGTTTCTCCAGCTGCAACACTTCAGCGGTGTAGTTCCACTCTTTCTGGGTGGCCGCTGCCGAGTCGTTCAGCTTGGTGCCGTAGCTCGGCACGATCTGTTTGATCTTGGCCTGCCACTCTGGGGTAGCGACCTTCTCCTTGAACACGGTTTCCAGCACGGTGAGCATGATCGGCGCAGCAGTCGAAGCACCGGGCGAGGCGCCCAGCAGGCCGGCAATGGTACGGTCTTCGGACGCGACCACTTCGGTACCCAGCTTCAGCACGCCGCCCTTGTCGGCATCACGCTTGATGATCTGCACACGCTGGCCGGCCTGCCACAGGCGCCAGTCTTCCTTCTTGGCATTCGGGAAGTAGGTGCGCAGGGCTTCGAAACGGTCATCGTCAGACAGCATCAGCTGGCCAGCGAGGTATTCCACCAGCGGGTACTGGTCGATCCCGACCTTGGTCATCGGCCACACGTTGTGGGTGGTGGTGCTGCTCAGCAGGTCCAGGTACGAGCCATTCTTCAGGAACTTGGTCGAGAACGTGGCGAATGGGCCAAACAGGATCACGCGCTTGCCGTCCAGCACGCGGGTGTCCAGGTGCGGTACCGACATGGGTGGCGCGCCGGTCGAGGCAATGCCGTAAGCCTTGGCCATGTGCTGCATGGCCACGGTCGGGTTCTCGGTCACCAGGAACGAGCCGCCCACCGGGAAGCCTGCGTATTCCTTGGCTTCAGGAATACCCGACTTCTGCAGCAGCTTCAGTGCGCCACCGCCGGCACCGATGAACAGGAACTTGGCATCGGTAGCCGATTCGGTACCGTCCTTCAGGTTCTTGTACTCGACGTGCCAGGAGCCGTCCTTGTTGCGGGTGATGTCTTGCACTTCGCTGGAGAGCTTCAGGTCAAAGTTGTCCTGGGTCTTCAGGTGGCCAACCATCTGGCGGGTGATCTCGCCAAAGTTGACGTCGGTGCCGATTGGCGTCCAGGTCACGGCCAGCTTCTGGTTCGGGTCGCGGCCTTCCATCATCAGCGGGACCCACTTGGCGATCTGCGCGTGGTCCTCGGAGTACTGCATCGGGCGGAACAGCGGGCTGGCCTGCAGCGCGTCGTAGCGCTTTTTCAGGAACTTGATGTTGTCATCGCCCCACACAAAGCTCATGTGCGGTGTGGTGTTGATGAACGAGTGCGGGTTCTTCAGCACGCCCTGACGGACCTGCCAGGCCCAGAACTGACGGGAAATCTGGAAGGCTTCGTTGATTTCGATGGCCTTGGAGATGTTGACGTTGCCGTCTTTGTCTTCCGGGGTGTAGTTCAGCTCGGCCAACGCGGAGTGGCCGGTACCGGCGTTGTTCCAGCCGTTGGAGCTTTCTTCAGCCACGCCGTCCAGGCGCTCGACCATTTCCATCGACCAGCTTGGCTCCAGCTCGTGCAGCCACACGGCCAGGGTGGAGCTCATAATGCCGCCGCCGACCAGCAGCACGTCTACTTTTTTGGTTTCTGCGGCGTGCGCTTGCATGAAGCTCGCAGCGACAGCCAGACCCAGCAAGGTCTTGCCAGCTTTCTTGAACATTGATCTATTCCAGTCAGGAGAACGGAGGGAGGGCCTGTGGCTGGCCCAAGTGTTCCGTGTTCTTCAGCGCAGGCTTGTTGTTGATCATTGTTCGGCAGCCAGAGAACCAGAAAACGACTCGGCCTTTTGTCGAATTGACCGATAGGGCTGAATCGTTTTTCTGATTGTATCCGAAATGCCAGCGCAAACAAATTGCCGGTCCTCGCGTCAAGGTGACGGGTTGTCCCAGGGGATGCCCGCAAGCTTTGCAGTGATTGCAGTATTTTTCTGGCGCCCCTAATATTGAGATCATTTCTCATTCGCACCAGTATGCGCTTGCGCCGGATGCCGCCGTGGTTTCGATCCCAGAGTTGAACACCTCGCTCCATAGCCTGTACCACAGCCACTCACGCTGGTTGCTCGGCTTTCTGTATCGCCGGCTGGGCAGCCGCTGCGATGCGGCCGACCTGGTGCAAGACACCTTCGTGCGCATCCTCAAGCGCCCACGGCAGTTCGACGGCGAACGTGGTGAACGCTCGTACCTGGCCACCATCGCCCGCGGCCTGTGCGTGGACCACTGGCGCCGGCAGAAGCTGGAACAAGCCTGGTTGCAGCAGTTGGCCTTGCAGCCCGAGGCCCTGCAGCCCTCCCCCGAACAGCGCGCGATCATTGTCGAGACCCTGCACGAGGTGGACGCAATGTTGCAGCGTTTGCCGGGCAAAGTGCGCCAGGCATTCCTGCTGGCGCAGATCGATGGCCTGGCCTACCGCGATATTGCCGCGCACGTCGGGGTAAGCGAACGCATGATCAAGAAGTACCTGGCCCAGGCGTTTGTGCATTGCGCGATTCTTGAAGCCGAACTCGACGGCTTGCTGGTGGAGTGACGCCATGACCTCGCCCGTGCACAAACTCAGCCACGCCAGCCTGCAGCAAGCCGCACACTGGTACGTGCAGTTGCAGGACGAAAACGCCGCACCGCAGTTGCGCACGCAATGGCAACACTGGTTTGACCAGCACGGCGACCATCAGGCGGCCTGGCACTATGTGCAACGGGTCGGCCAGCGTTTTGCCCCGTTGCAGGCCGAAGGTGCAGCTGCGGGCCGGGCACTGCGTGAGCACGATGCGCGTCGCTTCACCCGGCGCACCGGGCTCAAGTCGCTGCTGGTGCTTGGCGCAGGCTCCCTGCTTGGCTGGCGGGCGTGGCACGGCGCGCCGTTGTCGGGCTGGGGTGCCGACATGGCCACCGGCATTGGTGAAGTGCGCGAAACCCGTCTGGCCGATGGCAGCCAGTTGTGGCTAGGGGCGCAGAGTGCCGTGGACACGCAGTTCTCCACATTCAGCCGGGTACTGCGGCTGCGCTTTGGCGAGCTGCTGGTGGAAACCGCCCACGACCCGCGCCGCCCTTTCTTCGTCGACACTGCGCAAGGCCGCATGCAGGCCCTGGGAACACGCTTTGCAGTGTGCCAGCTGGGCGAAAATACCCGGCTGGATGTATACGCCGGCGCTGTTGAGGTATGCACGGCGCAAAGCGGCGAGCGCTGCATCGTGCCAGCGGGCCAGCAGGTGGACTTTAGCGCTCAGGCAATCAGCACCACCCGCCCGGCCCAAAGCGCCGGCGAGTCGTGGATTTATCACCGTCTCAATGCCGAAGACATGCCATTGGGGCATTTGCTGCAAACGCTGGGACGCTATCGCCACGGGCACCTGGGTTGGCACCCGGATGTCGCCAAGCTGTCGGTGATGGGTGCCTTCCCGCTCAACGATACCGATCGCGCACTGGCCTTGTTGCAAGCGGCATTACCGGTGCGGGTGCAGCGGCTGACGCCTTGGTGGGTCACAGTCGAGCCGGTTTGATACCGGTACATCGCGCTGGGTTCTTCGCGGGCATGCCCGCTCCCACAGATGCGGTGTGAACCCGCAGCCTGCGTAGTACCTGTGGGAGCGGGCAAGCCCGCGAAGCAGGCGACACGGTATTTGGATCCCGCTGTGCCGGTGCTGGCAAATTCGTTGGAGCCGGTCAAAAAATCTTCCAACCCGGTTCCCTTTTTCCAATCTCGTTCGGTTAACCCGGCATAGCGCTTCCAACTCACCCTACCGATTCCAGAGACCAGCATGCCGACGCCCTTCCACCCCGCGTTCCGCCTGGCGCTTGCCGCGCCACTTTCGCTTTTTGCTGCCGCGCCACTGATGTTGCCGGCACCCCTGGCCCACGCCGAACAGGCGGCCAGCGCCGAAACCCGCTTCAACATCGCCCCCGGCTCGCTCACCAGCGCCCTCAACCAGTTCAGCAGCCAGGCCGGCATCTACCTGGCCGGCAGCAACGAACTGGCCGCCGGCAAGACCAGCCAGGGGCTGCAGGGCCGCTACAGCGTCGCCCAAGGCCTGGCCCGGCTGCTGCAGGGTAGCGGCCTGCAAGCCGTGCCCCAAGGCAGCGCGGGCTATGTGCTGCAACCGCTTGCCGATGGCACCGCCCTGCAACTGGATGCCACGTCGATCAACGCCCATACCCTGGTCGCCAGCGACGGCCAGGGCGACAGCGGTTACCGCGCCGTAGCCAGTGCCACTGCCAGCAAAACCAGCAGCGCCCTGGCCGACACCCCGCGCTCGGTTTCGGTGGTAACCCGCCAGCGCATGGATGACCAGCAATCGCAAACCCTCACCGAGGTGCTGGGCTATGTACCAGGCATTTTCTCGCCGCCGTTTGCCGGCGGTGATGGCCAGGCGGGTGACCTGTTCTTCATCCGCGGCTTCAATGCCACCGACTATGGCTACGGCCTGTTGCGCGATGGCCTGCGGGTGCAGGGCAACCGCTACGACACCAGCAGCGAACCCTACGGCCTGGAGCGGGTGGAAGTGTTCCGCGGCCCCACTTCGATCCTGTATGGCGAAAACGCCCCAGGTGGCGTGGTCAACCTGGTCAGCAAGCGGCCTACTGCCGACGCGCGCGGCGAAGTGCAACTGAGCTACGGCTCGCACAACCGGCGCCAGTTGGGCGTCGACGTTTCCGGCCCGCTGACCGATGAGGGGAATGTGCTCGGCCGCCTGGTGATGATGGGCCGCAAGTCTGACACCCAGGTCGACCATCAACCCGACGACCGCATGTACATCGCGCCGTCGCTGACGTTGAACTTCGACGACTTCAACAGCCTGACCGTGCTGGCGACCTACCAGCGCGACCGCACCTTGATGGAGCTCGGTTACCCGGCCGCAGGCACACTGCTGCACAACCCCAACGGCAAGATCGACAAAGACCAGTTGTCCGGCAACCCGGACTGGGACAACTTCGAACGGGAAACCTGGAGCCTGGGGTACGCGTTCAGCCACCGTTTCAACGACACCTGGCAGTTCCGCCAGAACTCGCGCTACATGCAGTCGCGCATCGACCGCCAGGAAATGTGGCCAGGTAACCTGAACAATGGCGGCTTCGGCACCACCCTGGGCAACACGGCCTACGACCGCTACAACAAGTCCATCGCCTACTCGCTGGACAACCAGTTCGAAGGCCACTTTACCCGCGGCGCGTTCGACCACACCTTCCTGATCGGTGCGAGCCTGGACCGCACCTCGTTCAACCAGGATTGGGACGCAGGCAACGGCGGCACCATCAATGTGTTCGACCCGGTGTGGAACGGCAAGCCGAGTACGCCCCTGCATGTGCAGAACGCCTTGCTCGAACAGACCATGTACGGCCTCTACAGCCAGCTGCAAACCAAGGTCGACAACTGGGTACTGCTGCTGGGCGGGCGCCTGGACCGGGTCAACAGCCAGTTCCGCAACAAGGCCGGTACCCTTAACGCGCAAGCCGACATGGACAGCTGGGACAGCAAGTTCACCTGGCAGACCGGGGTGATGTACCAGTTCGAAAACGGCCTGTCGCCGTACTTCAGCTACTCCACGGCCTTTGCCCCGACCCAGCAGACCGAAAGCAGGAACGGCCCGCTGGACCCCACCACCAGCGAGCAGTACGAAGTGGGCATCAAGTACGAACCCAAAGGCTGGAACACCGCCTTCACCGCGTCGGTGTACGACCTGCGCAAGAAGGACGATGTACTGTTCGATTCCGCCGTGGGTGACTACCGCCAGATCGGTGCCAGCCGGGCCAAGGGCGTGGAGCTGGAATTGAACAGCGACCTGAGCGAAAACCTCAACCTCACCGCCGCCTACACCTACACCGATTCGCGTATTACCAAGGACGTGGCCGGGTCGCTGTATGAAGACCACCAAATGACCGGCGTGCCACGCAACCAGGCTTCGGTATGGAGCACTTACCGCTTCCGGGACGGGCTGTTCAAGGGCCTGCAGATCGGGGGCGGCGTGCGCCATTTCGACAGCACATTCGCGTACACCCCGGCGAGCCTGTACGGCAAGCTGGATACCGGCGATGTCACGCTGGTGGATGCCAAGGTCGGGTATGAGATCGACGAAAACTGGTCGGTGGAGGTCAATGCCCGCAACCTGTTCGACAAAGAGTACGTGGCAGGCTGCAACAACGCCGGGCGCTGCTATTGGGGTGAAGAGCGCACACTGCTGGGAACTGTGTCGCTGCGCTGGTAAACCGCCCTCAAACAAAAGCCCCCGGGACATTTACATGACCGGGGGCTTTGGATCACGCCGCAAGCGTCGCGATCAGGGTACCGCCAAGATTACTGCTGCTGAGGCAGTTTATCGATCGGGCCGCAGCCACCGATGATCTTGGAGATGGAAACCGAAGGGTGGAACAGGTAGTCGTAAGTGCAGTTTTTCGGTTGGTTGTAAACTTGGCCAGTGCAACCCGACAGCAGGGCAACACCCGAAACAACGGCAACGGCTACGGTGGCCTTGAACAGCTTTTTCATACTAAGTCCTTTAAATGAATCATCTTCGACCATCGTCTGATGGCTGCGGGATCATACAGACTCCCAGCTTTGGATCCAAGCCGTGCGTGGCACAACTTCGTTGCAAGCGTGCAACTGACAGGTGGCTGCCCAATAGTTAGTTACAATAAAAAGCCCCCGGCAACTCATGGTTCCCGAGGGCTTCCTCAATCAGCGATCACCCAGTCAATTGGTTTCCAGCTGATACGCCTTGCTTACGAACAACGCTGCAAACAGGCTCTTGCCTTGCTTGAAAGTGTACTGCTCTTCGAACTTGCCTTCCTCGACCAGTTTCTGCCCGATGGCACATTCCGAGTCGCTGTGGTTCTTGCCCTTGGCGCCGAAATCGCTGCTCCACGACGACAGGCCAACCTCTTCACAGAAGGCAGCGAACTTCGCCTTCGGTACATGCTGCTGGAAGGCATTGTAAGCCTCTTTCAGCGGTTTGAAGCCGCTGTAGCTCACCGAGTAGTTCTCAACCTTGGCTTTGCGGGCAAAACCGCTCACCGCTTCGGCCAATACCGCCTGACCGGTGTACGGGCTGTATGCACCAATCAGCATGGCGCTAAGCGCGCTCTTGAGCTGGGTTTCGACATCGTCCAGCTCCGGCAGCGACTCGAAGTCGGCCTTGCGCACGATCTCACCCACCTTGGAGCCGTCGTTACGGTGGGTCACGACAAACTCCATCGAGCCTTCACCGTCACTGGAACGCTTGATGGTGAAGTCCAGGTCAACCGTGGTGCCAAAATCGCCCGTGCTGCTGACCAGGAACGCGCCAGTCAAGGGCTGGCGCACCGCCATGTTGGCACCCCAGTCGAAATTCGACTCAGTGGCGCGGCCATTGGCGGCCAGCTCTGCGCGGGGCTGGATCTCGTCGCTGACATCAGCCACCAGCACCACCTCAGCGCCCTTGCTGGCAACGAAGGGGTTGCCCATCTGCATGCCCACCAGCTGGATGTGAATGCTACCGTCTTTGCTATCACCGTCGTGGGACAGCTTCAGCGCGTCAGCCTTCAGGTAAATGCCGGCAACATTACGGCTGACGTTGAGCTGGTACTTGGCCCAACCCGCCAGGCCTTCTTCCGGCGAACCACCGCGAGCGGACTCCACCAGGCTGGTCAGCCCGCGCATGAACTGCTGCGCGCCATTGGTCTGCGCGGCTGCCTTGCGGATCTCGGGGTCGGCAACAGTCAGGTTGCCAGAGAACGCCGAGTAGGAAATATCGCCTTCGGACAGCACATCCTCAAGGAAGTAGCGCTCCTTGAAGTCCTCGTAATAGGCCAGCGCAGCCTTCTTGCCCGAGCTGGCAACCATTGCATAGCCACCGCCGAGCACCAGCACCGCCGCGGCAACACCGCCAATCAGCAGCTGCTTCTTGTTCATCTGTTTGATCATGGTGTTTGCCTCACTGGACCATCGCGGAAGCGTTGTTCCAGTCGTTCACGTACTTTTGGGAGACCTCGGGGGTCCAGCTGAAATCGATACCGGCGTTGGGGAATTCCTTGGCCAGCACGGCGCCGAACGACACACGGTCGGCACAGTGGTCCTGCTTGCAGGCCTCAGGCTCACCCACGCTGTAGGCGCGGTAGGTTGGCACGGCGCGGCCATCGTCCAGCGGGTAGTACGGCGTGGCGTTCGCCACCTGGGTCACGTACCAGCCTTCGCTGTATTCCTCGTCGGCGACCAGACGGCCGGTGCTCGGGAAGTCGATGGTGTAGAAGTCGCCCTTCTTGCCGGTCACGTGCACCATCATCGGCGCCACCCGGGCCGACGTCGCAGGGTCTTGCTGCGCCAGCGGCGAAGCGAAGCGCACCTTGATGCCGGCCATCTGCGCGAGGGCCTCGGTTTCGCGCCCCTTGAAGTCGCTCATGCCGTCTTGCAACTGCTGGTAACGCTCCAGCACCCGGGTGTGCACGCGGGCCAGTTCCTGCTGGCGCTGACGCTCTTCACGCACACGCTGCTGCTCACGCTGAACCGCCCAGTTCGCACCATCGCGCACATCGAAGAACAGGCCTTGGCGGTTGATGCCGATGCGGTTGCGGGTGATCTTCTGGGCATCGTTACCCCAGATGTTGTTCGAAATCGCCGACAGGTCCTTGACGATGAACAGGTTGGCCACATCGGTGGTGGTCGGCGAGGTGGCCTTGATCAGGTCGAAGATTTCCAGCGCGGCTTCCTTGTACTTGGCCGCGTCCAGGGCGAACGACTCGTCAGGGGTGACCGCCACGTAGTAAGGGTCGCTGCTAAACGGGCGCAGCACGCCGTAGCTGGAACGGGTGAACGTCAGGTACACCTTCATCTGCCGGCTGGGGATTTCGCCAACCAGGAATGCGGCCTGGTCGGCTTGCGCCGTGAGGTAGGAAACGGCTTTGTCCTTTACCGCAGGCTCGAGGTTCTTGTTGAAGATCAAGCCGCTCGGGTGGGCGTAAACGCGGTTCCAGTTATCGCCACGGTAGGTACCCACGGCCTTCCAGGTGATTTTTTCGAAGCTGCCTTCACCAAAGCCGGACGCCGGGCAGGGCATGGCCGGGGTGGTGCCGAACGACAGGGTGTCACCATTGCCGATGATCTCGCGGCTGAGCACCCATTTGCAGCCCGCGCCGTCCGTTACCTGCATCAGGTTGCGGTTCTCCAGCACCACGGCGCGACCGAAGTCCGACGTGGGGGCAGCGGCTACTGCAGCGGCAGGTGCAGGCACGGGCGGAACGACGGGGGCTGCTGCCGGGGCTTCGGCAGCCGGTGCTGGCGCAGGTGCTGCGGCAACGTCAGGGGCTGGGGCAACTTCTGCTTTCGCCGGCGCTGCTTCAACGACCGCGGGGGCCGGCTCAGCGGTTGGGGCTGGCGCAGCGGCCGCGGCGGCCGGGGCTTGTGCCGAAGCAGCAGGTGCCGGGGCAGTTGCAACAGGTGCTGCCTGGGCGGGCGCCGGGGCGGCGGCGGCAGGTGCAGCAGGCGCGGCAGCCAAGGTCACCAGGCCCAGGTTGCCGGCATTGCCCGAGCCGCTGGCGTAGAGGTTACCCTTGGCATCAACCGCCTTCCAGCTTACCTTGGCAGTCGAGCAGTCCTTGGCAAACACGAACGGCAGCTTGGTCAGCAACCCCGACAGCAGTTCCTGGTTGTCCCACGCCGGGCGGGTGATGGTCAGTTCAACCTCGGGTTTGCACCACGTGGTGGCATCCCCTGGCACTTCGACCTTGATGTTTTCTTTCTTCGAGAAGGCCAGCTCGTGGGCGAACGCCTGCGGTACCAGACCACAAGCGCCGACCACAGCCAGCGCGAGCGCGTGCTTTTTCATGGAGTTCCTCAGATCAGTTCCCAGGTGCCGTTGGCTTGTTTGCAGAAGGTGTTCTGCTCTTGCTCGGTCTTGCCGCTTTGCGACTTCAGGCTGACAGTGACCGGGCGGCAGGCAGCTTCGGCGGCGACCGTTTCGGTCGGCAGCGACTGCACCGAATCCAGGTCGAAGCCTTGGGTTTCCTTGTTGGCGGCAACGTCCAGCTCGTCCAGGTTCACCGCTGGCGTCACGCGCTTGGCCAAGGCCTGCGCCTTGGGCTCGACGTAGTTCTTGTGCACGTAACCCACGGTCACGCCCTTGCGCCCGACCAGGATCCAGTCGCCAGTGGCGCCGACGGCGGTGAACTCGGTATGGTTCTTCAGGCTGCCGACTTTTTCACCCGTCTGGTTCGGAGCGGCGCGCACGTTAAGGTTGTCGCTGATGGTCACGTATGGCTCGTTGATCAGCTTCATCGACGGCACCGCCTGAATCTTCGGCGCACGCTTGACCTCAACCTTTTTGGTCTGGGTGTATTCCTTGCCCGGCACGATCTGGGCGGTGGCGCCCGAGTGGTCAGACTTCCAGGTCACTGGCTGGGTACTGGCAGTGGTCTGCTGCTGGCTCAGTACTTCCTGGGTGCGCAGCGCCAGGGCCTGCTGGTCCTTCTCGTCCAGCATGTGGCCGATGCGGTTACCCACGTAGGCACCGATGCCGCCGGCAATCAGGGCTGCGGCGATCTTGCCGTTGCCGCTGCCCATGGTCGAGCCGATGGCCACACCGGCCAGGCCGCCGATCACGGTGCCCGCTTGCTCTTTGCTGATCCCGAGCTGTGCACAGGCCGTGGTAGAGGCGATGGCGACCGCCAGAAGGGACGCGACGAATTTCTTACGCAAGTGGAGCACTCCATTTTCGGTGGGGCGCACAGCCGCGTACCGCAGCCAACAGTTGGCGGCAGCATTCAGAGTTGTGCAGTTTTTGGGGTGAGAGAGCAGCACTGGCCACGAACGGCAATTCAACCGTCGAGCGAAGGGCGCAGAGGCATACCAGTACGGCGCGAAGCATCCAACGAATCCATGTCAGGAAGAGGTCACCGCCCAGCGCACGTAATCATTACGGCGTTTGGCCTGGGCGTGAGGGGCTTGTAGGGGGCGCATTGTAGCGCAAGGTGCCATTGACAGTTCAAGACAAAATGTTGCGAGAAGCCGGTGTGATCTACGAGTACAAGCCGGCAGCGTTTGCACTCCGGCCTCGCCGCCCTCAGGCACTGCACAGTCCCTGTGGGAGCGGGTTCACCCGCGAAGAGGCCAGCAAAGCGCTCGACTGGGTTGTAAAGCGAGCCTTTGCCGACGATAGTTCAGGGCACTGCCTTCGTATTGCCCAACAGGAACTCACCATGCTCGGCGTCACCGACTACGGCGCATTCGTCATCGCCTTCATCATCCTTCTGGCCATCCCCGGCCCGGGCAATTTCGCCCTGATCACCGCCACTGGCAAGGGCGGTATCAAGGCTGGCCTGGCCGCGACACTTGGAGTGATCGTGGGTGACCAGGTGCTGCTGTGGCTGGCGGTAGCCGGCGTCGCCACCTTGCTGGCCACCTACCCCACGGCCTTCCATATGGTGCAATGGGCCGGTGCTGCGTACCTGGCGTACCTGGGCCTGCGCATGCTACTGAGCAAACCCGGTGGCTCCGCACACAGCTGCCGCATGGACAACGGCCAGTACTTGCGCCAGACCATGATGATCACCCTGCTCAACCCCAAGGCGATCATGTTCTACATGGCGTTTTTCCCGCTGTTCGTCGACCCGGTGAAGCACCAAGGGCTGGTGACGTTCGGTTTCATGGCTGCGACGGTGGCGGTGGTGACCTTCGCGTATGGGCTGATTGCCGTGGTGCTGACGCACCAGTTGGCTGAACGCATGCGTGCAAACCCGCGCATCAGCAACCTGTTCGAACGGCTGGCGGGGGCTTGTCTGGTAGGGTTTGGTATCAAGTTGGCGGCGATGCGCTGAGCAAGGCCGCGGCACAGTTTGTGGCTCAACCCTGGCGACGCATGAACTCTGCAAAAAGCGGTACGGTGAAATCCAGCACACCATGATCGGTGCTGTAGGCCATGCCTTTGGCGATGACCTTGGCTCTTATGGGGCCAAGTGACGATTGGGTTCGGCCCATGGCCTTGGCGATATCACCTACCGCATAAGGCCCATCGCCAAGCTCCGACATGGCTCTGACGAAAAGCACTTCGCTGGGTGTCAACTGGTCGATACGCACCCTGAAGAAACCTGCATCCAGCAAAGCCAGGGTTTCCGAGTAGGATTGAACGACATCACCCAGCGATATCTCTGGCCCCTCGGCACAGTTCCACGCCGTGGACGCCCACTCTTGTAAAAAGAACGGATAGCCCTTGGTACGCACGACAATCTCTTGCAAGGCGGCCTCTGCAATGGTTGCCTCCTCGTCCAGGATCGGCTTGAGCACGGCCTGGGCAGCAGCATCGGCATCAAGTGCATTGATTTCCGGATACAGGAACAGCCGCTCTGCATAGGATTTCGCCTCACCTGCCAACCGCGCGACCTGAGGCAGCCCGGCCCCCACAAGCAGCACCGGCAGGCCTTCCTGAGACATTTTGTGCATGGAGACAATCAGGGCCCTGAGATCGGCCTCACTCAGGTACTGGACTTCGTCGATCAACAGAATCCAGCCTTTGCCTGCGGCCTGGGCCGCACGCCCGATAACGTTGAACAGGTCTGGCAGGTCGTATTGAAGATTGCCACTGTCCGCAAGGCCGGGCTCTGGCTCTACACCCACTTCCACACCGGCGATATCGATCTTGAAGATGGAGGCAAACCCACGCAGGCCCTTCAGGCCCTGATTTGCAATTTGCTTGGCGGCTTCCACGGTGGACAGAGAGCGCATGACCTTGCGCATTTCCGGGTAAAGAAGGCGCGCAAGGCTTTCCTCTTCCGGCGACTCGACCTTGGAGACCAGCAAGCCCGCTTGCTCTGCAATTTTCCCGACTTCATTCAAGAGCACCGTTTTGCCAGTCCCTCTCAAGCCAAGCAGCATCATGGAGCGCGCGCTGCGCCCGTTGATAGCCCGCCCACACGAAACGCGCGCGTGCTCAAGCACCACATCGCGGCCTGCCAGCTCAGGCGGTCTGCTGCCGGCGCCGGGTGCGAAAGGGTTGCGGTACGGGTCCATGGGCTGCCTCCAGAGAACGGTTATAGCAATAGATAGCGAAGTCTAGCGATTTTCGCTATCTATTAGTAGATTTCGGTAGCGTTTGCCCTTCGGCGCTGCAAATCAGCCCCCGTCCTACAGCTTGAACTCAGAATTATTCCCTTCCTTGTAGGGCGTTTCCCAAACATACTGGCAACCCGCTCAAACTGTTGCGACGGATTCGGTCGCGCTCTAGTCTCGGCTTGTCGTTGTGAAATCAGCGACCGGCTTTGACAGGCCGACGACTCAAGTTTCCGTTGCAGCGCTTAATGGCAGCTGTGCATGGGGCACATTCGTGTGCGCCGGGTCCTTGGGTACCGGTCTGTCAACCCATGTATAGCTGCCTCCATTCGTTTGACAGCGTTGCCAGGCGGCTCCACTACCCAAGGAGCTTACATGCGCAAGATGGTCCCCGATCCACCCTACTCCCTCGATTCCACCCAGGCTCTGCAAGACACACTGGTCCAGTCCTCAGAGTACATACTCTGCGCCCTGTCCGTGGCCCGCCAGTCCATACAACTCAAGCCTACCGCCCACAGCTCGATTGTGATGCAGGCCGTGATCCATGAAATGGAGGAGGTACAGAGCCTGGTGGAGTCGGCATTGATGCAATTGCAGATGCGGCCGCACTTACCCAGTGAGCCGTACATCTTGCACTAGCAGGCCAGGCCTCTTCGCGGCTAAAGCCGCTCCCACAGGTTATCTCCGCCCTCAGGCACTGCACAGCACCTGTGGGAGCGGGTTCACCCGCGAAGAGACCAGCCCAGGCAACCCAGAACCCAGGGAAACAAATCAATGCCCACCGACAACACACAAGAAGCCACCACCGTCGGCAAGACCTGCTTCTACCAAGGCGAAAACAACACCCACCCGCTGTTCCGCATCGAACCCGGCATCCCCTGCCAGGACGCCCGCGAACAGGCATCCGAACTGATGGGCTACGTGCGCGACCTGATCATCACCGGCCTGATGGACGGCGACCAGAAACTGATCTGGGCCTCGCACTACCTGAGCGCGATGGCCAAGGCGCTGCTGGATGATGCTGAATTGGGGATGATGAAAAAATAAGGCACAACCCAAAGCCCGTTTGTGCGCCGAGTATCGGACATACTTCGTACGAACGGGCTCGCCCCACTACCTGATGCGGTAGCGATAAAAAGGATCAGCACAGAGCTATCAAGCGCGCCAAGGAAATTCTTGATGTTGTACGAGGCAAACGCAGATGAGCGACAAATTCACCCCCGAAGACATGCCCATTCTTGAGCTGGACTTGAGCAATACCAAGCGCTTCGAGGCTTCCCGGTTTCTTGGTAGCCCCAAAACCATCGCGGCTTTCCTGGCAGAGGCGATGAAGGCTAACGACGCTCAAACCTTGATGCATGCTCTGGGTGAAGTGGCAAAACCCAAGGCGTGAATCAATTTGTGCAAGACGCAGGCGTCAATTGGGAATCTCTTAATAAAGCCTAAAGGGCGGCGATAAAACTCGTTTCACTACTATTCAGAAGCTCATGATACCCCTAGGATTTGAGGTAACTGATAGGCCGCTCAAGAGGCTCCCAGCCGCATAATAGAATACCGCCAGATAGGTACACCGGTGGAAAAAAACCTGCCCGGGCTTCAACGAAAAATGCCCTGAGCACCTTCACATCCAAGAGCTTCATCTCTCAGATGAAGTACCGCCTCAATAGGCATGTATCACCGAAGAAACCAGCCACATAACTTTTCCAGCTATTCGACATGGAAGAAATCAATCAGAAATCTATGCTGAACAAACATCATCTGACACAGGAAATTAGCTCATTATGACTATTATTCCCGGTTTTTTGGATATCAGGCCTCACAATCCAGTAGATGTTGAGGCAGCCTAGCAAGATTTTGTGCGATCCGTAGACGGCAATGTCGTAGAGGACCTGCTACCTCACCCCAGACCTTTTGAAAATGCGGACTTTCTCTTTCCAACCGTCCGTTCGGTGGCAGAGCCCAAATAAATAAAAACTGAGTTCGAGAAATCACCAGCTTTCATGAACAGGTACCCATTACTGATGGAGCGGTTGACAAATGAGGATCCAGACTGGCGCCCCTTGCTTTTTGGGGGTACCGGCTCCTATCCGCAGTGGTTCTCAACTGAAGTCATACGCCTATTTCGACCTCCGACTCAGCGAATTCTCAAAAAGGCTAACAGTCAGATAAAGGAGACGAAGAGGCACTTCAAGATCAACAGTTCCACGGGTATTCTTGTGTTCGCAAATGATGGTTTTACCGCCCTTGAGCCCCATTTCGTGCAGGCCTTAGCAAGTAATCTCCTTGTTAATTCTTACTCTTCAATTGATTGTTTTCTCTACATGACCGCAAATCGATACGTAGAGGTTGATGGCAGTGACGGGATTCGCTTATAGCCCTTGTACTCCGTGACCTCCAGCCGGATTAGGCTGACGGAGCAATCACATCCTACAGACGGGACATCAGATTATTTTTAAATTCCAACAGCTTCTGCTTAGGCTGGTCGTACAATGTTGAATACCTCTCACTTGAAACTGGTTTTGGAGAGGACATACTTATATTCACGAATGCTAGGCAAAAGCCCCCGTTAGGAGGCTGATATTTACGGCAGCGGGATTTAGAATTGTAGTAAAAACCATCCTAGAGAATACAAGCCCCCAACAATATACTCTCTTGCTGGAGTATCTTTTTAAATTTCTCTTTGCAATCTATATCGGACAGCTCGTCTTGATCGTTCACCGAGATACTCAGAATGTCACCGACAAGACTCACGTCAGCTGTTCCAAACGCATTTCTAGCATCTTCAACACATGCTTTGAATTTCATGTCCAGTTCGTCTTGCGACAGATCGTCCTTCTGAAACTGGTGTAGCTTGAAGCTGTAGGTTTTCATAACACGACCTAGTGATCATTCCTGATAGGGGCAGTGTATTCGGTCTCGACCTCACTATCAACCACATGAACCATCCTACCTGTATTACTTTTCCCAGCCAGGAAGCACAGACAGGTTCCAAGCGCCCACTTCTCGCGGCGCGGGGCTTGAAATCAGTAGGTATTACTGCCCATGAGGATTTTGCTATAAAACACTTCTCCGAAAGAAGTGGCATCTATAGAGAACGGCATATCTGAAGTATCTCCACTTCGATTTAGTCTGCACCTAAATTTGAGTAACCCATAGTTTGCCAATAGTTGAGCTGCTGGTGCATCAACGCCTATCATCCCTTTTAATTGATAGCATTGCTTTAGCTGTTGCTGTAGATATGGGTTCATAGCCTTTATTACGTGGGCATAGATATCAAAAGTGTACTTACTTATCGTACCCAGAGTCAGGAGCGCAAAGGCACGCCCAAGCATTGCAGCAAGTTTAGGATGATCCAGCTTGTCCAGAATCATCAACGCCACTTCACCTACATTCTCTATTCCGGCATCATCAGCACAGTTCTCATTTAAGAACTCAATTCGCTTTTGGTTAGGCACCTTGTCAATCTCACAGAGAAAGGCAAGCATGTTCTTTGCGAAAAAGTATGCCGAAACTTTGTTTCCCATTTTGTACAAGCTAACGGCGATATTGAGGATGGGAATATCTTTCAATACGCCGTCAACTCCACTATCTTCCAACACAGAATCAATTGCAACTTCGCCGCCATCTTTGAAAAGCTCTAATGCTTGTTCGCTATTCTTGATCGTGGTGAGAAAATTACTAACGGCACCCATGAGTTTCTCCGCTGGCATGACAGGATACATCTGCCTCGGGGGTGGATTCCCCATAGCTTTTTGTGAAGACTTTATTAATCAGCTTGATTTTAATTCGGCATTGTCAAGTTCAATGCATTCCTTGATCAGTAAAGCATATTCAATCAACGTACTAAATAGAGACGACATAGTGTCGTGGTAAGCCCCAATAACTGCCCCCGGCCCTTCGTCTACTGGAAACTCAAGAAGGTCCACTAGCTTGGCGCCTCGGTGAGAGACAAAGTATGACTCAACGTAAGAGCGTACATCCCTCATACTTACATTACTCAACTCAGCTTGCATAGACTTAATTAGAGCATCAAAGTCCTTGCAGTAGCCGCCATTATGTACAATCAAATGGCGTAGCTTTTCTATCAATACAAATGCAACCCTATAGTTATTGCCTTTTCTCGCCTCGTATTCCCGGAAATGTGCAGAACGCTCCCGGAGTGCTTTTAGTTGTAGATACGGAGTGCCTTTGTTCTTACGGCGTGGGTTGTAGTAGTGGCTTAAGTCTTTTGATCGGTCGTATTTCCACCCATCAGGACGCACCCAAAGACTGCTGCCTCTAACGCCGCAGTCCGCGTATACTATCTCTATAAAGTCCTCAAACGCTTCATAGGCTTCTGCCAGTAGCCACTGATAGGTTTTGAGTTTATGCAGCGTGTTCAGCTCAATCTGGTCTTGCAGTTTATATGTCTTGGTTTTAATTGTGACTTCTTCAGAGGTCGAGGGCGATGTGTACCTTACGAAGTAGTAAGGACCGTGATCTTCTTTATCCACCCAATCTGGAAGCTGCTCATGGTGCTGAATCAGTTTCTTCCCCTGCTCATGGAAAATGTCAGCGGTCACTCTTTTATACACGTCAGCATTAGTGATTTTCTCTAAAAGCTGCTGAAATTCATCCTGCACTATCATTTCATCAATCCTTTGTTAAATTGAGTTCCAAGCCCAGTGCAGCTATAACATTGGCTCTTGCCTTTTCTCTAAACGGTGCAGGAATAGTTGTTGTGTTCTCACCGCCCGCGACGCGGAATGGAAAAATCACATTGCCTTCTGTCGCTGTCATAGCGAATCTGACATGAGCTCATGAGAAGCAACCTTACCTGCAAGCTCGACCCACCACTCCCCGTCAAATTGCTTCAACGATCCACCCACAAAGATTGTGTCTTTGTTGAACGACTTGATGTCACGCGGGCTGGCTTCTGTGTCCTTCGCCAAACACATCACCAAGTAGCAGGAGGCACCGTCACGAATCATTTCAACGTGGGTGCGTCGTTCGTTGTACCCTAAGTTGCTGCTATCCCCGCCGTACTTCTCCAGATGCGTTAACTGTACATACCGAACGCCGTCATGCGTCTCGCACCGATCTTGCCAGACTCGCAGGAACACAGCTCCATCTTCCCGCACGGCTCCCCAAGACTGCCTCATCATGCGGAGTGGAGCCTTCAAGGCAGAAAAGAACTGTGTGATAGACCTTTCGCTCATACACCATCCCCATTGATCATTTGTCCTGCTTGAAGCTCTGACAAATGTATTCTAGATCGTCTCGTAGCGTCCTGTCCGGCATGACCACAACCCGAAGGGTGCTCAAACGCCGCAGCTCGATCAGCCTCAGGGCGCACTAGCTTCGCTTATCGTGTTTTGCATACCTTGCCAGTAACAATTGGTGTTAAATGTCCGACTGTAGGCGGTCTCCGTGGACACCAAAAAGACTATAGATGAGGCCAGTCATGCTTTACATGATGCTACCGCTAGATAGGCATTTTGACTCAGGGTTTGGTGCAGTCGCAGACTCGTTCAAGGATGCTGCTGATGCTCTTGAAGACTCAAGAGAGAACACACCAACCTTCAATGCTCATCTGCCTGTAAGCTTTTTATACCGGCACGCTATAGAGCTTTACCTGAAGTCAGCGATCATCATTTTTCACCGGAAACTCAACATCCCATATGGGACAATTCCAGCAAGCGGCGAACCTCAAATCCTCGACGGGGGAAAGTGGAAGCCTATGTATAACGTCCACGGCCTGCTACCGCTCTATCGGCACTTCTGCTCGCTTTTTGAAGACCACGCCGAATACCTGTCCAACCATACAAACACAGACTGGAGCTTCCCCATCGAGCTAGGGCAATGGATCAGCGAGATCGAGGCAACAGATTCATCAAGTACGTTCTTCCGCTATCCAGTTACGAAGGACAAGGTAAAAGACAAAGAGAAATCCGTCATCCGGGAGGACCGTTATGATGCTCTGCTTGCAAGAATGGAGCAGCACCAAAAGCCAACCAAAACACTGCTGATGCTTGACCAAAATGACAACGTGGTTGAAACCTTCTCACACGACGACACACGATCCAAAGAGATCATCGGCACGCTGAAGCAGGTTGCAGGGCTGTTTTCCAATTGCCACGCGGCATTGGTAGGCGAACTAACCGGAGGGACTTGAAGCCGCACTGGTTATCAATCGATTGGAAATCGAGGATATAGCGAAGGATTTGGCGTGCGGCAACGGGGATTTGAGTAGTACAATTCTGAAACGAAAAACCCCCGCAGACCTTAATCTACGGGGGTTTCGTATGTATGGCGGAGAGATAGGGATTTGAACCCTAGGTACTGTTGCCAGTACAACGGATTTCGAATCCGTCCCGTTCGACCACTCCGGCATCTCTCCAATGCCGCGCATCATACCAGCGTTCTTTTAAAACGCAAACCTTTTTTTAAAAAAAATCGCGTGGTATCAGGCGCTTGCGTGAACGGGCCGCTTACAGCGGCACGCCCAGGCGCTTGGCAACTTCTTCGTAGGCTTCGATTACGTCGCCCAGGCCCTGACGGAAGCGGTCCTTGTCCATCTTCTTGCGGGTTTCTTTGTCCCACAGGCGGCAGCCGTCCGGGCTGAACTCGTCGCCCAGCACGATCTGGCCGTGGAATACGCCGAACTCCAGCTTGAAGTCGACCAGCAGCAGGCCGGCGTCATCGAACAGCTTGCTCAGCACTTCGTTAACCTTCAGCGACAGCTTTTTCATTTCGACCAGCTGCTCGGCGGTGCCCCAGCCGAACGCGACAACGTGGGATTCGTTGATGAAGGGGTCGCCCTTCTCGTCGTTTTTCAGGAACAGTTCGAAGGTGGACGGCTCGAGCTTGATGCCCTCCTCCACGCCCAGGCGCTTGACCAGGCTACCGGCGGCGTAGTTGCGCACTACGCATTCGACCGGGATCATGTCCAGCTTCTTCACCAGGCACTCGTTGTCACCCAGCAGCTTGTCAAACTGGGTTGGCACGCCGGCTTCTTCCAGTTTCTGCATGATGAAGGCGTTGAACTTGTTGTTCACCATGCCTTTGCGGTCGAGTTGTTCGATGCGCTTGCCGTCGAACGCCGAAGTGTCGTTACGGAACAGCAGGATCAAGCGGTCGGCGTCGTCGGTCTTGTAAACCGATTTGGCCTTGCCGCGGTAGAGTTCGTCGCGTTTTTCCATGATTGGGCTCCGCTTGCTTGAGGTGTTGGGCTAGGCGATTTCGCGCCAGTCGAGCCCGTGTTCCTGATTCGCCACCTGGAGCCAGTCCGGGTCGCACCCTAAGGTGTCGACAAAGCACTGGCGGGCCAAGTGTGGCAGGTTGTTCTTGCTGCTGAGGTGGGCCAGCACCAGGTGTTGCAGGTTGCTCCAGCCCAACTCGTGCACCAGGCGCGCGGCCTGGTGATTGTTCAAATGCCCTTGCATGCCACCTACCCGCTGCTTCAGGAAGACCGGGTAGTGACCGCGTGCCAGCAGGTCGCGGCAATGGTTGGCCTCGATCAGCAGTGCATCCAGGCCTTGGTAACGTTCCAGCAACAGCGCGTCGTACGAGCCCAGGTCGGTCAGCATGCCGAAGCGCCGCTGGCCGTCGCTGATCACGTACTGCAACGGCTCGTAGGCGTCGTGCTCTACCCGCGCTGCGGTCACTTCCAGGCTGCCGATACGCAGGCTTTGGCCACAAGCGAGAAAACCGGCCACCTCCACCGGCTTGCGCATGCCGCGCAAGGTCCCTTGGCTGAGGTAGACCGGTACATTGTAGCGCCGTGACAGCAAGCCGACCCCATGCACGTGGTCGGCATGTTCGTGGGTGACCAATACTGCGCTGAGCTGGGCCGCCGAGACGCCGAGCAGCGCCAGGCGCCGCTCGGTTTCACGCAGGGAAAAGCCGCAATCGACCAGGATGAACGTGTCACCACTGGCGATCAGCGTGCCGTTCCCTTGGCTACCGCTTCCGAGTACCGCGAAGCGCACTTAACCCAGGTGGTCCTGAATGGCGCTCAGCACGCGGCGGGCGACATCGGCCGGAGCCACGGTGTTGATGTTTTTCTCGACCGTGACCTGCACGCTCTCACCCACCTTGCTCAGGCGAACCTGGTAGCGCTCGGCGCGGGCTTCACGCTCTTCCTTGGTCGGCTCGCTGCCGAACATGCGGCTGAAGAAGCCAGGCTGGTTCTGCTTGTCGTCAGGCTTTTCCGACAGGTTGATGTAGTACAGGCCCAGGCTGCGGTTGATGTCTTCGACACGCCACTCGCCACCCTGCTCCAGGGCACGGCCCACGCCAGACCAGGCGCGGTCCAGGTCGGAGCCCAGGTACAGCACCGGGTTGCCGCTGCCGTCTTCGCTGAGGCTGACGCGGCTTGGCGCGTCGAAATCGCGCGCGGCCAGCAGCGACACCGAACCGCCCTTCTCGGCGCTGCGGTTCATGCTGGCAAGCATTTCGTCGACCAGCAGAGCATCGGCGCCGGTGTTGGCAGACGTGGACGGAAATGCAGGCTCGGCAGTGCTGCCGGCCGGGCGCTCGACGCTCACCACGTACACCTCGGAGGTGTTGCGCTGCACGCCGGGCTCCATGCGCACACGTACCCGCACTTCGCTGTCACCGCTGCTGGCAGTGCTGGCCAGGCGCTGGCCAAGCGAGGCCGACAGCTCGTCGAAACGCTGCCAGGTGGTGTTGAATTCACCGGTCTGCGGGCGCTCTTCGGCAATACGGAAGCCGTTGTCCTCGAAGAACTGGCGGGCCACTGGCCACACCTCGGCAGGCGAATGCTGGGCCAGCACCCAACGGCTGCTGCCGCTGCGTTGCAGGCTGTAATCGGTAACCTGGGCGGCGCCACCGGTCAGCGGTTGCGGGCGCGGCACCTCGAACTCGCCAGCGACATTGTCATCGGCGACGTTACGTGGAATGGGCAGCAACGGGTCAAGGCGCTTGACGTTGCTGACGTCCTGCGGCAGCTGCATCGGCGCGGTCGGGTGCGCCTGCAGGTAATCGCTGCCGCGGTCGCGGAAATAGCCATCCTCGCCCCACAGCCAGCCACACCCACTGGTGCTGGAGATAATCAGGGCAAGGGCGGAAAGACCAGCCAGTCGCTTCATGCGGTGCACTTCCTCTTAAACCAGTACGCCGGACTGGCGCAAGGCAGTACGGACTTTTTCGTGGCAGCCTTCGCTCAGCCAGGTCAGTGGCAGGCGAATGCCTTTTTGCATCAGGCCCATTTCGACGAGCGCCCACTTCACCGGGATCGGGTTGGCTTCGCAGAACAGGTCTTTGTGCAGCGGCATGAGTTTTTCGTTGATTGCGCGGGCCTTCTCGGCATTGCCCTCAAGGGCGGCCTCGCACAGGTCGGCCATTTCGCGCGGGGCGACGTTGGCCGTAACAGAGATGTTGCCCTTGCCACCCATCAGGATCAGCTCGACGGCAGTTGGGTCGTCGCCGGACAGGACGATGAAGTCCTTGCTGACGCCATCGAGGATGGCCTTGGCGCGCACCAGGTCGCCGGTGGCTTCCTTGATGCCGATGATGTTCGGCACGGTCGACAGGCGGATCACGGTCTCGGCCTGCATGTCGCAGGAGGTGCGGCCGGGTACGTTGTAGAGGATTTGCGGGATGTCGACGGCTTCGGCGATGTGCTTGAAGTGCTGGTACAGGCCTTCCTGGGTCGGCTTGTTGTAGTACGGCACAACCAGCAGGCAGGCATCGGCGCCGGCGTTCTTGGCGTTTTGCGTCAGGTGCACCGCTTCGGTGGTGGAGTTGGCACCGGTGCCGGCGATGACCGGAATCGGCTTGGCGCTGCGCTTGACGCGCTCGACCACGTGCTTGATGACCAGAATGTGTTCTTCGACATCCAGCGTGGCCGACTCACCGGTGGTGCCGACAGCGACGATCGCATGGGTGCCGTTTTCCAGGTGGAAGTCTACAAGTTTGTCGAGGCTGCCCCAGTCAACACGCCCTTGTGCATCCATGGGTGTGACCAATGCCACCATACTGCCCGCAATCATGTAACTGCTCCTGCCGGAAAAAGAGAGCGGTAATGGTACTGGGGGCATCGACCTTGCACAAGCGAAGCAGGCGGGCGGAGCATTCCCCTCGGCGCCTTATTTCGCTACCCTTGACCCTTTGATCGGTGCAGCGCGGCCCGCCGGGCCGTCGACCTTGCTCCCCGCCAGCGTCCAAGACCTCGCATGCGAGCCCCGGGCCCTGCCGACAGGAGGCTTCAGACCGTCCTGCACCGACCGCTCATCGCTTTAGGAATGCTGCATGTCCACCCCCACCACTGTTCGCGAACAATTCCTTGTCATCAGTGCCTTGGGCCCGAATCCCATGGAACTGGCCAACGTCCTCAGCCGCGCTGCCTTCGAAAACCGCTGCGCGGTGGTCACCTCGCGCCTGAGCCGCCACGGCGAGACCAGCGCCCTGGTGCTGCAGGTGGGCGGCAGCTGGGACGCCCTGGCGCGCCTCGAATCCACCCTGCCGGGCCTGGGCAAGAAGCACGGCCTGACCCTGGACGTGGTGCGCAGCGCCGACCAGGAGGTGCGCCCGCAGGCCCTGCCCTACGTGGCTTATGTGAGCGCCGCTTACCGCCCGGACATCATCAACGAGCTGTGCCAGTTCTTCCTCGATCACCGTGTCGAGCTGGAAGCCATGACTTGCGACACCTACCTGGCACCGCAGACCGGCAGCAGCATGCTCAACGCCCAGTTCACCGTGATCCTGCCGGCCGGCACCCAGATCAGCTGGCTGCGTGACCAGTTCCTGGACTTTGCCGACGCCCTGAACCTCGATGCGCTGATCGAGCCATGGCGCCCACAGAACCCAATGTAAGGAAACCGACCATGGCCGTAGCACTCGACCAACCCGTTGCCGACTTCCAGGCCCAGGCCACCAGCGGGCAAACCGTCAGCCTGGCCGAGCTCAAGGGCCGGCAAGTGGTGCTGTACTTCTACCCGAAGGACAGCACGCCGGGCTGCACCACCCAAGGCCAGGGGTTCCGCGACCAGCATGATGCCTTTGCCGCAGCCAACACCGTGGTGTTCGGGGTATCGCGCGATGGCCTCAAGTCGCACGAGAACTTCAAGGCCAAGCAAGGCTTCCCGTTCGAGCTGATCAGCGACAAAGACGAGGCCCTGTGCCAGCTGTTCGACGTGATCAAGCTGAAAAAGCTGTATGGCAAGGAATACATGGGCGTTGATCGCAGCACCTTCCTGATCGACAAGGACGGTGTGCTGCGCCAGGAATGGCGTGGGGTGAAGGTGCCCGGGCATGTGGATGCCGTGCTGGCGGCTGCCCAGGCCTTGAACAAGGCTTGAAATTGATGGGGGCTGCTTTGCAGCCCCAGTTGCATCAAAGCATCGGTGACACGCTAGGCTCCTGCCGCGGCCAGGCATCCAGCACGGCCTTGATCAGCGTCGCCAGCGGGATCGCGAAGAAGATCCCCCAGAACCCCCACAGCCCGCCAAACAGCAACACCGCGCAAATGATCGCCACCGGGTGCAGGCTAACGGCCTCCGAGAACAGCAGCGGCACCAGCACGTTGCCGTCCAGCGCCTGGATGATCGCATACACCGTCATCAGGTATATGAACTGGTCGCCCCAGCCCCACTGGAACAGCGCAATCAGCGTCACCGGTACCGTCACCACCACTGCCCCCACATAGGGCACCACCACCGACAGGCCCACCAGTAGCGCCAACAGCGCGGCGTAGTTGAGC
Source organism: Pseudomonas fortuita (assembly GCF_026898135.2). Classification (NCBI taxonomy): domain Bacteria; kingdom Pseudomonadati; phylum Pseudomonadota; class Gammaproteobacteria; order Pseudomonadales; family Pseudomonadaceae; genus Pseudomonas; species Pseudomonas fortuita. The sequence goes on from NZ_CP114035.2 coordinate 4,795,663, forward strand.
CCCAGGCTGATAAACGCGATGTAGGTGGCAATGCCGCAGATCAGGATTTCGATGCCCTTGCCGCGAATGTAGTTGGCAATCTGCCGGTTCATCTCACTGCCTACCCGGTTCAGCAAGGCGCGCTGCCTGGGCAGGTAGCCACTGACCCAACGGCCGATCAGTTCGCGGTCCTTGAGGAAGAAGAACACCAGGATCGGCACCAGCACCAGGTAAATCATGGCGTTGACCAGCAACGGCAGGCTGGACAGCGAGAAGGTCAGCGCCCACTGGCCAAACTTGCCGATTTCCCCGCGCACCGATTCGATCGCGTGCAATACCTGCTCGTCCGACACCAGGTGCGGGTAACGCTCGGGCAGCAGCAACAGCAACGACTGCCACTTGCCGAGCATGCCCGGCAGCTCGTTGAACAGGGTAATCAGCTGGTGCCACAACAGCGGCACCAACACCAGCATGAACACCGCCAGCGCGCCCATGAACAAGGCGAAGACCAGCATCACCGCCAGCCGGGTCGGTACCCGCAGCCGCTCTAGGGCGTTGACCAGCCCCTGCATCAGGAACGCCAGCACCATGCCCGCCAGCACCGGCGCGAGCATGCCGCCCAGGGTGAGCACGGCGGTAAAAGCCAGGAACAGCAGGACCGCCAGCACCACCGCTTCTTCATCGGAGAAGTAGCGCTGCATCCAGTCGCGAAGCACTTTGAACATTGACGATCCTTGGAAAAGACTCAGGCCTTGCGCAGCCAGTAGGTATAGGTGCCGGCGTCAGCCGTTTCCTGCAGCAGGGTATGACCGGCCAGCTTGGCGAAAGTGCGGAAGTCGCGCTGGGAACCGGCGTCAGTGGCGATCACTTTGAGCACCGCGCCGCTGGCCAGGCGATTGAGTTCCATCTTGGCCTTGAGCAGCGGCAAAGGGCAATTCAGCCCGCTGGCGTCCAGTTCGGCGTCGCAGGTCAGGGTGTCACTCATCGCGGGGCTCTCCAAAGGCATTGCCAGGTTGCTGCTTGACAGGGTCGGCTAGGATAGCGCCACTGGTCGCCAACGTGTGAGCCCGCTACAGTAGGTATCTTTGATCGACGCGAGCTTCGTGCATGAATCTACTGCGCCCCACCCTGCTGACGCTGGCCTGCCTGATGGCCCTTCCCGGCCATGCTGACGACCTGCCATCACTGGGTGACGCCAGTTCCGCGATCGTCTCGCCGCAACAGGAGCACCAGCTGGGCCGTGCTTGGCTGAGCCTGCTGCGCGGCCAGGTCAACCAGTTGAACGACCCGCAGCTCAAGGACTATGTCGAAACTACCGTGTACCGCCTGGCCGAAACCAGCCAGTTGCAGGACCGGCGCCTGGAATTCATCCTGATCGACAGCCGTGAGCTCAACGCCTTCGCTGCCCCTGGCGGCATCGTCGGGGTCAACGGCGGCCTGTTTCTCAATGCCCGCACCGAAGGCGAGTACGCCTCGGTGCTGGCGCACGAACTGGCGCACTTGTCGCAACGCCACTTCGCCCGCGGCGTCGAAGCCCAGCAACGCATGCAACTGCCGATGATGGCGGCTTTGCTCGCGGGTATCGTGTTGGCTGCCGGTGGCGCCGGCGATGCGGGTATCGGCATGATTGCCGGCACCCAGGCCGCGGCGATCCAGGAACAACGGCGCTTCTCGCGGCAGAACGAACAGGAAGCCGACCGCATCGGCATCCAGAACCTGGAAAAGGCCGGTTACGACCCTCGCAACATGCCCACCATGTTCGAACGCCTGGCGCAGCAATACCGCTACGGCGCCAAGCCACCGGAATTTCTGCTGACTCACCCGGTGACCGAATCACGTATCGCCGATACCCGCAACCGCGCCGAACAGGCGCCCAAAGGTGGCGTGGAAGACAGCATGCGCTACCAGCTGATCCGCGCACGGGTGTCGCTGACCTATGAAGGCACCCCGGGGCTTGCCGCCAAGCGCTTCCGCGCCCAGCTGGACGAAGACCCCAAGATGGATGCCGCGCGTTACGGCCTGGCCCTGGCGCAAATCAAGGGTGGCCAGCTGAACGAAGCACGTGAACTGCTCAAGCCGCTACTGGCCAAGGCGCCCAACGACATCACCTACAACCTGGCGCAGATCGACCTGGACATCACCAACAACCGCCTGGCCGACGCGCAGCAGCGGGCCGAACGGATGCAGGGGCTGTACCCGGGCAACTACCCGCTCAAACAAGTGCGTGCCGACCTGCTGGTGAAGCAGAACAAGCCTGCCGAAGCGGAGAAGGTGTTGAACGAGTTGATCAAGAGCCGGCCGGATGACCCGGACGTGTGGTACGACATGGCCGAAGTGCGGGGTTTGTCGGGCAATACCATCGGCTTGCACCGGGCGCGTGCCGAATACTTCACCCTGGTGGGGGACTTTGACCAGGCGATCCAGCAGCTGGACTACGCCAAGCGCCGGGCGGGCGGCAACTTCCCGCTGGCGTCGCAAATTGACCAGCGCCAGCGCGAGATCCTGGAACAACAGCGTATGGTTCGGGAGATGATGGGGCGCTGAGGGGGTTGAATATTGTGGGAGCGGGCTTGCCCCGCGAAGGGGGGCACGCGGTGCCTGGCACCGGCTTCGCCGGTGTTCGCGGGGCAAGCCCGCTCCCACAAAGACCCAGCGATCTCAGGCGTTACCGGACAGCTTCAGGCGCGCCGCCTGGGTGAAGTCCAGCATGCGATTCAGCGGCTTTTCACCCTGGTGGGGGACTTTGACCAGGCGATCCAGCAGCTGGACTACGCCAAGCGCCGGGCGGGCGGCAACTTCCCGCTGGCGTCGCAAATTGACCAGCGCCAGCGCGAGATCCTGGAACAACAGCGTATGGTTCGGGAGATGATGGGGCGCTGAGGGGGTCGAATATTGTGGGAGCGGGCTTGCCCCGCGAAGGGGGCACGCGGTGCCTGGCACCGGCTTCGCCGGTGTTCGCGGGGCAAGCCCGCTCCCACAAAGACCCAGCGATCTCAGGCCTTACCGGACAGCTTCAGGCGCGCAGCCTGGGTGAAGTCCAGCATGCGATTCAGCGGCTTTTCACCCTGGTGGGGGACTTTGACCAGGCGATCCAGCAGCTGGACTACGCCAAGCGCCGGGCGAGCGGCAACTTCCCGCTGGCGTCGCAAATTGACCAGTGCCAGCGCGAGATCCTGGAACAACAGCGTATGGTTCGGGAGATGATGGGGCGCTGAGGGGGGTTGAATATTGTGGGAGCGGGCTTGCCCCGCGAAGGGGGCACGCGGTGCCTGGCAACGGCTTCGCCGGTGTTCGCGGGGCAAGCCCGCTCCCACAAAGACCCAGCGATCTCAGGCGTTACCGGACAGCTTCAGGCGCGCCGCCTGGGTGAAGTCCAGCATGCGATTCAGCGGCTTGATCGCCTTGGGCACCAGGGCCGGGTCGACAAAAATCTCGTTGCTGCCATTACGCAGGCAGTCCAGCACCCGCTCCAGGGTGTTCATCGCCATCCACGGGCAGTGCGCACAGCTGCGGCATGCCGCACCGTTGCCAGCGGTGGGGGCTTCGACAAACGCCTTGTCCGGGCACAACTGCTGCATCTTGTAGAAGATGCCGCGGTCGGTGGCGACGATGAAGGTCTTGTTTGGCAGGGTTTGCGCCGCCTTGATCAGTTGGCTGGTGGACCCCACCGCATCGGCCAACTCGATCACCGCTTCAGGCGACTCGGGGTGCACCAGGATCGCTGCGTCCGGGTACAGCGCCTTCATGTCGGCCAACTGGCGCGACTTGAACTCTTCGTGAACGATGCAGGCACCGTCCCACAGCAGCATGTCGGCACCGGTCTGCTTCTGGATGTAACGGCCCAGGTGCTGGTCTGGGCCCCAGATGATGGTTTCGCCGTTATCCATCAGGCTTTCGACGATTTCCAGCGCGCAGCTTGAAGTCACCACCCAGTCGGCACGGGCCTTCACGGCAGCCGAAGTGTTGGCATAGACCACCACAGTGCGCTCGGGGTGCTGGTCGCAGAAGGCTGAGAACTCTTCAACCGGGCAGCCCAGGTCGAGCGAGCAGGTGGCCTCCAGGGTGGGCATCAGCACGCGTTTTTCCGGGGTGAGGATTTTTGCGGTTTCGCCCATGAAGCGCACACCGGCCACGATCACCGTTTCGGCCGGGTGATTTTTGCCAAAGCGGGCCATCTCCAGCGAATCGGACACGCAGCCACCGGTTTCTTCAGCCAAGGCCTGGATGACAGGGTCGCAGTAATAGTGGGCAACCAGCACGGCGTTCTGGGCCTTGAGCTCGGCAGCGATGGCCGCACGGTATTCGGCCTCCTGCTCGGCTGTCAGCGGGTTGGGCTGCTTGGCGTCGAGGTGAGCCTGAACCAACAGGCGTTCGGAAATCTGGGTCATGATCGCTGGACCTGCAGGCGCGCGTGCGCATCAAATCGAGTGTATCACCCGGCCCTGACAGATCGGCTAAGGGTGCCGGACGGCAAGCAGGCCGCCACGGCCCTCTGCGGGCGCGGATTATTATCGGAGGCCGAAGGCTACAGACAATCCAGCGATTACTAAAGTGGTTTTTGTGTTGTCACCCGAGCGACTGCAATGAGCGTTGTGTAGGAGCAGCCCTTTCGACTCAAGGCCGCTCCTACAAAACAGCGTTGCCTGACAAAGCGGGTGTCAACCCTGCGGCGACAGTGCTGCCAGGTGCGCTGCCATGAGCATGGCAAACGCTTCCACGGTCATTTTCCTGCCATTGAAGTCGACCATGCCATCGGCATAGTGCAGGCTGCTCACCACATCGTTGCCTTCAACGGTGGCCAGGCCACTTTGCAGCGCCATCATGCCGACCATCTCCCCCGCCTGGCTCGATTGCATGGCAATCGCCTGGGCATCAGTCTGGCCATCCAGCAGCGCCTGCAAGGTCGCCAGGTCACCCATCATCGGCTTGGAGAGCGATAGCTTGCCCTTCACCTCGGTGATCAGTTGCTTGCTCAACTGGTCTGGCGGCAGATCGAAGCTGGCTGGGGCGGCGAAGGCCATCGACAGGTTGAAACGGCTCTCGCCATTGGCGGTCTTGAACGCCAGGTTTTCTATCGCCACCTTGGGCCTGGCGGCCAGCAGTTGCCGCAGGTCGCCCTGGAATTTGGCCTTCTCAGCGTCGTCCATGCGGATCTGCGGTACAGGCTGGCCAGCGGCAGACGCAGCCTCGAACTCCGGCAAGTGCGCCTGGTACCACTTCGACAACGCCTGCAATGCCGGTGCGTTGACCGAGGTGACACTCACCACCATCTGCGCCTTGCCCACCGCACGGCCATCCCAGGTCATGTCGCCGACCTTGTACTCCACGCGACCGCCCACGGTATCCGGGCCATCGAGGGCTTGCAGGACATTCTGCTCCAGGCCCTTGATCTGCAGCACCTGCTGTTTCGGCCCCAGGGTGACCTTGGTTTCGGCCAGCGCCAGGTCGACGTTACCCACATAGACAGTGTCGTGCGGGGTGGCGGCCAAGTTGCCGCCAACCTTCAGGCCTTTGAGTTCGAACGTGGCAGGCGGCTGATCATCGCGCACAAGTTTCATCACGAAACGGTCGGCCTGCCCGTGGAATTTCGAAGCCTTGCCCTCCTTGTCGCCACTGACCTCCAGCTGCATACCCGAGAAGTCGAGGCTGTTGCCGTCCGCCTCGTCAAGCTTGACCGGCGCCAGCCGGACCTGGCTGGCCACACTGCCGCCGTACCCCAGGCTGGTCTGTGCACTGATCGGGGCCTGCTCGCCTGCGGCAGCGAACCACGCGGCGGTGGCATCGTCCTTCTGCAAGGTGCTGTTGCTGACCGCCATCACCGGCATCAGCTTCAACGCCTTTACCCGCGACCAGGGAAAGGGGCCGTGCTCAATCTGGTCGGTCACGCCCACGTCGAAATTCACCACCTCGCCTTCACCCAGGTTTATGTCGCGGGCCTTGAGCCGGTACTGGGCGGTACTGCTGAAGAAATGCTGCTCCAGCGATACCCGTTCGATGCTCATGCTGCCGCCGGTGGTCACCAGGGCCTTCTTGAGTTCGGCGTTGCTGCGGGCAACGGCGTTGTCCAGTTCGGCTGGCAGTTGCTTGCCGGTGTACCAGGCGCCAGCGGTAGATGCGACGGCAATGGCGATCGCCAGGCCGGAAAGAATGCCAACTGATTTCTTCATGAATAGAACCGATTGTCCGTAAGGGCTTCATTGGGTGAGCAAAGGCCACGCAGGAGGCGAAGATTAACACTGCGATGGAAGACGAGGGCCAGCCTTCACCGAGAAATCCATTTTTCAGAACCATCTGACACGCATCCACGGGAGGCACATTCGTTAATTTTTACGAACATTCAAATTGATCAAAACCGCAAAAAAACGCGCAAAAACCGAACAAAACCCCTTATAAATCGATAAATATTTCAATTCAGTAACATCTTGTCATGTTTAACTTGACACCAACCTACCCATCGTTTTTTATTTTCACCACTTAGCGCGTCCCCCGCGCCTTCTGCTGCTCCTACAAAAAAGGTGAACAACATGGAGCCCACCCGCTCGCCCTTGCCGCATGCGCAATACACCGTGCCCGCCGTTTACGCCCAGCACCAGGAGCCATGTCAGCATGCAGCCTGATCACAGCGCTTCCGGCAACGGCCAACTTCGCAAAACCCTGCGCCTCTGGCACGTGATCATCATTGGCCTGGCCTACCTGACCCCAATGACCGTGTTCGACACCTTCGGCATCGTCAGCGGCATCACCGCCGGCCATGTGCCCAGCGCCTACATCCTGGCGCTGGCGGGCATCCTGTTCACCGCCGTAAGCTACGGCACCCTGGTAAAACGCTTTCCGCAGTCGGGCTCGGCGTATACCTACACACAACGTGCGATCAACCCCCATGTGGGCTTCCTGGTCGGCTGGTCGTCGCTGCTGGATTACCTGCTGCTGCCGATGGTCAACGCGCTGCTGGCCAAGCTGTACCTCTCGGCCATGTTCCCTGAAGTACCAGAATGGCTGTGGGTCGTCGGCTTCGTCACCTTGATCAGCCTGATCAACATGCGCAGCGTGAACCTGGTGGCGCACTTCAACCTGCTGTTTGTAGGCGTTCAGGTGGCGATCATCGCCGTGTTCATCTACTTGTGCGTGCGCGGCCTGGGCCAGGGTGAAGGGCTGGGCACCACCTGGAGCTTGCTGCCGTTCGCCGACAGCCAGACCCACCTCAGCGCGCTGGCTGCCGGTGCCACCATCCTGTGCTTCTCGTTCCTGGGCTTCGACGCGGTCACCTGCCTGTCCGAAGAAACCCGTGACCCGGCCAAGACGATCCCACGGGCGATCTTCCTGACCGCACTGATCGGTGGCGTGGTGTTCATCACCGTGTCGTACTTCATCCAGGCCTACTTCCCGACCATGGCGCGCTTCCACGACCAGGAAGCGGCCCTGCCGGAAATCGCCCTGTACGTCGGCGGCAAGCTGTTCCAGTCGGTATTCATCGCCTGCACCGTGATCAACACCATCGCTTCAGGCCTGGCTTCGCAAACCAGCGTGTCGCGCCTGCTGTACGTGATGGGCCGCGACAACGTGATCCCCGCCAGCCTCTTTGCCCGCCTGCACTCGCGCTACAAGACGCCGGTGCTGAACATTGCGGTGGTGGGGCTGATTTCGCTGTCAGCGATCTTCTTCGACCTGGTTACCGCGACCTCGATCATCAACTTCGGCGCACTGGTCGCATTCAGCTTCGTCAACCTGTCGGTGATCAACCACTGCTACCTGCGCGAAGGCAACCGCAAAGGCCTGGCCAACCAACTGAAGTACCTGGTGCTGCCTACCATCGGCTTCTGCATCATCGTCTCGCTGTGGCTGGACCTGAATGTGCACTCGCTGATGTTTGGCGGCATCTGGGCAACGCTCGGGTTGATCTACCTGGGCTGGCTGACCAAAGCCTTCCGGTCGGCACCGCCCAACTACATCGCCGAATGACCCACGCTGCCGACAACGCCCGCGCCTGACCGCGGGCGTTGTACTTGCCCGAAAAGGAATGCCTCATGCCGCTGCGTCGCCTCTCCATCCAGTGGAAGATCACCCTGCTCGCCGGCCTGTGCCTGCTGGCCATCGTCGCCTTGCTGGTGGCCACCTCGCTGACCCAGGCGCAGCGCAGCGCTGCCTTGGTCAGCCAGGCCAGCACCGCCATGCTCGACAACAGTGCGCGCCAGCGCCTGCAGGCCCACGCGCAAACCCAGGCCCTGCGGGTGCAGCGCTACTTCATGGACGCCTATCAGTACGCCAATGGCTTTGCCCGCCTGGTGCAGGTACTCAAGGCCCGAGGCGGCAGTGACCTGCGCGCCGAGCTGACGCGCCAGGCCCGTGCCAGCCTGGCCGGCAACCCGGATGTAATCGGCCTGTACCTGGTGTTCCAGCCCAACGCGCTGGACCAGCAGGACAGCCAGCACCTTGGCCAGGAGGCGATGGGTAGCAATGAACGCGGGCGTTTCTCGTTGTACTGGTCACAACCGCGCCCCGGCGCCCTGGAACTTGAAGCCATGCCGGAAGCCATGCTTGGCGATGCCAGCATTGGCAGCAACGGCGCAGCGAAGAACCGTTGGCTGACCTGCCCGCAGGACACCGCCACTACCTGCATGCTCGAACCGTACCTCGACGAGGTCAATGGCCGTCAGGTGCTGATGACCAGCATCGCCCTGCCACTGCTGGAACAGGGCAAGGTTGTCGGCGTGGTCGGCCTGGACATTGGCCTGGCCAACCTGCAGCAACTGAGCCTGGACGGCCGCCGCGAGCTGTTCGATGGCCAGGGCCATGTGAGTATTGCCAGCGCAGCCGGCCTGCTGGCTGGCAACAGTCGTGACGCCAGCGTGCTCGGTAAGCCCATGGACAATGCAGTAGCCGACGGCCTGCTGCGCGTGGCCCACCCCTTCGCCCCGATCCCTGGCGCAGCCCCTTGGCAGGTGTTGCTGGAACTGCCGGAAAGCGTGCTGCAGGCACCCGCCGTAGCCCTCAACCAGCGCCTGGACGCCCATAGCCAGAATGCCAACCTCAACAGCCTGCTGATCGGCCTTGGCGCTGCCATCGCAGGCTTGCTGCTGGTGTGGTTGACCGCACGCGGCGTCACCCGGCCAATACTGGCCGTGGCCGCACGCCTGCAAGATATTGCCAGCGGCGAAGGCGACCTCACGCGCCGCCTGGACTACGCCCGCCAGGACGAACTGGGCCAGCTCACCCACTGGTTCAACCGCTTCCTCGACAAACTGCAACCCGTCATCGCTCAGGTCAAGGGCTCGCTGCAGGAGGCCCGCGGCACCGCCGACCAGTCTGCCGCCATCGCCAGCCAGACCAGCAACGGCATGCAGCAGCAGCACCGTGAAATCGAGCAAGTGGCCACGGCGGCCAACGAGATGAGCGCCACCGCCCTGGATGTTGCACACAATGCCTCACAGGCGGCCCAGGCCGCACGGGCCGCCGACCAGGCCAGCCGCGAAGGCCTGCAACTGATCGACAGCACCCGCCAGGGCATCGATCGCCTGGCCGCCGGCATGAACACTGCCATGGACGAGGCCCGCGCACTGGAGGGTCGCAGCGGCCAGATAGGCTCGGTGCTGGAGGTGATTCGCACCATCGCCGAGCAGACCAACCTGCTGGCACTCAATGCAGCCATCGAAGCCGCCCGTGCGGGCGAAGCCGGGCGTGGTTTTGCCGTGGTCGCCGATGAGGTGCGCGGCCTGGCCCAGCGCACGCAGGTGTCGGTGGAGGAAATTCGCCAGGTCATCGAAGGCCTGCAGCAAGGCACCCAAGATGTCGTGGGCGCCATGCACGAAGGCCAGCGCCAGGCCCAGGCCAGCGCGGCACGCATGGAACAGGCGCTGCCTGCACTGCAGCGCATTGGCGAGGCGGTGACTGTGATCAGCGACATGAACCTGCAGATTGCCTCTGCGGCCGAAGAACAGAGCGCGGTGGCCGAGGAAGTGAACCGTAACGTGGCCGGCATCCGGGATGTGACAGAATCACTGGCTGGCCAGGCCGACGAATCGGCGCGCATCAGCCAGGCGCTGAACCGGCTGGCCAACCAGCAACAGGCGCTGATGGAGCAATTCCGCGTCTAACCTGCAAGGGCCCTTTCGCGGGCACGCCCGCTCCCACAGGTGCGTGGTCGCCTTCCAGGCCAACGCAGGCTCGGCGGGAGCGGGCGTGCCCGCGAAGAAGCCCGTACAGCCACCACAGCATTATCGTTTTTACTGAGCACACGTCATGCAAACCGCAACCCGATCCACCTTCTTCGACATCACCAGCGAACAGGGCCTGTTACGCACCTCGATTGCCGTCACCCTGTTCATCGCCACCATAGGCATCGCCTTCGGCCTGGCCTCCGGCTCATTCTCCATCGTCTTCGACGGCGTGTACTCGCTGGTCGACGCCAGCATGAGCGGCCTTTCACTTGTAGTGGTCAAGCTGATTACCTCGCACACCACCAGCGTGCAGATGTCACGCAAGCTGCGTGAGCGTTTCACCATGGGCTTCTGGCACCTGGAACCGATGGTCCTGGCACTCAACGGCATCCTGCTTAGCGGCGTGGCCATCTACGCGCTGATCAACGCCGTCAGCAGCCTGTTGCAAGGCGGGCGTCACCTGGAGTTCGGTATTGCCATGGTCTATGCCGTGCTGACCGTAATCACCTGCGTGACCATCGCCGTCGTCGAAGCCCGCGCCAACCGCAAGCTGAAGTCAGACTTCGTGCGCATGGACGTCAAGGGCTGGGTGATGTCGGCCAGCATCACCGCCGCGTTGCTGATCGCCTTCTGCTTTGGTTACGCGGTGCAAGGCACATCGCTGGAGTGGGTGTCGCCGTACATCGACCCGGCGGTGCTGGCGCTGGTGTGCCTGGTGATCATTCCGCTGCCGCTGTCGGTGGTCCGCCAGGCGCTGTCTGAAATCTTTCTGGTTACCCCCGGCGACCTCAAGCTGCACGTCGATGAAGTGGCCAAGGCCTTTGTCGCCCGCCACGGGCTGCAGTCGTACCGTGCCTATGTCGCCAAGGTTGGGCGCTCACGAGAGATTGAGCTGTATTTCATCGTGCCAAAGACAATGGCCGCAAAGACCATCGATGAATGGGATACGTGGCGCAACGAGATTGGTGATGCAGTAGGCGGTGAAGGGCCGGACCGCTGGCTGACGGTGGTATTCACAGGCGACCCCGAGTGGGCCGAGTAAGCTGGGGGCGCTGTGCGCCCCAAGATCGCGAAAACGAAAAAGCCCGCGACCATTTCTGGTAGCGGGCTTTGACGTACTGCGTATGGTGGGTCGTGTAGGATTCGAACCTACGACCAATTGGTTAAAAGCCAACTGCTCTACCAACTGAGCTAACGACCCTATTGATGGCGCGTATAATACTGATTTCTAAAGAGAAATCAATACCCCATCACAGTTTTTTCAAACATACCGCGTAGGGTCTGGTACCTCAGCCGCCTTGAAGCCGTCGGCGCGCAGGCGGCAGCTGTCGCATTTGCCACAGGCGCGGCCATCATCGTCGGCCTGGTAGCAGGAAACGGTCAGGCTGTAATCCACGCCACGGGCCATGCCGGCCTGCACGATCTGCGCCTTGCTCATGTTTTGCAGCGGCGCCTGAATACGGAAGCCCTGCCCTTCTACGCCCGCCTTGGTAGCCAGGTTGGCCATGCGCTCGAAGGCTTCGACAAACTCGGGACGGCAATCGGGATAACCGGAGTAATCCACGGCATTGACGCCGATGAAGATGTCACGCGCCTCCAGCACTTCTGCCCAGCCCAGGGCCAGCGACAGGAACACGGTATTTCGCGCCGGCACGTAGGTGACCGGGATGCCTTCGCTTGGGGCTTCAGGTACGTCGATGCTGCTGTCGGTCAACGCCGAACCACCGATACCGTCGAGGTTCAGGCCGATTACCTTGTGCTCGACCACGCCCAGGTCCCGGGCGACACGGGCAGCTGCATTCAGCTCGGCACGGTGGCGTTGGCCATAGTCGAAGCTCATGGTGTAGCAGCTGTAGCCTTCGGCCTTGGCCATGGCTACGACGGTGGCGGAATCAAGGCCGCCAGACAGCAGGATTACTGCGCGTTTCTCAGTCATGTGCTTTTACTCTCAATCAACGTCCGGGTTCGTCGTTCCACAGCAGCTTGTGCAACTGCAGCTGGAAACGTACGGGCAGGTTGTCGGCAACGATCCAGTCGGCCAGGTCGCTTGCGCTCACCTGGTGGTGGCTTGGCGAAAACAGCACCTCGCCGGCGCGCTCGGCCAGGTTGTACTGGATCAACTTGGAGACAGCCCAGTCATAGTCCTCGCGCGAGCAGATGACGAACTTGACCTGGTCGTTGCGGGTGAGCTGCTCGATGTTCTCGTAGCGGTTACGGTGGGACTCTTCCGACCCAGGGGTCTTGAGGTCGACCACACGGCTGACGCGCACATCGGTGCCCGAGATATCCAGGGCGCCACTGGTCTCCAGCGAGACCTCATAGCCGGCGTCGCACAGTCGTTGCAGCAACGGCAAGGCATTCGGCTGGGCCAGCGGCTCGCCACCTGTCACGCACACGTAGCGAGGCTTGAAGCCGGCAACCTGCTCAAGGATCGAATCGAGGGTACGAACAGTGCCGCCAGTGAAGGCATAGGCACTGTCGCAGTACTGGCAGCGCAGGGGGCAGCCGGTAAGGCGCACGAATACGGTGGGCAGGCCAGCCGTTCGCGTTTCACCCTGCAAAGAGTAAAAGACTTCTGTGATGCGTAATGTGTCTTGCATGCTCGCCACGGGCGTGACAGCTAAACAGGCTGCCCGCCTCCGTCAGGCACTGTCGCGGACTCGACATGGCGTTATCCGCAGCAGCGTGTTTACGAAAAAAGGGCAGTGATTCTAACGAAAAAACCCGCGACTGGCGCGGGTTTCTTTCGAGCGGTACAGCTGCAGGGCTCAGAGCTTCTGCAAGTCACGCTGGGCCAGCTGCGCGGCGGAGGTGCCGGGGTACTGGGTGATGACCTGCTGCAGGATGCCCTTGACCTTGTCGGTGTGGCCCATGCGGCGCTCGACATCGGCCAGTTTGTACAGCGAATCCGGCACCTTGCTGTGCTTGGGATACTTCTGGCTGACCTGGGCGAAGGCCTGGCTGGCAGCCGGAAGGTCGCCTTTGGCCAGGTTCACTTCACCCAGCCAGTACTGGGCGTTGCCGGCGTACTGGCTGTTGGGGTACTTGCGCAGGAAGGCATTGAAGGCCTGGCTGGCCTTGTCGAAGTCTTTCTGCTTGATCAGGTCGAAAGCAGCATCGTAGTAGAGCTTTTCTTTCGCGGGATCACCAGGCTCGCTACTGGCGGCCGGTTGTTGCGCAGCAGCACCAGCTGCTGCAGCGGGGGCGGCATTTGAAGCACCACCACCGGAGGAATTGTCAGGGGTCGCGGCAGGTGCAGCGCCACTGTTGATGCGACGGTCCAGGTCCTGGTATCGCTCCAGGTTTTCCTGCTTCATGCGCGACACATCGTTCTGCAGCTCTTCGATGATGCCTTGCTGGCGGGAAAGCTGGTCCTGCATCTGTTGCAGCTGCATGAACAGCTGGCCCTGTGCAGAGGCAGGGGCCGAAGCCCCTGACCCGGCATAGGCGCCGCTCGTGCCATAACCCACAGGCGGATAGCTGCCTGCGTTGTCATCTACTACAGGGACCTCAGCCCAGGCCGCGAGCGGCAGGCTGAGTGCGAGGACGGTTACTACACGGCGGCACATACGCATAAGAACTTACTTACGCAGTTCTACGCGACGGTTCTGAGCCCAGGATTGCTCGTCGTTGCCAGTGGCAACAGGACGCTCTTCACCGTAGGAGACCAGTTCCAGCTGAGCAGGGGAAACACCCTGCAGAACCAGGTAGCGTTGAACGGCCTTGGCACGACGCTCACCCAGAGCCATGTTGTACTCGCGGGTGCCGCGCTCGTCGGTGTTGCCTTCCAGGACAACGCGGTTGCCGTTGGACTTCAGGTCCTTGGCGTGAACGTCCAGAGCGCGCATGGCTTCTGGCTTCAGGTCCGAGCTGTCGTATTCGAAGTAGAAGGTGGTGATTGCGCGCAGGGCGGCTTCTTCGCTCAGGGAGCCGTCAACAGCGCCAGTGTTGGCACCGTAGCCAGCGTTCGGATCTACAGCAGCGCCTTCGCCTGCGTTGTCACCGCCCTTCGAGGAGCAACCTACAGCTACAGCCATGGCCAGAGCCAGCGCAGCGAATTTACCAAACTTCAGCATTTCCATCGTGAAACTCCTAATGAAACCCCAGTGTGTTAAGCAAAACGTATTACGCCGCAATCAGTTCAGGTAAGGGGACCAGGACGGTTCTCTGACTTCGCCTTGAGCGGTAGGAAGTGGGAGCCTCACGCGGCCATTAAGCGACACGAGCATCAAGACTCCCCGGCCCTGCTGGCGGGTGGCGTAGATTAGCATGGTGCCGTTTGGCGCAACAGTGGGAGACTCATCAAGACTTGTTTCCGAGAGAATCTTTACACTTCCGCGTTGCAAGTCCTGTGCCGCCACTTTGAAGTTGGTAAAGCCCTGTTGGCGATGGATCATCACCAGGGTCTTTTCGTCAGCCGACAGTTTCGGGTTGGCGTTGTAGTTACCCACGAAGGTGACGCGCTCGGCACCACCACCGCTGACCGATTGTTTGTAGATCTGCGGCTTGCCGCCACGGTCGGACGTGAAGTAAAGGGTATTGCCGTCTTTACCCCAGAACGGCTCGGTGTTGATACCCGGGCCTGCGGTAACTCGGCTGATCTGGCGCGACGCCACGTTCATCACATAGATGTCAGGGTTGCCGTCCTTCGACAGCACGAACGCCAGGCGCGAACCATCAGGCGACCAGGCTGGCGCACCGTTCAGGCCTTCGAAGTTGGTCACCTGCTCGCGGCGGCCAGTGTCGATGTTCTGAATGAAGATGCGCGGACGCTTCTGCTCGAACGACACATAGGCGATACGCTTGCCATCCGGTGCAAAGCGAGGCGACAGGATCGGCTCGCGCGATTGCAGCAGGGTGACCGCACGCGCACCGTCGTAGTCCGAACGCTGCAGCGTGTAGCGGGTGTTGTTGGTGGAGAAACGCTCGGCGGTCACGTACAGCATACGGGTTGAGAACGCGCCCTTGATGCCGGTGAGCTTCTCGAACGACTGGTCGGCAATGTAGTGCGCCATATCACGCAACTGGTCGGTGCTGCCCGCCACGCTACCGGTCAGCACTTGCTGCTCGGTGGCGACGTTGAACAGCGCGTACTGTACCTGCAGGCGACCGCCGGACGGCACGATGCTGCCAACCATCACGTACTGGGCACCCAGTGCTTTCCAGTCACGGAAGATCACTTCGCTGGCCTGCGACGGCTGGCTGATCATGTTCTGCCGCGGAATCGGCGAGTAGTACCCGGAGTTGCGCAGATCGTTGCCGATGATATCGGCAATGTCTTCGGGCAGCACGCTGCCGCCCTGCAAGCCGAACGGCACTACCGCGATGGGTGTTGCCCGGTCGCTGCCGCTGGTGACCAGGATGTTCTTTTCCTCTGCCACCGCCATGCCTGCCACGCAGCAGAGCATGACCAGCAGTCCTCTCAGACGTTTAATCACAACGCTAGATCCTCAGGTGTAAATGTCATCTTGAACGAACGATATTGGTTGAAATCGCTCGGCTTCATACCCTGCATCTCGGTCAAACGACCAATGTTCTTCACCGCAGCCACCGCCGAACTGTCATACGGGCCGTCACCACTGGAACGGGCCACGCTGACACTGGTGATGGTGCCGTCCGGCAACATGTTGATCTGCAGGACCACCGTCATGCCCTTGCGCGCGGAAGGCGGACGTGCCCAGCCCTCGGCCGCGCGCATGCGGATCAGGTCGTCGAAGTCGCCGGCCACCTGGTCACCCTGCTCGTCGGCCAGCGCCTGCTGCCGCTCGGTGGTGTCGGACAACAGCTCGGCCAAGGCCTGGGCTTTTTTGTCTTCTGCCGCCTTGCGGGCCGCTTCCTGTGCCTTTTTCTTCTGGGCGTCTGCAGCGGCCTTTTTCTTGGCCTCTTCAGCTGCCTTTTTCTTGGCGTCCTCGGCCGCCGCTTTCTTCTTGGCGTCCTCGGCTGCTTTCTTCTTGGCCTCTTCGGCAGCCTTTTTCTTGGCGTCCTCGGCGGCTTGCTTCTTCGCCTCTTCAGCGGCCTCTTTCTTGGCCTCTTCTTCGGCTTTTTTCTTGGCTTCTTCCTCGGCCTTTTTCTTGGCGATGTCGGCCTGCTGCTTCTCGGCGGCCTTCTTAGCCTCTTCGGCCTTCTTGGCTTCTGCGGCTTTCTTGGCCTCGGTAGCCTTGGCGGCTTCGGCAGCCTTGGCAGCGTCCTCGGCTTTTTTCGCCTCGGCGGCTTCGCGAGCCTCTTCGGCCTTTTGAGCGGCGTCGGCCTTCTTTTGTTCCGCGGCCTTCACGGCCTCCTGTTCGACCTTCTTCTGCTCCAGTTGCTCGACCTCGGTCTGGCGCGAAGCGGTTTTCTTCGCCTCCCCGGCAATCTTCTGATTGGTCTGGGTGGTCGCCTGGCTCTTGGATTTGAGCTGGTACAGGGTAGCCTGAACAATCGGCTTGGAAGGCGGCAGTTCTGGCGTCATGGCAAAACTGACGAACAGCATGGCGAACACCAGCACATGCAGGCCGATGGCCCAGACACTGGGCCAGAAGTAGCTTTCCGAGGCGGATGGCTCTCGCTGTTGCATCAGGGCGCCTCGGTAATCAGGCCAACGTTACCGACACCGGCCTTCTGCAACCCGCCCATGGCACCCATGACCGCGCCATAGTCGACAGCCTTGTCGCCACGAATGAACACCTGGGTTTGCTTGCCCTGGTCACGGCCGGCAGCAATGATCTTGGTCACTGCATTGGTCATGTCAGGCAAGGTCATGGCCTTGTCCATCTGCTTGTCGGTATCGACTTCGCTGCCAAGGTTCCAGTAGTAGGTTTTGTCGGCCTTGATGGAAATGGTGAGGATCTGGACGTTGTTGTCCTGCGGCAAGGCTTCACTGGAAACCTTGGGCAGGTCGACCTTCACGCCCTGGTTGAGCATGGGCGCCGTCACCATGAAGATGACCAGCAGCACCAGCATCACGTCGATGTAGGGCACCACGTTCATCTCGGCGACGGGCTTGCGTTTGTGGCGAACTCGGGCCATGGGCTTCTACCTGATTACTCTTCGCTGGTGTGCACTTTGCGGTGCAGGATCGCCTGGAACTCGTCGGCGAAGGTGTAGTAACGACCGATCAGCACTTCGCTGCGCGCGGCAAAACGGTTGTAGGCGATTACCGCCGGGATTGCTGCAAACAGGCCAATGGCGGTGGCGATCAGCGCTTCGGCGATCCCCGGGGCAACGGTTGCCAGGGTGGCCTGCTGGGCACTGGCCAGGCCGCGGAAGGAGTTCATGATGCCCCATACGGTACCAAACAGGCCGATGTACGGGCTGGTGGAACCGACGGTGGCCAGGAACGGCAGGCTCTGCTCGAGTTTTTCTTCCTCGCGCGAGATGGCAACGCGCATGGCACGGCCAACGCCTTCCATGACCGCGTCAGGGTCAACGCCCGGCTGCTGACGCAGGCGCGAGAACTCTTTGAAGCCGGCACGGAAGACCTGCTCCACGCCAGAATCCGGGTCGGGGTTGCTGCCTGCCTGGCGGTACAGCTTGGACAGGTCGATGCCCGACCAGAAGCGCTCCTCGAAGGCATCCAGCGCACGACGACCAGCGCGCAGCATGGTGCTGCGCTGAAAGATCATGATCCATGAGGTGACCGAGGCGGCCACCAGAATCAGCATTACCAGCTGTACCACCACGCTGGCATTGCTGACCAGACTCCACATGGAGGTATGGTCGACGACGTTAGCTTCCACGCTTATTCTCCTGCATTCGATTGATTACCCGAGCCGTCCGCCGCAAAGGCGTCGCGCAGCTGGGGGGGTATGGCTCGGGGTTTGAAAGTGTCGGCGCGCACGGCGGCCACCAGGAACTGCCCTTCGCAAAGCAGCGTTTCATCCTTTTCCCGCCAGACCTGCTGTACAAAACGCAGGCTGGCGCGATTGAGTTCAAGTACGTGCGCGGTCACCCGCAATTCGTCATCCAGCCGCGCCGGCGCGTGATAACGCGCTTCGCTGGAATGGACCACGAACAGCAGGTTGTCTTCAGCCAGCTGCGACTGGGAAAACCCCAGGTGCCGCAAGCGTTCGGTGCGCGCGCGCTCCATGAATTTCAGGTAGTTGACGTAATACACCACACCGCCCGCATCGGTATCTTCGTAATAGACGCGACAACGGTGTGCGAACGGTTCGAGCTGATTTTGCGCGCGCATACTCTAGTGCTTACTCCTCAGCTTGCCAATCCGCTGTGGCAACTGTTTTTTCTTCATTAATGTCTTATTGCCAGCGCACCCTTGGCATGCCAGCGGTAGGACCACGAAAAGTCGCTTTTGATCTGTCATTCATCGCCTGGCTCGGAAAAATCACCGCCCTCCCCCAAACGCCCGGGAATATTCAGGCCAAAGTGCAGGTAGGCATGCCGGGTGACCACGCGACCGCGCGGCGTGCGCATGATGTAGCCCTGCTGGATCAGGTACGGCTCCAGCACATCTTCGATGGTATGGCGCTCTTCGCTGATGGCCGCAGCCAGGTTGTCCACCCCTACCGGGCCGCCATCGAACTTCTCGATCATGGTCAGCAGCAGGCGGCGGTCGGAATGGTCGAAGCCACGTTCGTCGACATCCAGCAGGTTCAGCGCCATGTCGGCCACGGCCTTGGTGATCTGGCCCTTGCCGCGTACCTCGGCGTAGTCGCGCACGCGGCGCAGCAGGCGGTTGGCGATACGCGGAGTGCCACGGGCACGTCGGGCAATCTCGTAGGCGCCCTGGTCTTCGATGACCAGGCCAAGGATGTTGGCCGAACGGCTGACGATGGTGGCCAGGTCCTTGTCGCTGTAGAACTCCAGGCGCTGGACAATACCGAAGCGGTCACGCAACGGGTTGGTGAGCATGCCGGCACGGGTGGTAGCCCCTACCAGGGTGAACGGTGGCAGGTCGAGTTTGATCGAGCGGGCCGCCGGGCCTTCGCCGATCATGATGTCGAGCTGGAAGTCCTCCATGGCCGGGTAGAGCACCTCTTCGACAACCGGTGACAAGCGGTGGATCTCGTCGATGAACAGCACGTCGTGCGGTTCGAGGTTGGTCAGCATGGCTGCCAGGTCGCCGGGGCGCTCGAGGATCGGCCCCGAGGTGCTTTTTACCGACACGCCCATTTCATGGGCAATGATGTTGGCAAGAGTAGTCTTGCCCAGCCCGGGCGGGCCAAAAATCAGCGTGTGGTCAAGCGACTCGCTGCGGCCACGGGCGGCCTGGATGAACAGTGCCATCTGCTCGCGCACCACCGGCTGGCCGATGTAATCGTCCAGGCTCAGCGGGCGAATCGCACGGTCCTGGACCTCTTCGCGGTCGCGGCCACTGGCGGCAATCAGGCGGTCGGCTTCGATCACTTGGTAATCATCCCTTTCAGGCTGCGGCGGATCAGCTCTTCACTGCCAAGGCCGGCCTTGTCCTTGATCGCAGCGATTGCCTTGCTCGCTTCCTGCGGCTTGTAACCCAGCGATACCAAAGCACTGACGGCATCTGCCTCGGCGCTGGACTCGCTGGCGGCTGGCAACGGGCCATCGGACACCAGGGTGAACATGGCCGGCGAGGTTTCCCAGGCCTTGAAACGGTCCTTGAGCTCGACCAGCAGGCGTTCGGCGGTTTTCTTGCCGACGCCGGGCACGCGCACCAGGGCCGACGTGTCCTGGGCCTGCACGCAGCGGACCAGCTCGTCGACTTCCAGGCCGGACATCAGCGCCAATGCCAACTTGGGACCCACGCCATTGAGCCGGATAAGCTCGCGGAACAGCTCACGCTCGCGCTTTTCGGCAAACCCATAGAGCAAGTGGGCGTCTTCGCGCACGACCAGGTGGGTGTGCACGGTGACGGGTTCGCCCACCTTGGGCAGACGGTACAGCGTAGTCATGGGAACTTCCAGTTCGTAACCCACGCCGTTGACGTCGATAATCAGGTGCGGCGGCTGTTTCTCCGCCAGGGTGCCGCGCAAACGTCCAATCACGTTCCGATCCTTCCTCTCGGGGAGCCGGTCAAAGACCGCTCAACCCTATCAGCAAATGCAACGGGTGAACGCATCACCCGCACAAAATGTGTATCAGCGCATGAAGCGCCTACAGACGCAAGCGCCCGCCGCGCCGCCGCGCCGTGGCCAGGCCATGGGGCACCAGGCTGGAACGGGTGTGGGCGTGGCACAGGGCGATAGCCAGGGCGTCCGAGGCGTCGATCTGCGGCTTTTGCGTCAGTTTCAGCAGGTGCATGACCATCATCATCACCTGCTCCTTGTTGGCCCCACCGGTCCCAGCCACCGCTTGCTTGACCTGGGTGGCGCTGTATTCAGCGATTTCGAGCCCGGCTTCGGCGGCAGCGACGATGGCCGCGCCGCGTGCCTGGCCGAGCTTTAGCGCCGAATCGGCATTGCGGGCCATGAACACCCGCTCGATGCCCATGGTCACCGGTTCGTGCTGGGCGATGATTTCACTGACACCACGAAAAACGATCTGCAGCCGCTCGTGCAGCTCGCCGCTGCCGGTGCGGATGCAGCCCGACGCCACGTACTCGCAACCACGGGCGGTCTGGCGTACTACGCCGTAGCCGGTGATGCGCGAACCGGGGTCGATACCAAGAATCAGAGTCATAGTGCCTGTCGTAAAAATGATGCGTCTTTGCAAACTGTACCGGCCCTTTCGCGGGTAAACCCGCTCCCACAGGTACTGCACCGCATTCGAACGCGGTGCAGTACCTGTGGGAGCGGGTTTACCCGCGAAAGGGCCGGTACAGGCACTGAAAACTCAAAGAGCCGGCGTGGATCGCCAGGTCACCTTAGCCGAGGTTTTCCATGATCTCGTCGGAAATCTGGGCATTGGAGTAGACGTTCTGCACGTCATCCAGGTCTTCGAGCATGTCGATCAGCTTGAGCACCTTTTCGGCACCGTCCTGGTCGAGCTCGGCGCTGGTGGTCGGCTGCATGACGATTTCCGCGTCAGCGGCCTTGAAACCCGCCTCTTCCAGGGCATTGCGCACGGCGTAGAAGCTGTTGAATGAAGTGAACACGTCGAACGAGCCGTCATCGTTGGCCACCACATCGTCGGCATCGGCTTCCATCGCCGCTTCCATCAACGCGTCTTCTTCCACACCCGGGGCAAAGCTGAGCTGGCCTTTGCGCTCGAACAGATAGGCCACCGAACCGTCAGTGCCCAGGTTGCCGCCACACTTGGTGAAGGCATGACGCACGGCGGCGGCGGTACGGTTGCGGTTGTCGGTCATGGCTTCGACCATGATCGCCACGCCACCCGGGCCATAACCTTCGTAGCTGAGCTCTTCGACGTTGTCGCTTTCATTGGTGCCAGCACCACGGGCCACGGCTCGGTCGATGATATCGCGGCTCATGTTGGCGCCCAGGGCCTTGTCCAGTGCCAGGCGCAGGCGCGGGTTGGATGCCGGGTCAGGGCCGCCCTGCTTGGCAGCGACCGTGAGCTCGCGGATCCACTTGGTGAAGACCTTGCCTCTCTTGGCATCCTGGCGCTCTTTGCGGTGCTTGATGTTCGCCCACTTGGAATGACCAGCCATAACGACTCCGAATCCTTTGAATCACAAACAGCCCCGCCCCTGTACGGGGCGGGACGGGAAAATACCTGCGCCGAAACGCAAAGGCGCATCCATGTGGATGCGCCCGGGACCGCTTACTCGACCTTGGTCTGTTCGCGCAGTCGAATGTGCAGCTCGCGCAGGGCCTTGGCGTCGACCAGGCCAGGGGCCTGGGTCATGACGCACGCGGCGCTCTGGGTTTTCGGGAAGGCGATCACTTCACGGATCGACTGGGCGCCGGTCATCAACATGACCAAGCGGTCCAGACCGAAGGCCAGGCCACCGTGAGGTGGCGCACCGAACTTCAGGGCGTCGAGCAGGAAGCCGAACTTCTCTTCCTGTTCTGCTGCCTCGATGCCCAGCAGGCGGAATACTGCCTGCTGCATCTCTTTACGGTGGATACGGATCGAACCGCCGCCCAGCTCGGTGCCGTTCAGGACCATGTCGTAGGCACGCGACAGCGCGGTGGCCGGGTTGGCTTCGAGCTCTTCCGGCGTGCACTTCGGCGCGGTGAACGGGTGGTGCAGCGCGGTAAAGCTGCCGTCTTCGTTCTCTTCGAACATCGGGAAGTCGACGACCCACATCGGCGCCCACTCGCAGGTCAGCAGCTCGAAATCGTGACCCAGACGGATACGCAGGGCGCCCAGGGCTTCGCTGACCACCTTGAACTTGTCGGCACCGAAGAACACGATGTCGCCGTCTACAGCGCCAACGCGGTCGAGGATGTTGTTGAGGTTGGCCTCAGGGATGTTCTTGACGATAGGCGACTGCAGGCCTTCGACACCCTTGGCGCGCTCGTTGACCTTGATGTAGGCCAGGCCCTTGGCACCGTAGATGCCGACGAACTTGGTGTACTCGTCGATCTTGCTGCGCGGCATGCTGGCACCGCCTGGCAGGCGCAGAGCGGTCACGCGGCACTTCGGATCGTTGGCCGGGCCTGCGAACACCTTGAAGTCGACATCCTTCAGCTGGTCGGCAACGTCGACCAGTTCCAGCGGGTTACGCAGGTCTGGCTTGTCGGAACCGTAACGGCGCATGGCCTCTTCGAAGGTCATGTGCGGGAATTCGCCGAATTCCAGGTCCAGCACTTCCTTGAACAGCTTGCGGATCATGCTCTCGGTCAGGCCCATGATCTCGCTTTCATCGAGGAAGCTGGTCTCGATGTCGATCTGGGTGAATTCCGGCTGGCGATCAGCACGCAGGTCTTCGTCACGGAAGCACTTGGCGATCTGGTAGTAGCGGTCAAAGCCGGCGACCATCAGCAGCTGCTTGAACAGCTGGGGCGACTGCGGCAGCGCGAAGAAGCTACCGGCGTGGGTACGGCTTGGCACCAGGTAGTCACGCGCACCTTCCGGAGTGGCACGGGTAAGGATCGGCGTTTCGACGTCGAGGAAGCCGTTGTCGTCCATGAAGCGACGGATGCTGCTGGTGATGCGCGAACGCAGGCGCAGCTTTTCAGCCATTTCCGGGCGACGCAGGTCGATGAAACGGTAGCGCAGGCGGGTTTCCTCGCCGACGTCGGAGAACTCGTTCAACGGGAACGGCGGGGTTTCCGCCTCGTTGAGCACGGTGAGCTGGTAGCCGAGGATCTCGATGGCACCGGAAGCCATGTTGGCATTCACTGCACCTTCTGGACGCTTGCGGACCTTGCCGGTGACCTGTACGACATACTCGCTGCGCACGCGGTCGGCGGCGGCGAAGGTTTCGGCGCGATCCGGGTCGAACACGACCTGGGCCATGCCTTCGCGGTCACGGATGTCGAGGAAGATCACCCCGCCGTGGTCGCGGCGACGATGGACCCAGCCGCAAAGGGTGACTTCCTGGCCGTCCAGGCTCTCGTTCAGTTGGCCGCAATAATGGCTGCGCATCATGATGGTGGTTTCGCTTCTCGTGATTCGTGTATTCGGTGGAGGCCTTGGCCGCCCAGAGGGCTAATACTGCAAGACCCGGTCACAGCATTCAACTCAGTCGGCTTTGTCGCCGCCTGCCAGATTCTTTTTCGCCCCGGTCTTGAAGTCGGTTTCGTACCAACCATTACCGCTCAGGCGGAAGCCTGGCACCGACAGCAGCTTCTTCAGCGCCGGCGCCTGGCAAGCCGGGCAATCGGTCAGCGGCGCGGCGCTGATCTTTTGCAGCACTTCCATGCGGTGCTCGCAGGACGCACATTGATAGTCATAAAGGGGCATGGGTGTCTCTCGTCAACCATAACGCTGGCTGCCAGGGCAGCAAAAAGCGGGATTATATATGGTTACCAAGCACTGCGCAGCCCGCCAGGCGATCAGCGCACACTTGGCGGGTCTTGCAGCCAGGCAACGCAGATTACCCGAATCAGCCCACTGAAGTTGCGCACTCCACCCTGGCGCAGGTGCACTTCGCGGTCCACGTAGGACAACACCGCACTGACCGAACAGCGGTTGGCGGCGGCGATGCGTTCCAGGATGCCCCAGTAGACGGCCTCCAGGCGCAGACAGGTGGAAAAACCGTTGAGCCGCACCGAACGCGACACCGGCTGCGTCTGCAACATATCGAAATCTGCCTTGAACGGATCAATGCACTGTTTTCCTGGCCAGCTTCCCTGACCAGCCACACGCTTGCTCGCTTGCATCATGCGCCCTACTTCCTCGTCACCGGTAACAGGTGACCAATGAAGCGCCGGGCGGCAGGTTTAAAGCAGCAGCAAAGTCTTCCCGCACAAACACTCGAGTCCTGAGCGCGAGGAAAACACTGTGGGAGCGGACTTGCCCCGCGAACACCGGCAAAGCCGGTGCCATACACCGCGTGGCCTCATTCGCGGGACAAGCCCGCCCCCACAGGTTTTGTCACAGCTCTGGGGTATTTATTTCCCGTCGAGCAACACGCGCAGCATCCACGCGGTTTTTTCGTGAACCTGCATGCGCTGGGTCAGCAAGTCGGCGGTTGGCTCATCACTGACTTTGTCCACTACCGGGAAGATGCTACGGGCAGTTCGCACCACGGCCTCCTGGCCCTGGACCAGCTGGCGGATCATCTCGTCCGCCGGGGGTACGCCTTCCTCCTCCTTGATCGAGGAGTGCCGCGCATAAAATGCATACGACCCTGGCGCAGGGAAACCCAGTGCACGGATGCGCTCGGCAATCGAATCCACTGCCAGCGCCAACTCGTTGTACTGCTCTTCGAACATCAGGTGCAGGGTGCGGAACGACGGGCCGGTAACGTTCCAGTGAAAGTTATGGGTTTTCAGATACAGCACGTAGGTATCCGACAACAGGCGAGACAGCCCATCGACGATGGACTTGCGATCTTCTTCACTGATACCGATATCGATTGCCATTGAAGTTCCCCTTTCCATAAGGCTTGAGACTCAAGCGGACGCCGACCACTGTAGCAACACTTTACCCACACCGCCTGTGACATGGCGCAACACATCGCCCACTGAGGCCTGCGGTTTGAGTAGGCTTCGGCTTTGCTGTTAAATAGGCACCGTGCCACCCGTGCGGACTGTTATTGCCGGGTGCATAGGCTGGCTTGTCACGTGTTCGCGCTTTACACCTCATGCGCACCGTACTGCCCGCTCTTCCTGTGATCGGCCTTATCAACTGTGAGCCAACCCCATGTTCAAGATCGTCCATCTGGTGACGGGCGTGGCAGCCTTGCTGCTATCGCTCATACCCAGCCTGAAAACCGATGCGACACCCTTCCTGCAACAACCCGACGCGGTTTACCTTGCCCTGCTCGGCCTGCTCAACCTGGTCCTGGCGCCGGTCGTGCCGCTGTACTACCGCGGCGCCCGCCAGCAGTTGCAACACCTTGCCTGCGCCCTGCTGGTGGTGGCGGTGGTGCTGCAAACCCTGACGCTGCTGGCCCGCCCGGAAATGGGCAACCTTGCTGCGCTGGTCTGTGCGGCACTGGCTGTGGCCCTGCACCTGGCTGTGGGTTTTGCCCGCAGCCCGCGCAAGGCACGCAGCAGCCAGCATGCCGCCCAGGATGCTGGCAACCGTGATACCGGCACGGTGAAGTGGTTCAACACCTCGAAAGGCTTTGGTTTCATCTCCCGCGATTCGGGCGATGACATCTTTGTGCACTTTCGTGCCATACGCGGCGAAGGCCACCGCATCCTGGTCGAAGGCCAGCGCGTGGAGTTTTCGGTGATGCACCGGGACAAGGGCCTGCAGGCCGAAGACGTGGTTGCGGTAACACGCCGCTAACCTGTGCAGGAGCGGCCTGGCGCCGCTCCTGCCAGGGTTTCTGTTGCTTCAGGACATCAGTAATGAGGCGGCGGCGCCTCTTCCCCTTCGCTGCCGTACTGGCCGACCATCTCTTCATGACGCTTGATCAGCTCGGCCACCTGCAATTGCAGCCGCTCGATCACCCGCGCCTGCTCGACCATCACGTCATTCAGCGCCTGGATAGTGTCATCCTGAAACGCTTGCCGGGTTTCCAGTTCAACAATACGCAATTCCAGTGACATGTCAGGCCTCCTGGTAGCCAGCAAGTTGCAGCCCACGCAGGCGCTGGCGGATGGCCTGCAACTGGTCTTCGCTGTAAGCCACAGCAGGGCACTTGCCCCAAACCGGTGCCGGCCAGGCCGCGTCGTCCCGCTGGCGTACGATCACGTGCATGTGCAACTGGCTGACGACATTGCCCAGCGTGGCCACGTTCATCTTGGCGGCGCCGTAACCGGCCTTCAGCGCTTCAGCCAGAAGGGTGGTTTCCTGCCACAACTGGTGCTGCTCCGCCGCATCCAGCTCGAATACCTCGCTGATCCCGGCGCGCTTGGGTACCAGAATGAACCATGGGTAGTTGGCATCCTTGCTCAGCAGCAGTTGGCACAACGCAAACTCCCCAAGCACCAGGGAATCCTGCTGCAAACGCGAATCCAGGACGAACACGGCATATCTCCTTCAGAACCCGCTTCAAGCGGAAAACAGGCCTGCAAGGATACCTTGCACACCCCCGGTAACACAGCGCTACTTTTCGCACCAAAATGAAGCCACCTGCGCACCACCACCACACTTGCCACCCCACAAATGACTCTGGTTTAACAAATAGCGGTAACACATTGACTTTCATGGCAGGTTTCTAAATTTTAATGATTCTCGACTCCAACACCCCCTCATTGTGCCTTCGACCCGTATTTACGGCACTTTCCGACCCTCGGTAGCAGGTTTTGTGAAAAATTCATGAACTGTTGCGAATTTTGAGCACGCTTGTTGCATTCCCTTCACGCCAAGTCGGCACGGCATCTGCAATGGCAGGTGTACGCGACAAATAACAACAGCGGCATTGGTTACCAGGGAGTTTCCCTAGCCGGAATCAGCACTTGCAGGTTCACCACGGCGAAAGGAACAACGCTGGCGTTTACACGCCCTATAAACCGGGGTGTGATTTGCGACATGGAAATACTTAAACGCGACACGGCAAAAAAGTTCCGTAAAGAGTCTTTATAGCCATATCGCCAACAACAGTCAGCGTGCTATACATTTTCGCCGACATAACAAGAAAGAGCTGCACCCTATAACTAAAACACTTGGGCGCGGCGGTACTCTTCCTAAAACCAAAGGAGCAAATCACGATGCGCGTGATGAAGTGGAGCATGATCGCCCTGGCCGTTGCGGCAGGGACCTCGCAGTTGGCAATGGCCTCGGCACAAGACGAGTCCAAAGGTTTCCTCGAAGACAGCAAGCTGAACGTAAAAACCCGCATGCTGTACTTCAGCCGTGACTTCCGTAACAACGACAGCGGCAAGAGCCGCGTCGAAGAAACCGGCCTGGGCTTCCTGGGCACCTTCGAATCGGGCTTCACCCAGGGCACCGTAGGCTTCGGCGTTGACGCCATCGGCATGCTGGGCCTGAAACTGGACAGCGGCAAAGGCCGCGCCGGCACCGGCCTGTTCCCGACTGCCTCCGATGGCCGTTCGCAAGATGACTACTCCGAAGGCGGCGGTGCAGTAAAACTGCGCGTGTCCAATACCGTGCTGAAGTTCGGCGACCAGTTCACCGCCCTGCCGGTACTTGCCACCGACGACAGCCGACTGCTGCCAGAAGTTGCTGAAGGTGGCCTGATCACCAGCAACGAAATCGATGGCCTCACCCTGCACGCCGGTCACTTCACCGCCCTGAACGCCCAGGCCCAGACCTACCACGATAGCCTGCGCCTGACCGAGGCCAACGTCTTCGGTGGCACCTACGCCATCAACGACAACCTCAGCACCAGCGTCTACTACTCGCGCATTGAAGACCACTTCCGCAAGTGGTACGGCAACATCAACTGGGCGCTGCCGATCAGCGACAAGCAAGGCCTGGTGTTCGACTTCAACATCTATGACACCAAGTCCATCGGCGACAACCTGACCGGCGCATTCGTCAGCAAGGCTGACGGCAGCAACGAACTGGACAACATTGCAGCCAGCCTCTCGGCCGCCTACAACATTGGCGCCCACACCTTCACCCTGGCTTACCAGAAGGTCAGCGGCGACGGCGACTACGCTTACGGCGTCGACGGTGGCGGCACCATCTTCCTGGCCAACTCCGTTGCCCGTTCCGACTTCAACGCCGAAGACGAGAAGTCCTGGCAGGCACGCTACGACCTGAACTTCGCCGAATACGGCGTACCTGGCCTGACCTTCATGACCCGCTATGTTCGCGGCTCGGGCGCCACTACCGAAAGCACCAACAACGGCAAGGAATGGGAACGCGACGTAGACGTCAAGTACGTACTGCAGAGCGGCCCGGCGAAAGACCTGAGCTTGCGCGTGCGTCAGGCCACCTACCGCTCCAGCGACGGCGTTTACTACGGTTCGAGCTCGATCGACGAACTGCGCCTGATCGTGGAATACCCGCTGAGCATCCTGTAAGCCTGGCTTGCAGTGCCCCGCACTTGAAAAGCCCGGCGATCTCGCCGGGCTTTTTCTTGGCTGACAAGCGCCCCGCCCTGGGGCATCCTGTACGCCTTCGTTTCGCCCCCGTACAATGCGGGGCTATTTCAACGTCTTAGGCAATCGACACGGCTAACCATGCGCACCAGTCAATATTTGCTCGCCACCCAGAAAGAAACCCCTGCCGATGCAGTGGTCATCAGCCATCAGCTCATGCTGCGTGCCGGCATGATCCGCAAACTGGCCTCCGGCCTGTACACCTGGCTGCCGATGGGCCTGCGGGTAATGCGCAAGGTCGAGGCCGTGGTGCGTGAGGAAATGAACGCCGCCGGCGCCCTGGAAGTGCTGATGCCAAGCATCCAGCCTGCCGAGCTGTGGCAGGAGTCCGGCCGCTGGGAGCAGTACGGGCCGGAGCTGCTGCGCCTGAAGGACCGCCACCAGCGCGACTTCTGCGTTGGCCCGACCCACGAAGAAGTCATCACCGACCTGGCCCGTAACGAGCTGTCCAGCTATAAACAGCTGCCACTCAACATGTACCAGATCCAGACCAAGTTCCGTGACGAGATCCGCCCGCGCTTCGGCCTGATGCGTGGCCGCGAATTCATCATGAAGGACGCCTATTCGTTCCATGCCGACCAGGCTTCCCTGCAGGAAACCTACGACCGCATGCACCAGGCGTACAGCAACGTATTCACCCGCCTGGGCCTGGACTTCCGTCCAGTGCAGGCCGACACCGGCTCGATCGGTGGCAGCTACTCGCACGAGTTCCACGTACTGGCCGACTCCGGCGAGGACGACGTAATCTTCAGCGACAGCTCCGACTACGCCGCCAACATCGAGAAGGCCGAAGCCATCCCGCGTGAAACCGTGCGCCCTGCCCCTACCGAGGAGCTGCGCCTGGTCGACACCCCGGACGCCAAGACCATCGCCCAGCTGGTGGAAAACCATGGCCTGGCGATCGAAAAAACCGTCAAGACCCTGATCGTGCGCGGAGCCGAAGAAGGCAAGCTGATTGCCCTGATCATCCGTGGCGACCACGAACTTAACGAAATCAAGGCCACCAAGCTGGAACAGGTTGCCGACCCGCTGGTCATGGCCACCGAAGCCGAACTGCGCGACGCCATTGGCGCCGGTGCCGGCTCGCTCGGCCCGCTGAACCTGCCGCTGGAATGCATCATCGACCGTTCGGTTGCCCTGATGAGCGACTTTGGCATTGGCGCCAACATCGATGACAAGCACTACTTCGGCGTCAACTGGGAGCGCGACCTGCCGGTTCCACAGGTCGCCGACCTGCGTAACGTGGTCGAAGGCGACCCAAGCCCGGATGGCCAGGGCACCCTGGTGATCAAGCGCGGCATCGAAGTGGGCCACATCTTCCAGCTGGGTACCAAGTACAGCGAGGCGCTGAAGTGCCAGGTACTGGGCGAGAACGGCAAGCCAGTGGTCCTGTCGATGGGCTGCTACGGTATCGGTGTGTCCCGCGTGGTCGCCGCTGCCATCGAGCAGAGCTATGACGACAAGGGCATCATCTGGAACGATGCCCTGGCGCCGTTCCAGATCGCCCTGGTACCGCTGCGCTACGAAACCGAGGTGGTTCGCGAGGCAACCGACAAGCTGTACGCCGAACTGACCGCCGCCGGCTTCGAAGTGCTGCTGGACGACCGCGACAAGAAGACCAGCCCAGGCATCAAGTTTGCCGACATGGAGCTGATCGGCATCCCACACCGCATCGTCGTCAGCGATCGCGGCCTGGCCGAAGGCAACCTGGAGTACAAGCACCGCACCGAGCAGGACGCCCAGGCGTTGCCGCTCAATGAAGTGCTGAGCTTCCTGCAGGCCCGCGTTCGCCGCTGATAACCAATGCACGAGTGATCATGTTCAAGCGAAGTACCTTTACCCTGGGGGGCGCCGCACTGTGCGGCGCCCTGCTCGTCAGCGGCTGCGCCAACCAGATGTCCCAGCGCAGCGACCATGAGGAGCGCGTCGAGCGCAAATTGCTCGAGCACACCCTGCAGATCGATGTTGGCGAGCCGAAGGTGATGGAGCTTCCGCAACGGCGTGTGCGCGTGCATGAGCAAAAGCGCTTCGAAGTCACCGAGTTCGAAGTCACCCGTCGCTACGACCGTTACACGCCCTACCAGCCCTGGCGGGAGGTCTACGAGATCCCGCTGGGTGCAGTGGCCGTGGTGGCGGGCGTTGGCGCCAATGTGGTCAACGTCTTTACCTTGGGCAACCTGCCGCAAAGCATCACCCACGACTGGCTCAGCTACGGCGTGGACGGGCTCAACCCGTTCATGAACGTGCCGTCCAACGGGCGTGCCCAGCAGAACCTCGCAGGGATCAGCGAAGTGCAGAAAGGTAAACGCGAGGAGTTCACCAGCGTGCCCTGGAGCGAACGCCTGGTCGAGGTCAAGGCCGGCAAGATGACCCACGAACTGACCACCGACAGGAACGGCGTACTGCGTTTGAACCTGCTCGACAGCCCGTTCTCCGAGCAGAACCTCAACCACGTCGGCACCCTGCACCTTCAGGTACTCGATGAAGACAACGCCGTACGGGGTGATGCCAGCCTGCTGGTCAGCGCCACCCTGCGCAACAAGCTGCTCGAAGCCCATGAGCTGATCTTCGATGACCTTGAGGATGACGATGTTGGCCAGTGGGTACACCGGGTGAAGCGTCTGTCGGAGCTGGGCCTTGAAGAAGAAGCCAGTGAAATGGAACAAAGCCTGATCGAGCTGACCCGCAACGATCCGGAACTGCAGCAGGAGTTTCTGCAATCGCTGACCAAGGCCACTGGCCGGTTGGTGGCAGACCCCGGCGCGCAGTAAATGAAGGGGCCGCGATGCGGCCCCTTCTTATTCAGGCGTAAACAACTCCAACTGCTCATGCGCTCCGCGCATATCGCGCAGCCTTACCCCTACCCCCAACAAACGCACCGGTTTGCCACCACGGGCAAACGCCTGCCCCAACAGTTGCCGATAACTTTCAAGGTCCCGCCCAGCCCCTGCCTGCTCCATGGTGGTCTGGCTGAAGTCGTGGAACTTGACCTTGACGAACGGCTTGTCCGGCCGATAACTGCTGTCCATACGGGCGATACGTTCGTTAAGGCTTTCCAGCAGCTCAGGCAACCGCGCCAGGCAACTGGCCAGGTCCGGCAGGTCAGTGTCGTAGGTGTTTTCAACGCTGACTGACTGCCTGCGGCTGTCATTGTGTACGGCGCGCTCATCAATACCCCGCGCCAGCCCCCACAAACGCTCGCCAAAGCTGCCAAACTCACGCACCAATGCCAGGCGTGACCATTCCCGCAGATCAAGGCAGGTTTCGATGCCCAGCCGTGCCAGTTTATCTGCCGTCACTTTGCCCACCCCATGCAACCTGGCCACCGGCAGGGCGGCAACAAAGGCCTCCACCTCGCCCGGGGTAATCACGAACAGCCCATTGGGCTTGCGCCAGTCACTGGCAATCTTGGCCAGGAACTTGTTTGGCGCCACGCCCGCCGACACCGTGATATGCAAGGTGCGGGCGACGCGTCGGCGAATATCCTCGGCGATGCGCGTGGCGCTGCCCGAATACCACTGGCTGTCGCTCACATCCAGATAGGCTTCGTCCAGCGACAAAGGCTCAATCAGCTCGGTGTAGTCACGGAAGATCGCGTGGATTTCCCGCGAGGCCTCTCGATAGGCCTCGAAGCGCGGCTTGACGATCAACAGGTCGGGGCACAGCTTCAGCGCATGCCGTGACGACATGGCCGAGCGCACACCATAGGCACGTGCCTCATAGTTGCAGGTGGCGATCACCCCGCGACGCTCGGGCGAGCCCCCAACCGCCATGGGCCGCCCGGCCAGGCGTGGGTCGTCACGCATTTCGATCGCGGCGTAGAAGCAATCGCAGTCGACATGGATGATCTTGCGCAAGGACATGGATGGCCGTCAGCACTGTAAATTCATACAGATAGTATCGCATGCGCCCCACTGATACACCTCACCCTCGCCCTCACACGACAAACTGCCTGAAAGCCCCGTCGCGCCTGACCTGCTTGCTGCCAGCAAGCGCTAAGGGATTGAACAAAAAAGGTTTTTCCAACGAAACTGCTTGACACCCGGGCTTAAATCCGTACAATTCGATCTCACAGGCGCGGGATGGAGCAGCCTGGTAGCTCGTCGGGCTCATAACCCGAAGGTCGTCGGTTCAAATCCGGCTCCCGCAACCAGATTCAAGAAAAGGCCACTGTTCATACAGTGGCCTTTTTCTTTGCCTTCAAAAAAGTAACGCCGAAAAACCTTCGATAAATCAAAGCTTAGCGCTTGACACACCTTCAGAAAACTGTAGAATCCGCCCCACAGACGCGGGATGGAGCAGTCTGGTAGCTCGTCGGGCTCATAACCCGAAGGTCGTCGGTTCAAATCCGGCTCCCGCAACCAAGTTCAAGAAAAGGCCACTGTTAACCCAGTGGCCTTTTTCTTTGTCCGCTGAAAAAGCATCATCGGAAAAACCTCGAAAAATCAAAGCTTAGCGCTTGACATACAAGCCACACGCTGTAGAATCCGCCCCACTGACGCGGGATGGAGCAGCCTGGTAGCTCGTCGGGCTCATAACCCGAAGGTCGTCGGTTCAAATCCGGCTCCCGCAACCATATTCGTCAGAACAAACCCCGCCTGTTTAACAGCAGCGCGGGGTTTGTTGCGTTTGCGCTCGATGCTTTTCGTTGCTTCGATTTTCCCCCGGCCTCCAGCCAACCCGCAGGCTTGAGACATTGTGCCCAGGATGAACTATCTTTAACCCGGCCAGGCCGCTAAAAGCGCCTGAGCCCGGAGTAATATTGGATACGTTTTCCTAAGGGACTTTCACTTGGCCGTACCTCTCCTCTACCTCGCGCTGCATGGCCGGGGCAATCCATGACCTCTCACAACCCCGAACCTCCGGTGCCGCTCGCCTCGGCGCTACCCGGTGCCGTGCAGCGCCTGCCCTTGCTCGAACGCGTGAGCCGCTACCGCCAGCCCATCGGCCTGGTCGTGACCCTGGTGCTGTTCACCATGGCCTTGATTGCCTGCCGCCACCTGCTGAGCGAGCTGGATATCTACGCCTTGCACGATGCCATGCTCAGCGTGCCGGCCCAGTCGGTGCTGGGTGCCTTGCTTGCGACCGTGATCGGCTTTGTGATCCTGCTGGGTTACGAGTGGTCGGCCAGCCGCTATGCGGGCGTGAAACTGCCGGCACGCAGCCTGGTGCTGGGTGGTTTCAGCGCCTTTGCCATCGGCAACGCCATCGGTCTGTCGATGCTTTCGGGCGGCTCGGTGCGCTACCGTCTGTATGCACGTCAGGGGCTGGGGGCTGGCGAAGTCGCACGCATGACAGTATTTGCCAGCCTGTCACTGGGCTGCGCGTTGCCGCCCTTGGCCGCCCTGGCAACCTTGAGCGACCTGCCCGCAGCCTCGACCGCACTGGGGTTGGCGCCAGGCCTGCTGGCAGGTATCGCTGCCGCCGTGCTTGTGGCGTCTGCCCTGTTGGTGTTCGGCTTGTACCGCCGGCGCCTGGCCGAACAGCCGCTGGCCAATAACCTGCTGGTGCAACTGGGCCGCCGTACGCTGCGCCTGCCGGGCGCACGCCTGGCCGCCCTGCAATTGCTGATCACCGCGCTGGATGTGGCAGCAGCTGCCACCGTGCTGTACCTGTTGCTGCCCGAGGCCCCCCCCTTCGGCGCGTTTGTGCTGGTGTACCTGCTGGCCTTGGCCGCAGGCGTGCTTAGCCACGTACCGGGCGGCGTCGGGGTGTTCGAAGCTATCCTGCTCGCCGCCTTTGCCGACCAGCTCGGTGCCGCGCCACTGGCGGCCGCGTTGCTGCTGTATCGGCTGATTTATGTGGTGCTGCCACTGCTACTGGCGTGCGTGCTGCTGCTGGCCAATGAAGCCCGGCGCCTGCTGTTCGCACAGCAGGCCATCAAAGCCGCCTCCGGGATGGCCGCACCGATCCTGTCGATACTGGTATTCCTGTCCGGGATGGTGCTGCTGTTTTCTGGCGTCACCCCCGAAATCGACACGCGCCTGGAGCACATGGGCTTTCTGGTGCCGCACCGGCTGATCGATGCCTCGCACTTTGGCGCCAGCCTGATCGGCGTGCTGTGCCTGCTGCTGGCCCAGGGCCTGCGCCGGCGCCTGTCCGCCGCCTGGCTGCTGACCACCGTGCTGTTGCTGGTCGGCGCCCTGTTGTCGCTATTGAAGGGCTTTGACTGGGAAGAGGCTTGCCTGCTGACCTTCACCGCCGCCCTGCTGGCCCTGTTCCGTCGCTCATTCTACCGGCCCAGCCGCCTGCTGGAGCTGCCGTTTTCGCCGGTGTTCCTGGTGGCCAGCGCCTGTGCAGTCGGCGCATCGGTGTGGCTGCTGCTGTTCGCCTACCAGGATGTGCCCTACAGCCACCAGCTGTGGTGGCAGTTCACCCTTGATGCCGATGCCCCGCGTGGCCTGCGCGCCGCCATGGGCAGTGCCTTGCTGCTGGCCGCCTTGGCGCTGACCTGGCTGCTGCGCACCGCGCCGCCGGTGATCCACCTGCCCGACGAGGAAGAACTGCAGCGCGCCAACCGTATTCTGCTGGCCTCCGACCAGCCCGACGGCGGCCTGGCCCTGACTGGCGACAAGGCGTTGCTGTTCCACCCCCGCGACAATGCCTTCCTTATGTATGCCCGTCGCGGCCGCAGCCTGGTGGCCCTGTACGACCCGATCGGGCCGGCCCAGGAGCGCGCCGAAATGATCTGGCAGTTCCGCGACCTGTGCGACCTGCACCACGCCCGGCCCGTGTTCTACCAGGTACGCGCGGAAAACCTGCCGTTCTATATGGACATTGGCCTGACTGCACTGAAGCTGGGCGAGGAAGCCCGGGTCGACTTGCGCCGCTTCGATCTCGAAGCCAAGGGCAAGGAAATGAAGGACCTGCGCTACACCTGGAACCGTGGTGGCCGCGACGGCCTGAGCCTGGAAATCCACGAGCCCGGCCAGGCCCCGCTGGCAGAGCTGAAGGAAATTTCCGATGCCTGGCTCTGCGGCAAGAACGTGCGCGAGAAAGGCTTTTCGCTGGGGCGCTTCAGCCCGGAGTACCTGCAGCACTTCCGCATTGCCCTGATCCGCTTCCAGGGTCGGCCGGTGGCCTTCGCCAACCTGCTGGAGACCCACAGCAACGAACTGGCCAGCCTCGACCTGATGCGTGCGCACCCCGAGGCACCGAAGCTGACCATGGAGTTCATGATGATCGGCCTGATCCTGCACTACAAAAGCCATGAGTATTCCCGCTTCAGCCTGGGCATGGTGCCGCTTTCCGGCCTTCAGCCGCGGCGTGGCGCGCCTCTGACCCAGCGCCTGGGCTCGATGGTGTTCCGCCGTGGCGAGCAGCTTTACAACTTCCAGGGGCTTCGACGCTTCAAGGACAAGTTCCAACCGGATTGGGAACCCCGCTACATGGCCGTGCCGGCCGGGCTCGACCCGCTGGTGGCACTGGCTGATACTGCCGCCCTGATTGCAGGCGGCCTGACTGGATTGGTGAAACGTTGATGACCCGACGCTTTTGGCTGTACCTGCTGGTTCCCCTGCTGCTGGCCGCCCTGGGGGGTGCGCTGGCGTTCTGGCTATGGACGCGCCCCGCCCCCGAAGCGCGCCTGGAGCAATTGAGCATCAATGGCACCAGCATCACCCGCGTGACCCCAGGTGTGCACCCCAAGGCCCGGGTGGCCATCGGTGTGCCACAGGATCAGGCGCTGACGGACAAGCAGCTGCTCGACCTGAGCCAGGCCGCTGAAGCCCAAATGGTGCAGGTGATTTTGCCGCCTAACGATTGCAGCAAGCAGCAACAGGCGATGGACCAGGGCTTGGCCGAGCTGCCGGAAAAGCCGACGTTGGTCGCCGGTATCGGCCCTGGCGCCGCCCAGGCCTGGCGCTGGCTGGCCAACCAGAACAATGACAAGGCCCGGGCCATTTCCGTGGACTTCAACCTGGAGCAACCTGGCTGCCAGTCCCCCCTGCCCAAGGCGGCTGCCCACGGCCACTGGAACGTCGCCTGGAACGACAACCCGGATGACGCCAGCGCCGCCTTCGTGCGCGACCAGGTCAACGCCGAAACCAGCATCAGCGATTACGACATCCATCTGCCCCAAGTGCTCAAGGCCCAGCTGACCCAGGCCCTGGTAGGTCACGACGGCAACGCCCTGGCCATCCCTGTGGTGGAAGTGCCGGCCGGGCAGACCACCGACACGGTCACCCTGTTCCTCTCCGGTGACGGCGGTTGGCGCGACCTTGACCGCGATGTTGCCGGAGAAATGGCCAAGCTGGGCTACCCGGTGGTGGGTATCGACACGCTGCGCTATTACTGGCAGCACAAAACCCCGGAGCAAAGCGCTGCCGACCTGTCCGAGCTGATGCAGCACTACCGACAGAAGTGGGGCACCAAGCGCTTTGTCCTCACCGGTTATTCGTTCGGTGCCGATGTGCTGCCGGCAATCTACAACCGCCTGCCGGTGGAAGACCAGCAACGTATCGACGCAGTGATGCTGCTGGCCTTTGCCCGCAGCGGCAGTTTCGAGATCGAGGTCGAGGGCTGGCTGGGCAAGGAAGGCCAGGAAGCACCAACCGGACCGGAAATGGCCAAACTGCCAGCCTCCAAGGTGGTGTGCGTGTATGGCGTGGAAGAGAGCGATGAGAGCGGTTGCACCGAAAAGACCGCGGTGGGTGAACGCCTGAAGCTGCCTGGGGGGCACCACTTTGATGAGAACTACCCGGCGCTGGCCAAGCGCTTGATTGGTGAGATCGAGACACGCCAAGGTAAATCCAGCGTCGCCGAACAGAACTGAATGTGCCTGAGCTCCGCGAAGCAGGTTGCGCATGGGATGGCACCGGCTTTGCCGGTGTTCGCGGGGCAAGCCCGCTCCCACAGTGATCGCGCTAGCGTTCAAGCATTGTGCAAGCCAGTTCCACAGGTATTACACGAGCCCTAAGCCTGCGCCGTACCTGTGTGGGGCTTGTCCCGCGAACACCGGCAAAGCCGGTGCCAGACACCGCGTTTCCCAGTTTGTACCCAGGGCAAGCCTCCTCCCACAGTGATCGCGCCAGCTTTCAAGCATTGTGCAAGCCAGTCCCACAGGTATTACATAAGCCCTAAGCCTGCGCCGTACCTGTGGGAGCGGGCTTGTCCCGCGAACACCGGCAAAGCCGGTGCCAGACACCGCGTTTTCCCGGTTTGTACCCAGGGCAAGCCTCCTCCCGCAGTGATCGCGCTAGCGTTCAAGCATTGTGCAAGCCAGTCCCACAGGTATTACACAAGCCCTGAGCCTGCGCTGTACCTGTGGGAGCGGGCTTGTCCCGCGAACACCGGCAAAGCCGGTGCCAGACACCGCGTTTCCCCGGTTGTACCCAGGGCAAGCCTCCTCCCGCAGTGATCGCGCTAGCGTTCAAGCATTGTGCAAGCCAGTCCCACAGGTATTACATAAGCCCTAAGCCTGCGCTGTACCTGTGGGAGCGGGCTTGTCCCGCGAACACCGGCAAAGCCGGTGCCAGAAACCGTTTCCCCGGTTGTACCCAGGGCAAGCCTCCTCCCGCAGTGATCGCGCCAGCTTTCAAGCATTGTGCAAGCCAGTCCCACAGGTATTACATAAGCCCTGAGCCTGCGCTGTACCTGTGGGAGCGGGCTTGTCCCGCGAACACCGGCAAAGCCGGTGCCAGGCACCGCGTTTCCCCGGTTTGTCCCCAGGGCAAGCCTCCTCCTGGCAGTCAGATCTCGACCTGGGTCCCCAGTTCGATCACCCGGTTCAGCGGCAGGTTGAAGAAGCGCAGGTTACCGTTGGCGTTCTTCAGCAAGAACGCAAACAGGTTGCCCCGCCAACGCGACATGCCTTCCAGACGTGAAGCGATGACCGTTTCGCGGCTCAGGAAGTAGGTAGTGCGCATCGGGGTGAAGTCCAGATCGTCCCGATGGCACAGCTTCAATGCCGCCGGCACGTCCGGCTCGTCCATGAAGCCAAAGTGCAACACCACACGGAAGAACCCGTCACCATAAGCCTCTACCTCGAAGCGCTCCTGTTCCGGTACCCGCGGCCGGTCCTCACTGACCACAGTCAGCAACACCACCTGGCTGTGCAGCACCTGGTTATGCAGCATGTTGTGCAGCAGCGCGTGGGGCACGGCATCAGACCGTGCAGTGAGGAACACCGCCGTGCCTTCGACCCGGTGCGGCGGCTGAATGCGAATACTGCTGATGAACAACGGCAACGGCAGCGCACCTTCGTCGATGCGTTCTACCAGGATCTGCTTGCCGCGTTTCCAGGTGCTCATCAGCAGGAACAACACCCCGCCGGCCAATACCGGAAAGGCACCGCCCTGGACGATTTTCGGCACGTTGGCAGCGAAAAACAGCCCATCTACAAGCAGGAAGCCCACCAGGATCGGCACGGCCAGCACCGGCGGCCACTTCCACAGCAGCAGCATCACCGCCGATACCAGAACGGTGGTCATCAGCATGGTGCCGGTCACCGCCACACCGTAGGCCGCCGCCAGGGCGCCGGACGACTCGAAGCCGATCACCAGCAGCACCACGCCCACCATCAACGTCCAGTTCACGGCACCAATGTAGATCTGCCCCTGTTCGTCGCTGGAGGTGTGCTGGATATGCATACGCGGAATGTAACCCAGCTGGATGGCCTGGCGGGTCAGGGAAAAGGCCCCGGAAATGACCGCCTGCGAGGCAATCACAGTGGCCATTGTGGCCAACCCGACCAACGGCAGCAGCGCCCAGTTCGGCGCCAGCAAGTAGAAGGGGTTACGCGCTGCCTCCGGGTCTTGCAGCAGCAGTGCACCCTGGCCGAAATAGTTGAGCACCAACGCGGGTAGCACCAGGATGAACCAGGCCCGGGCGATCGGCTTACGGCCAAAATGCCCCATGTCGGCGTACAGCGCCTCGGCGCCGGTCAGCGCCAGCACCACCGCGCCAAGAATGGCCACGCCCATGCCCGGGTGCACCACGAAAAAGTTGACTGCCCAGCCTGGGTTGAAGGCCTTGAGCACCTCCGGGCTCTGAGAGATACCGTGCACGCCCAATGCGCCCAGCACCACGAACCAGGTGACCATGATCGGGCCAAACAGCTTGCCGATCTTGTCGGTGCCGTGCTTCTGCACCAGGAACAGCGCCACCAGCACCACCAGCGAAATCGGCACCACCCAGTGGTCGATACCGTCAAACGCCAGGCCCATGCCCTCCACGGCCGACAGCACCGATACTGCCGGGGTGATCATGCTGTCGCCGTAGAACAGCGACGCCCCGATCAAGCCGCAGATCACCATCAGCGTGCGCAACCGCGGATAGGCAGCCGTGGCCCGCCGCGCCAGCGCGGTCAGCGCCATGGTGCCGCCCTCGCCCTGGTTGTCGGCCCGCAGGATGAACATCACGTACTTGAACGACACCACCCACAACAGCGACCACAGGATCAGCGACAGGATACCCAGCACGCCATCGTGGTTGACCGGCACTCCGTATCCGCCGGTGAAGACTTCCTTGAGGGTATACAAAGGGCTGGTGCCGATATCGCCATAAACCACCCCGACCGCCGCCACGAGCAGGCCAAGCGAGCGAGCCGCGCCCTGCTTTGCCGCGTGCCCGCCCTCGGCGTGACTGCTTGCCTGAACCATCGACCACTCCCGCAGACGGCCATCTCGGCCTTTAGTATTCACTCGCGCGCCTGGCCCTCGGAGGCACCATCACGCAACGGCGCGAAGCATAGCGCAGCGTTCGTCGTATTTCTGCTGGTCAAGCGACCTTGCGCTCGCTAGAATTGCGCACTTTTTGATCAGAGGCGCTAAAAAGCGCCCGTCAAGATCGCCCGCGATTCCGGCCGGGCGACCTGTATTCAATACCGAGGTTAGTCATGTCCACCACGCCCGCCACCCCCAAGGTAGGTTTCGTAAGCCTGGGTTGCCCAAAAGCCCTGGTCGATTCCGAGCGCATCCTCACCCAGCTGCGCATGGAAGGCTATGAAGTCGTGCCCACCTACGAGGACGCCGACGTGGTGGTGGTCAACACCTGCGGCTTCATCGACAGCGCCAAGGCCGAGTCGCTTGAAGTGATCGGCGAAGCGATCAAGGAAAACGGCAAGGTCATCGTCACCGGCTGCATGGGTGTCGAGGAAGGCAGTATCCGTGACGTGCACCCGAGTGTACTGTCGGTCACCGGCCCACAGCAGTACGAGCAGGTGGTTAACGCAGTGCACGAAGTCGTGCCGCCGCGCCAGGACCACAACCCGCTGATCGACCTGGTGCCACCACAGGGCATCAAGCTGACCCCGCGCCACTATGCGTACCTGAAGATTTCCGAAGGCTGCAACCATAGCTGCAGCTTCTGCATCATCCCGTCGATGCGCGGCAAGCTGGTCAGCCGCCCGGTAGGTGAAGTGCTGAGCGAGGCCGAGCGCCTGGTCAAGGCCGGGGTCAAGGAGATCCTGGTGATTTCCCAGGACACCAGCGCCTACGGCGTAGACGTCAAGTACAAGACCGACTTCTGGAACGGCCGCCCGGTCAAGACCCGCATGCTCGAGCTGTGCGAGGCCCTGAGCAGCCTGGGCGCCTGGGTACGCCTGCACTATGTGTACCCCTACCCGAACGTCGATGACGTGATTCCGCTGATGGCCGCCGGCAAGATCCTGCCGTACCTGGACATCCCGTTCCAGCATGCCAGCCCGAAAGTGCTCAAGTCGATGAAGCGCCCTGCCTTCGAAGACCGCACCCTGGCGCGTATCAAGAACTGGCGCGAGCAGTGCCCTGAGCTGGTAATCCGCTCCACCTTCATCGTCGGCTTCCCGGGCGAGACCGAGGAAGATTTCCAGTACCTGCTGGACTGGCTGACCGAAGCCCAGCTCGACCGTGTGGGCTGCTTCCAGTACTCGCCGGTAGAAGGCGCCCCGGCCAACGACCTGGGCCTGGAAGAAGTGCCGGACGACATCAAGCAGCAGCGCTGGGACCGCTTCATGGCCCACCAGCAGGCCATCAGCACCGCCCGCCTGCAACTGCGCATCGGCAAGGAAATCGACGTGCTGATCGACGAAGTCGAGGAGCAAGGTTCGGTTGGCCGCAGTTTCTTCGATGCCCCGGAAATCGACGGCAGCGTTTTCATTGATGGCGACCATGGCTTCAAGCCGGGCGACAAAGTGCGTTGCCGTGTAGTGGATGCCGACGAATACGACATGTGGGCAGAGCCCATCTAAAGCGGCTGAAACATGAAAAGCCCCTGCCCTGCCATTCCACGCAAGGAATGACGCGAGCAGGGGCTTTTTTCGTCAGAACGTGTGAAACAGCATCAGGCCACCCTCTGCATCCGGGCTCGCATCAGAGAAGCCTTTGACCGCGTAGAGCTGGACTTTCCATTGCTGGTTGAGCTTGTGGGTCAGGAACAGGGTGAGCTCCTTGATCTGCGAACCGGTCGAGACCACTTTCTGCCGCCAGTCGTAGGAGGCGCCCGCCGAAGTACCCGCAGCCACTGGCAGGGCGAAGCCGAGGCTGACAAATACCGGGTCGTCGAAATCGCTGTCGGGCGGGTCGCCGAACTTCTTCCAGCCCAATGTCGCGAAACCGGTGACCGGGCCAAAGCCTTTGGTGATGTCGACCTGGGCGGTGTAGTCATATTCACCGGTGCCAAGGCACTGGTCTTCATCGGCGGTTGGGAATTTGACCTTGCCGATCAGGTCGAGCATCAGGCCGCCGTCACTGCCATCTAGCAGGGCATACCCGGCGCTGGCGACCGTGTCACCCAGCCCGCTCTCCACATCCCGGCAGCCTCCGGGCAAGGGGTCACCATTGGGGCCTACTTCCGGGTTGGTGATGCGCAACCAGGGCACGGTGACCTTGTAGGTCATGGGGCCGGTTTCATATTTGCCGACCACGGGGACGTACCAGATTTCCGAAGTGGTACCTGTGCCATAGTCGCCACTTGAATAGTCCATGCCGATGGCGGTGCTGAAGGTATCGGCCACGGTCGACGCACTGGTACATGACAGCAGGCAGGCAAAAAGAGGGAGCGCGGGTCTCATCTGCACCTCAGTACCCCTTCGGGAAGTGTGGTCGGACTTCCCCAGCCTAGTTGCCTAACGCCCGGATCGCTCCGGATGCTCTACTTTTTCGACGGTCTCTACCTTTTGCGGCCTTTCGATGGTTTCGATTTTCTCGACTTTTTCCACCTTCTCGACCTTTTCAGGCTTTTCGACTTTCTCTACCTTTTCAGGCTTTTCCACCTTCTCAACTTTTTCTACTTTCTCGACCTTTTCAGGCTTTTCCACCTTCTCGACCTTCTCAACTTTTTCTACTTTCTCGACCTTTTCAGGCTTTTCCACTTTCTCGACCTTCTCAACTTTTTCTACTTTCTCAACCTTTTCCACTTTCTCGACTTCAACCTTCTCTACCCGATCACCCTTGCCACTGTTGCTGCTCTCGGGCTGCTCCACGGTTTCGACATGCTCTGACTTACCAGACTTGTCCACGCTTTCAGACCTGCCGTGACCACTGGCGTCTTCAACGGTACTGCGCCCTCTGTGATCATCACTGCTTTCGCTGCGAACGCTGGTCGCCTCGCTTGTTCCATGGCCGCTGTTGTCGGAGCCGGCTGAGTCACTGCTGCCGTGCTCGCCGCCATGCCCCGAATGGCCTCGGCCCGGGTTGTCAGCACGGTCATCCTGGAATTCCACACGGGTGGCCCGTAACTCGTGAGTACCACTGAGCACGCCGCTCACCCGAACGCGTTGATCGAGCGCCAATCCTGCAGGCTGCCTGCCGACAATCACAGTACCCTGCCCCAGCGTCACATTAATGCCCGCGACCACCAGTTGCCGTGCCTGAACGCGCTGCACCAGCCCTTCGACCACCGCCTGCTGTACACGGCCAGCAAACGGCAGGCTCGGGTCTGGGCGGGTTTGTGCCACTTCCAGCTGGCGCCCGGTCCACTGGCCGCGCACCAGCACTTCCCGCGCGGGGGCTACGCGGGTGCCCAGCGTCAACCCTTGCAGGCTGCCTGGGCGGTCGATTGCACCAATGGCACTGGCCTCCCTGAGGCCCGGCGCCCGTTCGATACGGGTTGCCACCACTTCGCCCGTGGCATCGCGCAAGCCGCTGACCCGGACCGGCTCGCCCGCACGCAGCCCTTCAGCCACCCGCGCGCCTTCGGCGAGCCGCACAGGCTGGCCCATCACCCGCAGGGGGGCCGAAGCATTGGGGAGCGCCGTCAGCGGCCCTTCGTAGACGTTGAGGATCGAGATACGCCCTGCCTGGAGACCGCGCTGGGTGGCAATTGCCTCCACCGCTACAACCTGCCCGATCGCCAAGTGAGCACTGCTGGCGGGTGCACCGTTTTCACTCACCGGCACGTTTTTGCCATAGTGCACTTCCATGCCATTGACGCAGATCGAAGCAAACCCGGTGATGGTGCCGACGATGCCGGTACCACCGGTACCGCCTGGGCGCAGGATCGGCGCACCGGTACCGCCTACCCCGCCATTACCGTTATCAGAGTAGGTGCCGTCCACACCTTCGGCCACCGCGCCAGTGCCGCCGACACCACCGTTTCCACTGCGTGCACCGGTACCGCCTGTCCCCCCCGGAAACCGCAGGCCTGTGGCACCGGCCATGCCC
Organism: Pseudomonas fortuita; assembly: GCF_026898135.2. Taxonomy (NCBI): domain Bacteria; kingdom Pseudomonadati; phylum Pseudomonadota; class Gammaproteobacteria; order Pseudomonadales; family Pseudomonadaceae; genus Pseudomonas; species Pseudomonas fortuita. The sequence goes on from NZ_CP114035.2 coordinate 4,839,826, forward strand.
ACTTCGTCGCGGCTGACACAAACCGGTGCTGCGACCACATCGGCAGGCGCCGCCAGGTTCAACCCCAGGACCAGGGCAAAGGCAACGACACGGAGGCAGCGCGTGAGGGGCGTCATGGGCCTGGCGTCTTGGACAATTCGGGGTCGGTAGCTTCAGTGTAGAAATAAAGCCCGACAGTGATGCGCTGACGTTGCTCCGCGCTGGGCACATCAACGCTTTCCAGCTCTGCTGCGAGCCGGCTGAAGGCCAGCAGCGTCTGCATGCCATCTTTGGCAACCACTTCACGCACGTGCTCGACGCTGGCCGGGCTCAAAGCATCGTAGTGCACACTGCGTTCGAAGAACGGCAGGCCCTGGCCACTGAGGTTGTGCACCGCTGCGCAGGCATGGTCATGCAGGTTGTGGCCGAAGTACGCGGCTTTTTCATCGAAACCTTTCTGCGGCACGAACGCCTTGGCTTCCAGGTGCACACGATCCTGCTCATCAAGCCGGACGATGCCAAGGCGCAACCACTCATCCAGCACCACACGCCCGCGGATATCAGTGCTGACCGTGGCCACCAAGGCATCGAATGAACACTCGCCACCCACACTTGCCAAACGCGGCAGTGCCAGGGCCTGGCCAGGTGCCGAGCAGAACGGCGGGCGGGTGGTCCATGCATTGACCAACTGTGCGCCCAGGGTGATGTTCGCCGGCAAGGCCTCGAGTGCCGTGCCACCTTCGCTGCGCAGCCGCCGGACATCCTTGCGATGCACACCCGTGAGCAGGCTGATGCGACTGTCGGTGGGCGGGGCGCCGTCCAGGCCAAACTCACGATGGGCTACGTCGACGAACACTTCCTTGAGCAGGTCGGCGAACATCGTATAGCTAACCCCTTTGCGCAACATCAAGCGCACCAGCGGGCGCATGACACGCCGCAGTGCGCTTAACAGCGAAGGGGGCAGAGTTGGGCTGATCAACGCCTGTCAGCCCCTGCTGTTGTCATCACCCGGTTCGCCACCCACATGGTTGCCGTGATCATCACCAGGTTCACCACCAACGTGATTGCCGTGATCATCGCCAGGCTCGCCGCCGACATGGTTGCCATGATCGTCACCGGGCTCGCCGCCCACGTGATTGCCGTGATCGTCACCGGGCTCACCCCCCACATGATTGCCATGATCGTCACCCGCTTCAGCATGGTTGCCGCTGCGCCCAGCGTTTGAATCACCGGCGTGGCCCTGGCCGCTGCCACTGTTGCCGGCATGGCCACCGCCGTCTCCTCCACTGCCGTGGCCACCACCGCCGCCACTTCCACCGCCGCTTCCGCCCCCACCACCGTGGCCACCACCACCGCCGCTTCCGCCACCACCGTGGCCACCCCCTCCACCGCCGCTTCCACCGCCGCTTCCACCTCCGTGGCCACCCCCACCACCACCGCTTCCACCTCCGTGTCCGCCACCGCCACCGCCATCTTTGGCGTAGGCGCTGGAGCCATGAGAAATCGAGTCAGGGATCAAAACAACGGCCGTCGACAGCACGCCCGCTACAGCAGCCGCGATTAAAGCCTTCTTGAACAGCAGGTGGATTTGCATGGTCCGTCTCCAGATAGTCGCCACGAGAACGCCAGATCAGTACGAATCTTTTTCGAATTTTCTTTTTGTGGGATTTTTTCCCACGCTTAATTAATAGACCCCTGCCCCCCACCGTTCAAGCACAGCACGGACAAGCCGACCGGTGGTTGGCCTGCTATGTTTTCCCTATCACCATGGAGGACCACCGGCATGCAATCGCTACTGACGCTGCAAACCCCGCACTTGCGCGACTACGGCGAGCTGGTACAGATCTGGGAGGACTCGGTGCGTGCCACTCACGATTTTCTGCCAGAGGGGTACATCGTGTTACTGCGCGAACAGGTGCTGCGCCGCTACCTCGACGCGGTGATGCTGATCTGCTGCAAGGACCGGCAACGCATCTGTGGCTTTGCCGGGGTCGCCAACGGGCGCGTGGACATGCTGTTTGTTGCGCCTGAGTACCGTGGCAAAGGGGTAGGCAAGCGCCTGCTGCACTATGCGATCAACGAGCTGAATGCCGAGCGCCTGGACGTCAACGAGCAAAACCCTCAGGCCTTGGGCTTTTACCTGCATGAAGGCTTCGAGGTGATCGGCCGATCGGAAACCGACGGCTTGGGCCAGCCCTACCCGCTGCTGCACATGCGCCTTTGCAAAATGGCGTAAATGACACAGATTCCCAGCCCCTCTGCCGCTCAGGCAGGTACAATGCTGGCCTTTCCCTGCCTCTGCGAATTGCCGTCATGTCCGAACCCGTCCGCCTGTCCAAACGCCTTATCGAGCAACTTGGCTGCTCCCGCCGCGATGCCGAGCTCTATATCGAAGGCGGCTGGGTCACAGTCGACGGCGTGGTGGTCGAGCAGCCGCAGTTCAAGGTCGAACACCAGCACGTCGAGCTGCTCCCGGGTGCCCGGGTCGAAGCGCTGGAGCCGGTAACCCTGCTGCTCAACCAGGCGGCCGGCGTGGACAGCGAAAGCGCCCGCGCCAGCATGAACATGGGCAACCTCAGCGAGGCGCACCGCGAAGGTGTGCGCGCCCTGCACGGGCATTTCACCCGGCAGGCCTGCGTGGCACCGCTCGAGCGCGGCGCCAGCGGCTTGCAGGTATTCACCCAGGACTGGCGGGTCAGCCGCAAGATCGAGGCCGACCTGCGTCGCCTGGAGCAGGAGTTTATTGTCGAAGTGCGCGGCGAGACCACACCTCAGGCGCTGGAACGCCTGGCGCGCGGTGCTACGCGCAATGACCGCGAGCTGCCCAAGGCCAAGGCCAGCTGGCAGAACGAGACCCACCTGCGCATGGTCGTGAAAAACCCCCAGCCCGGGCAAATCGCCGAGCTGTGCGCCTACCTGCGCCTGGAACTGGTCAGCATGCGCCGCATTCGCCTGGGCGGGGTGTCGATGGGCAAGCTGCCCCTGGGCCAATGGCGCTACATGGCGACCACCGAACGTTTCTAAGCAATACGCCACGCACAAGCGTGGCACCTGAACAGGATTCTGCAGCAATGAACCACAACGACGTCCTGCGCAGCCTGCGCTACATGCTCAAGGTGAACGACGCCAAGATGGCCGAGATCATCGGCCTTTCCGGCCTCGAAGTGCACCCTCAGGTATTGGCCACCTACCTGAAGAAGGAAGAAGAGGAAGGCTTCGTGCGTTGCCCTGATCGGGTGATGGCGCACTTTCTCGATGGCCTGGTGATCCACCGCCGCGGCAAGGACGACAGCCGCCCGCCGCAGCCGGTAGAGCTGCCAGTGACCAACAACCTCATCCTCAAGAAGCTGCGGGTGGCCTTCGAACTGAAGGAAGACGACCTGCACACGATCCTCAAGTCGGTCAATTTCCCGGTCAGCAAGCCTGAACTTAGCGCGCTGTTCCGTAAAGCCGGCCACGAAAACTATCGCCCATGCGGCGACCAGTTGCTGCGCAACTTCCTCAAAGGCCTGACCCAGCGCGTGCGCGGCTGATTGGCCATGCAGCATACGGTTGCTCCGGTCGGCATCGTCCGCTCCTGCTTCAAGGAAAAATTCGCCATCCCGCGCCAGCCCCAACTGGCGCCTGCCGCGCGCGGCGTGCTCGAACTGCTGCCGCCGTTCGACCAAGGGGATGCGGTCGAAGGCCTGGAGCAGGTCAGCCATGTCTGGCTGCTGTTCCTGTTCCACCAGGCCCTGGAGGACAAGCCGCGCCTGAAAGTGCGGCCACCGCGGCTGGGCGGCAACAAGAGCATGGGGGTGTTCGCCACCCGTGCAACCCACCGGCCAAACGGCATCGGCCAGTCGGTGGTACGCCTGGAGGGTGTGGAGCCGGGGCGCCTGTTGCTGTCCGGCATCGATCTGCTCGATGGCACGCCGGTACTGGACATCAAGCCCTATGTGCCGTATGCCGACAGCATTGCAGACGCCAGCAACCAGATGGCCAACGCAGCGCCCGCCGCAATTGCCGTACAGTGGGGCGACAACGCCCTGCCCCAGGCCCGCGAGCATGCACTGCGCCTGGCTGAACCGCTGGTAGAACTGATTGAACAATGCTTGGCGCAAGACCCGAGACCGGCTTACCAGGTACCGCCGGCCGAACGGGTCTACGGGGTGAAGTTCTGGGATGTGCAGGTGAGGTGGCATTACCCTCAGCCGGATGTGATCCGGGTGCTGGAGGTGGTGCCGGCCTGACCGCGCACCGAGGCGCACCACACACATTAAAAAGGCGACCCGAAGGTCGCCTTTTTCGTACTACAGCCGCGCGATCAGCGCGCTGGGCCTTCTGCCACGCCCAGGTCATCGGTCGGACGGGTATCGACCAGCGGTGCACCACCGGAGGCCAGTTCGGAGGCCAGCTTGTCGTTGTCCATTTCCTTGACCCACTTGGCCACGACCACCGTGGCAACGGCGTTGCCCACCAGGTTGGTCAGTGCGCGGGCTTCGGACATGAAGCGGTCGATGCCGAGGATCAGCGCCAGGCCAGCTACCGGCAGGTGGCCAACAGCCGACAGGGTGGCGGCCAGCACGATGAAGCCCGAACCGGTCACGCCGGCAGCACCTTTGGAAGCCACCAGCAGCACCAGCAGCAGGGTGATCTGGTGGGTGATGTCCATGGTGGTATCGGTGGCCTGGGCGATGAACACCGCAGCCATGGTCAGGTAGATCGAGGTGCCGTCCAGGTTGAACGAGTAACCGGTCGGAATGACCAGGCCGACGACCGACTTCTTGGCGCCCAGGCGCTCCATCTTGGCCAGCATGCGGGGCAGGGCCGATTCCGAGGAGGAAGTACCCAGCACGATCAGCAGCTCTTCACGGATGTAGCGGATCAGCTTGAGTACGCTGAAGCCATGGGCGCGGCAGATACCGCCCAGCACCACCAGCACGAACAGCAGGCAGGTGATGTAGAAGCAGGCCATCAGGTAACCCAGTTGCACCAACGAACCAACGCCGTACTGGCCGATGGTGAAGGCCATGGCGCCGAAAGCACCGATCGGGGCCAGCTTCATGATCATGTTGATGATGTTGAACATGACATGGGCGAAGCGGTCGATCATATCCAGCAACGGCTTGCCGTAGCTGCCCAGGCGATGCAGGGCGAAGCCGAACAGCACGGAGAACATCAGCACCTGCAGGATATCGCCATTGGCGAAGGCGCCGACCACGGTGTTAGGGATGACGTTGAGCAGGAAGCCGACGGTGGTCTGCTGCGCGCCGGCGGCGGCGTAGGCAGCCACACTGCTGGCGTTCAGGGTGCTGACGTCGATGTGCATGCCAGCGCCTGGCTTGACCACGTTGACGACGACGAGGCCGATGATCAGGGCGATGGTGGAGACGATTTCAAAGTACAGCAGCGCGTAGCCGCCAGTCTTGCCAACCGACTTCATGCTCTGCATGCCGGCGATGCCGCTGACCACGGTGCAGAAGATGATCGGGGCGATGACCATCTTGATCAGTTTGACGAAGCCGTCACCCAAGGGTTTGAGGGCAACGCCCGTTTCCGGGTAGTAGTGGCCGAGCAGGATGCCGATGGTGATGGCAACGATCACCTGGACATACAGGGATTTGTACAGCGGCTGACGTGTCGTCATGGCTCATTTTCCTCAAGTGTGCCGGTTCACCCTTCCCAGGGTGATGCGGCACCTGAATCGCTAACCCTCCTGCACTTGGAGGGATTTGTCGTTGTGTTCGAGCTGCCTGGGCAGGCCTCTGCCATGATCAATAGCAAGGGTGGTGCCAAAATGCCCATGAAGGGTGCAAGGGCCACATTTGCTGGGGATAAATGCCCAACGACAGGGCGATTTGCCTGAGGAAGGCTGGCGGATTTCCGCCCGGTGGCGGTTTTTGTACACGGGGTATGGCGGGAATCCGCCCTCCTGAATCAGAAGTGCCGGCCAATCAATCGAGGTGGAAAGTGATTCTGAACGCCGCGCCCCCCAAGGGCGAGTCCCCCAGGCTCAGCTCGGCGTCATAGCTGTCGACAATGTCCTTGACCACCGCCAGCCCGATGCCCTGGCCCGGGTGCTGGCTGTCCAGCCGCTCACCGCGCTCCAGAATGCGCTCACGCTGGTCGGCCGGCACCCCGGGCCCATCGTCTTCGATACACAAGGTCAACTGCCCGGGCGCCTGCTCAAGGCTAACCCGCACCTGGCCCAGGCTCAGGCGGTAGGCGTTTTCCAGCAGGTTGCCCAGCATTTCCAGCAAGGCGCCCTGCTCCATCGGCACCTGCGCCGCATCGGGCAGTTCCAGCGTCACGTTCACCCGCTTGTCCCGGTACACCTTGGCCAAGGTGCTGCACAGGCTATCGAGCAACGGCCGCAGCCTCACGCTGTGGCGTACCAGGCCGCTCTTGCGCAGGCTGGCACGTTGCAACTGATAGTCGATCTGCTGGCTCATGCGCTCGATCTGGCTTTGTAGCACCCGCGCCTGCTCGCGCTCACCGCTACGCTGCTGCAGGCTTTCGCCCACACCTTGCAACACCGCCAGTGGCGTCTTCAGGCTGTGCGCCAGGTCGTCCAGTGAATCGCGGTAGCGCGTGCGCTGCTCACGCTCACTGCGCAACAGACGGTTGAGCGAGCGGGTCAGGCGCAACAACTCACGAGGGTGCTCGCCGCTCAGGCCATCGCGTGTGCCCGACTCCACTTCATCCAGCTCGCGGCTCAGCCGGCGCAACGAGCGCAGGCCCCAGGTCAGGCCAGCCCATAACAATACCATCAGCGCCAGCAAGGCAGCACCAAAGCCCAGATAGAGCTTTTCCCGCAGGCCATTGAGGGTAGCCTTGTACTCGCTCACCGGCTGCAGGGCGACAATGCTGTAAGCAGCGCTCTGCCCCCCCAGCAGCTTGATCTCAACGTCGTACACGAAGAATTCTTCGCCATCTGCCTGGTGAATGCGGGCAAACTCGTTGCCGCGCCCGTCATATCGGGGGCGGTAGTTGATGTGCCGATCGGCGGTGGCACGCGACTGCCAGACAAGGTTGCCATCGCGGTCAAAGATGTAGCCGAGCAAGCCCGTGTAAGGCAGGTTGTAGCGCTCGTCCGGCAGCAGCGTCGGCATCTGCAGCTGGCCATGCTCGATACGCGCGGCGGAAATCAACGTGGTCACATCCGAAGCCAGGCGCTGCTCGATCGATTCCTGCAGGGCGAGGCTGAAGGCCTTCTGCAAGGCCGGCAGCAGGGCCAACATGAACAGCAATGCCAGCACGGCTGCGGCCAGCATCAGGCGTACCCGCAGCGAGCGGATCATCGGCAGCGCTCGGTGAACAGATAACCCAGGCCGCGCACGGTGTCGATGGGCTTGAAGCCATGCTCGCCCTCAAGTTTACGGCGCAGGCGGCCAACCAGTACTTCGATCACATTGGGGTCGCGCTCCTCGTCCCCCGGGTACAGCTGCTCCATCAGGCGGTCCTTGGCCACCACCTGCTGATGATGGCGCATGAGGTATTCGAGAATCCGGTACTCGTAGGCAGTCAGCGCCAAGGGCTGGTCGTCGAGGGTAGCCTGCTTGCGGTTGAGGTCGAGTACCAAGGGGCCAGCAGCGATGGTCGACTGGGTGAAGCCGCTGGAGCGGCGCAACAGGGCATTCAGCCGCGCTTCGAGCTCTTCGAACTGGAACGGCTTGACCAGATAGTCGTCGGCACCGGCGGCCAGGCCCTCGACCTTGTCTTGCCAGTTGCCGCGGGCGGTGAGGATGAGAATGGGGAAGGTCTTGTCCTGGTTACGCAGGCGCGTGATCAGCTCCAGGCCACTGATACCGGGCAGGCCCAGGTCGATGATGGCCAGGTCGAAGTGGTATTGCCCAGCCTGGAACAGCGCCTCCTCGGCATCGGCGACCGCCTCGACCACATGGCCGCTTTCGCCCAAGCGGGTGTAGAGGTGATGGCGAAGCAGGGCTTCGTCCTCGACCACCAGCAATTTCATGTGCAGCTCCTTGTGTGTATTGCCTGTGCCGGCCCTTTCGCGGCTAAAGCCGCTCCCACAGGTGCTGCACACGTCTCAGGAACTGTGCGATCCCTGTGGGAGCGGCTTTAGCCGCAAAAGGGCCGGTACAGGATAACGCGGCTCGCGCGTCAGAACTTGTAGCTTGCGGCCAGATAAGTCTGCGCACTGCTGGTCAGGCGCAGGGTGCCGTCCTTGGGCCCGCCATGCGCGCCCACTTCCGTCGCGGCATTGGTGCGCAGGTAACGATAGCCCAGCTCCACCGAAGCCTTGTCGGTGATGTCCTGGATCACGCCGGCCTGCAGGCCGTAGGCATAACCGTAGTCGGTATCCCGGCTGGCCCCGGGCGAGTCCTGGGTGAGCTTGGTCATGCCCAGGCTGCCACCGCCGAACAGTTTGGTGGTATCGCCCACCGGCAGGAACAAGTCGTAGCTGCCCAGCAGGTTTTCCTGGCGCAACTTCAGGCCACTGTGGTCGCCTGAAACGTTGTCATAAGTCATGTAGTAGCGGCCCTGGTCGTTGATCTTGCCCACACGTACACCCCAGGTGTCGTCCTTGCCGATGATGCCATCGGCGTTGAGCTGGTCAGTGTTGCGCTGCAGCAGGCCGGATTTGCGAACCTTGTCGCTGGTCTGGCCGTAGGTCAGGCTGGCGAAGTTGTCGTCGGCGGCCTGGGCAGTGGTGATGCCAGCGGCACAGACGGCCATGGCGGCAAGCAGGGTGTTGAAGGTTTTCATGGCTGGATACTCCAGTTGGGTGCGCTGTTTCGGTCTGGAAGCTAGAGTAAGGAAGGCACCCTGAACCGTGACTGAACCCTGGCTGAACACCGGCTGAACGAACTGTCTGCAAGACAAGGAGTAGTAAAGATGCGTGCCCTGCTGGCCCTGACCCTGATGTGCAGCGCCGCCCTCGCCCAGGCGGCAATAGTGACCCGCGAGATCCCCTATCAGGACGCCGAGGGCAAGCGCTTGATCGGCTACTACGCCTATGATGATGCAGTCCAAGGCAAGCGTCCGGGCATCGTCGTGGTGCATGAATGGTGGGGGCTGAATGACTATGCCAAGCGCCGCGCCCGTGACCTCGCGGCCTTGGGTTACAGTGCGCTGGCCATCGACATGTATGGCGATGGCAAGCAGACCGAACATCCGCAGGATGCCCAAGCGTTCATGGCCGAAGCGATGAAAGACCCGGCGGCGGCCGCCAAGCGCTTCGACGCCGGCCTGAAACTGCTGGAACTACAGCCTTACACCGATAAGAGCAGTTTAGGTGCCGTCGGTTACTGCTTCGGCGGCAAGGTGGTGCTCGATGCAGCACGACGCGGCGTGGACAAGCTCGATGCAGTGGTGAGCTTCCACGGTGCACTGGCCACACAGACGCCGGCCCAGGCTGGCAAGGTGAAGGCCTATGTACTGGTCGAGCACGGCGCCGCAGACAGCATGGTCACCCAAGAGCAGGTCAATGCGTTCAAAGCGGAAATGGACGCCGCCAAGGTCAACTACCAGTTCGTCAACATTCCGGGGGCCAAGCATGGCTTCACCAACCCGGATGCCGACCGCTTGAGCCATGGTGAGCATGGCGGACCGGACATAGGCTACAACAAGGCTGCGGACGAGAGCTCATGGGCGGATATGCAGGCGTTCTTCAAGCAGGTGTTCAAATAAGGATTAGCGCAAACCTCAAGCGCTGCGCAACACCTGTGGGAGCTGGCTTGCCGGCGATGGGCTGCGCAGCAGCCCCCTGCTGTTCCACCTCCCACACCGCCGCTGCGGCTGGCACAATAGCCCCATGAACATTCTCCCCGCCTGCTGCGCCCCGCTCCAGCACCACTGGCCCCTGCCCCGCCCGCTGCCCGGCGCGGTGCTGGTCAGTTGCGCCTTCGACCCTGCCCGCCTGGCACCCGACGACTTCCAGCGCGCCGGGCTCGTGCCCAGCGCCAGCCTGCAGCGCTCGGTGGCCAAGCGCCAGGCTGAGTACCTGGCCGGTCGCGTATGCGCGCGCGCCGCGCTGCAGGGCCTGGACGGTCGCGACTACGTGCCTGGCACCCATGAGGACCGCTCGCCGATCTGGCCGGCGGGTATCCATGGCTCGATCACCCACGGTAAGGGCTGGGCCGCCGCCGTGGTCGCCGCCGAGCGCAGCTGCCAAGGCTTGGGCCTGGATCAGGAGGCCTTGCTGGATGACGAGCGCGCCGAGCGGCTGATGGCCGAAATCCTCACCCCGCCCGAGCTCGAACGCCTGGACCGCCGCCAGCTCGGCCTGACGGTCACCCTGACCTTCTCGCTGAAGGAAAGCCTGTTCAAGACCCTCTACCCGCTGACCCGCCAGCGCTTCTATTTCGAGCATGCCGAAGTGATCGACTGGTCCACCGAAGGCCTGGCTCAGCTGCGCCTGCTCACCGACCTGTCGCCGCAGTGGCGCCATGGCACAGTGTTGCAGGGCCAGTTCTGCCTGCAGGACGGCCACCTGCTCAGCCTGGTCAGCGTCTGACCTTCACAGTGGCGCCTGCTGCCGTGGCCAGTTAAGGCTGAAGCAGGCGCCACCCAGCGCTTCGCTGCGCCCCACCGTCGCACGGCCCGTGTGCCAGTAGATGATTCGCCGCACGATCGACAGGCCCAGGCCGTGCCCACCCGAAGCACGGGCGCGACTGTCGTCCAGTCGGGTGAACGGGGTGAAGATGCGGTCCCAGAAGCCCTCGGGGATCCCGGGGCCGTCATCTTCGACATCAATACGGCACCGCTGCTGCCCCAACTGGTAGCTCACGCGCACCTCAGACGCCGCATGGCGCATGGCGTTACTGACCAGGTTCTGCAACGCCCGGTGCAAGTAGCGCGGCTCGGCCTCGACCCAGGCGCCTTCGGCATCCGCGCCCTGGCAATCGCCGCGCACTACCCGTACCTCGGCACGCAACGGCGCCAGCTCTTCGACTACCCGCGCGAGCAAGACGTCCAGGTCGACCCGCTGAAACTTCAAGGCCGGCGCGCCTTGCTCCAGGCGGGCGTAGGTCAGCATTTCGTCGACGAGCTTGTCGAGGTCCTGAATATCTCCGTCCATGCCCGCCAGGTGCTTGGCCCGCGCCTGTTCGGTGGCGGCACTTTCGATCATCTCCAGCCCAAAGCGCAGGCGCGCAACGGGCGTGCGCAACTCGTGGGATACCGCCCGCACCAGCTCGCGCTGCATGGTCAGCGAGCGCTGAAGGTGCTCGGCCATACCATTGAAGGCGGCAGCCAGGCGCCCTACCGAGTCGGCGTCACCGGCGGGCACACGGGTGTCCAGGCTGCCTTGGGCGATGCGTGTGGCGGCAATCTCAAGGCCCGACACACGGCGCTCCAACTGGCGTACCAGCAGGTAGACCACCAGACCGATCAGGCACAGGCCGAGAAAGGTAATCAGGACCAGCAACTGCGGCGGATACGGGTTTAGCTGGTACAACGGGCCGATTTCCAGTACCCAGGGCGAGCCCGCCAGCCCAGCAAACACACGAATCGAGTCGCCATCCTTGCCCAGCGCCATGACCGTATCGCCCTCCTCTACCCGGCGCCGCTGGTCATCGTCCAGGCTTACCCGTTCGATGCGCTGCAGGGCGACGCCAAAACCGAAGCCCTTTTCCTGCTTGATCTGTGCCAGCCGCTGCTGCTGCTCGGTGATCGGGTAGCGCACCAGTTCATCGGCCAACAGGTACAGCGTGGCCCGCGCCAGTTGCTCGCTTATCTGTTTGATCTGCGCCACCAGCATCAGGTCTTCGTGGCCAACCTTGCGCAGCACTTGCGCCGCATGCGGGCCAGTCTTTTCGACCACCACCAGGCCGCGGTACAGGCGCGCCCGCTGGCCACCGTCGAGGCTGCGCGCCGTCATCGGTTGCAGCGCCAGCGGCACGCCGAGCAGTCGCTCCCAGATCAGCAGCGAGCGCTTGCGTTCGGTTGCATTCTGCTGTGCCAGGTTGTCAGCCATCAGGCTGAAGGTGCCCTGTGCCAGTCCCTCCCGGTGCTGGGCAGCGCGCACTTCATTCACCAGGTGCAGGCTGAGCACGCCGAGCAGGGCAACCAGCACCAGCACAGCCAGCATGCCGCCGTAGATGCGCAAAAAGATCGAGTTGTTCATGGTGCCTCGCCGACAAACAGGTAGCCTTTGCTGCGCAGGGTCTTGATCAGCCGTGGCTGAAGCGGGTCATCGCCGATCTTGGGGCGGATTTTCGAGATACGTATGTCGATGGAGCGGTCCTGGCCGTCGTAACCGACGCCACGCAACGCGGTGAAGATCTGTTCGCGGGTCAGTACCCGCCCGGCGTTGCTGGCCAGCAGCCAGAGCAGGTCGAATTCGGCACCGGTCAGCTCGATCAGCTGGTCACCCAGGCGCGCTTCACGCAGGCGGTTGTCGATACGCAGGGCGCCAAAGGCCAGGCCCTGGCGCTTGCTGTCCACGGCTTCGCTGCGGCGCAGCAGAGCCTGGATACGCGCCAGCAGCAGGCGTGGGCGTACGGGTTTGCAAACGTAGTCGTCGGCCCCAAGGTCCAGGCCTTGGACCTGGTCGAGTTCGTCACTGCGTGCGGTAAGCATGAGAATCGGGCCAGGGTACTGGTTGCGCACCCGGCGGCAGATGCTCAGGCCGTCCTCACCGGGCAGCATGAGGTCGAGGATGACCAGATCGGGCTGGCTGTCGACGATGCGCCGCGCGGCCCGGGCGCCATCGCCCTCCACCGCGACCTCGAAGCCGTTGGCCTGCAGGTACTCGGCGGTGAGCTCGGCCAGGCGCTGGTCGTCTTCGACGATGAGGATGCGGGGTACGGGGTGGTCCATGGCTTTGGCCTTGTTGTTCTTGGGATCGTGTAAGGGCAGCTGAGAGTATGGCTGTAGATGGGTGGCGCCTGCGAGACCAAGCGCCGCCCGCTCGCGATGCGCCGCGCGGGCGGCGCTCGATCTCCCAGGCACCCCAGATCTTCAGACATGCAATACCGCCCCCCTGAACTGAACCGTTTTTTGTGACAGGTATCCCGCCCGAAAAAAACTGCCCAAGGGCGTCACCACGCAGAAAAATACTGCAAACCACTTGGCACAAGGCCTACAGCGAATACCCACCATTCACACACAAAGTACGCACAAGTTATCCACAGGCGCTCGCCTTGCAAAGCCCCCAATACCGCATTATCTTGTATCCCGAACGCAGCGAACCACTACATATAGGGTTTCGTGCAAAATCACACACAAAAGTCAACCCGCAAAATCAAGCGATTTTACGAGCTGAACTTCAGGTGATTTCAGCAGCCAAACCGCTCCTGCGGAGGCGACCGAGGCAAGCCCCTCCAGGGCCTTGTTCGGGTATGGGTGTTGCAGGCCAGCCCTGGCATCCATCAGCAACAGTTTTTGGGCCCTGCCCAAAACCTTTGACTTCGGCCAGGGAGCGGCAAGCTATTGCCCCTTATTCCTGAGTCTGTCCCGAAGTCGGTACGCCCGTGCGGGCGGATGCGCATGCATTGCGCATCCCCCGCCGGGTCATCGAGCAAGTGGACGGAACGGTGGGCGCCCAAAAGGCGCCTGAACAATATAGAAACTGTGGAGACACCCACCCATGCAAACCGACACAACTCGCGAGAACCCGCAGGCCAAGGTGCCGCAGGCCGCCGATTCCAACCAGGATCTGGCCGCCACCGCCCCTGGCCAACTGCGCGTGATCAAGCGTAACGGCACTGTCGTCCCTTACACCGACGACAAGATCACCGTTGCCATCACCAAGGCGTTCCTCGCAGTTGAAGGCGGCACCGCCGCCGCTTCGTCGCGCATCCACGACACCGTTGCGCGCCTGACCGAGCAGGTCACCGCCACGTTCAAACGTCGCATGCCATCGGGTGGTACCATCCACATCGAAGAAATCCAGGACCAGGTAGAACTGGCCCTGATGCGCGCCGGCGAGCAGAAAGTCGCCCGCGACTACGTGATCTACCGCGACCAGCGCGCCAAGGAGCGCGCCACCCGCGCCAACACCGACGCCGTGGTCGAGCCGCACCCAAGCATCCGCATTACACTGGCTGACGGTAGCCTGGCGCCGCTCGACATGGCCCGCCTGAACACCATCATCAGCGAAGCCTGTGAAGGCCTGGCCGAAGTCGATGGCGACCTGATCCAGCGCGAAACCCTGAAGAACCTGTACGACGGCGTCGCCATCAAGGACGTCAACACCGCCCTTGTGATGACCGCCCGTACCCTGGTCGAGCGCGAGCCGAACTACTCGTTCGTGACCGCCCGTCTGCTGATGGACACCCTGCGTGCCGAAGGCCTGGGCTTCCTCAGCGTTGCCGACAGCGCCACCCACCACGAGATGGCTGACCTGTACGCCAAGGCCCTGCCGGCCTACATCGCCAAAGGTATCGAGTTCGAGCTGCTGAACCCGGCCCTGGCCGACTTCGACCTGGAAAAACTGGGCAAGGCGATCAACCACGAGCGCGACCAGCAGTTCACCTACCTGGGCCTGCAGACCCTGTACGACCGCTACTTCATCCACAAGGATGGCGTACGCTTCGAGCTGCCGCAGGTATTCTTCATGCGCGTGGCCATGGGCCTGGCGCTGGAAGAGAAAGACAAGGAAGCCCGTGCGATCGAGTTCTACAACCTGTTGTCGTCCTTCGACTACATGGCCTCGACCCCGACCTTGTTCAACGCCGGTACCCTGCGCCCGCAGCTGTCCAGCTGCTACCTGACCACCGTGCCGGACGACCTGTCGGGCATCTACCACGCGATCCACGACAACGCCATGCTGTCGAAATTCGCCGGTGGCCTGGGCAACGACTGGACCCCGGTGCGTGCACTGGGCTCCTACATCAAGGGCACCAACGGCAAGTCGCAGGGCGTTGTACCGTTCCTGAAAGTGGTCAACGACACCGCCGTTGCCGTCAACCAGGGTGGCAAGCGCAAAGGCGCCGTGTGTGCCTACCTGGAAACCTGGCACCTGGACATCGAAGAGTTCATCGAGCTGCGCAAGAACACCGGTGATGACCGCCGTCGTACCCACGACATGAACACCGCCAACTGGATCCCTGACCTGTTCATGAAGCGCGTCTTCGATGACGGCAAGTGGACCCTGTTCTCGCCTTCGGAAGTGCCAGACCTGCACGACCTGACCGGCAAGGCCTTCGAAGAGCGCTACGAGTACTACGAAGCCCTGACCGAGTACAACAAGATCAAGGTGTTCAAGACCATCCAGGCCAAAGACCTGTGGCGCAAGATGCTGTCGATGCTGTTCGAGACCGGCCACCCGTGGCTGACCTTCAAGGACCCGTGCAACCTGCGTTCGCCGCAGCAGCACGTGGGCGTGGTCCACAGCTCGAACCTGTGCACCGAGATCACCTTGAACACCAACAAGGACGAGATCGCGGTCTGCAACCTGGGCTCGATCAACCTGCCGAACCACATCGTTGACGGCAAGCTGGACACTGCCAAGCTGCAACGGACCGTGAACACCGCCGTGCGCATGCTCGACAACGTGATCGACATCAACTACTACTCGGTGCCGCAGGCGCGTAACTCGAACCTCAAGCACCGCCCGGTCGGCCTGGGCATCATGGGCTTCCAGGACGCACTGTACCTGCAGCACATCGCCTACGGCTCCGACGCTGCCGTCGAGTTCGCCGACAAGTCGATGGAAGCGGTCAGCTACTACGCGATCCAGGCATCCTGCGACCTGGCCGACGAGCGTGGCGCCTACGAGACCTTCCAGGGTTCGCTGTGGTCCAAAGGCATCCTGCCGCTGGACTCGCAACAGATCCTGATCGAAGCCCGTGGCCAGAAGTACATCGACGTCGACCTGAACGAGACCCTGGACTGGGCGCCGGTGCGTGCCCGCGTGCAAAAAGGTATTCGTAACTCGAACATCATGGCCATCGCGCCAACCGCGACCATCGCCAACATCACCGGCGTGTCGCAGTCGATCGAGCCGACCTACCAGAACCTGTACGTGAAATCGAACCTGTCGGGCGAGTTCACCGTGATCAACCCGTACCTGGTCCGCGACCTGAAGGCCCGCGGCCTGTGGGACTCGGTCATGATCAACGACCTGAAGTACTACGACGGTTCGGTGCAGCAGATCGAGCGTATCCCGCAAGAGCTCAAAGACCTGTACGCCACCGCGTTCGAAGTCGAGACCAAGTGGATTGTCGACGCAGCTTCCCGTCGCCAGAAGTGGATCGACCAGGCTCAGTCGCTGAACCTGTACATCGCTGGCGCCTCGGGCAAGAAGCTGGACGTGACCTACCGCATGGCCTGGTACCGTGGTCTGAAAACCACCTACTACCTCCGTGCCCTGGCTGCAACCAGCACCGAGAAGTCGACCATCAACACCGGCAAGCTCAACGCCGTTTCCAGCGGTGGCGACAGCGCCCCGGTCCAGGCAGCCGGCCCAGCGCCAGTGCCGAAGGCCTGCGCGATCGACGAGCCTGACTGCGAAGCCTGCCAGTAAGGCCTGAATGCCGCGCGGGGTGCCTACGGGCGCCCCGCGCGGCATTTTTGTATCCGCGTCCCTGAGAAGCCCTGCCCTTTTCCCGCTGCGTACGCGGTTCGGTAAAAGGACAAGACCTCCCTATAAAGGACGCAAGCCCATGGCGCGGAAAAAAGTGGCAACTACTCGCAAGATTGGTCGTAATGCTGAAACCGGTCGTTTTACCTCGGTCGAAGAAGCTCGCAAGCAGCCCAAGACACACATTGTCGAAACGCTGCACACCCACCGCAGCTAGTGTTGCCTGACCGGGCCTCATCGCCGGCAAGCCAGCTCCCACAGGTAGTGCATCGCCCTGCAGCCGGGCGCGCTGCCAGTGGGCGCTGGCTTGCCGGCGATGAAGCCGGCACACACAACATAAGCCCATAAAACACTATATGGTGTGCCTGTAAATTTAAACTGGCACAAGATATAGGTTGGCGCTACACTCTCCCCCCGTAGAAGAACACAGCCATTTCGTGAACGGACGCACGCAAACCCGGTCGAAAAAGTTACCCTCGCCCGCAAGACATGCGCCCCGATCGAAGGCGAATTCCGGTATACTTTGCGCCCTCTGAAAAGAGCGCCATTCATTGTCCTGGCCCCTCCCCGAGGCCTGGCCAGGTACAAGCCAGAACACATTCAGATGTAAACGAGAGTCAGCCTCTCGAGCTGTCCATTCGCCGTTACGGCCTTGCGTCAGGCATCACATTCTTTAAATCCAACCGGTTGCCCCAGGGCGACCCTCAAGCAGGAGCCAAACCATGCTGAGCTGGGACGAATTCGACAAAGAAGACGGCGAAGTAGCCGCCAAAGGCAACACCCCTGCGCAGGCCGCTGCCGCCGCCACCCTCGACAAGCTCGACAGCGCCGGTGGTGCCGCCGCCCTGGAAGCCCGTGCGGCCACCGCTTCTGACTCCGATGCCGTCAAACGTGCCAAGGCTGCCCTCGACGCCCTCGACGTTGCCGAAGGCCTGGCCGAGCTGGAAGGCTCCTCGGCCCGCGTTGCCGTAGATGAAAAGCGCATGATCAACTGCCGCGCCGACCTCAACCAGCTGGTACCGTTCAAGTACGACTGGGCCTGGCAGAAGTACCTGGACGGCTGCGCCAACCACTGGATGCCGCAAGAGGTCAACATGACCGCCGACATCGCCCTGTGGAAGAGCCAGGACGGCCTGACCGAAGACGAGCGCCGCATCGTCATGCGTAACCTGGGCTTCTTCTCCACCGCCGACTCGCTGGTTGCCAACAACCTGGCCCTGGCCGTGTACCGCCTGATCACCAACCCGGAGTGCCGCCAGTACATCCTGCGCCAGGCCTTCGAAGAGGCGATCCACACCCACGCCTACCAGTACTGCATCGAGTCGCTGGGCATGGATGAAGGCGAAATCTTCAACATGTACCACGAGATCCCGTCGGTCGCTAAAAAAGCCGCCTGGGGCCTGAAGTACACCCGCGCCATCTCCGACCCGGAATTCAACACCGGCACCGTCGAAACCGACAAAGAGCTGCTGCGCAACCTGATCGCCTACTACTGCGTACTGGAAGGCATCTTCTTCTACTGCGGCTTCACCCAGATCCTGTCCATGGGCCGCCGCAACAAGATGACCGGCGTTGCCGAGCAGTTCCAGTACATCCTGCGTGACGAGTCGATGCACCTGAACTTCGGTATCGACGTGATCAACCAGATCAAGATCGAAAACCCGCACCTGTGGGACGCGGCGATGAAGGAAGAAGCGACCCAGATGATCCTGCAAGGGACCCAGCTGGAGATCGAATACGCCCGTGACACCATGCCACGCGGCGTACTGGGCATGAACGCGGCGATGATGGAGGACTACCTCAAGTTCATCGCCAACCGTCGTTTGACCCAGATTGGCCTGAAGGAAGAGTATCCAGGGACTACCAACCCGTTCCCGTGGATGAGCGAGATCATGGACTTGAAGAAAGAGAAGAACTTCTTTGAGACGCGTGTGATTGAGTATCAGACTGGTGGGGCGTTGAGCTGGGACTGATCGTCCGGGCTGAGCATCAAGGAGGCTGCCAATTGGCAGCCTTTTTATTGGCACTTCCGAAAACTCGAAAAACACCAGAACTCACTTCACCAGGCACGCCGCTTAATCCATTTATCCTTGATATACTTTGACGCAAACTCAACCTCAGGAAACATGGTGCGAGAGTTTATATTTAACGCATCCAACTGCTTAACAATCGACCACTTCTTGTCAGCCGGCACAATTATTTTCCTAATATTAAACCCAACTGACTTTTCCAGACCCTTGTACTTCAATAAGCCAGCAGCTATAAAAGCGCCTGACTGGGCTATTACTCGTCTATTATTTTTAGCAGGGTATACAAAAAAATACTTGAACAAATCCTCAGGCTTAGCCGAGTCTAGAAAGTACGGCTTTTCGATTCTAACAAACTGGGTGAGGCGCTTCATGGCAGCAAGCGCTCTAAAACCCTCTACATCATCTGAGCGCTCATCAAAATCGATAATAGAATTTTTCTCAACCTCAGAGAGCCTAGCTAAATTACAAACCAAACTGATGGAATCACTATCTGAAAAGTTCACGCGAACATTTCGAAAATCGCATATTCTGCGTCGCCCTGAAGCCCACGCATGACTGATGGTTTCAGATCCCAACTAAGATCAGCCTGACCCCGATAACAACGAACCGAGTTCCGATGCTTAGAACCGAGCCCAAAGACCTCATTCAAATAGGAGCTTACATCATTGACCCAGATATCATCACCATCCAACCGTCCTTAACTAACCTATAGAAATCGTTGTAACTTCGTCAATTCCATTGCTGATAGAAAATTCACCTCGAACAGCGAAGCCAAGCAATATCACAAAGCCATCATTGGCGCCAGATCCATCACTCAATTGACTGCTGGGCTTTTTTTCATTAGCTTCCAATCACGCGCTTAAGAACGCACACGCAGCGGAATTCCGTTCCCGTTAGCAACGGCTCTCCAATTCAGGATGGCCAAACATGGACAGTCTCAAGACACCTACACTCTTCACCCGCCACAACCGCCCTCTCCACACCCTCTGGCTCGAATCCCAAGCCTGGTTCTGCGCTCACGAACTCGGCCGGCTGAGCGGGCACTTCTTCGACGAACACTGCATGCGTAAGCTCGACCCGGACCAGTATCGCAGTGTGCAGCTGCTGCGCTATGGCAAGTACCAGGAGACCACCATGGTCAGCGAGTCCGGGGCCTATACCTTGCTAGCGCATCACCATGTGCCGGAGAACCGCCATTTGCGCCGGTGGCTGACACATGAGGTGGTGGCGGTGCTGCGTGATGCTCAGGCTGAAGGGGTGGACGATGGGCCGCGGCTGGGGCATATGTGCTGGCCTGGTGGACGAAGCGCGACTTTATTGTATTGGCAGAGTGAGCCTTGGGTGAGGATGCGGGATATGCCGGTGGTGCTGGCTGGGGAAGTGGAGCTGCCGGGGCCGGTGGAGAAGCGCAAATTGAGTTGGCGGGAGTGTGCGCAGCGGGCGCTGCGGATGCATGGGGTTTAGCGAGCAATTTTGCCTGTGCAGGCCTCTTCGCGGGTGAACCCGCTCCCACAGAGACCGCGGTTTGCTGAAGTTACTTGGCAAGCCGGTCCAGCCGACTTGGCCATGAGCAATCTGGGCTGACGGGGGACGTGTGGGAGCAGGTTCATCGAGGCGTGGAACCGCCGCGAACACCGGCGAAGCCGGTGCCATACACCGAGTCGGATTCTTCGCGGGCATGCCCGCTCCCCCAGAAGTAGAGCTCTAGCTTTGAGGCGGTGATTTGCGTTGAGATTGCGACCTGGGACCGCCAAATCCTTGAAGCCTACTCAAGTCGCTCAGCAGCCTTTTTGTAAGCTTGGTCTCTTTCACGGCGATCGACAGCGACGACAAAAACCACGACCTCTTGGTCAATGACCTGATAGACCAGCCTAAACCCGCTGCTGCGAAGCTTTATCTTGTAGCAATCCGGCAGCGAGTGAAGGCGGTTTGCCTCGATTCGAGGGTTTAGCAGGACCTCTGCCAGTTTCTTCTTGAACTGCTGACGCACGGTATCGCCCAGCTTCTTCCACTCTTTCAATGCGCGGGCATCGAAGTCGAGGCTATAGGTCATCCAGCTGGACCCTCACGCGCTGCGCAGAAGCAAGTCGCTCTTGTACGGTAGCAATGAGGTCTTCATCTTCCTCGGTCATCAGGACTGGCCTGAAGGGTAGCTTGCCCCGCTCAGCGACATATTGCAGAGCCTGTCGCATGAGTTCGGAGGGGGTTACACCGAGGCGCTCGAGCTCTTTGTAGGCGCGGGCTTTGAGATCATCGTCGACGCGGATGTTGATGGAAGCCATGACTTGGCCCTCATGTAAAGACGATTGTCATTACAATGCACTGATCTTGGTGATTCTGCAATGGTGGATTGTTTGCCGGGGCCGCTGTGCGGCCCTTTCGCGACACAAGGCCGCTCCTACAGGGAATCGCGTAGCAGGGGAGATTTGCCAAGGTAGCTGGCGGCCATGGCGCCAGGGAGCGCTCGATATCAGTCGGGGAGCATTGCGAAAAAGGAAGAGGCCCCGCCCACGCCGACAGGAGGGGTTCGGCACCAACGAGGATGCCGGGACTGGACATGCCAGTCTACGTGGTCGAGGGCGAGGCCAGATCTGAAGATAGCGCGGGCTAACGGCAGGGTCCACAGCCAATCGGATTTGATGTGTAAACCATATCCCGCGTACGGCGCGTGGAATGCAGCAACCAGGACCCTACCTGCTCAGCTATCAGCCGTTGACAGCTCACCTCTCACTTGCTAATAATCGCCCACAGTTGTACGACAACACATAACAAAAACAACAATCAGTGGACGATCCCATGTCGACACCCATCCCGCTCTACCCACAACTGTTGCATACCCCTCTTCGCCCGGCCAGCTCGCGTACACCTGCCGGTACGTAGCGCCCGGTTACTGCGCATTCATCCCTGGCCCTGACCGGCCCGTTAACTACCCGCCCCTGCCGCAGGCCGCTTGTGCGTGCCCGGTGGACGGGCTGCCACACCCTTCGGGAGCACAACAATAATGAAAATCTGCCACACCCTGCCCTTCGCCCTGCTTGGCGCCGGGGTCATCGCCGGCCTGCCGGGCACCAGCCTGGCCGCGGGCTTTGTCGAAGACAGCAAGGCCACCCTCGGGCTGCGCAACTTCTACATCAACCGCAACTTCACCAACCCCAGCAACCCGCAGAGCAAGGCCGAGGAGTGGACGCAAAGCTTCATTCTCGATGCCCGTTCGGGGTTCACCGAGGGCCCGATCGGGTTTGGCGTGGATGTGCTGGGGCTGTGGTCGGTCAAGCTCGATGGCGGTGGCGGCACCTACGGCACGGCGTTGCTGCCGCGCCATGACGATGGCAAGCCAGCAGACGACTACGGGCGCCTGGCGGTGGCGGGCAAGGCGCGTATTTCCAAGACCGAGCTGAAGATCGGTGAGTGGATGCCGGTGCTGCCGATTCTACGCTCGGACGACGGTCGCTCGTTGCCGCAGACCTTCCGTGGCGGGCAGGTGACCTCCAATGAAATCGCAGGGCTGACCCTGTACGGCGGCCAGTTCCGCGGCAACAGCCCGCGCAACGACGCCAGCATGGAAGACATGAGCTACGGCGGCGGCGTATCGGACCGTTTCAACTTCGTCGGTGGCGAGTACAAGTTCAACCAGGACCGCACGCTGGTGGGGCTGTGGAATGCGGTGCTCAAGGACGTGTACCAGCAGCAATACCTGCAACTGAGCCACAGCCAGCCGGTGGGTGACTGGACCCTGGGTGCGAACCTGGGTTACTTCCATGGCGACGAGGACGGCTCCGAGCGCGCCGGGCAGCTGGACAACAAGACCTACTCGGGGATGTTCTCGGCCAAGTACGGCGGCAGCACGTTCTGGGTGGGGCTGCAGAAAGTCGATGGTGATACCTGGATGCGGGTAAACGGCACCAGCGGTGGGACCTTGGCCAACGACAGTTACAACTCCAGCTTCGACAATGCCAACGAGCGCTCGTGGCAGGTGCGTCATGACTTCAACTTTGTGACCGTCGGAGTACCGGGGTTGACCCTGATGAACCGCTACATCAGCGGGCGCGACGTGCATAGCGGGGGCGTGACCGATGGCAAGGAGTGGGTGCGTGAGACCGAACTGGCGTACGTGATCCAGAGCGGAGCGTTCAAGGACTTGAGCGTGAAATGGCGAAATTCGTCGATTCGGCGGGATTACAGCAATAACGAGTTCGATGAGAACCGGCTGATCTTCAACTACCCGCTGTCGCTCTTGTAACCGAGAAGACCGGCACTGATTGAAATTGGGGCCGCTTTGCCCCATCGCCGGCAAGCCAGCTCCCACCAGGCCGCAGTAATTTCCAGCCAAGTGGAGTAGCTGTGGGAGCTGGCTTGCCGGCGATAGGGGCCTGACAGGCCATAAAGAGACGCAGGCCTCATTGACAACACCCGAACCCACCGCCAATAATCAGCAAAGTCATACGACAACCTACAACAATTAACAACAAGAGCCGGCCATGACCACTACCCCCCTCAATCGCCTGCTGCTCACCGGAGCCGCAGGCGGCCTGGGCAAGGTCCTTCGCGAACGCCTGCAAGGCTACGCCGAGGTCCTGCGCCTTTCCGACATCAGCGCCATGGCCCCCGCTGCGGGCCCGCATGAAGAAGTCATCACCTGTGACCTTGCCGACAAGGCTGCGGTACATGCCTTGGTCGAAGGCGTGGATGCCATCATCCACTTCGGCGGCGTGTCCACCGAACATTCCTTCGAAGACATTCTCGGCCCCAACATCTGCGGCGTGTTCCACGTCTACGAGGCGGCGCGCAAGCACGGGGTAAAGCGCATCATCTTCGCCAGCTCCAACCACACCATCGGCTTCTACCGCCAGGATGAGCGTATCGACGCCCACTCCCCGCGTCGCCCCGACAGTTACTACGGGCTGTCCAAGTGCTACGGCGAGGATGTCGCCAGTTTCTACTTCGACCGCTACGGCATCGAGACTGTCAGCATTCGCATAGGCTCGTCGTTCCCGCAGCCCCAGAACCCACGCATGCTCTGCACGTGGCTGAGCTATGACGACCTGGTGCAGCTGATCGAGCGCGGGCTTTTCACCCCCAACGTTGGCCACACCATCGTCTACGGCGCTTCCGACAACCGCACCGTGTGGTGGGACAACCGCCATGCCGAGCACCTTGGCTATGTGCCCAAGGACAGCTCCGAGCCCTTCCGCGCCGCAGTAGAAGCCCAGCCGGCGCCCGCCGCAGATGACCCGAGCATGGTCTACCAGGGCGGCGCTTTCGCCGTCGCCGGCCCGTTCGACTGACCCACGCACGCCAGGAGGCACGGCCATGAACTGTGAATTGATCGTTGACGCCCGTAACAGCACAGGCGAAAGCCCCGTGTGGCACCCAGGCGAGCAGGCCCTGTACTGGGTCGACATTCCCGCCCGCCAGCTGCACTGCTGGCAAGCGGCCGATGGCAGACACCAGGTCTGGCAGGGTGACGAGATGCTGGCCTGCATCGCCCGCAGCGGCCAGGGTTGGGTCGCCGGCATGGAAAGCGGCATCTTCCAGCTCCAGGCCAAGCCCGACGGCAGCCTTGATAGCCGCCTGCTCAGCAGCGTGCCGCACGCCCAGGCCGGCATGCGCTTCAACGATGGCCGCTGCGACCGCCAAGGCCGCTTCTGGGCCGGCACCATGCTGCTGGACATGCAGCAAGGTGCCCATGTGGGTGCGCTGTACCGCCATGATGGTGAAGGCCAGCTGCACCTGCAGCAAGACGGCATGATCGTGCCCAACGGCCTGGCTTTCAGCCCCGACGGCACGCGCATGTACCTGTCCGACTCGCACCCAAACGTGCAGAAGGTCTGGGCTTTCGACTACGACATCGACAGCGGCACGCCGCACAACAAGCGGCTGTTCGTCGACATGCGCGGCTACCCAGGGCGCCCCGATGGCGCGGCCATCGACCAGGACGGCTGCTACTGGATCTGCGGCAACGATGCTGGGCAGATCCACCGCTTCACCCCAGACGGGCGCCTCGACCGCTCGCTGAGCGTACCGGTGAAAAAGCCGGCAATGTGCGCCTTTGGCGGCGCCAACTTCGACACCCTGTACGTCACTTCCATCCGCCCAGCAGGCACAGACCTCAGCGACCAGCCCCTCGCTGGCGGGGTATTTGCCCTCAACCCTGGCACCAAGGGCCTGGAGGAACCTGCCTACCGGGGCTGACGCCCCTTGCCGCACCCACACTTGCACACACGAAACCGGATAATAAAAACCACGGAGTTTCATCATGACGTTCAAACGCAAGCTACTCCTTGCCGTACTCCCGTTTGCCTTTAGCGTGGCCATGCCTGCTTCGGCACTGGACATCAAGTTCGCCGAAATTCACCCGGCCGGCTACCCGACCGTGGTCGCCGAACAGAACATGGGCAAAAAGCTCGAGCAGGCCAGTAATGGCGACATCACCTTCAAGATGTTTGCCGGCGGTGTGCTGGGTTCGGAAAAGGAAGTGATCGAACAGGCGCAGATCGGTGCCGTGCAGATGACCCGCGTCAGCCTGGGGATCGTCGGCCCGGTGGTGCCGGATGTGAACGTGTTCAACATGCCGTTCGTGTTCCGCGACCATGATCACATGCGCAAGATCATCGACGGCGAGATCGGCCAGGAAATCCTCGACAAGATCACCAACTCCGATTTCAACCTGGTAGCCCTGGCCTGGATGGACGGCGGCTCGCGCAGCATCTATACGAAGAAGCCGGTACGCAGCCTGGAAGACCTCAAGGGCATGAAAATTCGCGTACAGGGCAACCCGCTGTTCATCGACATGATGAACGCCATGGGCGGCAACGGCATCGCCATGGACACCGGGGAAATTTTCAGCGCCCTGCAAACCGGCGTGATCGATGGCGCCGAGAACAACCCGCCTACCCTGCTTGAGCACAACCACTTCCAGAGCGCCAAGTACTACACCCTGACCGGCCACCTGATCCTGCCGGAACCGGTGGTGATGTCCAAGACCACCTGGAACAAGCTCAGCCCCGAGCAGCAGGCGTTGGTGAAAAAGGTTGCACGTGAGGCGCAGATGGAAGAACGCGCGCTGTGGGATGCCAAGTCCGCCGCCAGCGAAGAGAAGCTCAAGGCCGCAGGTGTCGAGTTCATTACCGTGGACAAAAAGCCGTTCTATGACGCCACCGCTTCGGTACGCGAGAAGTACGGCGCGCCGTACGCCGACCTGATGAAGCGTATCGACGCCGTCCAGTAATACCAGCCCCTTCCAAGACGACCTCGGCAGTGCGGCGCCCGCCGCCCTGCCGCTTTGGTGATGCCTATGAAATCGCTTTTCCTGAGCGTGAACGACACGCTGTACCGCAGCTGCATCTGGATCGCGGGCCTGTCGATCCTGGCCATGACGCTGATCATCCCGTGGGGCATCTTCGCCCGCTACGTGCTGGGCACCGGCTCCAGCTGGCCAGAGCCAGTCTCGATCCTGCTAATGGTGGTGTTCACCTTCGTTGGTGCCGCCGCCAGCTATCGCGCCGGGGCGCACATGGCGGTGGGGATGATCACCGACCGGTTGCCGCCGCTGCAGCGCCAGTTGGTCGCCCTGCTGGTACAACTGCTGATGATCGTGGTGTGCGTGTTCATGACCTATTACGGCACCCGGCTGTGCATCACCACCTGGAACCAGTCGCTGGCCTCGCTGCCCGGTGTGCGGGTGGGCATGACCTACGCGCCGATCCCGGTCGGCGGCGTGCTGACGCTGGTGTTCGTGCTGGAAAAACTCCTGCTGGGCGATCAGAGCAACCGCAAGGTCGTGCGCTTTGACCTGGTCGAAGAAAACGAAGGAGCTGCATAAATGGAAGCGTTCATTCTGTTGGGCAGTTTCATCGTGCTGATTCTGATCGGTATGCCGGTGGCCTACGCCCTGGGCCTGTCGGCGCTGATCGGCGCCTGGTGGATCGACATCCCGCTGCAAGCGATGATGATCCAGGTGGCCAGTGGGGTTAACAAGTTCTCGCTGCTGGCCATTCCGTTCTTCGTGCTGGCCGGCGCAATCATGGCCGAAGGCGGCATGTCACGACGGCTGGTGGCCTTTGCCGGGGTGCTGGTGGGCTTCGTGCGTGGCGGCCTGTCGCTGGTCAACATCATGGCCTCGACCTTCTTCGGCGCAATTTCCGGCTCGTCGGTGGCCGACACCGCCTCGGTGGGCTCTGTGCTTATCCCGGAGATGGAGCGCAAAGGTTACCCGCGTGAATTCTCAACCGCCGTGACCGTCAGTGGCTCGGTGCAGGCGCTGCTGACCCCGCCCAGTCACAACTCAGTGCTGTACTCGCTGGCGGCGGGCGGCACGGTATCCATTGCCTCGCTGTTCATGGCGGGCGTGATGCCCGGCTTGCTGCTGAGCGCGGTGATGATGGGCCTGTGCCTGATCTTCGCGAAGAAGCGCAACTACCCCAAGGGCGAAGTGATCCCGCTGCGCCAGGCGTTGAAGATTGCCGGTGAGGCGCTGTGGGGCCTGATGGCCATGGTCATCATCCTCGGCGGCATCCTGTCGGGCGTGTTCACCGCGACCGAATCGGCAGCCGTGGCGGTGGTGTGGTCATTCTTCGTGACCATGTTCATCTACCGCGACTACAAGTGGCGCGACCTGCCCAAGCTGATGCACCGCACGGTACGGACCATCTCCATCGTGATGATCCTGATCGGCTTCGCCGCCAGCTTCGGCTACGTGATGACCCTGATGCAGATCCCGTCGAAGATCACCACGGCGTTCCTGACCCTGTCGGACAACCGCTATGTGATCCTGATGTGCATCAACTTCATGCTGTTGCTGCTGGGCACGGTGATGGACATGGCGCCGCTGATCCTGATCCTTACGCCGATCCTGCTGCCGGTGATTACCGGTATTGGTGTAGACCCGGTGCACTTCGGCATGATCATGCTGGTGAACCTGGGGATCGGGCTGATAACGCCACCGGTGGGCGCCGTGCTGTTCGTGGGCTCGGCCATCGGCAAGGTGAGCATCGAGTCGACGGTGAAGGCGCTGCTGCCGTTCTACCTGGCGCTGTTCCTGGTGCTGATGGCGGTGACTTACATACCGGCCATCTCCCTGTGGCTGCCTAGCGTGGTGCTGTAACTGCAATCGGGGCCGCTCTGCGCCCCATCGCCGGCAAGCCAGCTCCCACAGGATTGTGCAGCCTTCCAGCCCTGCGCAACCCCTGTGGGAGCTGGCTTGCCGGCGATGGGCTGCAAAGCAGCCCTCTGGTTCTTTCTGCAAATGGATCCTGCACATGGCTGTTCCCTCCTCGGCTGTACCTCTATTCCCGCGCAAACTGGCCATCGCCCTGCTCGCCCTGCTGGCCTGTTCATTCGCCGGCAACCACATCGCCGCGCGCATTGCCTTCGATGACGGCACCGGCGTGCTGCTGGCGATTCTCTGCCGCTCAGGCATCACCTTGCTGGTGCTGGCCTGCCTGCTGTTGTGGCAACGCCAGGCGCTGGGCCTGCCCGCAGGCACCCGGCACTGGCAACTGCTGCTCGGCCTGCTGATCGCCACCCAAAGCCTGTGCCTGTACTCGGCGGTGGCGCGCATTCCGGTAGCCCTGGCGCTGCTGGTGGGCAACACCTTCCCGATGCTGCTGGCGCTGCTCACCTGGGCGCTGGGCGGCGCTCGCCCCACGGGCCGCACCGTGCTGTTCATGGGCCTGATCCTGTGCGGCCTGGTGCTGGCGCTGGATGTGCCGGCACGCCTGGCCGACAGCGGCGTGGCCAACCCGCACTGGGTGCCTGGGGTCAGCCTGGCCTTTGGCGCCGCCTGTGCCTTTGCCTGCGCCTTGTGGATCACCGACCACAAGCTGGCCAGCGTGCGCGGCCCCGTGCGCAGCCTGCTGACCTTGCTGATCGTGTTC